>NZ_JBFAYZ010000001.1:458952-1319038 GCF_040681515.1 Kribbella sp. NPDC051718 | reverse complement strand
GACCACTGGGTTGATAGGCCAGAAGTGGAAGCACCGTAAGGTGTGGAGCTGACTGGTACTAATAGGCCGAGGGCTTGTCTCAACACCACACCACGTGTGTGGCAACAGAAACTTGCTGCGAAGATAACGCGTCCGCTATACGGTTCCCGAAATACGGTCAACCCCCAGTCGTAGTGACTGTGTGTGTGGTTGGTTGATATTTCTATAGAGTTACGGTGACCATAGCGTCAGGGAAACACCCAGTCTCCATTCCGAACCTGGAAGTTAAGCCTGACAGCGCCGATGGTACTGCGACCGGTAGGTCGTGGGAGAGTAGGACGTCGCCGGACATTCACACTGTTAAGGGCCACCCCGCAAGGGGTGGCCCTTAATGCGTTCACAGACCTTTTCAGTGGCTGAGGCGGCGCGTCAGCGCGTCCGCTGCCTGCCGGGTCCGCCGGGCCAGCAGGAACCGTTCGCCGGCCGGGACCGCGTCCGTGCGGAAGCTGATGCTGATCGCCGCCACCGGATGCCCCGCATAGTCGACGGCCGCACTCGCGACCGACGCGACGCCTGGCGTGATGTGCGAGTCCTCCACGGCGTACCCCTGCCGCTTCTCGTCCGCGAGGATGCGGCGGAGCTGACTCAAGGTCTGCGGGCCGTGGTCGGTACGGCGGACGAAGCTCTCGGGAGTGGGGAACAGGGCGCGGACCTGGGCCGGCGGTAATGCGGCGAGGAGAGCGCGCCCGGAGGCGGTCAGGGTCGCTGGGAGGCGTACACCGATGTCAGTGACCAGGGTGACGGGCCGCGGGGGCTGTTCCTTGAGGAGGTAGACGAGCTCGCGTCCGTGCAGCACGCCCAGGTGAGCGGTTTGGCCGACCTCGGCGACGAGTTGAGCGAGCAACGGCCTGGCCAGCCGCTCGAGCGGGTCGTGGCGCAGGTACGCGGAGCCGATCTCGAAGGCGGCGACGCCGAGGCCGTAGCGCTTCTCCTCCGGCAGGTGCACCACGAAGCCCTCGCTGATCATTGCTTTCAGCAAGTGGTACGTCGAAGAGCGTGGCAGTCCGACCGCGGAGGCGATGCGCTCCATCGGTACCGGTCCGGGCTGGGTGGCCAGGAACGTCAGCACCCGCAGAGTGCGGGTCGAGGCGGGAACGTTGCCGCTCACAACAGTGAGAGTAGCCCGCCCGTCTCAGATTTCGGACGATTGACGGCCTTTGGTGCGTCCGCGCCGGATCCGGAACCGCAGCCCCTCGCCCAGCAGGGCCAGCCCGAACAGCCCGAGCGCCATCCCCCAGTCGAAGAAGTCGTCACCCGACAGCAGGAATCCGACCCCGATGGACAGCACCGCGAAGAAGGCCACGGACAGCAGAAATCGGGTCACCGCCCCTGCTCCATCGGCTCGAGCATCTTCTCGGCCGTCCAGGCGGCAGCGGCTACCCGGTAGCCGAGCCACTCGTTGACCGCGAGCATCGGCTTGTTGGCCGCGTCGTTGCCGGTGAACGCCTGCTCGAACCCCGCGTCGCGACTCCGCGTGAGCGCAGCCGACTTCACCACCTTCGCCAGTCCGCGACCCCGGTACGCCGGAACGGTACCGGTCAGGTTGGACCAGATCACCCGGCGCTCGGGATCGGCCGTCGTCGTCACGAACGAGACGACCTGGTCGCCGTCCAGCACCGCGGCACTCAGGTCCAGGCGCAGATCCGGGTGGTCCCAGTCGTGCTTCAGCCAGTCGTCGTACGCCGAGATGTGCGACAACCCGCTCGGATCGTCCCCGGCGACCGCCACATGCGCCTCCCACAGACTGCGCGGGTCGACCCCGGTGTAATCAACCAGCCGCAGCCCGTCCGGCACAGCATGTGCCTCCGGTACTGCGCTCAGCTCGGCCCGCGAATGACTCATCCGCCGCCCAACCTCGTACCCACGCCGCGCAGCGAACACCTTCGACTCGTCCTCGTCGGCGACAACGGTCAGCAACTTGTGCGCCCCCGCCTCCGCAGCCACCGCAGACACCTTCTCGGCGAGCGCACTCCCAATCCCGCGTCCACGCTCCAGCGGCGGCACCTGCACGGTAATCCGCACCCGTGGCGCCACCTCCGCGGCGGCCGGCCGGTAGCTGTTCCCGTACCCGACCACCGCATCACCGTCGACCGCGATCAGCACCACCCGCGTGGTCGTCTTCCGAAGCTCCGCCTCGATCCCCCGAGCCGTCTTCACCAGGTGCGGCATCGCCGCAGCCCAAACTCCAGCAATCCCCACCGCGTCACCGGGCGTAGCCACCCGCACCTCGAACCCCATCCCCCGACCCTAGTTCCACTCCGGGTCTTCTCGGCGGATCCGCCCTGAGCTGCAGATGTCTCGGGTCTGAGACATGTGGTGGGGTGGCGGTGCTATCGGTGCGGGGTACGGCGCGGTGCAATGGGCGGGTGACCACGCAAACAGCTCAGGGGCAAACATCCCAGGTAGTGACAGTCGGTGTCGGGCCGCTCAGTGCGGCGGACGTCGTCGCGGTGGCGCGTTACCGGGCGCCCGTACGGATCGACGGCCAGGCGCTCGAGGAGATCGCCAAATCGCGGGCGGCGATCGAGGCGCTCGCGCATGCGGACACCCCCCACTACGGCGTCTCCACCGGATTCGGCGCGCTCGCGACGCGGCACATCGCGCCCGAGCTGCGGGCCCAGCTGCAGCGCAGCCTGATCCGGTCGCACGCGGCCGGCTCCGGCCCCGAGGTCGAGACCGAGGTCATCCGTGCACTGGCGCTGCTCAGGCTGTCGACGCTCGCCACCGGTCGTACCGGCGTGAAGGTCGAGACCGCTCAGGCGTACGCCGGTCTGCTGAACGCTCAGCTGACCCCGGTCGTGCACGAGTACGGCAGCCTCGGCTGCTCCGGCGACCTCGCACCCCTCTCTCACGTCGCGCTGGCGGTCATGGGTGAAGGCAAGGTCCGCGACGCCGACGGCAACCTGCTCGACACCGCCGACGCGCTCAAGAAGCACGGCCTCAAGCCGGTCGTCCTCGCCGAGAAAGAAGGTCTCGCGCTGATCAACGGCACCGACGGCATGCTCGGCATGCTGGTGCTCGCGCTCGCCGACCTCGACCGGCTGCTCAAGACGGCAGACATCGCCGCCGCGATGAGCGTCGAGGGCCAGCTCGCCACCGATCGCGTGTTCGCCGCAGATCTGCAGGCACTACGCCCCTACCCCGGGCAGGCCGACTCGGCAGCCAACCTGCGCGCGGTACTCAGCGACAGCGGGATCGTCGCAAGCCACCGCGGCCCTGACTGCAACCGCGTCCAGGACGCCTACTCACTCCGCTGCTCGCCGCAGGTACACGGCGCCGCTCGCGCCACGGCCACCCACGCAGCATCAGTCGCCGGCTACGAGCTCTCCGCCGCGATCGACAACCCGGTCGTCCTGCCCGACGGCCGGGTCGAGTCCAACGGCAACTTCCACGGCGCGCCCGTCGGTTACGTGCTCGACTTCCTCGCGATCGCCGTCGCCGACGTGGCCAGCATCAGCGAACGGCGTACGGACCGGTTCCTCGATGTCGCGCGCAACCATGGTCTGAACGCGTTCCTGGCCGACGATCCGGGCGTCGACTCCGGGCACATGATCGCGCAGTACACGCAGGCCGCGATCGTGTCCGAGCTCAAGCGGCTCGCAGTACCGGCCAGCGTCGACTCGATCCCAAGCAGCGCGATGCAAGAGGACCACGTGTCGATGGGCTGGGCGGCCGCACGCAAGCTGCGCAAGAGCATCGACGGTCTGCAAAGAGTTCTGGCGGTCGAGATCCTGACCGCTGCACGTGCACTCGACATGCGTGCGCCGCTTGAGCCTTCACCCGCCACCGGCGCAGTGCTGAGCAAGCTGCGTGAGCACGTTGAAGGGCCTGGTACCGACCGGTACCTCGCCCCAGAGATCGAACACTCCGTCCAGCTTGTTGCTGACGGCACCTACTTGTCCGCTGTAGAGGCCGTAACCGGCCCGCTCTCCTGACTGTATCTACTAGAGAGGCTGGATCACACATGTCCGGACCCCGTCCCGTTCGCGCCGCCCGCGGCACCACCCTCACCGCCCAGGGCTGGCAGCAGGAAGCCGCCCTGCGGATGCTGCAGAACAACCTCGACCCGGAGGTCGCCGAGCACCCCGACGAGCTTGTCGTCTACGGAGGTACCGGCAAGGCTGCGCGTAACTGGAACTCCTTCGACGCGATGGTCAGAACGCTGACCACGTTGAAGAACGACGAGACCATGCTGGTGCAGTCGGGCAAGCCGGTTGGTGTCATGCAGACGCACGAGTGGGCGCCGCGGGTGCTGATCGCGAACTCCAACCTGGTCGGCGACTGGGCCAACTGGGAGGAGTTCCGCCGGCTCGAGGCGCTCGGCCTGACGATGTACGGCCAGATGACGGCCGGCTCGTGGATCTACATCGGCACCCAGGGCATCCTGCAGGGCACCTACGAGACGTTCGCCGCGGTCGCCGCCAAGAAGTTCGGCGGTACGCTCGCCGGCACCATCACGCTGACCGCCGGCCTCGGTGGCATGGGCGGTGCGCAGCCGCTGGCCGTCACGATGAACGACGGCGTGGCGATCTGCATCGACGTCGACGGCAGCCGGATCGACCGCCGGATCGAGCACCGCTACCTCGACGTACGGGCCAAGGACCTGAGTGACGCGCTGCGGCTGGCCGAAGAGGCCAAGAAGGCTCGCAAGCCGCTGTCGATCGGCCTGCTGGGCAACGCCGCGGTGATCGTGCCGGAGCTGCTCGAGCTGGGCGCCCCGATCGACATCGTCACCGACCAGACCTCGGCGCACGACCCGCTGATGTACCTGCCGGTGGGCGTGGACTTCGACGACTGGACGACCGCCCGCGAGAAGGACCCGGCCGGCTTCACCGAGCGCGCGCAGGCCTCGATGGCTCGGCACGTCGCCGCGATGGTCGGCTTCCAGGACGCCGGCGCCGAGGTGTTCGACTACGGCAACTCGATCCGGGACGAGGCGCGGAAGGCCGGGTACAACCGGGCTTTCGAGTTCCCTGGCTTCGTACCGGCGTACATCCGGCCGTTGTTCTGTGAGGGCAAGGGCCCGTTCCGGTGGGCGGCGCTGTCCGGGAACCCCAAGGACATTCACAAGACCGACCAGGCGATCCTCGAACTCTTCCCCGAGAACGAGCACCTGACCCGGTGGATCAAGATGGCGCAGGAGCGGGTGGCCTTCCAGGGCCTGCCGGCCCGGATCTGCTGGCTCGGCCAGGGTGAGCGGGACAAGGCCG
Organism: Kribbella sp. NPDC051718; assembly: GCF_040681515.1. NCBI lineage: Bacteria > Bacillati > Actinomycetota > Actinomycetes > Propionibacteriales > Kribbellaceae > Kribbella > Kribbella sp. NPDC051718. The sequence goes on along the minus strand of NZ_JBFAYZ010000001.1, from coordinate 1,313,789 downwards.
GCGTACGGTTCAACGACATGGTCGCCTCGGGTGAGCTGGAGGCGCCGATCGTGATCGGCCGCGACCACCTCGACACCGGCAGCGTCGCCTCGCCGTACCGGGAGACCGAGGGCATGCTGGACGGCTCGGACGCGATCGCCGACTGGCCGCTGCTGAACGCGATGGTGAACGTTGCCAGCGGCGCCTCCTGGGTCTCCATCCACCACGGCGGCGGCGTCGGCATGGGCCGGTCGATCCACGCCGGCCAGGTATCGGTTGCCGACGGCACCGACCTGGCCCGGCAGAAGCTGGAACGGGTGCTGAGCAACGATCCGGCCATGGGTGTGATTCGGCATGTCGATGCCGGGTACGAACGAGCAGAAGAAGTAGCCGCTGAACGAGGCGTCAGGATCCCGATGCGGGAGAACTGATCGCTGCACAGTGCGACCGAGGCAATCCGTAGCGCTAAGGTGCACTTTCTTAAGGACCGAGATACCCGCTAATCGCGTGTTAGTGGGGTCCCGGTCCCCTAGGATCGTTCGGGCGATCTCCGACGAGCGCGAAGGGGCGCCATGATCGAGTTCGAAGACGTCACCAAGCAGTACCCCGACGGCACTGTGGCCGTGGACAAGCTGAGCATGCGGATCCCGAGCAACGAGATCACCGTGTTCGTCGGACCTTCGGGCTGCGGCAAGACCACCTCGTTGCGGATGATCAACCGGACGATCGAGCGCAGCAGCGGCACGATCTCGATCGACGGCGAGGACATCAACGCCGGCGATCCGGTCACCCTGCGACGCGGGATCGGCTATGTGATCCAGCATGCCGGGCTGTTCCCGCACAAGACCGTGGTCGACAACGTCGCCACGGTGCCGAAGCTGCTGGGCTGGGACAAGAAGAAGACCCGGGCCACCGCGATGGAGCTGCTCGAGCGGGTCGGCCTCGATCTCAAGCTGGCCGAGCGGTATCCGGCCCAGCTGTCCGGTGGCCAGCAGCAACGGGTCGGCGTCGCCCGCGCACTGGCGGCCGACCCCAAGATCATGCTGATGGACGAGCCGTTCAGCGCCGTCGACCCGATCGTGCGGCACCAGCTGCAGGAGGAACTGCTCCGCCTGCAACGCGACATCGGCAAGACGATCGTGTTCGTCACGCACGACATCGACGAGGCGATCAAGCTCGGTGACAACGTCGCGGTGCTCCAGGTCGGCGGCAAGCTGGCCCAGTTCGCCCCGCCGTCGGAGCTGCTGGCCAATCCCGCCGACGGCTTCGTCGAGAGCTTCGTCGGCCAGGATCGCGGTTACCGCGCCCTTACGTTCTTGCAGATCGACCAGCTGGAGTTCGGGCCCTTGCCGGCCGAGCTGGTGCTGGACGACGCGGGCCGCCCGACCGGCTGGAAGAACGGCGCCGCGGACCTTCTGCCGGTCGGCCCGGTCTTCACCAAGAGCGACTCGATGCGGGCCGCGCTGGACTCGTTGCTGACCTCGCCGACCCAGCAGGGCGTCTGCGTCGACGAGACCGGCAAGGCGATCGGCATCGTCGACCACAACATCCTCGCCGGAGCGCTGCGGTCATGACCTGGATCGGCGACAACCTCTCGCTGATCTGGGAGCAGCTCAGCGAGCACATCTACCTGGCGATCCTGCCGGTGATCCTCGGCCTGATCATCGCGATCCCGCTCGGCTACGTGGCGACCCGGTTCGCCTGGCTGGCCAACCCGCTGATCGCGCTCGGCGGCGTGCTCTACTCGCTGCCCTCGATCGCGTTGTTCATCGTGCTTCCGGTGCTGCTCGGAACCAAGGTGCTGGACCGGATCAACATCATCATCGCGCTGACCATCTACGCGGTCTCGCTGCTGATCCGGAACGTGATCGACGGCCTGCGCTCGGTCCCGCCGGACGTCCGGCAGGCGGCCATCGCGGTCGGCTACGGCCCGGCCCGGCGGCTGCTGACGATCGACCTGCCGATCGCCGTACCGGTGATCTTCGCCGGTCTGCGAGTCGTCACGGTCGCGAACATCTCGATGGTCAGCGTCGGCGCGGTGATCGGCATCGGCGGTCTCGGCGAGCTGTTCACGCTGGGCTTCCAGAAGGACTTCCTCACCCCGGTCGTGGTCGGCGTGGTGCTGTCCCTGCTACTCGCGCTGCTGGCCGACCTGCTGATCGTCACCCTGCAACGTGTGCTGACTCCCTGGGCCCGCGTTGTCACCTCGGTGCAGGAGGCCTGAGATGCTCGACTACCTCTTCGACTCGTTCAACTGGTCCGGTCCGGAAGGCATCACAGCCCGGATCATCCAGCACATCTGGTACACCTTCGCCGCTCTCGGCCTGTCCGCGCTGATCGCCCTGCCGATCGGCCTGCGGATCGGGCACACCCGGCGGGGCGCGTTCCTGGCGATCAACATCGGCAACGCGGCCCGGGCGCTGCCCAGCCTCGGGTTGCTGATGATCGCGGTGCTGCTGACCAACCAGATCGGCTTCCTGCCGGTACTGATCGCGCTGGTCGCGCTCGGCATCCCACCGATCCTGACCTCGACGTACGCCGGGCTGTCCGGTGTCGATCCGGCCACGATCGACGCGGCGCGCGGGATGGGAATGACCGGTCGGGAGATCCTGACCAAGGTGGAGATCCCGATCGCGCTGCCGCTGATCATCTCCGGTCTGCGCGCGGCCACCCTGCAGATCGTCTCCACCGCGACGATCGCCGCGCTGGTCTCGCTCGGCGGACTGGGCCGGTACGTCGTGGACGGACTGAAGCTGCGCGACTTCCCGCAGATGTTCAGCGGCGCGCTGCTGGTGGCACTGCTGGCGATCCTGCTCGACCTGCTGTTCGCGCTGGCCGGCCGGATCACCGTTTCCAAAGGACTGCGGGTCGACTGATGGCCGGAACCCATCCCTCGACACCGAACACCGGCGGCGTTCGCCGGTATCCATCGAAATCCTGGAGGCTCCCGTGTTGAGAAACACACTCATCCGTACTGCGATTGCCGGGGTCGCGGTCCTCGGTCTGGCTGCCTGTGGGGGTGGGGGCGATCCGCTGTCCGGTGGCGACGCGGGCAACACGTCCGCACCGAACGAGGTGAAGAGCATCACCGTCGGCTCGGCCGACTTCTCCGAGAGCCAGCTGCTGGCCGAGATCTACGGCCAGGCGCTCGCCGCGAAGGGGGTCGACGTCAAGTACCAGCAGAACATCGGCAATCGCGAGACGTACATGGCGGCGATCAAGGACGGCTCGGTGCACCTGCTGCCGGAGTACACCGGCGCGGCGCTGGACTACTTCAAGAAGGGCGCCACCGAGACCGAGGACGACGCGGCGTACAACGCGCTGAAGGCGGCCCTGCCGTCCGGGCTCGAGGTGCTGGACAAGTCGCCGGCGGCCGACGAGGACACCATCGTGGTGAACAAGGCGACCGCGGACAAGTACAGCCTGAAGTCGCTGTCCGACCTGAAGGCGCACTCCAAGGAGATGGTGGCCGGCGGTAGCTCGGAGTTCAAGGTCCGCGAGGCCGGGCTGAAGGGGCTGAAGGAGAAGTACGGCGTCGAGTTCAAGGAGTACAAGACGCTGGACGCCGGCGGCCCGCTGAGCACCAAGGCGCTGCAGACCAACCAGATCCAGCTGTCGAACTTCTTCACCACCCAGTCGGTGATCGCGGACAACGGCTGGGTCCAGCTGGAGGACCCGGAGAACATCCTGCCGCCGAACAACATCGTTCCGCTGATCCGGACCGACCACAACGCCGCCAACATCAGCGACGTGCTGAACAAGGTGTCGGCCAAGCTCACCACCGAGTCGCTGACCGAGCTGGTCAAGCGGATCGACGTCGGCAAGGAGGCCGCGAAGGCGGTCGCCACCGACTGGCTGAGCAAGAACCCGCTGTCCTGAGGTAACTGAAGGGGGTCGCCGGGACGACGGTTCGTTCGGGCGACCCCCTTGCCATGTCGTGATCGATGAGGAGTTGTGCGTTGACGTCGTTCGAGCAGTTGTGGGCGGACCTTGCCGCGATCGGCAAAGACCCCTCGACCGGGGGCTACCACCGCGGCGGCTGGACCCCGACCGAACGGGAGGCGACCGCCTGGTTCCTCGACCAGTGCGCCCAGCGCGGGCTGGCGGTCGAATCCGACGGCATCGGCAACCTGGTCGCCTGGTGGGAGCCCTCAGCACAGTCGGAGGGCACCCCAGGGGTGGTGACCGGTAGCCACCTGGACTCGGTCATCGACGGCGGTGCCTTCGACGGGCCGCTCGGGGTCGTCTCGGCATTGTCGGCGGTCGACCGCCTGCGTGCCGAGGGCTTCGTACCGTCCGTGCCGATCGGTGTCGGCGCGTTCGTCGAAGAGGAGGGCTCACGCTTCGGGATGCCCTGTCTCGGCTCCCGGATCGCCACCGGCGTACTCACGCCCGAGAAGGCGCTCGCCCTGCAGGATCGCACCGGAGTCAGCCTGTACGACGCGCTGTCGCGAGCCGAGGTCGACCCGAGTCGGGTGGGGCCGTCGTCGTTGCTGTCGCGGATGGGGACGTTCGTCGAACTGCATGTCGAGCAAGGGCGGGCGTTGACCGCGCCGGTCGGGGTCGCGAGCTCGATCTGGCCGCACGGGCGGTTCCGGTTCACCTTCACCGGTGAGGCCAACCACGCCGGTACGACCCTGATGGAGGACCGGCACGACCCGATGCTGACGTACGCGATGACAGCCCTGGCGGCGAACAAGCAGGCACGGCTGGCGGGTGCGCGGGCGACCTTCGGCAGGCTAGCTGTCGAGCCGAACGGGACTAACGCAGTACCGTCGCAGGTGACTGCCTGGCTTGATGCCCGGGCCGCTTCGGCGGAGGTGCTGGAGTCGTTGCTGGCAGCAATCACCAGGCAGGCGACCGAGCGAGCTGAGCGGGATGGGACCGTGGTTGAGATGGTGCCGGAGTCGGTCTCGCCGGTCGTGGACTTCCAGCCTGGGTTGCGGGATCGGCTGAGCGGCGTACTGGATGATGCGCCGGTGTTGCCGACCGGGGCCGGGCATGATGCGGGCGTGTTCTCCGATGCAGGGATCCCGACGGCGATGCTCTTCGTGCGGAATCCGACCGGCATCTCGCACTCGCCGGCCGAGCATGCCGAGATGGACGACTGTCTGGCCGGGGTCGAGGCGTTGGCGACGGTGTTGAAGGAGCTTGCGCGGTGACTGCTTACTGGTGCTCACAAGCCTTGCTGCCAACGGGTCTCGCGTCGTCGGTGCGGGTCGAGGTGGTGGACGGCCGGTTCGCTTCAGTTGTCGCTGATGCTGAGGCCGATGACGCTGTAAAGCTTGCAGGGTTGGTGATTCCGGGGTTGGCGAACTGTCACAGTCACGCCTTCCATCGGGCCCTGCGGGGGCGCACGCAGACCGAGCGCGGGACGTTCTGGACTTGGCGAGAGCAGATGTACTCGGTGGCGTCGGCGCTGACGCCGGACAGCTACTACCGGCTGGCGCGGGCGGTCTATGGCGAGATGGTGCTGGCCGGAATCACGTCGGTCGGGGAGTTCCACTATCTCCATCACGGGCCGGGCGGGCAGCGGTACGACGAACCGAACGCGATGGGCTCGGCTTTGATCGCGGCGGCGCAGGATGCCGGGCTGCGGATCGCGTTACTGGACACGTGTTATGTGGCCGGGGGCATCGATCAGCCGTTGAACGAGGTGCAGAAACGCTTCAGTGACGGGGATGCGGCGGGCTGGGCTGCTCGGGTTCGCGACCTTCGGGGAGCGGACGACGTGGTGATCGGGGCGGCGGCGCATTCGGTGCGTGGGGTGCCGGACGATCAGCTCACGGCCGTCGCCGATACGTTGCCCAGGGCCCCTTTGCATGTACACCTGTCTGAGCAGGTGGCGGAGAACGAGGCCTGCCTGGCGGCGTACGGGCGGACTCCTTCGCAGTTGCTGGACGAGTCCGGATTCCTCGGGCCGCGGACGAGCGCGGTGCACGCGACGCACCTGACTCCGGTGGATGTCGGGCTGCTCGGGAGTACCGGGACGCACTCGTGTTTCTGTCCGACGACCGAGCGGGACCTTGCCGACGGCATCGGTCCGTCGGTGGCGCTGCGGGCCGCGGGATCGCCGCTGACGTTGGGATCTGACAGCCACGCGGTGATCGATCTGTTCGAGGAGATGCGCGCCGTCGAGCTCGACGAGCGGTTGGCGTCGCAGGAGCGCGGGCACTGGTCGGCGGGCGAGCTGTTGACTGCGGCGACAGTGGCTGGGCATAGGTCGATCGGGTTCGGCGACGCCGGGGTGATCGAGGTCGGCGCCCGGGCGGATCTGGTCGTGCTGCGGCTGGACAGTGTGCGGACGGCGGGGACCGGTGGGTCGGTGGAGACCGCGGTCTTCGCCGCGTCGGCGGCAGATGTGACTGATGTGGTGGTCGGGGGCGTACAGGTTGTGGCCGAGGGCAATCATGTGAAGCTGGCGGTCGGTGCCGAGCTGGCCGCCTCGATCGAGGCGGTGACGCGATGAGCTCCCTCCTGCTGACCGGGATCGGTTCGCTGGTGACCAACGATCCGGCGCACGGCGGACCGCTCGGTGAGCTGCACGACGCGGCGCTGGTGATCGAGGGCGGCAAGATCGCCTGGGTCGGCTCGCGTCGCGCGGCACCTGCTGCGGATGCTTCGACCGACTGTGGCGACCGCGCGGTCATCCCTGGCTTCGTCGACTCGCATTCGCACCTGGTCTTCGCCGGGGATCGCGCCGAGGAGTTCGCGGCGCGGATGAGCGGGCAGCCGTACAGCGCGGGTGGCATCCGTACGACGGTCGCCGCGACCCGTGCCGCCGCCGACGAGCAGTTGACGGCGAACGTGGCTCGCCTGGTCGCCGAGATGCGCCGGCAGGGGACGACGTCGGTGGAGATCAAGTCGGGCTACGGGCTGACCGTCGGTGACGAGGCGCGCTCGCTGGCGATCGCCTCGGGCTTCACGGTCGAGACGACGTACCTGGGGGCGCATGTGGTGGCGCCGGAGTTCGCCGACGATCCGGCGGCGTATGTCGACCTGGTGACCGGGCCGATGCTGACGGCCGCGGCCAAGCACGCCAAATGGGTGGACGTCTTCGTCGAGCGAGGCGCCTTCGACGCCGACCAGGCCCGCGCCATCCTGCGAGCCGGCCAGGCGGCGGGGTTGTCGGCCCGCGTCCACGCCAACCAACTTGGCGAGGGCCCCGGCGTACAGATCGCCTGCGAGGTCGGTGCGGCCGCCGCCGACCACTGCACGTATCTGACCGATGCGGATGTGGACGCTCTAGCCTCAGCCGGTGTCGTAGCCGGCCTCCTCCCCGCGATCGAGTTCTCCACCCGCTCGCCGTACCCGGACGCCCGGCGGTTGCTGGACGCAGGCGTGACGGTGGCCCTGGCGACCGACTGCAACCCGGGCTCCGGCTACTCCTCCTCCATGCCCTTCTGCATCGCTCTGGCGGTCCGTGAGATGCGCATGACCCCCGCCGAGGCCCTCTGGTCAGCCACCGCAGGCGGAGCCGCCGCGCTCCGGCGTACCGACATCGGCCGCCTCACCGTAGGCGCCCGAGCCGACCTGGCCGTCCTGGACGCCCCCTCCTACCTCCACCTCGCCTACCGCCCCGGCGTACCGCTGGTTACCCAGACCTTCGTGGCGGGGCGGCCTGCGTAGGGGTCGGCGGACCGCCAGGCCATCAAACCCCGCTCGCCGTGCGCCGCGAGCGGCGTACCACCGTCAAGCCGGTGGCCGATTGATGGGGTGGCGGTCCGAGGGCCTGCAAGACGACGTCGACCACCCACTCCGAATCCAGCATCACGTCCTCCCAGGAGAAGCGGAGCAGGCGCCAGCCGCGGATCGTCAGGTTGGTGTGCCGTCGGCAATCCCGTCTGAGGGCGCGCCGAGTGCTGTGGTGAGCGAAGCTGTCGGCTTCCAGGGCGATCAGCCGGCCAGGGTCGGCGAGGTCGATCCTTGCCGAGAAGGTCTCGTCCTGGACCACCCACTGCGGGACGAAGCTGTCGATGCCTGCCTCCAGGAGCACTGCCCGGAGGACGGACTCCAGGGGAGATTCCGCCCTGCTGTCGGCGGCAGCGGCGACTCTCCTCGCGCCTGCACTGCCGGGGCCGGAGAGGGTGGCGGCTGCGGCAATCAGTTGGTCGCGCTGGATCGCGCCCTGGTGGAGCGCCGAGTCCGCCACACAGAGGCTGTCTGCGAACGCCAGGGTCCGGGCGCAGTCGAGGACCGTCCGCAACCTGGTCGTCCTGCCGTCGAGAGACGGGACGTCGTCCGCCCAATGCAGGGCACAGGCGAGTGTGCTCGCGCGTCGATGTTGCCCCCGGGGGACCGTCACCTGCGTCGTCGGCGGCGCCTCGAGCACGTCGAATCCGTGCAGGACAGCTGCGCTCAGATGCGACACGACGCCGCCCTGGGCGCGAGCGGCCGCGTCCGGGTCTTCGGCCGGCGGCAGCGCGTACACCCCCTTGGCTACGCGCTGGATCGATCCGGCCGCGAGGGCGTTGCGGATGGCACGGCCGGACGCCGATGCTCGCAACTCGGCGAAGGTCGCGGTGCCACCTGACAAGCGAATGAGCTGGACGACCGGCATCTGACGATGGTGGCCGATTCCGCCGTGAGGCGTCGGCCGTTGTCCACAGGCGGACCGCCACCCCACCAATGCTCGCCGAATCCGGCGCGCCACACCGTGCGGCCGCGGGACCGACCATCCTTTGATGGACTGGCGGTCCGCCTCCGGATAAATGCGGTGCGCGCGACGCGGCAAGCGACCACCCTGGAGACATGACCAAGCGAATGGCAGGCGAGGTGAGCGGGAGGCTGCGCGACGCCTTCCGGTGGCAGACCGACGGTGGGACCTGAAGCAACTACGCCGACCTGACCGGGTGGTGGCGTGATGCCGCGCTGCTCCAGGATCTCGGGCCGGCGCTGGGCAGCCTGTACGAGGCGACGCCGACCGTGGTCCTGGGGCCGGTGTCGCGAGGGTCGCTGGTTGGGGCGTTGACCGCGGCTGCGCTCGGGGTCGGGTTCGTCGAGGTGCGGAAGAACGGTGGGCCGGCCCATGACAGCGATCGGTGGGTACTGCGGACGACCGGGCCGGACTTTCGGGATCGGCACGTCGACTTCGGCTTCCGGCGCGAGCTGGTGCGGGCCGGCGACCGGGTGCTGATGGTGGACGACTGGGCCGACACCGGGGCGACTGCTCGGGTGGTACGGCAGTTGGTCGATGACTGCGGCGCGCAGTGGATCGGCGCCGCCGTCATCGTGGACGGGCTGATGGACCCCCGTTTGCGCCATGACCTGCCGATCAGAGCGCTGCTCGACGTACGGACGCTTTAGTCGGCCAGTTCCTTGGAGAGCATCGCGCTGGTGGTGCCGTTGGGGCGGCGGAGTTTGCCTACCTCTACGAAGCCGCGGGCGGCGTGGAAGGCCAGGGAGGCATCGTCGGGCGGGTCGGACTGGACCCGGGCGACCAGGCGGTCGTACGGCTTGGCGGCCCGCTCGACGGCGCGGTAGACCGCGGTGGCGACGCCCTGGCGGCGGTGCGCCTCGGCGACGACGATCCGGTCGAGGTGCAGGAAGCGGTCGGCGTAGGTGTTGACGAACCACTGGAAGTCGAGGGAGTCATGGGCGGAGCCGGGCACGAAGGTGAGGACGAAGGCGGCGATCTCGCCCTCGATCTCCACCACGGCGGCGTGGGCGGCGATCAGCCGGAGCCAGTCCAGCCGGTCGGGGCCCAGCGGGTCCGTCTGCTCGACGGCGGCGGCGTTCAGGGCGAGCACGGCCGGTTCGTCGGCTGACGTCATGGGGCGGAGTTTCACGAGCACACCTTCCCACGCGAAGACCCTTCCGCGGCAGGGGTCCGATCAGGGCCTTACCGGGCCCGAACCCTGAAATTCCGGGGCCGGGGTTGGGAATGGACCGGTGGTGGTGCAATGTTGAGCCAGGTGAACTCAAGTCTGCGGATCTGGACCTCCGGTCCGATTTGAATCCGGACAGGCCGGGAGGCAAACTTGAGTCTGTATCACTCAACTTCGTGGAGGTAACACACATGGCCCGCGCGGTCGGTATCGATCTCGGTACGACGAACTCCGTCATCGCCGTACTGGAAGGTGGCGAGCCCACCGTCATCCCCAACGCCGAGGGAGCGCGCACGACGCCCTCGGTCGTGGCCTTCGCCAAGAACGGCGAGGTCCTGGTCGGCGAGGTGGCCAAGCGCCAGGCCACCACGAACGTCGACCGCACCATCCGGTCCGTCAAGCGTCACATGGGCGAGGACTGGTCGGTCAGCATCGACGGCAAGAAGTTCACCCCGCAGCAGATCAGCGCTTTCGTGCTGCAGAAGCTGAAGCGGGACGCCGAGGCGTACCTCGGGGAGCAGGTCACGGACGCGGTCATCACCGTGCCGGCCTACTTCTCCGACGCGCAGCGCCAGGCGACCAAGGAAGCCGGCGAGATCGCCGGTCTGAACGTGCACCGGATCGTCAACGAGCCCACCGCGGCCGCGCTGGCGTACGGCCTGGACAAGGGCACCGAGCAGACCATCCTGGTCTTCGACCTCGGTGGCGGCACCTTCGACGTGTCGCTGCTGGAGATCGGCGACGGCGTCTTCGAGGTGAAGGCCACCAGTGGTGACAACCACCTCGGTGGTGACGACTGGGACCTGCGGATCGTCCAGTGGCTGGTGACCCAGTTCAAGAACAAGAACGGCACCGACCTGTCCGGCGACAAGATGGCCATGCAGCGTCTGCAGGAGGCCGCTGAGAAGGCCAAGATCGAGCTCTCCAGCGCCGCCGAGACGAGCATCCACCTTCCGTACCTGAGCCTGACCGACTCCGGCCCGCTGCACCTGGAGGAGAAGCTCTCCCGGGCCGAGTTCCAAAAACTCACCAACGACCTGCTCGAGCGCGCCCGCGCGCCGTTCAAGGCCGTCATCAAGGACGCCGGCGTGGACGTGTCGAAGGTCGACCACGTCATCCTCGTCGGTGGCTCCACCCGGATGCCCGCGGTGGCCGAGCTGGTCAAGGAACTGACCGGTGGCAAGGACCCGAACAAGGGCGTCAACCCGGACGAGGTCGTCGCCGTCGGCGCCAGCCTGCAGGCCGGTGTGCTGAAGGGTGAGGTCAAGGACGTCCTGCTGCTCGACGTGACCCCGCTGAGCCTGGGCATCGAGACCAAGGGTGGCGTCTTCACCAAGATCATCGAGCGGAACACGACGATCCCGACCAAGGGTTCGGAGATCTTCACCACCGCCGAGGACAACCAGCCGTCGGTGATGATCCAGGTCTACCAGGGCGAGCGCGAGATGGCCCGCGACAACAAGTCGCTCGGCAACTTCGAGCTGACCGGCCTGCCGCCGGCGCCGCGCAACGTGCCGCAGATCGAGGTCACCTTCGACATCGACGCGAACGGCATCGTGCACGTCAACGCCAAGGACCTGGCCACCGGCAAGGAGCAGCGGATGACGGTGACCGGTGGCTCCGCGCTGCCGAAGACCGACATCGACCAGATGGTCCGCGACGCCGAGCAGTACGCCGAGGAGGACCGGCTGCGCCGCGAGGCCGTCGAGTCCCGCAACCAGTCCGAGGGCCTGGTCTACCAGACCGAGAAGTTCCTGCAGGAGAACGAGGACAAGATCCCCGACGACGTCAAGACCGAGGTCAAGGACGGCGTCGCGGAGCTGAAGAAGGCACTCGAGGGCACCGACGACGCGGCCATCAAGGCGGCCTCGGAGAAGCTGTCCCAGTCCAGCCAGAAGATGGGTGCCGCGATGTACGCGAACGCCCAGGCCGCCGGCGGTTCTGACGAGAGCGCGTCCTCGGACGACAGCAACGCGAACAGCAACGACGACGACGGTGTCGTCGACGCCGAGATCGTCGACGAGGAGCGCCCCCAGGACAAGCCGAGTGATTCTTCTAGGCCAGAGGACGACAAGTGACCGATCGCGACCCAGGCAGCGAGTTCGGCGACGGTGACCCCGTCGTCCGGGACAAGCGCCGGATCGATCCCGAGACCGGGAACCTGCGGGAGCCCGCCGAGCAGTCGGCGGACCCCGCGGGTGGTCCGGGAGCGGCCGGTGGCGGCACCTCCGGAAGGCCGGGCATGCCCGGTACGCCGGGTGCCCAGCCGCCGCGTGATCCGTCCGACCTGATCGCCGGCCCGTCGGCCCAGGAAGCCCTGCTGACCGAGGCGCTTGCCGAGCGTACGGCCGACCTGCAGCGACTGCAGGCGGAGTACGTGAACTACAAGCGCCGGGTCGACCGGGACCGGGAGACGAACCGCGAACTGGTCATCGGATCGGTGCTGACCGAGCTGCTGCAGACGTTGGACGACATCGGCCGGGCCCGCGAGGCGGGTGAGCTCGAGGGCGCCTTCAAGGCGGTCGCCGAGTCGGTCGAGCGAGTGACCGAGAAGCTCGGCCTGACGAAGTACGGCGAGGTCGGGGATCCCTTCGACCCGCGGATCCACGAGGCCCTGCTGCACAACTATTCCGACGAGGTCGACGGTCCGACCGCGACGCTGGTGATGCAACCGGGGTACCGCCTCGGCGAGCGGATCCTGCGCGCGGCCCGGGTCGCGGTCTCCGAACCGACCGAGCAGCTCCCGGCCGAGCAGGCCGACGCTGACGAGGCCGACAAGCCAACGGAGTAAGGGATTCTCCCCGAGGAGGTGGGGCGTCGATGAGTACGAAAGACTGGTTGGAGAAGGACTTCTACAAGGTTCTCGGCGTCTCCAAGACGGCTGAGCAGGACGAGATCAAGAAGTCCTACCGCAAGCTGGCGCGCAAGTACCACCCGGACTCCAACGCCGGGGACGCGTCGGCCGAGGCCAAGTTCAAGGAGGTCTCCGAGGCGTACGACGTCGTCGGGGACACCAAGAAGCGCAAGGAGTACGACGAGGCACGCCGGCTGTTCGGCAGTGGTGGCTTCCGGATGCCGGGCAGTGGCGGGGCGCAGGGTGGACAGGGATTCGGCTTCGACGTCGGCGACCTGTTCAACCGGGGCGGCCAGGCCAGTGGCGGTGGCGGTGGTCTCGGGGACATCCTCGGCGGCATGTTCGGCGGTGGTGGCCGTACGACGACCACCACCTCGACGGCCCGCCCGAGGCGTGGCGCCGACATCGAGACCGAGGCGACGATCGAGTTCGCCGAGGCCGTCAACGGTGTCACCGTCGCACTCCGGATGACCAGCGACGAGCCCTGCAAGACGTGCCGCGGCACCGGGGCGAAGTACGGGACCGTGCCGAAGGTCTGCCTGAAGTGCGAAGGCACGGGCATGCAGACCTCGGTCCAGGGTGGCGTCTTCGCGATGACCGAGCCGTGCACCGAGTGCAAGGGTCGTGGCCTGGTCGTCGACCAGCCCTGCGAGACCTGCCACGGCTCCGGCCGCGGCCAGTCGAGCAAGACCATGCAGGTCCGCATCCCCGCGGGCGTGCAGGACGGTCAGCGGATCCGGCTCAAGGGCAAGGGCGCGGCAGGCGAGCGTGGTGGACCCGCAGGGGATCTCTACGTGAGCGTGCACGTCAAGGCGCACCGGATCTTCGGCCGGCAGGGTGAGCACCTGACCCTGGCGGTACCGGTGAGCTTCACCGAGGCCGCGCTGGGCGCCGAGATCAAGGTCCCGACCCTCGACGGCCTGCCCGTCACGGTCCGGATCCCGGCCGGTACGGCGAACGGCAGCAAGCTGCGCGTTCGCGGTAAGGGCTCGGTTCGCCGGGACGGGTCGAAGGGTGACCTGTTGCTGACCATCGAGGTGCAGGTGCCGCACGAGTTGACCGACGAGCAGCGCGAGAAGCTGCAGGAGTTCAACACCGCCTCGGCACAGCCGGATCTGCGCGCCGGGTTGTTCGGGAGTTCCTGATGGGCATCCCGTTCAACCAGGTGCCGACCTGGGACGACCGCACCCCGATCTACGTGATCTCGGTGGCGGCGCAGTTGGCCGGCATGCACCCGCAGACGCTGCGGCAGTACGACCGGCTCGGGCTCGTGACGCCGAGCCGGGCGAGTGGGCGCGGGCGGCGCTACTCGGCGTACGACGTGGCGAAACTGCGGTACGTGCAGCACCTGTCGCAGGAGGAGGGGGTGAACCTGGCGGGGATCCGGCACATCCTCGACCTCCAGTCGGAGGTGGAAGGCCTGCGCCACCGGGTGAACCAGCTGCTCGCCGAGGTCCAGCGCGGCGTCGGCGTCTCCCGCCAGCAGACCCAGCGCAGCCGGGTGTTCTCGGCGGGCCCGGCCGGCGACGTGATCGCCATGGGCCGCCAGCAGACGACCACCCGCTGGATCCGCACCCAGCCCCTGGAGCTGGGCCAGCGTTAGGGACTTGGGCACTGTACTTCCGGGAGCCTCAACCCCCGCGAGGCTCCCGGCTTCGGCCGGCGGCTTCTCCCCCAGAAGCTGCCGGTGCCCGGAGACACTGAATCCCCCCAGGTGTCTCCGGCCCCGGCCGGAGACGTCTCTCCCCCAGACGATCTCCGGCCGTGCCGGGCGTGCCGTCCCCCCAGACGGCCCCGGCCAGAGCCCCCGGACCCACCCCGGTCCGGGGGCTTCTGTCTTTTGACGTTCATGGTCACCGCATACGCTGGCGAGGTGACGCTCACCTTGCAGACCGACCGGTTGCTGATCCGGGACTGGGAAGAAGACGATGCCGACGCCGCGCTGGAGATCTACGGCTCGGCCGATGTGGCTCAGTGGTTGTCGCCGGCGATCGACAAGGTCACCGATGCCGCGACCATGCGAGTCATCCTGCAGGCCTGGATCGAGGCCCAGCCGAACTTCGTCGTCCCGGCCGGCCGCTGGGCGGTGACCCGGAAGGACGACGGCGAGGTGGTCGGCGGGCTGCTGATCCGGCTGCTCCCGCCGTACGAGGAGGACCTGGAGATCGGCTGGCAGTTGCGGCCGAGCGCCTGGGGCAACGGGTTCGCGAGCGAGGCGAGCCGGGCGCTGATGAAGTACGCGTTCGACGAGGGCTCGACCGACGAGCTGTTCGCGGTCGCCCGGCCGAACAACAAACGCGCCATCGCGACCGCCACCCGGCTCGGGATGGAGTGGGTCGGCGAGACCGACAAGTACTACGACCTCAACCTGCAGGTGTACCGGATCCGCGCCTCGGAGTTCAAAGCCTGAGGTAGCGCGACCACGACGAGGAAGGCCAGCCCGAGTACTGCGTAACTGGCGCCGAGGAACTGCTCGGGCCAGGACCAGCGGCGGCCTTCCGGGTCGAGCAACTGGTGCGGTCCGATGGCGAAGACAGTGGTTGCCATCAGCATCCGCCAGTGGCGATGGTGCACGAAGTAGAGGGCGGCGGGGACGATCCATACCCAGTGGTGGGACCAGCTGACGGGGGAGGAGAGCAGGCCCAGGTGGCGATCGCCAGTAGGGCGAGGACGTCGTCACCTGACGCGCGAGCCCGGCGAGCGACCACCGCGGCCAGTACGCCGGTTGCCGCCACCAAACCGAGCCACAGGAGCGAGCGGAGTGCACCGTCCGCCATCACCCGGCTCAGCATCGCCTGGTAGTTCTGGTTGTAGGCGTAGGTCGCCCCGCCGATCCGATCCGGGTCGAGCAGCACCCCGAACCAGTACTTCGCGGAGTCGGTCGGTGCGAGTGCGAACCCGAGCACCCCCACCCCGACGAAGGTCGCCATCGCGACGGCCGCCTCGCGGTACTGACGGCGTACCAGGAAATAGACCACGAACACGGCGGGCGTGAGCTTGATCGCCGCCGCGAGCCCGACCAGCGCGCCGCGCGGCCAGCGGGTCTGCGGCAGTAGGCAGTCCAGTGCCACCAGCGCCATCAGCATCAGGTTGATCTGGCCGAAGCCGATCGTCGACCGGATCGGTTCGAAGGCGAACGCCGCGACGGTAGCCGCAAGACCGAGCATGATGGCCGGCTTGTCCCACCCGCGGAGCCGGTAGGCGATCACCAGCGTGGTCGCGGTCAGGGCCGCCGCGCTGCCCACACACATGGCGAGGTCGGCCAGCGGCATCGGAAGCAGGTGGAGCGGGACGAAGAGCACCGCGGCGATCGGCGGGTAGGTGAAGGGGAGTGCGATCCAGGGGACGTGTTGCCCGAATTCTTCCGAGTAGAGGCTGATGTTGTGGAGGTAGGCATAGCCGCCGGTTTGGTAGACGTTCAGATCAACGTTGCCGGACCAGCTGAAGTACAGCAGCGGGGTGAGAAGAACTGCCAGTCCCAGGAGTAGCACCAGGCGGTGGTAGGTCGCTTTCATCCGATCACTTTCCGGTCGGGCGCAGTGAGCAGACCTGTTACCAGCAAGGCGATTGCGGAGAGCGCGTAGGAGTTGCCGACCAGCGCCTGGGGGAACGTGTGGTGGAACTCCTGGTCGTGTGCCCACGGCGCCAGCCACGGCAGTCCGATCAGGAAGACGACCGTCCACGCACCGGCGAACACCTTCATCGCCGTACTCCGAGCAGCCCACGACCACACCATCGCGACAGCCGGGAGGGCCCAGACCCAGTGGTTCGACCAGGAGATCGGCGAGACGAGCAGCCCGGTGAACCCGGTCGCCACCAAGGCGTCCAGCGGTCGGCCGGCGCCGTACAGGCGACGGGCGATCAGCAATCCGGCGGTACCGATGATCATTGCTCCGAGCAACCAAAATGGTGCGGTCATGGTGGAGCCGTGAGTGATCCGGGCGATCGCGCCGCGAATCGACTGGTTGCTGATGTAGTGCGCCGGACCCGGGCGACCCGGGTCGAAGATGTAGCGGGTCCAGAAGTCGACTGTCGGGCCGGGCATCACGAGGTAGCCGAGCAGCAGGGTGCCGGCGGTCGCCGCTGTGGCGACGGCTGCCTCGCGGAAGCGCTTGGTGACCAGCAGGAAGACGATGAAGATGCCCGGCGTCAGTTTGATGCCGGTGGCAACACCGACCAGCACGCCACGGAACCGGCGAGGGGTGTAGCCGAGCAGATCGACCAGCAGCAGGGCCAGCAGGACCAGGTTGATCTGCCCCATCCCGAAGGTCGACCGCACCGGCTCGAGCAGCAGGCCCAGCGCCGCGAAGCTCAGCCCCGCGACGAGTGCGCGGTCCCGGGACCAGCGCGGCCGGACCGTACGTACGGTGACCAAGGCGATCGTCAGGAGCGAGATGGCCGACAGCATGGTCATCAGCAGCCTGGCGAAGTGCTCGCCGATCGCCAGCGGGGCCATGATCATCGCCGCGAACGGTGGATAGGTGAAGCCGAGGCCCATCCCCGGGTACTTGTGGTGGATCGTGTAGATGTCCTCGCCGTCGACGAAGCCCTTGGCTGCCGCGTAGTACACGCGCAGGTCGGACATCGACGACGACGGCGGCCAGAGCGCCACACAGAGGGCGACGATCGCGACCGCCCGCAGGGCGAAGTAGGGCAGCAGATTCCGGGTCTTCACCGGCTCGAGAACGGGACTTGTGGTCATGTTTTCGAGCCTCGTCGCCGGACCCCACCCGCCACATCGCCGTCAAGAGCCTTCCTTGCTCACTGCAACGGATGACCGATCGCAACAGACCATCACTCCAAAGAGTGACGGCGCAGCCCCCTGTCAAGTCGCAGAATGAACAGGTGAGTGGACCCTCTCTGCCCTCGATCCGGCGATTCCTGACCGACCCGGCCAACCGGCTCTGGCTGGACGGGCTGCTGGCCGGCGCCCTGGTCGCGGCGATGGTCTACGACATCACCGCGAACAGGAGCCAGGAAACGCAGTGGGCCTGGGCCGGAGCCCGGCACGAGCTCTTGCTGGTCGCCTGCGCTGCCCCCGCCTCGCTGACCTTGCGTCGAGTCGCTCCCGAGATCCCCAGCGTGATCCTCGGGCTCACCGGCCTGCTCACCTATCCGGTGACCCAGGCCCATTGGGTGCTGACCCCTGCCCTCGCCGTCGCGCTCTACTCGCTCGGTGTCTGGCGCCCGTGGCCACAGTCACTGTCGGTGGCGGCGAGCGGTCTCGTCGCGCTTCCGGTGCTGAGCCGGCTGGTCGCGGGCAAACCGATCGCCCGGCTGGTCACCGACGTCGGCGACCTCGATGGAGACAAGGAGTGGATGCTCCGGACCTGGCCGTCCTGGCCGGTCTGGTTGTCGGCGTTGATGCTCGCCGCCTGGGCTGTCGGTCTGCTGGTGCGGATGGGTCGGGAGAACCGGCTGGCCGCGGTTCGGGAGTCCGAGCTGGTCAAGCAGAACCAGGAACGCGAACAGGTCCAGGTACTCCTGGAAGGCCGGTCGCAGATCGCGCGTGATCTGCATGACGTGGTCGCCCATCACGTGAACCTGATCGTGATCCAGGCCGAGACCGGGCCCGACCTGGTCCAGCGCGAACAAGGTGATGTGCTGCAAGGGTTCCAGCGCATCGGCGACGCCGGCCGCAAGGCGTTGGGTGAGCTGGACCGGATGCTTTCGGCGCTGCGCGACGCGCACGGCGTACCGGATCCAGCGCTGACCCCTCAGCCGGGGCTGAAGGACCTGCGGGCGTTGACCGACGGCCTGTCCGAGCAGGGTCTGCCGGTCAGCTTGGAGTTGCGCGGCGAGCCCGATGGAATCCCGGACGGCGTGCAGCTCACGGCGTACCGGCTGGTGCAGGAGGCCCTGACCAATGTGGTCAAGCACGCACGAGCGAGCGCAGTACGGGTGCTGGTCGAGGTGAGCGCCGCCGGGCTCGCCGTGTGGATCACCGATGACGGGCAGGGCTTCGACCCGACCAGCCCGGCCGACGGCCGGCACGGTCTGACCGGTATGCGCGAACGGGTCCGCGTCCACGACGGCACCCTCACGATCAGCTCCGACCCAGATACCGGTACGACGATCAGCGCCCTGCTCCCGTACTCCGAAGAACAGGCCAACGCATGATCCCCCGACTCAAAGCCTTCCTGGCAAGCAAGAACTCCGACATCGCACTGGCGGTCATCGGGCTGGCGATCACTCAGGTGCAGCTGATCAAGGTGCATGGGGGCTGGACGCACGCGTCGCTGGCGGTTCAGTTGTTCATGGCGGTTGCGCCTGCGTTGATCGCTGTCCGGCGGGTGGATCCGGTGCTGGCGTCGGCGGGGCTGTTGCTGGGGACTTTCTGCTCGGTGGTGGTGGGCGGGGTCGACTTCGTGCTGCTGGGCGGGACGGCGCTCGCGCTGTGGTCGTTGGCTTCGCGGTGCCGGGTCGTCACGGCGTTGGTGGCCGGTGCGGTGATCACCGGGCTGCCGATCGCGGTCAAGGTCAGCTGGGGATTCGTGGCAGACAGGCTCTTTCCGGCCATCTACGACGGGGCTGTCGAGTACCCGAGTCTGTCGGATTCCGCATCGGATTTCTCTCCGAGCTACAGCCGGATCCTGTCGATGGAGTGGCCGATCTGGCTGTCGATCGCGCTCTTCGCGGTGTGCGTGCTGGGCGTGGTCGATCGGCTCGTCCGTCGGCGCGCGGTGGTCGAGCGTGGTGCGCGGGGACGCCTGGAGGATCTTCGTACTTTCGTACCGGCGACGGTCGCGCTCGATGCGGTGCTGGCGATGGCGGCCACCTCGCTGATCCTGCTGGACCTCGGCCTGGATCTCGGCAAAGGGCTTTGGTGGAGCGCTCCCGGCTGGATGACCTACGGCATCGCGTTCTCGGCTCTGACGCTGGTACTTCGGCGTAAGTGGCCGGTCGTGCCCGTGGTGGTGCTCGCGATCGGGGCGTTGCTCGCGTACTGGCAGACGTCGTTCAGCTGGAGTGTGGTCGGGGCGTTGGCGGTCGCTCTGTACTCGCTGGCCTCCACTCAGCGGATCCGGCTGTCGTTGCCGGTAGCAACGGCTGTACTGGGGGCCTTGCCGGTCGTCGCCGAGCTGATCCGGTACTCGCAGATGAAGCTCATCTTCCCCAAGCTGAAGGGGTATCTGGACTGGGACGGCTTCACCGGGCGGGAGCGGAACTTCCCGTACGAGATCATGGTCGATCACCAGTGGCCGGCCTTGCTGTCGGCGGCGTTGGCGCTGGCGGTCGCTGCCGGCGTACTGGCCCGGCTCTATCGCCGGAACCGGGCTGCCGCGGCGCGTGAGGCCGAGTTGGAGCGGCGGAGTGAGGAGCAGGATGCGGCGCAGGTCGTGCTCACCGAGCGGTCGAACATCGCGCGGGATCTGCACGACGTGGTGGCACACGCGGTCAATCTGATGGTGATCCAGGCGGAGACCGGGCCGGATCTGTTGCGGCGTGGGGATCGGGACGTGCTGGAGGGGTTCCAGCGGATCGGCGACACCGGGCGGCGGGCGCTCGGCGAGTTGGACCGGTTGTTGTCGGCGTTGCGGGATGCTGACGGGGTGCCGGATCCACAGTTGGCGCCGCAGCCTGGGCTGGCCGAGCTCAGGCAGTTGGTGCGGGATGTGTCGCACGACCGGCTCGCGGTCGAGTTGGAGTTGGACGGTGATCCCGATGTACCACCGGTGGGGCACCAGCTCACGGCGTACCGGCTGGTGCAGGAGGCGTTGACCAACGTGGCCAAACATGCCGAGGCGACGGGAGCGAAGGTGGCGGTGAAGATCAGCACCGAGGGCATCGCTGTCACGGTGACGGATGACGGGAACGGCTTCGACCTCGCGGCGGCCCGCAAGGGCAGTCGTCACGGGCTCGCCGGAATGCGCGAGCGGGTGCGCATCCACCACGGGAGCCTCGACATCCGCACGGCGCCAGGCGCCGGCACTGCCGTAGAGGCCTGGCTGCCAGTCGCCGGCGCCACGGCGCCGCCTGCTCCGCCGGCAGAGGACACCAGCGCGCCGAGCGCGGAGGGTGCTGGAGCGGCTAGTGCGGAGGCGGCTCGGTGAGTGACGGGTCTGTGGCGATCGTTGGGGACGTGCGGCCGCCGATCAAGGTGATGGTGGTGGACGACCAGGATCTGGTGCGGGACGGGATCGCGATGATTCTGGACGGGCAGCCGGATATCGAGGTCGTCGCGCAGGCCGTCGACGGAGCGGATGCGATCCGGAAGGCGGCCGCGGTGCTCGACCTCGGGGTCGTGCTGATGGACGTCCGGATGCCTGTGATGGACGGGATCGAGGCGACCCGCCGCCTCGCCGCAACGGTGAACGCGCCCCGAGTTCTGATCCTGACCACCTTCGACCTCGACGAGTACGTGTACGACGCCCTGCGGGCCGGTGCCAGCGGCTTCCTGCTCAAGCGCTCGTCCCGCGACGAACTGATCAACGCGGTCCGCGTGATCGCGGCCGGCGACGCACTCCTGGCGCCACCGGTGACCCGCCGCCTGATCGACCGCTTCGCCGACAACAGCCTCGACCCGTCGGTCGCGGCGCAGCTCGACGTACTGACTGCCCGCGAACGCGAGGTGCTCATCTTGGTTGCCAAGGGCAACTCCAATGCGGAGATCGCGGCCGGGCTGCACCTGACCGAACATACGGTCAAGACCCACGTCAGCCGGATGCTCGCGAAGACCGGCCTGCGCGACCGGGTCCAGGCCGTCATCCTCGCCTACGACGCGGGCCTGGTGACCGCCGGCCAACGGTGAATGTCAGGCGTTGACGGCTAGGGCAGAACTCCGGAAAGATAACTGCGACGCTGCTGCAGCCAGCATCCCGTGACGAACGAGGATCGCATGCGAAAGCTAGCCGCAGTACCTGTACTTGCCCTGTCCGCCGCCCTCCTGACAGCACCGGCAACCGCGCACGCCGCCGTCAACGCCTACTTCGTCGACTCCTCCGCCGGCAGCGACTCCGCCGCCGGCACCAGCACTACGACAGCCTGGCGCAGTCTGGCCAAGGTCAACGGCTTCGCCTTCCAGCCCGGCGACACGATCAGCTTCAAGCGGGGCGGGTCCTGGACCGGCACCCTCACCCTCTCGCGATCGGGCACCGCCGCGGCCCCGATCGTGGTCGGCGCCTACGGCAGCGGGAACCTGCCCGTCATCGGCGGCCCGGTCACCGACTGCGTGAAGATCACCGGTTCGTACTGGTTCGTCGGCGACCTGCGCGCGAGCAACTGCGAGTGGGCCGGCTTCGAGCTGTTCGGCGACCACATCGTGATGGACACCGTCCAGGCCGACGGCAACGCGGCCGGGGTCTCGATCGTCGACGGCTCGGACGGCAACATCGTCCGGTGGAGCACGATCAAGGACAACACCAAGATGAGCGTGCTGACGCCGAAGAACGTGGACCCCGACGACGACGCCGGGGCGTTCGGCTTCCTGGTGCACGGCAACGACAACCTGATCAGCCGGAACGTGATCACCGGCCAGTACGCGTTCAGCTATGACTACGGCTTCGACGGGGCGGCGGTCGAGATCTTCAACGGCAACCGCAACCGGATCGAGTACAACACCACCGCCGACAACGAGACCTTCACCGAGCTCGGCCGCAACGGCACCGGCAAGACCGCCGACGGCAACGTGTTCGGCTACAACAGCGTCACCTCGACCAAGGCCCAGGGTGGCTTCCTGGTCACCCGCGGCGCGGGCAGCGACATCGGCCCGGTGCGCGGCACCGTAGCCCGGAACAACTCCGTCTACCTGCCCAACGGCGACGGCTTCAGCTGCGACGAAGGTTGCGGCGCGGGAATCCTCAAGCTGAGCGGCAACATCATCAAGGTCGGCAAGAAGGTCGGCTACGAGGACGCCTTCGACACCGGCAACCCGGCCGACAGTGCGGACGAGGACCGCGGTGTGTACTCCGGCAGCCAGTACCAGTTCACGCTCGGCCCGAACTCGGTGAAAGCCGACCCGCTCTTCACCAGCGCCACCAATCTGCGCCCCAAGGCCGGCAGCCCGGCCATCGGACGCGGTGAGAGCTCCGACTTCCAGTACGACCTCGCGGGTAGGCCCCTGGCCGGAATCGAGCACTTGGACGCGGGCGCCTATCAGTCCTGACCCGAAGCTGAGGGGGTGGACCCGGCCGGGCTCCACCCCCTTTTGTCGTCTCCGGGGCCGGGTTGTCCCTGAGTTATCCCCAGATTTTGGCAGAGTTGAGTGGAATGGACTCAAGTTTGGATAGGTTGTCTCCAGTAGGACCTGTAACTGAGCTTTGAAAGGCTGGAACCAGATGGATGTTCAGCGGTTGACGACGCTGGCCCGGGAAACCCTGTCGGTCGCGATCCGTCAGACGTCTGCGGCAGGCAACCCGACCGTGGAACCGATTCACCTGCTGTCGGCGCTGCTCGCGCAGCCGGAGGGGACCACTGTCGGTCTCCTCGAGGCCGCGGGCGGTGACCTCGACGCAGTACGCCGCCGCACAGCGGAGGCGATGAGCCGCCTGCCCAAGGCGAGCGGTGGCAGCGTGCAGGCGCCCAGCCTGTCGCCGAAGACGAGCGACGTGCTCAACCAGGCGGAGCAGCGGGCGCTGGGGCTGGGGGACGAGTTCGTCTCCACCGAGCACCTGCTGATCTCGCTGGCCACGGTCGAAGGGGTCGCGCAGACCGCGCTGGGCGTGACGCCCGACGCGCTGCTGCAGGCGTTCGACAAGATGCGCGGCAATCGGCGGATCACCTCGCCCGAGGCTGAGGGGACCACGAAGACGCTGGAGAAGTACGGCGTCGACCTGACCGAGCGGGCCCGCGACGGCAAGCTCGACCCGGTGATCGGGCGCGACTCGGAGATCCGGCGCGTGGTTCAGGTGCTGTCCCGGCGGACCAAGAACAACCCGGTACTGATCGGTGAGCCCGGCGTCGGCAAGACGGCCGTGGTCGAGGGGCTGGCCCAGCGGATCGTCGCGGGCGACGTGCCCGAGTCGCTGCGTGGGCGGCGGTTGATCAGCCTGGATCTGGGGGCGATGGTCGCCGGAGCAAAGTACCGGGGTGAGTTCGAGGAGCGGTTGAAGGCCGTGCTGACCGAGATCAAGGAGTCGGACGGCCAGGTCATCACTTTCATCGACGAGCTGCACACGGTCGTCGGCGCGGGCGCGTCCGGCGAGGGCGCGATGGACGCGGGCAACATGCTGAAGCCGATGCTGGCGCGTGGTGAGCTGCGGATGATCGGCGCCACCACGCTGGACGAGTACCGGACCCGGATCGAGAAGGACCCGGCGCTGGAACGGCGGTTCCAGCAGGTGTTCGTCGGCGAGCCGTCGGTCGAGGACTCGATCGCGATCCTGCGCGGGCTGAAGGAGCGGTACGAGGCGCACCACAAGGTCGCCATCTCCGACTCCGCGCTGGTCGCGGCCGCGACGCTGTCCAACCGATACATCACCGGCCGGCAGCTGCCCGACAAGGCGATCGACCTGGTCGACGAGGCTGCTTCCCGGCTGCGGATGGAGATCGACTCGTCGCCGGTCGAGATCGACTCGCTGCGGCGTACCGTCGACCGGTTGAAGATGGAGGAGCTCGCGCTGTCGCGCGAGGAGGACGCCTCGTCGCAGGACCGGCTGGCCCGGCTGCGTGCCGACCTCGCGGATCGCGAGGAGGAGCTGCGCTCGCTGGAGGCCCGCTGGGAGAAGGAGAAGTCCGGCCTGAACCGGGTCGGCGAGATCAAGGAACAGATCGACGAGCTGCGCGGGCAGGCCGAGCGGGCCCAGCGCGACGGCGACTTCGAGACCGCCTCCAGGATCCTGTACGGCGAGCTGCCCCAGCTGGCCAAGGAGCTGGAGGAGGCCTCCGACCAGCCCGTCGTCGACGGACCGGACGCGATGGTCAACGAGGAGGTCGGGCCGACCGAGATCGCCGAGGTGATCGCGATGTGGACCGGCATCCCGACCGGCCGGCTGCTCGAGGGCGAGACCGGCAAGCTGCTCCGGATGGAGGACGAGCTCGGCCGGCGGCTGATCGGTCAGCGCGAGGCGGTCAAGGCCGTCAGCGACGCGGTCCGGCGGGCACGGGCGGGGATCTCCGACCCGGACCGGCCGACGGGGTCGTTCCTGTTCCTGGGGCCCACGGGTGTGGGCAAGACGGAGCTGGCGAAGGCGCTGGCGGACTTCCTCTTCGACGACGAGCGC
This sequence comes from Kribbella sp. NPDC051718, assembly GCF_040681515.1. Lineage (NCBI taxonomy): Bacteria > Bacillati > Actinomycetota > Actinomycetes > Propionibacteriales > Kribbellaceae > Kribbella > Kribbella sp. NPDC051718. The sequence continues at coordinate 1,288,968 of NZ_JBFAYZ010000001.1, read as the reverse complement.
GCGATGGTGCGGATCGACATGTCGGAGTACGGGGAGAAGCACAGCGTGTCGCGGCTGGTCGGTGCGCCTCCGGGCTACGTCGGCTACGAGGAGGGCGGCCAGCTGACCGAGGCGGTCCGGCGTCGTCCGTACTCGGTGATCCTGCTCGACGAGGTGGAGAAGGCCCATCCCGAGGTCTTCGACATCCTGCTGCAGGTGCTCGACGACGGCCGGCTGACCGACGGCCAGGGCCGGACGGTCGACTTCCGCAACGTCATCCTGGTGCTGACCAGCAACCTCGGTTCGGCGTACCTGGCGGACATGTCGGTCGAGGACTCGGTCAAGCGCGACCAGGTGATGAACGTGGTCCGTACCGCCTTCAAGCCGGAGTTCATCAACCGGCTCGACGAGATCGTGCTGTTCGACGCGCTCGGCTCGGAGGAGCTGACCAAGATCGTCGGCCTGCAGATCGTCGCCCTGCAGAAGCGGCTGGCCGACCGTCGAATCACCCTCGACGTCGGCGAGGACGCGATGGAATGGCTGGCCATGACCGGTTACGACCCGGTCTACGGCGCCAGGCCGTTGCGTCGCCTGGTCCAGTCGGCGATCGGGGACGAACTGGCCCGCGGCCTGTTGTCCGGCAGCATCCGGGACGGCGACACGGTCCACGTCCGCCTCAGCGAGGCGAAGGACACCCTGGAAGTGACGTCGGCCTGATCCCGGCACCCGCCACGCGCCCTGGATCCCGATCCGGGGCCGCGTGGCGGGTCGTGCTGTCGGCTGCCCGATGGCCTGGCTTGGCCGGTCGGATGGGGGTCGGCGCCCGGGTCGGGGAGATCATTAGCCCCGATCCGGGCGCTTTGCCTCCCCGGTCGGCGGGGAAACCCTCCCCAAGTCCCGGTCTGGTCGTGCTTTTGCATGGGTCTGGGAGGATCAGGGGGAGGGGTCTCTGGTGGAAGGAACTGTGTAGGAGATGAGCGACCAGTACGGCAGGCCCGATCCCGCCGACGAGCGGCCGGGGCCGTATCAAGGCGCCTTCGGCTCGTCTGGCCAGCAACCGCCTTTCGGTGGACAGCCTGGGCCTGGACCTGGTCCGTATGGCGGTGCCTTCGGGCAGAATCCGTACTCGTCGGTGCCCGGGCCGGGGGTGGTGCCGCCGAAGCAGGTGAAGGTCGCAGCGGCGATCTCCCTCGCCCTCGGCGTGCTGTGCGTCCTCCTCGGCCTCTTCATGCTCACCTCGGCCGGCTCGGAGATCGCCAAAACCCTCACCGGCGACCCCTCGGCCAAGGGCGTCGTCGTGGCGGCCGTCCTGATCAGCAGTTCCCTCTACCTGCTCCCGGCCTTCTTCCTCCGCCAACGCCGCCGCTGGGCCCGCACCTTACTGATCGTCGTAGCCGTCCTGGGCATAGCCGGCGGCATCACCGCCCTACCGGCATCGCTCTTAGGCGTAGCCCTACACGCCACCCTGCTCTACCTAATGTTCCAAGAACCCACCAAGCGCTGGTTCCAAGGCCCGCGCTGATGGAGATCTGGATCAACCCCGCTTGCTCCAAATGCCAAGCCGCCACCACTGCCCTGGGCGAGGCCGGCATCCCCTACACAGTCCGCCGCTACCTGGACGACCCGCCCACCGCTGAAGAACTGGACGCAGTCCTAACCCGCCTGAACCTGGCCCCCTGGCACATAACCCGCATGAACGAGCCAGCCGCCGAAGTTGTAGCGGGTCTCCCCATGGACGAAGCTCACCGCTCCGACTGGATCGCCGCTCTAATCGCAAATCCGGTCCTCATCCAACGCCCCATCCTCACCACCGACGACGGCACCACAGTCGTCGCCCGAGACCCAGAAACCCTCGCCCGCCTCGTAGGCAATTAACGCGAAAGCTGGGTCCACTCCTCCGAGCGGTGGACCCAGCCTTCGCTCCGCGAGCACCAGGCCCCACCGTCCGGAGGGAGTTCTGGCTTCACTTCCACGAGGAGCCCCCGGGAGCTGGATAAAGCCTTACATACAAGGCGAAAGGGCCGCCATCCACCCAGGCGATCTGCCCCAAGGCTGCCCCACCCTGCCCACCGAGTGGCTCCCCACGACGCGGCCTCAGTCGCTGCATCATCTCCAGATGCTCAACAAGCCTTCCCCTGATCCTGCCCTTACCGCCTGGATCGACGAGTCGATCATCGTCCGCAAGGACCATCCAGGCGCCTACGCTCTCGCATCGGTAATCACCGATGCATCCGCAGTGGACGACCTTCGCGACATCCTCCGGGCTTTGAGAGAAAAGAAGGTCGTCCGCCTCCACTGGGTTGCGGAATCGAAGAAGCGACGCGATCTGATCGCCCACACGATCGCGGAGCTGGACCTGGTGTCGGTCGTTGCCCTCGGCAAACCCGTCCATCGGCAGAAGCAAGAGCGTGCCCGGCGGTGCTGCCTTGAGTGCGTGCTCTACGAGCTCGACGGGCTCGGTGTCACCCGAGCCTGGCTTGAGTCGCGTGTCCCGGTGCAGGACCGGCGCGACCTGAGGCTGGTCGACAGCGCGAGAGAGAAGGGCTTGATCTCGCGCGATCTGCTGGTCAACTTCGCCCGGCCGACCCAAGAGCCGATGCTCTGGCTACCTGACGCGGTAGCAGGTGCGGTGACGGCCGCGGAATTGGGGGAGCCGCGATGGTTGCTCACGCTGTCCGAGACGGTAGACGTCCGATTCGTCCCGGTCCGGTAAAGCGCGAAAGCTGGGCCCCTTCATCCGGAGGGAATCCCAGCTTCACTTCTCCACAAGGAGCCCTAGGGAGCTGATGTAAGTCTTGCATAGGGGTGAGTGGGGTGTCACGTTGATTCGTGGGGCAGCTTGGGGCAGATCAGAGTTTGGTTAGGCGGGACAGGGCTTCTTCCAGGACTTCTGGTTTTTTGCAGAAGGCCCAGCGGACTAGAGGGCGGCCGGCCTCGGTGTTGTCGTAGAAGACTTGGGTGGGGATGGCTACTACGCCGACGCGCTCGGGGAGCATGCGGCAGAACTCGATGCCGTCGGTGTGGCCGAGGGGGCGGATGTCGGTGGTGACGAAGTACGTGCCTTGCGGGCGATGGACGCCGAAGCCCAGGGATTGCAGGCCGTCGCAGAGTAGGTCGCGTTTGGCCTGCATGGTCGAGCGGAGGGTGTCGAAGTAGTCGTTGCCTAGGGCAAGTGCTCCGGCGACGGCCGGCTGGAACGGGGCGCCCGAGACGTAGGTGAGGAACTGCTTCGCGGTGTTGACGGCGGTGACGACGGCCGGCGCACCGGTGACCCAGCCGATCTTCCAGCCGGTGACCGAGAAGGTCTTGCCTGCACTGCCGATCGAGATGGTGCGGTCTGCCATTCCGTCGTACGCCGTGAGCGGCCGGTGCTGCAGTCCGTCGAAGATCAGGTGCTCGTAGACCTCGTCGGTGATGACGACCAGGTCGTGCTCGACAGCGATCGACGCGATGCCGCGCAGTTCGGTGTCGTCGAGGACGGTACCGGTCGGGTTGTGCGGCGAGTTGATCAGCAACACCTTGGTACGCGGGGTGACGGCCGCCCGGAGCTCGTCGAGATCGAGCCGGAAGTCGGGCGCCCGCAAGGTGACCGGCACGCGACGCCCGCCGGCCATCGCGATACAGGCGGCGTACGAGTCGTAGTACGGCTCGAGTGCGATCACCTCATCGCCCGGCTCGACGTACGCCAGCAACGCCGCCGCAATCGCCTCGGTCGCCCCGGTGGTCACAAGCACCTGGGTATCCGGGTCATACGTCAGCCCGTAAAACCGCTCCTGATGCTCCACAATCGCCTGCCGCAACGCCGGAATCCCACGCCCCGGCGGGTACTGGTTCGCCCCACCCCGGATCGCCGCGACCGCATCCTCCAGCAACGAATCCGGCCCGTCAGTATCCGGAAACCCCTGGCCAAGATTCACCGACCCAGTCCGCACCGCCAACGCCGACATCTCCGCAAAGATCGTCGTCCCCAGCCCCTGCAACCGCACAGCCTCTCCACGCATACCCCGACCCTAACCCGACCCCCACCAGGCTCGTCGCCTTCGGCGACCTCGCGATGGGATGACGGGCGGAGCCGCAGCGGCCGCCCTGCTGGGCTCGTCTGCTTCGCCGACGTCGGCTGATCAGGGCTCGTCGATGGGGACTTCGGGGTTGACCATTCGGGCTAGCCAGGCTCGGGCGGTGGCTCGGTCTGTGGGGGAGAAGGTGGACTCCAGGTCTTCTTCTACGGCTCGGACCTTGGGGGTGGCTTCGGCTAGGCGGGAGTGGCCGGTGGGGGTTAGGTAGATCTGGTGGGTGCGGCGGTCGGAGGGGTTGGGGCGGCGTTCCAGGAGGCCGGAGCGTTCCATGCCGGTGATCAGTTCGTTGGCTGATTGGCGGGCAGTGCCTACCTTGCGGCCTACCTCGGCGATCGTCTGGCCAGGGAGTTCGCGGAGGACCAGCAGGGTGCCGTACTGCTGGACGGACAGGTCGTGCTCGGCCAGGGCGACGGCTACGGCTGAGCGCATGCTGAGCCAGGCGTGGCGGACCAGGAAGGTGACGCACATGCCTTCATCCACAGACTCCATGTCGCCATTCTGCCGTGCGGCGGACGGCAACCAAGAGTGGGTGAGAAATAGATTGACAGGTTCCTGTCGAATAGAGCAGACTCGAAGATGCGTCAGGAACCTGTCAATCATAGGAGTCGTCGTGCATCCTGTCGATCCTCGCCGGCAACGGCGGATTCTTTCGATTCTTGTTGTGTCCGCGATCCTGATCTGGATCGATTCGACCGTGCTCGGCATCGCGCTGGAGCGGCTCGCCGATCCGGTCGACGGGCTTGGTGCCACCCCGGGGCAGCTGCAGTGGGCGCTCGGGATCTACTCGTTGTTCTTCGCCACCGCGCTCTTCGCGGCCGGCGCGCTCGGCGACCGCTTCGGTCACCGGACCGTACTGATGTCTGGTATGGCCGTCTTCGGCGCCTCGTCGGCCTGGGCAGCATGGGCGGACGGCCCGGTCTCCCTGATCCTCGCCCGCGCGCTGATGGGCATCGGCGGCGCGATGATCATGCCGACCTCGATGGCCATCATCGGCTGGGTCTTCCCGCCCGAACGCCGGGCCGGCGCGATCGCCGCCTGGTCCGCGTCGGCCGGTATCGGGGTCGCCGTGGGACCGGTGCTCGGCGGTCTGCTGATCGATCATTTCTGGTGGGGTTCGGTCTTCCTGATCAACCTGCCGATCGTCGCCGCCGGCCTGGTCGGCGCCGCACTGGTCGTACCGAATCCGCGGAGCCCGCAACGCCGCCGGTTCGACCCGCTCGGCCTGGGGTTGTCGACGTTCGGGTTGCTCGGGGTCACGTACGGGCTGATCGAAGGCGGTCAGAGCGGCGGCTGGGGTCGCTGGCAGGTCTGGGGCAGCATCGTGGCCGGCGTACTGCTGATCACGGCCTTCCTGTACTCCGAACTGAAGGAAGCCCACCCCAGCTTCGATCCCCGCCTGTTCCGCAACCGCCAATTCGCCGCCGGCAACGTAGGGATGGCGACCCTCTTCCTCACGATCACCGGGCAGAGCTTCTACCTCACCTTCTACCTGCAAGGCGCTCGCGGATTGTCGGCCCTCCACGCCGGCCTGCTGTCCTTGCCGGGCGCGACAGGCGTCGTCATCGGCTCCGCCCTCGGCGCCCGGCTGGCCCGCCGCTTCAGCGTCGCCGCGGTCTCCGGTACTGCGCTAGCCGTCTTCGCCGGCTGCCACGCCCTCAACCTCACCTACTCGGTCGACACTTCGCTGATCTGGTTCTGCGTGGTCGGCGGTGTCGCGGGGATCGCGATCGGTACTGCGGTAGCGCCGACCAGCGCCGCCATCCTGTCGACCCTCCCGATGGAGCGGATCGGCGCCGGATCAGCCGTCAACAACGCGATCCGCCAGGTCGGCAGCGTGCTCGGCATCGCAGTACTCGGCACGATCGTGTCGAACGTCTACCAGCATTCGATCGCCTCGTCGCTCAGCGGACTGCCGGACGCCGCCCGTGACGCCGCATCGGGGTCGGCGGAGGCAACCCGGCGTACGGCGGCAGCTATCGGCCGGCCGGAGCTGGTCGGTCAGGCGAACGACTCGTTCGTCCACTCGATGCACATCGCGGCCCTCAGCGCTGCCGGGTTCGCGCTCTTCGGCGCACTTGCGGTGATCCTCGCCTTCCGCACAAAAACAACGCCGACCCAGGCGCCTGCGGCGCCTGAGTCGGCGGAAGTGGAAGGAGCCGCCGTTGCTGTGGTGGGGGTGGCGGCAGAGCAAGCCAGTTAGCCGGCCCGGTTGGGGTGGGGCCGCAGAGCGGCCCGGGTGGTTGTGGGTGGGGCCGTGGGGCGGCCCCACCCGGGCCGCTGTGGGTTAGTTCCAGGGGCTTGGGGCCGGTGGGGGAACTACCGGTGGGCGGTCTTCGCAATGGCCGGGGGCGCCGGCGTCGGTGGTCCAGTTGCCGTCGTTGCCGGTGCCCAGGCGGACGTCGAACTCCGGTATGCCGGTGAAGTGGAAGGTGCCGCAGTTGTTGATGAACGGGGCGCCCACGTTGCGGGCGTCGACGTTCTCGAAGGTGGCCCAGCCGCCGACCCGGGCGTTGACCACGTTGGTCCCGGTGCCGTCGACCTTGATGTTGCGGAAGGCAACGTTCGTCAGCGAGTAGTCGTCCTTGACCGGCCAGTCGACGACGAACATGAAGGCGTTGTACGTCGAGTCGAGGAACGAACTGTCCGTAACCTCGATCTTGCCGGACATGTTCGACTGCAGGGCGTAGAGCCAGATCGCGCCCAGCCCGAGATCCCAGTTGAGATCCCGCGGCCCACCACGCACCGTCGTGTTGCGAGCGAACGACAACGTCCCTTCGAACGGCGTCGACCCGAAGCGCGAACCCGCATGCAGGGTGCTGCCCTCGCGGATCGGGTCGGCGACGAGGTTGTCGGTCACCGCGTTGTCGCGGCCGCCGTAGATGGCGATGTCGTTGGCCAGTACCGGCGTCTGCACCGTGTTGTGGTCGTACACGTTGTCGTGGTTGACCAGCCCGGCCGCGTTGGCCTCCGACCACATCGCCAGTCCGTCGTCACCGCTGTTCCGGACGAAGTTGTTGGTCGCCCGCACGTTGGAGACACCCAGGTGCAGGTTCATCCCGTCCGCGACGGCGTCGGTGATGACGTTGTTGCGAATCAGCAGCCCGCTCATCGGCCCGTCGAGCCAGATCCCCACCTTGGTGTGGTGCAGGTAGAGGTTCTGGATCGTCGACCCGCCGCCGATCGCACCGCCGATACCATTTACCTGGTCGGTGTCGATCCGTTCGCGCACATCGCTCTCGATCGCGAAGTCGGACAGGTGCACCTTCGTACTACCGCCGGCGTCGGCATACTTGCCGTAGAAGCCCGGCGCACTGTGCACCGATTTGTCGGGCGCGGGCTCCGCGAGTGGCAGCACCTTGCCCTTGATGATCGTCCACCAGTTGCCGGCGCCTTGCACGGTGACCTTGTCGACGACGATGTGCCGGTTGACCTGGTACGTGCCGGGCGGAATGAAGACCGTCCAGCCGAGCTTCTTCGCCACCGCGATGGTCTTGTCGATGGCCGGCGCCGCGTCGCGCTGCCCGGTCGGATCAGCCCCGAAAAGCCTTACGTCCAAGGACTTCCGAGGTTGCCGCAAAGGCGAAGCGACCAGCTCGAAGTCGGCGACGTCCAGTACGGTCCACGCTGCCGGCGCACCGGCCGGCAGCTGGAAGCGGACCTTGTCGCCGGCCTTGTACGTCTTGCCGAGCAACAGCCGCTGCTCGTCGTAGAAGTGGTTCGGCCGGAACGGCTTGGCGACCGGGTCCGGCTCCGGCTTCCACCAGCCGGGGATCGGGTCGACGTTCGGGTCGTTGGAGAACGGATACATGCCGTACAGCCAGGCGTACTCCGACGTCAGCGTCATCGTCTTGGTCCGCTTGCCGTTCACCAGCACGTCAAGCGGGGATCGCAGCCCACCACCGGACGCGGTGTCCGGGATGCTGTAGCGCAGGGTCAGCCCATTGGCCGGCTTCGACAGCGTGAACTCGACATACTGACCGGCCTGATTCAGCCGTACGGCGGTACGCCCCGACGCCTCGGCGGGCAAGGTGTACGCCTCCCGGCCGGGGCCGAGCTTCTCGCCGGTGGTGACGGCGTTCTCCGCCTCCTGCTCGACGAACGGGACGTCGGCGCCCCGGCCCTGGACCAGCGCCGGGTCCAGCCCCGCGCGGGTCACCACCGGAGCGGGAGCGGGTTGCGGTGGATGATGACTGGAAGTGGCGGCCGCGGACAGACCTGGTACTGCGAGTAGTGCGCCGACGACGGTGCCGATCACGACCGGCCGACGGCGGAAGAGAAGCTGGGACACGGGCGACATCCCCCTCGAACTCACGGCCGCCCCACAGGCGGTGCCGTACTGAGCCCGGACACTACGCATGCCGACCTTTCTCTGCAAGATCTCGACAGATGGAAGAAAGTTCCGCACAAGACCATGGCGTCGGTAGAGTGCCAGGCGATGCCTGAAGAGTCTCCGTGAACACTCAAGCGCTGTCCCTGGTACTGGTCGCAGCACTCCTGCACGCGGCGTGGAACTTCGCCGCCAAGCGGGTCCGCCACGGCGGGGCGACCTTCGTCTGGGCCTACTACACAGCCGCCGCCGTCTTCCTGCTTCCGGCGCTCGTCATCACCTTGCTCACCACGGATGCCCGGCCGCACTGGAACTGGTTGCTGGCCGCTGCCGTCACCGCAGTACTGCACGTGGGCTACGGGATCGTCCTGCAACGCGGGTACGACGTAGGCGACCTGTCCGTCGTCTACCCGGTGGCGCGGGGGACCGGGCCTCTACTGTCGGTGCTGTTCGCAGTACTGCTGCTCCATGAGCGCCCGGGGCCGATCGGCCTGGCAGGTGCCGCGCTGATCGTCACCGGAGTACTCACCATCAGCAGTGGTGGCCCCCGGCGCGCCAAGGGGTCTGCTGTGCGGGCAGGAGTCACGTACGGCGTCGCGACCGGCGCCCTGATTGCGGCGTACACCCTGTGGGACGCGTACTCCGTGACGACGCTCGCGGTGCCACCGGTCATCTACTTCGCCGGCGGCTCTCTCCTGCAGAGCGCGATGCTCACCCCGAAGGTGCTGCGCGGCAAGGACCAGCTTCGCCTGCTGTGGAAGGAGAACTGGCGTGAGGTGCTGATCGTCGGTGCGCTGTCGCCGGTCGCCTACCTGATGGTCCTGTTCGCGATGCGCCTGGCACCCGTGAGCCTGGTGGCCCCGGCGCGCGAGGTCAGCATCGTCCTGAGCGGTCTGGCCGCCTGGCTGGTGCTCGGCGAGGCCGGCGCCCAACGACGGCTGGTCGGCAGCGCCGTAGTGCTGGCCGGCATCGTCGCGATCGCTCTCGCCTGAGCCCGCTATCTGCAGGTCAACCGGTACTTGTGGTCGACGTCGGTGTTGTCGTTGGCGCTGTCGATCACGAAGCTCTGGATCAGTCCGGTGGGGTTGGCTTCCTCGGAGAGGTCGACGGTTGTATCGATGATCGTGTCGCCCTTGGGGATCTTCAGCTCGACCACCGGGTTGCCCTCTTCGGCTGACAGATCGGGGTCCGATTCCCAGTGGTACCGGATGGTGGTCGCCTTGTCGGCGGTGACCTTGGCCTGGATCTTGACCGGATCGTCGCAGGAGACCCTGTTCGTCTTGGGCGCGACGAAGTCGACTTTGCTGATCTTGCCGTCGTCGCCGCCGAGGACGGTGATTCCGGCGATCAGGGCGATGACGGCGACGGCGGCGATGGCCAGGATCGGGATGTAGGGCGGCCTTCGCCGTAGTGGCGGCTGGTCGATGAGCTCAGGATGATCCAGCAGGCCGAGCGGCGGTTGTTGCGGTGGGACCGGGACCGGGACCGGGGCCGCCTGCCGGGCCGGCATCGGGGCGGTGATCGAGTGGAGTGCGAACGGCTGGCCGGAAGCGAGAACGAAGCCGGATTCGTCGGCCAGGAAGCGCTGGTACGTCTGCAGGGCCGCTGCCTGGGCTGTGGCGAGGTCGGTGTCGTCGAGGCCGACGATGTCGAGGCCGCGGGAGACGACGCCGTACAGGAGTTCCAACGGGCGGCCGAACTCGTCGGTCACCGGGCCGGCAGCCGGCGTACCGGCCAGGTCGGCCGGGGTGAGTCGGTGAGTGACGTAGGCGACGGCGAGGTCGCCGGCGGCGAGGCCGTCGATGCGGGAGATCCTCGGCGCCGAGCCGGGCTGATCGCCGCTCGACAGTTGGCCCAATGCGCCGTACTCATTGCTCTGGACCAGGAAATCCGGCATCAGCAGGGACTGGTAGCCCTTGCGCCGGCCGCGCGCGACCAGGAAGGCCCATCCAGGTGACGGCTGCTCAGTCACTCGCCCTGCCTTCCGCTGAGCCGTGAGGCCGGTAGTCGCTGTTCCAGCCGATCGAGTTCCGTCCCGAACTCGGCCAGGACTCCTGCCCTGGCGGCTTCGACGGAGTGGGCCTGTGCTCGGTAATGCTGCCGGGTGCGACCGGCGGCACGGACCTGCTCGGCGGTCGCTCCACCCATCCAGTCGAGGAACATGCCCATTACCTCCCTGCCGGACGATCCGCCGACGACGTCTTGGAGTCGTTGCCGGAGCGCTGCTCCCGCTGGTACCGACAGGAGGCCGTCCAGCGAGGCATCCCCTGCCTGGGCGCGTCGGGCGCGGGCTTCTTCGGTGAGGCGCCGACGGGTCGGTGCGTCCAGGGACGACTCCACCTGGCGGAAGAGGTCCGGGAGGATCGCGGTCAGCGGTACTTCGACGTTGGCGGGCTCGACCTCACCGCCGGGCAGCTTCAGTACATGGCCCTGCTGGTCCATCTGGGCGAAGTGCGGGCCGACGGCGCTGACCGGGATCAGCCGGATGACCCGGTTCTCGAACGTGTGCGTCTCGATCAGGGCGCGGAGATGGGCGGTCTCGAGCAAGGCGTTGCGGACCAGATCGAGACGGGTGTTCTCGTCGGCGTCGGCCGGTTCGCCGAAGCCGCGGACCAGGTCCCACTTGGTGAGGACGAAATGGATCGGGCAGGAGGCGCCGGCCATGATGCCGGTCATCGGCTGGATCTGGCTGCGGAAGTACCGGCGGCCGGCCGGTTCGTTGCGGAGGTACTGCAGGACGCGGTAGCCGTCCAGCATGCAGAGCAGGCCGTGCGCGCCGCGGATCCTGGTCTCCAGGTCGCTGAGGGCGGTGGAGCCCGCTTCCTGCTCGGATTCCAGCAGTTCGCCGGCGTAGTCGAGATAGCTGATCCTGAAGACCGTGTGCCTGGTGCCGGCGTCGAAGGAGACGCAGTCGAAGTCGAGCTCTCTCGTCTCGCCGGTTCTGGTGCCGCGGGGCCAGGGCTCGGAGGTGTCGCTCACTTCGTCGAAGACCTTGCTCAGGTAGACCCGGTGGGCGGCGTTGGTCTCCAGGAAGTAGGACCGCCCGGGCTTCGGCACGTTGACCGTGTGGAACATGCTCGACAGATAGACGGTCTTTCCCGACCCGGCCACGCCTAGCGCGACCACGCGGAAATGCGGGACGGCTGGTGGTGACGACGCCTCGGCGGTACGGCGAGCTGTCGGCGTACCGGCTAGCAGGGTGACTGGATTCCCTTGTGCGCTTGGGGTTGCGGGCCGGCGTACCGGCGGGGGTGGTTGTTGGGCCGGGCGGGATGGTGCTGGGGCGAAGACGCGGGGGCGGAGGACGAACGCGTGGATGGTCGCGCCGATCGCGAGCAGGAACACCAGCGCGGTCAGCTGGATGCCCGAACCGATGCCGATCAGAAGGCCAAGCCACACCACTGAGTAGATGACCGCCGCAGCCTTCGACCCACCGTCCTTGAGCTTGCTCGCCGCGTGGATGAACGGCACCGGCGTCAGCAACCCCAGCGACAGAACCGGAATCAACGCCCAGAACGCCGACCCAACCCCCGGCTGCGGCGGCCCGGCAGGCGTGCTCACCGGAGGTGTCGGCCGCGCGGCGGGCGGGCTCGCTGCAGGCGTTGTCCTTGGTGGCGCAGCCGGTTCGACCACTGCCGGCGGCTTTGGTGTTGTGACTGCTGGTGCCGTTGGAATATCTGGGGTCTTTGTCGGCGGGGGCTCGGTAGGTGCTGGCCGGGCCGGGGCGGGTGGGGTGATGGTGGCGGTTACGGGGATTACTTGTTGGCCGTTGGGGCCCTTCAGGGTGATGGTGCCGGTGCGGGGGCCGGGGGTGGTGGTTTCGATGGTGACTACGAAGGATTCGGTGGACTCCTGGAGGTGGATCCAGGGGTCGTCGGCGTGCGGGATGGCTGCCCGGGCGACCGGTGGGCCCTGGAGACGGATCTCCTGCTTGGGGGAGTCTGCGCCCACCTCGACCGAGGGGAAGGCGATCGAGGTTTGGGTGGGGTCCAGCGCGGCTTCGGCCAGCGCGGCCTTGGCCGGGTCCGCGACGTACTGGATGTCGGTGCGGGCTATCTCAGCCAGCGCCTCGTAGGCACCGACCGCCGACGGGAGGTTCTCGCTCAGCAGCCGGGTGCGGAGTTCGCTGACCGCCCCCAGCCGGGAGAACATGTTGGGATCCGTCATCGCGGCTTGCAGGTCGGCCGGGATCGGCATCGGCTTGATCCGTTTGCGGCGGCTTCTGGCCAGGTACAGCTCACCCTGCATCTCGACGTCGCGGCTCGGCGTCTGGTGCGGAGTCTGCGCCCGGACCCGTTCGAAGACGTAGTCGTACAACTCGTTCAGCGAGACCCAGCCGTCCTCGTCGCGGTCGGCGTCGCCGGTCGCCAGGCCCTCGACCAGGGCGGTGGTGAAGACCGACGGCCGCTGGGTGTTGTCGTCGGCCAGCTGGTCACCCTCGAAGGCGTACTCGATCGAGCTCGACGCCGTGATCACCGCCCGGCCGCGGCCGCCGCCGACGCGGTTCTCCGGGAAGCTGTCGGACACGTTCACGTCGCCGCTCGAGCGGACCGTCACGCCCTTCCCGAACGCGCCGCCGTAGCAGCAGTCCAGCAGCAACACGATGCTGCGCGACCGGCTCGCCCGCATACAGCGCTGGACGAAGTCGGCCGAGATCGCCGTCGAACTGAGCCGGTTCGGCCGGGTGTTCCGGGCCGCGAAGAACAGCTCACCGGCCTCGCTCTTCAAGCCGTGGCAGGAGAAATGCAGCAGCAGTACGTCCTCCGCGCTGCTGTCGGCGAGCAGGTCCTCGATGTGCGTCTGGATGACGTGGGTCGGCTGGTTCCGGACGGTCTGTACCTCGAACGCGCCGATCTGCCGGTCGCCGAGCACCCGCGCGAGCGCCTCGGCGTCGGCGGCGGGTGACAGCAGGTGCCGCAGTCCCTCGTGGTCGTACTCGTCGTTCGCGACGATGAGGGCCTTGCGCCGGCCGTCCATCAGCCGTCGGATCCCGTGTGCCGGCTGACGAACAGTTCGATCAGCCGGGTCTGTTCCTTCTCGGTGACCTCGGACAGTTCGAGTACATCGCCTTCGAGCTCGAGCCGTACGGTCCGTTTGGTGGTACCGCCTTGCGACAACCAGCCACGGATCGCGGCCACCACCTTGCGGACGCCTTGGGCCGACTCGGACAACGTGACCAGCAGACTGCCGATCGCTAGTGCCTCGAACGCCCGGGCGCCAGGTGGCGGTGGTCCGGCGGGTTGCGCCGTGACGTCACCTACGCCGAGGTCGACCAGTTCCTGGCGCAGGTACCTCGTCAGTGTGTCCAGACGTTCGGCATCCGCGCCCGACTCGGACAGCTGCAGCCGCAGCTCTGTCATCCGAGCCCACCCCCTCCCACTCGGTGGAACCCCGCCGAGGCCCCCCACGGCGGATGAGATCCACATCACCAGGCTAGTGCGCCTGGAACCTTCCCGCTACGCATCGTGAGCCAACCAAGTGGTCCTCAGCTCTGCCCGATCGGGCAGAGCTGGTGCCTAAAGGAATTCGCTGAGTCCGACGAAGATGCCGTCGGGACCGCGGAGGTAGCAGATCCGGACGATGTCCTGGTAGTTGGCGATCTCGCCGACGACCTCGGCGCCGTGGTTGCGCAGCCGGGCGACGGTGTCGTCGAGCTCGTCGACGGCGAACATGACGCGATGCATGCCCACGGTGTTGTGCGGAGTGTTGCGCGGTCCTTCGCCGATCGGTGCAGGGCTCTGGTACTTCGCCAGCTCGAGCCGGCTGTGGCCGTCTGGGGTCTTCATCATCGCGATGTCGCAGCGGACGCCCTCGAGTCCGACGCACTGGTCGGCCCAGGGGCCCTCGACCTGCGCTTCGCCTTCCAGCTCCATCCCGAGCTCGGTGAAGAACGCGACGGCAGCCGCGAGGTCGTCGACGACGATGCCGGTGTTGTCCATTCGCTGAAGCGTCACGGTGGTGCTCCTTCTGGGTCGAGCGGCCCGTCCTGGCCGCTGCTGTACCCAAGGACGAAGCCGATCAAGTGCTCTCTACATCCGGGTCAGAGTTTTTTCAGCTCTCGCCGAGGGCGACCTGCGGATCCGGACGGAGGGCGCGGAGCCAGAGCTCGGTCTGGGCGATGTGGGCCGAGGCGGCGGTCGCGGCGGCGGCCGGGTCGCGGTGGGCGATGGCGGCGAGGATCGCGCGGTGGCCGCGGTCGCTGGTCTGCTTGATTGCGTCGAAGTCGGCGCCCGGTTCGAAGATCCGGTAGTGCCCACCACGGCCGCGGATCACGCCGGTCAGCGCGGTCACGGTCGGGTTGCCACCCGCAGTACAGATGGCGTCGTGGAACTCCGCGTCCAGCGCCTGGATCTCGGCGGCGTCGGTGGTCGCCTCCAGCCGGTCGAGGATGTCGTCCAGCTGCTTCTCCAGCAGGGGATCCTGCCGGGCGGCGGCCGCCGCGGTGGCGTGCGCTTCGAGCACCCGTCGTACTTCGAGCAGCTCCAGCACCCCTTCGAGCGGGATCAGCTCGACCGACAGCGAGAACCGGCTGATGATCTCGGCCGGATCCAGCGCCGAGACGTACGTCCCCGAACCGTGCCGCGACTCGATCACCCCCAGCGCCGCGAGCGAGCGGGCCGCCTCCCGCAACGAGCTGCGCGAGACCCCGAGGTGGTCGCAGAGCTCCGGCTCCGGCGGGAACTTCTCGCCCGGCCCGAGCTCCCCGGACGCGATCATCTGCCGCAGGCCGGCCAGCGCCTTGTCCGTGGCTGCCATCAGCACCTCCCCTGTGAGAACACCATCATGAGGGTAAGTCCTCAGACCACTTGCGGTCACGTCGTCGCTAAGTCCTTGTCGTCACGGCGTGAATCTGCGTAGTGTGCTGGGATCGTTCCACAACTCATCTGATGTCAGAGCAAAGTCGTCCCCTGGCCCACATCCCCTGAGGAGAAGTGCCAATGCGTTACCGACAGATGTTCGCACCACTGGCCGCCGCCGTTGCCCTGGTCGCGGCCGCCACCGCCTGCGGCCCCGGCCCGGCCGAGAAGGCGCAGAGCGGCGGCGAGGTCAAGCTGCAGATGGTCGAGAGTCTGACCAACCCGACCAGGACCGCGCTGCTGAAGAAGCTGATCGCCGACTTCGAGGCGAAGAACTCCGGCATCAAGGTCCAGCTGATCTCACCGCCGACCAACACCGCGGACCAGAAGATCCAGCAGATGCTCCAGTCCGGCAAGGGCGTCGACGTGCTCGAGGTCCGCGACACCACGGTCGGCCCGTTCTCCACCAACAAGTGGATCTACGACATGGCCCCCGACCTCAAGGGCTGGGACGGTCTGGGCGCGCTGACCGAGAATGCACGCAAGGTCACCGAGCAGGGCGGCAAGTCGTACATGGTGCCGTACGGCTTCTACGGCCTGTCGCTGTTCTACCGCAAGGATCTCGTCCAGCAGGCCGGCTTCAGCGGCCCGCCGAAGAGCTGGTCGGAGCTGGTCGAGCAGGCCAGGAAGATCAACGACCCGTCGAAGAACCGGTACGGCTACTCGTTCCGTGGCGGGCTCGGCGCGGCCGGCAACGCGATCGCGGTGATCTCCGGCTACGTGATCGACGACCTCAACAAGGACAACGCGTTCAAACTGACCAGCGGCAAGACGATCTTCTCGTCACCGAAGGCGGTCGACGCGCTCAACCTGTACGTCGACCTGTTCAAGAGCGCCTCGCCGCCGTCGTCGGTGAGTTGGGGCTACCCCGAGATGGTGCAGGGCTTCACCTCCGGTACGACCGGCTTCCTGCTCCAGGACCCCGAGGTGATCGCGACGGTCAAGGAGTCGAAGACGATCAAGGAGGACCAGTGGGGTACGGCGCCGTTGCCGGTCGGTCCGACCGGCAAGGCCGCCCAGCCGCTGGCCAACGCGGGCTGGGGTGTCGCCGAGGGGAGTACGCACAAGAAGGAAGCCGTGGAACTGGTGAAGTTCCTGACCTCGGGTGACGCGGCGATGACGTTCTCCAAGGAGAACAGCCTGGTCCCGATCCTGAAGAGCGCGGCCGACGACCCGTACTTCAAGGACGGCCCCTGGGCCTCGTACGTCGCGATGAACTCCTCGCCGGACACCTACGTCGTGGTGACCCAGCCGCGGGGCGTGCCGTGGTCGACCGAGTGGGGCAACAAGGCCGACGCGGACGTCCAGAAGCTCATCACCGGCAAGGCCCAGCCGGCCGAGATCCTGAAGAGCTGGGACGAGTACTGGACCAAGAAGTGGGCGGGGAACTGAGCCGATGGCTCTGACCGACACGCAACGCCGCGGCGCCGCGATGGCGCCGGTGCCGCGGCGGCCGGTCACCCGGCGACGCCAGTTCACCGGGCGAACGGCGCTCACCTTGTTCCTGTTCATGCTGCCGGCGATCGCTTTCGTCGGCATGTTCACCTACTACCCGTTGGCCAACGGCATCTCGATGGCCTTCCGTAACTACAACCTGAACGACCTGACCGACACCTCGTGGGTCGGGCTGAAGAACTTCAGCACCCTGCTGCACGACGAGATGTTCCGCGGCACGGTGAAGAACTCGGTCGTCTGGGTGGTCGGGTCGCTGGTCCCGCAGTTCCTGATCGGCTTCACGATGGCGTTGTGGTTGCGGCGCAGGTTCCGGTTCCGCGGGATGTACCAGGCGCTGGTGTTCTTCCCGTGGGCGGTGTCGGGCTTCCTGATCGGCATCCTGTTCCGCTGGATGTTCAACGGCGAGTTCGGGGTGGTCAACGACCTGCTGATGAAGACGCATCTGATCAGTACGCCGGTGCCGTGGCTGGCCGATGCGAAGTACGCGATGGTCGCGGTCATCGTTGCGAACGTCTGGTACGGCGTGACGTTCTTCGCGATCATGATCCTGGCCGCGCTGCAGTCGGTGCCCGAGGAGCTCTACGAGGCCTCGGCGATCGACGGCGCGGGCAAGGTCCGGACGCTGTTCAGCATCACCATCCCGTCGATCCGGACGACGCTCGCGCTGACCGTGCTGCTGCGGGTGATCTGGATCTTCAATTCACCCGAGCTGATCTTCGGGATGACCGGTGGCGGCCCGGCCAACGAGACGCACATCGTCACGTCGTACATGATCCAGGTGACCCAGGAGGGTGACTACGGGCGGGCGTCGGCGATGGGCGTGATGGTCGTCTTCGTGCTGATGCTGTTCGCGATCTTCTACCTGCTGTCCATCCGGCCGAAGAAGGCGATGCGATGATCCGCGACTACAGCACCGGCGGCAAGATCGCGCGGTTCGTCGGCCTCGGTCTCTGCCTGCTGATCACGGTCTTCCCGCTGTACTGGATCCTGGTGACATCCTTCAAGGATCCGGGCGCGATCTTCGCCTATCCGTTGAGGTACTGGCCGTCGCAGTTCTCGCTGGACAACTATCGCGGCCTGTTCGGCCAGTCGAACTTCGCCGTCTACCTGGTCAACAGCCTGATCGTGTCGACCGTCGCGGCCGCGTTCGCGACGGTGATCTCGCTGCTCGCGGCGTACGTGCTCGCGCGCTTCGAGTTCGTCTCGAAGGGCGCGGTGATGGGTGCCTTCCTGGTCACCCAGATGATCCCCGGCTTCATCGCGCTCGGTTCGCTCTACATCCTGATGACGAGGCTGTACCTGGTCGACAACCGGTGGGGCCTGGTGCTGGTGTACGTCGCTGTCTCGATTCCGCTCTGCACGGTGATGCTGCGCGGCTTCTTCGAGAACGTGCCGGCCTCGCTGGAGGAGGCCGCGATGGTGGACGGCTGCTCGCGACTCTCTGCTCTCTTCCGGGTCCTGGTGCCGGTGATGACGCCGGGGATCGCGGCGTCGTACATCTTCAACTTCGTGAACTGCTGGAACGAGCTGTTCTTGTCGGTCACGCTGATGAACAGCGACAGTCACCGGACCATCCCGGCGGCGCTGAACGGCTTCATCAGCAGCTACAACATCGACTGGGGCTCGATGTCGGCCGCGGCCGTGCTCTCGATCATCCCCACCATGGTCCTGTTCGCCTTCGCCAGCCGCTACATCGTCGAAGGACTGACGGCCGGCGCCGTCAAGGAGTGAAGGAAGGCCGATAGATCCCACACCCGCCACCGCCGCGGTGCCAGCACCTGGTACTGCGCGGTGCCGGGTTCGGGCTCGCCTCCGACCCACACGGTCGCCATCCCCAGCTCCTCCGGCACCGTCAGGTTGACCGCCAGGTCGTCGAAGAACGCGGCCCGCTCCGGATCGATCGAGAACTGCTCGACGAACCGCCGATAGCTCTCCGGGTACGGCTTCGGGATCAGCTGCCCGGCCAGGATGTCGAAGACGCCGTCGAAATGCTCAGCCAGCCCGAGCCGGGGCAGCGCCTGCTCCGCGTGGTACGCCGATCCGTTGGTGAACACGAATTTGCGCCCGGGCAGCGCCGCGATCGCGTCGACGAGTCGCGCGTCAGGGCGGAGTACGGAGTAGTCGATGCGGTGCTCGAACTGCAGGATGTCGGCGGCCTCGAGCCCGTCGGTGATCATCAGGCCGCGCAGGGTGGTGCCGTGCGCGGCGATCAGTTCGGCCTGGATCCGGCGGGCACCGGCGTCGTCGGTGCCGAAATGGTCGCTGAGCCGGCGGCGGATCAGCGCCTTCATCTGTTCGGCCAGGCCGTTGCGCGGCGGGTAGAGGGTGTCGTCGAGATCCAGCACCCAGGTGTCGACGTCGGCGAGCATCGTTCCAGAGTAGTGACAGACTGGGGCTCTGCGTCATCGACGGGAGGATCGAAGCTGTGGCTGTCGCGCTCATCACTGGACCCACCGCCGGGATCGGGCGGGCCTTCGCGGACAAGCTCGCGCTCGAGGGCTACGACCTGGTGCTGGTGGCCCGCGACGAGGCCCGGCTGAAGGAGACCGCCGCCGAGATCACCGCGCTGCACGGCGTCGCCTGCGAGGTCATCGCGGCGGACCTGACCGAGCCCGATCAGCTCGCCGTGGTGGAGGATCGGTTCCGCACCGGGACGATCGAAGTACTCGTGAACAACGCCGGCTTCGGCCAGAAGAAACCGTTCTGGGCCAACCCGATCGAGGTCGAGGAGAAACAGTTCGACCTGCTCACCCGGGTCGTACTCCGGCTGACCCACGCCGCCGTCCTGCCGATGATCGAGCGCGGCTCCGGCGCCGTCGTCAACGTGTCCTCGGTGGCGGGCTTCATGCAGCGCGGCAGCTACAGCGCCCACAAATCCTGGGTCACCAACTTCTCCGCCGGCCTGGCGATCGAGCTGCACTCCAAGGGCGTAGCAGTGATGGCGCTGTGCCCCGGCTTCGTCCACACCGAGTTCCACGAACGCATGGAGATGGACAAAACCATCATCCCGTCGTTCCTGTGGCTGGACGCGACCGACCTCGTAGACGCCGCCTGGACCGACCTGATGCAAGGCAAGTCGATCTCCATCCCCTCCCGCCGCTACAAACTCATCGTCGCCGCCGTCCGCTACACCCCCCGAACCCTGATAGCCCGCCTCTCCACCATCGGCCTCGACGGCCGCCGCCGCGCCTAGCGGATGCAGCCCGGCCAGCCTGGCCGCATGCCGCCGAGGTTCTGGGCGCTCTCTAGCTGAGCAGCTTCGTGATGGTGGTGGCGATCGGGGTGGTGGGACGGCCGATCAGTTTGGTGAGGGTGCCGGGGGTGGGGGCGAGGGCGCCGGCGGTGGTTTGGATGTCGATGTCGGCCAGGACTTTGGCGAAGTCGGCGGGGATGCCGGCTTGCAGCAGGCCGGCCAGGGCGTCTTCGGTGGGGATGGACTGGTGGACCACGGGCTTGCCGGTTTGGCGGGTGAGTTCTTCGGCGAATTCGGTGAAGGTCCAGGCGGTGTCGCCGCCGAGTTCGTAGGCCTGGTTGAGGTGGCCGTCGGTGGTCAGTACCGCGGCAGCCGCGGCGGCGTAGTCCTCGCGGGTGGCCGTGGCCAGGCGGGCTTCGGGGCCGGCGCTGTTGACGATGACGCCGCTCTCGATGGCGGCGGGGACGTCGCGGACTGCCATTTCGGAGTACCAGTTGTTGCGGAGGAACGTGTACGGGAGGCCTGACTCGCGGATGAGTTGTTCGGTGGCGTGGTGGTCCGCGCCGAGCAGCATCGGGTTGCCCGGGCCGCCGAAGATGCCGGTATAGGCGAGCTGGGCGACGCCGGCCGCCTTGGCCGCGTCGATCACCGCGGCGTGCTGGGGAATGCGGCGGCCGGGCTCGCTGCCGGAGATCAGCAGGACGCGGTCTCCGGCGGAGAAGACGTCGGCGAAGCTCGCGGGCTGGTCGTAGTCGGCGACGGCGATCTTGATGCCCTGGGCCGCGAGATCGGCGGCCTTCTCCTGGCTGCGGACGACCGCGGTGATGCCGTCGGCGGGAACGCCCGCGGCCAGCAGATCAGCGATGACAAGACGACCGAGCTGGCCGGTGGCTCCAGTGATGACTGTATTCATGTCACTAACTGTAGGATCGATACTAACTTCACGAAAGTACCCACTTCAAAGTAAGGTACTGATCCAGAGGTAAGGAGGCCCCGCCATGACCGAAATTCTCGCCCCGGACGTCAACCGCGCGAACTGCCCGTCCCGCACCATCCTCGAACACGTCACCAGCCGCTGGGGCGTCCTGGTCCTCGCCGCCCTCCTGGACCGCCCGTACCGCTTCAGCGAGCTGCGCCGCCACGTCGGCGGGGTGAGCGAGAAGATGCTCGCCCAAACCCTGCAGGCCCTGGAACGCGACGGCTTCGTCCACCGAGACGCCAAGCCCGTCATCCCACCCCGCGTCGACTACTCCCTGACCCCACTAGGCCAAGACGTCGCCACCCAGGTCCACGCCCTGGCCCACTGGGTGGAGTCAAAGGTCCCAGAGGTCCAAAAGGCCAACACCGGCTACGACAACGCCCACTCCTAGCCCACAGAACTCGCTCGTATGGTTGGACCCCCGCCCCCAACCCCCGGAGCCAAGCCACCATGCCCGCCGCCCCAGCCTCCGACGTAGCCCACCTCCTACGCCGTTTCCGCACGCGCTCCGGTTTCACCCGGGAAGCTCTGGCCGAGGCCGCCGGTCTGAGCGTGGAAGGTATTGCAGCCTTGGAGGGCGGACGGAGACGCCACCCGCGACCGGCCACCATCGAGCTGCTCGTCGAAGCTCTGAAACTGACCCCGGCAGAGGTGCGCCTCTTCGAGCAGGTGGCAAGCCGGTCGCCCGCGGGCGAGTTGCAGCTGCCCGCTCCGATGGCCGACTTCACGGGCAGGGACAGCCAGTTGGAGGAGCTCGTCGGACTGCTACGTACGCCGTACGCCGTAGCTCCGGCGGTCGTCGTATCGGCGATCGGTGGGATGGGCGGGATCGGCAAGACGAGCCTCGCGGTCCAAGCCGCGCAGCACGTGGTGGACGAGTTCCCCGATGGCCAGTTCCTGCTGAACCTGCGCGGAGGCAGCGAGAATCCGCTAAGCGCGATGGATGCGCTTGAAGTGCTGCTGCGGACGTTGGGGGTTCGACCGGCTGCAGGAGAGAACCACCTCGAGCAAATGGCCGCACGCTACCGAACTGCACTCGCGGGTCGGCAGATGCTGTTGCTGCTGGACGATGCGATCAGCGTGGACCAGGTCCGGCATCTGATGCCAGGTACGCCGGGCTCGGCTGTCTTGATCACCAGCAGGCAGGAGTTGTCCGGGTTGCCGGGTATTCGGCGGATCGACCTGGATGTGTTGACCGAGCCCGAAGCGTTGGAGCTGCTGGGCGGGGTGCTCGGTCACCATCGGGTCACCGACGAGCCTGAAACAGCGCGGAGGGTCGTTCGGCTTTGCGGGTATCTGCCGCTGGCGATCCGGATTGCGGGTCAGTCCGGCCGAGCCGCAGCTGGACTGCGTGGCCTGGAAGCCCAACTCGCGGAGGATGCCGGTCGACAGGAACTGCTGACTGGTCCGGGCGCTCGAGTAGGTCGCAGCATTCTGGTCTCGCTTGTCCAGTTGGAACGCGAGGGGCAGGCCGGCGACGCCGAAGCCGCCCGGGTCTATCCGACCCTCGCGCTCTTCGACGGCGACCACTTTCCCCTCCGCGCAGCGGCCAAGGTCTTGGGGAAATCACTGACTGAGGCGGAGACTTTGCTGGAGCGCCTGGTCGATGTCCACCTGCTGGAGAGTTCAGCTCCCCAGCTCTACCGGATGCACGACCTGGTTCGCGACGTTGGCCGCGTGCTGGCGCGTACCGAGCTCAGCGACTCCGCAGTGGCCGAGATCCGTTCCCGCGAGCTCACCTGCTACCTCGGCGTGCTGTGGCGGCTGAAGGACATGCTCGGCGACCCGGATGTTTACGGCTCCCGGGCCGAGCGCCCTTGGTCAGCCGGGGCCGACGACCTGACTGAGCGCCAGGACGTGGTCGATTGGCTCCGGAACGAGCTGACCAACTTGGTCCGGCTGATCAGGGTGGCAGCCACCGGTGACGCCGACGAGCGGCTCGTAGCCGTACAGCTGGCACTCGGCATGCCGTCGCTCGGGTCGGCGTTGGCGCGGTTCGGTGAGGCTCATGCGGCATTGGTGGCGGTTTCAGGGATTCCTGTCGACCTGGACCCGCGACTCGAGATTGGACGGCTCCATCAGAGGGGCGCCATGGAGCAGGCTCTCGGCCTGTACGAGATCGCCGTGCCCTGGAATCAGGAGGCGGTGACACTGGCGCGCGAGCTGGGGGAACCGATCCAGCTGGTCGCGTGTCTGGTCGATCTCGGATACACCCTCGGCCGCGCCGGACGGGCGGCCGAGGGCTTGCCCCTCGCGGAGGAGGCGCTCCACGAGATCGAAAGCCGGCAGATTCATCGGCACGAGATCGGCGCCAACGTGGCAGTCGGCGCCTTGGCAGGCCGGCTCGGTGATCTGGAACGGCAGCAGGCAGCTTTCGACCGCGCGATCTCCTTGATGGAGCCTGGTCGGTCCGTAGTTCATCGATACCTGATCGGGCATTCACTGCGGGAGGCGGGACGGTACGAGGCGTCGTTGGAGGTGTTGAACGGCGCCCTTGTCGATGCCCAGGCCGCGAAGCTCGGGGTGCACGAGGCGGACATCCTCCGGGAACTCGGCTCGACCTACCTGGAGCTCGGCGAGTGGGTCAAGGCCCAGGAAGCCCTCGCCCGCGGGCTGGAGATTGCCCTGCGATTTCCAGCCGACCATCGCGAGCCGCCGTTGCGGCACTACCTGGGACGGACCTATGCGGAACTCGGCAGGCCGGCGGAAGCCCGGGCGGAATGGGAGCAGGCCCTGACCCGCTACCGGCGAGCCGCGGATTCCAGAGCGGATGAGGTCGTCGAACTGCTGGCGGGGCTAGAAGGTGACGGGGAGGGTGGTGGCGGTTTTTTGTAGGGCGGTGATGGTGGCGGTGATCAGTGGGTGGTCGGCTCGGGCTTTGCGGGTGGCGGCGAAGACTCGGCGGACTGGGGTGGGGGCTATCAGGGGGAGTAGGACAGCGTCAGTGGGGTTGTAGTCGGCGATGGCCAGGCGGGGGACCAGGGAGACGCCGGCGTTGGCGGCTACCAATGCCGCTACCGAGCGGAAGTCGTCGGAGGTGTGGGCCACCCGGGGCTGGAAGCCGGCTTGTTCGCAGGCCAGGAGGACTACGTCTCGGATGGGGTTGCCGGTCGAGGTCATCACCCAGTCGTCTGTGGAGAGGGCGGTCAGGTCGACGGCTTCGGTGGTTGCGAGGGAGTGCGAGCGGTGGACTACGGCGACGAAAGGCTCGGCGTACAAGGGGATTCGGGCTAGGCGTTCGTCGTCGGGGCGGGGGGAGCCTCGGTGTTCTACGGCGATCGCGAGGTCGATTTCGTTGTCCAGGAGGCGGGCGATCGCTTGGTGGCCTTCGGCGTCGCTGACCGAGAGGCGGAGGCCGGGGACGGACTCGCGGAGTATCGGGAGGGTGGGGGCGACCAAGAGGCTGATGGCGGTGGCGAAGGCTGCGATGCGGACCTCGCCGGTGGTGCCGTTGGCGTGCAGGTGCATGGCGTCTTCGGCGCGTTCCACCTCGGTGAGGATTCGGTCCGCGTGGGTCAGGAGGAGGCGGCCGGCGGAGGTGATGGCTACCCGGCGGCCTCGGCGTTCGAGGAGTTCTTGGCCTACTTCGGATTCCAGGGCTGCCAGTTGCTGGGAGACGGCCGACGGGGTCAGGTGCAGGACCTCGGCGGCCGCGGTGACGGTGCCGTGGTCAGCAAGCGCTCGCAGGACTCGCAACCGGCGTACTTCGATCACGGGGCTCAGCTTCGCACAAGGGCGGCGAAGGGCGAGAGCGGCGGCGGCGCCGGGGTTTGTCCGGTACTACGGGGGCGTCGGCCATGCCGGAGCGGGAGGTCCTGGCGACGGTGCGGACGATGCTGAGGGTGAAGGGATCCATGGCTACGACGCTAGGTAGCCGAAGATGATGCGTCCAATGAAAGTTATCGACCGAGTTGATACGTTTGGTGCATGGACTTGCGGTTGGTAGAGGCGTTCGTGGTGGTCGCCGAGGAGCTGAACGTCGGGCGGGCGGCAGTGAAGCTGCATCTGACGCAGCCGTCGCTGAGCCGGCAGGTCGCGGCACTGGAGCGGGAGCTCGAGGTGGAGTTGTTCGCCCGGGTGAAGAAGCGGTTCGTGCTGACGGCCGCGGGGCAGACGTTCCTGCGAGGGGCGCGTGAGTTGCTCCAGCAGGCCGAGCTGACCAAGCGGGACGCGCAGCGGGTGCATCGGGGTGAGCTCGGCACGCTCAGGCTCAGGTTCGTCCAGTCCGCGACCTTCGAGGCGTTGCCGCGACTGCTCGGCGCGTTCCGCGAGGCGCAGCCGGACGTAGTACTCGATCTGGAGACGATGACCACGATCCGCCAGACCAGAGCCCTGCGAGAGGGCCGCATCGACGTAGGTCTCTACCGCCCGCTACCAGGGAGCAGCGATGGCCTGAGCCAACGCGTGATCTCCCAAGACCCACTGGTCGCAGCGCTGCCGGCCAAACACCCGCTGGCCACGCGCAAGCGCATCAGGCTCCAAGAGCTGGCCGGCGACGACTTCGTGCTCTACACCAGAGCGACCGGCCCGTCCGTCCACGACGCGATCGTCGGCTACTGCCAGGACGCCGGGTTCACACCACGGATCGCCCAGGAGGCGGGCGACGTCCAGACGATCGTGTCGCTGGTCGCCGCCGGCCTCGGGGTATCGCTGCTGATCGCGCCGACCCCGCAGATCGACCCGGACGCGGTCGTCTACCGCGAGTTGTCCGACCACCTGCCGCCCTGGGACCTCTGCGTGGCCTGGTCGCCGGACAACCCCTCGCCGGTACTACGACGCTTCCTGCAACTCATCTAGTCGACGAGGTCAGGGTCTCCACCCGTACGCACGCCCGTCTCCAGATCGGCGATCGAAGCCATGTCCTCGTTGTCCAGCGCGAAGTCGAACACGTCGATGTTCTCGACGATCCGGCTCGGCGTCTTCGACTTCGGCAGCACCACGTTGCCCAGCTGCAGATGCCACCGGATCGCCACCTGTGAAGGCGTCTTGCCGTACTTCGCGCCGATCGCCGTCAACGTCGTGTCGTCCACCAGCCCACCCTGGGCGAGCGGGCTCCATGCCTGCGTGACGATGTCGTTCTCGGCGTTGAAGGCGCGCAGCTCGTCCTGCGGCAACTGCGGGTGCAACTCGATCTGGTTGACCGCCGGCCGCAGGTCGGTCTCCGCGAACAACCGTTGCAGGGCAGGGATGTGGAAGTTCGAGACGCCGATCGCGCGCACCCGCTTGTCGGCGTACAGCTGCTCGAACGCCTTCCAGGTCTCGACGTACTTGTCCTTCTTCAGCGACTGCCAGTGGATCAGGTACAGATCGACGTGGTCGAGGCCGAGCCGGTCCATGCTGGCGTCGAACGCCGTCAGGGTCGAGTCGTAGCCCTGGTCTTCGTTCCGCAGCTTGGTGGTGACGAAGAGTTCGTCGCGCGGCAGCCCGGAGGCGACGACCGCGCGCCCGACGCCGGCCTCGTTGCCGTACGCCGCGGCCGAGTCGACGTGCCGGTAGCCGGCCGCGAAGGCCGCCTCGAGGACGCCTTCGACGATGGCGTCCTCGACCTGCCAGACCCCCAGACCCAGCTGCGGGATCTCGACGCCGTTGTCCAGGGTGATCATGGGGACTGTGCTCATCTGTCCATTCCACTGGCACAGAGCTCTCCAGCACAGTCATCCGACGTGTGACAACAACCTCATCAACCGGCCGTAACCAGCTCGTAGGTCTTCGCATCCGGTTCCAGGAACCGCAACAGGCCGTCGCCTTCACGCTCGAGCTCGGTGGCCGTCTTCTTCAGCGTCTTGCCGAACGGGGTGAGCGTGAGAGTGGCCACACCACGTTTCTTCTCCGCCGTCCACAGCCCCGCGACGAATCCGTCGACCAGGTACGTCGACTTGATCCGCAGGTTCTTGGTGAACACGGCCGGACGGTGCTCATCGGCAATGATTCGTTGGCGTTTCGCGTGTGCCAGCAGCAGATTGTCGAACTCCGGCAGGAATCGAACCGGTACTTCGAAGTCCTCCGACGGCCGCGGCGCGTCCGGTACGTCGTACAGCGCCTTGCCGTTGGAGTCGGTGAAGACCTCGAGCTCCATCGAGTCGAACAACTGCTTGCCCCGCTGCAGCCCCGACCAGGTCTGGAAGTCGGCCGAGGTGGCCGGCCCGAAGGCCTCCAGATAGCGGATCACCAATTCCTGCGGCACAGCCTTCCGCCCCAGCTTCCGGCCGATCCACTGCTCGGCCGGCGTGAACCGCGCGTTCGCGGTCCATCCCCAGCGGGTCTCGGACGGTGCGATGACCAACGGCACCAGCATCCGCGTGCAGAACCCGAGAGCCCGGTCGTTCACGTCCGGGAACTTCGCCTGCAGGGCATCCCGCACCTCGGTGAACGTCAACGGTTCGACCGCCAGGAGCTGGCGCGCAGCGGCGGCCACCTTGTCGGGTTCGAGACCCTTGGCCCGGTCCCCGAGCAGCTTCAGCCCCGCCTCGAGCACCGGGCTGAGCGTCGTACGGAAATGCAGGTAGTCGTCGGAGGTGACCAGATGCAGCGTGCCTCGGTAGAGCGTCGCCCGGACCACGTCCCGGGCCTCGACGGCAGCCGTCAGATCCTCGCCGGCGAAACCGTCGAGCCGGGACCACAACCCGACGTACGGATGCTTCGGCTCCTGCCCCTGCATCCCCGCGAGCCGCTCGACCGCCTGCACGACAGACATCTCACTGCGCTCCAGCAGGAGCTGTCGGGCGAGCGTCGCACGGTTGATGGCCCGCGGGCTGAGGGTGTTCACTGCGTCAGGCTAGAGCAGCCCGGGCCTCGATGAAGGCGGCCACCACGCGCTCGACGTCCTCGGTCGAGTGGGCGGAGGAGAGCTGGGTGCGGATCCGCGCCTTGCCCTTCGGGACGACGGGGTACGAGAAGGCGATCACGTACACGCCGAGCTCGAGCAGCTTCTCGGCCAGCCGGCCGGCCTCGGCGGCGTCGCCGATCATCACCGGCGAGATCGGGTGGTCGCCGGGGAGG
This sequence comes from Kribbella sp. NPDC051718, assembly GCF_040681515.1. Lineage (NCBI taxonomy): Bacteria > Bacillati > Actinomycetota > Actinomycetes > Propionibacteriales > Kribbellaceae > Kribbella > Kribbella sp. NPDC051718. Next base: position 1,261,103 of record NZ_JBFAYZ010000001.1, on the reverse strand, counting down.
ACGTCGAAGCCCGCCTCGGTCATCTTGGTCCGGAACAGCTTCGTGTTGGCGGTGAGCTGGTCGCGCAGCTCGGTCGAGCCGCCGATCAGCTGCAGGGCCTTCAGCGAGGCTGCGGTCACGGACGGCGCGAGCGAGTTGGAGAACAGGTACGGCCGGGACCGCTGACGCAGCAGCTCGACGATCTCGCGCCGCGCCGACACATAACCACCCGACGCACCACCGAGCGCCTTACCGAGCGTGCCGGTCAGTACGTCGATCCGGTCCTGTACTCCGAACAGCGACGGCGTCCCAGCCCCGTCCGGCCCGACGAAGCCGACCGCATGCGAGTCGTCGACCATCACCAGCGCGTCGTACCGCTCGGCCAGGTCGCAAATCTCGTCCAGCGGCGCGACGTACCCGTCCATCGAGAACACACCGTCGGTCGCGATCAACCGGTACCGGGCGTCCGCCGCGTCCTTCAGCTGCGCCTCGAGGTCGGCCATGTCGCGGTTCTTGTACCGGAACCTGCGAGCCTTGGAGAGCCGGATCCCGTCGATGATGCTGGCGTGGTTCAGCTCGTCGGAGATGACCGCGTCCTCGGCGCCGAGCAGCGTCTCGAACAGACCGCCGTTGGCGTCGAAGCAGGAGCTGTAGAGGATAGTGTCCTCCTGGCCGAGGAACGCGCTGAGTGCATCCTCAAGGTCCTTGTGGATCTGCTGGGTGCCGCAGATGAAGCGCACCGAGGCCATCCCGAAACCCCAACGGTCCAAGGCGTCCCGGGCCGCCGCGATCACCTCGGGGTGGTCGGCCAGGCCGAGGTAGTTGTTGGCGCAGAAGTTCAGCACCTCGTTGCCTGAGGCAACTGAGATCGACGCGTTCTGCGGTGAGCTGATCACCCGCTCGGACTTGTACAGCCCGGCGTCGCGGATCTCGCCGATCGTGGTGGTCAGGTCGTCGCGCATCCGGCCGAACATCAGTGCTTCTCCTCCAGGTTGGTCCAGTCCAGGATCACTTTGCCGCAGTCGCCATCCCGGGCGACGTCGAAGGCCTGCTCGAAGTCGGTGTAGTCGAACCGGTGGGTGATCACCGGGCCGAGGTCGAGGCCGCGCTCCAGCATCACCGACATCGAGTACCAGGTCTCGAACATCTCCCGGCCGTAGATGCCCTTGATGGTCAGCATGTTGAGCACCACCGTGCCCCAGTCGATCGCGATCTCGTCGGCGGGCAGGCCGAGCATGGCGATCTTGCCGCCGTGGTTCATGTTCGCCAGCATGTCGCGCAGCGCGGCCGGCTGGCCGGACATCTCCATCCCGACGTCGAAGCCCTCGCGCATGCCGAGCTCGCGCTGGGCGTCGGCGATACTCCGTTCACGAACGTTCACCGCCTGGGTGACGCCGATCTTGCGGGCCAGGTCGAGCCGGTAGTCGGACAGGTCGGTGATCACCACGTTGCGCGCGCCGGCGTGCAGCGCGACGGCCGCGGCCATGATGCCGATCGGGCCCGCGCCGGTGATCAGTACGTCCTCGCCGACGACCGGGAACGACAGCGCCGTATGCACCGCGTTGCCGAACGGGTCGAAGATCGCGGCGACGTCGAGGTCGACCGGGTCGCGGTGCACCCAGACGTTGCTGGCCGGCAGCTTCACGTACTCCGCGAACGCACCCGCCACGTGGACGCCGAGCCCGCGCGTCTTGATGCACAGGTGCCGGCGACCGGCCCGGCAGTTGCGGCACCGCCCGCAGACGAGGTGACCCTCGCCGCTGACCAGGTCACCGACGGCCACGTCGCGAACGCCCGCGCCGATCTCCACCACTTCGCCGCAGAACTCGTGACCGGTCACCATCGGTACCGGCACGTTCTTCTGCGCCCAGGCGTCCCAGCTCTGGATGTGCAGATCGGTCCCGCACAGACCAGTCCGCTTGACCTTGATCAGTACCTCGTCCGCCTCGATCTGCGGCTCGGGTACCTCCTGCAGCCAGAGCCCCGGCTTGCTCTCGGCCTTGACCAGCGCCTTCACGGCGTACCTCCTGAAAGTGGTTACTGAGCACATCGTCGTCCCGGGCAACCACCCGCGTCCATCGACACGACGTACACAGCCTTTACAGCTCCTCTGCATACTTGTCCCCATGGCACGGGGCGTCGTACGAGGGTTGGGAGTCGTCCTGCTGGTGGCTGGGCTGGGGTTGCTCGGGTGGGTCGGGTGGCAGTACCTCGGGACCGGGATCACCTCGAACCACGCGATGGACGATCTGAAGCGCGACCTGCACGACGACTGGCAGCCGTCCGCGCAGAAACCACCGGCCGCAAAAGCCGAGGCCGGTACGCCGATCGTGCTGCTGCGGATCCCCAAGCTGGGCAAGGACTGGGAGAAGCCTGTCGTGGAAGGAGTCGCGAAGAGCGACCTGACCAAGGGGATCGGGCACTACCCACAGACTCAGCTGCCGGGGGAGCCGGGCAATTTCGCCGTCGCCGGGCACCGGGTCACCCATGGGTCGCCGTTCCGCAAGCTGCTGGAGCTGAAGAAGGGCGACCAGGTGATCGTGGAGACCGCCGACACGGTCTACACCTACGAACTGGACGGCTCACCCCGTGACCTGACCGTCGAACCGACCGACAACTGGGTGCTCGAACCCGTCCCGGGCAAGCCCCGCGAGACACCGACCAGCTCGATCATCACCCTCACCACCTGCCAGGACCTCTTCCACTCCCCGGACCGCTCGGTCGCCTTCGGCCACTTGGTCAAAGCGGACAAGAAGTAAGAAAGCAGCAAGAAGTAAGCTGCGGCCTCATGACTTCTGATCGCGCTGCGCTGCTGGACCAGGTCAAGACCAAGGCGATCGTGCACGGGAAGGTCACGCTGGCCTCGGGCAAGGAGGCCGACTACTACGTCGACCTGCGCCGGATCACGCTGGACGCCGAGGCGGCGCCGCTGATCGGCCCGGCCTTGCTGGAGCTGACCGCGGATCTCGAGTACGACGCCGTCGGCGGGCTCACGCTCGGTGCGGACCCGGTCGCGATGTCGATGCTGCACGCGGCCGCCCAGCAGGGGCGCAAGCTGGACGCGTTCGTAGTACGGAAGGCTGAGAAGACCCACGGGCTGCAGCGCCGGATCGAGGGCCCGGACGTGAAGGGCCGCCGGGTGCTCGCGGTCGAGGACACCTCCACCACCGGCGGCTCGGTCCTCACCGCCGTCGAGGCACTGCGGGAGGCAGGCGCCGAGGTGGTCGCCGTCGCGGTGATCGTCGACCGCGCGACCGGCGCCCAGGAGAAGGTCGAGTCCGAAGGCCTGGAGTACCGCACGGTCTTCGGTCTCGAGGAGCTGGGTCTCGACTCTTGACGGTCGTGGCGGTAATCGCCGTCGCTCTGCTGATCGGCGGCGGCGTCGCCTACGTCAACTACCTGAACGCGAAGAAGCGCCGGGAGGCGTTCGCCGCCTTCGCTGCTCAACAAGGCTTCAGCTACCAGCCGGAGAACAACGCCCTGGCAGGGCAATGGGCCGGTACGCCGTTCCAGGCCGGTGACCACCGGCGGGTGCGCAACGTCCTCACCGGCGCCCACCAGGGCCGCCAGGTCGTTGCCTTCGACTACAGCTATCAGACCCACACGACGAACAAGGGCCGGCGGACGACGACCACCCACAAGTTCGGTGTCGTGGTGATGCGGCTGCCGGGCGCGCTGCCGAGGCTGGAGGTCACCCAGGAGGGCCTGTTCGGTGGAGCCGTCGCCAACGCGCTGGGCTTCGGTGACCTGCGGTTCGAGAGCGAGCAGTTCAATCGCTCCTTTCACGTCCTGGCCGACGACGAACGCTTCGGGCACGCCGTGATCCACCCGCAGATGATGGAGTTGCTGCTCGCCCGCGGTGAGATCGGCTGGCGGATCGAGGGTGACTCGCTGATCGGCTGGGACGCCGGCCCGCACTCACCCACCGAGGTGATGAACCGGCTGAGCCTGCTCGACCTGGTCAGCGACAACATTCCGGCGTACGTCTGGCGGGACTACGCGGGGATCGATCCTCGCGTCAACTGACTCCACCGGCCCCCGATCCGGTTAGAGTCGGCAGCGAGTCGTAGCCAACACTCGGGAGCAGGGAAATGACCCTCGTCATCGTCATCATCATCGCGGTCGTCGTGATCGCCGCCATCGCGCTGATGGTCTCGTACAACCGGTTCGTCAAGCAGCGGAACCTGATCCAGGAGTCCTGGCGGCAGATCGACGTCGAGCTGCACCGGCGCTACGACCTGATCCCGAACCTGGTGGAGACCGTCCGGGCGTTCGCCGCGCACGAGCGGCACGTGTTCGAGGAGGTCGCCCGGCTGCGCACCCAGGCGGTGAACGTGCAGGGCGCGAGCCCGGAGCAGCGTGCGGCCGCGGAGGGTGAGCTGTCCGGCGCGCTGCGGCAGATGATGATCTCGGTCGAGGCGTACCCGCAGATCCAGTCGAACCAGAACTTCCTCAACCTGCAGCGCGAGCTGACCGACACCGAGGACCGGATCGCGGCCGGCCGGCGGTTCTACAACGCCAACGTCGGCGACTACAACACCCGGGTCGAGTCGTTCCCGTCGAACGTGATCGCGGGCCGGTTCAAGTTCGAGAAGGCCGGCTACTTCGAGGTCAAGGACGAGCAGGTCCGCGCGGTCCCGCAGGTCTCGTTCGGCACCATCGGCTCGGTCGAGGGTGAGCAGACGCAGCCGCAGATGCAGCCGGGCGCGCAGTCGTCGGGCCAGATCCAGCCGCAGATGCCGGGTCAGCCCCAGTACCAGCCGCAGTTCCCGCCGGCGGGCCAGCCCCCCGTCGGCCAGCCCCCGGTCGGCGGGCCGCCTGCGGGATCCCCCGGTCCGCAGGACGGCCAGCCGCCCTTCACCGGCGGTCAGTAACCGACCACCAGCGGTCAGATAGGGCGCTGAGCCTCCCTCCGGCCAGTGCCCCCACAGGCCAGTACTCAGCGTCCTACACAAGATCCCGAATTCAGGCCCGGGGACGACGACGGTCAGTTCGTCACCCCCGGGCCTGCCCTCCCCCCGGTACCGCACACCACGATGCCCGGCCCGGATACATCGCGCGTACATCGCGACGTACATCGCACCCGCCGAACCTTCCCGGCGGGCGGGGCGGGATGACACCATGGGGCGGGCCAACAGTTGAGAGGGCGAGCAAGTGGACAGTCTGAGGTACGAGATCCTCGGACCTCTACGCCTCGCTCACGTCCAGGGCCAGCCGCTACGCGCCAGTAAGCCGCGCCAGCTGCTCGCGACGCTCCTGCTGCACCCCAACCGGTTCGTCTCCACCGACCTGATCGCCGACGCGCTCTGGGAGGGCAACCCGCCCCGCTCGGCGACGGCCAACATCCGCACCTACGTCCGGGCCCTGCGCGGAGTGCTGCAGGATGCCGGGCTGGTCGCCCCGATCGACACCTCTGCGGCCGGCTACAGCATCGGGGTCGGCGTCGACGAGCTCGATGCGAGCCTGTTCGAGTCCTTGCTCGCAGAGGGTGGTCACCTGCGCGATGCGGGTGACAAGCGCGAGGCCATGCTCGTCCTGTCGCGCGCCTACTCCCTGTGGCGTGGGCACCCGCTCGAGGACCTGAGCATCCCGTCCGCGTGGGAGGGCTCGATCGCCCGCCTCGACGCGCAGTACCGGGGACTGGTCGACACTCTGCTCGACCTGCGCCTTGAGCACGGGGACGCCAGCGGAGCCGCCGTACTGCTCAGCGGCCGCCTCACCGAAGACCCGTACGACGAACAGCTCTGGCGGCGACTGGTTGACGCCCTACTGGCCGCCGGGCGGACCGGCGAGGCCAGGGCGGCATACGCGAAAGCAGTGCAGACCCTGGCCGACGAGCTGGACGTCAAGCCCGGCCCGGAGCTCCAAGCAGCCGGTGCCCGCGCAGAGAACGGCCGCTCGGCCAACTGGCCCGACCCCGGCATCCCAGCAGCAACCCGTACTACCCAACCCGCCGAGCCCGAGCCCGCCGGCCCCATGGCGTCGCCGGTGCTCACCGAGCCGCACCGCCCGCCCAGCCAGCTCCCTCTGGACCTGGCCGACTTCAGCGGCCGGCTGCAGCACCTGGAGCAGTTGCGTGACCTCGTCTGCGGCCGCGACCCGATCCGGCCGCCGATCGCAGTGATCTCGGGTGCTCCTGGCACTGGCAAGACCTCACTCGCTGTCCGGCTCGGCCACCTGGTCCGGGACTCCTTCCCGGATGGGCAGATCTACCTGGACATGCGGGGCGCAACCGAGCCGCGCGATCCGGCGGCCGCGCTGACCGATCTGCTGCTGAGTCTCAACATGCCGGACTCCGCAGTACCGGCCGACCCTGAGCGTCGGTCGGCCACGTTGCGGTCGGAGCTCGCCAGCCGCCGGGTGCTGATCGTCCTCGACGACGTGGCCGCAGCGAGCCAGATCGCGCCGCTCATGCCCGGCACCGGAGCCTCGGCCGTCGTCATCACCAGCCGGAACCGCTTGATGGACCTGGCCGGTGCGGACAGCACACCGCTCGACACCTTCGACGACGGCGAGGCGGCCGAGCTGCTCCGCCGGGTCGCCGGAGTGGGCCGAGTCGACACGAACTCCGCAGCGGTCAACGAGATCCTCGAGGCCTGTGGCAACCTGCCGCTCGCGATCAGGATCGTCGCCAGCCGCCTCGCCCAGCGCCCCGACCTCAGCCCGGCCGAGCTGGCCCGGCGCCTTCGCGACGAGACGCACCGGCTGGATGAGTTGAGCATCGGCGAGCTGGCGGTCCGTACCAGCGCCGATCTGAGCTACGACGCGCTGAGCGCCGAGGAGGCCCGGCTCTACCGGCTGATCGGTCACTTCGCGGTTGGTGAGTTCTCCGCCCGCATCCTGGAGACGATCGCCACGCCTGCGTCGGTACGCCGCAGCATGGACCGGCTGATCGAGGTCAACCTGGTCCAGATCAGCACAGTCGACGCGAACGGTACTGCGCGCTACCGCGTGCACGACCTGCTCCGGTTGCACGCCATCGGGGTCGGCGACGACGAGCAGAAGGCGCAGGCGATCAAGGACCTGCGAACCGTCTTCGAATCGCTGCTGCACAAGGTCCGCCGAGCCAGTGCCGCACTACCGTTCGGGTACTTCGGCACGCTCGAACACACCGGTCCACTGCTCGCCCCGGACCCGCAGCCGTTCACCCCGTCGGACGCGATCGCCTGGTTCGACGCAGAGCGGTCCACCTTCGCCCCGGCGATCCGGGCGGCGGCGCAGAACGGCCTGCACGACTACGCCTGGCGGATCGCGGCCGCCTGGGGGCCGTACCTCGACATGCGCGCGTACTACGACGACTGGAACGAGTCGCACCAGCCCGGCCTGACCAGCGCGATCGCCTGCGGTGACCAGCGCGGCGAGGCGATCCTGCGTCGCAACCTGGGCCAGCTCGCGATCTACCGCGACGACTGGGACGCGGCCTGGGAGCACCTCACCGAGGGGGCCGCGATCTTCGACGAGATCGGGGATCGCCAAGGGGCCGGCATCGTCGCGGTCGGCCTCGGAACCTGGCTGCGTGAACGTGGCCGGCCGGACGAGAGCCTCGCGCAGTACGAGCGGGCCGTGGAGGCGCTGGTCGAGGTCGGCGACAAGAACGGCGAGGCGGTGGCCCGCAGCGCGGCCGCGTCGATCTGGCTGAGCCGCAACGACACGGTCGTCGCCGGCCGGTACCTGGCCGAGGCGTTCCTGCTCGGCGTACGGCTGGGGGACTCACACCGGGAGGCGAAGGTCCGTCGGCGGATCGCGACGCTGCGGATGCAGCAGGGCCGCAACGACCAGGCGGTTCGCCAGTTGCAGGCGTCGCTGGCGATCTTCAACAGCCTGGGTGACGACCACTGCGCGGCGTACGGGCGAGCGGAGCTGGGGCAGGCCTTCGTCGGCGTCGGTGACGAGGCGGCTGCCCGCCGGATGTTGCTGGACGCGATCGCGATCGGTCACCGGCTGGGCGATCGCAGCGTCGAGGGGCAGGCGGCGTACGACCTGGGCCGGCTGTACGCGAGCGCCGACAACGTCGACTTCGCCCGCCGGTATCTCGATCGCGCGGCCCGCGTGTGGCAGCTCGTTGCCAACGACACCAAGGCCGGTCAGGCGCGCGCTGCACTCGCGGAGCTGACCACGGATCTCGCGGCCGGCTGATTTCGCCTTCTACGCAACGGCTTCGTCGCCGTGCGTAGTTACATTTCGCAATGTACGGCGGCTGTATGCGCCCAGGACAAGCTTCTACTCACCACGGCAAAGGCCGGAGGATGGGGGAGCACGGCCATGGGGGAGATTGTTGTGGAAGGCCAGGCTGTGACGTGGGCGGCAAACCCACGGGACACAGAGGCCGCGCTGAGCTGGCAGCTGGAACGGGTGGGGTCAGGGGCCTGGCAGGACTGGTCGCTGAAGTTCCAGCGGATGGCGTTCGGCTATGCCCAGGACAGCGGTTGGCACGATCCGGAAGACGCGTTGCGATGGCTCGACCACCACGCCCTGCTGCACGAAGGGGCTGCGCCACGGGGGGCGCTGGTCTGGTACCAGGCGGCCGACCGGGTCCGGGTGGCATGTTCACTCGGCTCCGGTCAGGTGGTCGGGCCATTGCCTTGCGGCCAGGTCGGCACCACCGACCTGCTGGAACTCAGCACCGACTACGTTTGGTCAGACCCGCACTTCCCGTTCGGGCACTGATCGTTCAGTGCTTGCGGCGGTGCGAGGTGGGCTGCTCGAGCTGGGCCTCGACGCCGTCGGCGAGGTTGCCGCGGCCGCGGCGCTTGGCGAGGACGAACTCGACCAGCATCGGGACGAGTGAGATCAGCACCAGCAGGATCAGGGCCGACTCGAGGTGGTCGTGGATCAGCTTGACCTTGCCGAGGGCGTGGCCGAGCAGGGTGATGCCGCTGGCCCAGAGGACGGCGCCGACGCCGGTCCAGAGGAAGAACTTCTTCGGGTCCATTCGGCCGGCTCCGGCCACGATGGTGATGAAGGTACGCACGATCGGGACGAACCGGGCCAGCACCAGCGCGCGCGGACCGTACCGGTCGAAGAACTCGTGGGTCTGCTCGATGTACTTCGGCTTCAGGAACCGGGCGTTCGGGTTCTTGAACAGCGTCGTACCGAGCCCGCGGCCGATGTAGTAGCCGGAGACGTTGCCGAGGAACGCGGACACGGTGAGGATCACGCAGGCCAGCCAGAGCGGGACGTCGATGTTGCCGCGCGCGATGAACAGGCCGACCGCGAACAGCAGCGAGTCGCCCGGCAGGATCGGGAACAGCAGCCCGCACTCGATGAAGACGACCGCGGCCGTGCCCCAGAGTGACCAGTCACCCAGCCAGTTCAGCAGGTATTCCGGGTCCATCCAGTTCGGCATCAGCATCGCGACCATTGTCAGCACGCGGACAGGGTAGCGTCCCCACCCATGCAGGAAGCCAATCGTGACCGTGACACCGACAGGGCTGCTGACCTGGTCGGGGCCGACCTGGTCGGTACCGCGGAGGTCGGCGTCGGGCCCTGGCAGGGCGAGCTGCCGGACGATCCCCGGTACGACCCGGAGCTGCTCGCGGCCGGTGATCGGCGCAACGTGGTGGACAAGTACCGGTACTGGCGGCTGGAGGCGATCGTCGAGGATCTCGACACCCGGCGCAACCCGTTCCACGTGGCGATCGAGAACTGGCAGCACGATCTGAACATCGGCTCGGTCGTCCGGACTGCGAACGCGTTCCTGGCGCACGAGGTGCACATCGTCGGCAACCGCAAATGGAACCGCCGCGGCGCGATGGTCACGGACCGCTACCAGCACGTCCGCCACCATCCCCAGCTCGCCGACCTCGCCGCGTATGCCGAACAGCACCAGCTGGCCGTGATCGGCATCGACAACCTCCCCGGCTCGGTCCCGCTGGAGACGTACGAACTGCCCACCGACTGCATCCTGCTCTTCGGCCAGGAAGGCCCGGGGCTGACCGACGAGGCCCACAAGATCTGCACCGACGTCTTGTCGATCGCCCAGTTCGGCTCCACCCGCTCCATCAATGCCAGCGCGGCGGCGGCCATCGCGATGCACGCCTGGATCCGCCGCCACACCTTCCAGCAGAGGCCTTAGCCGGCGAGAAAGTTGCCGGGAAAGTTGTTTGCGCAGGGGCCGTAACCCCGGGGTGGCGAGTCGCGTTGGAGGTGTTGTCAGTCCCAACTCGGGCGGGGACGACGCCTGCTTCAGCATGCGTTGGTTCGGGGTCAGGTACGACCGTGGGGGAAGTATGAGTTCGAATTTGCATGTCCGCCGGGCCGTTGAGATCGGCGAGATCGCGCAGGTCGAGATCGCGCGACCGGCCAATCTCGCCCAGCTGGAAGAGATCTGGGGCGCGCTGGTGCACGAAGTCGCCACCGTGCAAGCGATCTCGACGGCTGCCGTGGAGGCACGCAGCGACGAGTCGCGGGTTGCGCTGCTCAAACTGCTCGAGGCGGAGACCGCCGAAGTGGTTGCCCTGGTCGAGGAAGTCGGCCGCGAATTCCCGGTGCCCGTGGGCCACGCCGGCTGAGAGGCGTTCTACTGTGTGTTCCTCCAGGGGTTTCGGGAGGAGTCGTCGATGGTGCCGTGGGCCGATCATGCGATCTGGTGGCACGTCTACCCGTTGGGGTTCGTCGGTGCTGAGCCGACGGCGTTGCCGACCGGCTTCCGGACAGCACGGCTGCGGCGGCTGGAGAACTGGCTCGATTATGTGATCGAGCTGGGCTGCTCCGGCCTGCTGCTGGGGCCGATCTTCGAGTCGGAGACGCACGGCTACGACACGATCGACCACTTCCGGATCGATCCGCGGCTGGGCGACTACGAGGACTTCGACGCGCTGGTTGCCGCGGCCAAGCAACGCGGGCTGCGGATCCTGCTCGACGGGGTCTTCAACCATGTTGCCCGCAGCTTCGCGGCGCCGCCGGAGTGGTTCAAACAGTTGCCGGACGGGTCGATCGCCAGCTTCGAGGGCCACGAGCACCTGATCGTGCTCAACCACGAGGAGCAGGCGGTTCGCGAGCACGTCATCGAGGTGATGTGCCATTGGCTCGAGCGTGGCATCGACGGGTGGCGGCTGGACGCGGCGTACGCAGTACCGGCTGAGTTCTGGCGCGGGGTGTTGTCGGAGGTGCGTGAACGGTTCCCGGAGTCGTGGTTCGTCGGCGAGCTGATCCATGGCGACTACGCCGGCTATGCGGCGACGAGCACGCTCGATTCGATCACGCAGTACGAGCTGTGGAAGGCGATCTGGAGTTCGCTGAACGACCGGAACTTCTTCGAGTTGGCGTATGCGCTGGAGCGGCACCAGCAACTCGTCGACCCGCTGGTGCCGCAGACCTTCGTCGGCAACCACGACGTGACCCGCATCGCGAGCAAGCTGGACGATCCACGGCACCTGGGCCATGCGCTGGCCGTCCTGTTCTCGGTGGCCGGCATACCCAGCATCTACGCCGGTGACGAGCAGGCCATGCAGGGCATCAAGGAGGACAGGGTCGGTGGCGACGACGCGATCCGGCCTGAGTTCCCGGATAAGCCGAGCGAACTGGCCGACCCTCAGTGGGAGACGTATCGGCTGCATCAGCGGCTGATCGGCGTACGGCGTCGCAATGCGTGGCTGACGCGGTCCCGGACCAAGGTCGCCCACCTGACCAACCAGGCGCTTGCGCTGCGCTCCGGTGACGCGCGCGGGCAGCTACTGCTGCTCCTGAACGTAGGAGACGAGGCCTACCGCTTCCCTGTGGAAGTAGCAGGCCTCGTCATCGCAGCGCAGTCGGATCCTGGTCACCTACCGGAAGACCCGTTGCTTGTACCAGCGCACGGCTGGCTAGTGCTGGCTACCGGCTGAGCAGAGCCCGGAACGCGTCACCCAGCGCAGCAGTGGGGTCGGTAGGCAGGTCATGCGACCGATAGGCGATGTGGGCGTCCGGCCGAACCAGTAGGCACCCGTTGTCGGTGATCTCGCGCAGTCGCGCCCAGTCGCCGTACAGGTCGTCCAGCTCGCGACCAGGGCCGACCACGAACGCCTCCACCTCGACACCGGTCTCCTCTGCGATCGCCCGGGCCGCCTTGACCCACGCCTCGCCACCGATGCCAGTGAGCAGGGTGAAGCGGCCCTTGCCGACCACATCCAGCGTGCTGACGGTCTCGGTGCCCCTGGTCAACCAGCAATGCGGAATCCGCGCACCCGGCCACGTAGTCGGGTGGTAGTAGAGCTCCGGGTCTCTGGTGTACTCCGGTTCGTCGGTACCGTCCGGAACGACCGCGCCCGACTTGTACCGCTGACCCAGCTCGACACCGTGCGCGTTGAACTCGTAGTCCTTGACCTCGATCGCCTTGCGCAGCTCCTCGCGCTGCGCGGCACCCTCCGGCGAGTCGTCCTTGCGCGAGTCGATCGTCCGGCCGGCCGGCGCGTCCGGTGTCATCCCGAGCGCGTGGAAGATCTGCCCGAACTGCGTGCGGCTCTTGTTCGCGCGATCCACGATCTGCCGGGCGATCGGGGTGCGCTCCTCGTCGTAGCTGTCGAGCAGCTTCGCCGACGCCTGGCCCTTGAGGACGAGCGCGAGCTTCCAGGCCAGGTTGTACGCGTCCTGGATCGAGGTGTTCGAACCGAGCCCGTTCGACGGCGGGTGCCGGTGGATCGCGTCACCCATACAGAACACCCGGCCGACCGATGCCTTCTCGGCGTACATGTGGTTGACGCTCCAGACCGAGGTGCCCTTCAGCTTCACGTCGATCGTGTCGTCACCGACCAGGTTGTGCACGATCTCGGTCGCCATCGCCTCGTCGACGACCGGCGCGGGCTGGTTGATGTCGTAGCCCCAGACGATCAGCCACTCGTTCCACGGCCGGACCATCCGGACCAGCCCGGCGCCGATGCCTCCGATCTGGGCGCCTGGCTGAAGTACCCAGTAGAGAACGCTCGGCCGGTGCGCGACGTACTTGGACAGGTCGGCCTCGAAGACGATGTTCATCGAGCCCTCGATGTCCATCGCGCCGGCCATCGGCAGCCCGATGTCCTGGGCGACCTTGCTGCGACCGCCGTCCGCGCCGATCAGGTACTTCGCCCGGATCTGGTACGTCTCGCCCGACAGCCGGTCCCGCACGGTCGCGGTCACGCCGTCGTCGTCCTGCTCCAGCGAGACGTACTCCGTGTCGAACCTCAGGCGGGCGCCGCGGCTGGCCGCAGTACTGACCAGGATCGGCTCGAACAGCGTCTGCGGGAGGTCGCAGGGGAGAGTCGGGCTGGCCTCGGTGTAGTCGGCCAGGCGCTGCGGATGCGTTCCCCAGGTGCGGATCCGGCCGATCTCCTCGCCGGCAAGGCTGGTGCAGAAGGCGGTCTGGCCCATCAGCGCATGCTCGGTGCCCTTGCCGATGATCTGGTCCTCGATGCCCATGTCGCGCATCAGCTCGATCGTGCGCTGGTTGGTGATGTGCGCCCGCGGAGTGTTGGCGGTCCAGCCGTAGCGAGTCAGTACGACGTTGTCGATCCCGTAGCTGGACAGGAAGAGCGAAGCGGCTCCGCCGGCCGGGCCGGTGCCGACGATCAGTACATCGGTTTCCATCACAATGATCGGGTCTCCTCGGTGGTGGCGAGCACCAAGTCGTACTGAACGGTCGAGTAGGGCTGGTCGAGTACGCGGCCGTCAGGCGCCGTACCGGCAGCGTGTTCGGTGAACTCGGCGATCAGCGAGTCCTTCACGCCGAAGACGGCGTCGTCGTGCAGGTGCTCGTCGCCGGCCGCGAAGACATGCGTGATGAGCCGGGAGAAACCGGGCGCGGTGACCATGAAGTGGATGTGCGCCGGGCGCATCGGGCCGCGACCACCGGCCCGCAGCAGCTCGCCGACCGGGCCGTCGTCCGGGATCGGGTAGGCGACCGGGCGGACCGCCCAGAACGAGTAGTTGCCATCGGCATCGGTTGTCAGGTGACCACGGTTCTGCGGTCCGTCAAGGTCCTTCTGAACGTCGTAGAAGCCGTCCTCGTCCGCCTGCCAGGTCTCCACCAGTGCCCCGGCAATCGGCTTGCCCTGCAGATCGAGGACCTGTCCCGACACCAGGCAGGGCTGCCCTGGCGCGCCGTTGGACAGGTCGTCGCCGAGCTTGACCTCCGGCGAACCCTCGACGAAGAACGGCCCGAACACGGTCGACTGAGTCGCCCCGGCCGGCTTCTTGTTGCCCAGCCCGACGGTCAGCATCGACAACCCGAGCACGTCGGACAGCAACACGAACTCCTGTCGCGTGCCGGTCGACAGGTGGCCGGTCCGGGTCAGGAAGTCGATCCCGGTGAACCACTCCTCCTCGGTGAGCTCGACCTCGCGGGCGAACTCGTGCAGATGCCGCACCAGCGCGCTCAGCACCGTCTTGGTGCGCTCGTCTTTACTGCCGTCGAAACTCGCCACGACCGCTTCGGTGAGCTCGTCCCCAGCCAGATCCATGTCGCTCCTCATGCCTCGATGACCATCGCTATGCCTTGGCCGACACCGATGCAAAGGGTCGCCAGGCCGTAACCGCCACCACGGCGACGCAGTTCGTGCGCCAGCGTGGTCAGAATGCGCGTACCGGAGCTGCCGAGCGGATGCCCGAGCGCGATTGCTCCGCCGTTCACGTTCACCTTCGTACGATCCAGCTCGGGCCATTCGCCCAAGCAGGCAAGGCTTTGCGCGGCGTACGCCTCGTTGAGTTCGACCAGGGTGAGGTCGTCCCAGCCGATGCCTGCCTTGGCGAGAGCCTTGCGGGATGCCTCGACGGGCGCGGTACCGAAGTACTGGGGCTCGACGCCGTGTACGGCCCGGCTGACGATCCGCGCCAGGGGAGTGATGCCCAGGCTCTGCGCTGTCGCCTCGTCGGCGATCAGTACTGCGGACGCGCCGTCGTTGAGGGTGGAGGCGTTGCCCGCCGTGACCGTACCGCCGTCGCGGAAGGCCGGCTTGAGCTTCGCCATGATGTCCGGGGTGCCGCCATCACGGATGGACTCGTCCCTGGAGAGCGGCGTCGTCTTCTTCGGGAGGATCGGCGCGAGGTGCTCCCAGGGGATGATCTCGGCGTCGAACTTGCCGGCTGCCCAGGCTTTGCCGGCTTTCTCGTGGCTCTCGAGGGCGAAGAGGTCCTGCGCCTCGCGACCGACGTTGTATCGGTCGGCGAGCTGCTCGGTGGCCTCGCCGAGGGAGACGGTCCACTCCTTCGGCATGCGCGGGTTGATGAGCCGCCAGCCGAGGGAGGTGGACTCGGCCATCACGCTGCCGTGCGGGTAGGCCTTGTCAGGCTTGGGGAGGACCCAGGGTGCCCGGCTCATCGACTCGACACCACCTGCCACGACCAGGGATGCATCGCCGGTCTCGATCGCCCGGGCTGCTTGGATCGCGGCCTCGAGTCCGGAGCCGCAGAGGCGGTTGACGGTGGTACCGGGGACGCTGGTCGGGTAGCCGGCCAGTAGCGCTGCCATTCTTGCGACATCGCGGTTCTCCTCACCGGCGCCGTTCGCGTTGCCGAGGAAGACGTCGTCGATCAGCGCCGGGTCGAGGCCGGGATGTCTGACCAGAAACTCCCGGAGGGTGACGGCGGCCAGATCGTCGGGGCGGCCGCCGGCCAGCGCGCCGCCGAGTTTTCCTACCGGGGTACGGACGGCGTCCAGTAGGTATGCGGAGCTCATCGTTCACCTGCCCAAGCTCGATGGAGTATTTCTTTGACGTCGATGGAGGTGCTGCCTTCGAAGCGCTCGGCCGCCTCCGCTGCCTGCTCCTCGGTCAGGCCGAGCTCTCGCAGACTCGTCGGGACTCCGGCGGCGCTGAACAGATCGAACAGGCCAGTCGCCAGATCTGTTGTCTGCAACGCTTCTTCGAGTCTTGCTTTGGCGCGGGGGACTTCCGGCGCCTTCACCCTGGTCACCTGCGGGAGAACGGCTGCGTGGGTTTCCGCGTGGGGCAGGTTGTACATGCCGCCCAGCAGATGACAGAGCTTGTGGTGCAATCCTGTCCCCGCGCTGGCCATCGCCGACCCGGCCAGTGAAGCGCCGTACAAGAGGTTGCTCCGAGCATCCAGATCGGTGCGATTCTCCAGCACCTGAAGGAGTCCTTCACGAAGTGCCCGCGCCGCTTCGACCGCGATGACGTCGTTGATCGGGTCGGCCTTCTCGGTCCAGGTCGCTTCCACACAATGCGCCAGCGCGTTGGCAACACTCGCCGCCGTAACCTTCAACGGCAACTGCTGACTGAGCACCGGATCGTAGACAACAGCCTTCGGCAGTACTTTGAGGTCGGTGCCGGTTGTCTTGCTTCCGCCTTCGGTCTGACCCCACACCGGAGTCATCTCCGATCCGGAATATGTGGTTGGTACAGCGATGATGGGCAGGTCCTCGGTGAGAGCGATGGCTTTCGCAAGGCCGATCGCCGAGCCGCCGCCGATGGCGACGATGCCTGTGGCGCCAACCTCGCGCGCCTTGGCTCGGGCGGCGCCGGCCTTTTCTTTCGGGACGTGTTGGCGGACCTCGTCGATGCGGCCGGCGAAGCGGTCGCCGAGGGAGCGCTCGACCAGGTCCGCCCACTCGCGGGCGGACCGCGTGGCAATCAGCAACACCCGGTCGATGCCGAGCAGGCCGACCTCGTCGGCTACCCGATCGAGCGAGCCGGCACCTAGGACGACCCGGCTGGCCAGTCCGACGTGGGTGAAGGACTCACTCATCGAACAGCTCCCGGTTGCGTAGCTTCCGGAGGGCGGTCAGCTCGACCTCGGTCGGCTCAGCCACAGCTTCGATGTTGCCGGCAACTTTCAACGCCCACCCGGTCGCCGCGACCGCCTGCTCAGCGGTGACGCCGGGGTGCAAGCGCGTCATCGTCAGCTCGTTGGTATCGGGGTCCGGCTGAAGTACCCCGTGATCCGTGATCACCAGCGTCGGACCAGCGCCCGGCGCCTGCCGTTCGCGCCCGGTCGGCCCGTAGCCGACCGACGAGATGAAGTCGACCCGCTCGACGAACGTCCGCGGCGACTGCTTCACGATCACGATCACCCGCCCGGCCGCCGCCGCGATCTCCGGCGCCCCGCCCGCACCAGGCAACCGGACCTGCGGATCCGAGTGCCCGCCGATCACCGTCGTGTTGATGTTGCCGAAGCGATCGATCTGCGCCGCCCCGAGGAATCCGACATCGATCCGCCCAGCACCGACCCAGAAGTTGAACATCTCCGGCACCGACACCACGGAGACGGCTGTCGCCGCCAGGTCGTCGTCACCGATCGACAGCGGCAACTTCTTCGGCTTCGCATCGATCGCCCCCGACTCGTAGACGAGCCGGCAGTTCGGCGCGTGCGTACGCCGGGCCAGGTTGGCCGCCAGATTCGGCGGCCCGACGCCGACCAGACACACATCCCCATCGAGCAGTTCGCGCGCCGCCGCGACGTTCATCATGTCCGCGCTCGTCCACTCAGACATCGCTCGTCTCCTTGAGGTCGTTCTCCGCAGCCCAGGCGAGGAAGGACTCGCGATCGCGCGATACCGCATCCCACTGCTGGTAGAAGTCGTTGTCCCGCACGGAATACCCCGCGGCGTACGACGGCCACGCGCCATTCGGTACGACGCTCACGGCCGACAGCACCCAGTTCGGCAGGATCACCGCGCCGGTGCGCTCGGGGAACTCATCCACCACTTCTTCCACGGTGACGATGGCCCGCTTGGCGGCGAGCACTGCCTCCCGCTGCACCCCAGTGATCCCCCAGAGCATCACGTTGCCCTCCCGATCAGCCAGCTGCGCGTGGATGACCGCCACATCCGGGTTCACCGCCTTCACCGCTGCCAACTCCTCGCCAGTGAAGGGGCAAGTGACCCGGCTGATGATGTCCCGCTGCTCCTCGAGGTCAGTACCGCGGTAACCCCGCAGTACTGCGAACGGCAGCCGCGCAGCCCCAGCCGAGTAAGCGTTGGCCAGCCCTGCATGGCTGTGCTCGTGTACTACGAGCCGGTGCGGCCAGTGGTTCTCCACTGCATCGCGCAGCCGGTGCAGCGACCCCACGCCCGGATTGCCGCCGTACGAGAACACGATCTCGTCAGCGCAGCCCAGACCGATCAGCTGGTCGTAGATGAGGTCGGGCGTCATCCGGACCAGCGTCAGGTGCCGCCGTCCCTGCCGGGCGATCTCATGGGCCGCAGCGAACGGGATCAGATGCGTGAATCCCTCCAGCGCGACCGTGTCCCCGTCGTGGACGTGCGCGGCGATCGCCTCGGCGAGGGGCACTGGACTTGTCATCAGCAACTCCGCTGGAGATATTTCGTGCTAGGATTTCGCTCAGCGAAAGATTCTTCTTTCAACGAAAAGGCTAGCTCATGGTTGGTGATGCGTCTACAAGCTCGGGCGGCACGTTCCTGCAGGGGCTGGAGCGTGGGCTGGCCGTGATCCGCGCGTTCGACGCCGAGCAGCCCTCGCTGACGTTGAGCGAGGTGGCCCGGGAGGTCGGCATCACGCCGGCGACCGCACGGCGGATCCTGCTGACGCTGGAGGAGCTCGGGTATGTCCGGAGCGACGGGCGGCGGTTCTCACTCACGCCGCGCGTGCTGGCTCTCGGCTGGGCCTACCTGTCCTCGCTGGACCTCGGCGACATCGCCGGGCCGTACATGGAGGAGCTGAGCCTCAAGACCCGGGAGTCCTGCTCGATAGCGACGCTTGACCTGCCGGACATCGTGTACGTCGCCCGCGTACCCACCAGGCGGATCATGACCGTCGCGCTGGGCGTGGGTGCGCGCCTACCGGCGTACGTGACCTCGATGGGGCGGGTGCTGCTGGCCGACGCGCCTGCAGGCGAGCTGTCGGCGTACCTGGTGGCCCTGGAGCCGGAGGCGATGACGGAGCACACCGTGACTTCGGTGGCTGAGCTGGGGGAGCTGATCAAGCAGGCGGCGGTTGACGGCTATGCGCTGGTCGACCAGGAGCTGGAGCTGGGGCTGCGGTCGATCGCAGTACCGATCAGGGATTCGCGTGGCCGAGCCGTTGCCGCTCTCAACGTCTCGGCGCACGCGTCCCGCTCCACCCGTGCGTCGTTGCAATGCGAAGTACTGGAGCCGCTGCTGGACTGCGCCGACCAGATCGGTACTGCGCTGCGCCGGCGCGGGCGGATCTAGCTTTGTCTAGCTAGCCGAGACCGATCTGGGTGAAGAAGGTCTGGTTGTCCCAGAACAGGTACTCCTCGTCCATCGTGTTGCGCTTGTTCCAGATGCCGACGGTGGCCATCGGGAGCGAGTAGGCCTTGCCGGTCGGCTGGATGAAGCCGCCCTTGCCGTCGGGCATCGGCTTGGTGAAGGTCCCCAGCATGTTGCCGGTGACCGCGGTCAGCTGGCCGTTGGCGAGCCGGAAGGGGTGCTCCTCGATCCGGGTGTCCGGCGCCCAGACGAACAGCGCGGCCAGGTCGGCGATGTGCTTGTCGATGCCGTCGGTGAAGTGCCCGTCGGGCCAGTGCGCCCGGATGTTGCGGGCGTGGCTCTCGTGCAACCGATCCCACTTCTGGCCGGTGAAGATCTCGAAGTCCAGCTCGTCGAAGATCTTCAGGTGCTTGCGCTCGGCGGCAGTCAGGTTGGCCGGGAAACCGTCCCAGCCGCCGTGCCCTTCGGCGGCGCCGTAAGCCAGCTCACTGCCGCTGCTCACCGCGGCCAGCGCCAGTGCGCCGAAGCCCGCCGCGCTGCTGTTCCGGATCAGAGAACGTCGATCGATCATCTGGGTCGCATCCTTCGGTGGAGGTCTGGAGTCACTTTTAGATACTGCTCTCCAGAAGGTACTACAACCTTCAAGTAACTGGTACCCGGCAGCGGTACTCTGGTGGCATGGCTGACGAGGTGGAGTACGACGTCTTCGGCGCCGCCTGCCCGTCCCGGCCGGTGCTCGAGGATGTGACCGGTCGCTGGGGGGCACTCGCGCTAGGCGCTCTCGCCGACGGCCCGATGCGCTTCAACGAGCTGCGTCGGCGGGTCGAAGGGGTCAGCCAGAAGATGCTGGCTCAGTCCCTGCAGGCGCTCGAACGCGACGGCCTGGTGATCCGGGAGGTCCAGTCGACGTTCCCGCTGAAGGTCGAGTACAGCCTCACGCCGACCGGCGAAGTACTGGCCGCCAAGCTCCTCGACCTGATCGGCTACCTGACCAGCAGCATGCCCGGCATCCTCGACGCCCAGCACTCCTACGACCAGTCCCGCGCCGAAGCCTGAACGACAAAACTCCCGCCACCCTTGTGGGTGACGGGAGTTTTCTGGGTGAAGGTCAGTCGGTCTGGGTGACCTTGCGGAGGCCGCGGGGGGCGTCGGGGTCGAGGCCGAGTTTGCGGGCCAGGGCCTCGATCGCGCGCTGGGCCGGGATGATCAGGGCCAGCGGGGCGAGCGTCTCGGGCAGGTCCGGGCCGGCCAGGTTGACGTCGCAGAGCGAGGCGAAGCGGGCGTCGCCGCCGATGCCGAGGATCTTGCTGCCCTTCTCCCGGACGATCGCGGCCAGCTCGGTCATCCCCGGCAGTGCGGGGCCTTCGCCGGCCGCGACCAGGATGGTGACCAGGTCGGAGTCGACGACGGCGATCGGGCCGTGCTTGAGGTCGGCGTACGAGAGGCCACGGACCGGCTGCAGGCAGGTCTCCTCCAGCTTGAGGGCGACCTCGAGCGTCGTACCGAAGGTCAGGCCGCGACCGCTGGACAGGACGTCGTGGGCGCCGGCGAGCAGGTCGGCGGCGGCGTCGACCGAGCCTTCGAGCATCTTGGCGGCCGCCTCGGGGACGCGGGCGATGTCGGCGTCCAGGGTGCCCGGCTTCTGCGCCAGCGCGTCGACCGCGACGGTGATCGCGGCGAGCTGGGTGGTGTAGGTCTTGGTGGCCGGGACGGCCAGCTCCTTGCCGGCCTGGGTGATCAGCGCGACGTCGGCCACCGAGACCAGGGGGCTGTCGCCGTCGTTGGTGATGCCGACGATCGCGGCGCCGTTGCGCTTGGCCCACTCGGCCGTGTCGACGATCTCCTGGGTGGCGCCGGACTGGCTGACCGCGACGACGAGCGAGTTCGACAGGTCGAGGTTGGCGCCGTACAGGGTGGCCACCGACGGCGCGGCCAGGGAGGCCTGCCGGCCGGCGTGGATCTCGGTCAGGTAGCGGCCGTACACGCCGGCGTTGTCCGACGACCCCCGGGCCACGAAGATCACGTGCCGGCGGCCGGCGGCCAGCCGGGTGATCTCGTGCCGCAGCGGCAGCACGTGCTCGAACGTCGCGGCCAGCGCGGCCGGCTGCTCGGCGATCTCGCGTGCCATCTGGGTGGCAGGGACGGGGACGGGCGTTGACACCACGACGATCACTGGTCCTATCTGGTCTTAACAGGTATGCTGCGCACGATAGCAGTGAGCGGTGAATCGGGGCACCCCCGACTTCCGCCGAGGTCTGGAGGATCGAGTTTCGATGGTGGCGACCAAACGGGCCCAGGTCCGATCGGTACTGGAACGGCTGATCGACGTCGAGCTGCACCCGGGCGACCCGATCCCTTCCGAGCGGGCGCTGGTGGACAAGCTGAACGTCTCCCGGGTGACCGTCCGGCAGGCGATCAGCGACCTGGTCGAGTCCGGCGCGCTGGAGCGGGTGCACGGCAAGGGGACCTTCGTCACCGGCCCGCAGGTCGACTCCCAGTTGCACCTGACCTCGTTCTCCCGCGAGATGCGCGCCCGTGGCCTGGAGCCTGGCACGGTCGTCTTGTCGGCGACCGAGATCGAGGCCTCCGACGAGACCGCGAAGGGCCTGCGGGTCGCCAAGGGCACCAAGGTGATCCGGGTCGAGCGGCTGCGCACGGCCGACGCGTCGCCGATGGCCTACGAGGTCGGCTACTACCCGTCCGCGCTCTTCCCCGGCCTGCTCGGCCGCGAGCTCGGCACCCTGTACGACGTCTTCGCCAGCGAGTACGACGTCGTCGTCACCTCGGGTGAGCAGACCGTCCGGGCGGACAACGCCGACGGCCATGTCGCCCGGGTGCTCGGCGTGGCCAGGCGGGCACCCCTGCTGGTCCTCGAGCGCACGACCTTCGCCGGCCGCAAGGTGGTCGAGCTGTCCTGGTCGGCGTACCGGGCCGATCGTTATCGGCTGCACATGGCCCTCACGCCGCGGGGTCCGCGGTCGGGGTCCGCGTAACAAACTGGATCGGTCCTGTTCATCAACTGGTCTGTTCCCCTGCTGTTCGCTCCCCGGTCACCTGGCCGGCTCAGCAGGCGGGCCGCCTCGTCCGACGAAGTGTGCGGCGGCAATACTGGAGCTCAACCCACATGGAACTTTGCTGTGAGGAGTACCGCGAGACATGCCTATTGCCACCCCTGAGGTCTACGCCGAGATGCTGGACAAGGCGAAGCAGAACGCCTTCGCCTACCCGGCCATCAACGTCAGCTCCTCGCAGACGCTGACCGCCGCGATCCGTGGTTTCGCCGAGGCGGGCTCGGACGGCATCGTCCAGGTCTCCACCGGCGGCGCGGAGTACCTGTCCGGCTCGACCGTCAAGAACATGGTCAGCGGATCGGTCGCGCTGGCGGCGTACGCGCACGAGGTCGCGAAGAACTACAACGTGAACATCGCGCTGCACACCGACCACTGCCCCAAGGACAAGCTGGACGGCTTCGTCCGGCCGCTGCTGGAGATCTCCGCCGAGCGGGTCGCGCGCGGCGAGAACCCGCTGTTCCAGTCGCACATGTGGGACGGCTCGGCCGTGCCGCTGGACGAGAACCTGGAGATCGCCAAGGAGCTGCTGGCCAAGGCCGCGGCGGCGAAGATCGTGCTGGAGATCGAGGTGGGTGTCGTCGGCGGTGAGGAGGACGGCGTCGCCAACGAGATCAACGACAAGCTCTACACCACGGTCGAGGACGGCCTGGCCACGGTCGAGGCGCTCGGCACCGGCGAGCACGGCCGGTACCTGACCGCCCTGACCTTCGGCAACGTGCACGGCGTCTACAAGCCGGGCTCGGTCAAGCTGCGCCCGGAGATCCTGAAGGACATCCAGGACGCGGTCGGCGCCAAGGTCGGCAAGGACCGCCCGTTCGACCTGGTCTTCCACGGCGGCTCGGGCTCGACGCTCGAGGAGATCCGCGCGGCCGTCGACCACGGTGTGATCAAGATGAACGTCGACACGGACACGCAGTACGCGTTCACCCGTCCGGTCGCCGGTCACATGTTCGCCAACTACGACGGCGTGCTGAAGATCGACGGCGAGGTCGGCAACAAGAAGGCCTACGACCCGCGCGCCTGGGGCAAGGCAGCCGAGGCCGGCATGGCCGCCCGGGTAGTAGAGGCCTGCGAAAACCTCCGCTCCACCGGCACCTCGCTCCTCGCGTAGTACCTGTTTTTTCTGGAAGGGCTCGCCGTCAGGCGGGCCCTTCCAGCTTTTGGCGGGCTGCTTGGACGAGTGCTTGGGCTGCCCAGACCATCGTGTCGAGGGCTTCGGCGGGTTCGAGGCCGACGGCGTCTCGGGTGGCGATGAGGGCTTCGACTCCCCAGACCAGCATCACCGCGTTGACCAGCCGGGTGAAGTCCTTCGGCGGTAGCTCGTCGACCAGTGGGCGCAACGCCAGTTCGACGCCGTCGCGGCGGGCGGTGGACCGTACCGGCACCATCTCGCCGCCGGCCTCCCACTGGGCGAACCAGCGCTCCTGCGTCATCTGGAACACGCTCCGCCAGACCGGCTCGTCCGCGAACTGCAGTCCGGTAATCGTCCGGATCAGCAACTCGACCCGGACCAGCGGATCGTCGCCGGCGTCGGCCAGTACGTCTTCGAAGCTCGGGAAGTCGCGGGTCGCCCAGGTCGACCCGTCGTCGCGCAACGACTTCGGATTCGGGAAGTACCGGTACGCCGTGGCGACCGAGATCCCCGCCTTCTCGGCCACCTGCTGCACGGTCGGCGACTCGCCGCCGTCACGAACCATCGTCAGGTACGCGTCGATGAGCGCCTGCCGGGTGCGCTGCTTCTGCTGCTCACGGCCTGTCATCGAACCCCTTGACGTGAGAATGATTTCTCATGATGATAAACCTATCGCATAATGACGAACCCTGGGGGATCGCAATGACACCAGCTGAGATGGACGCCGTCCTCGACCGGCACTTCGCCGGTGAGGCCGCCCACGATCTGGAGGCCACGCTCGCCACTCTGACCGAGGACGTCGAGCATGACGTCGTCGGCCTCGGCGTACGTAAGGGACATGCCGAGGTGGCGCCGCTCTACCAGGCGTTGTTCGACGGCGCGACTGACGAGATCTACGAGCCGATCCGGCGGATGTACGGCGACGACTTCATGGTCGACGAGGTGATGATGACGCAGACCGTCGTCGGCGACCTGTACGGCGTACCGGGTAACAACACCGTGGTCACCGCCCGGCTGCTGCATGTGCTCGAGTTCCGCGACGGACTCATCAGCCGCGAGAACGTCTGGATGGACACCGGCACCATCATCGCCCAACTGACCGCGGCCAACGCCGCAACCCAGGCCGCTGCTGAGTCCGGGGCCTGATGAGTTCATATCGGGTGACCTTCTCGACCCGGCCGTCGCCGAACCGCTCCGGCGGCAGTCGCACGGCCGGCGCGTACCGGGTCCTCCGCAACCCACCCACCGACAAACCGCACCCCACCAAACCCCCGACCCGCCAGCGGTGGCTGCTCGAACATCGTGAACCCTGATCGCCTCCATCGGAAATGATCGCTATTCATGAACCCCTGCCCTTTCTACGGTGGGGGACATGACATCGCTCAAATCTGCCGTCTGGATCCCGTTGTTCGACGAGCTGGCCGATCCGCGGGTGGTCGCGTCGCTGGCCGCGGCCGCTGAGGAGGCGGGCTGGGACGCGTTGTTCGTCTGGGACCACGTGCGCTGGCGCTCCCCGGTACGCGCGGTCGCCGACCCCTGGGTCGCCCTCACCGCCGCGGCGATGGTCACCGAGAGACTCCGCCTGGGCCCGATGGTCACCCCCCTTGCTCGCCGGCGCCCGGCGGTCCTCGCCCGGCAGACCGCGTCCCTCGACGTATTGAGCGGTGGTCGCCTGACCCTCGGCGTCGGCATCGGCGCCGACCGCTTCGGCGAAGAGTTCAGCCGCTTCGGCGACGAGCCCGACGACCGGGTCCGCGCCGCGATGACAGACGAATCCCTGGACATCCTCCGAGCCGCCTGGACGGGCGAACCGGTCCACCACCACGGCAACCACTACACCATCGACGACGTCGAGTTCCTCCCCAAACCACCTCAGCCCGATGGCATCCCCATCTGGATCGCAGGCTTCCCCGGCAACCTCCGCCCCCGCCGTCGAGCAGCCCGCTACAACGGCTTCTTCCCCGTCAACCTGACCTCTCCCGACCAACTGGCCGAAGCAGTAGCAGCAGTACAAACCTTCCGCACCGAAGCCGCCACACTGCCGGCCGATCCGGGCGCGACGTCGGCCGGGGCGGTTGCGCCGTACGACTTTGCGGTTGCTCTGGAGCCGGACGTCGACCCCGCGCCCTACGTCGCGGCGGGTGCGACCTGGTGTCTCACCGAGTTCGACCCGCACTCCGTCACGCAGGCGGAGGTGGCAGCGGTGATTGCCGAAGGCCCCTTCAGATAGGCGACGGGGAGTCAGCTGGGTTGGTCTGGGGTGGCGGTGGAGAGGTAGAGGTGCGAGCGCCGGAAGGCTGAGCGAGGGCGGCGTTGTCGGGTGGGGTCGAAGAGGTGGACGCCGGTTTGGCGGGCGGCTCGGGCGAAGGTCGATCGGAGTTGGTCGACGACGGTGCGTGGGGTGTCGAGGTCGTGCCAGGAGATGAAGCAGTACTCCAGTGGCTCCGGTGGATCGGGGTCCACCGACGGGCTGGCACCGAATGCGCGGTCGGCGGCGTCCGTCGCGTAGTCGTCGAATTCCTCACTCCAGAAGGGAAAACGAGGCTCGAACTCAACCACCGTCCGCTGGTCCGGGAACCAGAGCGCGCAAGCCAGATCGACCAGCTGGTCATCAGACATCGGCGGTGCCGAGGAGGACGGCTTCGGCAACCCCGCCTCCGCCAGGATCAACCGAAGCCGAGACTCAGCCACCGACGCCGACTCAGTACAAGCCAACTCGAAAACCCGCAACGCACGAGCAAGCGGCCCGTCCACGTCGCCGAGGAGGTGGGTGGCGGAACGTTTTAGGGAGGGGAGGGTGGCTAGGCCGGCGTAGAGGGTGGCTTCGGTTAGGGCTACTGCGGGGGCGAGGGGAGCGGTGGCGGCTACCTCGGCTACGGCTCGGGCTGGGGTGGTCAGGCGGAGTTTGTTCCAGGTGGTGATGCCGGGGCCGATGGGGTCTCGGACGTGGTGGTGGGTGCCAGGGGGATGCGGGCCAGGATGGGCTGTGCGGGTGGTGAGGTGAAGGGTGGTCAGGTCCAGGCCCCAGAGGGGGAGGGCGTGGAGGGCTGCGGCTGATTGGTGGCTGGCGATGAGGCCGGGGTCGCCGCGGCGTAGTACCTGGAAGAGGCGGCGGACGTGGAGCATGGCGTCGTCGACCAGGGTGAGGGTCTGGTGCGGGGCATACGTGCCCGGCCGGATCCGGCGCCAGCCGCCGGTGTCCAGCAGGGAGTCGATGTCAGGGTCGGGGTAGCCGCACGCGCGCGCATCGGCTCGCGTGAAGACCCCGCCGCGGATGTGCGTCATCACGCTGAGTTGTGGGTTCATACCCAAGAAGGTGCACCGGACACCGCCCCGGATCCGCGACTACTTCAAAGCTGTGGACAGCCGACCGGTGAGAGGGCATAAAAATAGCCCGTCATGTTTGTATGACGAGCTCGGCGCGGGTTGGTACCCAGGGTTGCCACAGGAGCGGCATATTGGCCTCGGACGGCGTCCGGTTGCCTTTGCGCTCGTTGCACGAGGCGTGGGCGGCGACCGCGTTCAACCACTCCGTCCGGCCGCCTCTGGACCTCGGTTGGACGTGATCCATCGTGTCGGCGTTGGCCAGGCCGCAGTACGCGCAATGGAACTTGTCCCGCCGCAGCACGCCGTGCTTGCTGTACTTCATCCGGCCGGCGGCATACCGCCAGTGCGTGACCACGTAGCGGACCAGGCGGAGCACTCTGGGCACCGGGAAAGGACCGATGGTCCGTTCGCCATGCGCCTCTTCGACCACTGCGACCTCGCGGACCAGCATCCGGATGGCGTGCTGGATCGACACGGTGTGCAGCGGCTCGTATGACGCGTTCAGGACGATCACGCTCATCCGGTGCCTCCTTCCGGCCGTAGCTGGGAACCACGGCGGTCTCGACGCAAGGTCTCAAGCATCCGTGGCCATCAGGTGAACGGTCAACGGATTTCGACAGACGGTCACGTGCCGGGATGGCGGCGTGATCGGCGAAGATGTGCTTATGGAATTGAACAATCTGCTATCAGGCCCACCCGAGACATTACTCCCCGTCGACCCCGCCGCTGCGGAACTCGCCGCCGGGGCCGCCGCAGTGGACCTCGCGGCCAAGTACCCGACCTCTTCGCTGGCCTGGTCGGTGCTCGCCGAGGAGGCCCTGAAGGAGGGCCACACGATCGAGGCGTACGCCTATGCCCGGACCGGCTACCACCGCGGTCTGGACTCGCTCCGCCGCAACGGCTGGAAGGGCCACGGGCCGGTCCCGTGGGAGCACGAGCCGAACCGCGGCTTCCTGCGCTGCCTGGCCGTCCTCGGCAAGGCAGCGGCGATCATCGACGAGAAGGACGAGGCCGAGCGCTGCAAGACGTTCCTGCGTGACTCGTCTGCCACCGCGGCCGACGTACTGGCTTAAGTAAGTTGTAGGGGTGACCAGCCCCTATGCACAGCAGGGATTCCGCGTCGGCTTCGACTGGGGACCGGCCGGCGCGGCCGCTGTTCCCGGCAGCATTGTGGCGGTGGTGGACATACTGTCATTCACCACCGCCGTCACGGTGGCTGTCGACGTCGGCATCGACGTGTACCCGTACCGCTGGCGCGACGAGACAGCAGTCGCGTACGCCGAACAGCACGACGCCGTACTAGCCGTAGGCCGGTCTCAACCCGGTATCACCCTCTCGCCGGTCTCGATCCGTCAGGCCCGGGGAGTGCGACGCCTGGTGCTCCCATCGCCCAACGGCTCCACCATCTCCCAGCAGCTCAGCGACAGCGGCTCTACTGTCGTCGCCGTCTCGCTGCGCAACACCTCCGCCGCCGTGGACTGGGTCGCTGCCCAGCTCGCCGCCGACCCGTCGCTGACCGTAGTGGCGATCGCTGCCGGTGAGAGGTGGAAGGACGGCTCGCTGCGCCCGGCAGTGGAGGACCTCTGGGGTGCCGGCGCGTTTCTGGCCGGCCTGGCTGACCGCGGGGTTGGCCCGCTGTCACCGGAGGCTCGGGCGGCCGCAGCGGCGTACAGGGAGGTGGTGGACGAGCTCCCGGAGGTGCTGCACGAGTGCGCTGGTGGGCGGGAGCTGACGGCGTACGGGTTCGCGGAGGATGTGGCGGTTGCGGCGGAGGTGGACATAAGCGGGCTCGTGCCGGTGTTACAAGGTAGTAGACTCAGCGAGTCATCAAAACCCTCGAGGTTCTGCCCGGTGACATAGCCGGCAGGCGGCGTGCGTCCCCGCTTCCTGCCGAACTTGGACGGTTGTAGGCGGCAACGACGGATCGGCGTAGTAGGACGCCCACGGTCAGGTCACCGCCCCGCCGGGCAGCGGAAGGTACTACCGTGCCGGCACTCACCGGACGGATCCGCACGCCCCAAAAGACTGCGCAGAAGACCGCGCAGCAGACAGAGAGCGGCTACCGAGTCGCCCTGCGCACCCCGGGAGCGTTGAAGTTCTACCTGGCCGCCGCACCAGCGCGGATCGGCATCGCCATGACCGGCCTAGGCATCGTCTGGCTGGTCCACGGCTCCACCGGCTCGTACGCCGTAGCAGGCGCAGTAACCGGCGGCTTCGCCGTCGCCGAAGCAGTAGGCGGCCCACAGGTAGCCCGGCTGATCGACCGCTACGGCCAACCCCGCATGCTCCCAATCACCCTGCTGCTCCACACCATCGCGATAGCGCTGCTCATCGCCCTGACACTGGCCGCCGCGCCGCTGTGGATGCTCGTACTTGCCGGGGTGCTCGCCGGAGCATCGCTACCCCAGATCGGCGCCCAGACCGCCGCCCGCTGGTCGCACGCACTCCGGGGAGTCCCGGCCCTCTCCTCCGGCTTCGCCTTGGAGTCACTGGGCACAGGCCTGGCCTTCCTGGTTGGCCCGGCGCTCATCGGCACAGTCAGCGCCCTGGTGTCCCCGGTAGCCGGCTCAATCCTCGCGACGACCCTGGTGGTCGGCGGCGGCCTGTCCCTGGCGGTGCAACGCAGTAGTGCGCCGCCACCGACTGCCGGGGTACGTGCTGAAGGCTCAGGACGCCTGCTGACCAAGGGATTCCTGGCGCTCGCCGGCACCAACGTCGGCGTCGGCCTGTTCTTCGGCAGCATGCAAGTCTCGGTGACTGCCTTCGCTGTCGGCAGGGACTCGGCCTCGCTCGCCGGACCGCTCTACAGCATCACCAGCCTGATCAGCCTGGCGGCCGGTATCGCCTACGGAGCAAGGCGTTGGCGCATGCCTGCCCGGACCCAGTTCGTGGCCGCCATGGCGATCCTGTTCGTCACAACCTTGCCGTTGCTTGCTGCAGACACCCCATTGGCGCTTGCGCTCGCGCTGGCTTTGCCTGGGTTGGCGTTGGCGCCTATTCAGGTGTTGGCGTCGGTGCTGGTTGAGTCAGAGGTGGAGCCTGCGGTGCTGACGCAAGCCTTTACCTGGTTGAACTCCGGGAGTGCGGCCGGCATCGCGATGGGGGCGGCGGTAGCTGGTCGGGCGGTGGATACGCATGGCTCGCAGCTGGGGTTCGCGCTGGCGATCGCGGCGACGCTGGTCGCCACCGGGATGGCTGTTGTGGTGCGTCAGCGGTAGGTGATTTGGGATTCTGCTGCGGCTCGGGTCGCGTATTCGGCGGGGGTCAGGCCGATCTGTTCCTTGAACTCGTGGGAGAAGTGGGCCTGGTCGAAGTAGCCGAGGGCGGTGGAGAGGGTGGCCAGGTCGGTCAGTTCGCCGCGGGCGAGGAGGTCGGCGCCGTCGTGGAGGCGGTAGCGGCGGAGGACCCACTTGGGTCCGACGCCGACATACCGGCGGAAGAGGCGTTGGAGTTTGCGGATGGGGAGGTCGAAGCGTTCGGTGACCTGGTCCACCCGGGTCAGGTCGCGGTCCTCGCTCATCGCCGCGATCACCGCCCGGACCAGCTCGTACTGCGCGTCCGCCGCCACCAGGTGATCGGACAGGAACGCCTCGAAGACGGCCCGGCGGCGGACGTCGTCCGGCTCCGCGAAGACCAGGTCGGCCAGCCGGTCGGCGTCGTCGAACACCTCGCGCAGGGGCAGCACCTCGTCGCGGAACGAGCCGACATCCAGCCCGGTCATCGCGCCGAACCCGCCGGCCCAGAACTTCACCCCGAAGGCACGCCCCGGCCCGACCAGCTCCCGCTCGAACTTGCGGGTGCAGACCCCGTTCACGAAGGCGCCGCCCGGCTCCTCGAACGTTACGTTGACGCACGGATACGGCAGCACCTCGGCCACGTACGGCTCTTGGAGGTCCCACTCGACGATCCAGTACCACTCCACGAACCGGTCGATGCCGGGGCTCGGAAGGAGCCTGCTCAGGCTCCGGTGCCGGGCCTGCTCGCGGGGATGCAGGATGCCGCGCTCGCTGTCGTACGGCTGCCTGGACACGCCCCCAAACCTACGACAGTCCACCGACAGAAACCTGCCTGTCGCGTTCTTACAAGACCCGGCCCAGCCGGCTCGCGAAGACTGCGGGTATGACGACGAACAAGGTGAATCCCATCCCGGCCGGCTACCACTCGCTCACCCCGTACCTGGCCGTCTCGGACGGTCCGAAGGCGATCGAGTTCTACTCGGACGTGTTCGGGGCGGAGGTGGTCAGCCGGCAGGACCTGCCTGACGGGCGACTCGGCCAGGCGGAGCTGAAGTTCGGCGACTCGATGCTGCAGCTGAGCAACGAGATGCCGCAGATCGGGCTGCAGGCGCCGACCGGCGAGTGGGTGCACTCGTCGCTGGTGCACTACGTACCGGACGTGGACGCGACCTTCGCGAAGGCGATCGAGGCCGGCGCCCGCCAGGTGGAGGCGGTCCAGACGTTCATGACCGGAGACCGCTTCGGCACGATCATCGACCCGTTCGGCCACCGCTGGGCGATCATGACCAAGGTCGAGGACGTCACCCCGGAGGAAGCCGACCGGCGGATCAAGGAGTGGTTGGCAACCAACCCCGAAGGCCTCGACGCGGACTGATTCGACGCCCCGGGCAACGAGCTTGAGCGTTTGTGAATGGACCGGAATCCCTTGTAGGCATGAAGAAAGCGGCCCGCCGGAACCGTCCCCTGCGGCAGTTTCGGCGGGCCGCTGACTAAGAGTGTGCACGTGATCACGGAAAATGGCAACCCGTCGTGGTGAATTGCGCGCTCGGTGTCACGTGTTGCCCACGCCGACGAGCAACTACGTGGTAATGCGCAGTTCCGGTAGGGTTGGGTCGCAAGAGCCTGGACGCGTCACCGAAGCGAAGCTTTGGTGAACCGTGCCCGGGCTTCACCGTTTCTAGCGGCCGGCCACCGAACGGCGACGATGCCGTCCGGGCCGACGCGTGAAGAGGAGGGCTGAGATGCCCGCAATCGTGCTCGTCGGCGCCCAGTGGGGCGATGAGGGCAAAGGCAAGGCGACCGATCTGCTCGGCAACACCGGAGCGACGATCGACTACGTGGTCAAGTTCAACGGCGGCAACAACGCCGGCCACACGGTCGTGATCGGGGACGAGAAGTACGCCCTGCACCTGCTCCCGAGCGGAATCCTGACTCCGGGCGTCACCCCGGTGATCGGCAACGGGGTGGTGGTCGACCTCAGCGTGCTGTTCGAGGAGCTCGACGCGCTGCAGGTCCGGGGGGTCGACACCTCCCGGCTGCTGATCAGCGCGAACGCGCACCTGATCCCGCCGTACAACCGGACCCTGGACAAGGTCGCCGAGCGATTCCTCGGCAGCCGGAAGATCGGTACCACCGGGCGCGGCATCGGCCCGACGTACGCCGACAAGATGAACCGGATCGGCATCCGGGTCCAGGACCTGTACGACGAGAAGATCCTCGAGCAGAAGGTCACCGGCGCGCTGGAGCAGAAGAACCAGCTGCTGGTGAAGGTCTACAACCGGCGCGCGGTGGAGATCGCCGAGGTGATGGACGAACTGCTCGGGTACGCCGAGCGCCTGCGCCCGATGGTCGCCGACACGCCCCTGCTGCTCGGCCGCGCCCTCGACGAGGGCAAGACGGTCCTGATGGAGGCCGGCCAGGCGACGCTGCTGGACGTCGACCACGGCACCTACCCGTTCGTCACGTCGTCCAACGCGATCTCCGCGGGCGCCTGTACCGGCTCGGGCATCCCGCCGACCCGGATCGATCGCGTGATGGCGGTCGTGAAGGCGTACACGACGCGTGTCGGCGAGGGGCCGTTCCCGACGGAGCTGCTGGATGCCGACGGCGAGTGGCTGCGGCAGCAGGGGTTCGAGTTCGGTACTACGACCGGGCGGCCGCGACGCTGTGGCTGGTACGACGCGGTGATCGCCCGGTACGCGGCGCGCATCAACGGGGTCACCGACTTCGTGCTCACCAAGCTGGACACGTTGACCGGGCGCGAGAAGATCCCGGTCTGCGTTGCGTACGAGGTGAACGGCGTCCGGTACGACGAGATGCCGATGACGCAGACCGACTTCCACCACGCGACCCCGGTCTACGAGGAGTACGACGGCTGGAGCGAGGACATCACCGGCTGCCGGACCTTCGAGGACCTGCCGAAGAACGCGCAGACCTACGTGAAGGCGGTCGAGGCGCTCAGCGGCGCCCCGATCTCCGCGGTCGGCGTCGGGCCGGAGCGCTCCCAGATGGTCATCCTGGACAACCGCTTCTGACCGCTGCACCCCAGCCGGTCGTCGATCGGCTGGGGTTGCCGCTTGTACGCCGTATTGCCTCGCGCGGCGTCAGCCGTTGCCGATGATGGGCAGGTCCCGGACGATCGGCCAGTCGCCGATGTCGCCGAGGCCGGGGCGGTTGGGTAGCTCGGGCGCGGTGATCGGCTGGCGGGCCCAGGAGGCGCCGTTGCCTGCCGCCGCGTCCTTGAAGGTGAGCGCGGCCGCGCCGATCAGGATGGCGGCGATGAGCAGGCTCAGCCAGGCGGGGCGGAAGGCTTTGCGGAGGGTGATCTTGGTGCCGCGCCGCAAGGAAGTACCACCTGGTCCCCACCATGCGGTGAACAGACCGGCGATACCGCCGGCGCCGAAGCCGACCGCGGACAGCGGCACCCAGTCGAGGCCGTGGGTGTTGGCGGCGCCGACGGTGACGATCCCGCCGACGATGAAGCCCATGATGACCGGCAGGATCAGGCAGAAGACGGTGATGAGCGCGGCCGCGAGCAGGTGCATCGGGCTGGCGGCGACTGCCACCAGTCCGTCCGACTTGCCGCGACCACCGCGGACCTGACGGCGGCGCATGATCGCCGTACTACCGCGGTCGACCGTCCGTGCGAGAGCAATCAGCAGTGCGGCCACCAGTACGCCGAAGCCCGGCGTGTACGCGATCAACCCACCCAGCGCCACCATGAACCCGACCACCAGCACCGACCGAGCCACCTGCTGGTCACCCGACGGCGGCACATCAGCCCTCGATACCGGCACAGCAGCATCTCGCCGAGCAACCTCCTGCCCCCGATATGCCTGCGGTTGAGGCTGCGGCTGGTACGGCTGCTGCACCGGGTACTGCGGCTGCGCCGGGTACTGCGGTTGGTATGCCCCAGGCTGATACCCCTGGTAGTTCAGCGGCATCCCCGCAGGCGCAGCAGCAGTAGGCGTAGGACTGTAGGTCGCCGGATGAACCGGCACGCCGGCGGGGCCGCCGGCCAGGGCTGCGCCTCCAGCGCCTGCTGCTGCGGCAGCGGCGGCCTTCTTGGCTTTTTGTTTGGCGGCTACGTCGCGGAGCATGTCGCGGGCCGGGGCGAAGGCAGAGAGCGGCGGGATCACCGGTGGTACGAGCTGTGCAACCTCGGCTGGGTTGTGGTCGCCGACTGGTGCGGCGGCTGCTTCGTCTTCTGGCATGACTCGGGTCATCACCGCGGTTGGTGGGGTGATGAGGGCGGTCTTCGGTGGCTGCTCAGTGTGGGGGTTGGGGATCAGGGCGTCGCGGCCCTCGGCGTAGCGGTTCAGGCCGGCCATGATCTCCGCCTGGGTGGGACGGTCGCGGCGGTCGGGGGAGAGAGCTGCAGCGAGCAGTGGCTTCAGGCGGGGGTCCAAGCCCTCCAGATCCGCCTGGCCGCTGTGTACGCGATGCAGTACGACCTCGAAGGGCCCTTTGCCGAAGGGACGGCGGCCAGTAGCCGCGTAGGCGACAGTGGCTGCCCAGCCCCACCAGTCGGCCGACTCGGAGACCATCTCGCCCTCGATGAGTTCCGGCGCGAGGTAGCCGGGCGTACCGATCACCAGGCCGGTCTGGGTGAGGCGGAGGTCGTCGGCCGCCTGGGCGATGCCGAAGTCGATCATCACCGGCTTGCCGTTGAACATCATCACGTTGCCCGGCTTGAGGTCGCGGTGCACGACCCCCACCTGGTGGATCGCCTGCAGCGACTCCGCCAGACAGCCGGCCACCGGCAGCCAGCGCTGCGGCGTCAGCGGCCCGCGCTCGTCCACCTGCTCGTCCATCGGGCGCCCCGGGACGAATCGCGTCACCAGGTACGGCCGGTCGCTGTGCAGGTCGTGGTCGAGAATCCCTGCGACACCAGGGTGGTTCACCTTCTGCAGGGTCGTCGCCTCGCGCTGCAGCCGGGCCCGCGCGGTCGGGTCGTGCGCGACGTGCGCCCGCAGCACCTTGAGCGCTACCTCTTTGTGTTCAGGCCCTTCCGCCAGGTAAACGACACCCATGCCGCCTTGCCCGAGCCGCCGGATCAACCGGTACGGACCGATCCGCTCCTCCATCACCTCCGTGGGTGTCGAAGGCTGTCCCCCTGTACCTGACATGGCATCCACCGTACGTCGAGACCAGCCCAACCGCTGTCCCGCGACGGAGTCCTTTCGCTATGACCTCGGACGTAATCGTCCTCGAGCACGTTCCGTCCGACCCTGGTCTCATCCGAAGGAACGAGAAGGAGACCGGCCGATGACGCACTACGCGATCGCGAACCTCACCAACGTCCGGCTGTGCGCCGGGATCATCGAGTATCTCGAACGGATCGACGCCACCCTGGCCCCCTTCGACGGGCACTTCATCGTGCACGGCGGCGTACCGGAGCACGTCGAGGGGGAGTGGCAGGGGACGTTGATCGTGATCGAGTTCCCCGACTACGAGCACGCGCGCGGCTGGTACGACTCCGCGGCGTACCGGGAGATCCTGCCGCTGCGCACCGACAACTCCGACGGCGTCACGATGCTCCTGGCCGGTGTCGGCCGTGAGCACCTGGCCACCGACGTCCTCAGCTGAAGAACCGCAGCAGCACCGGCGCGATCACGTCAGCCGCGACGTCATGCGTCTGACCAGGCAGTACTTCGAGAGTGGCCGCCGGCAGCACCTTGGCCAGCAACTGGTCGCCCTCGATGATGGAGGCGTCGGTGGCGTCTCCGTACGCGACGAGCGTCTCCGTTGCGATCCCGGCGTACCGGTCGAGCGTGGAGGGGTCGCCTGACATGGTCTTGCCGACGATGGCGCCGTCGTTGGCGATGGTGTGCGCGATCTCCAGCATGGTCGGCCAGAACGGGCTCTCGGTGATACCGCCGAGGTACTCCTCGGGCATGCCGACCGCCTTGGTCAGGAAGATCTTCGCGGCGTCGTCCCGGCGCCCCTCGGCGACCGCGGTCTGCAGCTGGGCGACGTAGTCGTCAGGCAGCGGCGGGCGGACGTCGGAGACGATGAACGGCGGCTCGTAGACGGCCAGCTTGGTGATCGGCAGCCCAGCGCGGGCGGCCTCCAGGGCAAGGATCCCGCCCGACGAGATGCCCCAGACCGCGGCGGATCCGCCGGCTGCCTCGATGATCGCGGCCAGGTCGGCCAGCTCGTCGTCGTACGGCGTGGTCGAGGCGTCGTTCCAGCCGCTCTCGCCCCGGCCGCGGCGGTCGTAGGTGTAGACGGTG
Source organism: Kribbella sp. NPDC051718 (assembly GCF_040681515.1). NCBI lineage: Bacteria > Bacillati > Actinomycetota > Actinomycetes > Propionibacteriales > Kribbellaceae > Kribbella > Kribbella sp. NPDC051718. Next base: position 1,225,023 of record NZ_JBFAYZ010000001.1, on the reverse strand, counting down.
AAGGAGCCGGACAGCAGCTCCGCGATCTGCCCCGAGGTCGGGTTGAAGGCGCGGAAGGCGGTGGCGCCGTCGACCAGGATCACGGCCGGGCCGGAGCCGACCTGCGAGTAGCCGAGCTCGGTGCCATCGGACGAACGAACAGTGGACATCGGATTCTCCTCACGATTTGAGTACTGAACCGTACCGTACCCAGAAGAGTACGGTACTGTCTAGTACTGGCGAAAGGAGACGACCGATGCCAGAACTCACCGCCCGCGCGGCACTCAAGCGCGAGCAGATCCTGGACGCCGCGCTGGAGGCGTTCCTGGAGAACGGTTACGTCGGCGCGAGCATGGACCAGGTCGCGGCCACCGCGTCGGTGTCGAAACAGACCGTCTACAAGCAGTTCGCCGACAAGGAACATCTGTTCCGGGCCCTGATCGTCGCGATCAGCGACCGGGTCGAGGACCCCTTCGCCGAGATCGGCCGCGAGGTCGCCGAGGCCGACGACATCGACGACGCCGTCCGCCGGCTCGCGGACGCCTTCGTCGGCGGGATCATGACCGAGTCCGTGCAGCAGATGCGCCGGCTGGTGATCGCCGAGGCGGCCCGCTTCCCCGACCTCGGCCAGGAGTACTGGAACCGCGGCTTCGGCCGGGTCCTCCCGACCCTGGCCGCCTGCTTGGAGCGGCTCGCCGACCGCGGGCTGCTCAGCATCAAGGATCCGGTGATCGCCGCCAATCACCTGGCCGGCCTGCTGTTGTGGATCCCGAGCAACCGGGTGATGTTCTTCGGCCGGATGGACGCGAACTCACCCGAGGAGCTCGCCCATTTCACCGAAGTAGGCGTCGAGGCGTTTCTCGCTGCATACAAGAAGAAGTAGTACTGGCGCGGCCAATGCCTCGGGGCGGAGGGCACCGGCCGCGCCCGGCTTCAGGTGACTGGCAACGTGAAGGCGAGCAGACCCGTCCCAGTGGCGTTGGTGATCCAGGGCCCGGCACCGTTGTGCCCCTGGTAGGTCAGGGCGGTCACACCGGCCGCCGGCCCGGACAGAGTCAGTACGAGCTTCCCGCCGGCCTGGTAGGCCACAGACGACACAGCAACCGCCGCACCATCCACCCGGAAGTCAGCAGCCACCCCTGCATCAACAGTCAGCACATCGCTCGACCGCAGCTGTACTACGAGTTGCGACCCGCTAGCACTAACGCTGGAAGGGTTAGGCGGCGCCACCCCAACGCTCGGCCCACCGTAAAGATCCCTGGCCAGCACCGCGAACGTATGGTCGCCCATATCGCGATACCCGCCCAGGTACGCGTAGTGGCACCCGTCATGCCCCGACAGCCCATTCGTCGAGAGCACTGTGACCCCTGCGGTGTCGCCAAGCTCCCGCTGCGCCTCCCGCAAGCTCATCGCAGTCGTGTTGCCGCAAGGCGCGGTGCGCACCTGGTAGACGTAGTACCGAGCAGCACTCCCGAAGTCAGATCGCCAGTCCTGCAGCAAGGCGGTGAAGCCGGCGATGTGCACCGGAGCGTTGTCGTTGTCCGACTCGCCCTGGTACCAAAGCACACCCTTCACCTGGTTGATCACACCAGCAGAGGTCAGGCGCTGGCGAAGCCTTCCGTAGTTGGTGGTGACGTCATCGGGGTTCGCGTCGTTGCGCTGGAAGAAGCTGATCGGTTGGCCGCCGTGTGCTCCGTTGATGAGCGCCACGGGCACCTTGTAGGTGTCGACGATCCGCCGGCCCATCCGGATCGCCCACTGCCCGATCGAGCCGGACTGATTGGTTACGTCACCAGTCGCGTAGTGCCAGACCCGGTCGGCGCCCGAGATGCTGGGGTTCGAGGTCGGCGAGCCGTAGCTGCGCAGGTACTCGGATTCCTCCGCGTTGGCAGCGCCGTTGTACTTCGCCGCCTCCGAGTTGGACTGTCCCTGCACCACATAGACATCACCGGAGACCACACTGTCGCGCCGAGTCACTACCCGGTCCAAACCGGGACCAGTGGCACGCACCTCGAAGCTGTACTCCTGCAGGCCCGCCTTGATCCTCGGCGTGAACCGGAAGCTGCTCGACGAAGAGCTGTAGGTGTCGGTATGGCCGTTGCTGCTCACTCGCAGCTGCACCCGGCGTACCCGGGGATCGGTGACCCGCCCGGCCACCGGCACCGTCGAGCCGCCCTTGGCGTCGCGCGGGATCAGCTGGCGATCCTGCGGCGACTCGCTGAGCGCCACGACCGCAGTACGGACGTACGCGGTGAAGCGGCGTTGGGAGTAGCGGTTCGCGTTGTTGGCGAAGGTCCAGTCCGGTTGACCGGCGAGGTTGGTGCCGATGCCGAGGGACAGCGTGCTGTTGTCCGACTCGGTGAACGTGTTGATCGCGAAGACCTGCTTGGCGGCGAGGTTCGACGGCCGGGTCGGCCCGATCTGGGCGACCTGGAACGAGCCGTAGCCGAGCGGTGAGGTCGGGTTGTCGTCGACGTCGAAGGTGATCGGCGACGCGTTCGAGACCTGGGTGCTGGCGCTCTCCTGGTACTGGTTCGGCCACATCTCCAGGTAGCCGGTCTGGCCGGTACCACTCGTCACGCTGGGCACGTTCGACTGGACGTCCAGGTCGCTGACCCGCTGCCGGACGAGTTCACCAGGCCTCGTCGGCAGCCCGATCCGCCTTGCGTCTGTGGAGAACGGCTCCATGGCCGTCCATACCCATTGCGGCCCATCTGGCCCGTTGAGCTCGACGCAGTAGCCGACCCGGTCGAAGTTCGCGCCGATCTCGGCGGTCCGGTCGAGGCTGTACGGCGGGGTCTCGTTGAGCCAGCCTGCCTGCTGTGGGACGTCCAGCTGGAGGACCAGAGTGAAGCCCGTCGCGGCAGCGTCGCAACCGGTCGCGGCCGCGAGTCCGGAGGAGGTTGCGGCTGCCGGTGCCACCACCGCCTGCAGGGTGGCAGTGGTGGCGATCAGCGTGGTGGCGATGGTGACGATCGAGCCGGCGTTGACGCGTCGAGGCATGGGCGGACCTCCATGGGCGGGATGTCTCCACCATGGGTAGCGGGTCGCTCACCCTTCGTGCGAGCTTTCTGCGCCCAGCGGTCCGATCCCTGCGCCCAGCGGTTGTCACTACCATTTTCTGTGCGCCGGTGTTCGAGCCTGTTGGCTGGAATCTAGCGAACGATGTCTATCGAGCCACTTCCGCTGTGGCGGCGGTCACGATGAGCTGGTTCCATGCGAATCGAGATCCTGGTGTTCGACGGTGTGGACGAGATGGACGTGATGGGCCCGTTCGAGGTCTGGAGCCACGCGTCCCGGCGACCGGAGTTCGAGCTGGCCTTGGTCGGGCTCGACGGCCCGGCCGAGGTGACCGGCCTGCATGGCCTGCAGTTCAAGGCGCCGGAAGGACTCGGTACGCCGGACGCGCTGTTCGTCCCCGGCGGCGGCTGGATGAACCGCGCCGAGCGCGGGTCCTGGGCGCAACGCAACCTGCTGGCCCCGAGGATCGCCGAGGTCGCGCCACACACCCAGTGGATCGGCTCGGTCTGCACCGGCTCGATGTTGCTGGCCGAGGCAGGTCTGGTGAAGGGCCGGCCGGCGACGACGAACCGCGGCGCCTGGCACGAACTGGAGGCGTTCGGCGCCGACGTGAAGCACAACCGCGTCGTCGACGACGGCGACCTGGTGACAGCCGGCGGAATCACGGCCGGCATCGACCTCGCCCTGCACATCGTCGAGCGTGAGGTCTCGGCCGAGGTAGCGGATGGCATCGCCGCAACGGTGGAGTACGCCCGGGTCCGCGACGTCTGCCAGAGCGGATTACCTTCTGCGTAAGAGGATTCCGCGGCTGCCGCGTTTGCGGAGGTAGGCGCGGCCGCCGACGACCGCCTCGACTCGCGGGGTCACGAGATCGAGTTGCTGCTCGACCGACCACGCGGCCGGCCAGACCTGGTGCGCCAGGACCTCGGGGTCCATCGAGACGAACAGTCGGTCGGTGGGGAAGCGGTCGAGGAGGGTGAGGTCCTGGCCGTAGTACAGCATCTCGATCAGCAGGTACGCCGAACCCGTCAGCCGCCGTGTCGTCGTCAGCTCCTCGAAGCTGTGCGAGTGGATCCGGACGTCACCCTCGACGTTCTCGTGCAACCTCGCGAGGAAGACCGGATTCGGCTCGGTGGCGTCGACCGAGTAGCCGTCGGCGAGCAGCCGTCGAGTCAGTGCGCCTTCGCACGCGCCGACCTCGATGACCTGGCCGGCGGCCGGATCGAGATGCTCGCGCACCCAGGCCGCCGTCGCGTCCAGCCGCTCGATCTCGTACGCCGAAGTCGCGAACTCCCACGGATCGGGGACGATCGCCGCGTCCGAACTCATGCTGCCCATCAACGCGAACAGCCGGGCGCGCTCGTCGGCGCTCGCGTCGAAGAACCGCTCGACCGAGTGGAGCCGACGCGTCAGCAGGGCATTCTCGTCCTCCTCGCCCAACAGGAGCAGGTCGGCGCAGTGCGTGTTGACGAAGTCGAGCTTGGCGTCGATGAGTGGCTGGTCGAGCTGGACATCGAAGTCGGTCTTCCATTGGAGCCAGTGGCCGTCGCCGACCGCATGCCGCACCGCCGCCCGGCCTATGGCGGCAGCGAGGTCGAGCGCCCACCGGCTGCGGCTCGAGCGGGTGTCGGCAGGGGAGTGGGTCCAGATGGTCGCCGCGACGTCGCCCGTTTCGAGCGCGATCGCTTCGGCGGCGCTGCCCGGCGAGAACGGTTTCGCGCCCTCGCCGGACGTCTGCAGCAGGTCGGCCAACGGCGCCAGGCGGCCGGCGAGCGGGACTCCCGCCGGCAGCTTCAGATAGGCACCGCGGCCGGCGATGACCAGATGCACTTCGCGGCCGGAGCCCGGATCGAGAACGGAGAGGAAGTCCACCACGACGTCCTCGGGACGCGTCACCGCAACGACATCAATCATCACCAGCCATTTTACGCAAGAAGGCTACGAAAAGATGTCGCGCGCGTGTCGCGGAGTGGACTAGACCTTGAGTAGGGCGCTGACGGCGTCGGTGACGACCTTCCGGCGCTCGGTTGCGGAGGTCCGGCTGACCATCAGTGCGTACTCCGGGGTCATCCCCGCCCAGAGTGCCGCCAGGTGCAGGACCAGCCCGAGGAGCACGATCGGCTCGTAGTGCGACGGCAGCCGGCCGTCGGCCTGGGCCTGCGCAATCGCCTCGACCTTGTGCTTGTTGCTCGCCATGATCAGCTCGAGCGGGTCGTCGGCGGTCGACCGCTCCAGCCGGTACCAGGTCGCGAGCCGCTGGATCTCGGGGTCCTGCTCGTAGCGGTCGAACAGCTTGCCGGCGTACTCCGGCAGGTCGAGCGGATCGATCGGCGTCTCGCTGGTGGTGCCGACGACGATCTCGTTGAAGACCGCGTCGAACAGCCCGTCCTTGCTGCCGAAGTAGTGGTAGATCTGCGCCTTGTTCGAGCCGGACTCGGCCGCGATCCGGTCCACCCGGGCGCCGGCGATGCCGTACGCGCCGAACTCCTTGCGGGCCGCCGCCAGCAGCCTCTTCTTCGTCGCTTCCGCATCTCCGGCCATGCTCCAAGAGTAGCCGACTAACCGGATAGTTGACGGCTGGTGGCGACCGCCCGGCGGCCCGAGCAGCTCGACGATCTCGTCGCGCGGTACGGCGACCGGATCCGCGCGGTGAAGCTGGATGTGACCGACTACGCCGCCGCGCAGGACGCAGTACGGGTTGCGATGGAGGCGTTCGGGCGGCTCGATGTGGTGGTCGACAACGCGGGCTACGCCAACTTCGTGTCCGTCGAGGACATTCCGGTCGACGACTTTCGGGAGCAGATCGAGACCAACCTGTTCGGCGTCGTCAACGTCACCAAGGCCGCGCTCCCGACCTTCCGCGAGCAGGGCGCCGGGTACTTCATCCAGGTCTCGTCCGTCGGGGGCCGGGTGGTCGCGCCTGGACTGTCGGCGTACCAGGCGGCGAAGTGGGCCGTCGGCGGATTCTCCGGAGTGCTCGCCCGCGAGGTGAACCCGCTCGGGATCAAGGTGACGGTGCTCGAACCGGGTGGCATGTCCACCGACTGGGCCGGCTCGTCGATGAAGGTCTACCCGATCAGCGAGCCGTACGAGCAGTCGCTCGGCGCCCTGCGCGACGCCATGGACGGCGGCCTCACCGCCAGCGACCCGGACAAGGTGGCCCAGGTGGTTCTGCAGTTGGTCGAGCTCGACGAAGTACCGCAAAAGCTCTTGCTGGGCAGCGATGCCGTCACCGTCGCCGCCGCCTTCGAGCAAGCGCGCGCCGAGTCCGACGCCCAATGGATCGACCTCTCCCGTTCAACGGACCACGACAACGTCGCACCGGAGATGCTCGACCCACTGGGTCATCTCTGAGATCGGCTACTTCTTGAGTTCGGCGTAGACGTCGGCGAGGTCGCCGGCTGTCGAGGCCTTCGCCCAGCGGGCGGTGTCGTCGGCCAGTACTTCGTACGCGTTGGACTCGATGCCGTCGAGGGCCGCCTTGGCGACGTCGGCCGGGGCGGTCTTCGGGCCGGGGGCGTTGGCTGCCATGTCGGTGTCGACGTAGCCCATGTGCAGACCGGTCACGTTGATGCCGCGGTCCAGCACCTCCAGCCGCAGCGAGTTGCTCGCCAGCCAGAGTGCCGCCTTCGTCGCCGAGTACGCGCCGTGCCGGGCGACCCAGGACAGGGCCGAGTGGGCGTTCAGGATGTGGCCGCCGCCGTTGCGCTCGATCACCGGGACCAGCGCGCGGGTCAGGTTCAGCGGGGCGAAGAAGTTGATCTCGAAGACCTCGCGGAGCGTGTCGAACGGCACGTCCAGGTAGGTGTCCGGCGAGCTGCCGCCGGCGTTGTTGATCAGCACCGTGACGTCCTGCACCTGGGCGACCAGGGCGTCGACCGATGCCTGGTCGGTGGCCTCGAGCGGCAGGGGGACGACGCGCGGGTCGGTGCTCGGCTTCGGGCTGCGGGCGGTGGCATAGATCTTCTTCACGCCGCGGGTGAGCAGGTCGTCGACGAGTGCCTTGCCGATACCGCGCTGGCCGCCGGTGACGAGAACGACGGCGCCTTCGAGGGTGATCATGTCAGATGCTCCTGGGGAGAGAGTGTGGAAACCGATCTGTTTCCAGAGCCTAAACCGATCGGTTTCCAAACGCAAGCCGAGCCGGTACGCTCGATCCCATGACCACCCAGGCGACACCCCGCGAGCGGCTGCTGGACGCGGCGGGCGAACTCTTCTACCGAGACGGCGTCAACATCGGCGTGGACGCGCTCTGCAAGGCGGCCGGCGTCTCGAAGAAGTCGATGTACCAGCTGTTCCGTTCCAAGGACGAGTTGATCGCGGAGAGCCTCGCCAGCGTGGGGCCGTCGTACCAGCGCGCGCTCGAACCGGATCTGGGCGAGGCGTCGACGCCGCGCGAGCGGATCCTGGTCGTCTTCGAGAAGCAGGACCGGCTGACGGCGCAGGGCGAGTTCTTCGGCTGCCCGTTCGTGAGTACTGCGTTCGAGCTCAAGAATCCCGAGCACCCGGGCAGCGTCGTGGCGCGACACTTCAAGCAGCGGCTGACCGACTTCTTCCTCGGTGAACTGGTGGCCGCCGGGGTCGACGACCCCGAACTGATGGCGGTGCAGTTGACGATGGCGTTCGACGGCGCGAGCGCCCGGGCCGTCGTACGGGCCCAGGCGCTCGGCGGTCTCGGCATCAAGATGGCCGAAGCCCTCCTGGATGCGGCTGGTGTGCGGGCTCCCGAGCTAGCTAGCCAGGCCCGCTAGCTCGGAGCCGGCGAGCAGGAAGCCGCCGACGCCGAAGTCGGCGGTGGAGTCGTAGGTGATCGGCTGGCTCGACTCCGGCCGGTCGCCGACCTTCTGGACATAGCCGAGGAATCCGTCCGGGTGGACGGCGGTCGCGACCATTCCGTTCCAGGCGCGGGCAGCGGTCGACAGATAGCCACTGGCTGTCACCAAACCGGTTTTGATCGCGTATGCGCTGGCATAGGTGAAGAATGCCGTGCCGCTGGTCTCCGGGCCGGGCAGGTGTTGCGGGTCCGCCAGATTGACGTTCCAGAATCCGTCGCTCCGCTGGATCGGCCGCAACGCACCCACCAGTTGCGTCAGCGTGCTCCGGTACTCGGCGACATTCGCTTGGGTCGCCGGCAATGCCTTCAGCGTCTTCACGTGCCCGGCGGCGACCCAGCCGTTGCCACGCGACCAGAGCACAGGCTTGCCGTTCGGCGAGACGATCTTGCCGGGCAGGAACCGGTCGTCGCGGTACCAGAGTCCGCGCGACGGAACGTACAGACCGCGCCTGATCTTGGTGTCCTGGTAGAGCTGGTAGAGCTTCGTCCAGTACGCCGGATCGCCACGCAGCTTGCCGATCCGGGCGAACGGCGGCATCGCCATGTGCAACGCGTCGTCCCACCACCAGTCGTCGATCTTGCTACTGGCAACCATCCGGCTCAGGGTGTCCGTTGCCGCGGTCAACTTGTTGGCGGAAGGCTCTATTTCGTAGAGATCCAGGTACGCCTGGATGGCCGTGTGGTTGTCGGCGTGCCGGGTGGCGACGCCGCCCATGATCCCGTACGAGTGCTTCTCGGCCCAGCTGTGGGTGTAGTCGAGATAGCGCTTCTCGTTGGTCAGTCGGTAGGCGGCCATCAGGCCGCTGAAGAAGGTCGCGCGAGCCCAGCCGTTGTCGCCGGAATCGGGGTGGGTGGCGATCCACTGATCGGCGACCTTGCGGACCAGGCTGACGATCTGGGCCTTCGCCGGGAGGACGTCGGAGGGTGCTGCGGCGGGGGCTGCGGAGGCGGTGACGGAGGGTAGTGCCGGGGCGGCCATGACGGCGGTTCCGAGACTCAGGAAGTGGCGTCGTTTCATGGGACAAGACCTCACTTTGTTCCATTGAGGATGGGACAAATCAGATTTCTGTTCCGGAGTGAAGTTAGTGCTGGTTTGGATATTGACGCCTTCACCCTCTGTCGTCAAACTTCCGAAAAGACTCTTCGGTAGTGGGGGGAACCTGCGAGTCTTTCCGCCCCCACATGCAAGGACCCGCCCATGAAAAAGAAAGCAGTCATTCCAGCGCTGGCCGCCGCCTGCGCGGCCTTGGTCGCCGGCACGCTGACCAGCCCGGCCGTCGCCGCCTCGAAGGCAGAGTCAACGATCCAGGCGCCGCTGGCGCCCGCCACCTTCACGCACCCCGGTGTCGGCGTCAGCGCCGCGCAACTCGACTTCGTCCGCGCCAAGGTCAACGCCGGCGCCCAGCCCTGGACGAACGCGTTCAACCAGGCCAAGAACAGCGTGTACGGATCGCTGTCCCGGGCGCCGAAGGCCCGCGCGGTGGTCGAGTGCGGCCCGTACTCCGACCCCGACATCGGTTGCCGCGACGAGCGTGGCGATGCGATCGCGGCGTACACGGACGCCCTGATCTGGTACATCACCCGAGACGATCGCTATGCGCAGAAGGCGATCCAGCTGATGGACGCCTGGTCGGCGACGATCCGGGACCACACCAACAGCAACGCGCCGCTGCAGACCGCCTGGTCGGCCTCGTCCTGGCCGAAGGCCGCCGAGATCATCAAGCACGTCTACGGCAACTGGCCGAACTCGGGCCGGTTCGGCACCATGCTGCGCAACGTCTATCTGCCCGAGATCATCAACGGCTCGAACTCCAACGGCAACTGGGAGTTGAGCATGACCGAGGCAATCCAGGGCATCGGCGTGTTCCTGGAGGACCGGACCGTCTACGACAAGGCGATCTCGCTGTACCGGGTCCGGGTGCCCGCCTTCGTCTACCTGGAGTCCGACGGCGCGCTGCCGAAGACGAAGCCGAGCCAGAACCTCAACACCCGCGACAAGATCGTCGCGTACTGGCAAGGCCAGGGCACTTTCGTCACCGGCCTGACCCAGGAGACCTGCCGCGACTTCGTCCACACCGGCTACGGCATCTCCGCGATCGGCCACGTGCTGGAGACGTCCCGGATCCAGGGCATCGACCTGTACCCCGAGTTCGGTGAGCGACTGCGCCAGGCCCTCGGCTTCCAGTCCCGCTGGGAGCGCAACCTGGAGCCGGTCCCGTCCTGGCTCTGCAAGGGCAGCGTCAACCGCGGCCTAGGCCCGATCACCGAGGTCGGCTACAACGCCCTCCACACCCGCCTCGGCATCGCCATGGCCAACACCCAAGCCCTCACCGAATCCCGCCGCCCAGCCGGCACCAACGACCTCTTCGTAGCCTGGGAAACCCTCACCCACGCAGAAAACCCGAGCTGACCACCCGCCAGGAGTAGCGACTTCGAACACCCAGTGGCGACCTCGGACATGCTATTACCTGTCCGAGGTCGCCGTTTGGTGTTCAAGGTCGCCATTTGCGGGCGACGCCGCGTCAGATCTGGGGTTCGCCGCGTTTCCAGTAGCCCTGGAAGGAGATGGCGGGTTTGGGGAGGCCGACTGTGTTGACCAGGTGGCGGCGGATTTGTTTGATCATGGTGGATTCGCCGGCCACCCAGGCGTAGTCGACGTCGAAGGGGAGAGTCGCCGATTTCAGGGCCTCGGGCAACGACTTGGGGCCGTCGGTGGGGCCGCCGGTGTGCGGGAGCCAGGTGATGTCGACGCGGCCGGGGCTCGGGAGGGGGCGGATGTCGCGGATGTCGGGGACCTCGACGAAGACGGTTGCCTGTACGTCGGCCGGCAACTGCTCCAGAATGCCGGCCAGCGCAGGCAGTGCGGTCTCGTCGGCGACGAGCACCCGACTCACACTCGTTGCCGGGGGCACGTAATCCACGCCGGACATCAGCATGCCTTTGATGCTCGTGGTGTCCACCGCGAACGGCAGGATCAGACCGATCTCCGCGCCGACGGAGACGGAGCTGACCCAGGCCGACGCAGGACCGTTCACCCCGTGCAGTACGAACTCGATGTCGAGCTCGCCCACCTCGGGACGGAGCGCGCGCACCGTGTACGTCCGCATGATGAAGCGCTCGTCGGCGGGCTGCGCGCACCACTCGGCGTACCAGTTGTCGCCGGCGGGCAGCCGCAGCTCCCCGCCGTCGGGCGGGGAGAGCAGCACCTTGATGCGCTGGTCGGGGCCGGCCGTGACCGCGTCCGCGATCCGCGGGGCCACGAACGTCACCCGGCGCAGGTGCGGGCTGAGGTCGTCGACCGCCGCCACGGTGGCCAGCACCGCCTGGAAGTCGATCGGGCGCTCGAGCACTGTCGTCATGCCAGTGTCTCCGTCAGGGGAAAGTAGTGACAAAGTAGGAGTTCAGGTGCGACCCAGGAGCGAGCCGGGTTAGAGTGAAGCAACTAGAGGTTAGCCTTACCTAAGAGGATCCCAAAGTCCAATGCCCCCGCCTGCAGCAAACGACACGGTCGCCGCAGACCCGGTGTCCGGCGGCCGTTCGGCGACCGGTGCTGCCGGTGGTCAGCGGCGCCCGCGCGCACGGCGTACGACGCTCATCATCGGTTTGATCGTCTGCGCCGCGCTGCTGGTGCTGGTCACGTTGCTCAGCATCGCGGTCGGCTCGAAGCAGATCCCGCTGTCGACCGTGATCGACGCCCTGCGCCACTACGACGCCGGCAACACCGATCACGTGATCATCCGGTCGCTGCGGATGCCCAGGACGGCGATCGGCCTGATGGTCGGCGCGGCGCTCGGCCTGTCCGGCGCGCTGATGCAGGGGGTGACCCGCAACCCGCTCGCCGACCCGGGCATCCTCGGCGTCAATGGCGGTGCCGCCCTCTTTGTTGTCGCGGGCATCTATTGGTTCGGGCTGACCTCACTGACCGCGTACGTCTGGCTCGCCTTCGCCGGCGCGGCTGCTGCCTCCGTCGCGGTCTATCTCCTCGGATCCCTCGGGCGAGAAGGCGCAACCCCGGTCAAGCTCGCCCTGGCCGGCGCGGCGCTGACCGCGATGCTCGGCTCGCTCACCACCGCGCTGCTGATCGGCGACGTCGACACCTTTGACCAGTTCCGGTTCTGGGCGGTCGGATCGCTGGCCGGCCGCGGTTCGGACATCGCCGGGCAGGTCGCGCCGTTCATCCTGATCGGCATCGTGCTCGCGCTGCTCTCCGGCCGCGTCCTCAACGCCCTCTCGCTCGGCGACGACGTGGCCCGCTCACTCGGCCAGCGCGTCGGTATGGCCCGGATCTTCACCGCGATCACCGTCGTACTGCTCTGTGGCGCGGCAACAGCAGCCGCGGGACCGATCGGTTTCATCGGCCTCACCATCCCGCACATCGCGCGCCTGGTGACCGGCCCGGACTACCGCTGGATCCTGCCGTACTCGATGCTGCTCGCCCCGATCCTGCTGCTCGGCTCGGACGTGATCGGCCGGGTCGTCGCCCAGCCCGGTGAGCTCCAGGTCGGCATCGTCACCGCGGTGATCGGCGCACCCTTCTTCATCGCCCTGGTACGCCGCCGGAAGCTGGCGGACCTCTGATGGCCGCCGTCACCGCGGAGCACTCGCCCGCCCAGATCATCGCCCGGGCGCGCGCCGTCCGGCGGGCCCGCAATCTCGCCGTCGTCGTCGTGCTGGCGGTCATCGTCTTCGTCATCTTCTGCGTCTCGCTGTCGCTGGGCGACTTCAAGATCCCCGTCATCGATGTCGTCAAGACACTCTTCGGCGGCGGTGACAAGGCGACCGAGTTCATCGTCAACCGGCTCCGGCTGCCACGGGCGCTGACCGCGATCCTGGTCGGCGCGGCGCTCGGCATCTCCGGCGCGATCTTCCAGAGCATCGCCCGCAACCCGCTGGCCAGTCCGGACATCATCGGCGTCACGTACGGCGCGAGCGCGTTCGCGGTCTTCGCGATCGTCACCCTCAGCCTGACCGGCTGGGCGGTGGCCGGCTTCGCGATCTTGGGCGCGCTGGTCACGGCGCTGACCATGTACCTGCTCGCCTGGCGGCGTGGAGTGTCGAGCTACCGGCTGATCCTGGTCGGGATCGGCATCGGCGCGATCGCGACCAGCGTCACGTCGTACCTGCTGACCAGGGCGCGGGTCGAGATCGCCCAGCAGGCGTTCATCTGGCTGACCGGCAGCCTGAACGGGCGGGACTGGTCGCACGTCCGCACTATGGCGATCATGCTGGTACTGGCCGCGCCGGTGACGATGATCCTGGTGCAGCGGCTGCGCATCCTGCAGCTCGGCGACGAGACGGCGTACGGGCTGGGTCTGCGGGTCGAAAGTACCCGGCTGGGGCTGATCGTGGTCGCCGTCCTGCTGGCCGCGGTCGCCACGGCAGCGGCCGGACCGATCGGTTTCGTCGCCTTCGTCGCGCCGCCGATCGCCCGCTGGCTGACCCGCTCGCCCGGTCCGGCGCTGGTGGCGTCCGCGCTGATCGGCGCGCTCGTGATCGCGTTGTCGGACCTCGTCGCGCAGCACGTGCTGGGCCAGACCCAGTTGCCGGTCGGTGTCATCACCGGGGTGATCGGCGCGCCGTACCTGATGTTCCTCTTGGCCCGGACGAACCGGATCGGAAGTGGTGGCTGACATGGAGACGCACGTGGAACACAGCCTGTCGGCCGAGCACCTCGCCGTCGGCTACGACCAGCGGGAGATCATCCACGACCTGTCGGTGCGGATCCCGACCGGCAAGATCAGCGTGATCGTCGGCGCGAACGCGTGTGGCAAGTCGACCCTGCTGAAGACGCTGGCCCGGCTGCTCAAGCCGAGCCGCGGCACCGTACTGCTGGACGGCAAGAGCATCCAGTCGATCCCGACCCGCGCCGTCGCCTTGAAGCTCGGGTTGCTGCCGCAGTCGCCGACCGCGCCGGAGGGGATCACCGTCGCCGACCTGGTCGGCCGCGGCCGGTACCCCCGCCAGGGCTGGATCCGGCAGTGGACCAAGGGCGACGACGAGGCGATCGCGGACGCGATGACGTCGACGGACGTACTCGAGATCGCCGACCGGCCGATCGACGAACTGTCCGGTGGCCAGCGGCAACGGGTCTGGATCGCGATGGCGCTCGCGCAGGAGACCGACATCCTGCTGCTCGACGAGCCGACGACGTTCCTGGATCTGACCCACCAGTTCGAAGTACTGGACCTGCTGGTCGATCTGAACAAGCGCGACCAGCGGACCATCGTGCTCGTCCTGCACGACCTCAACCAGGCCTGCCGGTTCGGCGATCACCTGATCGCGATGAAGGACGGCGCAATCGTTGCCGAGGGCAACCCAAGCGAGGTGATCACCGAGCAGGTCGTCCAAGACGTCTTCGGCCTTGCGGTGAAGGTGATTCCTGACCCCGTCGCCGGCACCCCGATGGTCGTCCCGATCGGCCGCCACACGACCCGCACCGCCCAGCCCGCGGCCAATCACCCCGCGGCCACCGGACAACCCGCGGCCGGCAGCCAGCTCGCGGGCGCGGGGAACCCGGCCGCGAAGGCGCTGGCCGCGTCGGCCGCCGCCAACGGAATCTGCCGACCGGCCGACCGCTAAGACCTCTTGCGGCTTACCTGGAAGAAGATCAGGCCTGCCAGCAAGGCGCCGAGGGTGCCGAGGGCGAGGTCGCCGAGGGTGTCGGTGTAGGCGGTTTGCAGTTCGGGGGAGTGGCGGACGAAGGCGACGTACTCGCCGAGCTCCCAGATCACCGCGGCGGTGGCGCCGAAGCCGAGGGCGACGAAGGTGGTCAGGCCACGGGTCAGTTCGCGAGGGGCGAAGGCGGTCAGCACACCGGCGGTGAGCAAGCCCCACAGGATGAAGTGCATCGCGTCGTCCCACCAGTTGATGGTGTCGAACAGGTTGAGCCGGTTGCCCAGCAGATCGACCAGCCACGGCAGGGTGATCAGCAGGTCCGCGTGCCACGGGAACCTCTTGTGCAGCTTGCTTTTCGTCCGGCCGTACGCGAACCACCACAGCGGAAGTACCAGCGCCCCGAGCGGATAGACGACCAGCCGGGCGCCAGACGCCTTGCCCTTGATGCCGCTCAGGTCCGGCCAGATGATTGCTGTCAGCAACAAGGCGAACAGCGCGGCTTTGGCCAGCAGGGCGGCGTACTTCGTCCAGTCGGTCCTGGCGCGGGCCGGAGCAGTGGTGGCAACCATCGTCGTCATGCCTCCCAGTCAACCCTGCTGGGGCGGCAGCGCGGATGCGTAGTACTACCTGAAAAGCCCCCGATCGCGTCATTGTGACGCAACCGGGGGCCAGTGGGTTACTGCGGTGGATGGATCAGCTCACGCTGAGCAGGTCGACCACGAAGATCAGGGTCTCGCCGGGCTTGATCGCGGCGCCCGCGCCGCGGTCGCCGTAGCCCAGGTGCGGCGGGATGACGAGCTTGCGCCGGCCACCCACCTTCATGCCCTGGACGCCGGTGTCCCAGCCCTGGATGACCTGGCCGACGCCGAGCTGGAAGGCCAGCGGCGCGCCCCGGTCGTACGAGGCGTCGAACTGCTCGCCGGTGGAGTGAGCAACGCCCACGTAGTGCACGTTGACGCGGGAACCGGCCTTGGCCTCGTCGCCGTCGCCCTCGGTGATGTCGGTGATCTCCAGATCCGCCGGCGGCGGGCCATCCGGAAAGTCGATCTCAGGCTTGTCAGTCATGTCTCCAGCTAACCAGATGGGTCGGCGGGGATCGGTCAGCGGGCCAGTACTTCGCGCAGGCGCGCCGCGAACTCGGCCGGTTTGCCGGGCATACCGTACTCGTCGCCGAGGAAGCCGCCGTGGTTGCTCGGGAACACCACCGGGGTCAGGTCGAGTCGCTCGGCAACCGCCTTCCCACCGCGCGCCGCGAGCTGGTTGGCCGACTCCTCGCCGATCCCGACCACCAGCTTGCCGCTGCTCCGGCCGAGCGCGTCGAAGTCGGGCTGGTACGACGTACAGCCGCGGAGGTTCTGCCCGAGCAGCGCGTCCTCGCGGGAACCGTCGTCCTCGGCCGGCAGCCCGAACATCGCCGGATCGGGTGCCGGCTGGTCGGTGTAGTCGGCCGGGATTTCGCCTTCGAAGCTGACGATCGAGATGAACTTGGCCATCCCGGCGCCCATCCCGTCGCGCTGGTAGGTGTCGTAGATGTCCTTGACGGCTTTGAGCGCCGCCTCGCTGTCCGGGATGATCGCGGCCAGCGGAGGCTCGTGCGCGACCAGCGTCTTGACCAGGTCGGGCCGCTGGGCGAGCAGGCCGAGCGCGTTGACCGCTCCACCACTGCTCGCGAACAGGTCGACCGGCCCGGCGTCGATGGCCTCGATCAGCGCGGCCAGGTCGGCGGCGTGGTCGTCGGGGGAGAGCTCGCCGGTGCCGTCGGTGCGCGTGCTGCGCTCGACGCCGCGCGGGTCGTACGTCACCACGGTCCGGTCGGTGAAGTGCGAGGCCAGGGTCGGGAAGCCGCTCGCCCCCATCGGGGAGCCGATCATCAGGAGTACGGGCTGTTCGCGATCGTCGAGTTCGCCGCGCACGTCGTACGTGAGAATCGCGCCCGGTACGGCGAGGATGTGGGTGACGGGTTCCGGCATGACAACTCCTCAGGTCGGTCTCGTTGCTGCACCTTAGACCCCCTGCACCCTTCCAGGGCTAGCGTCGAGACCCATGCGGAAGAAACTCGTGATCCTGCTCAGCGCCGCGACGATCGTTGCCGCCGCAACAGGTCTCTCCGTCGCGCGCCCCTCGGACGCGGCTGCACCGGGGGAGAACTACGGCCAGTACTCCCTGATGTTCGAAAAATCCGCCGGCCAGTACTGGGCAGGGGGCGCCGCCGCCGGCCAATGGGCCTGGACCCCACTGACCGCGACTACTTCCGACATCTCCTGGGGCGACCCCAAAGCCTGGCCCCCCAAATCCGCCGAACACTTCATCCACTCCGGCGACTGGGTCCTCCTGGACGGCTACAACGACGGCGCCGGCCGCCCCCTGACCCAGATCCAACGAGTCACTTCCGAATCAATCGGCTCAGCCACCTGCACCGGCATGCAACCCCTACCGTCAGCCTCCGGCCGCCAGCACTACGTCAAATGGAACATCCCCACCACCGGATACTGCCTGGACGCGTCCGGCACCATCAAGCCCCCCAACAACTCCACCACGGTGAACTTCCGTCACCTCCAGAAGTGGAGCCCCCCACACCCCTGCTCCAACCAGTACTTCCCCACCCAAACCTGCATCACCCAGTTCGAACAATGGTGGGACGACAACCACCACCCCTACTCCCTCCAACTCTCCCGCACCCTGGAAATCGCCAAAGGCAAAGGCCCAGCCTTCACCAACCACACCACCGTCCCCCTCACCTGGAACGCAGAAGCCAGGTACTACTGGCACTACTAGACCGAACAGCTGTCTACCCGGCGAACCGCGGGGCCATCGCCTCCATCTGTTCGATGACCAACTTGATTGCCTCAGGTTGTCTGTCCGGCGGGTACTTGTACTTCACCAACAGTCGTTTGATCGAAGATCGCAGCTTCGCCCGTACGTCGTCGCGTACCGTCCAGTCGGTCTTGATGTCACGGCGCATCACCTCGACCAGCTCTCGGGCGATCTGAGCCAGGACGTCCTCTCCCTGTACCTCGACGGCGGATTCGTTGGTGGTCACGGCGTCGTAGAAGGCGAGCTCATCTTCAGACAAAGGCGGAGTGAACTCCTTGCCGCGGTTACCTTCAGCCGCGACTTCCTTGGCCATCTCAATGAGCTCCGCGATGACCTCGGCCGAGGTGAGTTGCTGATTGGTGTACTTGTTCATCAGCTCCCTGATGCGCTCGGAGAATGCCCGTTGCCGGACGAGATTGTTGCGGGTCGCCCGAGCGGTCTCCTCCGTGAGCAGATCGCGCAGTGCCTCGATCGCGAGGTGCGGGTTGTCGGCCTTCTGAGCCTTCAATCGGAAGTCTGGGCCGAGGTCCGACAGCGATGGCTTGGGCAGACCAGCCGCCTCGTAGATGTCAACGACCTCGCCCGTGGCGGTCGACGTGGCCACCAGGCTGGCGAGTAGTCGCTGTATCTCCTCCGGGACCGGCTCGCCGGAAGCCTGCCGCTCCTGGGCATCGAACTTGGCCATCCACACTCGGACTTCTTCGTAGAATTTTGCTGTACTACGAAGCTCAGCGAGCGTGTCGCGTCCGGAGGCCAGGGCCCACGCTCGGGCGAGCTGGTTGGAAAGCTTTCGGAACCGCTGGCCCAATGTCTCCTCGCTGTCGGTAGCTTGATTCCCCGGCGTCGATGGCGAACGAAGGTAGTTGGTGAGTCCGACAGCAGCTTTGATCCAGCTCTTCGTATCTCCCGCCAACTGCTTCCGCCACGAATAGCCGGAGCAAACGTTGTCGAGCGTTTCGAGGAGCGTCCGGGCGAGCGCAGCCGCCTCGTCGACATTTCGGCCGACAGGCTTCTCGGCACGATCCGTCTCGGTGTACTCCGCAAGCGCATGGGTGAGGTTGTCGCCCAGTGGCGCATATGCAACCAGCAAACCGCTCGGCTTCCCCCGAAAGGTGCGGTTTACCCGTGCCAGCGTCTGCATCAGCAGGGCGCCCTTGAGCGGCCGATCAAGGTACAGGGTGTGCAGAGGTGGCGCGTCAAAGCCGGTCAGCATCATGTTCTGGACGATGACCATCTGCAGCGGATCTTCAGCGTCCTTGAGGCGCTTCTGGATCACCTTGTTGAGGGCCTCGCGGCGAACGTGCTTGGCGACCAAGCCGGTGTCTGTCGCGTCGCCGGAGTAGACGACTTTGACCACGCCCTTGTCGACGGCGGAGTCATGCCACTCAGGGCGAAGCTTGATGATCTCCTCGTAGAGGTTGGCGCAGATCTCGCGGGTGGCGCCAACTATGAATGCCTTGCCAGGTGAGGAGATGAACGGCCGCATCACCTCCGACCGCTCATCCCAGTGTTCAAGGATGTCGGCCGCCAGCGCAGCGAGGCGGGCTGGAGCGCCGTACACGGCGTTGATCACCGCGACCGTCTTCTCGATCCGATCGCGCTCTACGACGTCGAGGCCGACCGTCGCCTCGTCGGCTGCCTCATCGAGTTGCTCATCGGTGACTTCGCCCGCGAGCTTCACTGCGACGATGCGCGGCTCGAAATAGACAGGAACAGTGGCCCCGTCGTCAACGGCTCGAGTGAGGTCGTAGGTATCGATGACGTTGCCGAACACATCCTGGGTGTTGCGGTCCGCGAAGGAGAGCGGTGTTCCAGTGAAGGCTATGAAGGCAGCATTGGGAAGTGCATCGCGGATGTGGCGGGCAAAACCGTCAAGGTCGTCGTAGTGGCTGCGGTGAGCCTCATCGACGATCACAACGATGTTGCGCCGGTCGGTCAGCAGCGGATGGTCGAGCCCCGCATGGCGCTCCTTCTCCGTGAGCCCGAACTTCTGCAGTGTCGTGAAGTAGATGCCGCCGGTGTTTCGGTTGGTCAGCTCATCCCTCAGCCGGCCGCGCGTCGTGACTTTGACCGGAGTCTCGGCGAGGAGGCGCGAACGGTTGAAGGTCTCGAAAAGCTGGCTGTCGAGCTCTGTGCGGTCGGTAACGACTACAAGAGTCGGGTTTCTGAGCTTGGGCTGGAGACTCACCAGGTGGGCGTAGAGCTCCATCTCCATCGACTTGCCTGAACCCTGGGTGTGCCAGACGACGCCGGCCTTGCCGTTGCTCTCGACCGCCGCAACCGTCGACCCGACCGCCTTGGTGACTGCGAAGTACTGGTGTGGCTTGGCGATCCGCTTCGTATACCCCTCCGCTCCGGTGTCAAAGGCAACGAAGTTCCGCTGCAGCTGCAGGAACCGCTCCTGATTGCAGACGCCATCGAGGAGCCACTCCAGCTCGACTCCCGTGCTCGTATCGTCCTTGGTGTCTGAAGTCAAGCGACGCCCGTCGTCATCGACGTTCCACGGCGAGTAGTGGTTGAGCGGAGTAAAGGGCGTGCCGTACCGCGCGGTGATGCCGTCGCTGATGACAGACAACACACAGAACCGAAACGCCATCGGGAACTCGCGAAGGTAGGTACCCAACTGTGCGTGCGCCGAGGCGACGTCCGCTCGCTTGGCGCCTGCCTTCTTCAGTTCGACGACCACCACGGGCATGCCGTTGAGATACAGCACGACATCGAACCGCCGCTCGACCTCCGACGACCTGATGCTAACCTGGCTGACGGCCAGGAACTCGTTCTCCTCGACTACCTGGCTGACCAGCCGGATCGTCGGATTCTGCTCGATTCCGCCGGCATCCACATAGCTGATGCCGCGATATCCGTGCACCACAAGCTGGTGAATCCGATAGTTCTCCGCGATCGCGTCCTGCGACGTCGGCGAGACGATCTCGGCCATCGCCTGCTCGACATACTCCCCCGGCACCAGCGGATTCAACTGCCTCATCGCGGTAAGCAGCCGCCCGCGCAGCACGATATCTTCCCATGATGCCCGCCCGCCTTCAGTGCCCGGCGCAACTTCATTGCCATGAAGCTTCTCCCACCCATGGTCGAAGAGCTCGCCCAGCGCGAACTCCTCCCACTCAGCTTCGCTGACCATCAGACGACCTCCTCCACCAGCTTCTCAGCGTCCCGTACTCGGATTTTTCCCGACATCAGAAGGGGCAGTAACGCGTCGCGTGTGGCCGCCAGCCGCCTTGATTCCACGCCGGCCGCGTGTGCGCGATATCGGAGAGGTAAAGCGAACTCTTCGAAATGATCCCAGTCCGCAGCATCCAGTTCGGGGATCGGAGCCTCAGCAAAACGCTCCGCTCTGACAGCCGGGTAGGCGCTGCCTTCGGCCACGCTCTCCAGATAACTGGCGAACTGCTCGGTTCGCGTTGCTTCGTATACGCCTGCAATCCGTCCCGCGCGAGGAGACAGCACAGCCAGACCTGTCGACGCGATCAGCAGTGGATCGTCATCGAGCACAAGCGCGTGGGACCGGCGGTTGGGGCGAACCGTCGACCAGACCGTGTCGCCGGCGCTGACGACCCGCCGCGCCCGTCCAGGCGCGTCATCCCACGATGACTCGTCAGGGAGGACATAGTCGCCCTGACTGACCGACGAGATATCGATGTAGCGCAAAGAAGCGCCTGGCTTCGGCTTCGTGACACCAGCGTTGATGACCGCGAGATCGGCCATTCTCGCCGGTCGCCGACCAGCTGACAGGCGGCGGAACCGTGCCATCGCAACCTCGTCCACGAGTGCCCGGATCCGGTCATTGGCGGACATCTTGTCGTCGAGTGCTCCCAGCACCTCCGCGATTGCGTGCTGCTCTTGGATCGGACGGTCCGGGATCGTTAGCCGCGCCAGAATACCCAGGTTGGTATGCGGAACGCCGGTCGATATAGCATTGTCATTGATCTGATTCAAGAACTCCTGGCCGGAGCACGCGTAATATACGAACGTTGGGTCAGCGATTTCTTCGTCGACTCGTAGTCGCATCTGACTTTGCGATACAACATATTCGGCGTGCTGGCCTCGAGGCACTACGGCCACCTGACCGAGCGTCCCGCGCTGGGTAAAAATCAGGTCGCCTGGGACCGCATTATTCCGGGCGAGGTCGCGTGCGAACTTGTCCGGAGTTACGAACGCGAAGTCGCCGCCAACGTAGCGGCGGAGCATGTTCGCACCCCGGATGACCGGCACGCCGTCGTCAACGTAGTCCGCACCGACGAGATCGGAACCGAACGGCCCACCGACCAATCCCCGATCGACGGCAACGGTGGCTAGCGCGCGCTCATGCATCGAGCCGCTCCAACTGCTCGCGGACGACCTTCTCCAGACGTGCCGACTCATCGAACGCGTGAAGGAGATCGTCGGTAAGCCGCTTGATCTTGGCGTCGATCGGTTCGCCGTCCTCATCTGCGTCGGGGCTACCGACATACCGGCCGGGTGTGAGGGGGTAGTCGGACGCCTTGATCTCACTGAGCGCGGCGGATTTACAGAAGCCAGGGAGGTCCTCGTAGACGAGCTTCTTGGCCGCGGCCGATTCCGAGCCGCGCCAGGCGTGGTAGGTGTCGCCGATACGGACGATGTCTTCGGTGGACAAGTCTCGCTCGGCGCGGTCGGCCATGTAGCCGAGTTCGCGGGCGTCTATGAAAAGCACCTGGCCGGTGCGGTCGATGGAGCCCTGTTTGCCGGCGGTCTTGTCCTTGGCGAAGAACCACACGCAAACCGGAATTCCGGTGCTGCGGAAGAGTTGCGTTGGTAGGGCGATCATGCAGGAGACCAGGTCGGCCTCGATGATCTGGGCGCGGATGTCGCCTTCGCCGTTGGAGTTCGACGACATGGAGCCGTTCGCCATCACGACGCCGGCCTGACCGCCTGGGGCGAGCTTCGAGAGGATGTGTTGGATCCAGGCGTAGTTGGCGTTGTTGGCCGGCGGTACGCCGTACTTCCAGCGCTTGTCCTCGACGTTGCGGGCCCAGTCCTTGATGTTGAAGGGCGGGTTCGCCATCACGAAGTCCATCTGGACATCGGGATGCTGGTCGCGGGCGAACGTGTCACCCCAGCGAGCGCCCAGGCCCTTGTTGTCGATGCCGTGGATGGCGAGGTTCATCTTGGCCATCCGCCAAGTCTCCTCGTTCGCCTCCTGGCCGTAGATGGAGATGTCCTTCGGGTCGCCCTCGTGCTCGTAGATGAACTTCTCTGTCTGTACGAACATGCCGCCCGAGCCGCAGCACGGGTCGTAGACACGGCCACTGTGCGGCTCCAGTACCTGGACGATCGTCTTGACAACGCTCGGCGGGGTGAAGAACTCGCCGCCCCGCTTGCCCTCGGCGCGGGCGAAGCTGCCGAGGAAGTACTCGTATACCTCTCCCATCAAGTCGCGGGCGCGGTGCTCGCCCTGTCGACTGAAGCGAGCGCTGTTGAAGAGGTCGAGGAGTTCGCCGAGCCGGCGCTGGTCGATGTTGTCGCGGTTGAAGAGCCGGGGCAGGGTGCCGCGAAGACTCTCGTTGGCATTCATGACCGCGTCCATGGCCTCGTCGACCAGTGAGCCGATCGTGCGAGGCGCCAGACCGTCGACCGACTGCTTTCCCTTGGCGTTCTCTGCCAGGTAGGACCAGCGGGCCTCAGGCGGTACTACGAAGACCCCATACCCCTGGTACTCCTCGGGGTCATCGATGAGATCGGCGATCTGCTGCTCGTCGTAGTCCTGCGCCGTCAAGTCCGCACGGATCGCCTCGCGGCGTTCGTCGTACGCGTCAGAGACGTACTTAAGGAAGACCAAGCCAAGGATGACGTCCTTGTACTGGCTCGACGACAGGGAGCCCCGTAGCTTGTCCGCTGCCTTCCAGAGCGTGTCCTTGAGCTCCTTCATGGTCGATGGCGCGGTCGGTTCCTTCTTACGTGGTGGCACGTCATCCTGCTCTCTTGGTAATAATCGAATCGATCGTGACCGCGCCTGCGGCCACTCCCTCGATCAAGCTCGTTGTCAGATCCTCGAGTGCCCGCTCATGACGGCGGAGCGCTTCGAGATGGTCAGCAGCGGCCGTGAGCGCCGCTTCAAGCGCCTCAGACTCTCTTGCCGCGAGTTCCGGCACGTTCCAGGTCTGCCATTCGCTTCCCTGCGGAACGACCTCGTTTATCAGCGCAGCAAGGGCGAACGGCCCGATGCCGGCGCCTTGCTGGAGCCGCAGTATGCGGCTCGGGGACGCCACTAGCGAGCCGCCCTCGGTGTCGACCTGAGCCATCGGTCGCGGCTGCTGGACGAATACGACGTCGCCCGGCTCCGTTCTGTTCGCCCGCGGGTATTGTCGTTCTGCGTCAAATGGATCGAGCCGGAGCCCGTCGGTACTTCTGTCGGCCGACACAATCCGAACTGTCGCGCTAGCGTCGGTAGGCACCGTGCTGATGCGGTTTCCTCGCTTCATGACAATCTGCCCCGCTCCGAGCAGCTCACCCAGAGAACGTTGTCGCAATATCACTTGACCGGGTGCAGGTGCGACGGTGACGTCATATCCAGAGAGTGGCTCACTCGTCGTCAGCGTCGCGGTATACACGCGGTCGAGGTGTGTTGTCGCATCGGCTGTTCCGAGTCGGATTGCTCGAACACCTCGAGGTACGACCGGTCCGCCGGCGAGCACTGGAGCCAGGTCGGCGCGTCGGGCGTACCGGTATGCGCGGTCCTCGGTGACCTGCAAAGCGGCGACAACATCAGACGCAAGGTCTTCGAAGTCAATCGTCACCCCAGCGAGGTCGGCCACGCGTAGCGACTGGGCACTGCGACCGCCGTGAAGGATCCACAGTGCCAGGCTCTGCCGGTGGGCCGCCTTCCAGAGGCCGCGTGGGAGACGAACTGCCATCGCAAGGCTTCCAGTACGGAGGGTCTGCGAACGCCGCTGCTCTGCATCGCCGATGAGCGGGTCGCAAAGAACGGCGGCAGGGCCAAGGACGACACCGATATCCGCCGCCCCAAGGGAGAGTGCGAGGTTGTCGACAGCCTCTAGCATGGCGGCATCAGACTCTCCCACCACCGAGATCACGTGCACCGCACCGCGGGCTTCGCGGAGTACTTCGACACCATCGATCACAGCCCGCCTGCGTTGTGGACGCGCCGCGGTGTCGTCCTCGTCGAGGAGGATGCCGGCGAAGGCCTCGGGAAGCCCTCGCATGAGCTGGTGGTCTGCCGGTGGAACGAGGGCGATAGCCTCGTCGCCCAGGTAGGCCCGGCCGGCTGTCGCGACCGCCTCAAGCAGCGCGACGAGCTTGTCGGTCAGCCCCCGCTCTGTTGTTTCGCGCTTGAGTCGACCTGATTCGGCCCGCGCAAGAGCGTCAGCCGCGCCGTACGACGCCTCGATCAGGTCGGCGACATACTCCAACAGAGGTGGCGTGTTTCCGAGTGCGAGCACCTCGCGGAGCAGCAGTTCGTCGGAAGTGTCGGCGCTCTCGGCAGCTGCGACCAGCTCTGCTCGGCTGAGACCATCCAGTTCGACGCCTGTAAGGACATGGAGACACAGGAGAGTCACGATGTCCTCGAGGGCGATGTCGTCGGGGATTGCGAAGGCGGGAGCGTCCTGCCGTACGTCGACGTTGTTGCCGCGTCCCGTCTCCTCCAACCACGCCACTATCTCGTCGCGGTCGAAGTGATCGAGCCCGCCTACGGTCCTGACCGGCAGCGGGAAGGGGATCTCTCGCCCACGCACCCGAGGGCGGCGGCGCCACATCGACACAACGGGCCGGCTCACCCGAGCGAGCTCGGCGATGTCTTGCAGCGTCAATGCCGGTCTTGTAGTCATTGCGCACCCTCCCTCCAAAGCCTGGCTTCGACCAAGACTAGGGCAGATTTGAGCGGTATACATGAAATATCTGATAAGCGGCCTTATCAGTGTTTATGCTCGACCTGGTGAACAGGGCAACGCATTCTCGAGTCACTCGCTGTCACCCGACGGCATGAGCACGGGAGCGACCTCGATGACCGACAGCCACATCAACGCGCACTTCGATACCGCGGCGGCTGCCGTGGTCATCCGGGCGCTGACCATCACGGACAAGGACGTCGTCCGCGAGGCTCAGCACTGGACCACCGGGCGGAGGGGCCCGGTGGTCCAGGAGCCGACTGAGCTTGCCGGAACCGATCTGTCGACGTTTGCCACCGAAGCGATGGTCATCGGCGCGCGGGCACTCGCCGCCACGGCGCAGACCACTGAGGCACGCGTCATCGAGCAGCTGCTCAAGGACGTCGGCGACAAGACTGCAGCAGCGACGACCAAGGCCGCGGAGCTGACTGAGCAGGCGGTGAAGGACGCTGCCCAGACTGTCACCAAGGTGGCCACGGATGCGAAGAAGGCGATCACCGAGGCAGATCAGCAGAGCCGCAAGGAGTTCACGACTGCGGTGGAGGGTGCCAAGAATGGCCTGACCGCCGAGATCAAGCGTCTGTTCGGCGGAGACAGCCCCGAGTTGCTCGACCGCCTCCAACCGCTACTGGACAAGTTCGGAGCCGGCCTGGAAATCCAGGTGAGCACCAGCGCCCGCGAACTGCTGGAGAGGGCAGCCAAGCAGTTCGACCCCGCCGATCCCACCTCTCCGATGGCGAAGCACGCCGCTGCGCTTACGACCCAGCAGGAGAAGTTCACGCAGCAGATCGAGAAGAACCACTCGGAGCTCGCGCTCAAGGTCGACGAACTGACGACCACCCTGAAGGTGCAGCAGGCCAAAGCCACCTTGGCGAAAGTCACGCCCATCAAGGGCAGCTCGTTCGAAGCTCAGATCCATGATCTGATGCGAGGCATCGCGGCCGGACTCGGCGACGAATACACCGACACGACTTCTAAGGTCGGTCTGGTTCCCCGCAGCAAGAAGGGCGATGTCTCCTCAACGTCGGCAGTTCGGCGCGCGTAGTACTCGAGATGACCGATTCGCCGCGCACCGGCTGGATCGACTATTTCGATGAGGCAGAGCGGAACCGGGCTGCAGTTGCAGCGATCGGGCTCGTCCGCAGCCCGGAGCAGAACGACAACCAGACGATCCGGGTGCTGGGTCCGCGCAGGATTGTCGCGTCGTTCGATCCGGACCAGGACGACCCTGAACTGCTCCGCACCATTGTGATGCTGCTGAGGACGGTGGCAATCGCCGCCTCCGCTCGGACCGGCGCCACCGAGGTCGCCACGGCCGAGGAGAAGATCGCGGAAGCACTCACGCAGCTGGACAAGATCGCCAGGGTGAAGAAGCTTGCCAACGGCATCCAGAAGAGCGCAGGCACGATCGACAGTGAGTGCGCCGGCATCAGCGCCGCAATCGAACGCCTCCTCAACCAGGCACTCAACGCGCTGACCGGAACCACGAACGCGACGCCAACCGTAATCCACAACATCGAGTCCGGCGCCGCATGAGCGCCATGAAAGTCTGTTGTGACGAGACGTGGCTGGCTTCTACCTGGTTGCCAAGTACGGCACGAAACGCGCGGCAGTGACGCTGTCCAAGGTGGTTCCCGGGGTCGGTGGTGGAGTCGACGCTGCGGAAACCCGCACGATCGGTCGGGCGGCAAAGAAGGTCTTTCCCCGATGAGCAGTAGGCGGTAGCCGCGCGGCCCGGTCGTCGGCTGGGTCGGCTCCACGGCGGGGTCGCGGAGTGCGCGACAGAGGAGCGTGGAAGTCGCGCGACGTAGGAGCGCAAACACGGGCGGGTGGGAGCGACCCGGAGCTGGAGCGACGCAGGAGCGGAAGTGGAGGGCGCGTGGGGGAATGCGTGCGTGCACTAGGCTCAGGGCTTGTGAAGGTTTTGGTTGTGGGCTCTGGTGGGCGTGAGCATGCACTGGTCTGGGCGTTGAGCCGGGATCCTGAGGTTGAGCAGGTTGTGGCGGCGCCGGGGAATCCGGGGATCGAGGCGTTGCAGCCGGCACACGACGGGCAAACGATTGTTTGCCGGGCGGTGGAGATCTCGGATCATGACGCGGTGGTGGCGCTGGCGCAGGAGGTCGGCGCCGATCTGGTGGTGGTTGGTCCGGAGGCACCGCTGGTGGCCGGGCTGGCTGATCCGCTGAGGGCGGCGGGGATCGCCGTGTTCGGGCCGTCCAAGGAGGCGGCTGAGATCGAGGGGTCCAAGGCGTTCGCCAAGGATGTGATGGCCGCGGCGAGTGTGCCGACCGGCCGGGCGTACGTCTGTACGACGCCGGAGCAGGCCGCCGAGGCGATCGACGCGTTCGGGCCGCCATACGTGGTCAAGGATGACGCGCTTGCGGCGGGCAAGGGGGTCGTCGTCACGTCGGACCGCGCGGAGGCGCTCGAGCACGCGGCCGGGTGTGAGCAGGTGCTGATCGAGGAGTTCCTCGACGGCCCCGAGGTCTCCCTGTTCGCGATCACCGACGGCCAGACCGTGTTGCCGATGCAGCCGGCGCAGGACTTCAAACGCCTTGCGGACAACGACGAAGGGCCCAACACCGGCGGCATGGGCGCGTACACCCCGTTGCCCTGGGCACCGGAAGGGCTGGTCGAGGAGATCACCGAGAAGGTGCTCCAGCCGACCATCGACGAGCTCCGCCGCCGCGGCACCCCGTTCAGCGGACTTCTGTACGCCGGACTCGCGCTGACCTCCCGTGGCGTCCGGGTGATCGAGTTCAACGCCCGCTTCGGCGACCCGGAGACGCAGGCCCTGCTGCCGTTGCTGCAGACCCCGCTCGGCGGACTGCTGTACGCCGCCGCGACCGGCAAACTCGCCGACGCCGAACCCCTGCGCTGGAAGTCGGGCGCATCGGTGGCGGTCGTGGTCGCGGCCAAGAAGTACCCGGCCAAGCCGCGCAGCGGTGACGTCATCACCGGCATCGACCAGGCCGAGGCCGGGGGCGTCCGCGTCTTCCACGCCGGTACGACGATCGAGGACGGCGAGGTCGTCACGTCGGGCGGCCGGGTCCTCGCGGTCAGCGCCACCGGCAAGGATCTCGACGAGGCCCGCCAGCGTGCCTACGCCGGCGTCGGCCAGATCCTCATCAAGGGCTCGCAGCACCGCACCGACATCGCCCTCAAGGCAGCCCGCGGTGAGATCCAGCTGGAGCCGGTCAGCTAACCGAGCAACCGGGCAAGTCCGTCCAGGATCAACGAAAGACCGAAGTCGAACTCGTCGCCGAACGCGTAACCGGGCTGGAGGACATGATCCACCGCCAGCTCGGTCAGGTGCGGATACTGCCCTGAGCCGAACTGCTCCATCATCCCGCCGGCCACCTCGGCCGCGCCCTCGGATCCCTCGAACGGCAACGACGCCTCCTGTACCGCGAACCCGTAAACGAACGCGTCGAGCAAGGCATAGGCGTGCGCCGTCATCGCCACCGAGAACCCGGCCGCCCGAAAAGTCCCCACATTCGCGTCGTGATGCCGCAATGTCGCCGGCCCCGGGCTGGTCCGCGACTCCATCAACGCGATCGCCCACGGATGCCGCCGCAACACCTCCCGGGCCGAGTGCGCCCGCTTGCTGATCTCCACCCGCCAGTCACCACCGGGCACCGGCAGCTCGATCTCGCCGAAGACCAGGTCGACGATCCCGTCGAGGATCTCGTTCTTGTTCGCGACGTAGTAGTAGACCGACATCGGCTTCACATCGAGCTGGCTGGCCAATGACCGGATCGTCAGTCCGCCCAGGCCGCCGCCGTCCGCGACCGCGACGGCAGCCCGCAGTACCCGCTCGCGGCTGAGTTGAGCGCGCTCCGTAGACCCCTGTGACCGTGGCATCGGAACGGACGATAGCAGTTTCGTACTAAGTACGATACGCTCCACTTACTTAGTACGACGAGGGGGAGACGGAAATGCGCGCAGTCGTCAGGGACAGCTACGGCACGGCCGACGTGCTGCGAGTGGCCGAGATCGCCAAACCGACACCGGGTCCGGGGGAGGTGTTGGTGCAGGTCGAGGCTGGAGGGCTCGATCGGGGCGCCTGGCACCTGATGACCGGCAAGCCGTACCTTCTCCGCCTCGTCTTCGGCGTGCGCCGGCCGAGGAACCCCCTGCTCGGGCGGGAGCTCGCGGGTCGCGTCGTCGCCCTCGGCGAAGGGGTGAGCAAGTTCGCCGAGGGCGACGAGGTGTTCGGCATCGGCGAGGGAAGTTTCGCCCAGTACGCCGTTGCGCGCATCGACAAGCTGGCCGCGAAACCGGCCGGCCTCGCCTTCGCCGAAGCCGCGGTGCTCGGGATCTCCGCGACTACCGCATTGCAAGCACTCCGCCACGGCAAGATCCAGGCCGGTCAGAAGGTACTGATCACCGGCGCATCCGGTGGCGTCGGCTCGTACGCGGTCCAGCTCGCCAAGGCCTTCGGTGCCGAAGTCACCGGCACCGCCAGTACTGCGAAGCTCGCGCTGGTGCAGAAGTTCGGGGCCGACCATGTCCTCGACTACACCAATGAGGATTTCGCGGACGGCACTCACCGCTACGACCTGATCATCGACCTGGCCGGCAATCCGACGCTGAAAAGACTGCGCCGGGCACTCACCAAGACCGGGACCGCTGTCATCGCAGGAGGCGAAGGCGGCGGTCCCATTTCCGGCGGCACCGATCGGCAACTCCGGGGACAACTCCTGTCGCTGTTCATCCGGCAGCGGCTGACCGGCCTGCTGGCGAAGGAGAACGCCGCCGATCTCGAGATCCTGCTGGAGCTGGTCGAAGCGGGCAAGGTGCAGCCGAGCATCGACAGTGTGGTGCCGCTCGACGGGGTGCCGCAGGCTCTCGTCGACCTCGGTGACGGCCTGGTCAGCGGCAAGATCGCGGTCGCCGTCTCCTGATGTGGACGTCCAGACCCCCGGCGACCGCTCGCCGGGGGTCTCGTCATGTTGCCGCAAAGTGCATCCCGTGAGTCGTACGTGTTACCAGCGGCAACGGATCGGAAATCTCCCGGCTGTATGAAGCGTTTGACCTGCGCTCCGGCCGGTCGCCTGGTCAATTGTCCAGGAAATACTCCGGAAATCACCCGGTAATCTGCCGGTGATTGAGTGCCGATGGCGGGCTTGTAAATTCTGTAAAACGCCTCGGACTGACAGGTTCGATGGCCTACAGTCGCTGCTGAGCAGTTCGAGCATGCCGCCCCGCTGGCTCGAAGGGCCTTCCCAGGCCATTGTTTGATCATTTGTATTGCGGGGGTTATTGATCCGTGGGGGATTGATCAGAATGCCTGTTAATACCACCCTGCCCGCTGTCGACGACATTCTCGGACCAGCGGCCCAGCGATTCTTCGGCCGTGGTTTCCGTCGGGTCGGATATGACGTCGAGGAGCTGACGGCGGGCTGCGCCGACCAGGTCCCCTGGGCGTCGGCGAGTGTCGACGTCAGCTATCCGGGCGATTGGTCGAGGAAGGCCGTCGGCACCGACCTCCGCCCGCACTTCAGCACCATCGATGCCTTGGTCCTCGGCGCGCAACTGGCTGAGCACTGCCTGCAGTCTCCGGGCCAGGACCCAGCAGTTCTCGCCAATGGCTGGTTGCGCAAGGTCCGGATCACCGCCGGCAGCAAGCCGCAGGAAGACCTGGCCGGCTTGAAGGCGACAGCCCGGAGGAAGAGCGTCACGCCGGCCGAGGAGGACGGCTGGACGGTCTCGGTCTTCGACTCCGCGATCGGCGCGATGCGCGTCCAGTCCGAGATCGTCCATCCCGCCGCCGAGCTCGAGTCAGGCGAGTGGACCGCTGGGGATCTGCCCCAGGACCGGTACTACGGCGCCGGGTTCAAAGCCCGGACCCAGTGGATCCGCGATCTCGAAGTACAGGACCAGACCAAGGCCACCGCAGTGCTGGAGCTGTCCGACGATGGCGAGGCCAGTGCGAACGGCCTGGAGGGGGCGTATCACCCGGCGCCTTCGATGGTTGACGCTTTCGTCACTGCGCTGCAGCTGGCGCAGGTGATGATGTACGACCTGGACGGCGTACCAAGGCAGGCCAGTGACACGCTGTGGATGCGCCAGACCACGATGACTGCCCCGAAGCCCAGTAAAACAAGGGAGATCCCGGTCACGACCGAGCTGGCCGACCCCGCGTTGCTGCAGATGGGTGGCGACACCTGGCGCACCTTCACCGTGCTGGCGGACGTTGCCGGCATCAGCGTCCGGTCCGCTGTCACCCACCGACTGCCCGGGAGCGCGTGATGCGCGCCGCGGTCATCTGCGGCCTCGGTGGCAGCCTGCCGCCGCGCGTCGTCACCAACGACGAGCTGGCCCAGCGCCTCGACACCTCCGACGACTGGATCCGCACCAGGACAGGGATCGGCCGCCGCCACGTCGTCGATCCCGGTACTACGACCAGCCACCTCGCCGCCGAGGCCGGCCTGCGGGCCCTGAAGAGTTCCGGCCATCACACCGTCGACCTGGTCGTCCTGGCCACCACGACGCCCGACCGCACTTGCCCGGGTACGGCGCCGACGGTCGCCGCGCGGATGGGGCTGACCGACGTACCGGCGTACGACGTGTCCGCGGTGTGCTCTGGTTTCGTCTATGCCCTGCAAGCCGGGGCCGGCGCGATCGCGGCCGGGTTCGCCGAGCGGGTGATGGTGATAGGTGCCGAGTCGTTCAGCACGATCCTGGCGCCCGACGACCGGACCACCTCGGTGATCTTCGGCGACGGCGCGGGCGCGGTCATCCTGCGAGCCGGCGAACCAGACGAGCTCGGCGCCCTGCAGCACTTCGATCTGGGCAGCGACGGCAGCATGGCCGACCTGATCACGATCCGCGGTGGCGGCGCCGAGCAGCGGTCGAGCGGTACCCCGGCCAGGCCCGAGGACAGCTACTTCCGGATGGACGGCAAGTCGGTCTTCTTCGCCGCCGTACGCCGGATGGCCGAGTCCTCGCGTGCCGTGCTGGCCAAGACCGGCTGGGGAATCGAGGACGTCGACCGCCTGGTCGCCCACCAGGCGAACATCCGGATCATCCACGCGGTCGCCGAGCAACTCGGCCTGTCGCCGGCCAAGGCGCTGATGAACATCGAACGCGTCGGCAACACCTCGGCCGCCTCCATCCCGCTGGCCCTCGTCGACGGCTTCGCCTGCGGATCGCTCAACCCCGGCGACCGTGTCCTGCTCACTGCCTTCGGCGGCGGTGCGACCTGGGGATCGGCCTCGCTGGTCTGGCCGGCCCTTTCCCAGGAACTCACCCTGCCGATCGAAAACGCAGTACCCCTACTCACCGCCCATTGAGGAGAAAACAATGTCCGCTGACGTGACCGCCCAGATCCTCGACATTCTGATCACCAAGTACGACGTACCGGCCGACGAGCTGACCGAGTCGACCGTCTTCGAAGACGTCGCGATCGATTCGCTGGCGTTGCTGGAAATGGCGCTGATGCTGGAGAAGAAGCTCGGCATCCCGATCGCCGAAGGCACCCTCGGCGGCCATCAGACGATCGCCCAGGCAGGGGCCGCGGTCGGCGCCCTGCTGACGCCGGCGTCCTGAGCACCAGGTGCCTGCGGGCAGTGGTGAGACGTTTGCGGAACGTGTCGAACCGGAACCGGTTCCGTGAGATCATCGCTCCACCGAACGGTTCGATGGCTGGGGGGACAGGAGCCGCACATGACCGCCGTTGACACTGCCCGTGGGCACAGTTCGGATCGCTATCGCCGGTCCGAGCTGGCCGGGTTTCTCCGGGCCCGCCGCGAAGGGCTCACCCCCGACGAGGTCGGGCTGCCGCACGAGACCCGCCGTCGCCGTACGCCGGGGCTGCGCCGCGAAGAGGTCGCCGTCCTGGCCAACGTCGGCGTCACTTGGTACACGTGGATGGAACAGGCGCGGGACATCTCGGTGTCCGCCGAGATCCTCGCGTCGGTGGCGAAGGTGCTGCGGCTGACCGACGCCGAGCGCGACTACCTGTTCGACCTGGCCGGCCACGAACGTCCGTCGACGACGCCCGAAGGCCCGGAATCCGTGCACGTACGGGAGTTGCTGGACAGCATCGCCGACCGGCCGGCGTACTGCGTCGACCGGTACTGGACGGTGCTGGCCAGCAACCGCCTCGGCGAGGTCGTCTTCGGCGCCAGCGCCGGCACGAACTGCCTGGAGCGATTCTTCGTCGACGAATCGGTCGCCGAGCGGTATCCGTTCCGTGAGGCAACGGCGAAGATGCTCATCTCGCAGTTCCGCGAGCAGGCCGCCCGGTTCGCCGGCGACCCCGAGTTCGGCGCGATGGTCGACCGGCTGGCTGCCCAGTCGCCGGTCTTCGAGCACCTCTGGAAGTCTTATGTGGTTGGCGTTGCGCCGCACCTCGACCTTGTCTTCGACCACCCGGAAGCAGGCCGGATGAGCTTCTCGGCGAACGTACTGCGCCCTGTCGTGGACGACGACCGGCGGATCTTCGTCTACCACCCGAAGCCGCACACCCCGACCGCCACCGCGCTGGCCTCGCTGGCCGCCGAGTGACCGCCGGCGAACGGTGGGCCGCCAGCGCGGTCCACCGCACCTTCACGCTCGGCGACGCCGAGATCAGCTACCTCCCCGACGGCCGCGTCGAGCTCGAACCCCATGGCTGGTTCAGCCTCCCCGACCTCGACGCCATCCCGCCTGAATTGCTCACGCCAACCGGGTACCTCACCGGATCCATTGGTGCCTTGCTGGTCCGTACGCCGGACTGGGTCGTCCTGATCGACGCCGGCTACGGTCCACGCCGGCTCGCGCGGGAGCAATCCCACCCGTCGTTGGGCGAACTCACCGGCGGCGGCCTCGCGGAGTACACCGAGGAATACGCCCACGTCGACGCGGTCCTCTTCACCCACCTGCACGACGACCACACCGGCTGGGCGATGGCCGGCTGGCCCGGCACGAGCCTGACCGAGCGGCCGCACTGCGCCGGTGCTCTGGAAGCCCCATCGAGCTTTCACGGCTTGACCGACGGCGAGCAACTCTTCCCAGGCCTGACAGCACTGGCATCGCCGGGGCACACCCGCGGCCATACGTCGTACCTGATCGAGCGAGAAGGCCAGCAATTGCTGGTGTTCGGCGATGTGATGCACAGTCCGGTCCAGGTCAGCAGGCCGGAGTTCAACTCCTGCTTCGAGGCCGACCCGGCCAGCTCCCTCAAGTCGAGGGCGATGACACTGGAGTATCTCCAGCAACCCGGGGTCATCGGAGCGGGCGTTCACTTCGCCGATGTCGTCTTCGGCACCGTGGCCAACGGAGCCTGGCAGCTAGCCAGGTAGTGCGCAGTACCCCCATCAGGACGCTCTGGATGGGATCGGCGCGGGTCGTCAACCTGAGAGCATGACCACCGAAACCCTGACCGGCCGGCAGCGCCTGATCATGTGTCTGCTGCTCGGTGCCCAGTTCATGTTCGCCCTGGACTTCTCGATCGTCACGGTCGCTCTGCCGGTGATCGGCGACGACCTGGACATGACGCCCGCCGAGCTCTCCTGGATCGTCACGCTGTTCGCGCTCTCCGCGGCCGGCCTGATGCTCCTGATGGGCCGGATCGGCGACTACTACGGCCGCAAGCGGATGTTCCTGATCGGGATGGCCCTGCTCACCATCGGGTCCGCGATCGGTGGGTTCGCGAACGAGCCGACCCTGGTCTACGTCGCCCGGATCCTGCAGGGTGTCGCGACGGCTGTCACCGCCCCGGCTGCCCTCGCGCTGCTGACCACCTCGTTCCCGGAAGGCCCACTGCGCAACAAGGCGCTCGGCCTCAACGGTGCGCTGCTGTCGCTCGGCTTCGCCGTCGGCGCGGTGCTCGGCGGGGTGCTGACCGACCTGCTCGGCTGGCGCTTCACCTTCTTCCTGAACGTCCCCGTCGGTCTGCTCGTCCTGGTCCTCGCCCCGGCGCTGATCAAGGAGTCCACGGAGCCGATCCGGCAGAAGCTCGACGTTCCCGGCGCCGTCACCATCTCGCTCGCGCTGCTCTCCCTCGTCCTCGGCTTCTCCCGCGCCGAGGCGAAGGGCTGGAGTTCCCCGCAGGTGTGGATCCTGCTCGTCGCGGCCGCTGTCCTGTTCGGCTTCTTCTGGCTGATCGAGTCGCGCTCCCCGCACCCGCTCGCCGCCGTCACCGTGCTCAAGCGCCCATCGGTTGCCCTGGGCAACCTCGGTGGCCTGCTGACGTTCTCGATGGAGAGCGGCAAGGTCTTCCTGCTGACCATCTACCTGCAGCGGGTGCTCGACAGCTCGGCCTTCCTGACCGGTATCGCCTTCGCCGTCCTCGGCGCCGGTGCGTTCACCGGCGGCATGGTCGCCGCCAAGATCATCAACAAGATCGGCGCCCGCAACACCCTCGTCTTCGGCCTGTTGTTGCAGGGGGCGACCGCCGCCACCTTCGTGCTGCTCGGTCACTCGTTCGCGGCGGGCTACGTCCACATCCTGGTGGCGACCGCTCTCGGCGGCTTCGGGCACGTACTGGCGATCGTCTCCTACACCGTCGCCGTGACGTCCGGCCTGCCGGACAGCGAGCAGGGCCTGGCCGGCGGGCTGAGCGCGATGACGCAACAGGTCGCCTTCACCCTCGGTACGCCGATCCTCGCCGCCATCGCCATCACGGCGGGCGCGACGGCCGGTGCGACCAAGGACGGGATCCTGGACGGCGTACACACCGGTCTGCTGGTGGATGCCCTGGCTCTCGCGGTCGTCGCCGGCCTGATCGCCGTGCTCTACAAGGTGCCCCGGGCAACGGCTGCACCAGCCGAGCCCGTCCAGACCGTTGAGACTGCCGAGGCAGAGGTCGCTGGATGACGAACACAGCGCAGCTGCCGACGGACTACTGGCAGTCCATCGACGATGCGCTCGGCCCCGCGGCCGGCCGGTACTTCGGAACGGGCTACAAGCAGACCGGGCCGACCATCGGCCAGGTCCAGGTCCGTCACGACGCGCAGGCCTCGAGGCTGGCCGGTCACGGCTCGGTGACCGGCGACAAACTCAGTACGACGGACGCGGTCGCGCTGGTCACCGAGGCCTTGGTGGGCCTGGTGGCCGCGCGGTACTGCCCCGAGGCGGCTCGTGAGACCCGGATGACCGCGCTTGATCTCCGGGCCTCGGCCAAGCCGCTCGGGTCGCCGCTCGACGACTTCCCGGTGCACGCCAGGTTGTCCGACGAGCACGGTGGCCCGCTGACCGTCGAGGCCTCGATCGGCAACATCACGGCGGTCGGGCAGGTCGTCCGGCCCACTGAGGCCAGCAGTCTGGTCGACGTCGACTCGGCCGAGCGGCTGCCGTCGCTGTTCGGAGTGGGGGAGGAGCTCGCCTACCAGCGCCGAACGGTGGCGCTGACCAGTGTCACCTCTCGCAGTCCCGCCGAAGCCGAAGCCGACTTCGAAGTCACCGCCGACCGATCCGGTGGTGACGAGGTGGGGGAGGTCTGTTTCATCGACGCGTTCGTCGGGGCGGTTCAGCTCGGGCAGTTGCTGCTCGCCCGGCTGGACGGGCTGGACGAGTCCGGGTCCGGTGGCCTGTTCACCCGCCGGACGTCGTTCCGCGTCGACCGTCCGCTGCGGACCTCGCAGCGCTCGCTTCTGCACACCCGGCTCGGCCGGTCCCGGATCGTCCGGCTCGAAGGAAGTCCCTGGCGCTGCGCCGACATCGTCGCAGGCGTCGGGGATGCCATGACTGTCACCTGTTCCGTCGGTCACCGCCTACCTGACACCCATCAGGTCTGACCACTCACACTGGAGAACATCTCATGCGACTAGCAGTCTCCGGAACGTACTCGACCGGCAAGACCATCACCACGATGGCTCTGGCCCACTACACCGGCATCCCCCGTAGCGCGGCCAAGACGATGCGGGAGCTGCTGCCCATCTCGGTGCCGGGCAAGACGCTCGAGCAGTGCACGGGGTCGGAGATCCTGATGCTGATCACCCGCCGCAACACCGAGCGCGCGGTGAACGAGTCGCACCTGGGCGACAGCTTCATCTCCGACGGATCGTCCATCCACGAATGGATCTACGGCACCGTCCGGGTCATCGTCGGGGTCAACCCGACCGCGAACACGACGATGGAGAACGTCGAGCGGACCGACGAGATCCGGTACTTCGAGGACGTGATCGACAAGCTCGGCGTACCGGCCAAGCAGCACGCGCTGGCCAACTACGACGCCTTCGTCCGGCTGCCGATCGAGTTCCCGATGGTTGCCGACGGCCACCGTCCGGTGAACGAGCGGTTCCGGCTGCTGGCCGACGAGATGATCCAGGCCGAGGTGGACAAGCTCGGCATCCCGACCTTCACCGCCGGCGGCACGGTCGAGGAACGCCTGGTCTCGATCACCGGCCACTACGACCTGCCGACCGTGATCAGCATCGAGGAGGCGGTCGCCCGGGCCAAGGCCGACTACGACCTGATCGACACCCGCTCGGAACTGGAACGCGTCTAGTCCTGCTCCCGGCCCAGGGCTCATCACCCTGGGCCGGGGCTGTCACGACCACGAACGGAGAATCCCCCAGTGGCCCCCACCCGTCCCGCTCCAGACGGTTTCGACGCCATCCCGACCACCGGCCGGTCGGCTCGTCCGCGGCTGGTGATCGCCGACGCGGACGGGACGCTGCTCCGGATCAACTCACTCTTCTCGCTGCTCCGCTTCGACGCCCGCCGCCGCAACATCCGCGAACGCGGCGAGACCTTCCTCGCCGACCTGCGAGCCCATCGCGAGCGCGGCGCTCCCCGCGAGTTCACCAACCGCCGGTACTTCACCTGGTGGCAGGATCGCGAGGTCGACGAGGTCGCGAACCTCGCCCTCGACTGGTCGAGTTCAGCGCTCGGCCCCCGCAGCTTCTTCCACCCGGGCGTGATCGCGCACGTGGCCCGGCATGTCGCGGCGGGCCGGGACCTGGTCGTCCTGTCGGCCTCCTTCCGGCCGGCTCTCGAACCGATCGTCCGGCGCTTCCCGCAGGCCGAGGTGATCTGCACCGAGCCGACGGTCCTCGACGGCCGCTACACCGGCGAGGTCGAGCTCCCGCTCGTCGGTGAGGCCAAGCGGCAGGCGGTCTGCGATCTGCTCCGGCGCCGCAATGCGGACCTGGCTGACTCGATCGGGTACGGCGACCATCACTCGGACGCGCCGTTCATGGCGTTGCTGGGATCACGCGTGGTGATCGGTACCAGGTTCGACGACATCAGCTGGGCGCAGCGTGAGCTCGGTTCCTTCGAGCTGCTCGATCCGGGCGGCAGCGAGTGAGGCTCGCGCTCGTCGGTGCGCATGGCGCCGGCAAGACGACGTTGGCCAACGCGCTCCAGGCGCAGACCGGGATCGGCGTCGTCCAGCTCAGCCCGATGCGGGATCCACGACCGGGTCATCGGAAGGAATTGGCCGACTGCTCTGCGGCGGAGATCTGCCAACTCGCAGTACGGCGATCGTGGGAGCGGGTTCGGGGCGAGGCTGGGGCTGACGCCTTCATCTCGGACGGCTCGGTCCTGCACGAGTGGGCCTACGTCCTGGCCCGTCTGCCGGACGACGCGGCCGTACTCCGCGGCTTCGCCGAGGGGGTCGCCATCGACACCTGGACCACCCTGGGTGAGCGGTACGACCTGATCGTCTGGGTGCCGGTCGAGTTCCCGCTGCCGGCCGATGCGCCGATCACGACCGAGTTCCAGGCGCTGCTGGAGAGCTATCTCAACTCTTGGGTGACGGCGAGCGGAGTACCGATTCTCACTGTCCGTGGCGCGCTGGCGGAGCGGGTTGCGACCGTTACTTATTTCCTGCGGGAAGCTGTCTGAAGAAACTTTTCACCACAGGCAACTTTTCGGGCATTCGGCGCATGTACATAGGTATGCCGACAATGCTGGTTGTGGAGGAGATCGCCCCGAGCGACTCACACCCGATCGCGCCGCCGCCACCGCCCACCCAGACCCCACCCCCAGAGCCCCTCGACCAGTACTTCCGCTGGCTCTGGCGCTGACCCGCCGGTCCGCACGCTGTCCGGATGATGCGAGACCGCCGGCTCCGAGTGCTGGCCCTGATCGTGGTTGTGGCCGTGGCGGGGCTGGTGGTCTGGCGCCTGGTGTCCGGCGGATCGCAGTACGACGGGAACATGACGCTCAAACCCGCCTCGGTGGCTCCTCCTGTGCCCTGTTGACCGTGGGGCGTTGAGGTTGAGAGAGAATGGGGTACGTGCCGACTCCTCGTAAGCCCCGGATCCCGAACGTTCTTGCTGCGCGTTACGCCAGCCTGTCCATGGCGGAGCTGTGGTCACCGGAGTACAAGATCGTGCTGGAGCGGCAGCTGTGGCTGGCGGTTCTCGGGGCGCAGCAGGAGTTCGGGGTTGACGTCCCGGACGGGGTGATCGAGGACTACCGCAGGGTGATCGACCAGGTCGACCTGGAGTCGATCGCGGCGCGGGAGCGGGTCACCCGGCATGACGTGAAGGCGCGGATCGAGGAGTTCAACGCGCTGGCCGGGCACGAGCACGTGCACAAGGGCATGACGAGCCGGGACCTGACCGAGAACGTCGAGCAGCTGCAGATCCGGGCCGGCCTCGAGCTGGTTCGCGATCGGGCGGTGGCGACCGTCGTCCAGCTCGGTCAGAAGGCGGCCGACCACGCGGCGCTGGTGATGACCGGCCGCTCGCACAACGTCGCGGCGCAGGCGACCACGCTCGGCAAGCGGTTCGCCTCGGCGGCCGACGAGCTGCTGGTCGCGATCGCCCGGCTCGAGGACCTGATCGACCGGTACCCGCTGCGCGGCATCAAAGGCCCGGTCGGTACTTCGCAGGACATGCTCGACCTGTTCAACGGCCAGGAGAAGCTACTCGCCGGGCTCGAGTCCGAGGTCGCGCAGCACCTGGGCTTCCGCCGGGTGCTGACCAGTGTCGGGCAGGTGTACCCGCGATCCCTCGACTACGACGTCGTCTCGGCGCTCGTCCAGCTCGCCGCCGGGCCGTCCAGCCTGGCGACGACGATCCGGCTGATGGCCGGGCACGAGCTCGTCACCGAGGGCTTCAAGGAGGGCCAGGTCGGGTCGTCCGCGATGCCGCACAAGATGAACACGCGGTCCTGCGAGCGGGTCAACGGGCTGGCGGTCATCCTGCGCGGGTACGCGTCGATGACCGGCGAGCTGGCCGGCAACCAGTGGAACGAGGGCGACGTCTTCTGTTCCGTCGTACGCCGGGTAGCCCTGCCCGACGCGTTCTTCGCGCTGGACGGGTTGTTCGAGACGTTCCTGACGGTGCTGGACGAATTCGGGGTGTACCCGGCGGTCGTCGCCCGTGAGCTCGAGCGGTACCTGCCGTTCCTCACCACCACGAAGGTGCTGATGGCCGCGGTCAAGAACGGGGTCGGCCGGGAGACCGCGCACGAGGTGATCAAGGAGCACGCCGTCGCGGTGGCGCTCGACCTGCGCAAGGGGACTCCGGCGAACGACCTGTTCCACCGGCTCGGCGAGGACGGCCGGCTCGGGCTGACCGAGGAGCAGATCGTCGGCATCGTCGGCGAGCCGCTGTCCTTCACCGGAGCTGCCGTCGCCCAGGTCAACTCGGTCGTCGCCACCATCGACGCCCTGGCGAAGCGCTACCCCGAGGCCGCCGCCTACACCCCAGGTGACATCCTTTAGTGCCCACCCGGCAGGAGACACTTAGCTCGTGTACGAACCGCTGACCTTGGTCCTGGTGGCCCTGTCGCTGGGCGCGACGATTTTCGCGCTGTCGATCGCGGGGCTGGATCGCCGGATCAACTGGCCGTTGCTCGGCTTGACCGGCGTGATCGAGGTCTTGCTGGTCGGCCAGTTGGTGGTCGGGATCGTCCAGCTGGTCGGCACGGATCGCGATGTGTCGGGGCCGTTCTTCGTCGGGTATCTGATCGGCTCGCTGCTGATCCTCCCGATCGGCGCGCTCTGGGCGCTGACCGAGAGCAGTCGCTGGGGTGCCGGCGCGCTCGCGATCGCCTGCCTCGTGATCCCGGTGCTCGAGCTCCGGCTGCACGACCTGTGGGCGGTCTGAGATGGCGGACGCATCGGCGACCCGGCACGGCCCCGGCCGAATCCTGATCGCCGTCTACGGCCTCTTCGCGCTGTCGGCGACCGGGCGGGCCGTAGTACAGATCGCCACCCAGTTCTCCGACGCCCCGATCGCCTATCTCTTGTCGGCCCTTGCCGCGATCATCTACTGCGCCGCCACCTTCGCGTTGGCCAAAGCAACCATCGTCTCCCGTAAGGTCGCCACGGTCGCGATCATCATCGAGCTGATCGGCGTCGTCGGCATCGGCGCCTTCAGCTACGCCGTGCCCGACGACTTCCCCGACGCCACCGTCTGGTCCCACTTCGGCCAGGGCTACGGTTACGTCCCGCTGGTCCTCCCCATCCTCGGGCTGCTCTGGCTGCGTCGCACCGCTCAGCACTGACTCTGCCAGCGAACTCCCAGCCGGGCACAGGGAGTGGCTAAGGTTCGGCGGACAGCATCGGAGGCATGCAGACATCAGGTCATCCTCGGGTCGAGATCGTCGTACCCGTTCGCAATGAGGAGTACGACCTCGGTCCCAATATTCGGCGGCTGCGCGCGTTTCTGGACAGTGCGTTCCCGTTTCCGGCCGAGGTCTGCATCGCCGACAACGGCAGTACCGACGCCACCTGGGAGATCGGGGCGCTGCTGGCGACCGAACTGCCGGGGGTCCGGATCGTCCGGATCGAGGAGCCGGGGCGTGGTCGTGCGCTGAAGCAGGTGTGGTCGTCCAGCCAGGCAGAAGTCCTTGCCTACATGGATGTCGACCTCTCGACCAACCTCAATGCCTTGCTCCCGCTGGTCGCACCGCTGCTCGCGGGGCACAGCGATGTAGCGATCGGGTCGCGGCTGGCGCGCGGGTCGCGGGTGGTCCGGCGGCCCAAGCGGGAGGCGATCTCGCGTGGCTACAACCTGTTGCTGCGGGCAACTTTGGGCACCAGGTTCTCGGATGCGCAGTGCGGGTTCAAGGCGATCCGCCGTGACGTCGCCGTCGAGTTGCTGCCACTGGTCGAGGACACCAGTTGGTTCTTCGACACAGAGCTGCTGGTACTTGCCGAGCGGGCCGGTTTGCGGATCCACGAAGTACCGGTCGACTGGGTCGACGACCTCGACTCGCGGGTCGCGATCGCCAAGACCGTCGTCGAGGATCTGCGCGGGATCGCCCGGCTGAGCAAGAACCTCGGCCGGGGAAGAATCCCGCTCGAGCCGGTTCGGCAGACCTTCGGCCGGCCCCCGATCGCTGATCCGCGGACCGCTTTGGCCGCTCGCGTACTGCGCTTCGCCGGGGTCGGCGTGGTCAGCACGCTCGCATACATCCTTCTGTACCTGGCCTTGCGGCACGCGATGCCGGCCCAGGTCGCGAACGTCCTCGCCCTGCTGATCACCGCGATCGGGAACACCGCACTCAACCGCCGGGTCACGTTCGGCGTACGGGGTGTGGAGAACCGCACCAAGCATCAACTGCGCGGACTCGTCACGTTCGGCATCGGCTGGGCGCTGACCGCCTCGGCGCTGTGGCTGTTGCACACGGCGGTCGCAGTACCGGCGCACAGCGTCGAGATCGTCGTCCTGACGGCCGCCAACCTGGCCGCGACGATCGTCCGCTTCAGCCTCTTCCAGGCCTGGGTCTTCGACGACGAGGCGCCCACCTTCCCCACTCTCGAACCCCCGGCGGTTCTCGACAGCACCCGGAGCAATTGATGAGCACTCTGACCGAACCGACGACAGCGGCGCCGTCGCGCGCCAAACGCAGCCGGCCGGAGGCGCGCGTCACGGCGTACTCGATCAGCCGGGACAAGACGCTCTTCGGCGGCCTGCTGGTACTGACCGCGATCGCCTACCTGTGGGGCCTTTCCAAGAACGGTTATGCCAACGAGTTCTACGCGGCCGCCGTGCAGGCGGGTTCGACGAGCTGGAAGGCCTGGTTCTTCGGGGCGTTCGACTCGTCGAGCTTCATCACCGTCGACAAGCCGCCGGCCTCGCTGTGGGTGATGGGGTTGTCCGGTCGGATCTTCGGGTTCGGCGTGTGGAGCATGCTGGTTCCGCAGGCGTTGATGGGCGTGGCGAGCGTCGGCTTCGTCTATGTGTCGGTACGCCGCTGGTTCTCGGCCAATGCCGGGTTGCTCGCGGGTGCCGTGCTGGCGCTGACGCCGGTGGCGGTGTTGATGTTCCGGTTCAACAACCCGGACGCGTTGCTGATCCTGCTGCTGGTGATGGGCGCTTGGGCGGTGACCCGGGCGATCGACTCGGAGAAGTACGCGTGGCGGTGGATGGCGCTGGCCGGTGCGCTGGTCGGCTTCGGGTTCCTGACGAAGATGCTGCAGGCGTTCCTGGTACTTCCGGCGTTCGGGTTGGCGTATCTGATCGCGGGCAAGCCGGCGCTCGGCAAGCGGATCGTGCACAGCCTGATCGCGCTGGGTGCGCTGATCGTCAGCGCAGGTTGGTGGATCGCGATCGTGGAGCTGATCCCGGCGTCGGCGCGGCCGTACATCGGTGGGTCGTCGACGAACAGCATCCTGGAACTGACCCTTGGCTACAACGGGCTCGGCCGGTTGACCGGCAACGAGACCGGATCGGTCGGCGGTGGAGTCGGCAACCCCGGCTGGGGTGGCGCAACGGGTCTGCAGCGGTTGTTCGGTGGCGAGTTCGGGAGTCAGATCGCGTGGTTGCTGCCGGCTGCCTTGCTGTCGACCGTCGTACTGGTTGTCGCCGCGGGTAAGGGCGGGCGGACGAACCGGACGCGGGCCTTCGCGATCCTGTGGGGCGGCTGGCTGGTGGTGACCGGGCTGGTCTTCAGCTTCATGCAAGGGATCATCCACAGCTACTACATGGTCGCGTTGGCGCCGGCCATCGGCGCGCTGATCGGCGCCGCGGCGATGGTCCTGTGGCGTCGGCGCACGGAGTGGTTGCCGCGGGCAACGCTCGCCGGTGGTGCGCTGCTGACCGCCGGGTGGAGCTTCTCGTTGCTGAACGCTTCGCCGACCTGGATGCCGTGGTTGCGCTGGTCGATTCTGGTCGCGGGCGTGATGGCTGCCGGGTTGGTACTGGTGCTGCCTGAGTTGACGCTGCATCGGACGGCGGTACGGCGTACCGGGCTGTTCGCGGCGACGCTGCTCGCGTTGACGGCGCTGGCTGGGCCGGCGGCGTACTCAGTGCAGACGATCAGTACGACGCACGCCGGTGCGATTCCGACCGCCGGACCTGCTGGTGC
Source organism: Kribbella sp. NPDC051718 (assembly GCF_040681515.1). Lineage (NCBI taxonomy): Bacteria > Bacillati > Actinomycetota > Actinomycetes > Propionibacteriales > Kribbellaceae > Kribbella > Kribbella sp. NPDC051718. Next base: position 1,180,674 of record NZ_JBFAYZ010000001.1, on the reverse strand, counting down.
TGGAGGCCGCGGTGGATTTGGCGGCGGCGCCCGGATGGGTACGCCTCCTGGACAGACCACCAACGGCGCACCGGGCACTACTACTGCACCCGGCACGACAACAGCACCCGGTACTACCGCGCAGGGCGCTCCGACTGGCCGCACTCAGGGCGGCGGCGGGATGGGTGGCTTCCTCGGCGGTGGCGGGATCAGCGGGGTGTCCAGTGACCTGGTCTCGCTGTTGCAGCAGGGCGCCAACGGGTACACCTGGGCAGCTGCGGCGGTCACCTCGAATGCGGCGGCTCCGCTGCAGATCGCGGCCGAGGTGCCGATCATGTCGATCGGTGGCTTCAACGGAACCGACCCGGCGCCGTCGCTCGCCGAGTTCCAGCAGTTGGTTGCCCAGGGCAAGGTGCACTACTTCGTCGGCAGCTCCGGTGGCGGCTTCGGCGGCGGGCGCGGAGGTACCTCGAGCGAGATCAGCACCTGGGTCGCCCAGAACTACACCGCTCAGACCGTGGGCAGCACCACCGTCTACGACCTCACCAGCAAGTGAACGGGAGCAGCAGAATGACCGAGACAACCAACCACACCAACGCTCCGGTCCCACCGTGGGTGGCAGGCCAGCACCAGGTTCCGGTACAGGCCAGTGCCCCGCAACAGACGACAACTGAGAAGTCTGCTGGTAATCGGCCGAGTGGTTTGGTGCTCGCCGGGGCCGGGTCGTTGCTGGCGGTGCTGGCCTTCCTGGGTGGGACGGCTGTCGGGCACGCGTGGGGTGGTTCCAGTGGGACTACGCCGACGCAGTTCGGGCCCGGCGGCGGTGGGTTCCGGCAGTTCCCGGGGCAGGGGACCGTACCGGGGCAAGGGACGGTGCCGCAGCAGGGGCAGCAAGGCGTCGTACCGGGGCAAGGGCAGCAAGGGACCGGGACGGTGCCCGGGCAGACTCGGACCAGTTAGGCGGGTGGTCTTGAGCGTGTCGGCCGTGTCTCAGGATGCGGACGACACGCTCAAGCGTTCGTTCGAGTGAATTGCGGGTAAGGATCGGGGCGTGGAATGGTCGAACGTCACCTGGTTCCTGACCGCGCTCGGGGCGGTCGTCGTGCTGCTCACGCGTGTCCGGCTGGGCGGTGATCCCGAGGGCACGTCGCGATCCAGCGGGGTCGCGAGCTTCTCGGCCGCCTTCGTCAAAGTGCATACGACCGTCGGCGTGCTGACGCTGATCGCCTGGATCGTTGCCATGGTCACCGGGCGGAAAGAGATCGCGATCGGCGCGCTGGCCGGGTGGTACCTGCTGTCGCTGGTGGGGTTGTTGCTGCTGGCCCGCTGGCTGCCGAGCGCGAGCAAACACGCGAGGGACAAGGCGACCGACGCCTGGGGCAACGGCGCCGGTCTGTCCCTGCTCGGCCATCTCGGCGTGGTCGCCGGCAGCGCCTACTTCACCTTCGTCACCTTCACCGACAAGCTCTGACTACGACGGCAGCAGCTAAATACGGAAGTGACTTCCACGTTAGAGTTGATGTCAGTGGTTCGCCGTACTACACGTGTCGCAGCCCGTTCAACAGTGCCGCCAAGCCCTGCCGCACCGAGCTTTCGAAGGCTTCGACCGACAGCGTCGTACCGGCGCCCGCGACCCGGTCGTAGAGCAGGCCGTCCATCATCGCGGCGACCGGCCAGGCGGCGGTGTCGGCGTCCGGGATGCCCAATGCCGCCAGCATGTCCGCGAGTACTTCACGGAGGAGTCGGCCGCCCTGGGTGATCGCGTCGCGCAGCTCTGGTTGGCGACTCGCCTCCAGGGACAGCTCGTACCGAGCGATGAGGTCGTACGGGCGGTCGCGAGCCAGGTCGACGACCATCCTGACCATCAGTTCTTCCAGGTCGAGGTCGGCCGGTGGCGCCAGTGAGCCGCGGGCGAGGTCTCGCTCGAGCATGCGGTTGACGCAGGCGGTGAGCAGGGCGCCGCGGGTGCGTAGGTAGTACGACGTCGAGCCTGGTGGGAGGCCGGCTTCCTCGTCGACCGCGCGGTGGGTGAGCCCGCGCAGGCCCCGGGTTGCCACGAGCTGGATGGCTGCGTCCGCGATGGCTGCCCGGCGGTCCTCGCCGAGCGGCACCTTTTTCGTCACGGGGACACTCTACTCAGGTCGACTCTACAGGTGTAGAGTCATGGGATATGAGGACAGCGATCGTGGTGGGAGCGGGGATCGGTGGGGTGACGGCGGCCGTCGCGCTGGAGCAGTGCGGCTGGCAGGTCACGATGCTGGAGCGGGCGGCGGAGCTGGGGGAGGTCGGGGCGGGCATCTCGGTCTGGCCGGGCGCTGCTGCGGTGCTGGAGGAGTTGGGGGTCGAGGGGGTCGCGAAGGCCGCGCGGCTGGGCGAGGCGGCCGGGATGCGCCGGTGGGACGGGCGGTGGATCGTCGAGGCGGCCGAGCTCGGGATCGAGTTGCCGGTGATGCTGCATCGCGCGCAACTACACCAACTGATCAGGGATCGGCTCGGGTCGGCCGTGACGATCCACACCGGCACGACGGTCACCGGGGTCACGCAGGACTCGGACGGCGTCACGGTCACGGCGACCAGCGTCGCGCCGGCCAGCGCGGGGTCGGGCGGGGCTGGGCCGGCCGGGGCGGCGTCGGGCAGCGTGGGGGCGGGCGGGGCGGAGTATCGGGCTGAGTTGGTGGTTGCGGCTGATGGGATTCGGTCGGGGATTCGGGGGTTGCTGGCTTCGGAGTACAAGGGGCCTCGGTACTCGGGCTATACGGCGTACCGGGGGATTGCTGAAGTGGAGGTCGAGGACAGTGGGGGTGAGACTTGGGGCCGTGGGCAACGGTTTGGGTTCGCGAAGCTGATCGACGGGCGGATCTACTGGTACGCAACGGCAAATCGGGAGCCTGGCGGTGCAGACGACGACGTCAAGGAATTGTTCGCCAACTGGCATGAGCCGATTCCCGCGCTGCTCGCGGCCACCCGGGCCGTGCTGCGGAACGACATCTACGACCTGCCGACGCCGCTGCTCCCGTTCGTCCACGGGCGCGTGCTCCTGCTCGGCGATGCAGCGCACGCGATGACGCCCAACATGGGCCGCGGCGCCTGCTCGGCGATCGAGGACGCCGGCGCTCTCGCCCGCGTACTCCGCGCAGGCAAGGACCTGAGCGCGTACGACGCCGAGCGCCGCCCCGCGACGACCAAGCTGGTCAAGCGCTCACACCAGATCGGCGTCATCGGCCAACTGGACAGCAAACTCGCCTGCACAGTCCGTGACGCAGTGCTGGCGATGGGCGGCAAAACAGCCGGATTGCTGGCCAAGCGTCGCAAGGTGGAACAATCGCCGGTGTGATCACACCTCCGCAGGCTGTCGAGATCCCCGGTGCCAAGCATCTCCACTCCGGCAAGGTCCGGGATCTGTACGAGCTGGAGTCGGGCAACCTGCTGATGGTCGCCAGCGACCGGATGAGCGCGTTCGACTGGATCCTGGACACGCCGATCCCGGACAAGGGCAAGGTGCTGACCGCGATGAGCCTGTGGTGGTTCGAGCAGCTCGACGTGCCGAACCACATCATCTCGACCGACATACCGGCCGAGGTCGCGGGCCGTGCGGTGATCTGCGAGAAGCTGGAGATGCTGCCGGTCGAGTGTGTCGCCCGCGGCTACCTGAGCGGCACCGGCCTGGTCGACTACAACGCGACCGGCGAGGTCTGCGGCATTCCGCTGCGCGCCGGACTGGTCGAGGGATCCCGCCTCGACGAACCGATCTTCACCCCGGCTACCAAGGCGGATCTCGGCGAACACGACGAGAACGTCTCGTACGAGGCGGTCGTGGCGACCGTCGGCGCCGAGCTGGCCGGGGCGCTGCGCAAGCTCACGCTCGACATCTACTCGCGGGCGCACGCGAGCGCCGAGCAGCGCGGGATCATCCTGGCCGACACCAAGTTCGAGTTCGGCAGGCGCGCGGACGGCACGATCGTGCTCGCCGACGAGGTGCTCACGCCGGACTCGAGCCGCTTCTGGCCGGCCGCCGAATGGGCTCCGGGCAAGCAGCAGCCGTCGTACGACAAGCAGATCGTGCGCGACTGGCTGCAATTCGACTCGGGGTGGGATCGCCACTCGGGGGAGGCGCCGCCGCCGTTGTCGGCCGAGGTGATCGAGCGGACGCGGTCGGCGTACATCGACGCCTACGAGAGCCTCACCGGCCAGAAGTTCAGCTGAGGCTCACCAGACGAAGTCGTCGCTGAGCTTGGCCAGCGCGCGCAGTTTCTCCTCGTCGGCACCGTCCGGATCGGCGGTGAAGACGGCGAGGAACTGCGACCGGTCCGCGTCGACGACGAAGTCGCTGTTCAGCTCCAGCGCACCCACGTCCGGATGGTTCAGGTGCAGCCGCGGCCAGTCCTGCGCGAAGACCGGATGCTCGGCCCAGACCTCGGCGAACTCAGAACTCTTGCTCAGCAAGGTGTTGACAAGCGCACCCGCCTCCGGCGCTGACGGATCGGCGCCGTGCGTCGCGAGCACCTCGGCCACGATCGCCCGGCCGATCACCGCGTGGTCCTCGACCGCGTAGAGCTCGCGCTCCTCCAGCTCGAGGAACCATCGATACGCCCAGTACCGCCGAAAGCCCCGGAATCGGGAGTGATCCCCGAAGACGGCGACCGCCAGGCGGTTCTGGACGAGCGTCCGGCCGAGGTGGCTGCAGATCTGCGCCGGCGTGTGTTCGAGCTGCCGCATCACCCGGACGAGGTTGTCGGCCGGCCGGTCGTGCAGGTACTGCGGGGGATTGGGATACCCGGCGATCCGGAACAGGTGGTTGCGCTCGTCGTCCGACAACCGCAGGGCCTCGCCGAGCGCGTTGAGCAGCTGCTCGGACGGCCGCGGACCGCGCTGCTGCTCCATCCGGCTGTAGTAGTCGGTCGACAGGCCGGCCAGCTCCGCGACCTCTTCCCGGCGCAGCCCGCTCGACCGGCGACGCGGCGCCCGGGGCAGACCGACGTCCTCCGGCTGGAGTTGCTCCCGGCGGGTTCGCAGGAAGTCTGCGAGCAGCGCCCGGTTCAGAGTGGGCTGGATCACAGGACAAAGTATCCCTGGTTGCCGCTGCCGGCAGTTGGTGTGGTTGGCACCATGAAACGAATCCTGACCATCTTGGCGGCGGTCGTCCCGCTGGCCGTGCTGATGCCGTTGCCTGGCAGCTCAGCCGCGACCACCGCAGCCAGTACCGCCACCGCTTGCTCCACCGTCTCCATCAAGGCCCCGCAGGGTGTCCGCATCGACTCGCTGACCGGGGTCGACCAGCCCGGCGGCACGGTCGTCATCCCGCCCAACCCGCCCTTCCCCAGCGGCCCGGTCACCGGCGTACCGGCGTACTGCGAGGTCACTGTCCAGCTCAGCCACCCGGGCGCGGGGGACCACGTCAAGACCGTGGTCTGGCTCCCCAAGACCGGCTGGAACGGCAGGTTCCAGGCGCTCGGTGGTAGCGCCTACCAGGCCGGTGAGTTCGGCATCCCGTGGACCAACGCAGTGAAGGCCGGGTACGCCGTTGCCTCCACCGACGCCGGTGTCGGCCCCTCGCCGTTCACTGCGGACGCCTGGGCGCTCAAGGACGGCAAGGTCAACCAGGCGCTGCTACTGAACTTCGCCTCCCGCTCCCTGCACGACCTGGCGACCGTCGGCAAGGCCGTCACCAACCAGTACTACGGACATGCCGCCAACTACTCCTACTGGACCGGCTGTTCGACCGGTGGCCGTCAGGGATACATCGAGGCGCAACAGCACCCGGATGACTTCGACGGCATCCTCGCCCAGTCGCCCGCGGTCAACTGGGACCGCTGGGGCGTGGCCGCGATCTGGCCGGCCGTGGTGATGAACCAGGAGCACACGTATCCGACGGCCTGTGTCTTCGACGAGTTCAACAAGGCCGCGGTGCAAGCGTGTGATTCGAAGGACGGTGTGGTCAATGGCGTGATCGACCAGCCGCAGAAGTGCACCTGGGCGCCGGAGCGGCTGATCGGCCAGACGGTGCTCTGCGATGGCAAGCCGATCACGATCACTGCTGCCGACGCCCGGGTCGTCCGCAAGATCTGGGACGGGCCGCGCGGGCTCTGGTACGGGTTGACCCGCGGTTCGTCGTTCGACGGGCTGGCGGCTACGACGGATGGGAAGGCGGTGCCGTTCGTAGTACCGGACAGCTGGGTGCGCGACTTCGTGAAGCTGGATCCGGCGTTCGACACCAGCAAGGTCACCTACAGCCAGTTCGCCAAGCTGTTCCGGCAGTCGCAGGCGCAGTACAACGAGGTCATCGGTAGCGACGACCCGGACCTGTCGGCCTTCCGGCGGTCCGGTGGCAAGCTCCTGTCCTGGCACGGGCTCTCGGACTCGCTGATCCCGGCACTGGGCACTGTCGACTACCGCAAGCGGGTCGAGCGCGAGTTGGGCGGTAGTACGCGGGTGAACGACTCCTACCGCCTCTTCCTGGCGCCGGGAGCCGGTCACTGCGGCGGTGGCATCACGCCGACCGATCCGCTGGCTTCGCTGGTCAAGTGGGTCGAGCAGGGGCAGGCACCTGCGACGTTGCCAGCAGCAACGGTCGACGGCACCGAGCACCGCGACTTGTGCGCCTACCCGAGCGTCTCGAAGTACAAGGGGTACGGAGACCCCAAGCAGGCCGCTAGCTACCGCTGTAGCTAGAAGAGGCTGACACCCAGGGCAAGGGTGATGAAGCGGGCGGCGCGGCCGGCCAGGACGGACAGGGAGAAACTGACCACGCCCATCCGGCTCGCGCCCGCTATCAGCGCCACTCCGTACAGGGGTGGGATGCCGACCGACGAGCTCAGCAGCGTGACCGGGATGCCCCAGCGCCGGTCGCTGAGCGCGTCGAGCAGGCGCTTGCTGACGTCGCGGTTCCACTGGACGAACCGGCCGCGGCGGGTCTCGAGGTCGACCGGCTTGGGCGCCTTGTCCTTCTTCGCCGCATAGCCCGGCCGGTACCGGACGGCGAGGAACATCGCGACCTTGCCGATCGTCTGCCCGATCGACACCCCGATAGCGGCCACTACCGGATCGAGCTTGCCGGAGGCACCGACCCCGAGCACGTAGACCTCGGCGTTCAGCACAGGGATGACCGCGGATCCGATCCCGAATCCGATCGCCAGCACCAGTTGCCAAACCCACATGACGTCGAGGCTATGTCCCATCCCGGCCCCCGGCACGGGACATAGCACCACCTCGCCCTGTCATCTACGCCACAGCCATCTACGCCACAGCCGGTACTGCGGCCCGCCGCCCGCGCACGATGGCGACCAGCCGCTCCAGCGACACCACCTTGACCACCACACCCGCCAGCGCCACCTCGTAGGGCAGCCAGGCCGCGTCGATCCAGGAGGCGATCAGCAGCGACACCACGACTGCGGCGGTGTTCAGTGCCTTGGCGACCTTGGACCAGTTCCAGCGGTAGATGTGCCGGTCGATCCGGTAGAAGTAGTTCGGGCTGATGCAGTCGGGCCAGAGCAAGAAGGCCAGCGACAGCATCATGTCGAGCACCCCGAACTGGATCAGAAAGATCGCCAGCGGTCCGATCACCGCCGGATAGGTGGCCATGAACGCGGCGGCGAGCAGGAAACAGCAGGCCCGGTCGCAGACGATGTCGAAGACGGCACCCGCGACCGTCTCCTCGTCGCGGTGCCGGGCGACCGCACCGTCGGCGATGTCGCCGATCCAGTACGCCGCGTAGCCCGCGATCAGCCAGGCCAGGTCGCCGGTCGCGAAGGCCACGGTCGCGATCAGCATCGCCAGTACGGTCCGGACCAGCGTGATCCGGTTCGGCAGCCCGAGCAGGAGTCCGGGCTTGTGCACGACCATCGGCGCGGTGCTCATCAGGCGGCCCGGAGGTTCCCGGGCGCCAGCGCGTCCTGGACGTGGTTCCGCAGTACGTATCCCGCGAGACGGGCGCCGAGGAGACCGAGGCCGGCGCCGACAGCGGCCAGCAACAGGCCGGCCAGGGCCAGCAGGGGTGGCCCGACGGCGGTTCCGCTCAACCCCTGGAAGCTGATGGCCGGACCCATCACGAAGCCGAAGAACAACCCGACCGCGAGCGCGGGGCAGGCGGCCACGGCGAGTTGCCGCTCGAGGACCTGGCGCAGGAACCGGGCATCGACCCCGAACGCGGTCAGGCAGGCGAGCTCGCGGCGATGGTCGACGAGCTGGTCGGCGACACCGACGAGCAGGACGACGAAGGCCGTCGCCACGATCAGCCCCAGACCGATTGTCGCGAAGGCGAAGCCGGTGAGATAGAAATCCGCATTGGTCGACTCCACCGGTACTCGACCGAGGTTCTGGCGGAGATTCTCATTGAGCGGGAGCGGTCTCACGATGAGGTCCAGGATGTTGCTCGCCAGGAATCCGACGACCAGGCCGCAGCAGGCCAGCAGCGTGCTCATCCGGCCGGTCGGGCGCGAGTCCGCGATCAGCCGTGCTCCGGCGAGCACGTTCAGTGGTGCCGCGGACCTGGTGAGGCGGCGCCCGATGCCGACGGTCATCCGGGATCCGCCCAGTAGGGCGAAGACCGGAAGTACCAGGAGAACAAGGGCATAACCGATGCTGAACGGCCCGGTGATCAAGGAGAGCGCCAGCAGGATCGTCACCAGGGCCATCGCCAGCCGCAGACCGTTGGGATAGGGCTTCGGGTCGGCCGGGCTGCGGTCGATGGTCAGCATCCAGCCGGTGACCGCCGCGATCGCGGTGATGAACAGAGCACAGGCCAGCCAGGCCGGCAGGTCGAAGAGGTCGGCTCCCGGTAGCAGCCTGGCCATCCGCGGCAGAGCGGCGAACACCAAGCTCAGGGCCAGGTAGATCGGAGCGGCCAGCAGGCCACCGGCAAGCCCGGCCAATGCGGCATCCACCGCGCCCAGCGCCTTGATCTGCCTCGGAGTCCCACCTGCCAGCCGGACAGCGGTCAACCGTCGCTCGCGAGCCGCGACGCCGATCCGCAGTGCTTGAGCGGCCAGCCCGGCCGCCAGGACGGCCAGGATGACGAACACCGTGATGACGCCGTTCCGCAGGCCCCCCTCGGCCAGGTAGTTGCTGTAGGTGTCCTTCGGCAGATCGCCGGGGCCGAGCCGGCCGATTCGGATGGCGCCGATCGCAAGGGCGCCGGACAACCCGATCGCCACGGTGGTGAGCCGGATCCTGCTGCGGTCGGCCGGCGTACGGGACCGGGAGAGCTGAATGGCCGTCGAGAGCTTCATGTGAGCCTCACTTCGTGCTGGATCACTCCGTCGCGGATGCGGACCTCACGGTCGGCGACGGCGGCGATCAGGTTGTCGTGGGTGACCATCACCAGCGCGGCCCCGCGGTCCCGGGTCGCCTTGAGTAGTACGTCGAGCAGCTCCTGCCCGGCCCGGCTGTCCAGGCTCCCGGTGGGCTCGTCAGCGAGTACGACGGCCGGCCCGGTGATCAACGCTCGGGCCACGGCAGCTCGCTGGGTTTGCCCGCCCGACAGCTCGGCCGGAGTGGCCTCTGCCTCGTCGGCGACGCCCACCTGGTCGAGCCACTCGATAGCCGACGTCCGCGCCGTTTGGCGGCTGTGGCCGTCCAGCAGCAGCGGCAGTGCGACGTTATCGGCCAGCGACAGGTCCGGTACGAGTTGGCCGAACTGCAGGACCACACCGATGCGACTGCGGCGGTACTTGCTGCGCTCCTCTTCGGTCAACACCGACAAGTCTTGGCCGTCGATCGTGACCGTCCCGCTGTCCGGCCGGAGGATGCCTGCCGCGCAGTGCAGCAGGGTGGACTTGCCGCCGCCACTGGCTCCCGTGATCGCGACTACCTCGCCTGAAGCGACGGCGAGGGTTACACCACGCAGGGCGACGTTGCGGCGGTAGCTGTACTCGACGTCACGCAGTTCCAGTGCAGTCATCGGCGGGGCTCCTTCTGCTCGGTGATGCGCTCCATGACGCTGTCGAGCCAGCGCAGGTCGGCGTCGAGATGGGCAACCGTGTACTCGCGGACCAGCGGTGAGGTGGGGTCGTCCCCGGCCGGTGTGGCGTTGAGTTCGCGGATCCGGCGCAGGTGGCTCGCCCGCTGCCTGGCCAGGAACTCGGTCGGGTCACCGCCGGTCCGTACGGCGGCCACCAGCTTGCGGAGCATCTCGTCGGCACTGCCCCAGGCCGGTGGTACAGGATCGAGCAGCCAGTCGCCGAGGTGCTTGCGGCCCTTGTCGGTGATCGCGTAGACGGTCCGCTCGGGCCCACCCTCCGAGCCCCGGTCGACCACCTCGGCCAGGCCGTCCCGGGCCAGCCGGCCGAGCGTCGTATAGACCTGCCCGAACGCCAGCGGGCGGTTGTCCGGGAACCAGGCGTCGTGGCCGCGCTTCACGTCGTACCCGTGTGCCGGGCCGTCCGCCAGCAAGCCCAGAACAAGCTCCGCGGTTGCCATGAGAACGACTATACACACGATGTATGTACTGAGTGAATAGTCGCCGATGCGGGCAGATCGGGCGGTGGTCGGTAGGATTCAGGCGTCATCCCCGGTCCGAACCAGGAGTTTCAGTGGCTCGCGTTGTCGTCGACGTCATGCTCAAGCCCGAGATCCTCGACCCGCAGGGCAAGGCGGTGCACGGCGCTTTCGGCCGGCTCGGCTTCGACGGCGTGGCCGACGTGCGTCAGGGCAAGCGCTTCGAGATCACCCTGGACGGTGAGGCGACCGAGGAACAGGTCGCCGAGATCCGCAAGGCGGCCGACACGCTGCTGGCCAACCCGGTGATCGAGGACTACACCCTCCACGTGGAAGCCGACGCTCAGTGAAGATCGGGGTCGTCACCTTCCCGGGCTCGCTGGACGACGCGGACGCTCGTCGCGCGGCTGCCGTCGCCGGCGCCGAGGCGGTCGCGCTCTGGCACGGCGACGCCGACCTGCACGGGGTCGACGCGGTCGTCCTGCCGGGCGGCTTCTCGTACGGCGACTACCTGCGGGCCGGCGCCATCTCCCGGTTCGCGCCGGTGATGGAGACCATCATCAAGAAGGCCGGCGAAGGCCTGCCGGTGCTCGGCATCTGCAACGGCTTCCAGGTGCTCTGCGAGTCGCACCTGCTGCCCGGCGCGCTGATCAAGAACAACCATCGCAAGTTCATCTGCAAGGACCAGCCGCTGCGGATCGAGAACAACCGCACCGCCTGGACCAGCGACTACGACGCGAACCACGAGATCACCATCGTGCTGAAGAACCAGGACGGCGGCTTCGTCGCCGACGAGGCCACCCTGGACCGGCTCGAGGGTGAGGGCCTGGTCGTCGCCCGCTACCTGGACGACAACCCGAACGGCTCGTACCGCGACATCGCCGGGATCAGCAACGAGCGCGGCAACGTGGTCGGCCTGATGCCACACCCCGAGCACTGCGTCGAGACCCTGACCGGCCCGAGCACCGACGGCCTAGGCTTCTTCACCTCGGTCCTGAAGGCCGTCGTCGCCTCCTGATGACGTCACCTGGAGTGCGGCGGCTGCTGTTGTGGACCGCCGCCCTCCTAACAGCCCTGACCGCGACAGCCGGTACGGCCGCAGCTGCACCGACAAGCACCGAACCGGCGCTCAGTGAGCCGGCCAAGGTGATCGTCATCGGGGTGCCGGGGCTGAGCTGGAGTGATGTGAAGGCGTCGCCTGAGCTGACGGCGTTGGTGGGTCAGGCGAATGTCGGCTCGATCACGGTGAAGACGGCCGGTCCGCACACCTGCCCGATCGACGGCTGGCTGACGATCAGTGCCGGCACCCGCGCCTGGGGGAGTGTTCCCGACCAGGCCTGCGGTGAGCTGCCCACCGTGACCGACGGCAAGGTGCAGGACTGGCAGACGTACATCGACCGCCAGGCCGAGCACCACACCGGCGCCCCGCTCGGCCGGCTGACGGCGAGCCGTGAGCGGGTCTGCGGCTTCGGCCCCGGCGGTGCGATCGCCACCGCGGCACCCGACGGCACAGTCAGGAACTGGAAGCCCGAGCTCGACCAGGGCTGGCTCGGCGCGACCTACTGCAGCGACGCGATCATCGACGCGGGCGCGCTGCCGTTGCGCGAGGGCCGGGACGAAGCGCGCAAGCGGGTCGCCGAGCTGGTTCAGCAGGCAAAGGCCGCGTCGCCCGTCGCCTGGGTTCTCCTCGTCGGCATCAGCCAGGAGACGGCCAACGCGCACCAGGAGCCGCTGGTCGCGATGCAGTTCCCACCGGCCGGCGGTCCGCGCTGGCTGACCAGCGACTCCACTCGGCGCCCTGGCCTGATCCAGCTCACCGACGTGACCGCGACCGTCCTCCGCGGTGTCGGCAAGGAGCTGGACCCGGCAGGCGAAGAGCAGCCGGGTCCGCTCGACGGCAACCAGCTTGCCGTCGACGGCTCTGTGCACGCCGACACCTCAGCAGTACTCGAGGACCGGCTCGACACGAACGAGCGGTTCGAGCATCCGCGGCCGGTGCTGATCGCCGTGGCGATGACGTTGCTCGCGGCGCAGTTGATCGCGCTCGGGTGGTACCTCAAGACGCGGAGCCGGCGGGCCCGGAGTACGAGCGAATTCACCCTCCTTGCCCAAGGTGGCTTCTTCATCGCCGTCTTCCTTTCCACTGCGACCGTGTGGTGGCGGTGGCCGTCGCCCGGGCTCTCCCTGTACCTCGTAGTGCTGGCGATCAGCGCTGTCTTCGCCGGGGTCGCCCGGGCAGTCCTGCAGCAATGGGCCGCGCTGGGGATCCTGCTGGCGGCGTACCTGATCCTGCTGGTCGATGGAGTGCTCGGGACGCCGCTGCAGTTCGGCAGCATGTTCGCCGACGGACCGGTGATCGGTGGACGCTTCTACGGCTTCGGCAACTCGACCTTCGCCACCTTGGCCGTCGCCGCGCTCGTCACGGCCGGTTGGGTCGCACAGCGGCTGCTGGACCGAGGCCAGAGCCGGGTCAAGGCGGCGCTCGCAGTACTGGCCATCGGCGGCCTCGCGATCATCGTGGACGGCAAGCCCGGCTGGGGGACCGACTTCGGCGGCATCATCGCGCTGACTCCCGCAGTACTGCTGCTGGCCTGGCTGACCTGGCGCGGCAGCATCTCCTTCAAGGCGCTGGTCGGGGTCGGAGCCGCCGGGGCGATCGCGGTGTCCGCCGTCGCCTTCCTCGACTTCCTCAGGCCCCCGGACCAGCGCAGCCACTTCGGCACCTTCGTCCAGCGGCTGCTCGACGGCGATGTCGGCGACATCCTGATCCGCAAGCTGCAGATGTCGCTCGGATTCTTCCACACCCCGGCCGGCTGGTTCATGCTCGCCGGAGTCCTGCTGGCCATGTACGCGAGTGTCTGGCCGGACCGGGTTCCTTTCGAGCCGTACCGCCGCTTCTACGCCAGTCGGCCGATGGTCCGGCCGACACTGCTCGCGCTGTCGACTTGCGGTCTGGTCGGCATGCTGCTCAACGACGCCGGGGTCGCCCTGCCCGCGATCATGGCCGGCTTCACCCTGCCCTTGCTGGTGGCCCACCTGCTGGCCAGTAGCGTTGTACCCGAGTCCCACCTAGTTCAGGAGTCATCAAGTGTCGACCGACACCGTCAGTAACGCGACCAGTACGCCGGACGTGGAGCAGCCGTGGGCGGAGCTCGGGCTGAAGCCGGACGAGTACCAGCGGATCCGCGACATCCTGGACCGGCGGCCGACCAGCTGCGAGCTGGCGATGTACTCGGTGATGTGGAGCGAGCACTGCTCCTACAAGTCGTCCAAGGTGCACCTCAAGCGATTCGGTGAGATCCCGCAGGAGACCCCGGCCGGCAAGATGCTCGCGGGCATCGGCGAGAACGCCGGCGTGATCGACATCGGCGAGGGCTACGCGGTCACCTTCAAGGTCGAGTCGCACAACCACCCGTCGTACGTCGAGCCGTACCAGGGCGCGGCGACTGGCGTCGGCGGCATCGTCCGCGACATCCTCGCGATGGGCGCCCGCCCGGTCGCGGTGATGGACCCGCTGCGGTTCGGCCCGCTGGACGCGCCGGACACCAAGCGGGTCCTGCCCGGCATCGTCTCCGGCGTCGGCGGCTACGGCAACAGCCTCGGCCTGCCGAACATCGGCGGCGAGGTCGTCTTCGACGCGACGTACCTGGGCAACCCGCTGGTCAACGCGCTCTGCGTCGGCGTCATGCGGCACGAGGACCTGCACCTGGCCAACGCGACCGGCGTCGGAAACCAGATCATCCTGTACGGCGCCAAGACCGGCGGCGACGGGATCGGCGGCGTCTCCGTGCTGGCGTCCGAGACCTTCGCGGACGGTGGGCCGACCAAGCGTCCCGCGGTACAGGTCGGCGACCCGTTCATGGAGAAGCTGCTGATCGAGTGCACGCTCGAGCTGTTCGCGGCCCGGATCGTCGAGGGCATCCAGGACCTCGGTGGTGCCGGGCTGTCGTGTGCGACCTCCGAGCTGGCCAGCGCGGGCGACGGCGGCATGCACGTCTCGCTCGACAAGGTGCCGCTGCGCGACGCTTCCCTTGCTCCGGAAGAGATTCTGATGAGCGAGTCGCAGGAGCGGATGATGGCGGTCGTCACGCCGGAGAACGTCGAGCAGTTCCTGAAGATCTGCGAGAAATGGGACGTCCAGGCCGACGTGATCGGTGAGGTCACCGACACCGGGTTGCTGCAGATCGACTGGCACGGCGAGCGCGTGGTCGACGTACCGCCGCGGACCGTAGCGCACGACGGCCCGGTCTACGAGCGTCCGTACGCGCGGCCGGCCTGGCAGGACGAGCTGCAGGCCGACGGCGCCGAGAAGTTGCCGCGGGCAACCACCGGCGAGGAGCTGCGGGACACCCTGCTCAAGCTGATCGCGTCGCCGAACCTGTGCGACAAGTCCTGGGTGACGGACCAGTACGACCGGTACGTGCTCGGCAACTCCGTGCTCGCGCAGCCCGAGGACAGCGGGATGATCCGGGTCGACGAGACGAGCGGCCTCGGCGTCGCGGTCTCCACGGACTGCAACGGCCGCTTCGCCAAGCTCGACCCGTACACCGGCGCCAAGCTCGCGCTGGCCGAGTCGTACCGCAACGTGGCCACCACCGGCGCCCGGCCGGCCGCGGTCACCGACTGCCTGAACTTCGGTTCGCCGGAGGACTCGGGCGTGATGTGGCAGTTCACCGAGGCCATCCGCGGCCTGGTCGACGGCTGCATCGAGCTGGGCATCCCGGTCACCGGCGGCAACGTGTCGTTCTACAACCAGACCGGCGAGACGCCGATCCTGCCGACGCCGGTGGTCGGCGTACTGGGTGTCATCGACGACGTCACCCGCCGGACCCCGATCGGTTTCACCGCCGAGATGGAGGGTCACCAGCTCTACCTGCTCGGCGAGACCGAGGAGGAGCTGTCGGGCTCGGAGTGGGCGCACGTCATCCACGGCCACCTCGGCGGTCGCCCGCCGGCGGTCGACCTGGCGCATGAGCAGCAGCTCGCCGACATCCTGATCAACGCGTCCCGCGACGGTCTGATCGACGCGGCCCACGACGTCAGCGACGGCGGCGTGGCCCAGGTACTGGTCGAATCCGCCCTCCGCGGCGGCGTCGGAGCCCGCGTCTGGGCCCCCGACAACCTCGACCCGTTCCTCTTCCTCTTCGCCGAGTCCGCGGGCCGTGCGGTCGTCGCCGTCCCGCGCACCGAAGAGGTCCGCTTCACCGACATGTGCACCGCCCGCCGCTTCCCGCACACCAAGATCGGCGTCGTCACCGGCGAATCCCTCGACGTGCAGGACCAGTTCGAGGTCTCCCTGACCGACCTCCGCACCACCTGGTCCGCGACGCTGCCGGCCGCTCTTGGCTGACGTGAGCCGCGAGCTGGAGTGGGACGGCGCGGTCAATGCGCGGGATCTCGGTGGACTGCCGGCTGGGTCGGGAACGATCCAGCCGGGCCGGGTCTATCGATCGGCGCGCCCGGACCTGCTGACCGACACCGGGTGGAAGCAACTGGCCGAGGCGGGCGTCAGTACGGTGATCGACCTGCGGAACGACTACGAGCGGCTCGAAGTACGGGTGCTCGATGTCATTCACCACCATCCGGTCGAGGATCCGCAGGACGCCGAGTTCATGGCGGTCTGGGGTGACCGGCTGGACAGCCCGGCGTACTACTCCGAGGTGCTCCGGCGCTGGCCGGGCCTGGTCACCTCGGTGTTCGCCCGGATCGCGGACGCCCCGGAGGGCGGAGTTCTCGTCCACTGCAAGGCCGGCCGGGACCGTACCGGCATGATCATCGCGATGTTGCTCCAACTGGTCGGCGCCCCGGTCGCGGACATCCTGGACGACTACGAGCTGGGCCTGCGGACGATCAACGCGTACTACGAGTCGACGCCCGAGGCCGGCGAGACGCCGCTGACCCCGGACGCGCTCGAGCAGCACTGCGCGGACAACTGCCTGGCGATGGTCGCCTTCCTCGGTTCCACCGATGTTGCGGGGTATCTCACCAACAGCGGGTTGACCTTCGAGCAGCTCGATCGGCTCAGGGAACGGCTGACACTTCCCTGATCTGCTTCTCGGGCGGTTGGGTGTTGCCCTCGTGGCTGGCACACTCGGGAAGAAGGAGTGGGGTGTGAGGATGACCGATCGGTACAAAGGCCGTCCGCGGGCTGATCTGGCGAACCTGGCCGGGATGGCCGCGGCAGCCGGCCAGGAGGCGCGGGCTGTGGCCGCGCGCCGGCGCATGCAACCGCTGCGCCTGACCGATGAGGAACGCCACCTCGCCATCGACGAGCTCTCCGAGCAGTTCGCCATCGGCCGCCTCGACGAGGTCGAGCTCCATCGCCGCGTCGACATCGCCAACGAGGCCGTCACCCACGCCGACCTGCAACCCGCCTTCCACGGCCTCCCGCAACCCGCCCTCTACGCACCGACCCCACGCCAGCCAGGTCGCTGGCGCTGGGCCGCCTTCATCGGCGCCGTCTGGCTGGCCCTCCCGTTCTTCCTGACCGGCCTGGTCTTCCTGGTCTTCGGCCGCGAGATCGCCGCCGCCATCTTCGCCCTCCCCGCCCTCGCCTGGACCGCAGTCATCTGGCGCTGGGCCAAAGCCCCCACCCGCAAACCCCGCCGACCCTGAGCGCAGGCATCTTCCCCGCCCCACCGGATTGCAGCAACTGGCAATGCCGGTTCTCGCCAGGATGACCGGCCGAGCTGGGAAACTACTGGCTGTGCCGATCTGGGGTGGATCGGCGGATGCTGGGGGCGCGAATGGCCGAGGTGACCGAACCCGAGTACCACGTGCTCAGTGCGCTGTCGGTGACGGTACCGCGCTCCGTGACGGTGCTGGCAAGGATGTCGGGGGTTTCCCGCGTGGAGGTACGGAAGCTGCTCCAACGGCACGTGCGCGACGGTTTCGTGGCGGTACTGCGACAGCGTGGACGTGTGGAGTACGAGCTGACCCCCCGCGGCGCCGGACGGCTGGCGACGCTGCAGTCCGGCGCGAAGGAGGGTTCGATGTCCTCCGGGGAGTCGAACTGGGCTGCCTCCTATCGGTCGACGCTCGCCGAGAGCCGCGCGCAAGCGGCCCGCGACGCGCGGGCCAGTGAGCTGCTGACCGACGACGAACGCGCCCGTTGCGCCGCGGAACTGACCCGGCAGCACAAGATGGAGCTTTTGGGCGACGACGAGTTGCGCAGGCGGCGAGCCAAGCTGAGTGCGGCGGTCACCCGCCGCCAGCTCGTCCAGGTGTTCGATGGACTGCCGGCGCCGCCTGTGGACGGTCCTCAGTTCGCGCCGGTGCGCACCAGGCTCTGGCTCAAGTTGGCGATGGGGAGCCTGTTCAACCTGGTGCTCACGGGGTACGGCATTTTCACGCTGGTCACGGGGTCGGGCTGGTCGGACTACGTCCTCGGCGGAGCCTGCGTGCTCCTGGCTCTCGTCCACAGCCGCGGAAGCATCCGCTGGCTGACGGCCGTCTTGAGGCAGCGGTCCCAGCAGACGGCCCGGCGGCAGAGGTGATCGCATAACCTGCGAGGCATGAACGTTCTGCGCTCCGTCGGGCTGTTCGGGTTGGCTGCGGTGGCTGAGATCGGTGGGGCGTGGCTGGTGTGGCAAGGGGTTCGGGAGCATCGCGGGGTGTGGTGGGTGCTCGGCGGAATGGTTGCCTTGGGCGCCTATGGGTTCGTGGCGACGTTGCAGCCCGATGCGAACTTCGGACGGATTCTGGCGGCGTACGGCGGGGTGTTCGTGGCCGGCTCGCTGGCCTGGGGGATGGTGCTCGACGGGTTCCGGCCGGATCGGTGGGACGTGGCCGGCGCGGCCGTCTGTCTCGCGGGGGTAGGGCTGATCATGTACGCCCCACGCGGCTGAAATAGCCTGGCCCCGTGGAGCCGCTGCTACGACTTGCCGTGCCTGGGGATGCGTCTGCCATCGCGGAGTTGATGCGGGCGTCCGTGCTCAGCCTCTTCCCGGCGTACTACGACGACGTACAGGTCGCGAGTGCCGAGGTGCACATCGCAGGCCTGGACCTCGCGCTGATCGAGGACGGCACGTACTACGTCCACGAGGCCAACGGTGAGATCGTCGCGTGCGGTGGCTGGAGCCGGCGCAACAAACTCTTCAACGGTTCGGCAGCCGGCTCCGACGACCGGTTGCTCGACCCAACGACCGAGCCGGCCAGGATCCGCGCGATGTTCGTCCGTGGCGACTGGACCCGGCGTGGCCTCGGCCGGGCCATCCTCACCGCGTGCGTCGACGCCGCCCGGGCCGCCGGGTTCACCCAGTTGGCGTTGATGTCGACGCTGCCCGGTGTACCGCTGTACAAGTCGTTCGGCTTCACCGAGGTCGAGGCCGCCGAGCTGACGATGCCCGACGGCGTCGTGCTCGGCGGGGTCGCGATGGAACGCCCAGTTGATCTGATCGGAGACATGCGATGACCGCAGGCACCACCGTCCAGGCCCCCGACGGCACCGAGGTCGTGCTCGGCGAGATCGGTACCCGGGTACTGCTGGAGAATTCCCGCGTCCGCGTCTGGGAGGTCTCCCTGGCGCCGGGTGAGGCCCAGGCCTGGCACCTGCACCACAACCCGTACGTCGTCCTGTGCCTGGCGACCTCGCCCTGCCACATGGACTGGCTCGACGGCAGCGCCGCCCGCGAACTCAGCGAGACCGTCGGCGGCTCGGTCTACCGCCCGGTCTCCCCGGTCCACATGCTCACCAACGACGGCGACTCGCCGTACCTCAACCGCCTGATCGAACTCCTGGACCTCGGCGAGGAAGCCTCCAACGAGCCCTACGCCCCCGGCGAAGGCGTCGGCCGCTTCTCCGAACTCGGCGAGATCCCCGCCAAGGTGGTCGTCGACGACACCGACGTACAGGTCATCCACGTCACACCCGACGCCGGCGAGACCTACACCTGGAACACCGGCGCCCACCCCACCCTGATCGTCGACCTGGACCTGGACAGCCCGGACGTCACCTACCTCCAGCCCGGCGACGCCTACGCCCTCCCACCGAAGCAGTCCCGCACGAGCGGCTTCAACGTGGTCGAACTCCGCTACTACAGCTGAGCTCGTACAGCGGCCGCACTGGGCAGACTCAACGCCGCGGCGGCGAGCGTCGCGGCATCTTCCAGATTGGTCTGCCGTAGCCGGGCCTTGACGGTCGGTACCTGCGGACCGACAGCACTCAGCTCGTGAACGCCCAGCCCCGCAAGCACCACCGCAGCCGACGGATCACTCGCCAGATCCCCACAGACCGCCACCTCGACACCATCCGGCACCCCACGCACCACCCGGTCGATCAGCTGCAGCACCGCCGGATCCAGACCGTCGGCCAGCCCTGCCACGAAAGTGTTGCCGCGGTCAGAGGCTGTCGTGTACTGCGTGAGGTCGTTGGTGCCGATGCTGACGAAGTCCAGACCTTCGGCCAACGTCGCGATCCGCAGCGCGGCCGCCGGCACCTCGACCATGATCCCGACCTTCAAGCCTGGTGGCGGCTCCAGCGCGTCCAGTTCTGCGCGTGCCCACGCGACCTCTTCGGCCGTCGTCACCATCGGGAACATCACCTGTACCGGCGTTTCTGCGGCTACTTGGCAGATCGCCTTCAGCTGATCGCGCAGCAACTCCGGCCGTCGACGGAAGACCCGGATCCCGCGCTCACCCAGGAACGGATTCGCCTCCTGCTCCTGCGGCAGGAACGCAAGCGGCTTGTCGCCCCCGATATCCCAGGTCCGGATCGTGATCGGCTTCCCTTGGAACGCCGCCGCAATCGCCCGGAACACCTCCACCTGCTCCTCGACAGTCGGCGCAACCCGCCGCTCCCCGAACAGCACCTCAGTCCGCACCAGCCCGGACCCATCCGCACCGCGCGCATCCAACGCGTCCTGCACCGACCCGACATTCGCCAGCACGGCGATCGTCCGCCCATCCAGAGTCACCGCAGGCTGCTCGGCCGCCACCAAGGCACCCTCACGCTCAGCAGTACGTTCCTGTACGACCGCCCGCAACCGCTCACCACCGTCCGCCGGGTCAACGACGAACTCACCCGCCCGAGCATCGAACCCCACCAACGCCCCGGCCGGCACCACCACATCCCCGATCCCGGTAATCAACGGAATCCCCCGAGACCGAGCCACAATCACCCCATGCCCGGTCGTCCCCGCCGCCCGCACAGCAATCCCGACGATCCGCTCAGCATCAACCCCCGCAGCAGTAGCCGCATCCAACTCCCGCACGACAAGCACTCCGCCACCTGTCGGGCCACCACCTGCCGGGCCACCGCCTGTCGCTCCGCCGGCGCCCGCGGCCTCGTCCTGGCCCACCAGCGCGCGTAGTACGCGATCGCGAACGCTCCGGACATCCTGAGCACGCTCACGCTGGTACGGATCGTCCAACGCCTCGAAGTCCGCCGCGACCGCGTCCAACGCCGCCTTCCACGCGTCCGGCGCGCTCTTGTCCTCGCCTTGCGTGATCGCCCGGAAGACCGCGTCCTGCACCATCACATCGCCGAGCAACGCCAACTGCGCATCGAAGATCGACGCCTCCGCCGTACCAACCGTCTTAGCCGTCTCGTCCCGCAGCGCGGTCAACTGCCCCTCGGCAACCCGCATCCCATCCTTCGCCCGCTGCCGCTCAACGTCGACATCACCCGCCTGATACCCACTCAGGTCAACGTCTTGATCAGCCACGACCGCCACCCCGACAGCGACATCCAAACCGGACCCACCCCGGCCGCCCCGCCCCCGAGCCGCACCGCCCGCACCGCTCGCATCCGCCGGCGTCGGTACGTCATCGAACCCGCGATCAGCCAGCGCCCCAAGCGCCGCGACGGCAGCATCCGCCTCCGGCCCGCTCGCACTGATCCGCAACCGATGCCCCTGCTGGGCATTCAGCGTCGCCACCATGCTCAGACTGCCCGCGTCGACAGGCCCTTTCCCAGTCGTCAGATTCGTCAGCGTCACGTTCGCATGGAACCGCTGAGCAACCCCGACCACCTTCGCCGCCGGCCGCGCATGCAACCCATGCTCGTTGCTCACAACGACTTCCGCAAAGCTATTGCCCTCAGCAACCACTGGCTGTTCGGCAACGGCATCGCCAAGATGATCTTGCTTCCCCGCGAGTCCCCGCGAAGCCTCAGCCAGTACGGCGTCCAGCCCAGCCCCGGTCGACGCCGTCACCACGGCCGCCACAAGCCCTTCCACCAAAGGCGCACCCGACAGCTTCACCCGCCCGGCAATCTCAGGATCCACAAACTCCAACGCCATCTCGGCACTGAGCACCGCGCTGCCCAAATCAAGCAACACCAGAACGCCGTCGGGACTGTCCGCAACCCCGATCGCCTCAGCAACCGCCGCCGCATCCGTCCCGAACGTCGTCTCATCCAGCCCGGCCGCCACCGCGATCACCGGCCGATCGCCCTCGGCAACCATCTCCGAAGCCAACCCGACAGCCGCCTCCGCCAGCGCCCGGCTATGCGAAACAACCACGATCCCGATCATGCAAGTGTGCGTGCAGCGGACTCCAGCAACAACGTCGTACTGGTCGCCCCCGGATCCTGATGCCCAGCACTGCGCTCACCGAGATAACTAGCCCGCCCCTTACGCGCCACCAACGGAGTCGTAGCGTCCCGCCCCTTCGCAGCCGCCTCAGCCGCCGCAGTGAGCGCCCCTCCGAGATCAGCCCCGCCCGCAACCGCAGAGTCGTAAGCCTCCAGCGCCGGCGCCCAAGCGTCATACATCGTCTTGTCGCCCAACTCAGCCTTGCCACGCTGGAGGATCCCGCCGACGCCGGCCTTCAACGCCTCACCAACACTCGCCGCCGTGATCTCCACCCCGGCCAACGCCGCCCCGAAGCGCAGAAAGAACGTCCCGTACAACGGCCCGCTCGCCCCACCGACCTTGCTGACGAGCGTCATCCCCGCCTTCTTCATCAGCTCGTCGACAGACCCGAAACTGCCCTCATCCAGCACGGCCACCACGGCAGCGAACCCACGATCCATATTGCTCCCGTGGTCCGCATCCCCGATCGCCGAGTCGAGCTCAGTCAGATACGCCGCGTTCTCATGAAACACACCCGACGCGTCACGCAACCAGTTGGCGAAGTCATCCACTCCCATGCTCACGCGTTCCAGCGTAGGCCCGGGGTGTTCACCGGAGCGTCCCAGAGGCGTACCAGTTCGTCGTCCACCTTCAGCAGGGTGACCGAGCAGCCGGCCATCTCGAGTGAGGTGATGTAGTTGCCGACCAGCGAGCGCGCGACCGTGATGCCGGCGCGGTCCAGCAACTGCTGTACCTCGTTGTACATCAGGTACAGCTCGAGCAGCGGCGTACCGCCCATGCCGTTGACGAAGGCGATCACCGAATCGCCTTGCTGGTAAGGAAGATCGGCCACGACGGGATCGACGAGCAGGGCGGCGATGTCCTTGGCCGGTGCCAGCGGCAACCGTTTCCGGCCGGGTTCGCCGTGGATGCCGATGCCGACCTCCATCTCGTTCTCGGCCAGCTCGAAGGTCGGCTTGCCGGCGGCCGGTACGGTGCAGGAAGTCAGCGCCATGCCCATGCTGCGGCCGTTGTCGTTGACCCGCTTGGCCAGGTCGGCGACCTGCTGCAACGGCATACCTTCCTCGGCCGCGGCGCCGACGATCTTCTCCAGCAGTACGGTCACGCCGACCCCACGACGCCCGGCCGTGTACAGGCTGTCCTGCACCGCGACGTCGTCGTCGGTGACGACGGACAGTACTTCGACCCCGGCGTCGGCCGCGGCCAGCTCGGCGGCCATCTCGAAGTTCATCACGTCGCCGGTGTAGTTCTTCACGATGTGCAGCACGCCGGCACCCGCGTCGACGGCCTTCGTCGCGGCCATCATCTGGTCCGGCACCGGCGAGGTGAACACCTCACCCGCACAGGCCGCATCCAGCATCCCGAACCCCACGAACCCACCATGCAGCGGCTCATGCCCCGACCCGCCCCCGGAAATCAGCCCGACCTTCCCAGATCTAGGCGCTTCCTTGCGATAGACGATCCGATTCTCCAGATCCACCCGCAGGCGATCCGGATGCGCCGCGGCCATCCCACGCAGCGCTTCACTCACAACATCGGCAGGGTCGTTGATGAGCTTCTTCATGCCACCCATCTGAGCACACCGAAGCCTTTTCGGGGAGCCCCTACCGATCGTTGCGTACCGGGTCCTTGGGCTCACTGGAGAACGGCCCGTACACCGCGGTCAGCCGCGGATAACGCTCCGCCATCACTCCCACACTCTCCACGAACCGAACCCCGGCCAGATCCTCCTGAAACTCGACCCCCTCACGCTCCGGCAGCAAGTCCCAGATCTCACCACCAGCCAGCTCCGCGAACACCTCCGCCGCCACGCCGGCGTACATCTCGGCGGCGCCCAGCTCCTCCTGATCGTCCAGCCCGGCATCGACGATCGAGTCGGGATCGGCCCGGAAACGCTCGTACGTCGTGCGGCCCTGCGCGATCACCCAGGACCGGAAGTCGGTGAAGGTGTCGTCACCGACCCAGCCGAGCATCACCGAGGCAGCACCCACGTGCTCCCAGCTGTAGATCGCCCTGCTGGCTTCTGTGAAGACAGCGTCGAAGGCAACGACCTGGTCCTGGCCGAGTTCGAGCAACGCGCCGCCCAAGTGCTCGGCCTGGTCTTCGAGCGAATTGTCGGACGCCTCGCGGGATGCCTCGACGAGTGCCCAGAAGGTGTTCTCGTCCATCAGTCCTTCGGGCGGAGGAGGGGGCGGACTACCTCGCGGGCGTCGTGGATTCGGGACTTGATTGTGCCGAGCGGGGCTCCGACCTCGGCGGCGATTTCCTCGTAGGAGAGGCCGTAGACGTCACGTAGTACCAGTGGGGTCACCATCTGTGGGCGGTCTCGCTCCAGGGTCTCCAGGGCTTCCAGGAGGTCCAGGCGGGTGCCGGCGATGACGCTGGTGGTCCGGGGGTCCGGCTTGTCCATCTGCTCGGGGTTGTGCGCCGCCTGGGCGGTCCGCTTCAGCTTGCGGTACGTCGAGCGGGCCGAGTTCGCCGCGACCGAGTGGACCCAGGTCGAGAAGCTGCTGCGGCCGGAGTACGTGTGGATCTTGGTGGCGATGTTGAGCAGCGCCTCCTGAGCCGCGTCCTCGGCGTCCGCGGAGTACGGCAGCACGCTGCGGCAGATCCGCAGGACGCGCGGGTGGACCAGTCTGAGCAGGTCGTCCATGGCGTTCTTGTCGCCTGCGGCGGCACGCTCGGCCAGGACGGCCAGTTCATCGGTCGGGCTGCTGCTTTCGCTCATCTGCGCCTTCGTTGTCATCGGTCCCCAGGGCGTAGGACTCCGCGTGCACCATAATGCCTTGTATGGGGGTCCCATCCAGACTAGGCCGGTACGTCGTGCGCCGCCGCCTGGGCTCAGGCGGTTTCGCCACCGTATGGCTTGCGCACGACGAGCAACTTGACGCCGAGGTGGCGGTCAAGGTGCTGGCGGACAACTGGGCACATGACGATTCGGTCCGCCGCCGCTTCCTCGAGGAGGGGCGGTTCCTGCGCCGGGTCGAGTCCGAGCACGTCGTCCAGGTGCACGACGTGGGGGAACTGGAGGACGGCAGGCCGTTCCTGGTACTCACGTACGCCGACCGTGGCACGCTCGCCGACCGGCTCAAGAAGGAGCCGCTACCGCTGGAGCCGGCGATCGGGGTGATCGTCCAGGTGGGGCGTGGGCTCCAGGCGCTGCACCGGCGTGGGCTGCTGCACCGTGACGTGAAGCCGGCCAACGTGCTCTTCCGCAGTACCGACGACGACGGCGAGCGGGCTGTCCTGTCCGACCTGGGCCTGGGCAAGTCGCTCGACGAGGTGTCGAGAATCACCATGCCCGGCGGGACGCCGTCGTACGTCGCACCCGAGCAGGCGATGGGGGAGCGGCTCGACCAGCGCGCGGATCAGTACTCCCTGGGCGCCGTCGCGTACGCAGCGTTGACCGGCCGGTCCCCGCACCAGGTGGACGGCCTAGGCGCTGCCGGACGCGTCAAGGCGGCCCCGCCACCCAGCTCACTCGGCTTCACCGTCCCGGAGCGCGTCGACGCGGCGATCGTCCGCGCCCTCGACCCGGACCGCGAGAAGCGCTGGCCCGACATCGAGTCCTTCACCCGCGAACTCGTCGGCGGCCTCGACGAAACCACCCAGAACTTCATCGCCTCAGCCGGTACCCCGGTAGCCACCTTCGCGACGATCGCATCAAGCACCCCGGTCTCCGCCACGGACGAGACCGAGGTAGGCGAGAAAACCGCCCTCAGCGACTCCAACGCCCCCACCGTCATCAAGACCGGCACGACCACCGTCGCAGCCGACGCCACCCCCCTAGCCGACCGCGAAACCACCGATCCAACCACCGCAGTCGGCACAACAACCACCCCCGCCGGCACCGCGACCTCTGCCGCAGCCGCCGGCACAGCGCCCTCCGGCGCACCCGCCAGCGCAGCGCCCGCTGGCAGCGCCGGCACAACAACCACCACCCCCGGCGCCGCCGCAGCAACAACCGGCGCGGCCGCCGGCATAGCGACCGCTGGCGCAGCCGGCACAGCGACCCCCGGCGCGCCCGCAGGCGCAGCAACCTCCGGCGCGCCCGCTGGCGTAGCCGGGACCGCCGATGCGCCGCCGGCCTCCAGCGGCGCAGCCAGCACCGCTGCAGCCACCGGAGCCGCGACCGATTCCTCCGCTCCCGCAGGGTCCGCCTCGCCGCCTCGGCGTCGCCGCGGCCGTTGGGTGCTGGCCGCGATACTGGCCCTCCTGCTAGGCGGCGGCGCCGGCTTCGGTGTTCAGCGGTATCTGGAGACGACGAGCGGGTTCGCCAAGATCACCGAGGAGCACTTCTCGGTCAAGACCCCACGCAACTGGATGGGCGTCGTGTCTGCCTCGACCTGGCATCCGCCGGGCTCTCAGCAGGAGCGGCGGGCCCTGCTGGTCAGCAAGGACACCACCTGGAACACCCCGGACAACAACACCCCGGGTGTCTTCATCGGCCAGTTGGCGACCCCCTTCAGTCCGTCGAAGGTCCTGGTGGATCCGAAGAAGTACGGCTGCACCACGGTCGGCAACCCGACCACCACGACCGAGGGCACGACAACCTATCTGGACCAGATTTCGGAGAATTGCGGAAACGGCACTACGCTGCTCCAGCGAGTAGTCAGCACGGGGAATGACAACTCGCTCCTGATCCAGGTCCAGGTGCCTGGATCCGAGCGCGACAAGGCCGTCGAGGTGGCCGCGTCGGTCACCTTTACCAGCTGAAGGATCCCCCGTGAGAGTTGTCGTCGCCGAGCGACTCCGTCCGTCCCCCGCCCTGGTCCAGTCGAGCCGCCGCCGCTTCTACCGCCTACGTTCGGCAATCTTCCGCGCCATCTGGCCCGTCGACGCCTGCTGACTCAACGGGCCACCCAGCTGCCCACGAGCCTGAGCAACCAGAGCCCGGCCCAGCCGCCTCAGCGGCATTCGGTGCCCTAGGCATCGATCTCGCGGGCGACCCCTCACCCCGCCGGCTCCTACCCGCGCGCCGTCACCCTCACCGCCACCGGCGAGCAACGCATCGCCGGACTCCTGGCACTCAGTTGAGCGGCTCGTCCGACCGCGTCGCCGACTCGGAGGCGTGGTCGAGGATGTCGGCCAGCGCCGACTCGTCCTGCGGCAGGCCGGTGACCGCGATCTCCAGGATGCACAGGCCTTCGTCGTCGGCGACCCAGCGGATCAGCCCGAGCTTGAGGGTGTTGTTGTCGGGGTCGGCGTAGTTGTAGGTCAGCGTCGCGTTCTTGGTCGCCGGATCGACGGTGTGCGACAGCACCGAGACCATCTTGTCCGCTGGCAGGGCCTTGAACTGACCGATCCGGACCTTCATCGAGTCCTCCGGCGGCCGGGTGATCTTGAAGCCGCCCTGCACCCGGACCGCACGCCGGCGTTCCGGCTCGTTGAACTTCATGTCCTTCACCGGATCCTGCAGGGTCATCTCCCACCTGCTGGGCACCCGGACGCTGACATGTGACCTGACCACGCTGCTCACGTCGAAGACGCGGGTCCGGTAGCGGATGTCGTCCGCCTGCAACGGCTCGCTGTCGTCCCGCCGGAGCTTCCGGGAAGGCGTGGACGACGGGGTCGAGGAAGGCGTCCCGGCGGAAGCCCCGGGCAGCGGCGCGGCCGTAGTACCGGCCGATGCCTGTTGCCCGGTCGTCACCAGCCCGAGCCCGTAGCCCCCTGCTCCCCCGAGCAGGGTGACTGCGAGCAGGCCGGAACCGAGCAGCGCGCGTCCGACACCCCTACCGGCCACGCCCACCCCTCCTCACGGTCCGCCCCCGATACGTCTATGACACCGTAAACCGTCAAAAGGTTGCCAATGAATTCCCGCTGCCCGATCGGGCGTGAGATCAGTCGCGGATGCGGACCGACGCGGTCGCCTCGGCGAGGATCTTCTCCAGCACCTTCTGCTCCTTCGGCAGCCCGGTAACGCTCATCGAGATGGTGGCCACGTCGCCGTCGCCGGTCGCGACGAAACGGACGATCACGTACCGGGTGGTCGCCCCCGGGATGTAGGTGTAGACCAGCGTCGCCACCGGCCGCAGCTTGCCGTCGTCGTCCTTGACCTGGCCGACGCCCTGGAACAGGGGCTGGAAGTCGTTCTGGTACGGCTGGCTGGACTGGAGCTGCGTCATCAGGACCTCGAGCGAGTCCTTCACCGTCTGCTCGGGCGACAGCGCCGACTGCACCCGGACCGCGCGCTCGCCCGAGGGGTCGACGAACCTGACCTCGGAGGGCTTGTCCTTGGTGGGGTTGAGCACCCAGCCGGCCGGCACCCTGATCGACAACCTCACCTCGCCGGCGACGTCCCCGGTGACGGTGAAGTTGCGGGTCTTGAACTCCAGGTCGTCGATGTCCAGCGCCTCGAGCGGATTCGGCTGCGGCGTCTTGCGGATCAACGGGACCGATGGGGTGCTCGACGGGGTCGGTCCGGGAGTCGGGGAGGTCGCCACGTCGGCCGGCAGCGGCCCGGCGTACCCGCCGGCCGTCACCCGCCCGTCGAACCGTTGGCCGCCCAGGTAGCCGCCCGCGCCGCCGAGGAGAGCGAGCAGCACGATGCCGCTCACCAGGACCGGAGCCTTCATCCGTGCACCAGGTCCCAGAATGCCAGTTCGAAGCGCAGTACTCGGTCGAAGGCCACTGTCATGGCCGGGGTCAGCGGTTCGCGGTCGACCAGGTCGGCCAGCTGTTCGACGTACGCCGCGAACTCCGGCGACGACCAGTTCGCGATGAATCCGGCGTACTGCGTATCGGGCCCGGTGGTGTCGCGCACCGACGCCCAGGCGTCGTAGTAGGCCTTCTCGACCGCATAGAGCACGGTGATCCCTACCGGCCAGCCCTCCTCGACCGAGGTGAACAGGTACGCCGAATAGCCCAGGTTCAGCAGCGACGGCTCGACGGCAAGGTCGACACCGCGCTCGGCCGCAGCCGCCTCGAACAGCGCGAGCTCCGGTACGAGCGCGGCCAGCCCACCCGCGAGCACCTTCCGCGCCTCGTCGTCAGGTGCCACCGCGGACAGCGCCTCGAGGTACCGGTGGAACGACCGGACGAAGAAGCAGTCCTCGGCGATCCACCGGTCGAAGGTAGCCTTGGGCAACGAACCGGCGGAGGTCCGGGAGACGAACGGGTGGTCCAGGATCCGCTGCCAGGCGGCTGCCTGCGCGGTCAGCAGGGCACGGGTGGTCTCGGGCACCTCGCCATCTTCTCAGGCAACTACCACCGCGACCCTACTGAAACCTTTCAAGAGTAGATCTCGATCCGGTCGAGGCTGATCACGGTGTTGCTGGACGACCCGTTCTTGCTCCCGGTCACCCGCACCTTCAGCGTGTGCGGACCGTTGGCCAGCGTTGGACTGACGTAGATCAGCTGCTCACCGACCCGGATCGAGCTGTAGTAGTCGATGCGTTGTTCGGCGCCGCCGTCGATGGAGATGCCGGCGATGCCGTTGCCGGTGTCCAGCACGCTGAGCAGGGCGACCTTGGTACCGGTGAAGCGGATCGTCGCCGACGCGTTGAGCTGGTTGCTCCAGTGGTCGTTGCCCCAGAAACACTGATTGCCGCAGCCCGAGCCGGACGACCATGTACCGGAGTACTGGACCTGGTTCTGGCCGGTGCCGACGTCGGTGTCGTTGATGACCGAAGTGGCGGCTCCGGGGTCGCCGGACGGCAGGTTCTGGGTCGCGCCGGCGGCGAGTGGGCTGCCGAGGTTCGGCGTACCGTCCGCGTTCCAGCTGATCTTCTGCACCCGCGCGGTCCGGAAGGAGTACGTGTAGGTGCTGGTGTTCTTGCCGTGGTACGCGATCCAGTCCTCGGTACCGTCCGGCGACTGGAAGAAGGAGTGGTGCCCTGGTCCCCAGACGCCGGTCGTGTCGTTGCGCGAGAAGATCGGTCCCGGGTGCTGGACCCAGTTGGGCGCGACCATCGGGTCGGCGCCGTTCGCGATGCTCTTCATCCACAACTGGTAGTCCGGCTTGCCGGTGTCGCAGGTCGAGTACGTGAGGAACGTCCGCCCGTTGCGATACAACGGCGTCGGACCTTCCCGTACCTCCGTACAGCCACCGTCCGCGGGGATCGCGACCCGGGCGCCCGTCGCTGTCCAGGGGTTGCTCATCCGGACGATGTACAGCTGCGCCGGTCCACCTTGGCCGCGACCGGGGCCGGTCCAGACGAAATACTGCTGGCCGTTGTGGGTGATCGGCTCACCGTCGATCGCGTACTCGCCGAAGTCCGCGATCTTCGCCTTGAAGCTGTACGGCCCGGTCGGGTCGTCGCCGGCAGACTCGAGGACGTACATGCGGTGGTTCGCGTCGACCCCGTCGGAGGCCGTGTAGTAGATGTACCAACGGCTGCCGACATGGCGGAACGCCGGCGCCCACATCTGGGTGTTCCGGCTCGGGTCGGTGTCGCGCCAGACCACCTTCTCCGGCGCGACCAGCAGCGTCGCCAGGCTCGGTGACGACCAGATGCCGATGTGGTCGCCGGTCGTGGTCGCCACGTGGTACCGGCCGCCGTAGTAGAAAAGCGACGGGTCGGCGCCCGGGTTGACGGGGTTGCGGAAGGTCTGGGTTTGGATGGTCTTCTCCAGTACCGGCGCGGAGGTGGCCGGTAGTCCGGTCAGCAGGACGGCGGCGGCGAGCGCGGCCGTGAGTACAGCGGGGCGGATGTACTTCATGGTTGGTTTTACAACGATAGAAGTGGGTTTGTGAACCGTTCACACCAGAACAAAATGGCTGGCCAGGATCCGTCGGGAATGGAACCGTGGAGATCATGGGGGACGTCCTAGACCGCATGAAGCTCAAGGTTCGCGTGGTGCACTACCACCGCGGCGACGTTGACTGCTGGTACGCCGACATCGACGACGCCGACGATCGCCAGCCCGACGACCCGTACTGGTACGTCGACGGCTGCCGTACGCAGGCCGAGGCGCTGTCCGCCGCCTGCACCCAGCTCGCCGCCTTCGACCAGGCCGTCGCGGCCGGCGCCTACCCCCTCCGGCTGAGCGACCGCGGCCTCGCCGCCTGAGCGCTGCCAGACCTCCGATGTCCTGGGTGGTGGTCGGTGGCGATGGTTGCCCGCGCCCCGGATCGTCTCGCTGAGTAATTGGTTGCTTACTACACGCATCGCTAGCCAAGACAGGTGTGGAGCCAATAATCTTTACCAAGATTTAGGCGTGACGTCCGCGCGAGCCGTTCGTTGATCAGTCAGACAACGTGCCGATCAAGATCGGATCTCCTGGGGACTTGTCACCGAATCGACTGGGGAAAGGCTCGCCCGTGCACAGATTCAACCCACCGCCCAGCTGGCCCGAGCCGCCGACGGCTGCGTGGCGTCCGCCGGTCGGCTGGGAGCCCGACCCGGAGTGGCCGGACGCTCCCGCGGGCTGGGGATTCTGGCTCAACCGGCACGGCCGCAAGGCCAGTGGACCGATCGGCGCGTACGGCGCCGTCGACGCCGGCCGCCTCGAGCTGGCCACCGCGGATCGCTCGCTCCTGCTGATGCACGGCTGAAAGCTGCAGTAACGCGCGTCTTGATGTGCGGAATTGTTCTTACGTGATCAGGCGATGTGTGATTGCCTGGGGGTATGAGCATCAGCATCGGTGTGGTCGGAGCCGGACAGTTCGCCCCCTCGTTCCTGCGGTTGTGGTCGGCTCACCCTGACGTCAAGGACGTCCGGCTGACCGATGTGGTGCCTGACCGGACGGCCGAGCTGGCCGCCAAGCAGGGGGTCGCGCTCACGTACCAGTCGTTCGAGGAGATGCTCGCCTCCGACGTCGACGCGGTGGCGATCTTCACCCAGCGCTGGCTGCACGGCGAGATGGCGATCCAGGCGCTGGAGGCCGGCAAGCACGTCTACTCGACGGTGCCGATGGCGATCGAGGCGGACCAGATCGCGCGGATCATCGAGCTGGTCAAGGAGACCGGCCTGACCTACATGATGGGCGAGACGAGCTTCTACTACCCGTCGTCGGTGTACTGCCGGCAACGGCTCGCGGCCGGGGACTTCGGTCGCGTCTTCTACTCCGAGGGCGACTACGTCCACGACATGGATCTCGGGTTCTACGCGGCGTACCAGTACAGCGGTGGCGAGGACTGGAAGAAGACCGCGTCCTTCCCGCCCATGCTCTACCCGACGCATGCCGTCGGCAACGTCTTGTCGGTGACCGGCCAGCACGCCACGCATGTCTCCTGTATCGGCGTTCAGGACGACCGTGGTGACGGTGTGTTCGACAAGGACGTCAGCCAGTTCGACAACGACTTCAGCAACGCGACGGCGCTGTTCAAGCTCGCCGACGGCGGCATCATGCGCACCAACGAGATGCGTCGCGTCGGGTACCCGTCGCACATCCGGGAGTCGCGGCTGCGCGTCTTCGGTACCGAGGGCAGCTTCGAGCAGCTGGCGACGACGACGCTCTGGCAGAACAAGGAGGGTGTCGAGGACATCTCTGCGTTGATGGCGACCGAGGCAAGCGGCTCGCTCGACGACGCCGATCTCGCCAACGTCGACCCGGCGCTGCGTGATGCCTTCCTGTCCGGTCTCTCCCCGGTCCATGACCGCGACCGGCTGCCGGCCGAGTTCGCCGGCCTCCACAACGGCCACGAAGGCTCCCACCACTTCCTGGCCGACGACTTCGTCCGCGCGGTCGCCGACAAGACCCTCCCCCCGATCAACGCCTGGGTCGCCGCCCGCTACACCCTCCCCGGCATCTACGCCCACCAGTCGGCGTTGCAGGGCGGCGTCCAGCTGGAGATCCCCGACCATGGCGACGCTCCCGCCTGAGTTCGTAGCCAGTTCACCGCGGGGTCATTGCGGGTAGTCAGGTACTGACATAGGAATGACCTATGACCTCCCGCCCAGCATTGCCCTCCCGTACTGCGACGCTGGCGGTCGCGGCTTCTCTGGTCGCCGCGTCCGCCCTGGCCGGTACTGCGGCCGCCCAACCATCGGGTGACTCGGCACTCGTCCCGTCCCAGGCCTCCGCCACCCGCGCCTCTGCGGCCCTGCCGCTCGGCCCGGCGACGCTCGCCGAGACCCGCGAGAGCCGGACCCTGCAACCCGGCGTCACCCTGACGACGATCGTGCGCGGCCAAGCTGGAGCGTCATCCTTCTGGACCGTCGAGGTGGCGATCCCCTCCAGTTCGCCCGACCCAGACGCGCCGGCCACCGCCCTCTCGGATCGCGCGGCCGCCGACACCGCCGCGGCCAGACTCCGCACGGCCGGCCTCGATCCCCGCGTGGAAGACGTCCCAACTCCCAAGCTCGCGGATGCCGGCGGTGGCTCCCTCGGCTACCGCGTCCGCCTCGGCTCGTTCCCGACCAAGGCTGAGGCCGACGCCCTGCGAGCGAAGGTCATCGCGGCCGGATTCGGCGGTTCAAGCATCTACACCGGCTGGGACGGCGAGCCCGACGACGTCAGTGGTTCGACCGGGCCTTGGCACGTCCAGGTGCTGACGATCGACCCGAAGAAGTTCCGCGGCGGCCTCGACGCGTCGTACGGGCTCGACCTCGAAGCGCGCGAAACCACCACCACACTCGCCGCGCTCACCGGCGCGACGGCCGCGATCAACGCCGGCTTCTTCGTCCTCGACCCGAAGGCGGGCGCTCCCGGCGACCCGGCCGGCGTCGCGGTCTACGACGGCCGTCTGGTCAGCGAACCGACCGCCGGCCGTCCAGCCTTGGTGATCTCGGACAACGCTCGCGGTACTGCGGTCGAGCGCTTTCGTTGGCACGGTGAAGTGCGAGGCGCCGGCCGCCCGCTCCCGCTGGACGGCCTGAACCGCATCCCGGGTCTGATCCGCAACTGCGGTGGTACGGCCGACGACCTGCCGACCTCCGGGCCCCTCCACGACGTGACCTGTACCGACCCCGACGAGTTGATCGCCTTCGACTCGACCTACGCGGCTCTCACCCCGAGCGGCCCCGGCGCGGAGGTGATCCTCGACCGCCGCGGCACCGCCACCGCGATCCGCCCGACCACCCGCGGTGGTGCGATCCCCGAAGGCGGCCGCACCATCCAGGCCACCGGCACCCAGGTCGCCGCTCTCCTGGCTGCCGCCAAGGTCGGCAAACGCCTTGAAATCAAGGCATCTCTCACCGACCTCCGCGGCCACGACGTCCGGCTCTCACCCCGCACGACAATCGTCAACGGTGGCCCCGAACTGATCCACGACGGCCGCATCAACGCGACCCCGAAGGCCGACGGCATGGCCCCCGCCGACAACCCGAACTTCTACTACGGCTGGGTCCACAAGCGAAACCCCCGCACGATCGCCGGCGTCGACGCCCAAGGCCGCACGGTCCTCATCACCGCCGACGGCCGCAACGTCGACAGCCTCGGCCTGGGCATCGCCGAAGCAGCCGCCGTAGCCAAGTCCTTCGCCCTGCAATCCGCCATCAACCTAGACGGCGGCGGCTCCACCACAATGGTTGCCAACGGCAAGGTCCTGAACACCCCCTCCGACGCCACCGGCGAACGTCCCGTCGGAGACGCCTTGGTGATCACCCCTACCAGATAGTCCCGCGGCCGATTGCGGAACGTCACAGGGCGCGGTGGAGTCTCTACTCCACCGCGCCCTGTTCTGCCAGGATCCCTTGCCGGCAAGAGGAATTCGGTCGATCAACGATTTGGCGGCGCCGCCTACTGAGCGTTATAGTCGAAGATATGTTCGATACGGAGATCGCCAAGATGGATGCGACCGAGGCGCTGACCTCGCTCGCGTCCATGCACGACCTGCGAACCCGTGCCGATCTCGAGATTCTTCGCCTCGCCCAGCATTTCGCCGATCTGTTTCCCGACCCGGCCACGGTCCCCGACCATGTCTCACTGCCCGGCGGCGAACGCGGTCATGTCTACGGCGGTGCTGGGTGTCCGGCGGTTGCAGAGTTCGCAGTCGCGGAGTTCGGTGCGGCGATCGGTCGCTCGGCAGGCTCTGCCGCGAACCTGATCGGCCAGGCCCTTGCGTTGCGCTATCGACTGCCCTTCCTGTGGGCGCAGGTCGAGTCCCTGAACGCGGAACCGTGGAAGGCGTGCACCGTCGCTACCGCCTGCCTGACCCTGTCGGTCGAGGCCGCCGCGATCGTCGACCGCCGAGTGGCTCCGATCATCAACACCGTCACCCCACGTCAAACTTGCGAACATCGTGAAGGCAGCCGTCTGTCAGGCCGACCCCGAAGGTGCTCGCGCCGCGGCCGACCAGAGGGCCAGGGAGCGCGGTGTGTGGGCCGGCCTCCCCGACGAGCACGGCACTACCAGCCTCCACATCCGTGCTGCGACCGGCGCCGTGATCCGTCTCAAGGCAACCCTGCGCCAGATCGCGGACGTCCTGGCCGAGTTGGGTGACACCGGCACCCTCTCCGAACGCATGGCCCGAGCCGTCGAAGTGATCAGCGACCCCGCCCTCACCCACGAACTCCTCACCATCACCCATCACCTCACCACAACCGCCCCGGCCACTGCAGACAGTTCCACCGCTGCCACCGCAGACGCCACCAGCCCGGCCGCCGACGCTTCCGCTGAGGCCTGGCCCGAGCCGGATCCGGCCGGCGACTCATGGTTTGCCGTTGATGAACCGGGCCAGGATGACGAGGCTGGCCGGAATCCGCAGCCTCCCAGTGACCCGATGAACGACGACCCACCCGATGCCTCAGCGGCGAGCGAGTCAGGCGGTGCAACTGACACCGAGCCAACTGACACCGAGTCGGCGGGAACGGCTGGTCCGGTAATGGATGGGACTGCGCTCCAGGGGCTCCGCTTGAAGCTGGCCGCGATCCGCCGCGAGGCCTACAGCACCGGAATCGGCGCGACTGGGTACCGCCCGGCGGCGACCACCATGTACCTGCACATCACCGACCGCACCCTGCTGGATGGGGGCGGTGTCGCCCGCGTCGAGCGGTTCGGGCCTGTCTTCGCGGCCCGGCTGGAGGAGTTGCTCGGCCACGGCCAGATCGTGGTGAAGCCGGTGATCGACCTGGAGAAGAAGCTCAACACCAACGCCTACGAGGTCCCGCGAGAGCTCCGTGAACATCTCAAGCTCATCCACCCCGTCGAGCAGTTCCCGTACGGGTCGGCCGAGACCACCAACAGCACTGACCTCGATCACATCCAGCCGTACGACTTCACCGACACCGGCCCACCAGGTCAGACCACCATCACCAACCTCGCCCCGTTACGGCGCTACAGCCATCGGGTCAAGACCCATGGCCATTGGGCTTACACACGCCTCAACGACACCACCCTCGAATGGACCACCCGCCACGGCCTGAAGTTCCACGTAGACCACCAGGGAACCCATCCAGTCAACCGCCAGTAGGCGGGCTCGCGTATCGCTCAACCGAACCCATCGCCGCAACCTACTGTTCGTAGACCTTGCGGAGGCGGACGGACATCGAGTTGTCGAGGTGCTTGGTCATTGCGGCCTCGGCGGCGGTGGGGTTGCCGGAGAGGATGGCTTCGACGATCTGGCGGTGTTCGACCAGGACTTCGGGGCCGGTGTCGCGGTCGTAGTGCAGGCGGAAGATATGCAGGTGGCAGTGGGTCCGCTGGAAGGCGAGGCGGACCTGCTCGCTGCCTGACAGTCCGGTGATCAGCGTATGGAACCGGTTGTCGTGCGCGGTGAGCGACTTGTACCCGGCGTAGTCGACTGACGTCGGTTCGACCGCGGTCGCGAGCTCCGCCGTCAGCAGATCGCGGCCCGCGTCGTCGATGAGCTCGGCCGCCCGCCGTGCTGCCCACGGCTCGAGCAGCAGGCGGAAGCGGTACAGGTCATCGAACTCTTCCAGCGACAGCAGGGGAGTAGCCCGGTAGCCCTTCAGTGGTTCCTTGTCCGCCAGCCCCTCCGACTCGAGCCGCGCCAACGCCTCGCGGACCGGCGTGGATGACACCTGGAAGTCCCGCGCCAGACCATCGATCGAGATCCGCGCGCCCGGCCGGATCGCGTGGTCCATCAGCATCGTCTTGATCGCCTCGTAGACGTCGTCGGCCAGCATCTGCCGCCGCAACAGCCGCCGATCCTGCGGCTCCACCGTCTCCATCGGGTTCCCTTCTCCAGGGACTGGTCGTGCCCTTGACCCGGCCTGCGGAGTTCGGCAGGGTGGCACTGGTAATCATGCATCATGCACGATTCCAGCTCGACCAGCCAGCCGGAGGCGGAAACGATGCTCAGGTTCGACGAGATCGGCGTACTGCCCGAGCCGGGCGACAACGTCGCCATCTCCTCGCGCCGCCTCGAGGCCGGTACCGTCGTCGACTTCGCCGGTACGCCGGTGACGCTGCCGCACACCGTGCTCGAAGGCCACCGCTTCGTCGCCCGCCCGGTCGCCACCGGCGAGCCGCTGCTCTCCTGGCACACCCCCTTCGCCCGAGCCCTCCGCGACCTGGAGATCGGTGACTACGTCTGTACGCCGACCAGCCTCGCCGCCGTGGCCGCGCGAGGAGTCGAAGGCCTCCCGAGTGAGCCCAGCGCCAAGAACGAGCCGCTCGACCCGTACGAACTCGACGAGTCGGCCCTCAACCTCGGCCGCCAGGTCACGTCGGTCGAGCAACCCGGCACCTTCCTCGGCTATCCCCGGGAGCAGGGGCCGGCGGGTACGCGCAATCACGTAGTACTGATGGCGACGAGTTCACGCAGCAGCGGATTCGTCACCGAGCTGGCTCGACGGTTCGGCGACGGCTTCGTCGTACCGGTCGCTCATACCGAAGGCGGCGAGGAAGGTACGCCGAACAACCTGGCGTTCCTGCTGGCCACGTTGGCAGGGTTCGCGCTGAACCCCAACGTCGGCGCGGTGCTGATCGTCGACACCGAGGGCGAACTCGTCTCCGGGCAGGCGATCAAGGACTTCATGGCCGAGCGGGGCTATCCGGCGATCCGGGTGCCGCATGCGTACTTCACCAGGCGAGCCGGCTTCGAAGCGGATCTCACCGCTGCGGGTCGACTGGTTGAGCCCTGGTTGCCCATCGTCGCTGCACAGGAAAGGCAGGAGGTACCGCTCGCGGATCTGTGGATCGGGTTGCAGTGTGGCGGGTCGGACGCCTTCTCGGGTGTCAGTGCGAATCCGTTGTCGGGGGCGGTCGCGCGCGAGGTGATCAGGCATGGCGGCATCGCCGTACTGGCTGAGACCGACGAGTTGATCGGCGCCGAGGGCTACGTCCTGAAGAACGTCAGAGACCTGCCGACGGCCAGGCGGTTCCTCAAAACCGTTCAGTCGTTCAAGGAGCGCGTCGGCTGGCACGGCCATACCGCCGAAGGCAATCCGTCCGGTGGCAACGTCTACCGCGGGCTCTACAACATCGTCCTCAAGTCGGTCGGCGCCGCCCGCAAACTGGATCGCGACGTCCGCCTCGACCACGTCATCGACTACGCCGAACGGATGCCCGGCCACGGTTTCGTCTTCATGGACAGCCCCGGCAACGACCTCGAATCCGTCGCCGGCCAGGTCGCCAGCGGCTGCAATCTGATCTTCTTCACCACCGGCAACGGCTCGATCACCAACTTCCCCTTCGTCCCCACCATCAAGTTCGTCACCACCACAACCCGGTACGACCTCCTGCACGCCGAAATGGACGTAGACGCCGGCCGCTACCTGACCGGCACCCCGATGGAAACCTTGACCGAGGAAACCTTCGCCCTGACCGTCCAGGTAGCCTCCGGCCAACCGAGCGCCGGCGAGCGAGCAGGCCACAGCCAGGTCTCCATCTGGCGCAACTGGCGCCAAACCGCCCCCCGCCCCGGCATCTCCATCACCACAGACGGCCGCACCACCATCCCCCTGACAGCCCTCCCCACCGAAGACCGAGACGCACCTCTAGTCGGCACGCCGATCGCCACCGCCGCCGGACCAGCAACTGAGTTCAATGAACTTCGGTTGTTGCGGGTTGATGGGCGGGTGGTGCCTGAGGCTGTTGGGCTGATTCTTCCGACGAGTTTGTGTTCGGGGCAGATTGCTTTGCGGCTGGCTGCTCAAGGGGAACAAGAGCGGTGGGCTGGGGATGCGGTGACTCGGATGGTGGCGTTGCCGCATACCGAGGGGTGTGGATCCAGCGGTGGCGCGTCTGAAGAGACGTTCGCCCGGACGATGCTGGGATATCTGCTCCACCCGAACACCAGGATGGCGTTGCTGCTCGAGCACGGCTGCGAGAAGACGCATAACGACTACTTCCGGTCGCGACTGGTCGAAGCCGGCGCCGACCCGTCGCGTTTCGGCTGGGCGAGCATCCAGGCAGACGGCGGTCTCGATGCCGTCACCGGACGCGTCCGCGACTGGTTCGGCGGCTTCAACCTCCCAGCTCCAGAGGAAGTCCAGAGCACGCTCGGTGAGCTGACCATCGCCCTCGAAGCTCGCGGACCGTTGACCACCGAAACGGCAGAGGCACTCGCACTGACCGGCCGCGAGATCGTCAACGCAGGCGGTTCAGTGGTCCTGTCTTCGCGAGGCGCACTCCTCAACGACGACCGATTCCGGTACGCCGCCTTCGGCACAACCACCCCAGTCGGCCCGACGATCGCCCACGGCCAGCGCTTCACCGCGAAGGGCTGGCACGTGATGCGGATGCCCGGCACCGACTGGATGGAGACCGTCACCGGCTTCGGCGCCGGCGGTGTCCAGCAAGTACTCGCCCACGTCGCCGGCGGCACCCTGTCGGCCCAGCGTTTCGTTCCCGTCATCGAGTTCAGCAGCGACCCCGAGACAGTCGCGCAGTACGGCGACGACCTCGACGCAGTCGCCTCAGGCAACGCGAGCGAACAGGCAGCCGTAGCACTCGAGACCCTGGCCGCAGTAGCGAGCAGACAGCAAGTACCTAAGGCGGTTGCGTCCGGAAACGTCGGCTTCCAGATCACCCGCGGCCTCCTCGGCACCTCGATGTGACCACAAGCTCGAAAGGTGGAACCAAATGCATTTGGTCCGGTACCTGCTCCCGGGACAAAGGCCGCGAGCCGGAGTCCGAACTGGTGACACGGTGGCACCGGTTCGCGGGGTCGCCACGATGGCGGAGCTCCTGCGCCTGAGCGCGGAGGAGTTCCGCTCGGCGACGGATTACCGCGAGGACGGCGTACCGGTGGCTGACGTGACCCTGCTGCCGCCGCTCGACGGGCGCGGCGAGGTCTGGTGCGCCGGCGTCACGTACGAGCGATCCCGCGGCGCGCGGATGGAGGAGAGCACCGAGCAGTCCGTGTACGACCGCGTGTACTCCGCGCCGCGCCCCGAGCTCTTCCCCAAGTCGCCCGCCTGGCGGCTCGTCACCGACGGCGAGCAGATCGGCATCCGCGCCGACTCCGGTCACGACGT
Organism: Kribbella sp. NPDC051718; assembly: GCF_040681515.1. NCBI lineage: Bacteria > Bacillati > Actinomycetota > Actinomycetes > Propionibacteriales > Kribbellaceae > Kribbella > Kribbella sp. NPDC051718. Next base: position 1,140,460 of record NZ_JBFAYZ010000001.1, on the reverse strand, counting down.
ACCGGAGCCCGAGCTCGCGATCGTCGCGAACAGCCGCGGCGAGATCGTCGGGTTCACCGTCTGCAACGACGTGTCCTCCCGCTCGATCGAGGGCGAGAACCCGCTCTACATCCCGCAGGCGAAGGTGTTCGCCGGCGGCTGCGCGCTGGCGACCGGGATCCGCCCGGCCTGGGAGGTCGCGGACCCCAAGAACCTGACCATCGAGCTCGTGATCCGCCGCGACGGCGCCGACGTCTTCACCGGTACGACGTCGACGAAACAGCTCGTCCGTGAGCTGACGGATCTGATCGACGTACTGTTCGCCGCCAACGAGTTCCCCGACGGCGTGATCCTGGCGACCGGTACCGGGATCGTGCCGGAACTGGACTTCGCGCTGCGGGCCGGCGACCAGGTGGTGATCTCGATCAGCGAGGTCGGCACGCTGACGAATACGGTGGCAGTCGGCCGGGAACCATTCGCCTTCCTGGCAGCGCAGACTCTGGAGGAGACCCGATGACCCCCGACACCACTCCCGCTGAACTCGACCAGGCACTCAGCGACGCGGCTGCCGCAGCCGGTCCGCTGGCCGCCTCGGAGCCCGGAGTACGAGCCGGCTGGATCCGGGCGGTCGCCGATGCGCTCGATGCCGCCGCGGACGAGCTGGTACCGATCGCGATGCGCGAGTCGTCGCTGCCCGAGGCCCGGTTGCGGGGTGAGGTTGCACGGAGTAGCGGTCAGTTGCGGATGTTCGCCGACGCGCTGGCCGAGGGGTCGCTGCTCGAGATCATCATCGACACGGCCGACCCGCAGGCCAAGCCGGTACCGCGCCCTGACCTGCGGCGCGTGCTCGTGCCGCTCGGACCGGTACTGGTGTTCGCCGCCAGTAACTTCCCCTTTGCGTTCAGTGTTTGCGGCGGTGACACCGCGTCGGCGCTCGCGGCTGGGTGCCCGGTCGTCGTCAAGGCTCATCCGGGGCATCCGGATCTGTCGGTGCGGACGGCTGAGGTGATGATCGAGGCACTGCGTGCCGCTGGTGCGCCAGCTGGCACGCTGGGGTTGATCCAGGGGTACGACGTCGGCGTGACCGCTTTGAAGGATCCGCGGATCACCGCAGCCGGGTTCACCGGGTCGGTGCCGGCGGGCAAGGCGTTGCACGAGATCGCAGTGACGCGGCCCGAGCCGATCCCGTTCTACGGCGAGCTCGGCAGCCTCAACCCGGTCTTCGTCACCCAGGCGGCTGTCGATGCCCGAGGCAACGAAATCGCCACGGGTTACGTCGGGTCGTTCACCCTCGGTGTCGGGCAGCTCTGTACCAAGCCCGGCCTGCTCTTCCTGCCGGCCGGACACGGCCTCTCAGACAAGTTGATCGAGGCGACCGGCGGCGTCGCCGAAGCCCCGATGCTCAACGACAGAATCGCCTCCGGCTTCTCCTCCGGCCTGGACCGCCTCCGCAAGGTAGACGGCCTCCGCGTGCTCAGTGACGGTCCCGCCACCCTGCTCGGTACGACGGTCGCCGAACTGCTCGAACGCCGCGAAGAAATCCTCGAGGAGTGCTTCGGCCCCGTCTCCATCGTCGTCGAGTACTCGTCCCCAGAAGAACTCACCGCCGCGGTAGAAGCCTTCGAAGGCAACCTCACCGCCACCGTCCACGCCGAAGAAGCCGACATCGACCTGGCCCGCGCCTTGCTCCCGCTCCTTACCGCGCGAGCCGGCCGAGTCCTCTGGAACGGCTGGCCGACAGGTGTCGCCGTCTCCTGGGCCCAACACCACGGCGGTCCGTTCCCCTCCACCGTCGGCTCCATCCACACCAGCGTCGGTGTCACGGCCGCCCGCCGTTTCCAGCGTCCCGTCACCTACCAGGACACCCCCGACGCCGTCCTCCCGGAGGTACTGCGCAACACCAACCCCGCCGGCATCCCGCGCCGCGTCAACGGCACCATCACCACCGCCGACGTACCCCGCTAACCACCCCGCACTCCGACAACCGCGGAGGTTCCCCTTGAGCGACTCCACCCTCCCACCCGCCACCGGCGACCCAACCCCGGAGAAGACCGGCCGCCCAGACGGCGCCCCACCCAGCTCCGCCGGTGCGTCCACCCCACCTTCTCCCGCCGCCGCAGGCGGCGGGACCGGACGCCGGAGCTTCGATCACTGGTTCGGGGAGAAGGATCGCAACGGGTTCATCCACCGGTCGTGGATGCGGGCTCAGGGGTTCTCCGACGAGGTGTTCGACGGCCGGCCGGTCATCGGGATCTGCAACACCTGGTCCGAGCTGACGCCTTGTAATGCGCATCTGCGCAGGCTGGCGGAGTCGGTCAAGCGCGGTGTTTGGCAGGCGGGCGGGTTCCCACTTGAGTTTCCGGTGATGTCGCTGGGCGAGACGATGTTGCGGCCGACCGCGATGCTGTTCCGCAACCTGCTCAGCATGGATGTCGAGGAATCCCTGCGGGGCAACCCGATCGACGGCGCCGTCCTGTTGACCGGCTGCGACAAGACCACGCCGGGCTCGATCATGGGCGCGGCCTCCGTCGACCTGCCGACTCTGGTGGTGACCGGCGGCCCGATGCTGAACGGCAAGTTCCGCGGTTGCGACATCGGCTCCGGTACTGCGGTCTGGCGCTTCACCCAGGACGTCAATGCCGGCCGGATGACGCAGGAGGACTACGCCGCCGCCGAATCCGGGATGTCGCGCAGCAACGGCCACTGCATGACGATGGGTACGGCGTCCACGATGGCCTGTATGGCCGAAGCGCTCGGCCTCCAGCTCACCGGCTCGGCCGCCATCCCGGCCGTCGACTCCCGCCGGTACGCGATCGCCCAGCAGGCCGGCCAACGGATCGTGCAGATGGTCGAGGAAGACCTCAAGCCGAGCGACATCCTGACCCGCGACGCGTTCGCGAACGCGGTACGGGCCAATGCGGCGATCGGTGGTTCGACCAACGCGGTGATCCACCTGCTCGCGATCGCCGGCCGGGTCGGCGTCGACCTCACCCTCGACGACATGGACGAGTGGGCTCGCGGCGTACCGTGGCTGGTCGATCTGCAGCCGTCCGGCAAGTACCTGATGGAGGACTTCTACTACGCCGGCGGCCTGCCCGCCGTCCTGCGCGAAATCCTCCCGCTCCTGAAGGCCGACGCGATCACCGTCACCGGCAAGACGATCGGCGAAAACGTCGCGAACACCGAGCGGACCGTCGACACCCAGGTGATCCGAGCCGTCGGCAACCCGCTGGGCAGCGGCGCCGGAACCGCTGTACTCAAAGGAAATCTGGCCCCCGATGGTGCCGTCGTCAAGCAGTCCGCAGCCTCCGAGAGACTGTTGCAGCACCGCGGTAAAGCGCTCGTCTTCAGCAGCATCGAGGAGTACGACCTGGCCGTCGACGACCCCGATCTGGACGTCGACGCCGACACCGTCCTGGTCCTCCAGAACGCCGGCCCGCGCGGCTATCCCGGCATGCCCGAGGTAGGCAACATGACCATCCCTCGCAAGCTGGCCGAACAAGGAGTGGACGACATGGTCCGCATCTCGGACGCCCGCATGAGCGGCACGGCGTACGGCACGGTGGTCCTCCACGTAGCCCCCGAAGCAGCAGTAGGCGGCCCGCTAGCGCTGGTCCAAACCGGCGACTGGATCGAGCTGGACGTCCCCGCCCGCACCCTCCACCTGGACGTCCCCGACGAAGAACTAGCCAAACGCCGAGCCGCCTGGGAATCCGCCCCACCCCCCACCAAGCCGGCAGACCGAGGCTGGGCCCGCCTCTACGTAAACCACGTAACCCAGGCAAACGAAGGCTGCGACCTAGACTTCCTAGTAGGCCGCACCGGCTCAGCCGTAGCCCGCCAGAGCCACTAATGCCTACAGATCAGGGGTGGGGGCCGTTCGAAGCCGTCCGCGGCCTGCGACCGACTGGCACCCTGCCGCAGGTCACGCCCATCCGCCGACTGCTGCATGACGTACCGACGGAGGACGATCCGTATGCCGCCGCGCAACGGGCGCTCGAACCGCTGGCCACCGCGATCCACCCCGGGGACCGGATCGCGGTGACAGCGGGGAGTCGGGGGATCCACGACCTGGTGACCGTCGTACGAGCGGCTGTCGACTGGTTGCGGGCGAGGGGTGCCGAGCCGTTCGTAGTACCGGCGATGGGTTCGCACGGTGGCGCAACGGCTGATGGTCAGCGGGAGATGCTGGCAGGGTTGGGCGTCACCGAGGAATCCATCGGCTGCCCGATCGAGGCGACCATGGAGACGGTTGTCCTGGGCAACTTGCCGGACGGTACGCCGGTACACCACGACGCCCTGGCCGCCAAAGCCGACGGCGTCCTACTCATCAACAGGGTGAAGCCGCACACCGACTTCCACGGTCCCGTCGAGAGCGGCCTGGGCAAGATCCTCGCGATCGGACTCGGCAACCACCAAGGCGCCGCCGCCCTGCACGCCGGTGGCATCCCACTCCTCGGCTCCTCCATCGAACAAGCCGCCCGCACGGTCATCGCCGCCGGCAAGATCCTCGGCGGCCTCGCGATCATCGAGAACGCTTACGAGAAGACAGCCTCCGTCGAGCTGGTCACCCCCGACGGCATCGCTGGAGCAGCAGAGAACGCACTCCTGCAACGAGCCGGCAGCCTGCTGGCCCGACTCCCGTTCGACGACCTCGACGTCCTCGTGGTCGACGAGATGGGCAAGGACAAATCAGGCACCGGCATGGACACCAACGTCCTCGGCCGCTGCTGGGTCTACGGCATCCCCGAGTTCGAGTCCCCGTCGATCGCCGCCGTGAGCGTGCACCGCCTATCAGAGGCCTCCCACGGAAACGCCTCCGGACTCGGCCTCGCAGATGTCATCCCCGCCAGGATGCTCGAACAGATCGACCTGCGGGCCAGTTACGTCAACGCACTCACCTCCGGCGCGGGCGGAGCAAGAAGATCCCGGCTGCCGATGGTGCTGGAGGACGACGCAGCCGCGATCCTGGGCGCAGTGACGATGAGCGGCCGGCGCGACTGGTCCGAGCTGCGCCTGGCGCGGATCGCCGACACGTTGAGACCGAACGAGTTGATGGTGACGCCGGCGCTGCTGGCCGAGGTCGGCGACCGGTTCGACCTCGAGATCACCGGCACCGCACGAGAGCTCACTGGCCCCACGGGCGAGCTGACCAGCTGGGGCGAGTCATGAACTGGAGGAGAATCATGGGCTGGGGAGAGGCATGAACCTGCGCGAGGCCCGCCTGTTGCTCGCCGAGCGCGGCTTGATCACCCCGGCCCAGGACTTCACCTCCAAAGGCCGGTTCGCCGACGGAGCGCAGTACAAGGTCGAGATTCCGAGCTGCGAAGGGCCGGCCGTGATGCGGACCGTCCTCGACGAGGCCGCCGCGCGCGGCGTGACGGTGCATCGCGTCTCGCAAGGCAGTGGCGTGATGATGCTGACCGACGGCGAGATCGACGAAATGCTTGCCCTGGGCGCCGATCACGATGTCGAGGTCTGTCTCTTCCTCGGCCCGCGAGGTGCCTGGGACACGGGTGGGCAGGCGAAGGTCTCGGCTGCTGTCGGTGGAGTTGCTAGAGGCAACGAGATGGTCGCTGCATCGCTGTGTGATGCCTACCGTGCGGTTGAGCTGGGTGTACGGAGCCTGCTGGTCGGCGACATCGGCGTACTCGAACTGCTCGGCCTGCTGAAGAAAGAAGGCGAGCTGCCGGCGGACCTCGTGCTGAAGACCTCGGTGCTGATGCCGTTGCCCAACGCACCGACCGCCGCGCTCTACGAACGGCTCGGCGCGACCAGCCTGAATGTGTCCACCGACCTCCCGATCAACGTGCTCGCGGAGATCCGCGCAGTGACGACAGTGCCGATCGACATGTACATCGAAGTCCCCGACGATCAGGGCGGGCATGTGCGCTTCTACGACGTACCGGATGTGGTGCGGGTGGCGGCGCCGGTCTACTTGAAGATGGGTCTGCGGAACGCGCCGAACATCTACCCGGTCGGCGCCCACCTGGCCGCGACGGCCGAGGCGCTCGGGCGCGAACGAGTGCGCCGGGCCGAATTGATCCTGCGACTGCTGGCTGAACAGGATGAGGAATGAGCACTGACTTGCTGATCGGGCGACTGCGCGCCGCGCTGGGGGAGAAGGCGGTCGTCACCGACCCCGACGTACTGGACAGCCATCGCAATGACCACGCGACCTTCTGCGAGGCCGGGATCCCCGCCGTGTTGGTGCGGCCTTCGTCGACCGCGGAGGTGCAGGAGGTACTCCGGGCAGCGGGGGAGTACGGCGTACCGGTGGTACCGCAGGGCGCGCGGACCGGTCTCTCAGGTGCTGCCAACGCGCTCGACGGCTGCCTGTTGCTGTCGACGTCGCGCCTGAACCGCATCCTGGAGATCTCGGCCGAGGACCAGATCGCCGTCGTCCAGCCCGGAGTCGTCAACGCCGAGCTGTCGCGGGCCGTGCTGGCACAGGGGTTGTTCTATCCGCCGGACCCGTCATCGTGGGAGATGTCCACGATCGGTGGCAACATCGCGACCAACGCGGGCGGGCTGTGCTGCGTGAAGTACGGCGTGACCGGCGACTTCGTGCGAGGTCTCGAGGTAGTGCTCGCATCGGGCGAGGTGGTGCGTACCGGTCGGCGGACGGCGAAGGGGGTGGCCGGCTACGACCTGACCTCGTTGATCGTCGGATCGGAGGGGACGCTCGGCGTGGTCACCGAGGCGACGCTTGCGCTCCGGCCTGAGCCCGAGGCGGCGTTGACCGCAGCCGCGACCTTCCTGTCGATCGAAGCGGGAATCGCCGCGGCTGCTGCCGTGATGGCCTCGGGGTTGCGGCCGTCGCTGCTCGAGTTCCTCGACGGGCCGACGGCGCGGGCGATCCAGAACTACCGCGACATGGGGCTGCCGGCTGACGTGGGTTCGCTGCTGATCGCGCAGTCGGATCGGGGTCCGCGGGCGGCGGAGGACGTGGCGGCGATCGCGCGGATCTGTACGGAGTACGGGGCTGTCGAGGTGGCGGAGGCCTCCGACGCGGAGGAGTCCAAGATGTTGCTGGAGGCCCGCAGATTGGTGAATCCCGCGCTGGAGCCGCTCGGCGCGACGCTGATCGACGACGTCGCGGTACCCCGCAGCAAGCTGGTCGCGTTGCTGCAGGGGATCGCGGAGATCGGTACGAAGTACGACGTACTGATTTGTTGCCCTGGGCACGTAGGCGACGGCAACATGCACCCGACGGTCGTGTTCGACCGCGACGACCCGGCCGCCGAGGCTCGCGCCCTGGAAGCCTTCGGTGCCGTCATGAACCTAGGCCTGTCCCTCGGCGGAACCATCACCGGCGAACACGGCATCGGCAAACTGAAGTCCCGCTGGCTAGCCCAAGAACTAGGCCCAGTAGGCCTAGTCCTGCAACGCCAGCTGAAGGCGATCTTCGACCCCGCCAACCTGCTCAACCCAGACAAACTCTTCCTCTGAATACCTGTACGCCGGTCGCAGCCGACCGGCGTACAGATTCTCGACTACTCCTCCACCGAGACCACTCGGACCCAGTCGGCGCAGTCTGTTTCACACCACACGTGATCGCCCGCGTGAGCGATCCGATCGCGCTGCACATGCCCGCAGGCGAGGTGCACGCGTCGCAGAGCATGACCCTGCTGGACCGGAGCACCGGTCCTACCGCCAGGAATCTTCCTCCGCTTGTTTCTGAGGTCGGCCATAGCCGGTCCTCCTCTCTGACTAGTTGTTGTTGCGCGGTGAGGGCGAGATTCGAACTCGCGAACCGGCTCGATGACCGATCGACGGTTTAGCAAACCGCTGCCCTTGCCATCAGGCGGACCTCACCTCGGCCCGGCCGCCGTGCCCCCACGGCGACTCGTGCTGCGGCGGCCACACCGGCTAGCTGTGGAGCTGGCCGATCGGGGCGACCGTGTCGCCGGACCTCGGGCACTGCCAGGACGGCAGGCCTGAGGTCAGTACCGGTGTTAGTGGATGGGACGCCGGGTGCTCCGGGCACTCCGGCCAGGTGACCGGAAGCCCGAGGCGTGCCAGCTCCTCGAAGACGAACTCCTGGATCTGGTCGGCCACGTGGGCCAACCGCTCGTCGTCCGTCAACGCGATCGGCGCGAGCAGCCCCGTCCAGCTCCGTCGACCAGACAGCAGCAGCACCGACTCGTACCCAGGATCGCTGGTCGCCGGCTCGTCCGAGATCCGCAACTCGATCCCACCGGTGTTCCGAAGGTCTCGGACCACCGCTTCCAGCGCGTTGGCAAGCGACATGTTCAACCCTTCAGTAGACCCGGCCGCCGTGTCCCCTGAGCACGGCGGCCGGCTTCAGCCCTTGACGCAGATGACCTGCTTGAGATGCGCGACGACCTCGACCAGATCCGACTGCGCCGCGATCACCGACTCGATGTCCTTGTACGCCGCCGGCAGCTCGTCCAGTACGCCGGCGTCCTTTCGGGACTCCACTCCGGCGGTCTGGGCTATCAGGTCGTCGACCGTGTAGCGGCGCTTCGCCTCGTTGCGGCTCATCCGCCGGCCTGCCCCGTGCGAGGCCGAGTAGAACGACTGCTCCGAGCCGAGCCCGCGGACGACGTACGAACCGGTCCCCATCGACCCCGGGATCAGACCGAGATCACCCAGCCCGGCCCGGATCGCACCCTTGCGGGTGACCAGCAGGTCGAGGTCGTCGATCGTCTCCTCCGCCACGTAGTTGTGGTGGCAGGAGATCGGCTTCTCGAAGGTGATCTCCTGCTCGAACGACTCCCGGACGGCCTGCATCACCAGGGCGAGCATCACGGCCCGGTTCCGCGAGGCGTACTCCTGCGCCCAGGTGAGGTCCTGACGGTAGGCATCCATTTCCGGCGTACCGGCCAGGAAGACCGCCAGGTCGCGGTCCGGCAGGTCGGCGTTGTGCGGCATCGCCTTCGCGATCCGCATGTGCCGCTCCGCCAGCTCCTTGCCGATGTTGCGCGAACCCGAGTGCAGCATCAGCCAGACCCGGTCGTCGTCGTCCAGGCAGACCTCGATGAAGTGGTTGCCACCGCCCAGCGAACCCATCTGCTGGTGCGCCTTCTTCTCCCGGTCCTGTACGCCGTCGTGCAGGCTGCTGAACGAACCCCAGAACCGGTCCCACCCGCGATCCAGCCCGAGCTTGCGCACACTGACCGGGTACTCGTGCGCCCGGAAACCGACCGGTACCGCCGCCTCGATCCGCGACCGGATGCCGGCCAGGTCGTCCGGCAGGTCGTCAGCCGTCAGTGAAGTGAGCACCCCCTCCATGCCACAGCCGATATCGACTCCGACCGCAGCCGGCGACACCGCCTGGTACATCGCGATGACCGACCCGACGGTCGCGCCCTTGCCCAGGTGCACATCCGGCATCACCCGGACGCCATGCACCCACGGCAGCGCAGCGATGTTCCGAAGCTGCTGCAGCGCCTGCGCGCCCACCTCATGCTCCTGCGCCCACATCAGAGTGGAGCTCTTCGCCCCACTCAGCTCAACCGGGTACTGAACGTTCATCTCCACTCCTCTTCTTGTTTTACGGCATGCTGAAGCTGCCAGAGCAGGACTCGAACCTGCGGGACCTCGGGTCAGAACCGAGGGTGGGATGCCGTCACCCACCTGGCATGGCTCTGACGCCATACCCGGTGGGTACTACGTCAGAGTGCTAACTCGGCACGCGAGGGGATCCACGGCTGCCACAGCAGCGGCATACCGGCTTCCTCGGGCGTGCGGCAGCCCTTCTTCTCGTTGCAGCGCGCGTGCGCGGCGACGGCGTTCAGCCACTCGCCACGGCCGCCACGGGAGCGCGGTACGACGTGGTCCATCGTGGTGGCGCCGGTTTGGCCGCAGTACGCACAGCGGTACTTGTCACGCTTCAGTACGCCGACCCGGGTGTACTGCAGCCGGCCGGACGCGTAGCGCCACTTGGTCACGACGTACCGGACCAGTCGCAGTACGCGGGGGAAGGGGAACGGGCCGATGCTGGCGCCGTCGTGCGCCTCCTCGACGACCGCGACCTCCCGGACGAGCATCCGGATGGCGTGCTGGATCGACACGACGTGGAGCTGCTCATATGAGGCGTTGAGCACTATGACACCGCTCATGCTTGGTTCCTCCTCTCCTCCAGTGTGCCCGACAGGTAGTTGCCGGGTCTGCTTTCTCGGTGCGGCACAGCGTCGGTACGCCCGGCAGGACTCGAACCTGCAACCCCCTGCTTCGTAGGCAGGTGCTCTCTCCGGTTGAGCCACGGGCGTGCACCGGCCCTGCGCCGGATTTTCGGATTTTCGGCGCAGGGCGCGTGCGTGGGCGACGGTCGCGGTTCGGAGCCTCCCCCGATCGCCGCCGTCGTCCCTTGGTTCGGCGCCCACTCGGCCGGTAGCTGAGCATCCTGCGGGCGCCCGGTCGAGCTGGAGGGACTCGAACCCCCGATCCCCTCATCCCAAATGAGGTGGCCTGGCCGCTGGCCTACAGCTCGCTATTGCAAATTGGCATATCCAGTTATCAAGAATCGGGCAGCACGAAGCGCAATTCACATCGCATTGATGGTGAAAACAAAAGAGCCGCCTGGGCCCGGACTCTCCCGGCTCTGGCGGCTCCTGACTGATGCTGGATGATCAGTCAGGTGGACCGCCGCACGCCGGGCTCAGGCTCCCCGAGAGCCGCTCGATTTCGGCGTACAGGTGCACGGATCGCAAGCAAGCAGGCATGACATCGCGCCCTTGGCGCCACGCCTTCCCGAACTCCCGCTTGCCGGTCACAGTGCTTCTCCTAGTCAGTTGGTCCTTGCGGGCATTAGTTTCACCCACCCCGTCAACCAAAGTCAATGCATTTCCCACAACATCTATTCCCGCAAATTCCCCGCCCCTTCGACGCCGCCCTCCGGCCCGTTCGACGCCACTCTCCCGCCCTTGGTTCCGCCGCCGACCACCCCGCCCTCGCCCACCTCCAGCCGACCCGCCCTCCTCCACCCCTGCACCCCGCCGAGGTCTCCGACCCCCCGCCGCGTTCCGGTATCCGATTCGGAATCAGCCCGCCATCCCGCTACACTCTTGCATCGGCCCCCGGGCCACGCCGCCTTAGCTCAGTCGGCAGAGCGTCTCACTCGTAATGAGAAGGTCGTCGGTTCGATTCCGACAGGCGGCTCAGCAAGAAAGCCCAGGTCAGAGCGTGTATCGCTCGACCTGGGCTGTGTGCTTCAGCCGATCACGTGGCACGGTCCTAGCATGTGCGACATGGCGAAGCGTGACGGCCGGAAGAGGCGCCAGCCCGGCAACGATGAGCTCCTGCGGTCAGGGTCGATCATGGTTCGCGTGTACGCGGGCATTGACCCGGTCACCAACCCCGCTCGGTAGCTCCGCGAGACCGTTCCAGCTGGCCCGAACCAGCAGAAGGAAGTCGAACGCGTCAGAGCGGAGTTCGTCGCCCAGGTTCGCGCCGAGAGGCATCCCCGGACCGATGCCACGGTGCAGCAGTTGATCGAGCAGCACCTGAAGGATGCCAAGCTCGGTTTCAAGACGCGCAAGAACTACCGCAGCCAGACCGGTAAGCACGTCATTCCTAGCATCGGTAACCTGAAGGTCGCGCCGTCGATGCACGCGTCATGGACTCGTTCTACTCAGAACTGCGACGCTGTCGCGACCACTGCGACGGGCGCCCCCACGTCCAGCACCGAACGCCGCAGCAACATGAGTGCGACCACCGGTGCAAGCCACACGTTTGCCGGCCGCTCAGTGAGTCGAGCATTCTCTACATTCACCAGATCCTGAGCGGAGCCTTCAGACGCGCGGTCCGCCTTCGATGGCTGTCGGTGCCCGGCGCCGCGGTAGTCCCAGAGGTCCGATCCGCACACGCAGCTCGCGGCCAGCCGGATGACGGCGTCGGTGGGCGGTTCGATCTGCGGGGTCCTGGCGTTGCTCGTAGCGGACGTCGCGGGAGCGTGGATGACGGCTCCGTGCACGATGTCAGTCCGCCTTCTCGACGATGTTCTTCAGCGCCGTCATCGCGTCCATGCCGTTGGGCCATCCGGTGTAGAAGGCGAGGTGCAGGATCGCTTCCTTCAGCTCGTCCTCGCTGACGCCGTTCTGCCGGGCGAAGTCGAGGTGGAATTGCAGTTGGTCGGTCTTGCCCAGGGCGGTCAGGGCCGCCACGGTGACGAGGCTGCGGTCGCGCTTGGCCAGGAGGTCGCGCTCCCACACCTGGTCGAACAGCACCTTGTCGGTGTAGTGGACCATCCCGGGGGCGAAGTCGCCGAAGGCGTTCTGCCCGCCGGTCCAGCCGGTGTTTCGGTCGTCTGAGCTGTTGGTCTTGCCGGTCAAGGGTTTCTCCTTCTTCATGTTTCCGGCGGCGGTCTCGGCGCCCGGGGTGTTGCCGGAAGGAGTCGTTGAGAGTGGGGTTTGCGGCCCTGGGCCGCGTTCTCGGCGGGGGCGCGCCTGGACGCCGAGCGTTTGGTGGTTCCATGACACCGCGTCCTCGGGCGGGTAGGGAGTCCCGGATGAAGGAGGTACTGGCAGGGCATCCCTCGCGGCGTCCTCAGGCCGTAGCGTTGAGGACGTGGACAACAGGACCGAAGCACGAGAGTTCCTCATGTCCCGTCGGGCGAACCTGAGCCCCGAGCAGGCCGGCCTGACCGTCTCCGGGCAACGCCGGGTGGCGGGACTGCGGCGCAGCGAGGTGGCGATGCTGGCGGACGTGAGCCCGGAGTACTACGCCAAGATCGAGCGCGGCAATTTGGCCGGCGTCTCCGACGCCGTCCTGGAATCCGTCGTGCGCGCACTCCAGCTGGACGACGCCGAGCGCGAACACCTGTTCGACCTCGCCCGGGTCGCGGGCGGCGCCGCCCAGCCGGTGCGCAGGCGCAGGCCGAAAACGTGGGTAGCCCGCGAGAGCCTGACCCGTGCGCTGGACGTCATCGACCACGGGCCGGCGTTCGTGCGTAACGGCCGGATGGACATCCTCGCGACCAACGCCCTCGGCCGCGCGTTCTACGACGAGGTCTTCGACGGGCCCGGGCAGGGCAACCTGGCCCGGTTCTGCTTCCTCGACACGCGGGCTACGGCGTTCTACCCCGATTGGGAGGCCGCCGCCGACATCACGGTGTCGATCCTGCGCACCGAGGCCGGCCGCGATCCCCGCGACAAGCAGCTGCACGACCTGATCGGGGAGCTCTGCACCCGATCCGACGCGTTCCGGACCCGGTGGGGCGCGCACAACGTACGCCGCCACGGGTCAGGTACCAAGCTGTTCGTCCACCATGACGTCGGCGAGATCACCTTGACCTACGAGGGCATGGAGCTGACCGCCGAGCCCGGCCTGTCGTTCCTCATCTACACCGCCGAGCCCGGCTCGCCCAGCCAGGAGCGCCTGCAGTTGCTGGCCAGCCTGGCTGCTACCGCGAAGCGAGAGCTCGACGACGAGCCGGCGTCGCAGGCAGCCGAAACGAAGGAGACGAAGCGATGAAGCAGCTTCCCCAGGCCTCGACAGTGAAGAACCCGCCGGAGCAGTTCACCGGCGACGTGTGGGTCGACCCGATCGCCGCCCCGCAGGAGCCCGGCCAGCGGATGGTCGCCGCCCGCGTACGGTTCGCGCCCGGAGCCCGCACCGCCTGGCACTCCCACGCCAACGGGCAGACCCTGCACATCACCGACGGCGTCGCCCTGATCGGCACCCGCGACGGCGGCGTGATCCGCGCCACCCCCGGCCAGACCATCTACACCCCACCCGGCGAGGAGCACTGGCACGGAGCCACGCCGGACCGGTTCATGGAGCACCTCGCGTTGCTCGAGAACGCCGACGCCCCCGCAACAACCACCACATGGCGCGAGCACGTCGCCGACGACGACTACGCCCGTGCCCACACCACGGAGGGCTGACCCGATGCACAGCAGGACGCTCGGCCAAGGACTGGAAGTCTCTGCGATCGGGCTCGGCGCGATGGGCATGTCCCAGAGCTACGGGCCCAACCCCGGCGACCGCAACGACATGATCTCCGTACTGCGCTCCGCCGTCGACCACGGCGTCACGTTCTTCGACACCGCCGAGGTGTACGGCCCCTACGTCAACGAGGAACTCGTCGGCGAGGCACTCTCGTCGATCCGTGGCCAGGTCGTGATCGCCACCAAGTTCGGCTGGGACATCCGCGACGGCAAGAGCGTCGGACTGAACAGCCGACCGGAGCAGATCCGCCGGGTCGCCGAGGCGTCCCTGAAGCGGCTACGCACCGACGTCATCGACCTGTTCTACCAGCACCGCGTCGACCCCGACGTCCCGATCGAGGACGTCGCCGGCACCGTCGGCGAACTGATTGCCGAGGGCAAGGTGATGCACTTCGGCCTTTCCGAGGCCTCCGCCGCCACCATCCGCGCAGCACACGCCGTCCACCCAGTCACCGCCGTGCAGAGCGAATACTCGCTGTGGACCCGCGACCCCGAGGCCGAGGTCCTGCCGACCCTGGCGGAGCTGGGCATCGGGTTCGTTCCGTTCAGCCCACTCGGCAAGGGATTCCTCACCGGCACCGTCGACGCGTCTGCCACGTTCGCCGAGGACGACATCCGCAACCGCGTCCCGCGCTTCGACCAGGACAACCTCGCCGCGAACCAAGCCCTGGTGGACCACGTGAAGGACCTGGCCGCGTCAAAGCACGTCACCCCGGGGCAGATCGCCCTGGCATGGCTGCTGGCCCAGCAGCCATGGATCGTCCCGATCCCCGGCACCCGCCGCACCACCCGCATCCAGGAGAACGCCACCGCCACCCAGGTCGCCCTGTCCGCCGACGAGCGCGCCGACCTCGACTCCCTCGCCCAGCGCATCGGCGTCCACGGCGACCGCTACAACCCCACTCACATGGCCTACGTCAACCGCTGACGCCTGCCAGTCTGCCTGGAGCCCTGGCGCTGCCAGATCCAGACCGCACCGGCACCTGGAACGTCATCCGGGCCGACCATCCAGACGCCGCGTTCGTCCACGCCGAGAACCGTGTCCTCGGCAACTGTCAACGCTCCGGACCATGCCGAAGCTGTCTGGCGGAGCAGTCGGGCAGCGGATCGTTCGCCGATATCGCGCCCATTCTCCAAGCCAGTAATGCCAACCACCAGATGAGGTTGTTCCGCTGATCCGCGCTTCAGGAAGGTCAAAAAACAGTATTGAAACAGCAGATGGTCGGGAGGTGTTGGCGAACCTATCGCCCGGTGATCCACCGTCCTTAGCCTCGGCAGGCAAGACCCGCCCGTCAGAGGAGAACCAGGCATGAGGAAGAGAACAGCGCGTGTGCTGATCGCGACAGCCGTCACGGTCGGCTTCTTGACCATGGCGGCGCCCGCCGCACATGCCGCCGAGGGGCCCGTCCGCAACGCGGGCACCTCAACGGCGGTACCAGGCAAGTACATCGTCACGTTGAAGGACGCCCCCGTGGGCAAGGCAAGCGTGGCGGGTCTGCGGACCCGCGCGAACGGCCTGGCCGGCAAGTTCGGCGGTTCCGTCGGCTACATCTACGACCAGGTGGTAGGCGGCTACTCGGCCCGAATGACCGACGCCCAGGCGCGCCGGCTGGCCGCGGATCCGTCCGTCGCCGCGGTCGAGCAGGTCCAGACGCAGAGCGTCTCCGACACCCAGACCAATCCTCCGAACTGGGGTGACGACCGGATCGACCAGCGCGACCTGCCGCTGGACAAGTCGTTCACCTATCCGGCCAACGGCGGCCAGGGTGTCACGGTCTACATCCTGGACACCGGGATCAACGCGAACCACCAGGACTTCACCGGGCGGGTCAAACAGGGCATCGACTTCGTCGACAACGACGACGACCCGACCGACTGCGCTGGTCACGGCACCCATGTCGCCGGTACCGCAGTGGGCACCAAATACGGCGTTGCCAAGAAAGCAAACGTTGTTTCCGTTCGCATCCTGAACTGTCAGGGCAACGGTGCCGACGACGACATCCTGGCCGGCATGAACTGGATCAAGGCCAACGCCGTCAAGCCTGCTGTAGTCAACTACAGCGTCGGCTGCGGCGGCCGGTGCAGCAGCGACGCGATGGACAACGCGGTCAAGGCGATCATTGCCTCCGGCATGCAGTTCGTCCAGGCGGCCGGGAACAAGACCGACGACGCGTGCTACTTCAGCCCGCAGAAGGTGCCGGCGGCCATCACAGTCGGCAACAGCACCAGCTCGGATGCTCGCTACACCGACTCCAACTACGGTTCATGCCTGGACATCTGGGCGCCCGGCACGAACATCGTCTCCGCCGCCTACAACAGCAACACCGGCACGGCGACGATGACCGGTACGTCGATGGCCTCGCCCCACACCGCCGGCGCGGCGGCACTGTACCTGGGCGCGAACCCGAACGCCACCCCGCAACAGGTCCGTGACGCGCTGGTCAACAACGGCAGCAAGGACAAGCTGTCCGGCATCAAGACGGGCTCGCCGAACGTCCTGCTGTACACCGCCTTCATCGGCGGTGGTACTCCGGCCGGCCCCTCGGTGACGAACCCGGGCAATCAGTCCACCCCGGTCGGCGGCACGGCGAACCTCCAGTTGCAGGCGACCGGCGGCAGTTCGCCCTACACCTGGAGCGCGTCCGGGCTCCCCGCCGGACTGTCCATCGGCTCGAGTACGGGCAAGATCACCGGCTCGCCGACGTCCCAGGGCACCTCCAACGTGACCGTCACCGTCACCGACTCGGCCGGCAAGACCGGGCAGACGACGTTCACCTGGACCGTCGGTGACTCCGGCGGTTGCACGGCGGCGCAGGTCGTCAGCAACTCCGGCTTCGAGAGCGGCAGCACGCCGTGGACCGCGACTGCCAACGTGATCGGCACCTGGTCCGACCAGCCCGCACACGGCGGCAGTCGGTACGCGTGGCTCAACGGTCACGGCCAGACCTACACCGACTCCGCGTCACAGTCGGTAACCGTCCCCGCAGGCTGCCCGACGGTAACGCTGCGATTCTGGTTGCACATCGACACTGACGAGACCGAGAACGTGGCGTACGACAAGCTGACCGTCTCGCTCGGCGGCACCACGCTCGCGACGTACTCGAACCTGAACCAGGCCAGCGGGTACGTCGAGAAGGTGCTCGACGTGAAGCAGTTCGCCGGCCAGACGGCGACACTGAAGTTCAACGGGGTGGAGGACCAGTCCCTCCAGACCAGCTTCGTCGTCGACGACGTGACGCTGTCCGCCTCCTGACACCAAGTTGGCCGGCCGGCGCGTCCGCAGCGCGCCGGCCGGCCGGCGTCAGCCCTCAGTAACTGAGGGTTCGAGAGGCATACTCTGCTCATGGGAGAGCAGACCATCAGCCGGGAACTGGCCCACGTGCTCCGAACCGGGCCGTTCTCCGCCGCGTTGCACCTGGCCATCGAGTCCAGCGGCCTGCGGCTGGAAGAGATCCAGAACCAGCTCGCGGCGCAGCACATCATGGTCAGCCAGACCACGCTGGCCTACTGGCGCCGCGGGCGCAGCCGGCCCGAGCGCCCGGCCTCCCTTCTGGCCGTCTCGGCACTCGAAGGCATCCTGGGCCTGCCGCCCGACGCGCTCACCGCCCAGCTCGGCCCCCGCCGCCCGCGCGGGCGCTGGCTGGACCACCCACCGGGCACCATGGAGATGACCGACGTGTGGTCGGGCGCCGAAAACCTCGAGGGGCTGCTACGGGCCGTCGACACCCCTGTGCACAACCACCTCTACCGGGTCAGCCTGCACGACCTGTTCTCACTGGGTCCGAACCGGGAGGTGGTCTCGCTGGTCACCCGCGCGGTCGTGCGCGCCACCGCCGACAGGATCTCCCGCAGCGTGTTCGTCTATCACAACGACGACGCCGGGAGCGGCCTGCCGACCGTCCACCCGGTCCGCAACTGCCGCATCGGGCGGACCCGTTCCGACCCTGACGAGGAGTTCGTCGTGGCCGAGCTGATCTTCGACCGGGTACTGAACACCGGCGAGACAGCGGCCATCGAGTACGAGACCAGATTCCCCTCATGCATCACCTCGAACCACTACCACCGCGCATTTCCTGCCGAAACCGGCGACTACCTCCTCCAGGTGCAGTTCGATCCCGCAGCGCTACCGGCCCGATGTTTCCGGTACAGCAGACGGCGCGAGGACGCCCCCGATCAAGGACTCCGCGAGGTATGGGTGGGATCGACGTACGGCGCACATCTGGTCGAAAGGGACATCCCGCCGGGCCTGGTCGGCCTGCGCTGGGAGTGGGAGTAGCCGCCTACCGGAGTCCCGGCCGGCGGCTTCAGGCGTGCTGCCCGTCCACGCGAGGAAGGCGCGGTAGAACGAGTTGGGGCTACAGTCGATCCGCCTGGATTTCCTGGGTGCGCGACCACAGTTGCCAGACGTCCCGAGCCAGCGACTCGTATTGCTCAGCCGGACCGGCGCTGCTGCCGAACCAGGCAGAGAATTCCTCATGCAGGATTCGCTGCACGTCGATGGCGTTCGACGCATCGGGCAGGCGCGGTAGGACCGTTCGAACCTCGGGCTCGTACTCGTCTGTGTTGGTCTCGAAGTTGATTCCCACAGGGTCTGCCCGGAAGAACATCGCAAGCAGCTCAGTTGCCAGTTCCACGCGGCCAAGGATCGCAGATCGCCAGCGGAAACCGCAGGCCTCGAGAGGCCGGTGAAGGCGCCCCGGTGCAGGGTGCCGGGGCGCCTTGTGGGTCAGCCGTGGAATTGGGCGGCGATTTTGGTGAAGGCGTAGGTGCTCTGGGAGATGCCGCTGCAGTCGGAGCCGGCGTCGCCGCCGCTGCTGCATTGGCGGTCGCGGTTGATGGCCCAGAAGGTGAAGCGGGCCAGGTGGTGCTGCTGGGCGTAGCTGAGCATCGCCTGGTAGTCCGACACCCGGACGGTTTCGCCGTCGTCGGTCTTGCCGTTCATCGACGAGATGCCCATGTGCCGGTACGCCGTGTCGTCGCTCCAGCCGTACGCGGTCTTGAGCTTGCCCTTCAGGCCTTCGGACGCCTTCTGCGTCAGCGTCGCCATGTTGCCCGACCCCGCGCCGAAGTCGAACGGCATCAGCACCCAGCCGTCCGGGGTGAAGCCGGAGTTCTTCGCCTTGGTGATCAGGCCGCTGCCCCACGAGTCCGGGCCGCCCTGCTCGGTACCCATGGTGATGTAGATCTTCAGCCCGGCGTTGTTCGCCCGGATCGTCTTCAGCGCGTCGACGACCCGCTGCTGGACGGTGTTGTTCTGGAACTCGGTGTTCTCGATGTCGATGTCGATCGCCTTCAGCCCGAAGGCGTTGATCACCTTCTGGTACGCGCCGGCCAGCGCGGAGGCCGACGTGCACCGGACGCCGAGCTTGTCGCCGTCCCAGCCGCCGAACGACGGGATGATGTCACCGCCGGCGCCGCGGATGCTGTTGATGACGGACTGGTCGTTGCCGCCGGTGAGACTGCGGTTGCCGTCCCACTTGGGGTTACAGCTGCCGTCGGCCAGTACGAAGGCCATCGTGAACCACTTGTTGCCGGCGGCCTTCATGATGTCGGTCGCCTTCTGCGGGCTGCCCCAGCCGAGATACAGGTAAGGCGCCGCGCCGATGCTGGCGGGGTCGGCCTGTACTGCGCTGGGAGCGGCCTGGGCGGCGGCTGCCGCACCGAGGGCGAGTGAGCCGGCTGCGAAGGCGGCAGTGGCGATCTTGAGCATGCGTGAGCGCATCTCGAACCTCAATCCTGGGGCGTAGGAGTTGGGCCGAACTAAGTTAGGAAACTTTCCTATCGATTACCTCGACGATCATGACGCGCTGTCCGCGTGCGGTCAATATGCGTGACAATCTTTCTAGAAGGTGACCCCGGGAGCCGGCTCCGAGCACGACGTCAGCGGTGCGCCCGGGGCCTCGTGGTCGATCTCGTACTGACATTCGCTACAGCCCTCGTCGGGCAGATGCTCACGCCAGTCGTGCAGGCAGGCCGGGCAGGCGCCGTAGTAGGCGTTGCGCACCCGGTACGCCCGCCAGTCTCTCCATCGCGTGTCGATCCATTTGACTGCACTCACATCTGACAGCGAAGCAGCGCCCATCTCTGAACACAAACGGATTTCGGCCTCGAACCCGAGGACAGTCGTGTACCACTCCACGGCGGCGTTCAGGTCCGAAACGTCGCCCGAACATGCTCAAGCCTCGTCCCACCCATCTCCGAAGCCTGCCACAGAACTGTCGGCAGGCCCTGCCAGGCTGCGGGTATGAAGCAAGCCGAGTCGCTCAGCGTCGAGCTCGACGCGTTCCTGGTGGAGTACGGCAAGCGAACCAACGCGCACGACGTCGGCCGGTTGCGGGAGCTCATCGCGGATGACGCGAGCTACTGGCTCACGGACGGGGCGTACGAGGGAGTCGAGGCGATCGCGGCTGCCGTGCAACGCACTTTCGACGCGATCCGGGACGAGGTCTACACGATCAGCGACGTGCGATGGGTCTATGTCTCGGCGGACTTCGCCGTTGTCCGGTACAGGTTTCATTGGGTGGGCTTCGTCGACGGTAGGCGATGCGAGGGGCGAGGGCGAGGTACCAATGCGCTGGCCAGGCGTGAAGGTCGGTGGCAGATGGTGCACGAGCATCTAAGTACCTGACCCGTGGTGGGTCGCGGGGTGATGATGGGGTGATGGGACACAAGCGGAGGGGTGAGCGCGGGAAGAGTTTTGCAGCGATTTTTGCTGAGGTGCAGGCTTCGGGGTCGGGGCCTAGTGAGCCGGCGGTTGTGTGGAGTCAGCCGGTTGTTGAGGGGGAGTTCACGGATGAGCACGGCGTCTGGTGGCAGTTGCGGGGTGGTGACGAACTGATGCCGTGGAAGCGGGTGGAACAGTTGCTCAGGGATCCGAAGGTGCGGGTTCTGCGGTTCTACGCGAACGAGGCCCGTGATGTGCTTCCGGAGCAGCGCGAGAGCTTTGCGGCGGAGATTCGGCCTTATCTGACCGACACCGTCGTCCGGCAGGCAGGTGACTGCACCGACTTCCTTGCCGGTGAGTTCAAGGACGAGCATCACAACCACCTGCTCGTGGTCGAGCAGTCCTGCTAGTAGGCCGCGCCTAGCATTACCCGGTGCTGATCGAAGAGCGGGTGATGGGGGACGGGGAGCTGGACGGGCTGCTGGCGGCCGCCTTCCGGGAGTTGGTGGCGCGCTATGGGGGCGATGGGCGCTCGACGGTGCACGAGAGGGCGCGGTTTCTGGTGGCGCGGGTGGATGGACGAGGCGTCGGGTGTGGGGCATTGCAGCCGACTGGGGATCCGCTCGTGGGCGAGCTGAAGCGGATGTATGTCGAGCCGGCCTTTCGCGGGCGCGGGATCGCGTCGGCTGTACTGGCCGGCCTCGAGGAACTGGCGTCAGGCGTGGGCTATCGGGCACTCCGCCTGGCAACGGGTGAGCGGCAGCCGGAGGCGATTGCCTTGTACGAACGCTGCGGCTATCGATCGACCGAGCCGTACGGCAAGTACGTCAACGATCAGCTGGCGCGCTGCTACCAGAAGACCCTCGCCTGCTGATCCGCCAATGCCGGCCCAGCCAGCCCGTTGCAGCCACCGAAATCGCGAGGGCCAGCGTGGCCAGCAGCCAGTGGCTGCCTTCGCCGGCGATGGCGGCGCCGAAGAAGCCGGCGTAGAAGGCCACGAGTATCGGCCAGGGGGCCGCTTCCTTGCGGATCGGCGGAAGCCAACTGGCGGCTCCGAGAGCGAGGATGGTGATGACCACCAACCACGGTGGGTCGGTGGTCACAGGGTGGTCCAGGAGTAGAGCAAGCCGGTCGGGTCTTCTCGGGGTGCTCCGACGAGGGTGAAGTCGCAGCGGAGCGCCAGGCGTTGGGAGGCGAGGTTGTCGGAGGACGTGATCGCGATCAGGCGCTTCAGGTCCGGGGACTCGGCGACGTGGTGTTGGAGGAGGCGTAGGGCTGCTGTGCCGACGCCGTGCCCGCGGTGGGCGGCGGCGAAGAGGTGATAGCCGACCAGAGCCTCGTCCAGGTGGCGGTCGTGGAGGAAGATCTGGCCGACCAGGACCTCGGAGCGGAAGATGCCGAAGTAGAGCATCGATGGATCGGATGCCGCGCGGTCGGCCCACGTCAGCGAGTGCCTGACGGTGGGGTCCGTCAGGCACTCGTGGACGTCTGCCGGTCGTACTGCGGCCTGCGAGACCAACTCGTCACGCAGCGGCGGGCCGGAGTACAGCATCAGGATGCGACGTAGGCCGCGAGGTGTTTGCCGGTGAGGGTGGATTGGTGGGTGATCAGGTCGGCGGGGGTGCCTTCGAAGACGATTTGGCCGCCGTCGTGGCCGGCGCCGGGGCCGAGGTCGATGATCCAGTCGGCGTGGGCCATCACTGCCTGGTGGTGTTCGATGACGATGACTGATTTCCCGTCCTCGACCAGGCGGTCCAGCAGGCCGAGGAGTTGCTCGACGTCGGCCAGGTGGAGGCCGGTGGTCGGCTCGTCGAGGACGTAGATGCCGCCCTTTTCGCCCATGTGGGTTGCCAGTTTGAGGCGTTGGCGTTCACCGCCGGACAGCGTCGTCAACGGTTGGCCGAGGCTGATGTAGCCGAGGCCGACATCCGCCAGGTACGTCAGGATCTTGTGCGCGGCCGGCGTCCGGGCGTCTCCTTCGGCGAAGAACTTCTCCGCCTCGGTGACCGACATCGCCAGTACTTCGCTGATGTCCCGCCCGCCGAAGCGATACTCCAGCACCTCTTCCTTGAACCGCTTCCCCTCGCACACCTCGCAAGTGGTCGCGACCCCGGCCATCATCGCCAGGTCGGTGTAGATCACCCCGGCGCCGTTGCAGTTCGGGCAGGCGCCCTCGGAGTTCGCGCTGAACAGAGCAGGCTTCACCCCGTTGGCCTTCGCGAATGCCTTGCGGATCGGCTCGAGCAGTCCCGTGTACGTCGCCGGGTTGCTACGCCGCGACCCCTTGATCCCCGCCTGGTCGATCGACACCACATCAGCGGACGGCGGCACCGACCCGTGGATCAGCGACGACTTCCCCGACCCCGCGACACCGGTCACGACGGTCAGCACTCCCAGCGGGATGTCGACGTCGACCGACTGCAGGTTGTGCGAACTGGCACCCCGGATCTCCAGGAAACCGGAAGGCTCCCGCAGCGAAGGCTTCAGCGACGCCCGGTCGTCGAGGTGCCGGCCGGTCAACGTGTCGCTGGTCCGCAGCCCCTCGAGGGTGCCCTCGAAGCAGATCGTGCCGCCGCCGGTGCCGGCGCCCGGCCCGAGATCGACGACGTGGTCGGCGATCGCGATCATCTCCGGCTTGTGCTCGACCACGAGCACCGTGTTGCCCTTGTCGCGGAGCCGGAGCAGCAGCTCGTTCATCCGCTGGATGTCGTGCGGGTGCAGCCCGATCGACGGTTCGTCGAAGACGTAGGTGACGTCGGTGAGCGAGGACCCGAGGTGCCGGATCATCTTGACCCGCTGCGCCTCACCACCCGACAGCGTGCCGGCCGGCCGGTCGAGCGACAGGTAGCCGAGGCCGATCTCCACGAACGAGTCGAGCGTGTGCTCCAGCTTCTCCAGCAGCGGCGCGACCGACTTGTCCTTCAGACCGCGCACCCAGTCGGCCAGATCGCTGATTTGCATCTTACAGCAGTCGGCGATGTTGGTCCCGTTGATCTTCGACGAGCGGGCGCCCTCGTTCAGCCGGGTTCCGTCGCACTCCGGGCAGGTCTGGAAGGTGATCGCCCGCTCCACGAAGGCGCGGATGTGCGGCTGCATCGCCTCCACATCCTTGGCCAGGAAGGACTTCTGGATCTGCGGGATCAGGCCGCTGTAGGTGAGGTTGATGCCCTCGACCTTGATCTTGGTCGGCTCCTGGTAGAGCAGCGCCTGCAGTTCCTTCTTGGTGAACTTCGCGATCGGCTTGTCGACGCTGAAGAAGCCACAGCCGCGCAGGATCCGGCCCTGCCAGCCGTCCATGCTGTAGCCGGGGATGGTGAGCGCGCCCTCGTTGATCGTCTTCGACGCGTCGTACAGCGCGGTCAGATCGAAGTCGGTGACCGAGCCGCGGCCCTCGCATCGCGGGCACATGCCGCCGGTGATGCTGAAACTGCGCCGCTCCTTCGTGGTCTGGCCGCTCTTCGTCAAGGTGACCGCGCCGGCGCCGCTGATCGAGGCGACGTTGAAGGAGAACGCCTGCGCCGAGCCGATGTGGGGGGTGCCGAGCCGGCTGAACAGGATCCGCAGCATCGCGTTCGCGTCGGTCGCCGTGCCGACCGTGGAGTGCGGGTTGGACCCCATCCGCTCCTGGTCGACGATGATCGCCGTCGTCAGCCCCTCCAGCACGTCGACGTCCGGCCGGGCGAGCGTCGGCATGAAGCCCTGGACGAAGGTGCTGTAGGTCTCGTTGATCATCCGCTGCGAGTCGGCCGCGATGGTGCCGAACACGAGCGAACTCTTGCCCGACCCCGAGACGCCGGTGAACACCGTCAGCCGGCGCTTCGGGATCTCGATGCTGACGTCCTTCAGGTTGTTCACCCGCGCGCCCTGGACCCGGATCAGGTCGTGGCTGTCAGCAACATGTTCTTTCTTCGGCATCGTCGTCAGCGCGCTTCCTGGAGCCGGACCATGTTGCCGGACGGATCGCGGAAGGCACAGTCCCGGACGCCGTAAGGCTGGTCGATCGGCTCCTGCACGATCTCCACGTCGGTGGTCTGCAGCTTGGCGAACGCCGCGTCGACATCGGGCGTCGCGAGCAGGATGCTGGCGAACGTGCCCTTGGCCATCATCTCGGTGATGAGCTTGCGCTCCTCCTCGGTGATGCCGGGGTCGACCGCCGGCGGGTGCAGCACGATGCTGGTGCCGGGCTGGCCGGGCGGGCCGACGGTGAGCCAGCGCATGCCGTTGTAGCCGACGTCGTTGCGCAGCTCGAAGCCGAGCGCGTCGCGATAGAACGCGAGCGCGGCATCCGGATCGTTGTGGGGGAGAAAACTCGCGCTGATCGTGATGTCCATGGCCGTCACGCTAGCCGTGACTCGGGGCCGGGCGCTTCTCGATTCCTGATCGGTCTGCTCACGTGCTTCGACAGCAGCGTCGGCATCCCGGCCAGTTCCCCCGCGGCCTGCTTGCGATACACACTCGGCGGTACGCCGACCAGCTCGGTGAACCGGGTGCTGAAAGTACCCAGCGACGAGCACCCCACCTCGAAGCACACGTCCGTGACGCTCAGATCGCCCCGCCGCAGCAGCGACATGGCCCGCTCGATCCGCCGGGTCATCAGATAGGCGTACGGTGACTCTCCGTAGGCAAGCCGGAACTGGCGGCTGAGATGCCCACCCGACATGTTCACCCCCCGGGCCAGCGCCTCGACGTCGAGCGGTTGCGCGTACTCCCGGTCGATCCGGTCCCGGACGCGCCGCAGCAGCGCGAGATCGCGCAACCGCTGGTCGTCGTCCGTCTTGCCGCTCATGTCACAGATCGTGCCATATTCCGCAGACTGCCGGGGGCACGATCGAGCCCGCCTGTGGACAACCAGGTCGAGACGGTCGCGGGCGCTCCGACGTACCGGGTGAGGCGATGAAAGGGGTGCACGATGCGATCGACGGCAGATCGTCTGTTACGGACTTACCTGACGCTCATGGTGGTGTCGACGGCTGCCTCGTCGATGATCTGGGGCATCAACACGCTGTTCCTGCTGGACGCCGGGCTGAGCGTGGGTCAAGCATTCGCGGCCAATGCGTTCTTCACGCTGGGGCAGGTGCTGTTCGAGGTGCCGACGGGCGTCGTCGCGGACACGGTCGGCCGGCGGGCGTCGTACCTGCTGGGGACGGCCACCCTGGTCGGGTCCACCTTGCTCTACCTGCTGCTGTGGCAGGTCAAGGCAGGGTTCGCGCCCTGGGCGGTGGCGTCGGCGCTGCTCGGGCTCGGGTTCACCTTCTTCAGCGGGGCGACGGAGGCCTGGCTGGTCGACGGGCTGGCGGCCAGTGGGTACCAGGGGTCGCTCGAGTCGGCATTCGCCAAGGGGCAGGTCGCTAGTGGTGTCGCTATGGTCGGCGGCACGATCGCTGGTGGCGTACTGGCTCAGTCGACCAACCTCGGTACGCCGTACCTGGTACGCGCCGTACTACTCGTCCTGACCTTCGTCGTGGCCTGGCGGGCGATGCATGACGTCGGGTTCGCGCCGAAGCCGCGTGTGTCGGTCATTGCTGAGATGCGGGACATCCTGCGCTCATCGCTCGACCACGGCCTGCGCAACCCGCCGGTGCGCTGGTTGATGCTCGCGGCCCCTTTCACCGCAGGTGTCAGCATGTACGGCTTCTACGCCGCCCAGCCGTACCTCCTGCAGCTCTACGGCCACGCCGACTCGTACGCCGTCGCAGGGGTCTCTGCTGCCATCGTCGCCCTCGCGCAGATCCTGAGCGGCGTCACTGCACCAGCTGTGAGCCGACTCTTCCGATCCCGTACTTCGGTATTTCTGCTGATCGCCGTCGTCACGGCCGTCGTGCTGGTCCTGATCGGGCTGGTCTCCACCTTCTGGCTGGCGCTGGTCCTGCTGGCGATCTGGGCGACCGTCTTCGCAGCTATCACTCCTGTCCGGCAGGCACTCCTGAACAGCCTGATCCCGTCCGCTCAGCGGGCGACCGTGCTGTCCTCGGACAACCTGCTCGGCTCGGCCGGCGGCGTGGTCATCCAGCCGGCGCTCGGGAGGGCTGCGGACGTGTGGGGCTATGGGCAGGCGTACGTCGTCAGCGCCGGCATCCAGCTCCTCGCGGTGCCGTTCATTCTGCTGGCCCGACGAGACGCTCCAGTCGGCGACCAGATCTCTCCGCTGAACTCGAGCCGCACCCACCCCGAATACGACCCGGCATAACTTTCCGGCCGTTTTGCTCATCGTGCTTCGTGCACGGGGATTCAGCGCTCGGGTTGGGGGAAGTCATGGTGGCTAGGCGGTCTTTGAGTGCGGCGGTGGGGTTCGCACTTGCGCTGGGGGCGCTTGTCGCAGGTACGCCGGAGGTGGTGGCGGCCGAGCCGGTGAGGCCGGGGATCGCGGTGCTGCCCGACCTGCCTGAGGTGGGGGAGTCGCAGTTCGAGCCGGGTGAGAGCAACTTCGTACCGCCTGTTGCGCCCGCCGCGGCTGATCTGAAGAGCTTGGCCGCCAAGGCGACCGGGACTGGTATCTACACCTGCCCGGGCTTCAGCACAGTCGACGACAAGACCTCTGTGGCGATGCTCAAGGCGGACAAGTATGCGTGGGGTCCGTACGCGGCGTACAAGGTCGGCAACGGCAGCGGGAACATCAACTGGCGGCTCAATCCCTACAAGAACCGCAGCTGGTACATGTGGTTCCACTCGCTGCGCTGGCTCGGGCAAGGGATCGTCGCGGCCGGCAAGGGGGATACCGCCGCGATGGCCCGGGTCGCCACGATCAGCAAGGACTGGGTCGCCGACAATCCGTACTCCTGGAAGGCGGACGCCGGCGCCTTCGAGTCCACGATGCACCGGACCAACGTGCTGCTGTGCCTGCGCCAAGCGGTCATGGCGGGGCTGGGCGTCACAGCGTTACCGGCGGCGTACAGGTGGATCGACGTCGCGCTGGTCAACCACGCCAGGTTCCTGACCGCCAACTGGAGTGGGGTGTGGAACCACGGTACGGACGAGAGCATCGCGCTGTTCGGTGTCGGCTGCACGCTGAACCGCAACGACTACAAGGCGACCGCGCAGAACCGGCTGGCGACCGCAATCACCACCGCGATCGACTCGCAGGGTTCGACCAACGAGCAGTCAACGGCTTATGCACAGTTCAACTACAACCTCTGGGGCCGTGCCGTCACCGCGCTCAAAGCCTGCGGAGCCAACCCCGGTACGACGATCACCACGCGGCGCGAGTTGATGGCCGGCTGGCTCGCGCTTGCCACCAACTCCCTCGGCAAGCTGCACCAGCTCGGCGACTCGGAAGTCGTCGCTACCGGCCCGGTCGCTGGTACGCCGCTGGCTTATGCGGGCACCCTCGGCCGGGAGGGCACAGCTCCGGTCCGGCGGATCGGCACCTTCAAGGCGGGCTACGTATTCGGACGCACGGGGTGGGGCGAGACGCGTCCGTTCACGCAGGAGTCGGCGTACAGCATCCGGTACGGGCCGTCGCGGGCCGCGCACGGCCACAGCGACCACACGGCCATCACCTACACGTCGCGTGGCCGGGACATCCTGATCGACGGCGGTCACTCCGGCTACCAGAAAGACGTCTGGCGTACTTGGGTGGTCAGTCCGTACGCAGCCAGCGCCATGACGACTCCGTTGGCCGCGCAGACCGACCCGGTCACAAAGTTGACCCGGTCAGTTATCAACCCGACTTCCGAATTCTATGAGTTCGCCGATGTGCCGGGCGTCGGGATCAGCCGGTATCGCGCGGTTCTGGTGCTCAAGAATCCGGATCTGATCGTCACGCTGGACCGGGCGAGCAGTCAGAAGGCACAGCAGTTCCAGACCCTGTGGCACCTGCCGTCCGACCAGAAGGCGACTGTCTACTCACGGACGACGGCGATCGGGATGAAGCCGGGCGACACGACCCGGACCATCCTGTTCCAGGTGCCTTACCGGCAGCCGTTGCCGCGCGGGGCGATCCTGGTCAAGCAGGGCCAGACCAAGCCGATCCAGGGCTGGCACTACCCGACCATCTTCACCCGGAAGTCCGCCCCGACGCTGATGTTCGCGCGTGCGGGGACGCGGGCCTCGATCCTGTCCGTCATCGCCCCGGTACGGGCCACTGGATCCGTGCAATACAAGGGCCGCTGGTCAGGTACGACGTACGTCGTCGATCTGGTCGTCGCGGGCGTCAAGACGTCCTTCGGGATCACCCCGGCGGGGTCGCTCTACCGCGTTCGGTGACGGCCCGGGCCGAGCTGTCGAAAAGTGTCCGGCGGTGGGTCTAGTGTGCGAGCGGTCAGGGGAATTTCGGGCGAAGGGGCAGACTGATGGCATCACGACTCAATCCGTACATCGGCTTCAACGGGGACGCGCGGCAGGCGTTCGAGTTCTACAAAGAGGTCTTCGGCGGCGAGCTGGCGATCAACACGTTCGGCGAGTTCGGCGCGTCGGACGTTCCGGACGCCGACAAGATCATGCACGCGATGCTGGAGACCCCGCAGGGCTACACCCTGATGGGATCGGACACTCCGTCGCATCTGGACTTCCAGCCGGGCAACAACATCTCGGTCAGCCTCAGCGGTGACGACAGCGCCGAGTTGCACGGGCTGTTCGACAAGCTCGCCGAGGGTGGCACGGTGACGATGCCGCTGGAGAAGCAGATGTGGGGCGACGAGTTCGGCATGGTCGCCGACCGGTTCGGGATCTCCTGGATGGTCAACATCAGCCAACCCCAGGGCTGAGCTGACGACGGAGCTGCTGCGTCTGCCGGATGGGCGGCAGGCGCAGTACTGGAGTGGCGGCGACCCGGACGGGCCGGTCGTCTTCTTCCTGCACGGGTGCCCGGACACCAGGCATGCGGCGTACTGCGGGGACGTGGCGGCCCGGCGTACGGGCGTGCGGTTGGTTGCGGTCAATCGGCCGGGGTACGGGTTGTCGACCGAGGTTGCGTCGAGCCATTTGTCGGTGGCGGATGACGTCGCGGCGGTGGCCGACTTGCTGGGCGTCGCGCGGTACGGCGTGCTGGGCATGTCCATCGGTGGGCCGTATGCGCTGGCGTGCGCGGCGAGGCATCCCGAGCGAGTGACGGCGGTCGGGGTGGTGGCGAGTCCGGCGGAGGTTCCGTCGCTTGATCCGCCGTACCACCGTGATGATCTCGGCGACGAGCAGAAGGGGTTGTTCCGGGCCTTGGCGCGGACGAAGCCCAGGGATGCGGTGGAGCTGATCCGGCCGGAGTTCGAGGCGTATGTGGAGAAGCTCGCGCCTGGTGATCCGGATGACGATGCGCTGGCCGGGCGGTTCTGTGCCGGGCTGGGGGCGCTCGACGCCGAGGTTGCCGGGCGGCAGACGGCTGCCGAGGTCGCCGCGGCCACTCGGGAGGCGCTGGTGAACACGGCCGGCTACCTGCGTGATGCCGCGATCTCCTTCAGGCGTTGGGATTTCCGCCCTGAGGTGATCAGTTGCCCGGTGAGTCTGTGGTACGGCGAACTCGACGCCAACGCGTCCGTCCGCAACGGCGAGTGGCTCGCGGAGCGGATACCGGGGGCCGAGTCAATCGTTCGTCCGGGGGAGGGGCATCTCGGTAGTCTGCACAACCACTGGGACGAGGTGCTCGGCAGATTGGGGTGACCGTGAACGAGGTGCTCTTCGACGCGGTCCGGCACAACAACTGGGCGACCCAGTCGCTGCTCACGTTCTGCCGCGACCAGAACTTCACCGCGGAGCAACTCGAGGTGACCGGCGTCGGCACCTTCGGCGGCATCCTCGCCACCCTCCACCACATCATCACCTGCGACGGCAGCTACCTACGCCGCCTGGCCGACAGCGACCTGCTGCCCTGGGCCGACGGCGGCCCGCCCGAAGCCGACTTCGCCACCTTGGCCGTCTGGGCCGAGGAAGCCCGCCTCCTCTGGGAAGACGTCCTCAGCAAGCCGATAGACGTCGAGCGCGTCGTCGTCGTCGACGACGGCCTCCGAGCCTGCCACGCCGGCATCTTCATCGCCCAGTCCCTCAACCACGCCAACCACCACCGAGAACATGTCTGCGCCATCCTCACCGGCTTCGGCATCGAACCCCCAGACATCCAAGCCTGGGAATACGCCTGGTCCACCAAGCGAATCTGGGATCTTCCTGCTGCCGAGTAGATGCGTCAGGTGGGTAGCTGGTTGACCAGGTTGGTGGATTCGGGGACGGGGGTCAGTGGTGTGCCGGTGGTGAACCAGTTGGTGAGGTTGTCTACGACTAGTTGGCCCATGGCGTTGCGGGTGGGGATGGTGGCGGAGCCTACGTGGGGGAGTAGGACTGCGTTGGGGAGGTCCAGGAGGGCCGGGTGGACCTGGGGTTCGTGTTCGAAGACGTCCAGGCCGGCGCTGAGGATGGTGTTGGTGGACAGGGCTTCGGCCAGGGCTGCTTCGTCGACGACTGTGCCTCGGGCGATGTTGATGAGGATGCCGTCGGGGCCTAGGGCGTTCAGGATTTCTGCGTTGACCAGGTGGCGGGTTTCGTCGCCGCCGGGGATGACGATCATCAGGATGTCCACGGCGGTGGCCAGTTCCAGCAGGGTCGGGTAGTAGGTGTAGGCAACGTCTTTGGGGTGGCGGTTGTGGTAGGCGATGTTGATGCCGAATGCCTGGGCGCGGTGGGCGATCGCCTCGCCGATCCGGCCGAGGCCGAGGATGCCCATCGTGCGGCCGTTCAACGTTGCCTTGGTCAACGGGTAGGCGCCGTCGGGCCAGGAGCCGGCGCGTAGGTAGCGCTCGGCGCGGGACAGTTCGCGGGCCGTCATCAGCAGCAGGCCGAGGGCGGTGTCGGCGACCTCGTCGTCCAGTACGCCGGGAGTGTTGGTGACGATCACCCCACGCTCGGCGGCCGCCACCGCGTCGATCTTGTCGTACCCGACACCGAAGCTGGCGACGATCCGCAAGGCGGGCAAGCGGTCCAGGAACGAGGCGTCGATCGTAGTACCGCCGGTCGCGACCGCGGTGATGTCTTTGGCGCGCTCGGCCAGCACCGCGTCCGGATCGTCGGCCTCCCACAGGCGGATGACGTCGAAGGCCTCGGCGGTCCCGGTCAGTACCGTCTCGTTCATCGGGCCAGGCATCAGCACTGTGGGACGTGACATCGGAACTCCCGCGGGTCGAGGACTTGCCGCCAACCCTATTTCGCCGCCTCCGCCGTGAGACGGAGGGCCCATCCCCCGGACGGCAGAGAACGATCGTCAGAAGGTCGTCCCGCGGCGCGATGTGCGCGCCCGCTCCGGATTTCTAGGTTCAGGGGTATGCGAAAAACCTTGGCCGCGGCGCTCGCGGCAAGCTTGATGATCACCACGGTGACAACCTCAGAAGCCGTAGCGGTGCTGGACTGGCATGGCTGTAGTACCGGTTCTGCGGATGAGGTCGGGCAGCAGTTGGATGCGGTCGGCGCGCAGTGCGCGGAGCTGCAGGTGCCGCTCGACTACGCGCACCCGACTGGGCGGCAAATCACCGCCGCCATCGCGCGTCGGCCCGCGACCGACACGAAGCATCGCCTGGGGACGCTCGTGGTCAACGTCGGCGGTCCCGAGGCCTCCCGGCAAGGCGTCAACGTCTTCCTCGACGCCTCCCCGAAGGTCGCCGCGACCTACGATCTCGTCGGCATCGACCCGCGCTTCTTCGGGCGCAGTACGCCGCTCGAATGCAACTGGCCGACCAACCGCTATCTCAACCTCGCCCAGTTCGGTACTCCGGATCGCGCGTCGTTCGAGCACAGCGTCAGCCTCGCGAAGGACCTCGCCGGTCGCTGCGCACCGTACGCCGACGTGCTCCCGTTCGCCTCCACCCGCAACATCGCGCGCGATCTGGACCGAGTCCGGGGGGCGCTCGGTGAGCGCCGGATCTCCTTCCTGGGTTGGTCGTACGGGACGTACCTCGGGGCGGTCTACCTCCAGCTGTTTCCCAAGCACAGTGATCGATTCGTGCTCGACAGCTCGCACGGTCCGGATTCGTATGGGCCGCGGTGGACTCGTGAGACGGCGTCGGCGGACGCCGGCGCGCTGGCCGATTGGGCGGGGTGGGTTGCGCGGCGCGATACGGAGTACGGGCTTGGTACTACGAAAGCGCGGGTGCTGGCGACCGTCGATCACATCGCTCGGGTGGCGAAGCGGCGGCCGCTGATCGTCGGCACGCATCGGGTTGATGCGGCGATGCTTCCGGGGTTGTTGCTGACCGTTGCCGATACGGATGAGCTGTATGGGGAGTTCAGTGCGCAGGTTCGCGTGTTGCGGGATGCGGCTGCTGGGTTGCCCGTCACGCCGACGGCGGTGCAGGAGGAACGGTTCGGGCTGTACGAGTTGGCTGACGTGATCCCTGAGTTCGGCTTCAGCGCCAGCAATGCCAACCAGTGCGCGGATCGGGCGACTCCTCGTGACCCGGAGGTCTACTACCGGGATATCCAGGCGCATCTCAGCACTGAGCCGCTGTACGGACCGCTGGCTCGGCACGTCACCCCATGCGCCTTCTGGCCGACCTCCCCGGTCGAGAAGCCGACAGTGATCGACAACAACCGCCCGGCCCTGATCGTGAGCGCTACCGGTGACCCTGCCACTCCGTACGCCGGACAGGTTGCCATGCACCGCGCACTCAAGGGCTCCCGCCAGCTCACGGTCGCTAACGCGTACCGGCACGGTGTCTTCCCCTACACCGCTTGCGTCAACGACACCGTCAACCGCTACCTGGGCGAGGGAGTTCTACCGGCTAGCGACCTGACCTGCTAGCGGTGGCCGGGGCGGACCAGGCCGGCTTCGTAGGCGACTACTACTGCTTGGACTCGGTCCCTGATGCCTAGCTTGGCCAGTAGGTTGCTGACGTGGGTCTTCACGGTGCCGGGGGAGACCGTCAGGTGCTGGGCGATCTCGGCGTTCGATCGGCCACGGGCGATGGCGATCAGTACTTCCCGCTCGCGGTCGGTCAACGCTGCAACCGCCCGTACTGCGGCCGCGTCCTCCCCAGGCGCCAGGTGCTCTAGTAGTCGCCGGGTCGTTGAGGCGGCTAGTACTGCGTCCCCTGCATGCACGGTACGAATCGCCGCCAGCATCTCCTCGGGTGGCGCGTCCTTCAGCAGGAACCCACTGGCGCCGGCCCGGATCGCGGCCAGCGCGTACTCGTCCAGGTCGTACGTCGTCAGCATGATTACCCGAGGCGAACACTCCAACGCCACCGTCCGCCGAGTCGCCTCGACCCCATCCATCCCCGGCATCCGTACATCCATCACCACCACATCCGGCCCCAGCCGCTCAGCCTCCCGCACCGCACTGAGCCCATCCCCAGCCTCCCCCACCACAGCCAGGTCGTCCTGCGACTCGATCACCATCCGGAACCCGGCCCGCACCAACACCTGATCCTCAACCAACAGCACCCGAATCACCACGGCAACCAAGCCTCCAGCCGCCAGCCCCCGTCGATAGACGGACCAGCCTCGACGGACCCGCCGTAAGCAGCTACCCGCTCCCGCACTCCCATCAACCCATACCCACCCACTCCATCCCGGGAGGGCTGCTCGGCCACTCCGCTGTTGGTGACGGTGATTGTCAGCTCGGTGGTGGTCCAGTGGAGGGTTACTGCGGTGTGGGGGTTGGGGCCGGCGTGCTTGAGCACGTTGGTCAGGGCTTCCTGGACGGTGCGGTAGGCGGTTAGTTCGCGGCCGGGGTCAGAGGGTGGTGGTGAGGGCGGCATGGTGAGGGTGACGGCTTGGCCGGCTGACTGGAGCTGGGTGATGAGGGTGGGGATGTCAGCCAGGCCGGGAGCCGGTGGGGGTGGGGTGGTGGGGGTCGGGCCGTCTCGTAGTACGCCGAGGATCTGGCGGGTTTCGGCTAGCGCCTGGCGGGCGTAGGTGGCGATGGTCGTGAGGGCTGCGGTGCCGGCTTCGGGGGAAGTACCAGCGGCGTAGCGGCCTCCGTCGGCTTGGGCGATCAGTACTGCGAGCGAATGCGCCACCACGTCATGCATCTCCCGCGCGATCCGGTTTCGCTCACCTAGTACCGCGAGCCGATCGCGCGCCGCCAACTGCTCCAACCGCACGCGATGCAGCGACCCAAAGGCCCACGCCCCCAGCACAGTGCTCCCCATGAACGCCCCCAGCAGCACGTGCGCCGCCACCCCGTCAGCCAGCTGCGGCCAAGACAACCCACCCAGTACCGCCCCAACCAGCCCAGAGCCCACCCCGACCCGCGCAGCCCACACCGGCCCGTACGCCGAGAGCGCGTAAACCGCCATCGGTACGGCCACATCGGCCGGCAACGCCCCGGCACTGTCACGCATCGTCAACCACTGCACGAGCGCGGCCGCCATGACCACACCAGCACACGCCACCGGAGCACGCCGACGCACCACCAGCGGTACGACCAGGAGCGCTGTCAGCAGGAAGGAGCCCCACCCGCTCCCGGCGATCACCTCGAAGAGCAGGCAACCACCCAGCAGTAGGCCGGCCGCGCATGCGTCGACAGCTAGTTCATGCGAGCGCACCCAGGATTCCACCCGCTCGCCAAGCACAACGGCCACTGTAGTTGCCCCGCCCACAAGTCAGGGGTACCGCGGGCGCGGTACCGGCGAGCACCATCGGAGGAGACAGTGAGGAGCTGAGCATGATCATCGACTGCGCTTACTACCGGGACGGCCGTCGGCAGCACGTCGGGGCGATGTCGGTGGAGGATGCTGCGTCACACTGCCGGCTGGGTGGGTTCGTCTGGCTCGGGCTGTTCGATCCGACGCCGGAGGAGCTGACGCAGGTCAGCAAGAACTTCGGGCTGCACGAGCTCGCCGTCGAGGACGCTCAGACCTTCCACCTGCGGCCGAAGGTCGAACCGTACGAAGGGGACATCCGGCTCGTCATCCTCCGCACCGCCCGGTACGACGACGAGCGCGAGGAAGTCGACTTCGGCGAAGTCAGCGTGTTCGTCGGCCCGTCGTTCGTGATCACCGTCCGGCAAGGTGTCGCCAGCGAGCTGCACGGCGCCCGGACCAGGCTCGAGCAACGACCCGAGCTGCTGGAGAACGGGACCAACTCGGTGCTCTGGGCAATCCTCGACCAGGTCGTCGACACCTACGGGCCGGTGGTGGCCGAGCTCGAACGCGACATCGAGGAGGTCGAACGGACCGTCTTCGCCGGCTCGGTCGCGCCGACGGAGCGGATCTACTTCCTCCGGCGTGAGGTCACCGACTTCTACCGGGCGGTGCACCCGCTGCTCGCAGTACTGGCGACGATCGAACGCGGAGCGCGGAGTACCGGGTTGTTGCCGTACTTCCGCGACGTGCACGACCACCTCGTGCTGGTGAACGAGGAGGTCGCCGCGCAACGCGACCTGCTCGCGACCGTGCTGGAGGCGAACATGGCGGTGATCTCGGTGGAGCAGACGAAGGTGAGCGTCCAGCAGAACGCGACCATCGAGCAGCTCACCATCCTCGCGACCGTCTTCCTGCCGCTGACCTTCGTGACCGGCTTCTTCGGCCAGAACTTCGGCTGGCTGGTCGACCACGTCGGCGCGTTCTGGGACTTCGCCGTCCTCGGCCTCGGCGGCCTGCTCGTCCCCTGCATCATCCTCTTCATCTGGATCCGCCGCCAACGCGCCACCCGAAGTCAGTAGCGGTCAGCTCCTGGCCGCTACCGTCGGCAGGCTGGGCGCATGACTACAAACGGAACGGCCAGCTTGCATGCGTACTTCGGGTATCGGGATGCCGTCGCGGCGTTGCGATGGCTCAACGACGCCTTCGGGTTCGAGACGACGATGGAGTATCCCGACGACAAGGGCGGGATCATGCACGCCGAGATGCGGCGTGGGGATGCGTCCTTCACTCTCTTCACCGACGAGGAGGGGTACGAGAAGCTGCCGCGCAAGGGCGACAGCGTGGGGCACGGGCTGTACATCGCGCTCGGGTCCGAGGCCGAGGTCGACGAGGTGTACGCCGCCGCGACCAAGCACGGCGCCGAGTCCGTCTGGACGCCGGACACCACCGAATGGGGCAACTACCGTTGCCGGGTGACCGATCCGGAGGGATACGAGTGGACGTTCGGCACCCATGTTCCGGGGCAGCCGGCGACCGGGTGGAGCGAGGAGTAGAACGCCTTGCGGTGCTGGGTTTGTTGAGTATGCAAAGGGAGTTTCAAGGACTGGGCGACGGGCTGTGCGTTACGGACCGAGACGAGTAAGTTACTCCGCATGCCCGTCACCAGTCCGCTGTATGCCTTGTACGTCCGCCGCCTCCGCTCCCAGCTCGCCGGCCGCGCGTTGCCCGAGCACATCGGTGTGGTGACGGATGGGAACCGGCGCTGGGCACGGGGCAAGGGACACAGCAACCCGAGCGTCGGTCACCGGCGCGGCGCCGAGCACATCGAGAACCTGCTCGGCTGGTGCGAGACCGCCGGCGTACCGCACGTCACCGTCTTCCTCTGCTCCACCGAGAACCTCGCCAAGCGCGACGACGCCGAGGTCGCCTACCTGATGGAGGCCGTCGAGGAGATCGTCGCCGGCCGCCTCGCGCAACCGGGCGGCCGTTGGCAGGTACACATCGCCGGCCTCCTCGACCTGCTGCCGGACAGTACCGCGCACGCGTTGAAGAACGCCGTCGACGCGACCAGGGATGTCGCCACCGGCAACCACGTCACTCTCGCGATCGGGTACGGCGGTCGCCAGGAAGTGGTCGAGGCGGTCCGCTCGCTGCTCGAGTCCGAAGCGGATTCCGGCAACGACCTCAACGGCCTGGCCGAGACGCTGAACGCGGACGACATCACCAAGCACCTCTACAACGTCGGCCAGCCCGACCCCGACCTGATCATCCGCACCAGCGGTGAGCAGCGGATGTCGAACTTCCTGCTCTGGCAGAGCGCCTACTCCGAGCTCTACTTCTGCGAGGCGTACTGGCCGGCCTTCCGCGAGGTCGACTTCCTCCGCGCCCTCCGCTCCTACGCCGACCGCAACCGCCGCCGCGGCGCCTGATCTACAACGTCCCGAGGTCCTCGAAGATCAGCGCCGTGCGGGTGCCGAGGACTTCGGGGATGGCCTGGAGTTTCTCCAGGACGACCCGGCGCAGGCCTTCGTTGTCGGCGGCGCGGACCAGGAGGATGGCGTCGAAGTCGCCGCCGACGAGGGCCATGTGTTTGACCTCGGGGATCGCCTGGAGCTGTTCGCGCAGCGCGCGCCAGGACGACTGGCGGAGACTGAGGGTGACGTACGCCGAAGTGGCCAGCCCGAGTTTGAGCGGGTCGACGGTCGCCGTGAACCCGGTGATGACGCCGGTCGTCGTGAGGCGTTCGACCCGGGCGTAGGCGTTGGCCCGGGAGATGTGCACCTGGTCGGCCAGGGCCCGGATCGAGAGCCGGCCGTCGCGGCTCAGGGCCGCCACGATCTGCCGGTCGATCTCGTCCAGCGCCGGGGCGACGACCATCTGTCCAGGTTCGGCCGGGCGGACCGTCACGTCGTCGGACATTCTGCTCCTCCATGGGCACCGGCCGGACCGATCGTCTGAGGATTCTCCCAGCTATGGATCCGAATGGCCAGAAGTATGACGATGAACCATCCGTACGTCTCCCTGCGCAGGAGGGTTCATGACTACCGTCGAGGAGCGTTTGCTCCCCTCCGATCACCCGGTCCAGCTCGTCGACGAGCACGGCAAGCGGCACGACGACCCGCAGTACGGGATGCCGCCTGTCGAAGCTCTCGTCGACGGTTACGCACAGTTGGTCGTGGGCCGCAGGATCAACGACCAGGCCAGCGCGCTCGTCCGCCAGGGCCGGCTCGCGGTCTACCCGTCGTCGCACGGCCAGGAGGCCTGCCAGATCGCCGCCACCATGGTGCTCGGCGAGCAGGACTGGCTGTTCCCGACGTACCGGGACACCGTCTCCATCGTCAGCCGCGGCGTCGACCCGATCGAGACGCTGACGCTGCTGCGCGGCGACTGGCACTCCGGCTACGACCCGTACGAACGCAATGTGGCGCCGCAGTCGACGCCGCTTGCGACGCAGCTGATCCACGCCGTCGGGGTCGCGCACGCCGCGCGGCTCAAGGGCGAGGACACCGTCGTGATGGCGCTCTGCGGTGACGGCGCGACCAGCGAGGGTGACTTCCACGAGGCGCTGAACTTCGCGGCCGTGTTCAAGGCGCCGGTGGTGTTCTTCATCCAGAACAACGAGTACGCGATCTCGGTCCCGCTCGCGCGGCAGACGGTCGCGCCATCCCTTGCGCACAAGGGGATCGGGTACGGCGTACCGGGCGAGCGAGTCGACGGCAACGACCTTGCCGGGCTGCTCGCCGTACTGGGGTCCGCTGTCGCCAAGGCGCGGGCCGGTGAAGGGCCGCAGCTCATCGAGGCGCACACCTATCGGGTGCAGGCGCACACGAACGCCGATGACGCGACGCGGTACCGCAACGAGGCCGAGGTTCAGCCTTGGCTGGAGCGGGATCCGTTGAAGCGGCTGGACGCGTATCTGTCGACCGAGGGGTTGCTGGACGACGCCAAGCGGGCCGAGGCGGCCGCGGCTGCCGACCAGGTCGCCGAGGATCTGCGGGTCGGGTTGATGCAGGAGGTGTCGCCGGATCCGGCGGAGCTGTTCGCGCATCTGTACGCGACGCCGACGCCGCAGCTTGTCGAGCAGGCCGCTTTCTTGCAGGACGAACTGTCGCGAGAGGAGGCCTGATCATGGCGCACGAGAAGCTCTCCATGGCGCAGGCACTGAACCAGGCTTTGCGCGACGCGATGCGGGCCGACGACACGGTACTGATGTTCGGCGAGGACGTCGGTGCGCTCGGCGGGGTCTTCCGGATCACCGACGGGCTGACCGCGGAGTTCGGTGAGGACCGCTGCTTCGACACCCCGCTGGCCGAGTCCGGCATCGTCGGGATGGCGGTCGGGCTGGCGATGAACGGGATGCGTCCGGTCGTCGAGATGCAGTTCGACGCGTTCGGCTACCCGGCGTTCGAGCAGGTGGTCAGCCACGTCGCGAAGATGCGCAACCGCACCCGCGGCAAGGTCTCGCTGCCGATCGTGATCCGGATGCCGTACGCCGGTGGCATCGGCGGGGTCGAGCACCACTGCGACTCCTCCGAGTCGTACTACGCGCACACGCCGGGCCTGACCGTTGTTGCGCCGTCCACCGTCGCGGACGCCTACACGTTGTTGCGCAAGGCGATCGAGTTCCCCGACCCGGTGATCTTCATGGAGCCCAAGAAGCTGTACTGGGCCAAGGAAGAGGTCGACCTGAGCGTCTCGGAGCCGGGCATCGGGACGGCTGTCGTGCGACGCGAGGGGACGGACGCGACGTTGATCGCGTACGGTCCGTCGGTGCCGATCGCGCTGGAGGCGGCCGCGGCCGCTGCTGCGGAAGGCCGGTCGCTGCAGGTCGTTGATGTACGGTCGATCGTTCCTTTCGACGACGAGACGGTTTGCGCGGCTGTTCGGAGTACGGGCCGGGCTGTGGTTGTCGCCGAGGCGAGTGGGTTTGCGAGTGTTTCGTCGGAGATCGTCGCGCGGGTGACGGAGCGGTGCTTCCACTCGCTGGCGGCGCCGATCCGGCGGGTGACCGGGTTCGACATCCCGTACCCGCCGCCGAAGCTGGAGCGCCACCAACTGCCCGGGGTCGACCGGATCCTCGACGCGGTGGACTCGCTGCAGTGGGAGGACTCATGAGCACCACCCAGACCTTCCTCCTCCCCGACCTCGGTGAAGGCCTGACCGAAGGCGAAATCGTCCGCTGGCTGGTCGAGGTAGGCGACGTCGTAGCCGTCGACGCCCCCGTCGCCGAAGTCGAAACCGCCAAGTCGATCGTCGAGGTCCCCACCCCGTACGCCGGCGTCGTCGCCGAACTCCACGGCACCGCCGGAGACACCATCGACGTAGGCAAACCCCTGATCACCATCGGCACCCTCGCACCAGCCGCCGAAACCTACCGCGAAGAAGAAAAAGCCGGCTCCGGCAACGTCCTGATCGGCTACGGCACCCCCGAATCCGCCGCCTCCGGCCGCCGCCGACGCCCCCGCCCGACGACGGGCGCGCCCGCGCCGATCACCACCACCGCGCCCACGCCGGCCACGGCCGCCGCGCCTGCGCGGGCCAGCGCAGCAGCTCCCGCGACAGCTAGCGCCGCTGCCTCGGCGGGCACCGCTGTTGGGACCTCCGTAGCTGCGTCCGGTACTTCTGCCGTCACGCTGGGATCGCCCACCCAGATGCGAACTGTTCCTTTGGTGATTTCGCCGTTGGTGCGGCGGATGGCGAAGGATGGGGCGGTCGATTTGCATCAGGTGACCGGGTCCGGTGCAGGTGGGTTGATTGTCCGGCGGGATGTCGAGGCGGCGATCTCGGCGAAGGCCGAGAAGCCTGTGGTGGTTGAGGAAACGGCTGACTCGCGCACTGGGCTGGCTGAGTTGAAGCGGGTTCCCGTGAGTGGCTTCCGGAAGGCTGTGGCGGCGACGCTCAGTCGGAGTCGGCGGGAGATTCCGGAGGCGACCACGTGGGTGGATGTGGATGCTACCGAGTTGCTCGCACTCCGGGAGTCGTTGCGGACAGCAACGGACGCTGGGCCGGGGTTGCTGGCGTTGATGGCTCGGTTTGTTGTTGCTGGGTTGAAGAAGTATCCGGAGCTGAACGGGTTCGTCGATACCGAGCGCGAAGAGCTGGTGCAGTATGACGGCGTCAACCTGGGGTTGGCGGCGCAGACCGAGCGCGGGCTCGTCGTACCGGCTGTGGTTGATGCGCATTTGTTGACGGCTCGTGGTCTGGATGCGGAGATTCGCAGGCTGACCGAGTCGGCGCGGGACGGGAAGCTGACCCAGCGCGAGCTGACCGCCGGGTCGTTCACGTTGAACAACTACGGCAGCTTCGGGGTCGACGGCAGCGCGGCG
Source organism: Kribbella sp. NPDC051718 (assembly GCF_040681515.1). Taxonomy (NCBI): domain Bacteria; kingdom Bacillati; phylum Actinomycetota; class Actinomycetes; order Propionibacteriales; family Kribbellaceae; genus Kribbella; species Kribbella sp. NPDC051718. The sequence goes on along the minus strand of NZ_JBFAYZ010000001.1, from coordinate 1,099,080 downwards.
ATCATCAACCACCCGCAGGTCGCGATCCTCGGCGTCGGCCGGATCATCGACCGGCCGTGGGTGGTCGACGGCCAGCTGGCAGTCCGCAAGCTGACCCAGCTCTCGCTCGTCTTCGACCACCGGGTCTGCGACGGCGGTACCGCGGCAGGCTTCCTCCGCTTCGTCGCCGACGCCTTCGAATCCCCAGCCTCGATCCTCGCCGATCTGTGACCGTACCTAACAACAGGCAGTAGTCCCGATCTCGCCGTCGGCTGCGACCTCCGTGAGCGTGGCAGCCGACATCACAGCTGCGGACTTCCTGTTGTTAGGTACGGCTAGATGAGTTGGCGGGGGCGGAGGCCTATGAGGATGGCTCGGAGGCCGGTTTGGAAGCGGGCTGCTGGGCCGGCTGAGTCGGCTCGGTTCAGGTAGGCGGTCAGGGTGCCGGCGGCTATGCCTAGTTGGTCGCCGGCGGCGTTCGCCCAGTCGGATTCTGTGAGACGGCTTCTGCGGACGGTCGCGCTCCAAGCTGCATCCGTCACCGCGGCTCCGACGACGTAGTGGAAGACAGCAGAAACGGCGGCGTCCAGGTAGACGCCCTTGAAGCCGGCCGAGCGCAGGATCGACAGCAATCGGTCGGCGTACGCCTGGTAGTTCGGCCCGAGGCCCGCATGGCTCGCCATCAGCTGCGACGCCCACGGATGTTCAGCCAGTACGTCGTACGCCGCGCCCGCCAGCACCGTCAACCGGTCACGCCAGTCGCCCTCGTCGGCCGGTACCAGCGCATCGGCCAGGACGGTGTCGACCGTCAGCTCAAGCAGATCGTCCTTGTTCGCCACTCGCCAATAGAGCGCCGACGTGGCCGCCGTACCGAGTGAGGCGGCGAGCCGGCGCATCGACAGCTTCTCCAGTCCGTCCCGGTCGAGCATCTCGATCGTCGCCCGGACGATGTCGTCGCGACTCAGCGGCGCTCGCGTCTCGTCCGGCTCGGGGCGCAGCCAGACCGAGCCGAGCACAGTCTTCTCATCCGCCTCGCGTGCCATCCCCAGATCTTAACTGAAACGACGTCCTAGGATGCAAACCGGCGTTTTAGCGGAGGCAAAACGAATGGCCGGTCCCCGTGGGACCGGCCATTCGCGGGGGTGGAGCTAGTTGTTGATCTGGGTGGTCAGGGCCGAGGCGTACGAGGCGACCTCGGCGTACACGCCCGGGTTGCCGGCGTCGGCGCAGCCGAGACCCCAGGAGACGACACCGAAGAGCCGGCCGTTCAGGACCAGCGGGCCACCGGAGTCACCCTGGCAGGAGTCCTTGCCGCCGGCCTTGTATCCGGCGCAGATCTCGCCGTTGGCGACGTAGCCCTCGCCTGCGTACACCTGACCGCAGTACGCGTCGCCGAGGACCGGGACGAGTACCTTCTGCAGGCGGTTCGCCGGGCCGGTGCCCTCGGTCTCGCCGTACCCGTAGGTGACCGACTGGGCGCCGACGGCGTCGGCTGCGCGGCTGGTCTCCAGCGGGAGGGTGGCGACGCCGGTGAACGGGGTGGTGAGCGTCATGACGGCGACGTCGTGGCCGTTGACCTGGCCGTACTGCGGGTCCTTCCAGATCTTGGCGATCTTCGAGGTCCGGCCGCCGGTGCCCGAGTTCAGGTTGTCGCGACCCTGGATCGCCGTGTAGGTGCTCCGCGGCTGGGTGACGCAGTGCGCCGCGGTGACGATCTTGTTCGCCTTGACCAGGGTGGCGCCGCAGTACTGGTCGACCGGGGACGACGAGTTGCTGTTGTTCAGCGCGATCATCCACGGGACGTTGGCGGTGGTCTCGGTACTGCCGCCGACGATGTCGGCCACCGGTGGCGTCCGGGCCTCGGCGGTACCGATCGCGCCGGCCGACGCGAGGGCGACGGTGGCGACGGCGAGCACTGCACGGAACTTGAGCTTTCCGGTCATGCCTCACACTCCAGAGTTGTCTCGGGCCGCTGAATGGGCGGATGCGGCCGGATACAGAGAACAATTGAGCGTTCACTGTGGGTAGCGCAAGGTATTCCCCGGGCACATCGGTGACGGCGCAGTCCCGTGCCACGACTTAAGTCTCGGCACGAGCAACCGAGGACCGATGAATCCCGCGGCAACACGGCGAAAACTCAACCCATGAAGGAAAACCTGCACATAACAAGAGCACAGTTCTTGAGCCGAGCAGCAGCTCTCGGCTTGTTGGTCACCGGCACCGCGCCCGCCGCCGCTAGCGCGGCGACGGGCGCGGGAGGTGGAGGAGGGGCCGCACTAGGCGGTGGTGCTGGGCCGGGCGCCGGTGTTGGCCCGCCGGGCGCTGCCGGCTCCGCCGTCGGTGGCGCTGCGGGCTCCGCCGCCGGTGCGGCGGGTGGTGCGGGGGCGGTGCGCGCGGGGGTTTGGCGGGGGTTGGCGTTCAAAGGCGTTGCCTATGACGTTGGGACCGGGTTTTTGGGGGATGACAGTCGGGTGCGGTGGAGTCGGGAATTGATGCGGGGGGAGGTGAGGGCGATCAAGGAGCGGTTGAGGGCTAACTGGGTGAGCGTTTATGGGAGTGATGTTCAACGGTTGCGGGGGACTGCGGAGGAGGTGCTGAGGCGCGGGATGAAGGTGTCCGTGCAGCCTCGGGCGTTTGATCAGCCGCAAGAGGATGCGCTGGAGCAGTTGCGGCGGACGGCTCAGGAGTTGGAAGGGCTGCGGAAGAGGTACCGGCCGGAGGCGGTTCTGGTGATCGGGTGTGAGTTCATGTTGTTCACGCCGGGGATCGTGCCGGGGGCGGACTTCTTCGAGCGGGTCGAGTATCTGACCAAGGGGGAGTTCGACATGGCTGAGCTGCAGCGGAAGCTCAGCGTCTATGTGAAGAAGGCGGTGAAGGTTGCCAGGAGCAACTTCAAGGGGCGGATCACCTACGGGGCGGCGTCGGATCTGGAGGTGATCGACTGGAGCCTGTTCGACATCGTGGGGCTGGACTACTACTCGTACCACGCGGATCGCGCCGGGCACACGAAGGAGCTGGCGCCGTTCAAGCGGTGGAAGAAGCCGATCATGATTCTGGAGTTCGGCTGCTGCACCTTCACCGGCGCCCCGGAGCTGGGCGGGATGGGCTGGGACATCGTCGACTACACCGTCGACCCGGTCCAGATCAAGCCCGGCTACTACCGCGACGAGCAGGAGCAGGCCGACCACCTGCGGCACATGCTCGAGGTGTTCACCGAGGAAGGCTTCCTCGGTGCGGCAATGTACACGTTCATCTCACCCGACGCGCCACACCGAAAGGAACGGAAGTACGACGAGGACATCGCCGCGTTCAGCCTCTGCAAGGTGATCCGGCAGACCTCCTCGGACCCGGCGTCGAAGTACCGCTGGGAACCGAAGAAGTCCTTCCACGCCGTCAGCGACTTCTACGCGAACTGCTGAGGGCTCAGACGACGTTGAAGGTGTCCGGGTCCGGCCCGGTCCGCTCACCGCGGTCGAGCCCGGCCAGGGAGTTCAGGTCCGCATCCGTCAACGAGAAGTCGAAGACAGCGAAGTTCTCCCGGACCCGCGCCGGGGTGACCGACTTCGGGATCACGATCGTGCCCTGCTGCAGGTGCCAGCGCAGAACGACCTGGGCGGCGGTCCGTTCGTACTTCGCGGCCAGCGCCGTCACGGCCGGCTCGGTCAGCAGCGAGCCGCCCTTGGCCAGCGGGCTCCACGCCTCGGTGGCGATCCCGTGCTCGTTGCCATAGGCCCGTACTTCGGCCTGCTGCAGGTAGGGGTGCAACTCGACCTGGTTGACAGCAGGCACCACGGAGGAGCCCGCAGCAAGCTGCTCGAGGTGCGCCGGATGGAAGTTGGAGACGCCGATCGCGCGAACCACTCCATCGGCGGACAGCTTCTCCAGCGCGCGCCAGCTGTCGGCGTACTTGCCGAGCTCGGGGGCCGGCCAGTGAATCAGGTACAGGTCCAGGTAGTCGAGCCCCAGCAGGCTGCGGCTGCGCTCGAAGGCGGCGAGCGTCTGCTCGTAACCCTGGTCGGCGTTCCACAGCTTCGTGGTGATGAAGAGTTCCTCGCGGGCGATACCGGAGACGGCGAGAGCCTTCCCGACGGCTGCTTCGTTCTGGTAGGCCGTGGCGGTGTCGATGCTGCGGTAGCCGGCCTCCAGTGCGGTGGTGACGGCCGCGGTGGTCTCGTCGTCGGGCACCTGGAAGACGCCGAATCCGAGCTGCGGCATCTCGACGCCGTTGTTGAGCTTCACGGTGGGGATCATCAGATCTCTTTCTTAGACAGTGGTGAGTGCAGGTTCGGGGGTTGCCGCGGTCCGCTTGCGGCGGTCCAGCAGGCCGGAGGTGAGGGCGACCGCGAGCCCCGCTGCGGCGAGGGCGGCGCCGACCCAGTTGGGGGCGGTGTAGCCGAGGCCGTGCTCGATGGTGAGGCCGCCGAGGTAGGCGCCGACCGCGTTGCCCAGATTGAAGGCAGCGATGTTCGCGGCGGACGCGAGTGCTGGTGCGCCGGCCGCCTTGTCCATCACACGCTTCTGCAACGGCGCCACGGTCGCGAAGCCGGCCGCGCCGAACAGCGCGATCGTCACCGCCGCCGGTACCCGTCCATGTGCGGTGAAAACAAAGGCCACCAGTACTATGGCCAGCACCGCCAGGATCGCGTACAGGCTGGGCATCAAAGACCGGTCGGCCAGCTTGCCGCCGAGCAGGTTGCCGACCACGAGTCCGCCGCCGAACAGGACGAGCAGCCAGGTGACGGCGCCGGACGAGAAGCCGGCCACGTCGATCATCATCGGTGCGATGTAGGTGAAGGACGCGAACACTCCGGCGAACCCGAGCGCGGTCATCGCCAGCGCCAGCCAGACCTGCAGGTTGCGGAACACGGCCAGCTCGCTCCGCAGCCCCGGGCCCTCACTGACGCCTTGCCGCGGTACCAGGAAGACGATGCCGAGCAGCCCGATCACGCCGAGCACGGTGACGGCCCAGAAGGTCGACCGCCAGCCGAACGCCTGCCCGAGCGCGGTACCACCCGGTACTCCGAAAACGTTGGCGACCGTCAAACCGGTGAACATCAACGCGATCGCGCTGGCCTGCTTGGCCTTCGGAACCAGTGATGCGGCGACCACCGAGCCGACGCCGAAGAAGGCGCCGTGCGACAGCGCCGCGACGATCCGCCCGGTCATCAGCACGCCGTACGTCGGGGCGAGCGCCGAGATCAGGTTGCCGACGATGAAGACGCCCATCAGCGCGACCAGCACGGTCTTGCGGGAGACCTTGGACCCGATCGCGGTCAGCAGCGGGGCGCCGACGACGACGCCGAGGGCATAGCCGGAGATCAGCAGACCGGCCGACGGGATGCTGACGCCGAAGTCGGTGGCGACCTCCGGCAGCAGTCCCATGATGACGAACTCGGTGGTGCCGATCCCGAAGGCACCGATGGCCAGCGCCAGTAACGCGGCAGGCATGGCTCTCTTCTCCTCGAATGTAGTCTTATGACTGTTACCGGCGTCCGCGATAGTTGCAGACGCGGGCTATTGCATGAGCCCTATACTGCATCATGCAAACGGTTTGGTTCAAGTCAAGGAGGAGTTGTGGGGTATTCGGACGACGCGGCCGAGGCGCGCGCCCAGGGCTGGCGGACGCTGGCAGCGCTGCACGCCCGGATCGAGGACGAGCTGGAGCGCGCGCTCCAGAAGCAGCACGGGCTGTCGGTCAGCGAGTACTCCGTACTCGACGCCCTCGCCCGCCAGGACGAGCACCACCTGCGGATGAACCAGCTGTCGAACGCGGTCGTGCTCAGCCAGTCGGCGACCACCCGCCTGGTGAACCGCCTCGAAGACCGGCACCTGCTGGAGCGTTACCTCTGCCCCACAGACCGCCGAGGCATCTACACCGAGGTCACCGAGGCCGGCCGAGCCCTGCTGGCCGAGGCCGAGCCGACCCACGACGAAGTACTCACCGCCGCCCTGCAGAAGGCTGCCGACTTCCCCGAGCTGGCCCCGCTAGTCGACGCTCTCGCTCAACTCGCCCTGCCGGCGAAGCTCTAACACTGCTTCGAGGTACTCCGCCACGGCGTCCCGGTTGCGTGCGAGGCAGTCGATCCGCGCCGTCATCCGGTCGCGCTCCCGCTCCAGCGTCGCGACCATCTCCGGCGTCGCGTCCTCGACGACGATCGCGCCGGGCCCGTCGAGACACGGCAGGATCTGCTTGATGATCCGCGTCGGCAGCCCCGCGTCGAGCAGCCCGCGCACCTGCTGCACGCGGTCGATCGTGCCATCGGTATAGCTGCGATAGCCGTTCTCGCCCCGCTGCGAGGAGATGAGGCCCTGCTCCTCGTAGTACCGCAGCAGCCGGCGCGGCGTGCCGGTTCGCTCGGACAACTCCCCGATCAGCATCGCCACCTCCAGGTTCCAGGCGAGGATTCGAGCATACGAGCCGGGGGACTCAACCTTTGGACTGCTCCGTCGTCATTCTGTTGTGAGACTGATGACAGGAGAACGGATGACGGCGGGCGCGATACCGGGCGACCCGTCGTTCGAGGAGCTTTTCCGGCTGCATGCGGGCCGGCTGGTCCGGCTGGCGCATCTGCTCGGCGCGGACGATCCGGAGGACGCCGTGCAGGAGGCCTTCTGCCGCTTCTTCGTCGTGCACCGCGACCGGCAGGCCGCGAACCTGGTCGGCTACCTGAACCGGATGGTGGTCAACGAGGTCCGGACCCGGCAGCGGCGTAGCAAACTGGCCGACCGCAAACGCCTGCACCTGGTCACCGCGCCGCCCGCGAGCGAGCAGGTGGAGCGGGACGAGTCTGTCCACGAGTTGGTCCGCGCGCTCAGCGGCCGGTCTCCCCGGCAGCGGGAGGCGCTGGTACTGCGGTACTGGCTGGACCTGCCTCTCGCCGACATCGCCGTCGCCATGGACGTGCGGCTCGGCACGGTCAAGTCACTCATCAGCCGCGGCGTCGCGACGCTCGGCAAGAAACTCGAGGATCACCGATGAACGAGACGGAAACCCGCCTGACCGACGGGTTGAAGCAGGAGGCCGACTCGGTGCAGGTCGACCTGGACCGGATGTGGTCGGCGGTTCAGGAACAGACCCGGTCAACTCCCGCGGTACGTCCGGCAGCCCAGCCCCGGCATTGGCGCCGGCGCCTGGTGCCGTACGTGGCAGCGGCCTCCGTTGCGGCCGTGTTGGTCACCGTGGCAGTCGTCGACGACCATGACCGCGGGCCGTCGACGGCGACTCAGACCAGCCCGACCCCTGCCAAGAAGAAGCCCAGCAAAGCTCCGACCGGTCCGGTGGATCAGACCGTCGGAGACTGGGCCTGCAGCTACCGAACTGTCATCCAGCCTCGGCGCAGTCTGCAGAGTTTCGAGCTGTTGGAGGCTTTCGTGGACGCTCGGGAGGTGCCACCCGAGGCGCTCGAGTACGGCGTCCCGCGCTATCACTTCACTCTCAAGGGAAAGACCGGCGTGCTCGAGTACGGCGATGCGGCGGGCCGGCGCATCTCCCAGACAAGCTGACCAAGGCTGGTGACCGCTGGCGGATCGGGGACCGGACGGTCTGCTCCGGCTCCGATGGCCGGCCGTCAGCCGATCCTGTTGCTCTAGGCAAGTACACGGGTAAGCCGCTGTCCTTCGACCCCAAGGCTGTTCCGGTCAAGCAGGCGCCGCCGACCGGAACACCGGTGCTGGTCGACGACCGGACCTACTTCGACGCCGTCGGTCTTCCGCATCAGACCACCCTCTACGCCTACCCGGCCAAGGGTGGCTACGCCTTCTCGCGGGTTCCGGACACCTCCACCACGCTCTGGGTCATTCCCGAGAACCGCCTCGGTGGAGACAGCGCTCAGGTGAACCGCTCTTCGAGCGGCCCCACCAACCCCTTCGGTGAGCATGCGTTCAGCCTCGAGCTGATCATCAGCTATCTGACCGGCGACCACGATGTGACCGGGCTGCGCATCACCAGCGACTCCGGCCGTCCCCAAGGGCCCGCACAGAAGCTCGTCTTCGGCGGCAAGACCCTCTACACAGCGGTGGCCCGCTCGAAGATCGACGGCGACACGCTGGTGACCGTGCTCCGCAAGAGCGGGAACGAACCACCGCGCCGGTACTGACCTCAGGCGGCTGTGGGTTGGCTGAAGAAGTCGGCTGGATCCTGGCCAGGCGGCGGTCCGCTGGCCAGGATCGGGGCATGGGTGAGATCACGGAACGGGCCGCTGTGCGGCGGTTGCATGATCGGTTTGGGTTCGGGCCCAGGCCGGGGGCGCTGGACGCCGGGTTCGAGACCACGGCGGCGCGGTTGTTCGGTACTGCGGCTGAGGCCGGGACGGCGCCGCCTGTGTTGCCGGTGTTGGGGATGGCGGCCAAGGGTGACAAGGAAGCGAAGAAGGCGGCCAACAAGTCTCGGGCGGGGCAGGAACTGAAGGTCTCGGCCTGGTGGCTGGATCGGATGGTCGCGGGGGAACGGGCGACGGAGAAGCTGACCTGGTTCTGGCACGGGCACTTTGCGACCAGTAACCAGAAGGTGCGGAGCGCGCAGTTGATGCTGGCGCAGAATCAGGTCTTCCGGGCTCAAGGGCGGGGCAGTTTCACCGGGTTGGCGCGGGCGATGATCGTGGACGCGGCGTTGATCAAGTGGCTCGACGGGAACGACAACCGCAAGGGGTCGCCCAACGAGAACCTGGCGCGGGAGTTTCTGGAGCTCTTCACGCTGGGGATCGGACATTACGCCGAGGTCGACGTCTTCGAAGGCGCTCGGGCGTTGACGGGCTGGACTGTGCGCCGTACTTCTGCGAAGCCCGTCTTCCTGGCCAAGCGTCATGACGGGGATCCGAAGACCATCTTCGGCAAGACCGGTGACTTCGATGCGCAAGCCTTTGCGGACCTGGCCCTGGCGAAGCCTGAGTCGGCGGCCTTTGTGATCGGGCGGCTCTGGTTCCGGCTGGTTTCGGCGACGCCGCCTTCGGCCGCGACGGTTGAGCGGCTGGTTGCGGCGTACGGGAGTGGGCGCGACATCCAGGCGGTGCTGCAGGCGATCGCTGTGGATCCGGCCTTCAGAGACAGTGCTTCGGCGATGGTGAAGCAGCCGGTGGAGTGGGCCGTGGGGCTGATGCGTGCGCTGGGAGTTCGGCCGTCGAAGCTTGACGACAAGACGAAGCTGAAGGTGCTCGCCGGGCTGCGGGGGATGGGGCAGGTTCCGTTACGGCCGCCGAGTGTCGGCGGCTGGCCGTCGGGGGCGAGTTGGCTGACGACGTCCGCAGGGGTTGCGCGGCTGCAGCTTGCGCAGTTGCTGGCGAAGCAGGCGTCCGGGCTCGCGCAGTTGGAGAAGTCGAGCGCGCGGGTGGACGGAGTACGGGTTCTGCTGGGGGTCGAGGCGTGGACCGATCGGACACGGAATGCCCTTGCAGGCTTGACGGATCCTGCGCAGTTGATCGCCGTGGCGGCCTGCGCGCCCGAATACGTAGTGAGCGGTTAGTGCTCCGAGTCCGAGGTTGTTTGACGTGGGCGGCGCCCAGGCACGCACCTCGCGGCACTGGCGAACCGCCCACGATGCTCCGCATCGAGGACGCTCCTCCAGCACCGCGATGCACGCACCTGAACACCGCCCACCATCAAACAACCTCGAACTCGGAGCACTAGGAGAATCATGGACGACCTGACCCGACGCCGGTTCCTGACCATGAGCGGAGTCACCGCGGCCGGAGCGCTTGCCGTGGGGGCGACCCAGGTGAGCTGGTCCGATCTGATGAGCGCGGCGGTGCAGAATCCCTTGCACAGCGAGGATTCCGTGCTCGTGGTGGTCACGCTCTACGGCGGCAACGACGGGCTCAACACCGTGGTGCCGGCGGGCGATCCGGAGTACCAGAAAGCCCGGCCGGATCTTGCCTACCAGCCGAACGAGGTACTAGACATCGGTGACGGACTCGGGCTGAATCCCGGTCTCAAAGGCCTGAAGGGGTTGTGGGACGACAAGGCGCTCGCGATCGTCCGCGGCGTCGGCTATCCCCAGCCGGACCGGAGTCACTTCCGGTCGATGGCGATCTGGCAGACCGCGTCCCCGAAGACGCCGGTGCCGACGGGCTGGCTGGGGCGCTGGCTCGACGTGGCCGGCGCCGACCCGCTGCACGCGGTGTCCGTAGAGCCGTCGCTGCCGCCGTTGCTAGCAGGGGCAACGATGGCGGCAGCGTCACTACCTGTCCGCGGCTTGAAGCTTCCCAAGGGCAAACTCGGTACTGCGTACGCTGCGCTAGGCCAAGCAACCCCCAACGAGGAGCACTGGCAAGCCGCCGCGGCAAAGTCGCTAGCCGACCTCCAGAACGCGGTCCGCGTACTCGGCGGCGCCGTCCACGACCAAGCCGAGCGCGACGACGACGAGGACGAGACCCGCACCAAGGGAGCCTCAGCCGGTGGCGGCTCGCAACTCGGCGCCCAACTGGACCTCGTGGCCGGACTCGTCGAAGCGGGCGTGCCCACCCGGGCGTACTCCGTCTCGCTCGGCGGATTCGACACCCACGCGGACGAGCGCGGCACCCAGGAGCGGTTGCTCGGCGAACTCGATGGGGCGCTGACGCCCTTCATACAACGGATGCGGAAGACCGATCGCGGCAAGCAGGTTGTCGTACTCGTCTACTCCGAGTTCGGCCGGCGGGTGCACGCCAACGGGAGCGACGGCACGGATCACGGGACGGCCGGCCCGCTGTTCATGCTGGGCGACAAGGTGAACGGTGGCTTCTACGGAGCCCAGCCGAGCCTGACCGACCTGTCCAACGGTGATCTGGTGGCGACGACGGACTTCCGTGACGTCTACGGGACGGTCCTGCGCGACGTACTGGGTGCCGATGGCGAGAAGATCCTCGACGGGCACCAGGGGAACGTCGATGGCCTACTCAAAGTGTGAGCACGAACGCGGCGCCGGGCTTGCCGTCGGGGCGGTCGGTGGCGATCAGGTCGCCGCCGTGGGCACGGGCGAAGCCGCGGGCGATCGGAAGGCCGAGCCCGGAGCCCCGGCTGCGTTCGCCGTGGACGAGCCGTTGGAAGATCCGCTCGCGATCCTCCGGCCGGATGCCAGGACCGTTGTCCTGGACGATCAGCGTCACGCCGCCGGGGTGGTTGCTGAGGGCAACCTCGCTGCGCGCGCGGTCGCCGATGGCGTTGCTGAGGACGACCTCGATGAGGCCGTGGTCGCCGGTGGCGTTGCGGGCGTTGTCGAGCAGGTTGGCGAGGATCTGGGTGATGCGGTCGGGGTCGGCCTGGATTTCGACCTCGGGACCGTTGACCTGGATGGTGTGGCCGGGTGCCATCAGGCGGACCCGGTCGGCCTGGGTCTGGGCGAGGTGTTTGAGCAGGACGGGTTGGTGGCGTAGTACCAGGCCTGCGTCGATCCGGGCGAGCTCGAGCAGGTCGGCGACGAGAGTGCCGGCGCGGCGGGATTCGCGAACCAGGAGGAGTTCCAGCTCCTCGCGGCGTTCGGTCGGGGCGTCGGGGCCGAGTTGGAGGAGGGTCTCGGCGGCGGTCTGCAGGCCAGTGACCGGAGTGCGGAGTTCATGGGCGGCGTCGGCGACGAACTGCCGCATGTACTGCTCCTTGCCTTCGAGGGAGTCGAGCATCTCGTCGAAGGCGGCGGCGGTCCGGCCGAGCTCGGTGTCGCGGCGGGTGGGCTGCAGCCGGCCACCGCGGCGGCCGGCGGCGATCGAGCGCGCGAGGGAGGTCATCGCGTCGAGGGGTGCGAGAGCGACGCGCATGCCGAGGATCAACGCGACGGCTGTGATCAGCAGGGCGGCGGCGCCGGCGATGAACAGAACACGTCGCAGGGTCCGGCTGGCGCCTTCGAGCAGTGAGGTGTCGGCGGACAGGACGAGGGTGGCGCCGCGGGTGCGCTGACCGGCGGTCAGGGTGGTCTTGACCTGACGGGTGCCTTTGCCGACGTCGAGCGGTGGGGCGCCGACCACTTGACCGTTGCGGAGGGTGAGAGTCACCCGGATGCCGTCGGCGTCGATCCGGCGTACGAGGTTGTTGGGGGCAACATTCTGCCGGGCCAGCTGCTGGGCGAGCTGGGCGCGGCCGTTCAGGAGGGTGTTGAGGTTGCGCTCGGCCTGGGCGTCGAAGATCGCCTTCACGGCGAGGCCGGTGATGGGGAGGACGGTCAGCAGGACCAGGAGGGCGGTGATGGTCACGCGCCGCCGGAGCGACATCGTGATCACGACGGGGCCCGCAGGATGTAGCCGGCGCCACGGATGGTGTGGAGCAGTGGCGGCGTACCGAGTTTGCGGCGCAGGGCGCTGACATGGACCTCGACGAGGTTGGCGGCGTAGTCGTCGTACCCCCACACGGCAGCCAGGATCTGCGCCTTGCCGACCACCTTGTCCCGGCGTCCGGCGAGGAACGTCAGCAGCTTCAGCTCGGTCGCCGTCAGATCGAGCTGCTTGCCGTCGCGGGTGACCGAGCTGGCCTCGACGTCGATCGTGAGGTCGCCGATCTCCAGTACCGTCCGCAGCCGGCCCATCCGGCGGAGGACCGCCTCGACGCGGGCGATCAGCTCGGCCAGTACGAACGGTTTGACCACGTAGTCGTCGGCGCCGGTCCGCAGGCCGTGCAGCCGGTCCTCGACGGCGTCCCTCGCGGTGAGCAGGACGATCCCGGCATTCGAGACCTCGCGGACGACCGCGAGCAGCGCGAACCCGTCCCGGCCGGGCAGCATCACGTCCAGCAGGACGAGATCGGGGCGGAAGGCGGCGAGGTCGCGTTCGAGCGTCTCGCCGTCGGCGCGGGTCAGCACCTCGCAGCCGGCCTCTTCCAGGGCGATCCCGACAGCGGTCCGGATCGCCTCCGCGTCCTCGACCACGAGGACTCTCGCCACCATCCGCCCATCGTGCCATCGTCGGGCGGTTCGCCTGTACTACGCGCCGCGGCCTTCAGCGCACCTTCAGGTTCGACGGTTCGGTGGGACACTGGGACTGTGGCGAAGCGGGACAAGCACAAGGTCTACTTCTGGCTGATGGGAACGTGCATCGGCCTCATCGTGCTCGCCTGGTTCGTCGTCCGGCTGTTCTCGATACCGGCCGCCATCGGCATGAGCGCCGTCGCCGCCGTCATCCCGCCGATCGCCGCGATCGTCGGCAACCGCCCCCAGCAGTAACTAGACCCAGGTCTCTTTCAGTACTTCGATGAACGCGGCCGCGAGTGGATCCGGGCTGCCTCGGGTGTAGGCGGTGAGCGTCCGGCGGGTGGGCGGCTCGGTCCGTAGTACCTGACCGTCGAACCCGGGCGCCAGGATGTTGGACGGAACCAGCGCTGGACCCAGCCCGGCCGCCGCCAACGCCGGAGCGGCAGCGGTCTGCTCGGTGTGGACGGCTGCCTTGGGCTCGAAACCGGCCTTCGCGCAGACCTGATTCAGTACGTCGGCCAGCCCGTGACCCGGCGTGTAGTGGACCCAACTGCGGTCGGCCAGGTCCTTCAACCGGATCGACTTCCGGCCCGCGACCGGATCGTCCTTGGCGACGACCACGACCAGCTCCTCCTTGCCGAGGACCTGGGTGCTGCCCGCCCAGTCCTTCGGTGTCGGGCCGACCGCGAGGTCCGCCTGGCCGGCGCTCATCGCCTCGATCAGCTCGTCGGTGTGCCGATGCTCGAAGAGCCGGATGCCGACCTCGGGGTGGGATCGGCGCCAGGCCTTGAGCGCGATCGGGAGGATGCCGAGGCTGATCGAGTAGAGGGTCGCGATCTGCAGCTCGCCGACCTCCGCACCGGCGGCCTGGCGTGCGGCGCAAGTGGCCCGCTCGGCGTCGGCCAGGGCGGCTCTGGCGTGCGGAAGCATCGCGCGGCCGGTCGGGGTCAGGCGGATCGCGCGGGGAAGCCGCTCCAGCAGCGGGCTGCCGGTGGAGCGCTCGAGCGCGCGGATCTGGTGCGAGAGCGCGGGCTGGGTGACGTGCAGGAGGTCGGCGGCCTTGGTGAAGGAGCCCAGGTCGACGACAGCCACCAGATATTCGAGCTGCCGGAGCGTCGCCATGAACAGAGCTTATGGGATCGGTGATAACTATGCGTTGGACTTATCCACAGGGTTAGCCACAGGCTGGGGATATGGAGCAGACGAAGGTCGCGCTGGTGGTCGGTGCGCGCGGAGTGATCGGTACCAACCTGGTCGAGCATCTGGAGTCGCTGCCGGACTGGCGGGTGATCGGGTTGTCCCGGCGAGGTGGCACCGACAGCGTTCGCGTCAGGCACGTCGCGGTCGACCTGCTGGATCCCGATGACACGGCGGCGAAGCTGGCCGGGCTGACCGACGTGACGCATGTCTTCTACGTCGCGTACCAGGACCGGCCGACCTGGGCCGAGCTCGTTGCGCCGAACCTCGCCATGCTGGTGAACGTCGTCGACGCGATCGAGCCGGTCGCCCGCGGGTTGCGGCATGTGAGTCTGATGCAGGGGTACAAGGTGTACGGCGCTCACCTCGGGCCATTCAAGACTCCTGCGCGCGAGGACGACCCGCCGCATCTGCCACCGGAGTTCAACGTCGATCAGCAGCGGTTCCTGGAGTCGCGAGCTGCTGAGGCGGGGTGGGAGTGGTCGGCGTTGCGGCCGTCCGTCGTCGGCGGGGCGGCGCTCGGCAATCCGATGAATCTGGCGGTCGGGATCGCCGTCTATGCGTCGATCTCGAAGGCATTGGGGGTGCCTTTGCGCTTCCCCGGCAAGCCGGGTGCGTACGACAGTCTGCTGGAGATGACGGACGCCGGGTTGTTGGCCAAGGCAACTGTTTGGGCGGCGACGGCGCCGGCCGCGGCGAACCAGGCGTTCAACATCACGAACGGTGATCTGTTCCGGTGGAACGAGCTGTGGCCGAAGCTGGCCGGCTGGTTCGACCTGGAGGTGGCGCCGCCGTTGCAGATGTCGCTGGCCACGGTGATGGCGGACAAGGAGCCGCTGTGGAAGGAGCTCCAGGCTGCGCACGGGCTGGTCGGGACGCCCTACGCCGACGTTTCTTCGTGGCCGTTCGCCGACTTCGTCTTCGGCTGGGACTACGACTTCTTCGCCGACGGGTCGAAGGCCCGGCGGGCCGGTTTCCACGAGTACGTCGACACGGAGGCGATGTTCTTCGGCATCTTCGAGACGCTGCGACGGGAGCGGATCATCCCCTGAGCCGCGGTCGTTGTGGCATGCTCCGGGCTGTGTCGGGTCAAGGAGCGGGACGCGTATTGGGAGCCAACTTGCGGGCTCGGCGGGATGAGCAGGGGATCTCGCTGTCCGAGCTGGCCCGGCGGTCGGGGATCGCCAAGGGGACGCTGTCGCAGCTCGAGTCCGGGGCAGGCAATCCGACGATCGAGACGGTGTTCAGTTTGTCGAACGCCCTCGGGGTACCGGTGTCGTCGCTGCTGAACGAGCCGCCGGCGTCGGATCTGGTGCATGTGCGGTCGGCGGAGGTGGACGTGCTGAGCGGGGATGCGGTGGATCTGCGGATGCTGCGGCGGTTGGAGCATCCGGGGTCGTTGCTGGAGGTCTACGACCAGCAGATCCGGGCGGGGGCGGTGCAACGGTCGGCGGGGCATCCGGGGACGGAGCATCACGTAGTACTGGCTGGGCGGTTGCGGATCGAGGTTGGTGGGCGGCAGTTCGAGCTGGCGGCGGGGGACTACCTGGCGTTTCGGGCTCATGGGGCGCATGAGTACGAGGCGCTCGATGGGCTGGTGCGGTCGGTGCTGCTGCTGGAGTACCCGCCGGACGTGCGGCCGGTGGGGCCGGACGGGTTGCATCTGGAGTGAGAGCCGTTGACCGGGGGGCGGTAGCGGACGTACTCTCGAATCGTTCATTTTACTGAACGGTTAGCGAGGGTCGGATGGCTGAGGTCGACGTGGTGGTGGTCGGGGCGGGCATCGTGGGTGCCGCTTGCGCCGAGGCCCTGTCGGCTGCCGGTGTCCGGGTGCTCGTGCTGGATCGCGGGGCGCCGGCATCCGGTACGACGGCTGCGGGCGAGGGCAACATCCTCGTCTCCGACAAGGGGCCGGGGGCTGAGCTCGACCTGGCGATCGCGTCGCGGGCGGAGTGGCTCTCCGTGCTGGAACGGCTGCCTCGGCGGGTCGCGGATGTCGAGTGGGAGCCGAAGGGTGGGCTGGTCGTCGCGACCGGCGAGCCTGGGCCGTTGGAGGACTTCGCCGCCGCGCAACGGAGTGCTGGGGTCGACGCACGGGTGTTGAAGCCTGCGGATGCCTTCGAGTTGGAGCCGTTGCTCACTCCTGCGGTGACCGTTGCGGTGCATTATCCGGATGATGCTCAGCTGCAGCCGGTGCTTGCGGCGACGGCGTTGCTGGCCGCAGTACGGGCTCGTGGTGGTGAGGTGCGCGGTGGGGTGACGGTTCTGTCCGTACTCCGGTCCGCGGGGCGCGTGGTCGGGGTATCGACGGACGCGGGGGACTTCGCGTGTGGGGCCGTGGTGAATGCGTGCGGGCCTTGGGCTGGGGCGTTCAGTGTGTTGGCGGGTGGGCCGGTGGAGATCTTGCCTCGGCGGGGGATGATCCTGGTGACCGCGCCGCTGCCGGAATGCGTGCGGCACAAGGTTTATGACGCCGACTACGTCGGGGCTGTCGGTAGCGGGGATGCGGACCTCCAGACATCGACGGTGGTGGAGTCGACGCGGGCCGGGACCGTGCTGATCGGGTCGAGCCGGGAGCGGATCGGGTTCGACGACTCCGTGCGCGTCCGCGTGCTGCGTGAGTTGGCGAGGAAGGCCGTCGGGTTGTTCCCGTTCCTGGCTGAGGTGCCGGTGATGCGGGCGTACGGCGGGTTTCGCCCGTATGCACCGGACCACCTGCCGGTGATCGGAGCCGACCCGCGCGTCGACGGCCTGTGGCACGCCACCGGCCACGAAGGCGCCGGCATCGGCCTGGCCGCCTCGACCGGCCGCCTGATCACCGAACTGTTCCTCGACCTTGCGCCACATGTCGACCCGCTGCCGTTCCGCGTAGACCGTCCAGCCCTGCTAGGTGTCTCATGAGTCCGTACTTGAGGTCGGCCGAGGGCGACCCGGCCGAGCCGCAGCGTGGCGAGCCGATCACGATCACGATCGACGGCCAGCCGGTCAAGGCGTTGCCCGGCCAGAGCGTTGCGGCTGCGTTGATGGCCGACGGCCGCGACTCCTGGCGGCGCACCCGAGGCGGCGGCCGGGCCCGAGGTGTCTTCTGCGGTATCGGCGCCTGCTTCGACTGCCTGGTCGTCGTCAACGGCCTACCGGACGTCCGCGCCTGCCAGCGCACCGTCCGCCCCGCCGACGAGATCACCACCCACCAGGGCGCAGTACTACCGTCGCCCGGCGCCCCCCGGGGCGACTTTGTGCTCGACGTGAGTGTTTTGGAGGAGGCCAGACGCTCAGGCGGAGCACAAGGTGCCTTAGGCAACGGGGTGCAGGTGGCGCCTGTGGTGGTGGTCGGGGCTGGGCCGGCGGGGATGAGTGCGGCGGTGGCTGCGGCTGACGCTGGGAGTGCGGTGTTGCTGGTTGACGCCGGGGCGAGTGCTGGTGGGCAGTTCAATCGGCAGTTGCCTGCCGAGTTCGGGGCGAGGCGGCCAGAGAAGTTGCAGCACGGGTGGGCGACGTTTGCCCGGCTGCGGGACCGGATTTCCGCGGACCCGCAGATCACGCAGCTGACGGACACAACGGTGTGGAGCCTTGAGCGGGGCGAGGGTCGTACGAGGTTGTGGTTGCAGACGGGCGCGGCCGACTCGGCCGGGCGGCGGGTGTCAGCGGTCGAGACTCCTGCGCTGGTGCTGGCGACGGGCGCGTACGACCGGGTGCTGCCGTTCCCTGGGTGGGATCTACCGGGCGTCTACACCGCCGGCGCCGCCCAGGCACTGGCGAAAGGCCAGCGAATCAGCGTCGGCAAGCGGGTCGTGGTCGCCGGTACCGGACCGTTCCTCTTGCCCGTCGCCGAATCGCTGCTCGGTGTTGGAGCCGGAGTGGTCGCGTTGCTCGAGGCCAACAAGCCGAGCACCATCGCCCGCGGCTGGCTCACCGACCCCTCGGCCGCCGCCAGCAAGCTTGCCGAAGGGCTCGGCTATGCGGCGTTGCTGGCGCGCCACCGGATCCGGCTGCGCCACGGCCGTACAGTCATAGCCGCCCACGGCACCGACCGGGTAGAAGCCGTCACCACAGCTCGCCTGAACGCCGACTGGACCCCGATCCCGGGTACAGAAGAGCGCATAGAGGTCGACGCGGTCTGCTTGGGCTTCGGTTTCACGCCCAACCTCGAACTGGCTTTTTCGGCCCGTTGTCAGCTGATCGACGGGCCGGCGGTACTCGTGGACGAAAGCCAGCAAACCAGTACTCCTGGAGTGTGGGCCGCGGGCGAGCTGACCGGTATCGGCGGCGCCCAGTTGGCGGTGGCAGAAGGTCGCGTCGCGGGAGCTGCGGCGGCCGGGTCGCAGATGGATGGGCGAGCAGTTGCCAAGGGCAAGCGATTCGCGCGAGCGCTGGACGCTGCGTATCCGGTGCGGGACGGCTGGCTGAAGTGGAGCGGCGGCGACACCGTGGTCTGCCGATGTGAAGGGGTGTCGCGGGGGGACCTCGAAGAAACTGTCGAGGAGCGGGATGTGGGTGGGGCGCGGAGTTTGAAGCTGACGTCCCGGGCTGGGTTGGGGATGTGTCAGGGACGGGTCTGTGGGCGGAACGTTGCCGGGATCACCGGTGTGAAGGACGGGTACGGGCGGCCGATCGCGCAGCCCGTGCGGTTGGTGGATTTGGCGTCGGCGGAACAACTGGAGGATTTGTGAGCGAGAAGCTTGATGGTGTGATCGTTGCTACCGCGTTGCCGTATGCGGAGGATGCGTCGGCGCCGGCGGGGTTGCGGCCGGACTACGACAAGTATGCGGAGCATTGCCGGTGGTTGGTGGAGAACGGCTGCCGTGGGGTCGGGCCCAACGGGTCGTTGGGGGAGTACTCGTCGCTGACGGATGACGAGCGGCGGACGGTGGCGCAGATCGCGATCGATGCTGTCGGCAACGATGGGATCGTCGTGGTCGGGGTGCACGGGGCGGGGGCGCATCAGGCGCGGGCCTGGGCCGAGAAGGCGGCGGAGGATGGGGCCGATGGAGTGCTTTGTCTGCCGCCGACCATGTATCGGGCCAACCGGGGCGAGGTGATCCATCACTACACCGAGGTCGCCAAGGCGGGGTTGCCGGTGATGGTCTACAACAACCCGCATGACACGAAGGTGGATCTGACGCCTGACCTGCTGGCTGAGCTCGCGCAGATCGAGAACGTCGTGGCGGTGAAGGAGTTCACGGGCGATGTCAGAAGGATTCTGGAGATCCGCGAGCTGGCGCCGAGTCTGACTGTTGTGGCCGGTGCGGATGACCTCACGCTGGAGGCGCTGCTGATGGGAGCGACCGGGTGGTTCGCCGGGTTCCCGAATGTGTTCCCGGCCGAGTCCGTCCGGCTGTACGACCTTGCGCTCGAAGGGAAGCTCGCCGAGGCACGTGCGTTGTACGAACCGCTCGTCGCCGCGTTCCGGTGGGACTCGCGGGTCGAGTTCGTGCAGGCGATCAAGTACGGGATGGACTACGTCGGCCGGTACGGCGGTCCCTGCCGTCCGCCGCGCGGTCCGCTCGTACCGGAGCATCTCGCGCAGTTGGAGCAGGACATGAAGAAGGCCGTGGAGTCGCTGGTATGAGGTCGATCCGGACCCTGAGCGCGATCGACTCGCACACCGAGGGGATGCCGACACGGGTGATCACCGGCGGCGTCGGCGTCATCCCCGGTGCGACGATGGCCGAGCGGCGCGAGTACTTCATGGCTCACGACGACGACCTTCGGTTGTTCCTGATGAACGAGCCACGCGGGCACTCGGCGATGAGCGGCGCGATCCTGCAACCGCCGACCCGGCCGGACGCGGACTGGGGCGTGCTCTACATCGAGGTGTCCGGCTGCCTGCCGATGTGCGGGCACGGGACCATCGGCGTCGCCACGGTGCTGGTCGAGTCGGGCATGGTGAAGGTGACCGAGCCGCTGACCCAGGTACGGCTGGATACGCCGGCCGGGCTCGTAGTGGCAGATGTTGCTGTGCGCAACGGCCGGGCCGAGCACGTGACGATTCAGAACGTACCGGCGTACTCGCATGCGCTTGATGCGACGGTGAAGGTGGATGGGCTCGGTGAGGTGACCTACGACCTCGCGTACGGCGGCAACTTCTACGCGATCCTGCCGCTCGAGCAGCTCGGCATCCCGTTCGACCGGTCGGAGAAGGACCGGATCCTGCAGGCGGGGCTGGACATCATGGACGCGATCAACGCGACCGACCGGCCGGTGCATCCGCTGGATCCGTCGATCAACGATTGCAAGCATGTGCAGTTCACTGCGCCCGGTACCGATGGTGCCGACTCCCGCAATGCGATGGCGATTCACCCGGGGTGGTTCGATCGGTCGCCTTGCGGGACCGGTACCTGCGCGCGGATGGCGCAGTTGCATGCCCGCGGCGAGCTGGGGCTGGGGCAGGACTACGTCAACGAGTCGTTCATCGGTACTCGCTTCACCGGCCGGCTGCTGGAG
Source organism: Kribbella sp. NPDC051718 (assembly GCF_040681515.1). Taxonomy (NCBI): domain Bacteria; kingdom Bacillati; phylum Actinomycetota; class Actinomycetes; order Propionibacteriales; family Kribbellaceae; genus Kribbella; species Kribbella sp. NPDC051718. The sequence goes on along the minus strand of NZ_JBFAYZ010000001.1, from coordinate 1,078,595 downwards.
GAGACGACGGTCGGCGACCGGCCTGCCGTAGTACCGACTGTCACTGGCCGAGCCTGGATCACCGGGATGGGGCAGTATCTGCTCGATCCGACTGACCCGTTCCCTACTGGCTTCGTGTTGTGAAACGGAGGGGTTGGCCGGGGCGGACTTGGGCGCAGAGGTCGAGGTCGGCGGTCGCTACGTAGGCGATGACGGGGTAGCCACCGGTGACGGGGTGGTCGGCGAGGAAGATGACGGGCAGGCCGGAGGGCGGGACCTGGATGGCGCCCAAGGCCATGCCCTCGCTGGGGAGTTCGCCCTCACGCCGGCGCACTAGTGGAGTCCCGTCGAGGCGTACGCCGATGCGGTTGCTGTTGCTGCTGACGGTGTAGGCCTGCCCTCGCAATGCCTCCGGGGCGAACCAATCCGCTCGCGGCCCAGGAGTCACCCGAACTACGACCTCGCCCGCCGCCGGATCGGCTACTGCGGCCAGATCGACGCCAGGCATCGCCCCTTGCTCGGTGCCGATGGGTAGCACATCACCGGCACGCAAAGGCGCTGGGCCGAGACCGGACAGCAGGTCGGTTGCTCGTGACCCGAGGACGGACGGGACGGCGATACCGCCTCTGACGGCGACATAGGTACGCAGTCCGCTGCGCGGCGCACCAAGCCGCAGGACTTCGCCTTCCCGCAGGGTGGTGGGTGCGTTGAGAGGCGCGCCGGCGCAGGGTGCACCGGTTGCGGCGATGACGACCTCAGCCTCGGCGCGCAGGGCGAGCCCACCGAAGGTCACCTCGATCACGGCGGCGCCCGGCTTGTTGCCGACCAGCCGATTGGCCAACTCGTACGACCGCTGGTCACAGGCCCCCGACCGCGGCACCCCCAACGCCGCCAGCCCGACCCGCCCCCGATCCTGAATAGTTGCCAGAGGCCCCGTTTCCAGTACTGCCAAGGTCATCGGCTGCTCACGAAGCGGACGCGGCGGCCGGGGTGGAACAACGCTGCGGGGTCGCGGTCCTGGTCGAAGATCTTCAGCTCTGTGTGGCCGATCAACTGCCAGCCACCGGGGGATTCCCGGGGGTAGACGCCGCTGAACTCGCCGGCCAGGGCTACGGCGCCGGTGGGTACCTTGGTGCGAGGGGATTGGCGGCGGGGGATGTCCCAGGTAGTGGTGCCGGTGAGGTAACCGAAGCCGGGGGAGAAGCCGCAGAAGGCTACCGTCCAGTCTTCGGTGGTATGGCGTTTGATGACGTCGTCGATGGAGCAGTCGAGGTGGGCGGCGACGTCTGCGAGGTCTTCGCCGTCGTAGCTGACCGGGATCTCGAGGAGGTCGCCGCCGGTGTGACCACCAGCGACCGGCTGGACTGTGCGGAGTAGCCGAGTCAGAGCGTCGAGGTCGGTGCCATCGGTGGTGAGCAGGACGGTTCGGGCGGCGGGGACGATGTCGATGACGCCTGGGGGAGGCGAGTCGGACAAAGCAGCGTAGTAACCGAGGACCTGGTCGAGATCGTCGAGCTCGACGAGTACTGCGCGGTCGCCCGCCGGCAGGATCCGCATCAGCGGCTGAACGGGGTCAGCGTGACGCCCGCTCCCTCCAGCGCCTTGCGGACCTGCTGCGCGATCGCGACCGCGCCCGGGGTGTCTCCGTGCACGCAGATCGACGCCGGCGACAGGCTCAGCAAGCCACCCGCACTGTCCTCGATCACCCCACCCGTCGCCATCGCAGTACAGCGGGCTGCGATCTCCGCGCCATCGTGCAGCACCGAGCCGGGCTCACGCCGCGACACCAACGTCCCGGAAGGTGTGTAGGCGCGATCGGCGAAAGCCTCGTGGACCACGGTCAGCCCGGCGTCGGCGGCGAGCCGAAGCCAGGCTGACCCAGGCAGACCGAGCACCGGCAGCGACGGGTCGTAGTCGACGATCGCGCCGACCACGGCCGCCGCCTGCTCTTCGTGCGTACCGATCGTGTTGTAGAGCGCCCCGTGCGGTTTCACGTACCGGACGCGATCGCCCGCGATCCGGGCGAACGCGTCCAGGGCGCCGAGCTGATAGACGACCTCGTCACGCAGTACGGCGGGTTCGATGTCGAGGAAGCGGCGGCCGAAGCCGGGCTTGTCGGCGTACCCGACGTGGGCACCGATCGCGACGCCCCGCTCGACCGCCTGGCCGGTCACCCGGCGCATGATCGACGGATCGCCGGCGTGGAAGCCGCAGGCGACGTTGGCGCTGGTGACGACGTCGAGCAACGCACTGTCGTCGCCCATCGTCCACGAGCCGAAGCCTTCACCGAGATCGGCATTGAGGTCCATCACGCAACTCCTGACCGACTAGCTGAACAGTTCGAACACGGGCTTCACGGACCGGACGGCCAGGTAGATGGTCAGCAACCAGGCCGCGCCGCCGAGTGCGAGGAGCCATCGTGGGTACGAGTACCCACGCAGCAGATCCTTGCGCTGCCACGCCACCCAGAGAAGCACACCGATGCCGACCGGCAGCAGCAACCCGTTGAAGGCGCCCGCGAAGACCAGCAACTGCGTCGGCGCGGTCCCGACGGACAGGAAGATCACCGTGCTGACCGCGATGAACCCGACCACCAGGATGGTCCGGGTCTTGTCCGTCGTCTTCGTCCGCGACGTCACGAAGGTGACGGTCGTGTACGACGCGCCGATCACGCTGGTGATCGCGGCCGCCCAGAGCACCACCCCGAACGCCCGCAACCCGAACTCGCCCGCCGCGTGCTGGAAGGCCGAGGCGGCCGGGTTCTTCGGGTCCAGCGCGGTACCGCCCGCGACGACACCGAGCACCGCCAGGAACAGCACGATCCGCATCACGCCGGTGATCAGGATGCCGGTGATCGACCCGCGGCTGATGTCGCGGATGTGCTGCGGGCCGGACACCCCTGAGTCGAGCAGCCGGTGCGCACCGGCGTACACGATGTAGCCGCCGATCGTGCCGCCGATCAGCGTGGTGATGGACAGGAACTGGATCTGGTCGGGCAGTACGACGTTCTTCAGCGCCGTACCGATCGGTGGGCCGGAGGTGATCGCGATGTACGTGGTCAGCAGGATCATCAGCGCGCCGAGGACCAGGACGACCCGGTCCATCGCGAGGCCGGCCCGTTTGGACAAGAAGATGCCGATGGCGATCAGGGCGGAGAGCGCGCCGCCGATCTTCGGATCCAGCCCGAGCATCGCGTCCAGGCCGAGCCCGGTGCCGGAGACGTTGCCGATGTTGAAGACCAGGCCGCCGATGAACAGCAGCGCGGCCATCACATAGCCGAGGCCGGGGACGACCAGGTTGCCGAGCTCCTGGGCCCGCCGGCCGGAGACGCCGATCACCCGCCACACGTTCAGCTGCAGCGCGATGTCGACCAGGATCGAGACGGCGATCGCGAACGCGAACGCGGCGCCGAGGGAGACCGTGAAGGTGGTCGTCTGGGTGATGAACCCGGGGCCGATGGCCGAGGTGGCCATCAGGAACATCGCGCCGATCAAGGTCGACTTGGTGCTCGCCTTCATCGCGGTGTCGGGGGTCTTCTTGCCCGCGGCCGGCGGCAACTGCCGGCCGGACGAATGGCCTGTACTGCGGGTCGGCTGGCGCCGGGCCGGCTTGGAGAGGGGCTTGGTCGGGGGTTTCGACATGGCGGTGGCTCCTGGATCGTCAGAAAGCTGTCGGTCGGATCTCCTGCAGACGGTCGGTAGGTGGTTGAACGCCTTGAGTGACTTTGAGAGTAGGGATTGTTGAACAATCCTGCAAGAGGATCGTTGAGTCAAAACTTCCCATGGTGGCTCGACGTGAGCGATGATGCTGAGATGGTGATCAGTCAGCGCAGCGACGACGAGGGTCGGCAGGCCTGGTTGCGCGGGGTCGCGGCGGACGTCGCGCGGCAGGACCGGAGCAGCTCGGCCGAGCGCGCGGCGGACATCCTCCGGCGCAGCATCACCGAGGGTGCCCTCCGCCCGGGCGCCCAGCTGTCGGAGGTCGAGCTGACCGAGGTCCTCGACGTCAGCCGGAACACGCTGCGCGAGGCCTTCCGGCTGCTCACCCACGAGGGCCTGCTGGTCTACAAGCTGCACCGTGGTGTGTTCGTGCCCGAGCTGGACGAGCAGGACGTGGTCGACCTGTACCGGCTCCGCCGGGTCCTCGAGGTCGACGTCGTCCGGGAGCTGGCAGACCGCCCGACGGAGCTTCCCGAGGAGCGACTCGAGCCACTCGAGGCCGACGTCGAGCTGGCGGAGGCCGCCGCGCTCGACGGACGCTGGGCCGCGGTCGGTACGGCGAACATGCGCTTCCACCGGCATCTCATCGGCCTCGCCGACAGCCACCGGCTCGACGAGATCACCGGTCGGCTGCTCGCCGAGCTCCGCCTGCTCTTCCACGTCATCGCGACGCCGCAGGAGCTGCACGAGCCCTACATCGCCCGCAACCGGGGCATCCTCGAGCTGCTGCGCGAGCGGAAGTACGAGCAAGCCGCCGACGACCTCCAGGTCTACCTGCTCGACTCCGAGCAAGGCCTCCTGAAAGCCTTCGAAGCGAGGTAACGCATGCTGACCCCGGCCGACGCACGAGCGCAGTACCGGGGCGGGCTGATCGCGCCGACCTCCGGCCACGCGCCTGGCTTCACCCAAGCGAACCTCGTCGTACTGCCGCGCGACTGGGCGTACGACATGCTGCTGTTCGGCCAGCGCAACCCCCAGCCGGTGCCGCTGCTCGATGTCACCGACGCGGGCTCGACCAGAACGGTCCTGGCGCCGGGCGCTGACCTGCGCACCGACCTCCCGAAGTACCGGGTGTGGCGGGACGGGGAGCTGGCCGACGAGCCTGCCGACGTGGTCGAGCTGTGGCGGGACGACCTGGTGAGCTTCCTGATCGGGTGCAGCTTCAGCTTCGAGCAGGCGCTGCTCGACGCGGGCGTGCCGGTGCGAAACCTCGAGCAGGAACGCAATGTGTCGATGTACCGGACCAACCGCGACTGCCGTCCGGCGGGACGACTGAGCGGGCCGTTGGTGGTCTCGATGCGCCCGATTCCGGCGGCGTTGGTGGCGACCGCGGTGCAGGTGACAGCGCGGATGCCGAGGGTCCACGGAGCTCCTGTGCATGTGGGTTCCCCCGAGGCACTGGGCATCGCAGACCCGGCGCGACCTGACTTCGGGGATCCGGTGGAGGCCGAGCCGGGTGATGTTCCGGTGTATTGGGCTTGCGGAGTGACACCCCAAGCTGCGTTGATGGATGCGTGCCCTGCGTCGGGGGATTCCTCGGCGCTTGCGGCGCCCAGGCACGCACCTCGCGGCACGGGAGGACCATCCACGATGCTCCGCATCGAGGACGCCCCTCCCGCACCACGATGCACGCACCTGGACACCGCAATCACTCGAGCAATCCCCGACGCAGGGCACTCGGCCCCCGTTTGCGATCACCCACGCCCCTGGGCACATGTTCGTGACCGACGTGCCGGATGCCGTTTGTCGCGAGCCCTGAGGGGGAGCAGTTGATGAATGAAGACCGGACCGAAGAGCAGCGGAAGTCCTACCAGCCGAGGGACGCAGCCGGGTTCCGGGCGTCGATCGCACGGGACTGGGGGCCGGTCGACCGGTCGGTGGTGTTGCCGGACGGGCTGGCCGAGGCGGCCGCCGAGCACCGGCAGAAGCTGCGTGCCGCGCTGCCGGGGCGCCGGATCGCGGTCGCCGCCGGGCGCGCGCCGGTGCGGTCGAACGACACCGACTACCGGTTCCGGGCGGACAGCGACTTCGTCTGGCTGACCGGTTGTCAGGCCGAGGGCTCGGTGCTGGTCATCTCCGGTGACGGCGACGCGACGCTTTATCTGCGCGAGACGGCTGGGCCGGGTGAGATGGACTTCTTCGCGAATGCGCGCGACGGGGAGCTGTGGATCGGGCCGGTACCAGGGCTGAAGGACTGGTCAGAGGCGTTGCAGCTGCCGTGCCGGCCCATTGAGGAGCTGCCTTCGGCCGTGCGCGGCGCAGTACCGGCGATGTTGACGACGTACGGCGTGGAGCCGTTGCTGGACGCCTTCGTCGGCGGCGGCGGCACGCAGGAGCTGCGGCAGGTGCTGGCCGAGCTGCGGCGGATCAAGGACGACTGGGAGCTCGACCAACTGCGCCAGGCGGTCGCCGCGAGTGTGCAGGCGTTCGGTGATGTGGCGCGCGAGCTGCCCGAGGCGGTTCGGGGCGGTGGCGAGCGGTGGTTGGAGGGCACCTTCGACCGGCGCGCGCGGACTGCGGGCAACGGGCCGGGCTATGCGTCGATCGTTGCTGCTGGCAACCATGGGCCGGTGCTGCACTGGGTCCGCAACGACGGCGCCGTTCGCGAGGGGGACGTCATCCTGCTCGACGCCGGGGTGGAGACGCGGACGCTCTATACAGCCGATGTGACCAGGACGTTCCCGGTGACCGGCGAGTACACGCCGGCCCAGCGGCAGGTGCACGACCTGGTCCACAAGGCGCAGGTCGCCGCGCTGGCAGCGGTTCGCCCGGGTGCGCCGTACCGGGCCTTCCAGTACGAGGCGATGCGGGTGCTGATCGAGGGCCTGCAGGACTGGGGTGTTCTGGACGTCTCGATGGACGAGGCGCTCGGGCCGGACGGGCAGCAGCACCGCCGGTACGTCGTCTGCGGGCTCGGCCACTACATCGGCCTCGACGTCCACGACTGCGACGCGGCCCGCCCGGAGACGTACTTCGCCGCAGACCTCGACGTCGGCATGGCGCTGGCTGTCGAGCCGGGTCTCTACTTCCACCCCAACGACGAGACCATCCCGCCCGAGTTGCGCGGCATCGGCATCCGGATCGAGGACAACGTGGTCGTCCACTCCGACCGCCTCGAGATCCTCACCGAAGCCCTCCCGATCACCACCGACGGCCTGGAGGCGTGGACACGCGGTCATCTCCCACAGTGACCTCGGCGGTGCGTACCGTCAGGACATGAAGCTGATCGGCTGGGGGATGCTCGTCGTCCTGGTGGACTTCCGCTACGGGAACGTCGACGTCGTCGTCGACCTGGTCGGTTGGCTCATGCTGTACTTCGGGCTGCGCCGCCTCTGGCGACTCGACAACGCCTTCCGAGTGGCCTGCGGCTTCGCCTTCGTCGGCGCCGTCGCCTCCTTGCCCGAACTGTTCCCGCTCTTCGGCGGTGCGGTCGGGGTCGGTGGCGAGCTCCGGCTAGCGGTGCTGATCGTCGTCGGCGGGATGGTGATCATCCTGACCTGCACCGGATTGATGCGGGTGGCCGACCAGGCCGGCGATCACTCGTTGGAGCAGCGGGCGCGCTGGTTACGGGGCGTGGAGGCGGTCTCGGTGGTGCTGAGTCTGCTGATCGGGCCGCGGCAGATCGTGGTGTCGGGCGGCGATCGGATGGGCGATGTCGTCGGCCTGCTGAGCTTCCTGTCGCTCGGGCTGGCGTTCGTGGCAGTGGTGTGGTTCGTGGTGCTGGTGTTCTCGCAGAACGTGGTCGGATCGCCCACTGAGCGTAGTCAAGCAATCACTTAAAATAATTTGGTCACGAGTAGTAACGCCGGGCCGTCCAGCACGATGTAAGGAGCGGGGGAGGGTCAATCTCGGCCCGGTGCGCGGTAGTGGGGGGCCGCGGCTGCGCACCGGCCGAGCTGGCCCCGGCTGGGAACCCGGGGGGGATCCCAGGGATTTACGGTTCGGGGGGATTTTCGTGATGAACCTGCGAGTGCGGGTGGTGCACTGCACCTGCGCCGGCGACCAGCACTGGTTCGCCGACATCGACGACACGGACGACCCGCAGCCCGACGATCCGTACTGGTTCGTCGACCGCTGCAGGTCCCAGGCCGAGGCTCTCGAGCGCGCTTGCGCCCGACTGCTCGAGCTGTCCACCGATGCGCTCCGCAGCGGATCGCTGATCCGCGTCCAGGAAGCGCATCTGGTCTCAGTCTGACCGCCGGTTGGGAACAACGGTGGGTCTCCTCGCCATGCCCGGCGAGGAGACCCGTCGTTCAGTTCGCCGGCGGTACCGCCGGACAGGCCGTGCCGCGTCGCGGAACGGTCAGTGCGATCAGGTAGTTGTCGATTGCTTGCCCAACGCAAGGACTCTTGTTGTAGCTGCCGTGTCCCCAACCTTCGTACGTGAGCAGCACACCCTGCTTGCCGAACTGACGCGCGACACTGGTCGCCCAGCTGTAGCCGGTGGCCGGATCGTGGAGCGCGTTCGCGAGCAGAGCCGGAGTCTTCAGGCCGCGAATCTTCAAGTCCTGCTGGGGATTCACGGCCTTCGGCAATCCGAGGCAGTTGGTCACCGCGAGCAGTGTCGGCGGGATCTTCAGGTCCGGATTGTTCCGCGCCAGCCGTCGTAGATGCGCCGAGAACTCGCCGTACGTGCGAACCGGCAAGCTGAGATCCCGGCAGAACGGTGCGAGCGTGTTGGGTGCCAGCCCGGTCGGTACCGGCGGTTCGCCCGTCGGCGGCGGGCTCGTCTCGAGCCGCTTCAACAGGTCGGCCAGTGCGGCCCACTGCGGGTCGTAGAGCATCCGGAACACCCCGAAGGTCAGCGTGAACGGCGTCGCCTTCACGCTCGCCTGACGCGGATCGGGTAACTCACCGCGACCAGCCCGGGCGACCAGGTCCGCCCACAGCGCGTGGATGTCGCGCCCGTGCAGCGAGCACGTTGTCGTCTTGGCGCACCAGTTCACGAACTCGGTGAACGAGTCCTGAGCCGTCGCCGCTTGAGCGTCGAGGAACTCGCCGGTCGTCGAGTCGCCGTGGTCGAAGATGCTCTCCAGGACCAGCGCACGCAGGCGATGCGGGTACCTCTCGGCGTACAGCTCACCGAGCAACGTCCCGTACGAGCTGCCATGGAAGCTGATCCTGGTCTCACCCAGTGCCGCGCGGATCGCGTCGACGTCGTGGACCGTCTGCAGGGTGTCGATGTGGTCGTAGACCGGTCCGGTGTGCGCGCGGCAGTCCTGGTCCAGCTCACGGTTGTAGCGGATCGTCCGGTCGAACTCGGCGCGGCTGCCGATCTGGGGCGAGGGCTGCTTGGCGAGCAACGCGGCCGAGCAGACGACCGGGTTGCTGCGGGCGATCCCGCGGGGATCGAAGCTGACGATGTCGAACTTGTCTTCCAGTGCGTCGCTGAACCGGCTCATCCCGGTCCGGATCCGGTCGACGCCGGAGTCGCCGGGGCCGCCCGGGCCGAACACCAGCGTGCCGATCGGGTCTTCAGTAGTACGCCGGGCGACAGCCAGGCCAAAGGTAGGTCCGTCCGGGTGGTTCCAGTCCACCGGGACCTGCAGGGTCGCGCATTCGGAGCCGGCGACGACGTTGGGATCTTCTTTCGGTTTGACCTCGCACTTCGACCACTGCAAGGTCTTGGACTCTACGGCCGTTGCCGGTATCGCAGTCAGGCCGGCGAAGACGACGCCGGCGACCGCACCCCAGGTGATGAGCTTCATCCCCCGATCCTCGGCAAACGCCTTCCCTCGCACATCCGGGGCGACCCGGGCCCGAACCCCTGGCCTGCTTGGGGGACTTGTTAGGGTCATTGACCTGATGACTGAGACGACGACCGCTGTTGACGCCCCAGCCGGATCGAAGCACGCGACGGTCTTCCGGGCGGTGGCGATCGCCGAGGCGATCTCCTGGACCGGGCTGCTGATCGGCATGCTGTTCAAGTACGTGCTGTCCGACAACGAGATCGGCGTGAAGATCTTCGGGCCGGTGCACGGCACGATCTTCATCGCCTACGTGATCACGGTGCTCGCGGTCCGCAAACAGCTGCGCTGGACCGTACCGGTCACGCTGGCCGCCCTCGCCGCCAGCATCCCGCCGCTGTTCACCTGGTTCTTCGAGCTCTGGGCGCAGCGCACCAACCGGCTGTCCTGAGTTCACCCGCCATCGGATTGACGCATGGCGTCGGTCCGCCGTACCGTCGCGGTGAAATCAGCAGCCGCATGAACCCGTGCGGGAGAGACCCGGGCCTGACCCGGGCGCCGTAGGAGCAACTCTCCCCAAGAATCTCTCAGGCACCTTCACCGTGCGGGCGAGGCACCTCTGGAAGGCACACTGCCTGACAGAGCGGGGAGGCATACCAATCGGTCAATGACGACCAGGAGGCCTCCAGCATGGCGATCAGCGTGTTCGACCTGTTCAGTATCGGGATCGGTCCGTCGAGCTCCCACACCGTGGGACCGATGCGAGCCGCCCGTACCTTCGCACTCGGCCTGGCCGCGGACGGGTTGCTCGACCGTACGACGGCCGTCGAGTCGCAACTCTTCGGCTCCCTCGGCGCCACCGGCCACGGGCACGGCAGCAACAAGGCGGTCATCCTCGGGCTGGAGGGTGAGGACCCGGAGACGGTCGACACCCGCTCGGTGGAGAGCCGGGTCGCCGCGATCCGGGCGGCCGGGCGGCTCCGGCTCGCCGGGCAGCGGGAGATCGTCTTCGACGAGGACAACCAGCTGATCATGCACCGGCGCAAGGCGCTGCCGTACCACCCGAACGGGATGACCTTCGTAGCCCGGGCCGCCGACGGAACCTGTCTGCGGGAGCGGACATACTACTCGGTCGGCGGCGGTTTCGTCGTCGACGAGAACGCGGCGGCCGGTGACCGGATCGTCGCGGACCGTACGCCGCTCAAGTACCCGTTCCTGTCCGGCAACGAGCTGCTCGTCCGCTGCCAGGAGTCGGGCCTGCCGATCAGCGAGGTGATGCTCGCCAACGAGCTGGCCTGGCGGACCGAGCCCGAGATCCGCGAGGGGCTGCTGCACATCTGGCAGGTGATGCAGGACTGTGTCGACGAGGGCTGTGAAACCGAGGGCACGCTGCCGGGCGGGCTGAAGGTGCCGCGCCGGGCGGCCGCGCTGCACAAGAAGCTCAGCGGCGACAAGTGGTCGGTCGATCCGCTGAAGGTGATGGACTGGGTCAACCTGTTCGCGCTCGCGGTGAACGAGCAGAACGCGTCCGGCGGCCGGATCGTCACCGCGCCGACGAACGGCGCCGCGGGGATCATCCCGGCCGTGCTGCACTACTACCGTCGATTCGTGCCGGGGGCGTCGGAAGACGGTGTGGTCCGGTTCCTGCTGGCGGCTGCGGCGATCGGCGTTCTGTACAAGGAGAACGCGTCGATCTCCGGTGCCGAGGTCGGCTGCCAGGGCGAGGTCGGTTCGGCCTGTTCGATGGCGGCGGCCGGGCTGTGCGAAGTACTGGGTGGAACTCCGGAGCAGGTCGAGAACGCGGCCGAGATCGCGATGGAGCACAACCTCGGGCTGACCTGCGACCCGGTCGGCGGGCTGGTTCAGATCCCCTGTATCGAGCGCAACGCGATGGCGTCGATGAAGGCGATCAACGCCGCCCGGATGGCGATGCACGGCGACGGCGTGCACGTCGTCTCGCTCGACAAGGTGATCAAGACGATGCGCGAGACCGGCGCGGACATGAAGATCAAGTACAAGGAGACCTCACGAGGCGGCCTGGCCGTGAACGTGATCGAGTGCTGACGGATCCTCCACATGCGCGTTGTGCCCCAGCCCGCTGAGCGTCACAACCTGTCCGCTCAGCGCGGCCAGCTCGGCATCGGTGTTCATCGGATCCAACTCACCCCGAGCCAGTACTACCTCCGCCTGACTCGCGGCTAGCAGCTTGGCCATGTCCGGTGCACCGACGCCCCAGGTCCCCGGATCCATCGCCAGCCGCCACCGCCCGTCGACCTGTTTGATCCCATGCTCGACCGCGCTGCTGTCCGGCTCAACCAGCCCTTGCAACCCAGAAACCTTGAGAAACCGGGCAGCCGCCTCCTCGCGACTCTCGAACCACCCGATCGGCTTCTGTGCCAGGGCCCCCGCCCGCCCCAGATCATCCGCCGACCAGCTCACCTTCACCCCCAACGCGACAACCCGATTCACCTGCACGTCGTACCGTCCACTGGCGAGCTCCAGCGCAATCACGCCCCCCAGCGAATGCCCCACAACCACCAACCCACTCCGCACCGGCAGCGTCACGGCGATGCAGGCGGCCATCGACTCGAACGTGTACCGCGGCAGACTCTCCGCGCTCCCGTGCCCCGGCAGATCCGGCGCCACCCGCGGCTGCGGCCACCCGTCCCAAACCCGACCGTTGGCTCCCAGTCCATGCAGCAACACGAGCGATGACATGCGGGCCAGGCTCTCAGAAACCGGCCGCTGTCACCAGGGGACGAGGCCGGCGTTGCGTTGGTACGTGGCGGTGGGGCCGGTTTTGTCGATGGTGGCCAGGCGGATGATGCTGGCGGCGCCTTCGGGGATGGATTGGTGGCCTCGGTGGGCGTTGAAGTCGGTGGCGGTGTAGCCGGGGTCTACTGCGTTGATGCGCATTTCGGGGTGCAGGTGGGCGTACTGGGCGGTGAGCATGTTGAGGGCGGCCTTGGAGGAGCTGTAGATCGGAGCCGGGATCCAGGCGGCCTCGCGAGCGGTGGGGTCGGCGGCCATGGTGATGGAGCCGAGGCCGGAGCTCACGTTGACGACGACCGGGTTTTCGCTTGCCTTGAGCAACGGGAGGAAGGCGTTGAGGACCCGGAAGGCGCCGAAGACGTTGACGTTGTAGACGGCCTGGAAGTCGTCGGCGGTCAGCTCGTCGGCGGGCTTGAAGGGGCCGGGGACGCCGGCGTTGTTGACCAGTACGTCGAGCTGGCCGACCTCCTCCTGGATCTGCTTGACGGCGTTCTGGACGGACTCGTCGTCGGTCACCTCCAGCTGGACGAAGCGGGCGCCGAGTTCGTCGGCGGCTTTGCGGCCGCGCTCGGGGTCGCGCGCACCGACGTACACGGTGTGGCCGAGGGCAACCAGTTGACGGGCTGTTTCGTAGCCGAGGCTCTTGTTGGCCCCGGTGATGAGTGTCGTGGTCATGGCTCCAATCTCGTCGGCGGACGGGGGTACAGGTAGTGCACGCTTTGTCCTGGGGATTGGCAGTACCCAGGCTGAAGTGGGCGTTGCGGGACATACTGGACGGGTGGCTGAACTCGGTAAGACGCTCCACGCCTGGCGGGATCGGGTGACTCCGGCGGAGGCGGGCCTGCCCGCGGGTGGGCGACGGCGGGCGCCTGGGCTGCGGCGTGAGGAGCTTGCGCAGCTCGCCGGGCTGTCGGTGGACTACATCCTCCGGCTCGAACAGGGCCGGTCGTCCTCACCGTCGGCTCAGGTGCTGACGGCGTTGGCCAGGGCGCTGCGGTTGAGTGATTCCGAGCGGGACCACCTGTTCGTCCTGGCCGGTCAGACGCCACCACGGCCCGGTGCGATCTCGACGTACATCCCGCCCGGCGTGCAACGGCTGATCGGCCAGCTCGAAGGCGCACCCATCTGCGTGTGCGCCGCCTCCTGGACGATGATCAGCTGGAACCCGCTGTGGTCAGCGCTGATCGGCGACCCGTCCGTGTTCCGCGGACGCGAGCGCAACATCATCTGGCGGCACTTCATGCGGTCCGGGACCGCGGGATTCGGCCGGGTGGCGCAAACCCCGGAGCAGACGGCCGCCTTCACCCGGGCGATGGTCACCGACCTCCGCGCCGCTTCCGCCCGCTACCCCAACGACGCAGACCTCCGCGCCCTGATCCACGAACTCCACACCGGCAGCCCCCGGTTCGCCGCCCTCTGGGACGACCACGTGGTCGGCTTCCACGAGTCCAACGTCAAGACGGTCAACCACCCCGAACTCGGCGAGATGGTGCTCGACTGCGACGTCCTCACTGCCCCCGGCAGCGACCTCCGCCTGGTCATCTACACGGCCGCCCCCGACACCGAAGCCGCCGAAAAACTCCGCCTGCTGTCAGTCCTCGGCCTGCAATCCCTCAGTTGAGGCTGAGACCGAGGCTGATGCCGAGGTGTTGAGGATGGTTCGGGCGACGAGGTCCGGAGCGTCGTTCATGGGGACGTGGCCGCAGCCGTAGAGGGGGATGATCCGGGCCTGCGGGATCTGGAGATGGGCCCGGGCTGCCTGGCGGGGGAGAAGGATTCGGTCGTGGGTGCCCCAGGCGATGGTGACGGGGAGGTCCGGTACGTCGCCGTCGAAGGTGACTCCGGATTTGCCTAGGCGGGCCACCCGGTCGAAGGCGGTGGCGGTGCGCAGGGCGAAGGTTTCGGCGATGACCGCCTCGGGGGAACGCTGGGCCGGGTGGTGGTAGATCATGCCGGTCATCACGCGTCGGCCGGCGGCGGTACGGGCCATCCGGCGGATGGTCGAGTCGGGGGTGCGTTGAGCTACCCGGCGCATGTTGGCGAGGACGTTGAGGGCCCAGGAGCGTTCGCGGGGAGTCCAGAAGCCGGCCGGGGACAGCGCGGTGACCGAGCGCACCGAGCCGAGTTGGCCGAGGCGCAGGGCGACCAGGCCGCCCATCGAGTTGCCGGCCACGTCGGGTTTGCCGAGGTCGAGCGCAGTACAGAAGGCTTCGACCGCGTGGGCGAAGGAGTCGACTTCGTCGGGGATGCCGGCCGGTACGTCGGGAGACTCGCCGAACCCCGGGAAGTCGAGTGCGATCACGTCACGCGACCCGGCCAGCTGCTCGATCACCGGATCCCACGCCTGCCGGTGGTGACCGATGCCGTGCAGGAGTACCAGCGGCGGACCCGCGCCCTTGCGGTCGTACGCGATCTCCACCCCGGGGACACCGGCCACGGTCACGGTCGCAGTAGCGCTCATGAACTCATGGTGACCCCGGGGTGGATCGCTGTCATCGTGACATGGCCGATGTCACATACCTGCAAACCTTCAGTACGGGTCGACCTCGCTGGACGAGGCGTTGCCGAGGACCGAGGCCTGCAGCTGGACCTCCCAGCCCTGGTTCTTGCCGAACGGCTGGTCGAACTTCTTGAAGGAGCAGTCCGAGCTGAACTGGCGCCGCTTCGGGTTCCAGTCCTTGCCGCTCTTGATGTACAGCTGGTAGCCGCCGCCGATCCGGCGGACCGTCGCGGTCTTCTTGGCCTGGACGTACATCATGATGTGCGGCTTGCCGGGCGCCTTGCCGGTGGGGACGATCGAGACGGCCACGTCGCTGGACGATCCGTTCTTGACCCGCAGTGCGCCGGACCCGCCGTTACCGCTGCGGACGATGACGTCACCGTTCGACGGGCGGTTGTCGGTCGGCTCGGGGCCGAGGTCCGGCAGCGTCCGGCCGACGATCAGCCCGATGGTCCGCAGCTGGACCACCGCCGGAGACAGCGTCGCGGTGAGCTGGCGCTGCAGTGCCTGCGAGACGTACGCGAGTCCGCCGCAGCCGATGTCGCTGGTGTCGCCGTTCCGCATCGCGGTGGCCGCATTCCTCAAGCGCAGCTGAAGTACGCGGTTCGCCGGGATCGCGCGGGCCGGTGGCTTGATCGATCCGAGCTTGAGCGACTCGGCGTTCAGTGCCTGGGTCAGGTTCTCCAGCGCGGTGTCCAGGCTGTCCTCGGTCTTGACCCGTCCCAGCGCGCTGATCTCGCTGTCCAGCCGCTTGTCGAGCTCGAGCAGGACGCCTTGGTACTGCGCCTGCGTCAACGGCCCCGCGGGCTTCGGCGGCACCGTCGGCGTCGGGGCGGAAGTGGGCGCCGAGGTCGGCGCGGTCGTTGGATCGGTCGACGACGCACTGGTCGTCGGTTCGACGCTCGACAACGTCTTGCCGTCGTCGGAATCGCCACAGCCCGCCACCAGCGCCAGCATCGCGATGCCGACGGAAATGGACAGAGTTCTGCGCATGAAATGCCCCCAGGTCCTCGATGTTCCCCTTGTCAGCAAACCCTATGTGGCAAAGGGATTCCCCGCGACCCCGAGGCCAGAACCTGTCAGACGTATCTGCGTCAGGATCGGTTCCGCCGATGGGGAAACTAGCTTCGAGGTGCCGGCCGGACGAACGGGAAGGCGAGGGTGGCGCGGATGTTCTGGCCGGTCAGCATCATCATCACCCGGTCGACGCCGATGCCGAGCCCGCCGGTCGGCGGCATCGCGTACTCGAGCGCGCTGAGGAAGTCCTCGTCCAGCGACATCGCCTCGGGGTCGCCCGACGCCGCCTTGAGTGACTGCTCGGTGAGCCGCCGCCGTTGCTCGACGGGGTCGACGAGTTCGGAGTACGCCGTACCGATCTCCGCGCCGAAGGCGACCAGGTCCCAGCGCTCGGCCAGTCGTGGGTCGTTGCGATGGGTGCGGGTCAGCGGTGACGTCTCGAGCGGGAAGTCGGTGTAGAAGGTCGGCAGCGTCGTCGCCGGCTCGACCAGTTCGTCGTACAGCTCGAGCACGAGTTCGCCCGCGGTCAGGTCGAATGCGGCATGCACACCGTGCTCGTCGCACAGCTCACGCAAACGCTCGATGGACGTGCCGGAGTCGATCGGTACGCCGGTGGCGCGGCCGACCGCGTCGTGCACGGTGATCACCGGCCACTCGCCCGAGATGTCGAGCTCGCCGTCGGGGCGCTTCACGATCGGCTTGCCGTGGACGGCCGTCGCGGCCTCGATCAGCAGCTCCCGGGTGAGCTCGCGCATCACGTTGTAGTCGGCGTACGGCTGGTACGCCTCGACCGAGGTGAACTCCGGGTTGTGCGTCGCGTCCGCGCCCTCGTTGCGGAAGTTGCGGTTCAGCTCGAAGACCTTGCCCATCCCGCCGACGCTGAGCCGCTTGAGGAACAGCTCCGGCGCGATCCGCAGGAACAGGTCGGTGTCGTAGGCGTTGATGTGGGTGACGAACGGCCGCGCGTTGGCGCCACCGTGCACCGCCTGCAGCATCGGCGTCTCGACCTCGATGAAGCCGCGCGTCTCGAACCCGTTCCGCAACGCCCGGACCGCCGTACTGCGATGCTGCATCATCTGCAGCGAGTCGGGGTTCATCACCAGGTCGAGGTGCCGTTGCCGCACCCGCGCCTCCGGGTCGGTGAAGCCCTTTCGCTTGTCCGGCAGGGGATGCAGGCACTTGGCCGCCATCACCCACTCGGTCGCGGCGACCGACAACTCGCCCCGGCGGCTGGTGACGACCTCGCCGGTGACGCTGACGTGGTCGCCGATGTCGACCAGGCGCCGCCAGTTGTCGACGGACTCGTCACCGGTCGCGCCGGCCGACAGCATCACCTGCAGGCTGGACAGACCGTCCTGCAGCAAGGCGAAGGAGAGCGCGCCGTGGTTGCGCATCCGCATCACCCGGCCGGTGACCGAGACCTCGTGGCCGGTGTGGTGATCGGGTGGCAGGTTCTGGTGGAGGGCGCGGATCCGTTCCAGGGTCTCGGTTCGCGGCACCGTGACCGGATACGGGTCGATGCCCTTGGCAACGAGTTCGGCGAGCTTGGCGCGCCGGATCTGCTCCTGCTCGGTGAGCTTGCGGTCAGGCATGACCGGCCGCAGCAGCTCTTGCTCCTGCGTCCGGACGGCCGCGGCGAACTGGCCACCGTCGGCAGCCATGATCGCGTGCCGCTCGGCGGTCTCCGCGCTGTCGACGCGGGTCCAGGGGCGAGGGGCCGGGAGGAAGCCTTCCGCAGTACCGGCGGCCAGCAGTACTTGGGCCAGCGAGGCGCCACGGGAGTAGCAGATCAGCCGGGGGGACCAGCGCGGCAGGTACTTCTCGTTGGACTGGTACAAACTCTCCAGCTGCCAGAATCGCGACGCGGCGGTCAGCAGCGCGTTGGTGAGCCGCAGCACCGGACCGGCGCCGACGCGCTCGGCGTCGCTGAAGATCTCCCGGAACATCGCGAAGTTCAGCGAGATGTGGTGTACGCCGAGATCGCCACACGCCTCGACCAGCGCGTTGACCATGAACTCCATCAGGCCGTTCACGGACTCGGGATCGCGCCGCATCAGGTCGAGCGACACCCCGCGAACACCCCACGGAGCGAACGAGAGCAGACCGCGTACCGAGCCGTTGGAGTCGCGCGCGATGACCATCACGCACCGGGCGTCGGCGGGGTCGCCGAGCCGGCCGAGAGCCATCGAGAAGCCCCGCTCGGTCTGCGCGCCCCGCCACTTCTCGGCGAGCTTCACGTACTCCGCGAGTGCCTCGGGCGAGAGGTCACCATGGCGCAGCACCTCGGCGTGGTACCCGGCTCGCTGCGCCCGGGTGACCGCCTGCCGCACCGGGCGCATGGTCCGGCCCTCGAGGGTGAAGTCGGCGACGTCGATGATCGCCTCGTCGCCCATCGCGAGGGCACGCAGGCCGGCGTCGACGTACGCGTGCGCGGCCTCCTCGCTGGCGGACAGGACGGCCGGGGACCAGCCGTAGTTCTGCGCCTCGGCCAGCCAGCGCTGGATCGCGCCGGGCCAGGCCGCTGGATCACCGATCGGGTCGCCGCTGGCGAGACTGACGCCGTTGACCACCCGGTACGCGATCGCCGCCTGGTTGTCGGGCGCGAAGACGACGGCCTTGTCGCGCCGGGTGGCGAAGTAGCCGAGCGAGTCGCGTTCGCCGTACTCGAGCAGCAGCCGGCGGACCTGGAGCTCCTCGGCCTGGCTGAGGTAGCGGACCCGCTGCACCGATCGGAGGAAGATCGCGAAGGCGACGACCAGCGAGGCCGCGGAGATGGCGCCGACGGTCAGACCGACCCAGCCATGGCCCTCGTGCCCGGCGCCCATCTTGCTGCGGCTCTGGCCGAGTGCGGCGATCACCGCCCAGCCGATCTTCTCCTTCTGGCCTGTCAGCGTCCGGGGGAAGGCCTGGGTCAGCATGATGCTGACCGTGACCGAGATCAGCAGGCCACCGATCAGGGCGCCGACCGCGAGCCGGCGGGTACCGGGCGCGAGCCGGGCCGGGAACGAGGCGCGGATCTTCCACAGCAGCAGCACCAGCGCCGCCACGACGATGACCCGGGCGATGGCCAGCTCGAGATCCTGCGGCTTGGCCTCGCCGAACTCCTGGATCAGGTCCTGGTCCCGCGGGTTGGCGAGCCGGACGCTGGCCAGGCCGACCGCGGCCATCGAGGTCAGCAACCAGAGTGCCTCGAAGACCCAGAGCACCCAGAGCAGCGCGGCCCGCTTGCCGCGCAGCAGCGCACTGCCGACGACGGCGAGGTAGACGGCCGAGAAGAACGTGTGCCCGGCGGGGATACCGAAGAAGTCGAAGGCCTGGTCGACGCGCTTCACATAGGCCGGTGCGAACAGGTGCAACGGGATCGCCAGGAACGACCAGATCGACGCGAACACGACGACCCGCCCGACCCAGACGGCCGCACGCTGTTGCCACTTCGGGATGACCTGTTCCGATGACACCCAGCGATCATCCCATCCCACGGTCATCACTTTGGTCTCGTCTGCGACTCTTTCGATTATGGCGACGCCTGGGGCAGGCTTTCTCCGATGACCAGCAACTGGATGATGGTGCCGGGACTGGCCGAAGCTCCCGAGGAGTTCGGCGAAGTCCTCGCCTTGCTGTCCGGCCACGACGTCCAGGTGCTGGACCCGTGGCTGACGCCGATCACGGCGCCGGTGTCGGAGTTGCGCCGGGGCCTGACGCTCCCGGTCGGGTTGCTCGGCCACTCGATCGGTGGGCTCGCGGTACTGCGGTGGGCGCTCACGCATCCCGGCGAGGTCGAGCGGCTGGTGCTGATCGACTCGAGCCTCACGTCGGAGACCGGATGGCGGTGGCTTTACCCAGGGACGGTGGGGGACCGCGTGGTGAGGGCGGTGTTGCGTGGGGTGGGGCGGTTCGGCGTACCGCAACTGATCGGGACTACTGCGCGTCGGTTGCTCATCCGGGTCGGCAGCATGCGGAACAACGACCTGCTGTCCAGGACGACTGCCAGACGTCGGTACGGCGCTGCCGGCTCGTGGTTGCTGTTCTGGGACGAGTTGACCGGCAGCTGGGAGCTCGCGGCCGAGGTTGCCCGGCTACTGGAGTCTCCACCGGCCGTGCTGCCGCCCACGGTCGTACTGGTGGCGACCGGCGGCAGCTCCCGCTTCACCGCCAATGGCTGGCTGGCCGGGCAACGAGCACTGGCTGCCAGGCTGAACGCCACTGTCGAAGTACTGCCCGACTCCGCACACCTGGTCCACCTGGACCGCCCTGACGCCATCGCCAAGGCTGTGACTGGCTAGGCGGGAGTGGTGAGAGCAGGGGTCGGGAGCTTGCGCTGCCAGACCTCGTCGAGGGCCATCCGCATCGCGCCGGTGACCACTGCGTCCTCGGCCAGGGCGGAGAGCTCCAGCTTGGGGTGGTTGAGGGTGAGCAGGCGGAGCTGGTCGGAGATGGCGTCGAGGAGGACTGCGCCGGCCCGGGCGACACCGCCACCGATGACTACGGCAGTGGGGTCCAGGACCAGTACTGCGGGCGCCAGTGCGCGGGCGAAGTCGCGGGCGACCTGCTGGACGACTGCCTGGGCAACCGGGTCGCGCTCAGCCGCTGCGGCGAACACGTCTGCCGTGTCGAGCTGGTCGCGGCCGAGCTCGGCGAGGCGGGAGTCCGGGTTGGCGAGCGCAGCCTGACGGCCGAGCTCGGCGATGGCCTCGGAGCCGACAGCACGCTCCAACGGGCCGCGGCTGTCCTCGGGGTTGATCACGTCGTCCGGAGCGGTGGCGATGAAGCCGATCTCACCGGCCGCGCCCGTACCGCGGTGGAGCCGGCCGTCGATCACGATGCCGGCACCGAGCCGCTCACCCCACTGGACGGCCAGGAGAGTGCCCGTACCGCCGCGGGCCGCGGCGATGGCCAGGGCGGCCAGGTTGGCGTCGTTGTCGAGCATGACCGGGCAGTCGAGCAGGCTGCGGACGTGCTTGGTCAGGTCGATCGCGGACCAGCCCGGTACGGACGGGACCAGCTGGACCCGGCCGGTGTGCTCGTCCACGATGCCGGGGCTGGCGGCGACGGCTGCGGCGATGTCTTCGGCGGGGACCTCTGCCTCGGCCAGTGCCTCGGTGATCACCTCGCTGATGACGCCGAGCAGCTCCTGAGCCGTCCAGCCTGGGCCGGAGCGGCGTACCAGGGAGAGCTTGCGGCCGGCCAGGTCGGAGACCCCGACGGTGACGCGGTGCGGGCCGACGTCCAGCCCGAGCACCGGCGCCGCGCGCCCGCGCAGGGAGACCCTGATGGCCGGGCGGCCCAGCGAGCGGTCCGCGGAATCAGGCCCGTGCTGCTGCAGCCAGCCGGCGTCCAGCAGCTCGTCGACGGCCTGGGCCACCGTCGGCCTGGCCAGTCCGGTGCGTTCGACCAGTTCGGCGACCCGCAGCGGTGCCGGTGCCGAGCGGCGGACCGCGTCCAGCACAGCAGCGACGTTGATCCGCCGCAGCATCGTCGTACCGCCGCCGCCGACCGTTCCCTTGCTCATGTCCGACCCCTTGCCTGCCACTCGCCCATCCTATATATAAAGCGAGCGTTCATAAATTATCCGGCCAGTTGCGCGCGTGCCGCCGGAGTTCCAGGGCGGGCGGTCGCCCGGAATTTCCGTGAGTCGACAACTATCACCCGAACGCCCTCCGGACGCCCAGCACACGCACGGGGCCCGGGATCAGTCCTGCAACTTCAGTCTTGCAGCACCGTCCGCGCAAAGCTGCTCAACGCCTCCCGATCCGGCTGCTGAGTCTTCGTCATCAAGCTCGCGACATGCTTCTCCACCGTCCGCGGCGAGATGTGCAACCGGGACGCGATCGACTTGTTCCCGATCCGATCCACCAGCAACTGCACCACTTCGTACTCCCGCGTGGTGATCCCCAACTGCCGAAGATGAGCCGGCACCTGATCAGACCCGGTACGCCGCTGCGACACCGTCGCCCCCAGCTGCCGCAACATACTCCGGCAAGCACTGGCCACCGCCGGCACCTCGGCGTTGTGAAAGTAGTCCTCAGCCTGCCGCAACCAAACCACCGGCTCCCCCCAGCCGTCCGCGGCCGCCGGCTCCGCGATCAACCGCAACCCGAGATGCCGCGCCATCGGGTAGATCTCTGAGGATTCCAGTGCGGCGGCTACCGCCTCGGCCGCTTCGGCCGTCCGTTCGCTCCGCCCGAGCAACACCGCGTGCGCCAGCTGTACGAACTGCCGGTTCCACCGCATCTTGCTCCCGGCGGTTGCCGAAACAGCCTCGAAGTGCGGCCACCCGTTCCGGCCCGCGAGCACACCGAGCAGCAACCCGAGCCCGTTCTTGCCCGCCATGTGAAACGTGGTCGGATTCTGCGCGTCGTAGGCCAGCGCCTGGGCCATTTCCGACTCGGCCAGCTCCCGGTTCTCCTCGAGCAGGGCGCAGAAGGTCCGCGCCAGTCCGTAGGACAACGGCAGCTCGTGCGAGGCCCGCTCACCCCAGGTGGCCAGCTCACCGAGCGTGGTCTCCATCTCCGCGCGCTTGCCCTGATGTGCGGCCAGTACGGCCATCGTGACCAGCTCGTAAGGTGCTCCCCGGCTGAGCTTGAGCCGTTGGGTCACCTCCAGACACGCCGCGATCATCTCCTCGGCTTTCGCGTACTCGGATCGCAGGATCGCCTGTAGGCCAAGGGCTCCGTCGATCTCGTAGGCCGTCGGGATCGCGCCGATCTGGAGTGCCTGAAGCCGGGCGTGGTCGAGCTCGGAGACATCGCCTTCGGCCAGACAGATCGTGCCGGCCTGGTACAAGTGCGACATCACTCGCTGCAGAGCGAGGTTGTTCTCGGTGGCGACTTGGCGGGCTCGGCGGAAGTAGCTGACCGATTGCTCCAGATCGTGCTGGCGCGCCAGCATGCCGAGCTGTTGCCAGGCGTCCACGGCGACGCTCGGAAGGTTGGCGCGTTCGGCGGCGGCGGCCGCGCGGGTGGCGAACTCGGCCGCCGACTTCAGTCTTCCGGGGCTGGTCTTCGCCAACTCCAGATGAGCTGCCATGGCGTCCACCGGAGCCAGATCGACGTCAGCCGCATTTTCTCCGAGCATGGATCGGGCAATCGCCACGTGCGTGGACGCGGACGACCAGCGGCCCGCCAGATTCTCCAGGCCGGCCAGCCGCACGTACAGAGCTGCCACCAGGCGATGGTCGAGATTCTGGTTCTCGAGCTTCTCGATCACGGCGGCATCGGCGGCAGGGTGATCGAACTGCCCGTTCTCGCCGGCGGCGAGTAGCAGC
Source organism: Kribbella sp. NPDC051718 (assembly GCF_040681515.1). NCBI lineage: Bacteria > Bacillati > Actinomycetota > Actinomycetes > Propionibacteriales > Kribbellaceae > Kribbella > Kribbella sp. NPDC051718. The sequence continues at coordinate 1,055,657 of NZ_JBFAYZ010000001.1, read as the reverse complement.
GAACTGAGAACCTCGGACCGGTAGACCAGGTCGGAATCGCCGGCGAGCAAGGTGTGGGCGCGATCCAGGAGATGTACGGCAGACGCCATCGAACCCTCGTCGAACGCGCGCCGCCCTGCCTGGGCGAACAACCGACCGGCCTGTACGGGGTCACCGCCACTCTGAGTGAGCTCGGCCGCCATCGGGCACCACTCGCCGGGCAGCTCGGGATGAAGTTGCTCGATCGCGTTCGCGCACCGGATCGCGAACGCCGACCGCTCGGTCGGTGTCAGGCCTGCCAGCAACGCATCCGCGGTCAACGGGTGCCGAAACGCATACCAGTCAGGTACCGGTTCGTCAGGTCCGACCAGTTGGGCGGCCAGACCCGCCCGCAGTGTTGCCAGCAGCAACCGCTCGTCGACGCCACCGGCCTGCCGGACCACACTGAGCGGAAAGCGATGGCCGATCACTGCCGCGAGGAGAAGGAGTTCCCGAGACTGGGAGCTGAGCCGGCTGGTTCGGCTGTTGATACTGCGGATCACGGCAGGTGGAACAACGGTCTGCAGACCTTCTACCACTCGGACCGTCCCGTTGGCGTCCGCGAGCAGTTGCCCGGTCCGGTCCGCCTCCTGAAGCAACTCCTCCACGATGAAAGGGATTCCGGCGCTGTCCTGCCAGAGGCGCTCGGCCAGCTCGTCGGGCACACCGTCGGCGCTGACCTCGAGGCACCCCGCGGCGAGTTCGCGGACCTCTTGGCGGTCGAGCGGCTGTAGTTCGACCACCTGGGCGGTGCCGCGCTGGTCCGCCAGCCGGGCCAGGTCGAGCCCGGAGCCTTGTTCCGCGCGCAAAGTGCACAGCAGGACGACCGACTGGTCCTCCAGGTTGTCGAGCAGGTACTCGATCACCGCGAGCGTCTCCGGGTCGGAGTCGTGCAGATCCTCCATCACCAGAAGAACGCCCCGGTCTGCGGCGATCAGTCCGAGCAACCGCAGAATCGCTTCGCCGAGGACCACGGCGGAGAGCCCTGCCTCGTGTGAATCGCCGTCGTCCCACTCCGGAATCAGCCGCCCCAGGACCTGGCGGTAGGGACCGAGGGGCCCCGGGTCGGGCATCTCACCGCGCCTGATCAAGGACAGAAATGCTTCGGTGAAGGGTCTGAAGGCAACCATCGTGCCCATCGCCCCCACCCGGCCACGCAGTGTCGCCAGTCCGCGACCGAAAGCCATGGTGGTACAGACCGCGCCGAGCCGGCTCTTGCCGATGCCGGGCTCACCAAGAAGGAAGATCGCACTGCCTCGACCATCACGAGCGTCGGTGATCAGCCGGTCGAGTCGCGCGATCTCCCTGTCTCTGCCGACCAACTTGGGCGCATGGGTCTGCATGCCTGCAAACTCTAGCGATGGTCTGCTGACGGCGCAGCGAGTTCGGCCGGGTTGCCGCTGGTTTGAAATGCAGCTCAAACGATCGCTTGCGCTTCACCCCAGCGGCACCGGCCTAGGTCGTGGTCACTGGCGGCTGACCGTGGTTGTCTGGCAGGTGTCGCCGAGATCGATGATCGCCGCCGACAGCACGCTGGCGGCTCCGACCAGGACGAGGGCCCTGGCGCCTATCCAGCTTCGTTTGGGCAGCTCGACCGGACCGATGGGGTCGCTGCCCTGCTCGTCCGAGCGAGTGCCGTCATTCTCATCGAGAGGGCTTCCGTGAGCGGTCATGGTGGTTTCCCGTTCCTAGTTGCTGACTGTCGTTGTGACGGGCACGCACTCGGTGAATGTGGCCAGCCCGGTGGACAGGACACTGGCGGCGCCGACGAGTACGAGAGCCCTGAAGCCGATCCGGCTCCGCTCGGGCATGGTGATCCGGCCGATCGGGTCCGTTCGGTCGTCACCCGCAGGGGTCTTGCCTGAGTCGTTCTGTTCGGAGGTCATGATGCTGTTCTTCGCGGTGGGATCCGGGGTCAGTGCGGAGCACTGACTGACGTTGTCACGTTCACGTAGTCGACGTACACAGCCAGTCCGATGGACAGCACGGAGGCGGCGCCGACGAGTGCGAAAGCCCTGGAGCCGATCCGGCTCCGCTCGGGCAGGGTGATCGGACCGAGCGGATCGGTCCCGAGCTGGCCGGCTTCGGCCGCTCTCGGTTCTTGCTGGTCGGGCGAGTTCTGGGCGGTCATGCGGTTTCCCCTGTCGAATGGTTGCGGTCGGCGATCAGCACTGTGATGGGTGCCGTGCGCCGGTATTCGGGTCGAGCAGCAGGACGGATGGGACACGTCCGGCGAAGCCGAGACGAAGGAGCCCGTAGCCGATGCCCGCCAAGCCGGTCAGAAGGCCGGGCGAGGGCACCCCCCTCGGCGTACCGCATCGCGGTCCGTACTGCTGCACTGCGGCGAGCGCCAGCCCGGCCCGGCGTCGCCGGACAACCTCAATGGCTGGATCGTCGCGTTCGGCCAGCCACAGAAGTGGCTCGACCGCGCCGAGCTCGCCATGACACAGACTCATGTCGGCGAGCACCGGACGATTTGCGGCGGACTCGAGGTAGGCCTCGAGGTCCGCGGGTACACCGGCGCTGAACCGGGTGAGGGCGGTGCCGGCGTCGCCGGAACACCAGCCGGAGTTGGGCGATCCGGACGCCCGATCCAGATCCGCGGCGACTGCCGCCGCGGCAAGGTACTTGTCACCCGGTACGCCGTACTGGCTGAGGGCCCACGCGATGCCCTGATAGCCGCGGGCGAAACCGCTGTCGGGTTCGGGGCGCTCCCTGCGTACGCCGAGCTCCACTTCCGCGACCAGTTCGTCGGCGTACCGCGCTGTCAGCTTGGTCGCGAGTGGGTGGTCCGGAATCGCTCGCAGGGCAGCGAGTGCGCCGGCCGCACCCTCGACAAACCCAGGAAACGCTTCGTGGTCGGGGCCGAGCCCGGCGGTGATCTCCAGCGAAGTGGAGAGCCAATCGCCGAGGTCCGGGTCGTCGAGCAAGGTCTTCAACCGGTTGATGCCGTAGCTGATACCGCCCATGCCGCAGAAGCCCGGCCCGACGAGTTGGGCCGTCTGCCTCGAAGACGCCAGCATGTCCAGCAGTTGCGGCAGCGGGCGAATCGCGTCCCGGGCGAGCTCGGAGTACTTGTCGGCGCCGGTGAGGGCGCCGATCTGTGCCAGGAAGAGCGCCACCCCGGTGTAACCGTGGGAGAGGCCCGCTCCCATCGGCATCACTCGCCAGTGATGATCGTCCAGCAGCTCGAGACCGAGCCAGTTCGCCCGGCCGTCCTGGCCGTCCTCGACCCGAGCCATGATCTCGTCGGCGATGTCGGTGGCGGCCGCGAGTAGCTGCTCGGGATCGGCCTCCGCAGGCTCCAGTTCTGTGCGAGTCGTACTGCAGACATGCGCGATACGCTCGGGCCGGGTGGCCAAAGTGGCCGAGATCAGCCACTGCTGGCGATGCTGGTCGACCTCGCTCAAGATGGCGATCTTGGCCTCGACCGCGTCGATTCCCGTGTGTGCCAGGAACTTCGGCACCAAGGTGCCATCGGATGCCCACACGTCCAGGCTGTTCGGTCGCGCGGTGTACAGCGGAATGTCGCCCGCCCAGAGGTCTGCCAGTTCGGTCGGTACCAGACGATGCAGAGTCGGGTCCGCGTCCCAGAGGAGGTCGAGCAGTTCACTGCGGCCGGCGGCGTCGCGCAGGGCGTTCGGATGAGTTGACTCGTCGAGCAGGGACGCGTAGGTCTGGGTCGCCCGAGGTACGTAGCGGATCTCGTCCTCGGCGCAGGCGGTGATCAGGCCGCCGGGGCCTACCAGTTCGTCGCGGTGCCAGGCGATCGCCTCATACGCGGCCTGGAATCCTGCTAGCAAAGCGACTTCGTGCTCGCGCGGCTCGAGTACCGCACCGCCGAGGCTTGGGCGGTTCCGGCTTCCGATGGTTCTGGCCGGGCGCCGGACCATGTGCATGGTGTCCAGGCCGGCGTCGTTCCAGTCGATCACACTGATCGGCGACACCTCGTCGGAATCGCCCCCGAGACCCGAGATGTCCACGACGCCGTGCTCACCCGACATCAGCAACGGCAGCAGCGCCGTCCGGTAGACCGAGTTCCGCAAAGCCGTGTGGGCGGGGTCCTGACCGGGCAGACCGGCCAGGTTCTGGGTCGGATGGAACAGGGTCTCCAGGTCCACCAGGACCGGCTGATCGCCGTGGGCGATGAGGTTCTCGTAGTGCATGTCGGTGCCGTCTAAGACGTACAGCAAGGCGAGTAGGGCGCCTTGCCGGTGGTAGAAGCGGCGTACGTCGGTGAGGTCCTGGCACGGTGTGTGCTCGATGTACTCGAGCCACCCGTATCCCGCGCGGCTCAGTACGTGAACCGTCTGGATACCTAGACCGGTCTTGTCGTTCAACCACCGCACCAGGTCGTTGAAGTGGTCGTGAAGGTCGAGCGGCCGGGGCTTGTAGATCAGGTGGTGGCCGTTGGCGAAGGTGAGGGTGGCTGTGGAGCGGCCGCCCCGGTGGGGGTCGCCGCTGGCCTCGATGCGGACCAAGGGGCCGGGATCGATGCCGTGCAGGAGGGTGCTGATGAGTTGCTCGCGGTCCTCGGCGAGGCGGGCCAGCAGTTCGAGGTGACCCTCGACCGACTGTCGGCACGCCTCGCCCAGGACCCGGGCCAGCACCGGGTATGCGGCCAGGAACTCCGCCAGCTCGCTCCCTCCGACGAGCCGGTGGGTGAAGTCGAGAAATCGTTCGGCCGGGGTGTCGCCGACCAGTTCGCCGCGGCTGCGGGCCCGGGAGAGCTCCAGTACCAAGGTCCGGGACGCCAGGCGTACCAGGCGGAGGCCGAGTCGCTGGATGAACTGCTCGGCTACCGCGCCTTCGTGGCCGGCTGCGGTAAGGTCCTGCCTGGCAGTGGCCAGGAGTGGCTCGAGGCACCGGACCAGATCTTGCTGCCAGTCACTGCCTGGCATCGATGCCGCAGTGCGACTCTGCAAGGCCGTACTACGCTCCACGTACTCCGCCCAGGCGGGGATCGGCAGACCCTGCTCATGCGGGCCCATCCCGGCAGACCACCAAGCAGGCGAATGGTCGGCCCGGGGCGACCCGGTGGTTGCGGAATTGAGCACGAGCTCAGGTTGACAGCAAGGCGTTGCCCTTGCCATGGGTAGCAAGCCCCCATATTCAATTCTGGCGATAACAAGTTGGCGACGGTGCCGGAATGTGCTGTACCGCGGGATGTCGACTGGGGGTAGCCATCCCGCGGTCCAGCATCGCCTGTGCCGGACGTCCTCTGGTGGAAGGCCGTTCGGCACAGGAACCTGTGGATCTTGTCGGGCATTCGGTCACTGGGTGGTGCCGAATTCCCGACGCCATGAACGATGCCGGATGGCCGGCGCTGCCAGGAAGGGCTGCCGGTACCCAATTTCGCAGGGATTTCCCGGGCCTCGACCGTGGGTGAGGGGCGACGGAAACATGGGGGCTCAGCCCCCATGCGGAATATCCTCGGGGCTGCGACGGTGAGCGGGTGTACAGCCTCGCGACGCCCGGACTTCCGGTATCAGCCCACTCGGTGCTCGATGTGGTGCCGCAGCTGCCTGGGCAGTCTGCCGCGGCGGCGCTTCGCGAGACCGTCGAGGTGGCTCAGACCGCCGATGATCTTGGCTACCGGAGGTTTTGGGTTGCAGAGCAGCATGGCGTCCGGGGGGCCGGTGGCGCAAGCCCTGCCGTGTTGGCGGCGGTACTGGCCGCCAGGACTGACCGGATCCGGCTGGGGTCGGGCAGTGTGCTGCTGACGAACCATCGGCCGCTTGTGGTCGCGGAGCAGTTCGCGGCGTTGGCTGCGGCGTACCCGAGCCGGATCGACCTGGGTGTGGGCAGGGCACCGGCCGTTCCGCCCAGTACTGCTGCAGCGCTTGGTCTGAACGAGAAGGGGTGGGACACCTTCCCCCAGCGGCTGGATGAACTCTGCCGGTTCCTGAGGGACGGGCTGCCCGGGCGTGCGCCGGTTGGCGACGTGCGGCTTGCCCTGGCTGGGTTGCCGCCGCCTGTCTTCGTGATGACGGATAACCCGGCCAGCGCGCAGGTGGCCGCAGTACGGGGGCTGCCGCTCTTCCTGGGGCATCACAGTGCGCCGGCAGGGACGCTGGCGTCGGCTGCGGCGTACAGGGACAGCTTTGAGCCGACAGGGCCGACGGGGAAGTCGTATGTCGGGGTGACCGTGGCAGTGGTTGCCGCTGACACCGATGAGGAGGCAGTCGTCCGGCTGGGGGAGTACGTGCGGGTGAAGTCGCGTCTGCGGACCGCAGCCAACAGGGCGACGCCGGCGGAGCTCATGGAGTTGCTGGAGCCGCCGATCACCGGCCGCGAGCGGACCAAGGCCGAGCGGCTGCTCGACGAGCCCGGGTACGTCGTCGGGACGCGCGCTGGTGTCGCAGCCGGGCTGGCATCGGTGGCAGCCAGTACTGGAGCCGACGAGCTCATGCTGGTCCCGCTGGCCTTCGACAGCCTCGTCCGCTCGGCCATCCTCCGTACTGTCGCCGCCGGCCTGACCAGGGCCATCCGCAGCGTCCCCCGGCACGCCCCACACTTCGTCGCGACTGCCTGACCACACCGGCCTAAAGTGGGCGATGTCCACTACTGAAAGGCTGGGCTGATGTCGCGGGAGCAGGAAGTCGTCGAGGCTTGTCCGACCGAACTCTTCATCGCAGGCAAGTGGCGACCGGCCGAGGGCGGCAAGACCCTCGCCGTAGAGGACCCAGCCACCGGTACGACGCTGTGCGACATCTCCGACGCGAGTCCTGCCGACGGACTGGCCGCGTTGGACGCCGCCGTCGCCGCGCAGGCTGACTGGGCTGCGACGGCCCCCAGGGAGCGCGGTGAGATCCTCCGCCGCACGTATGAGCTGATGACCGAGCGGGTCGACGAGCTGGCCCTGCTGATGACGCTCGAGATGGGCAAGCCGGTCGCGGAGTCGAAGGGCGAGATCGCGTACGCCGCCGAGTTCTTCCGCTGGTTCGCCGAGGAGGCGGTCCGGATCGAGGGCGGCTACCAGGTGGCCCCGAACGGCAAGGGCCGGCTGCTGGTGATGCGCCAGCCGGTCGGGCCCTGCCTGCTGATCACGCCGTGGAACTTCCCGGCCGCGATGGGCGCTCGCAAGATCGGGCCGGCCGTCGCCGCCGGCTGCACGATGGTGATCAAGCCCGCCTCGCAGACACCGCTGTCGATGCTGAAGCTGGCTGAGCTGATGACCGAGGCGGGCCTGCCGGCCGGCGTACTGAACGTCGTCACCACCCACGACTCGGGCGGCGTGATGGAGCCGCTGATCCGCGACGGCCGCGCTCGCAAGCTGTCCTTCACCGGCTCGACCCCGGTCGGCGTGAAGCTCATCGAGCAGGCGGCCGAGAAGGTGCTGAAGACCAGCATGGAGCTCGGCGGCAACGCGCCGTTCCTGGTCTTCGAGGATGCCGACCTGGACAAGGCGGTCGACGGCGCGATGCTGGCCAAGATGCGCAACGGCGGCGAGGCCTGCACGGCAGCCAACCGGATCTACGTTCAGTCATCGGTGATGGACGCTTTCGCGGCCAAGCTGACCGAGCGGATGGCCGCGCTGAAGGTCGGGCGCGGCACCGAGGACGGGATCGACCTCGGCCCGATGATCGACGCCAAGCAGCGGGACAAGGTGAAGGACCTGGTCGACGACGCGGTCGCGCAGGGCGCCGAGGTACTGACCGGCGCGACCGTTGCTGAGGGCAACGGCTACTTCTATCCGCCGACCGTGCTGGCCGGCGTACCGAAGTCGGCGCGGCTGCAGAAGGAGGAGATCTTCGGCCCGGTCGCGCCGCTGACCGCGTTCGAGACCGAGGACGAGGCGGTCGCGATGGCCAACGACACCGACTTCGGCCTGGTCTCGTACCTGTTCACCAACGACGTCAGCCGGGCGCTGCGGGTCAGCGAGCGGCTCGAGACCGGGATGATCGGCCTCAACCAGGGCATCGTCTCCAACCCCGCGGCACCGTTCGGCGGCGTCAAGCAGTCCGGCCTCGGCCGCGAGGGCGGCACCGTCGGCATCGACGAGTACCTGGAGATCAAGTACGTCGCGGTCGCGGTGGACTGACTACTCCGCGAGCCATTTCTGGATGGTCTCCTCGTCCGGGCGGGCCTCGGTGCCGATCGCGTGCGGGACGAACCGCGCGTAGTAGTCGGTGACCGGCCCGTCGGACTCGCGGACCATCATGCCCGCTGCGACGCCGTCGACGATCCAGCTGCCGATCACGGCCCGGTTGCCTTCGTACGACGGCAGCGGACTCCACTCCTGGTAGACCATCGTGTCCGTGTCGTACGGCCCGTCGTGCACATCGTCCTCGGTGGAGGTGATGGTGTGGATCCGGATGTTGCTGCCCTCCCGGCCGTGCAGCGGCTTGGCCACCCACTCGAGCAGGTCGCCGGGCGTACCGAAGTACGCGGGAAGCAGGTTCGGGTGGTCGGGGTAGAGCTCCCAGAGGATCGGCAGGATCGCCTTGGTGGACAGCATCGTCTTCCAGATCGGCTCGATCCAGCGCACCGGCTCGCGTTCCAGCCCGGACAGGATGTACTTGCCGAACTCGTCGTCGAGCATGTCCTCCCAGGGGTAGAGCTTGAACGCGGTCCGGATCTTCCGGCCGCCGTAGTCGACGAACGCACGCTGCTCCGACTCCCAGCCGAGGTCCTCGATCTCGTGCCCGTACGTCGCCAGGCCGGCCATCGCCGCAGTGTCGCGCATGTAGGCGACCGTCATCGCCTCTTCGCCGGTGGTCTCGGCGGCCGAGTTGAAGAAGTGCGCCTCGTTGCCCGGGAACGCGCCGGCCGCCCGTTGGTCGCTCCACCACTTGACCAGCCGGTCGTGCACCGAGTTCCACTGGTCGGCGTCGGGGAAGACGTCCTCCAGCCAGTTCCACTGGATCACCGCCGACTCCACCAGCCCAGTGGGGGTGTCGCCGTTGATCTCCAGCATCTTCGGCTCGACCCCGTTCCAGACCAGGTCGAACCGCGCGTACACGGACGGGTCGTCGCGCTTCAGTGACTCGCGGACCATCGGCAGCGTGCCGGACGCCAGGCCGAGCTGGGCGTCGCTGAAGCGGTCACCCGACGCCATCACCGAGGCGGCGTGCTTGCACATCTCGTAGAGCTCCTCGGTGACCCGCTCGAGGTGCAGCACCTCGTCCATGGTCACCTCGTACCAGGCGCTCTCGTTCCAGTACGGCGTCTGGCTGCCGTCGGGCAGGTCCGTCATCGGGAAGACCAGCCCCTGCTCGACGACCTTGTCCTTCCAGCCCGGCCGGGGCTTGATCGAGTGCCGCCACATCAGCCGCCGGACCCTCCCTTGCCCGCCTTGCCGAAGCCGCCGCGGGCGATCGTGCCGATGTTGCCACCCTTGGTGGACAGCCCGCCGCGCTGGATGGTCGCCGTACCACCGGAGGAGTTGCGCAGGTTGGAGCTGGTGTAGCTGCCGTCGCCGGCGTTGTAGCGGCCGCCGACCGGTGGTACCAGGAAGCCGCCGCGGGTGGCCATGTAGAACCAGAAGAAGCCGGCGCCGGAGCCGTGGTACTCGCGGTCGTCCTTGCACTTGTCGTCGTCGGTGCGCTGCTGGGTCTCCGGGTCGACACAGATCGCGGCGTAGTCCGCCTTCTCGTCGTCACCGCTGCTGCACCCGGTCAGCGACGCGGCGACCAGGGCGGTCAGCCCGAGCGTGATGCCCGCGCTGCGCATCCTTCTGCGTTGTTGTGTCATGCCCTGCCTTCCCCCTCGGCCGGCGGTTTCATCGAGAACATGATCAGCGCGCCGACCACCATCGTTACACCCACCACAACCAGGGGGCCGGTACCGACGTCAGAGACGGCCAGGACGAGTACTACGACGAACGACGCCGCCGCGAGCAAGGGGACGACTACGCGCTGCAGTACCCGGCCTTCGATCGCTCCGGTGAAGTACACCGGTACTGCGATGGCAGTGGCCAGGTAGTAGATCGATACGAGCACTGAGACGGCCCCGACGGCGTCGGCCAGTACTGCGTCCGAGGTGAGCACCAGGGTCACGTAGATGATCAGGCTGGCGCCGGCGAAGACCATGGTGGAGACGCTGGGGGTGTGGAAGCGGGTGGAGATCCGTGCGAACTGTCCTGGGAACGCGTCGCGCCTGGCCATCGACAGCATCGTGCGGGCGGTCGGCAGGATGGTCGTCTGGGTGGAGGCGAGAGCGGAGACGAGCACTGCGCCGATGAGGAGCTTGCCGCCCGCAGTACCGAGTAGGTCGTTGCTCAGGACGGAGAAGAAGTCGTCGTCGGCTATGTCGGCCAGCGGGCCCACGCCTGCGTAGGCGATGGCTGACCAGGCGACTACGACGTACAGGATGACCAGGAAACCGTTGGCGATGAGTGCTGCGATGGCAGGGGTACGCCGTGGGTCGCGGGTCTCCTCGTTGACGCTGAAGGATGAGTCCCAGCCCCAGTAGAGGAACACTGCGACCAGTACGCCGGTAGCCCACTTGCCCTGGCCGGTATCCGTCGGCAGGCTGAGGGTGCCGGCCTCGTGGAACGCGTTGATGGCGAACCAGAGCAGTGCGACGACCTCTACCGTCAGCAGGATCGCCTGGGTCCACGCGGCGATCTGAATGCCGCGGTAGGCGAGCACTGCCATCACGATGATGAACACGGCGCCCAGACCCGCTTGTGCCGCACGGGAGTCGGCAGCGCCGTCCAGGCCGAGCAGTACGTAAGTGTAGATCGAGGCGACCTGGGCCAGGTTGCTCATGACGAGCACGCAGGCCATCACCGTGGTCCAGCCGACCATGCGGCCGACGCCCAGTCCGAACGCCTTCTCGGTCCACGGGAACGTCGTACCGCAGTTCGGCTCGGCCCTGTTCAGCTCGCGGAAGCAGAGCGTGACCAGGACGACCGGCACGGCGGCCAGCGCGAGGACCATGGGGGCGGCCGTACCGACGTACGCGACCAGTAGCCCGACCGCCACGGCCAGCGAATACGCCGGCGCGGAGGAGGAGATCCCGATCGCGGTGGACGTGCCCAACCCCAGCGCATCCCGCCGCAGGCTCCGCCCACGGGACCGCGAATCAGCTGTCGTCGTCATCGTCCCCCCAGAGTGCCACCCCAGCGGTCCGCCGTCCGTCAGGCGCTGTTGTCAGCCGTTCATCAGTTGAGTCACCGTCACGAACCGGAAGCCGCGGGAACGCAGGCCGGCGATGATCGGGGTGATCGCTTCGTCCGTGTACGGCGCGTTGTCGCCGCCGTGCATGTGGAGGACGACGATCGAGCCGTTCTGGCAGTGGGTGAGGACCTGCTTGACGATCGGCTTCGGGGACTTGGCGAAGCCGTCGGCGCCCGGTACGTCGAGGCCTACCGCGGTGACGCCGGCCGGGGCGAGCTCATGCAGGGCGGTGCCGTCGTAGCAGCCGCCGGGGAAGCGGAACCATCTCGTGGCGTGGCTGTCCAGCTGGTCGAGCAGAGTGACCGCTTTGCGCACATCGGCGAGCATGTCGGCCTTGGGGACGGTGCCGAGCGTGTAGCAGTGCTTGGTGAAGCCCTTGTGGTCGTAGGTGTGGGTGCCCAGCTCGAAGAGCGGATCGGCGGCCAGCTCGCGGACCCGGTCGGGGTACTGCTCCATCCACATGCCGGTGAGGAACAGGGTGGCCGGGACGTGCTCCTGGCGGAGCTTCGTGATCAGGGCGTCGTTGTAGTACGACTTGACCTTGCCGTGGCGGAGGCGCTTGCGCATGAGGGCGGTGAGGTCGGCGTCGAAGGTCAGCGCGATCCACTTCTTGTCCCGCGGCCCGTGCTGAATCACCGGCATCAGGTTGCCGTCGTGCGACTCACCCGGACGTGCTGTGGGAGTAGGCGTCCTAGTCGGAGTGCTTGAGGTGGTCGGCGTACCAGGCGGAGTACTGCTCGGTGTCTGATGGCTGGGGCCGCCCAGCGTCGGCGTACCGGCTGCTGTTCCTGGGGGTGTCGCGGTGTCGCCACAACCGGCCAGTACTACGGACGCGGCGGCGGCGAGCGCGGCGATCCTGATCCCCCAGTGAACAGTCACAGGATCCGAGTATGCCTCGCCCGCCGGGTCGTCACTTCCAGGGGCGGTGTTCCCAGTCGTCGCGGATCATCGCCCAGACCTGGCTGTCGTGGACCTGGCCGCGGTACGGGAAGTCCTGCCGCAAGGTGCCCTCGAGGACCATGCCGAGCCGCTTGGCGACGGCCGCGCTGCGCTCGTTGCTGGTGAAGCATCGCCACTCGATCCGGTTCATGCCACGCGTGCCGATGGCCCAGTCGATCAGCTGCTGCACCCCCCGGGTGATCAGCCCACGCCCCTCCGCCTCGGCCGACAACCAGGCCCCGATCTCGCAACAGCCCGTCCGCGGCTCGAAGGTCCGGAACAGCAGTCCGCCGACCAGTTCGCCCTCGAGCCAGATCCCGTAGAGCCGCCCGCTGTCGGCAGCCTGCCGATCCGCATACCGCTGAAGAAACTCCCGCGACCCTTGCTCGTCGACGACCACATCGACGAAGGACACATACGGCTCGATGTTCGCTCGCGCCTTGTCGATATGCGCGAGGAACTCGGCCGCCTGCCATGGCTCGAGCGACCTCAGCTCGGCGGTCTCGGTGAGCTCGGACGCGAACAACATGGTGCCTCCCCGGCATACATATCAACTGTTATGTACCTACTATAGGACGATGCCGGCAAAGCTGGATCACGAGGCCCGACGACGAGACGTCTCCGCCGCCGTCTGGCGGGTCCTGGCCACCGAAGGCTTCGGCGGCCTGACCCTGCGCGCCGTCGCCACCGAACTCAACGCGACCACCGGCCTGGTCACCCACTACTTCCCCTCCAAACAGGCCCTGATCGTCCACGCCCTGGAGTTGGCCGAAGCCCGCACCCGCGCGCTCGTCCCCCCAACCGAGAACTCCCGCGGCCTGGAAGCCCTGAAACAAGCCCTGGCCGCAGTGCTGCCCCTGACCCCCGAATCCACCGAACTGAACCGAGTCTGGGTCAGCTCCTGGGACGCAGCCCTCGCCGACCCCGAACTCCGCACCATGGAGATGTCCCGCTACACCCGCTGGCGAGCCCGCCTGAAACCCCTGGTAGTCCAAGCCCAGCAAGACGGCGACCTACCACCAACCAACCCCAACGACCTGGTAGCAGGCCTAGCCGCCTTCACCCACGGCCTAGTAGTACAAGCCCTCTTCGACCCCAAAGCCTTCCCTCACAAACGCCTGCGGCACCTACTCGACACTCACCTGGCGGCCCTCCGCCAGAGCTAGTGGTACCGTGCTTGGTGCCACTTGCGGTACCATCAGCTCATGGCTGTGAACTTGAGACTTACTCCAGAGATGGCATCGGCCCTCCAAGCGGAGGCCGACCGCACCGGCAAGTCGCAGCAAGAGATTCTCCGCGAGGCCGTCGCCCGCCATCTTCACCTGGTCGGCGAGGAGTTGCCGGTCAGCGACCGTGACAGCGCCAGGACGGCTCATCGGGTGAACCCCGCGCGAGTGGCCTACCGGAAGGTGACTCCGCAGCTTCGGCTGCCGAAGGGTGTCGACAGCCTGGAACTGCTCGGTCGGGACGACCGCTTCTGATGCGTGTCTACGTGGACAGCGGCGCATTGATCAAGCGGGTCGTGGCGGAGCCGGAATCGACAGATCTCGTGGAGTTCCTCGACGGGCACTACTGGGCGACGGATCTGCTGGCCTCGTCCTCGCTCGCCTGGATCGAGGTCTCCCGGGTCGTGCTTTCCAGGGTGAGGTCGGCGGCTGATGCCGGCGAGCTGATCGAAGGCGCGATGTCCGGCATCGACGAGCGACCGATGGGGACGGATGTGGTCAGTGTCGCCCGTCGGATCGAGCCGTTGATCCTGCGCAGTCTGGATGCGATTCACCTTGCGACGGCAGTGCTGATCGACGCCGACCTCGTCGTCACCTACGACGACCGGCTGGCCGATGCCTGCCGCCGCAACGCGCTCGCCGTCGCGATGCCTGGACGGGACTGACCTACTCCACGACGAGGTTGAGGCGTTGGATTCCCCAGTTGTCGGCTGCGGGGCCCGGGGGGAACCAGACGTCGATGATGTCGTCTTTGATCCAGCTGCCGATGTCGGCGGCGTAGCAGTGGCCGTAGCCGGGGACGTAGAGGCGGGTGCCCCAGGGGATGATGCGGGCGTCGACGGCCCAGATGCCGGTGCCGGCGTTGTAGCCGAGGGCTGTCTGGGCGACGTCGTTGTACGCGGAGACGCGGTAGTTGAAGGTAGTGCCGACGGGGATCGTGTACGCCGTCAGGCGGTTGGCCGAGTTGAGGCGGAACGACGTGGTGATCTGGCCGATCGACGAGGCCGCCGTGTCCTCCTGTGACATGGCGTAGACCTGGTAGTGCGCGCCGTTGCAGGGCGACGAGTCAGTGACCTGCAGGGTCGCCTGGCCCCAGTCGCTGATCCATTGCAGCGCCTGACCGTTCTTGAATGCCCGGTACGCCTTCGCGCCCGTCACCCGGTTGAAGGTGAACGTCACCTTGCCGTCGGTACCGAGTCCGCCGTTGATCCCGGTCGGCGCCGGCAGCCGCCCGGCGACGCGGTATGCCGGTGCCGTGGTCCCGTTGCCGTGACCGCCCGAGACGGGTCGGTCGGGGATCGTGCCGGTGTAGAAGTGCTGACATGCGGGCAGTGCGGCCGAGGCGGTCGCTGGGGCGGCCAGCAGGGCGGCGAGGCTGAGGACGGCGACCGAGATCGCCTTGAAACAAAGGGTTTTGGGCATGACGGACAGACCTCCAGTGGGGGCGGAAGCAGAGCTGTCAGCACCCAGTAGGAGGTCTGTCGATCACTTAGTCAAGATCTCGTCATAAAGCAATCAAGTCGTTGGCCGACCGCAGGACCGGCTTGCCGATCGGTGTCGCCGGGGCCGAGGCGTTGGTGACGTGGAAGGTGTGTGATTCGCCCGCGCTGAGGGTGACCAGACAGCTGTCGACCTTGGCGTCCTTCTCCAGCCGGTCCGGGAACAGCGCGAGATCCTTGGCCAGCGCGGTTGCCGTCACAGTCACGTCATACCCGTCGGCGGTCGGCGTGACCTCGGACGTGTAGGCGTCGCCGACGACCTGCAGTTGCGTGTCCTCGACGAAGTACCAGTACGCCGTACCGCCGCCAGCCGCCCGCACTTCCACATACTCACCCGCAGCGTCGCCCGCCACGGCAACCGACTCGGGCAACGAATTGAGGACCCCGTCCCGCGCTCCGACCTCGAGCACGAAGGTCTCGCTGGCGAGCACCTCGCCACCCTTCGCCGTACTGCGTCGCGTCACCGTCACCTCGGTGCTCCACGCAACGTCCGTGTCGTTGTGTGCGGCAACAACCAACCCGTCTTCGCGCGGCTGCACCGACAGCAGGCGGTCGGCGTACACCCGCTTCAACGTGTGCCACAACGGCTTCCGGATGCCGTGCCCGTCGACCGCCGCCCACGAAACAACCGGCCAGTTGTCGTTGAGCTGCCAGACGATCGCGCCGGTGTTCAGCGGGAACAGGCTGCGGAAGTGCTCGACGCCATAGGCGATCGCCCGCGCCTGGTTGAGCTGCGTCGTCCAGTGCCAGTCGTCCATTCTTGATACATCTCCCACCCCACCGCCCCGATCCGTCTTCCACATCGGCAGGTGATCGCCGAGCCCCTTCTCCAGCTTGAGGTTGCCCTCGAAAGCCTTCTGGTGCACGAGCATCTGCTCGCCGTACGGGTCGAGCGGCTCGTCGTGCACGACACTCGTGAGCGTCGACCAGGCCGGCGGTCCCTGGAACCCGAACTCGGAGACGAAGCGCGGCTTGTACTTGCGGTAGTACGAGTAGTCGACCTGGTTCCACACGTCCCAGATGTGCATCGTGCCGTTGCGCTCGTCGTTGGGGTGGATGTAGCGGTCGTACGAGAACGGGCTGCCGGCCGAGTACGGCGTCCGCGGGTCGAGCTCGGCGACGATGCGAGGGAGGAGTTCCATGTAGTAGCCCTCGCCCCACGCCCGCCCGCCGAGCGGCTCGCGCCAGCCCCACTCGACGTACCCCCAGATGTTCTCGTTGTTGCCGTTCCAGAGTGCGAGGCTGGCGTGGCTGCTCAACCGGGTGACGGCCTCGCGAGCCTCCGCCTCGACCTCGCTCCAGAGAGGTTCTTCCTCCGAGTACGCCGCGCAGGCGAACAGGAAGTCCTGCCAGACGAGCACACCCAACTCGTCGCAGAGGTCGTAGAAGTCTTCGCTCTCGTAGATGCCGCCGCCCCAGACCCGGAGCAGGTTCATGTTGGCGTCGATCGCGTCCTGGATGCTGCGCGCGTAGGTCTCGCGGGTCTGCCGGGTGAACAGGGCGTCGTCGGGGATCCAGTTGGCGCCGTGGATGTAGATCGGCTTGTCATTGACCGAGAGGACGAACGGCCCGCCGTCCTTGTCCGGGGCGACGTTCATCGTGACGGTCCGGAAGCCGACCCGAGTTTTCCGTACGTCGCCATGGTTGCCCGCGGCCACCGAGATCGTCACGTCGTACAAGGGCTGCTCACCGTGCCCGCGCGGCCACCAGCGGTCCACCGCGTCGATCGTCGAGGTGACTCCGACCTCTTCGGTGCCCGCGGCAACGGTCATCTCGGTGGTGGTACCACCGACCTCGACCGTGATCGTGGCGTCGTCAACAGCACCCTTCGACCAGGCAAGACGAACCCGGCTGTCCAGTACGCCGCGATCGCGATCGATCCCGGCGAGCGGACGGACCGAGTCGATCCGTACGCCGGTCCAGGACTCGATCCGCAGCGGCCGCCAGATACCGGCCGTCGCGACGTCGATACCCCAGTCCCAGCCGAAGTTGCTCGCCATCTTGCGTATCGCGTTGTAGGGATGGAGATTCGTGTGCGGCCACAGGCCCGACTCTTCCCGCAGCCGATTCGCCGTCGCCACCGGTGACGCGAACTCGACCACCAGCTCGTTGTGCCCGGCAATCAGCAGTCCGGTGACATCGAACCGGTACGACCGATGCTGATTGCAGGTCGACCCGATCTCGTTCCCGTTGAGCACCACCCGTGCCGCCGTGTCGAGCCCCTCGGCGACGATCTCCTGCACCGCGTGCTCATCCGGCTCCCAGTCGAAGTCCGTCCGATAGCTCCAGCTGGTCTTCCCGATCCAGTGCAGCTTGCCCTCGTTGTCCCCGTCGAACGGATCCGGAATCACCCCGGCCGCCAGCAGATCGCTGTAGACCTCCCCAGGCACGGTCGCCGCCACCGGCGCCCCCAGTAAAGCGCTGTTCCGATCCGGCACAGGTCCTTCCACCGCCCGCACAGTCCAGGCAGCTCCACCCTCGGTGGTCAGCAAAACGGTCCTGAGTGTCGATGTCACAGCCGGTTCTCTCTTTCGGAACGGATTACTTGACGAGCAAAAGAAATTCTAGGTCAGAGTGACGGAGTGACGTACGCCGTACCGCAGGGGCCGAAGCTTCCCTAGGCTGGAGGGCTTACCGATGGTTGGGAGAACGCCGTGACGACTGTCGTCCTGATGGGACCGCCGGGAGCCGGCAAGGGAACGCATGCCGGCCACCTCGCCGAACGGCTCGGCGTGCCGGTGATCTCCACCGGCGACATCTTCCGCGCCCAGGTGGCCGCCGCGACCGAGCTCGGCCGGACCGCGCAGCGCTTCCTCGACGCCGGTGAGTACGTCCCCGACGAGGTCACCAACGCGATGGTTCGCGAGCGGCTGGCCGCCGGCGACACCCGCCCCGGCTTCCTCCTCGACGGCTACCCCCGCACGCTCGACCAGGCCGCCGTACTGGACGGGATCCTGATCGGGCAGGGCCGGTCCCTGGATGCGGCGGTCGTCCTGCAGGTGGACCCCGAGGACCTGCTTCATCGCCTGCTCCGGCGGGCCGAGATCGAGCACCGCTCGGACGACACCGAGGAGGTCATCCGTCGCCGCTTCCAGGTGTACGACGACCAGACCGCTCCGCTGCTCGCCTTGTACGCCGGCCGCGGCATCCACCACGAGGTCGACGCGTCCGCCGACGTCGACACGGTCCGCGAACGCATGCGCCAGGTCGCCGACCTGCTCCGCCCGGCCGCCTGACCCTGCCCGGACCAGGCCGCCGACCTGCTCCGGCCGGCTGACGGCAGTGATCAAGCCCGGACTGTCCTGTGCCAGAGGTCGGCCAGGAATGCGTGCCCGGCCGCGGTCGGATGCACCCCGTCGTCGGCCAGCGTGGTCGCGCCGACTGCTGCCGCTTGCCGGTTGAACTCGACATCGGCCGGGACGAGGAGGGCGTCGTACTCGGCGGCAAGGCGGCGGACGACGTCGATCTTGGGGTCGAGGTCCTCGCGCCAGGCGTGCTGTTCTTCCTTCACCGCGAGCAGGAACGGCTCGATCAGGACGAGTTGCTTGGTCCGGAGCGGTTCCAGCAGTTCGCGGTACGAGTGCTCGAAGGACTCGGCCGACGTCGGGTCGTCCTCGTCGTAGCGGCGCCAGGTGTCGTTGATGCCGACCAGGATCGAGACGACGTCCGGCTCGTACGCGAGTACGTCGGTCTGCCAGCGGGCGACGAGGTCGACCGCCCGGTGACCGGAGATGCCGGCGTTGACGATCCGCGGGCGGTCCGGGCCCAACTCGTCGTACAGGTTCTTCACATAACCGTCGCCGAGGCCGGCCGGGTCGTCCCGGCGGCCGCAGTCGGTGACGGAGTCCCCGGCGAACACGATGGTCCGCCGGGGGTCCAGGAGTGCTGTCATCAGATGGTCGAGGCCTGTACGTCCCAGTCGTCCGGCAGGACGGGCGGGACCTCGACGGTGCTGGTGACGTCGACGAAGGAGCCGGTGTCGATCGACTCCGTGATGGAGGACATCACGTCGACGACGTGGAACGCGAGCGCCCCGGTGGCCCGGTGCGGACGGTCCTCGCGGATCGCGCGCGCCATCTCCAGTACGCCGGTGCCGCGCTCGGCGGTCGCCTTGGTGGTCTCGAGAACCTCCCAGTCCTCGGCGCCCCGGCGACGGATCTTGATCTCACCGTCGAACTGGTTCGGATCCGGTAGCGCCAGCGTCGCGTCGGCGCCGGTGATCTCCACGAACCCGCCCCGCGACAGCGGCGAGTCAAAGCTGAAGATGCTCTGCGACGACTGCCCCGACTCGAACCGCGCGATCGCGCTGACATGCGTCGGCACGGTCACGTCGAACTGCTGACCCTCCAGCGGCCCGGAGCCGATCGTGCGCTTCTCCCGCGACTTCGATCCGATCCCGGCGACCGCCGCGACCGGCCCGAACAGCTGGACGAGCGTCGTCAGGTAGTACGGACCGATGTCCCACAGCGGTCCCGCGCCTTCCTGGAACAGGAAAGCGGGGTTCGGGTGCCAGGACTCCGGGCCGGGGGACTGCATCAGCGTGAGCGCGGTCAGCGGCTGGCCGATGTCGCCGCGCTCGATGATCCGGCGCGACTGCTGCAGGCCCGGCCCGAGGATCGTGTCGGGCGCGCAGCCCAGCCGGAGCCCCGCGTCGGACGCGGTGGCGAGCAGCTTGAGGCCGCTCTCCTGGTCGAGCGAGAACGGCTTCTCACTCCACACGTGCTTGCCTGCGGCAACGGCTGCCAGGGCGACCTCGACGTGCGCGATCGGGATGGTCAGGTTGACCACGATCTCGACGTCGGGGTGGCTCAGCACCGCCTCGGGGCCACCGTGCGCCTCGATCCCGTACTCCGCTGCCTTCGCCTCCGCGGCCTCCGGGCGCAGGTCGCCGATCGCGACCACCTTGAGGTCGGGGAAGCTCTGCATGCTCTTGATGTAGGCGTCGGAGATGACCCCCGCGCCGATCACGCCTACTCCGACAGCACTCATGCAACGTCCTCCCCGGTGAGGTAGGTGAAGCTGCCCTCGACCGCGTCGAAGATGTCGCCCTCGAAGTCGTCCAGCTCGACGACCCGCAGGGTGCCCGGCGACGCCTTCAGGATGTCGTTGATCGCGATGGAGCCGGCGCCGACCGCGACCTGCGCCTTGTTGTTCAGGGTGCCGTCGCCGTCCTTGACGTGGAGCGCCTTCACCCGGTCGCCGAGCCGGCCGAGCAGGGCCGGTACGTCGGCGCCGCCGACCGCGGCCCAGTAGGTGTCGACCTCGAGGATGACGTCGTCGGACAGGTTGTCGGCCAGGATCTCCAGGCCGTGCACCCCGTCGATCACCGACTCCAGCTCGAAGTGGTGGTTGTGGTACCCGACCGTGATGCCGTGGTCGGCTGCCACCTTGGCGGCCTCGTTGAGCGCCGCGGCCGTCGCCAGGATGTCGTCCGCGGACTGCCACCGGGCGGGATCGACATACGGGTCGATGACAGTGCCGATGCCGAGCTTCTTGGCCACCTCGAAGATCGGGCCGGTCTCGTCGCGGAGCAGACCGGCGTGCGTGGTGGGGGCCGACAGACCGTACTTGGGCAGCGCCTCGGCCAGCTGGTCGGCCAGGCCGACGACACCGAAGGGCTCGACCTTGCGGTACCCGATCTCAGCGATCCGGGCGAGCGTGGCGTCGAAGTCCTCCTCCAGCTTGTACCGGACCGTGTAGAGCTGTAGGGACAGATTGTCCACTGCGACCATGTTTTTCTCTCCTCGTCTTCGGGGTCTCCCGCTGCCCATGAGAGCCCCCGGACTGGACTAGCCGAACCGGTTAAGTAACTCGCCGCAGCCTATCTCAGCCGCCCCACCCCGGACCACCCCATAACCACCAGTCGAGCCGCCTTCACCCCTCGAAGGCAAGCGCTTACCGAGAGCCGGTAAAAGCGCCCGGCGAGACGTTGTAGTCAACTGACTACTTTCCGTGTTCCAATCCCGGATATTTGATCAACTGGTTGCGCTGGGTGGTGGAGAGCGTTTACCTGGAGACAGGGAGTACACAGGGGTCGCAGAATGGGGGCTTACCGGACCGCCCGTCACGGTTCGGACCGCCCGTTCGAAGGAGGCCATCGTGCCCCGAATCACGATCAAGGAGATTGCCCGACGGGCCGGCGTCTCCAAAGGCGCGGTGTCGTACGCGCTGAACAACCAGCCGGGGGTCAGTGAGGCTACCCGGGCTCGTGTGCTCAAGGTTGCCGAGGAACTGGAGTGGGTGCCCAACCGGGCGGCGCGGCAGTTGTCGGCTGCGCGCAGTGAGACGTTCGGGTTGGTACTGGCCCGGACCGCCAAGACCCTGAGTGAAGAACCGTTCTACATGGGCTTCGTCGGTGGCGTGGAGTCTGTGCTGAGCGACCGGTCGTACGCGCTCGCCCTGCAGGTCGTGCCGGACCTCGCCGACGAGATGGCGACCTACCGCAAGTGGGCCGCCGAGCGCCGGGTGGACGGAGTGCTCGTCGTCGATCTGCGGGTCGACGATCCGCGGATCCCGTTGCTGCGCAAGCTCGAACTGCCCGCGGTGCTGGTCGGGGATCCAGCCCTCGCGGACGGGCTGGCGTGCGTGTGGACCGACGGTACGTCGGCGATGTACGCCGCCGTCGAGCACGTCGCAGCGCTCGGCCATCGGTCGATCGCCCGGGTGGCCGGGCCGCCCGAGCACGGTCATGTGTGGATCCGCGACCAGGCGTTCGCCGCGGTGAGCCGACGGCTCGGGCTGGAGGAGCGGGTCGTGCACACCGACTTCTCCGGTGAGGAAGGCGCTGCCGCGACGCGGGAGTTGATGGCGAGCCAGGCCAGGCCGACGGCGATCATCTACGACAACGACCTGATGGCCGTGGCCGGTCTCGCGGTGGTCAACGAGCTCGGGCTGCGTTCGCCGGACGATGTCACGCTGGTCGCCTGGGACGACTCGACGTTGTGCCGGCTGACCCATCCGACGCTGACCGCGATGAGCCACAACATCGTTGCCTACGGCGCCGAAGTCGCCCATCGCCTGTTCGACCTGCTGGACGGCGCGATGCCGCAGTCGCACCTCTACTCCACCCCCGCGCTGGTCGTGCGCGGCAGCTCGGGGCCGCCACCCGCCTAGGTTCTCAGTGGGCCGCCGTCACCTTCACTGGTACGCCGTTGAGCGCGGCCGTCCCCGCGACGGGATCAGTCAACGCGCTGTCCGTGATGTCGTTCACGCTCACGCCAGCGACCTTGTTGGCCACGGACAGCTGCGCGCCCGCCCGGCCGTGGCCGAAGCCGTGCGGGAGGCTGACCACGCCCGGCATCATGTCGTTGCTAGCAGCAACCTCTACCGAGATGGTGCCGGCGGCCGACGTGATGTCGACCAGCTGGCCGTCGATGAGCTCGCGGGCGCTCAGGTCGGACGGGTTCATCAGCAGTTGGTGGCGCGGCTTGCCCTTCACCAGACGGGCCGAGTTGTGCATCCAGGAGTTGTTGCTGCGCAGGTGCCGGCGCCCGATCAGCAGCAGTCCATCCTCCGCAGCGCCCGAGAACAGCGCAGTGAAGGCGCGTGGCACATCATCGAGGATCATCGCGGGAGCCAAGTCAATGCGTTTGGTCTTCGTATAGAGCCGCCCAGGCAGTGCCGGCTGCAGCGGCCCGAGGTCCACGCCGCCGACGGACTTCCTCAGCTTGCGTACGGACAGGCGGTACGGCCCGATCCGCAGACCCAGGTCGACGATTCGGCGCGGGGACAAGCGCAGTCGCAGGGAGGTGATGAGCTTCTGGCGGCTCCGGCCGACCGGCCCCAAGAGAGCAAGCCCCAGCCCGCGGAAGATCTCCCAGTCGTGCCGGGACTCCGACGGCCGTGGCAGCACCGCGTCGTTCCACCGGGCAGTGTTCCGAACTGCGAGTTGGTGGAACGCCAAGTCGTAGTGTTCCCGCTCGAGTGGCGGCGTCGGCGGCAGGATCACGTCGGCATGCCGAGTCGTCTCGTTGATGTACGGATCGACCGCCACCATGAAGTCGAGCGTCGGCAGCGCCTCGTCCAGCCGCCGTCCGTTGGGCGTCGACAGCACCGGGTTGCCCGCGATCGTCACCATCGCCCGGATCTGCCCGTCACCCGGCGTCAGGATCTCCTCGGCCATCGCCGACGCAGGCAACTCGCCACCGAACTCCGGCAGCGATCGCACCCGGCTCGTCCACGCACCGATATGTCCCTTCCCGATCCCACGCAACGTATCGACCGCCGGCCGCGGAAACATCGACCCACCCGGCCGGTCGAGGTTGCCGGTGATGATGTTGAGCACCTGCACGGCCCACTGGCAGATCGCCCCGAACTGCTGCGTCGACACCCCGAGCCGCCCATAACAAGCAGCCTTGTCAGCGGCCGCGAACTCCCGCGCCAGCCGCCGGATGTCCTCCGCCGCAATCCCTGTCACCGAGGCCGCCCGCTCCGGCGTCCACTCCCGCGTCACCTCTTCGACAGCCGACAGCCCATCGACATAAGAAGGCACCGCCACAGCCCCGTCGGCCAGGATGACGTGAATCAGCGCGAGCAGAAAAGCAGCGTCCGTCCCCGGCTTCACGAACTGATGTTCATCCGCGACCGCCGCCGTCTCGGTCCGCCGTGGATCGATCACCACGACCCGTCCACCGCGCTTCTGTACTTCCTTGAGCCGCCGCCCGAAGCCGGGCGCCGTCATCATGCTCCCGTTCGACGCGAGCGGATTCGCGCCGAGCATCAGCAGGTACGACGTCCGGTCGATGTCGGCCACCGGGACCATCAGCTGATGCCCGTAGAGCAGATGGACCGCGAGCATGTGCGGCAGCTGGTCGACCGACGTCGCGCTGAACCGGTTGCGGGTTTTCAACAGCCGGACCACGGTCGGCATGTGGGTCATCGCGCCGACGCTGTGCACGTTCGGGTTGCCGAGGTAGACGCCGACCGAGTTCCGGCCGGATTCCTTCTGGACCTCTCGCAGTCGGGTGGCGACCAGGGTGAACGCCTCGTTCCAGCCGAGCTCTTGCCAGCCGGTGGCGGTCCGGCGTACCGGCTGGGTGAGGCGGTCGGGGTCCTCCTGGAGGTCGCGCAGCGCGACGGCCTTCGGGCAGATGTGCCCGCGGGACAGGGGATCCGCCTCGTCGCCGCGGATGTCGGTGACGCGGCCGCTCTCGACGGTCACGAGCACACCGCAGATGGCCTCACACAGGTTGCACGAAGTACGCCGGACGGTCGCCATCCAGCCAAACTACTCCGGAGTAGCCACGGCGACTACTCGAACTTGGCCTCGTCGAGTCGGCCCAGGATGGCGTCGACGGTCTCGTGCGGGGAGAGGTCGGAGTTGTCGAGCCAGAGGCCGCGGCGCGGGCTGAAGGCGTGCAGCTCGTAGTCGAGCTCGTCGACCGAATGCTCGTGCCCGTAGCCGAGCCGGTCGTGGATCACGTCGGGGCGCGGAGTGAGGACGACCAGGTACCGCGGGCGGGTCTCGATGCCGTCCAGGAACTCGCGCAGCAGCTCGCCGATCACGACATCCTCGAGCACCACCGTGAAGCCGCCCTGCGCGTAGCTGTCGGCGACCTGGCAGGCGATCCGGTAGCGCAGCTTGAGTTGCTTCTGCGCTTCCTCGCCGTTGTCGGTCGCGGCCGAGGCCCGGCCGCTGACGATCATCCGGCGGAAGACATCACCGTGCAGATGGACGCCGTACTGGAATCGTTCCGCGAGCAGTTGGGAGACAGTGGATTTCCCTGCCGCCATGATCCCGCTGACGACGATCACCCCCTCGGTCTCCATGTAGGGGATCGTGCCACGCAGGACAACCTTTTAGTCAGGGTTCAGCGAATCTTCTCGGCCCCCGGCCCGATCACCGGATGAGACGCTCCGGCAGGTACTCCGACCTGACGGCGAAAGCGATCCCGCGTTGCCGCGCGATGGCCGCCAGGCAGAGCGGTCCAAGCGCGATGAAACCGAGTGGGTCTCGCGCGTTGGGCTCACCCGGGTTGGCCTCGCAGCCGGTGCGACCCAAGTGTCGCGACGAGCTGCTCCTCGAACCCTCCGTCGAGCACTGTCTGGGCGAGTTTCAGCAGCGGCAACTCGATGTGCTCGTTCCACGGTCCGAGCAGGGAGTGGCTGAGGTAGAGCTCCTCGATCGCCGACCGCAGCAGCTCACCCGCATGCGGATCGCCGGTGACGAGCGCGTGGAACGCGTGCAACACCGTCGAGTTGCCGAGGCTCGCGGCGGTCAGCTCCAGCGACTGCTGATCGTCCAGTACCGCGGCTCCCAGCACCGCGAGCTTCTCCAGGAAACCGGGGTCGCGTCGTTCGGTCGCGCGGTCGAACTCCACCTCCTGGCCGGCGAGTGTGACCGTGAAGGTGCCGGGGCCGGCCGCTTGCCTGACCAGGGTGGCGGCGCCGCTGCGGACGTACAGCTCGAGGAGATCGGACAGTCGCTCGTCGTTCGGGGTGAGCAGCTGGCGCAGGCCCAGCTCCTTGGCGGCGTCGGTCATGACGAGCTTCACGTGCTGGGGCCGGGTGGCCAACGCCTCGATCTGCCACTCGAGTGGGTCCAGGTCGTCCAGGTACTCCTGGAACCAGGTGAGGTCGTCGCGTGGGCCGTGGCGGTCGATGGTGGCGGTCACGGCTGGAGCTCTGTCAGGTGTCTGCGGAGGATGTCGCGGACACGGTCCGGGGTGCTGGCCGTGGGGTCTACCGCGGCGTGCAGAGAGAGGCCGTCGATGAGGGCGTGCAGGCGGTCGGTCTCCAGGTCGATGCGTAGGTCCGGGCGCAGGATGCCGGCCTGGGACAGGGAGTTGAGCAGGGAGGCGCAGAGGTCGCGGAGGCCCTGGTGGACCGGGGCGAGTACCTCGCGCAGGCCGCCGGCGCCGGACTCCGCCTGGGCCTGGGCGATGAAGGAGAGCCAGATGTCGAACTCGGCCTGTCGCTCGGGGTCGAGCGGGATCACCTCTTCCAGGAAGCGCAGTACGACGTCGGGCAGCGGGCCGGTGGTGTCGAGCGCTCTGATCCGGTCGCTGACTCGGCGGGACACCAGGTCCATCGCGAACGCGATCAGCCCCGCCTGGTCCGGGAAGTAGTAGCGGACGGCGCCGGCGGACCAGCCGGCCTCGGTGGCGACGGAACGCACCGACGCGGCGCGGATGCCGTCCCGGCGGACCACCCGCCAGAGCGCCTGGGCGATCTCCTCGCGGCGGGTGTCGTGGTCGACGATCTTCGGCATCTGCCCTTTTTAGCACAGCCGTGTTAGAGTCGGTTGTATAAACACAAGCGTACGAAATAAACGGAGGGGTGAGTCCTCGTGCTGCTCGCTGTGATCGCCGGCTGTGAGATCGGCTTCTGGGTGCTTCTCGCCGCCGGCATGGTGACGCGCTACTTGCTCCGCCTGCCGCGCCTGGGCATGGTGCTGCTCGCGATGGTCCCGCTGGTGGACGTGGTGCTGCTGGTCGCCAGCGTGATCGACATCCGGTCCGGCGGTGAGCCGTCGTTCAAGCACTCGCTGGCCGCGATCTTCATCGGGGTCAGCGTCGGCTTCGGCCACCAGAGCCTGAAGTGGGCCGACGGCTGGGCGGCGTACAAGCTGGCCGGTGGGCCGCGGCCGGTCAAGCTGAAGAAGGGGACTCGGGAGAAGGCTCAGCACGAGCGTCGCGGCTGGTACCACCACGTGCTCGCGTACGGCGTCGGGGTGGCTGTGATGATCGTGCTCGGCCTGCTGTCCGGCAAGGGCTTCGACGCGCTGCTGGGCCCGGCGTGGACCTGGACGATCGTGCTGGTGATCGACGGGTTCGTCTCGTTCAGCTACGGCGTCGACGAAGAAGAGAAGAAGAAGGTCGAGCAAGCCGTCTGACCTCCCCGCCAGACCCGTTCCCACCCCGTAGATTGCTGGCCATGACAAAGGCGGGACGGGTCTGGTCCGGTGTCACGGCGCTGGTGGTTGCAGTGGGTGTGGTCATGCAGTGCCTGGTGACGGCGACGTCCACCGGCGGCGAGGGTTTCTACAAGGAGAATCCCGAGCGGGTCCTCAACGTCTTCGCCTACTTCACGATCCAGTCGAACCTGTTGCTGGGTGGGACCTGCCTGCTCCTCGCGCTCGGT
Source organism: Kribbella sp. NPDC051718 (assembly GCF_040681515.1). Taxonomy (NCBI): domain Bacteria; kingdom Bacillati; phylum Actinomycetota; class Actinomycetes; order Propionibacteriales; family Kribbellaceae; genus Kribbella; species Kribbella sp. NPDC051718. The sequence continues at coordinate 1,028,768 of NZ_JBFAYZ010000001.1, read as the reverse complement.
CGCGGCGGGGAGGGCACGCTGTTCAAGACGCTTCGGCTCAACGGCGTGCTCTGCATCGCGGTGACCGGGATCGTGTACCACCTGGTGCTCGCCGGCAGTGACAGCTTGTCCGGCTGGGCCTGGGTCGCGAACCTCCTCGTCCACACGGTCACTCCGCTGCTCGGCGTACTGGGGTGGTTGCTGACCGGGCCGCGCGGGCAGACCGACAACAGGATCGTCGCCTGGTCGGTGGTGTATCCGCTGCTCTGGGTCGCGTTCACGCTGATCCGCGGCGAGGGGACCGGCTTCTATCCGTACCCGTTCATCGACGTCAGCCTGCACGGTTATGGCCGGGTCTTGCTGAACTGTCTGTTCGTCGCGCTACTGTTCCTCGCTCTGGCAGCCGGGGCCACCCTTCTCGACCGCCGGCTCAGCAGACGACCCGTCCGGAGGTAGCGTCCACGTGTTGGTGACATCTCGCTCGTACGCCGAGTACGAGGCGATGTTCGACTTGACCGAGTTGCCCGATTCGATCCTGGACTGCTGTGCGGGCGGGTCGAGTTTCACCGCTGAGGCCGCTGCCCGGGGCGTCGACGCCGTGGCGGTCGACCAGGCCTACGAGCTGCCGACGTCGGAGCTCGTCGACACGGTACGCCGCAGCCTGCCGCAAGGCGCGCAGATCGTCGACCAGCACGCGGCCAGCTTCGTCTGGCATTGGTACGGCGATCCGGGCCGCAAGGACGACCTACGGATCGAGGCGGCGGATCGCTTCCTGCAGGACGTGACGACGGCGCCTGAGCGGTATGTCGCGGGCAGTCTGCCGGAATTGCCGTTCGAGGACGGGCGATTCGACTTGGTGCTGTGCTCGCACCTGCTCTTCACCTGGGCCGACAAGTACGACCGCGACTGGCATCTCGCCGCGTTGAAGGAACTCGTCCGGGTCAGCCGTTCCGAAGTACGGATCTTCCCGCTCGTGCAGCAGGGCGCGGGTGACGCGGTTCCGTACCTGCCCGACCTGCTGGACGACTTGCGGCCGGTGCGATCCGAGATCCGCAAGGTGCCGTACGAGTTCCAGGTCGGTGCGGACCAGATGCTGGTACTGACCCGCTGAGAGAGGACTGCGGCCGCGAGCGAGGGTTGGGGTCTGCCCGCGGGCCGCAGTGCTCGGTTGGGTCAGCGCAGGTACTTCCCGCAGACCGGCCACGGGGAGGCGCCACGCTGGGCGTAGAGCTTCTTCGCGCGCATCAGCTGCTCGGCTGCCGACGCCTTGGTCGGGTTGCCGGTGCCGCCGACGCTGCGCCACGTCTGCAGGTCGAACTGGAACAGGCCGTAGTAGCCCGCCGGGTTCACGGCCTTGGGGTTGCCGCTGGACTCGCAGTTGGCCACCTTGGCCCAGGCACCACTGAGATTCGCACTACCGCTGCTGCCGGTCGAGGGGCGATCGTTCGAGCGGGTCGGGCGAGCCTTGTAGGTCTTCTTGTGGACCGTGGACTTCTTCACCGTCCGGGTCTTGTGGACGACCCGCTTCTTCTTCTCGGTCTGCCGGACGGCGGTCGCGGTCACGCCGTCGAGCTTGAGGGTCTGACCGATCAGGATCAGGTCCGGGTTCTTCAGGTTGTTCAGCTTGGCGAGCTGGTGCCAGTCGGCGCCGTTGGCCTGGGCGATCTCCGACAGCGTGTCACCGGCCTTCACCTTGTAGTCGGCGGCGAACGCGCCACCCGCTCCTGCGGCGGTGATCCCGGCGCCGAGGCCGGCGATCGAGAGGGTCCGGACTACCCGGCGGGTACTTCGCCGGGGGCGGGCATGTCGTGCTTTGGACATCAGGGTTCTGCTCCTCATGAGCTGGGGCATGGTGGATTCTCAGCCCGGATGATTCAGCCGCGTGCGCACTTGCCCCGAGAACCAGCGCTCCGGGCAAGTGCGGCCGGAGTGAGGTGAAGGTGGACGTCACCTGGGTGCGTGAGGCTCGGATCACCGGCCGCTCGTACTCTGCAGCCGAACCGGGCTCCGCAGTCTGGTGAGGTACCACTCCCTTCGAGGGGTGCAGGGGACGGGCATCCGGGCAGATCACGAGACAGCGTCCGAATGATCACGCATCGGTAACGACGTGATCGGCCCATCGTGCTCGAAGCAACGCCGGAGCGCAAGAGGGATCCGCATTTCCGCAGAAGATTTCGCAGACTCCGAAGATCCCGAAAACCCAACAACAGAACGGTTTCCCGCCTGAAACAGATCTGTTTCAGCGCCCGTCCGCGCCACCCGGTCAGCCGACTCCGCCAACTGTTCAGCCAACCAGTGTGGGCTTGAACACCTATCGGCGACCTTGAACACGATATTTCCTGTTCAAGGTCCCCTTTAGGTGTTCAAGGTCGCCGGTGCGTGTGCAAGCCCACCACTGGTGGGCTTGCACAGGTGGCGGTGGGCTTGGACACGATATTTCGTGTTCAAGGTCGCCAGTTCTTGTTCAAGGTCGCGATTTCATGGTCATGGTCGCCAGTTCTTGGTCATGGTCGCGACTTCTTGGTCGAGGTTGCCAGGGCGGCTGTTCTCGGGTTGGGGACAAGCGCTTGCTTGAGGCACGGAACCGGATTCACCCGTGCCCTCCGAGGAGTTCGCTCGTTGAGGGAAGGACGGGACCGGGCCGACGCCTGGGCGGTGCCGTGCTGAGGCAATCGACGTGATGGGGGCGTGCGGTGATCCGAGTAGTCCTCGGCCACCGCGGCACGATGGTGCGAGGTGCACTGGCCGCGGTGTTGTCCCGAGAGAACGACCTGGACGTGGTGGCCGAGGTGGAGTCCTCGGACGAGGTGATGGTCGCGGTCGGCCGGCGGCCGCATGTCGTGCTGCTCGATCCGCAACTGCCCGGCAAGCTCGGGATCGAGGACCTGTGCCGCAAGCTGACCGGCCGCGGCGTGCTCGTGCTGATCGACCACGAGGCGATCGCCGCGACCAGCCTCGCGCTGGTCAAGCAGGCGCCGCGGATCGGGCTGATCGCGACGGACTCGTCCACCGACCAACTGGCTGAGGCGGTGCGCGACGTCGCCAAGGGGTTGCCCGTGGTCGACGTCCGGCTCGCCGTCGCCGCGCTCAAGGCGGGTGACAACCCGCTCACCGACCGCGAATGCGAAGTACTGCGGCAGGTGACCACCGGTGCGACCGCGCAGGAGATCGCCCGGACGCTCAGCCTGAGCGCGGGCACAGTGCGGAACTATCTGTCCCGCATCCTCGCCAAGACGGGGGCGCGCAGCCGCATCGAGGCGATCCGCAAGGCCCAGGACGCCGGCTGGATCTGACGGCTCACGAGGCCGGCTGGATCTGATCGGCCGCGGGTTGCCAGTGGCCGAGGAGTTCGCGGTAGAGCGGTGAGGTCCGCAACAGCGTCTGGTGGGTGCCAATGGCTGCCTTGTTGCCGTCGAGGACGAGGATGCGGCGAGCCCGCAAGGCCGAGCTGATCCGGTGCGCGATCACGATCAGCGTGCCGCCGCGCTTGGCGAAGGCCTCTTCCGCGCGCCGCTCTGCCTCTGGATCGAGGAAGCAGGTTGCCTCGTCGAGGACGACCAGCGGCGCCGGTGACAGGTAGGCGCGCACGAGTGCGATCAGCTGCCGTTCGCCCGGGGACAGTTCGCCCGGTCGCACCCGGGCGCCGAATCCGCCGAGCCGTTCGACCAACCGCTCGGCGCCGATGGCGTCGACGGCCTGCATGACCTCGGAGATCGTGGCGTCGGGCAGCAGGTAGGTGAGGTTCTCCATCAACGGTCCGCTGAAGACGTACGCCTCCTGCGGAATCAGTATCCGCGTCGTGGCCAGCCGCTCCACTGGTACTTCGCTGGGCGGTACGCCGCCGAGCGACAGCCGGCCACTCGTCGGCGCGAGCATGCCGCAGACGAGCCCGGCAAGAGTGGACTTGCCGATGCCGCTCGGCCCCACCACGGCCAGATGTTCGCCTTCGGCCACGGTCAGGTCGAGCCCGTCGAGCACAGGATCCGCGGACGGCCCGTAGGCGAAGGTCAAACCACGCAGCCGAAGCTGGTAGCCGTTCACCTCGTCAACTGGTCGCAGCGCGGGCGTCGGCGCCGCCGAATCGAGAATGCGGCCGAGCGTGATGACATAGCGCAGCCCGCTCTCGCCAAGCGCACCCATCACCGTGCTCAGCGCAGGCTGCAGACCGACGAGTACGTAGGTGAGACCACCGAGCAGCGTGCCGGTACTGATCCCGCGACCGACCAGCCAAGGACCTGCCGCCATCAGGATCAGCAGCGGTGCCCAGCCGCCGACCGCGAAGCACAACGTCCGCAACGCGGCCACCTTCGCGAGGGACCGCTCGGCAGCCGCCTGCGCCTCGATCGGCTTCCCTACAAGGGCTTCCGCGAACTCCTCAGCTCCAGTCGCCGTGATGTCCCGTACGCCGCTGAACGTCATCCCCGCTGCAGTCGCCAACTCCTCATCGGCCTGCAGCGACGCCCGCACCCGATCGGCCGCCATCCCGAGCACCGCCAGCGACAACGCGAAACCGATCAGGAACGGCGGTACGACGAACGCCGCGACCAAAGGCGCCAACGACAACAGCCCGACCAGTACGCCGAGCAGCGTGACGGCGAAGTTGCGGATCACGAGCACGAGACCGGCGAAGGTGTCGCGGACGATCTCGACCTGGCGGTTCAGCCGGGCCACCGCTGCCTCGTCACCGGTACGCAGGGCACCGCCGACGACGCGGCGGACGAGGTCGTCTCTCAACGGCTCGACCAGGTGGCCGAGACGGCCGTAGACCTGGTGGGAGCCGGCCGCGCCGAAGCAGGCCGCTGCGATCAGGCCGCCGAGCCAGGCGATCCCTTGCCAGGCGCGGCCGTCGAGGAAGTTGTCCGTGGCGTGGGCGACCGCGACACCGTAGATGGCGGTCGGGAGGATGTCCGGGATCGACCAGAGGGCGAGCTTGATCGTGGATCGTTTGCGGAGGGCGGCGGCGCCGTAGGCGAGCTCTCGGTTCATCCGAAGACCTCGCGGTAGGCGGCGTCCTGCCATAGCTCTTGGTGCGGGCCGACCGCGCGGACCTGACCGCCGTCGAGCCAGACGACGAGGTCGGCGCGGGCGGCGGTCGCGGTCCGGTGGGTGACGATCAGGCGGGTGCGGCGGTGGCGGTCCTCGGTCAGCGTCTTGCTGATCTGCATCTCGGTTGCGGTGTCGAGGCTCGAGGTCGCGTCGTCGAGCACCAGTAGGCGGCTTGCGGGCCAGGCTCGGGCGAGGCCGAGACGCTGTCGCTCGCCACCCGACATAGGGGCCTTGGGCAACGGAGTGAAGTAGCCGTCGGGGAGGCGGCTGACGAAGTCGTGCGCGTGGGTGGCGCGGGCGGCGGCCAGCGTGCGGACCGGGCCGACGGCGTCATGTGAGATGGCGTCGCCGACAGTCGTGCCGACCAGAGTCGGGCGCTCGAAGGCGCAGCCGACCGCAGTACGGAGGGCTTGGCGGTTGAGGGCCTGGAGCGGTACGCCGTCCAGCAGGACCTGGCCGAAATGGGGGTCGCGGAGGCGGGCGGCCAGCCCGGCCAGGATGGACTTGCCGGCGCCGCTGGGGCCGACCACGGCGACGGTCGCGCCGCCGGGGAGGTCGAGATGGACGTCTCGCAGCAGGGCCGATTCTTCGCCGAAGACGGTGACGCCGTCGAAGGTCAGGCGGCCGGGGCCGGGTGGCAGCGTGAGCAGGCCGTGGGCGACGGGGGTGATGGCGAAGACCTCGGCTGCGCGCTGGATGCCGGCCCGGGCTCGGGCGATCTCGCCGATCACGCCGGTGAGGCTGCCGAGGCCGGCGCCGAGTACGGCGTACTGGCTGGCGGCGAAGAGTTCGCCGGCGGTGATGCGGCCGTCGACCAGTTGGAGGCCGCCGACGGCTAGAACTGCGACGAGGACGAGCGGGCCGACGATGGCGGCTTGGGCGCCGGAGCGGGCCAGCACCTTCCAGGTCTGCAGGCCGTGTTTGTGGAGGTCTGGGAGGAAGCCGAGGATGCGGCGCTCTTCGCGGGCTGTGGTGCCGGCGGAGGTGATGGTGCGGAGGCCGGCTACTGCTTCGGTGAGGAGGGCGGAGATGCGGCCCTGGGTTTCCTGGTAGGCGAGGCTGAGCTCGGCGGTGCGGCGGGCGAAGACGAAGAGGACGCCGACGACGAGGATGACGCCGCCGAAGAAGGCGACGGCCAGCCACGGGTCGATCAGGGCGAGCAGGACGAGGCTGCCGATCGGAGGTGCCATGGCGGCGACGGTGGTGACGGCTGCAGGGCCGGCTTGGGCGGCGTCGGAGGCATTGCCGGAGACGCGGCTGACCAGGTCGCCGGGGTCGAACTCGCGGGTGCCTTCGGGGCCTCCGTTGACAACCTGGTTGACGAGGCGATGGCGGAGCCAGGCGGTCGTACCGGCAACACACGCCGTGCCTGCGAAGGCGTCGATCAGACTGCAGACGATGCCGGTGGTGATGAGTGCGGCGGCGATGGTGAACCACTTGCCGTAGTTGTCACCGGCAACGATCGCATCGACCGAATGCCCGAGCACAGAAGGCAAAGCAAGAGCCACCCCACTACCGGTCAGCGCGGTGAGGCCGATAACCGGCAGCCATCCTCGCCCATGCCGAGCGACGGCACCAAAGGTGGCAGGTGCGGTCATCGGATCAAGCCGGTGTGGTGGGCCAGGAAGGCGAGCATGTCGGCGGCCAGGCCGATGCCTTTGCTGGCTGATCCGCCGGCGTGGCCGGAGTCTTGTTCTAGGCGGAGCAGGACAGGGCTGTTGGTGGCGTGTTGGAGGGCGGCGCACATCTTCCTTGCGTGCAAGGGATCTACCCGGGTGTCGCCGCCGAAGACGGTGAAGAGGACGGCGGGGTACTTCACGCCGGGCTGCACTCGGTGGTACGGCGAGTACGACAGCAGGTTGGTCAAGTGAGCCGGGTCCGAGGCTGAGCCGAACTCGGGCACCCAGCTTGCGCCGAGGCCGGAGTGTTCGTAGCGGACCATGTCGAGCAGTGGCGCGGAGAGGACCGCGGCAGCGAAGAGTTCGGGGCGTTGGGTGAGGGCGGCGCCGACCAAGAGGCCGCCGTTGGATTCGCCGCACAGAGTCAGCTGGTCGGGAGTGGTCCAGCCTTCGGCGATCAGAGTTTCGGCCGCGGCGAGGTAGTCGTCGAAGACGTTCTGCTTCTGGTCGAGCATGCCGGCCTTGTGCCAGTCGTCGCCGCGCTCACCTCCACCGCGCAGAGTCGCCGTGACGAAGATGCCGCCGGCCGCCACCCAGGCGAGCGCGAAGGCCGAGTACGTCGGGGTCAACGACTGCCCGAAACCCCCATATCCGTAGAGGATCGCGGGCCGCGGACCGTGCTCACCCGGCTTGCCGACGACCAGCAGTTGCAGCTCGGTACCGTCCGGTGAAGTGAAGTCGACCTGCCGCGACTCCGCGTCCGCGACTCCGATTGCACCAGGCGGCGGCGACCACAGGGTCGTCCGGTTCGAGGTCACGTCGTACTGGTAGACGGCTGACGGCGTCACGCTGTCCGTGTAGGAGAACCAGACCTGGTTGTCACCCTCCGGCCGGCTCACCAGCGAGCCGACCGAGCCGACGCCAGGCAACGGGACATCGTCCAGGTAGCGCCCGGTGACCAGGTCGTGGATCGCGATCTCACCGACAGCGTTCCGGGTCCGCCCGACGAGCACCACCTTGTCGAGGATGGCGAGGCTGCTGAGCGGAGCCTCGGGATCGGCCGGGACGTAGTCGCGCCAGACGGTCGGATCCTCGGGGTCGCCGACACAGATCTTGCCGGTCGGCGCATCGCGGGTCGTCACGACGTACAGGCGGCCCTCGCGGCACACCGACATGATGGTGATCGCGTCGACGCCTTGCTGGACGACGGCCGGCGGCTGGTCCGTCGTGAGATCGGCGAGCCAGAGATCGTTCGCGGTCCCGCGAGCCGCCGAGATCGTCAGCCAGCGGCCGTCGGCACTGAGATCCAGCCCGTACGCCGCTTCGCCGGGAAGTACCCGCTCGTCGTCGGACCGGCCGAGGATGTGATGCAGCACCTGCCGGAATCGCACGTAGTAGAAGGACTTCCCGTCCGGCAACCAGGCGACCGGGGAGTAGCGGCAACCATCGATCGGGCCGTCGACCACAGCGCCGGTGGCGACGTCGAGGACGTGCAGGATCGACTGTTCGTCGCCGCCGCGCGAGATCTGGAAAGCGAGCAGGGTGCCGTCGGGGGAGGGCTGCCAGCTGTCGAGCGTGGTGCGGCCGGTCGGGTCGAGTTGCTGGGGGTCGAGCAGGACCGCGTCATCGACGTACAGGACCGGATGTTCCTGCGCGGCGGAGCGGCGGAGGACGAAGCAGCGATCGCCGCGCCAGACGGGAGTGGAGACGGAACCGACGCTCGACAGTGCTCGGACCCGGTTGCGGAGCTGGTACCGCCCGGGGAGCGTGGTCGCGTGGTTCAGCCAGAGCTGGTCCTGGATCGCCTGCCAGGCTTGGGTTTGCGGCGTGGCGGCGTCTTCCAGCCAGCGATACGGATCGGGGATCGCGTGGCCGTGCAGATGATCGACGAGCGGCAGACGCTCGGCGTCGGGGTAGCTCAGGTCGGGGTGTCGCACGGGTGCCTCCTCCCGAATGGGAACACAGGTTCGGCCCTGGGTGGGAATGCTGCCCACCCAGGGCCCCCGGAACCTGAGGGTTCACGCCGCCTTGGTCATCACTCACCGACGTCCGGCGGCGCTGCCTCGTAGTCCGATCAGTGGCAGAGCAGAAGGCTCAGGTTGCTCGGACGCTGGGAACCACAGCCCAGCACGGTGAGCGTGGAGCCACCGTGGCCGTGCCCGCCGTGACCGTAGCCCGGGGTCTCCAGACCCTGAAGGTCGAGAAGTGCCATTTGTTTACACCTCCTTCGAGATGAGTAGGGACGGGGACTCGGACCACTGGGGAGGTCCGAGGAACGGGAGGGTGACGCGCTGCTCGTGCAGCGCCGCACCCAGGGCCAGCAGGACGCCGGCCGATCCGGTCGCCAGGTCCATCGAGAGACGGAGCAACTGGTTGCCGGGGTACGCGAGGCCGCCTTCGAACGGCATCGCGTGCCAGCCGAGTCCGCGCACCAGGTCGGTGGTCTCGACCCCGAGCGCCGGAGCGGCGAGGAGAAGACCGGCGCGACCCATGAACAGGCCTGGCTGGACGTAGTAGGAGCAGCGGGTGACCCGCCGCAGGGGGTCGAGCTGCGCGGCCAGTTCCGACTCGGGCCGGAGCTCGAGGAACCGTCGCAGGACGAGCGCGATCCCGGCCGAGCCCTCTTCCAGATAAGGAAGTGTGCGCCAGCCCTGGTTCACCTGGACCGTGCCGTCGGGAGTCTGGACGCAGCGCCGGATGTCCTGCCCGAGGGCGATCTCCGCAAGGTCCAGCAAGCCGGTGTCGCCGGTCAGCTCGTAGGCCTCGAGGAAGAGCAGGGCCGGTCCGGACGAGCCGTACATCAGCCCGGCGCGCGGCTTGTCGCCGCCGCTGGTCTCCGGTACGTCGGTGACGTCGCCGAGCCGGTCTGCCACCAGGTCGACCACGTGGATCGCCTTGGCCCGCAGGACTGGCTCGCCGGTGAAGTGCAGCAGGTTGAGGCCGATGCCGGCCAGGCCGCTGTGCAGGCCGAGCTCACGCGTCTCGAGCTGGTCGGACAGCGTTCGCTCGACGAGGTCCAGTGCGTCCTGCTCGTGGCCGAGGCCGTTGAGGACATGGGCGACGCCGTGCAGCCCGTCGTACAGGCCGGGGCCGATCTCGCTGGTGAGGGCGTGCTTGCGCAGCCAGTCCTCGTACTCCGGGAAGCGCCCGGCCCCGGTTTGGTCGAGAGCGTAGAGCACGCCGGCCGCCCCGGTCGCAAGGTTGGTGCCGCCGCCGGGCTGGAACTGGGCGATGTCGCCGGGGAACAGCCGGTCGTCGCGCTCGGGAGTCGCACTCGCGATGATCGCCTTGGTGAGCGCCGCTCGTACGTCGGTCCATTCCGCCTGACCTGGCAGCGCGAGCGACTCCATCTCCGGGTCGCTGGTCAGCGTGGGGCCGACGATCGTGCGGACCGCCTCGTCGAGCGTCTCGCGCGGCACCGGGAAGGTGTCGGCGATCATGTCGGCGAGCTGGAAAGCCTTGCCGGGATGGAGATTCAGCAGCATCGTCGTCTGCGGCGCGAACAGGCCGAGCGTGATGCAGGCGAGCGCGTAGAGATCGACGTCAGGACCTTGCCGGTCGCCGGGAGCGGCATATCCGGGATGGGCGAGCGCGGACCGCGCCTGGTCCTCGACGAGCGTCGCGACTTCGAAGTCGATCAGCACCATCCGCTCACCGTTGCTGAGCAGCACGTTGTCCGGGTGGAGGTCACAGAAGACGACGCCACGGCCATGCAATTGAGCGACGGCGGCCTGGACGTCGGCGACCATCCGCGCGGCCCAGTCGGCGTACTCGGCCAGCTCGGTCTCGGTCGCGTCCGGGTGGGTCAGCGGATAACGGCTGACCAGCTCGCGCTGGAGCGGGTTCGCGTCGACGAACTCCTGGACCAGGAAGTGGTGCTCTCCCAGCTCGAAGTAGTCGTGCACCTTCGGGACCACGTCCAGGCCTTCGAGGCGCTGCAGGATGTCGCGCTCGTGACCGACCCGGGCGACCGCGTCGCGGCCGCTCATGTCCAGCCCGGCGAGCGGCCGGCCTTCCTTCAGTACGACCTTCGCGCCGGTCTCGTTGTGGTGGCCGAGGTAGACGCCGCCGCCGTTGGAGAACTGGATGACGCCTTCGATCGTGTACGCCAGCTCGTTCGTGGTGACCGCGTTGCGGGCGTCCAGATGCTCTTGCAGGAAAGGCGGCAGGGCGACCCACGGCGGCATCGAGAAGGTCGGGCCGCGATGATCCGGAACGAGCCGGCCGCTGTCGTCGGCGAGGGCGAGCACCCGCTCGCCACCTTCGTTGAGGCAGTACCGGCTGACGAAGGCGCCGTACCGGACGAAGAGCGGGCCTTCGGCGTACCGGAGGTCGCTCAGGATGTACGGGCCGCGAACCCCTTGCAGGAGGCCGTCGAGCTCCTTGAGGACGAGCTCCAGCTGGGCCTCGTCGGCCGGGTAGATGGTGACGAGTTTGCCGCTCGAACCGCGCGGGGCGGACTTCGAGTTGACCATCAGCATCACGGGCTCGTTGCGCAGGAACTTGAACCCGATGCCGCGGGGGACGCAGTAGTCCCACACCACGGCCAGCGTCTGCTCGGCGTCCTCGAGTCCCGAGGAGACGTGGATCTTCCAGCCCTGGGCCGGCAGCTCGAGACCGTCCGGCGCGTAGTGCATCCAGGTCTCGCCGGGGACGTGGCTCCAGCCGGCCGGGACCGGTCGCGCACAGAGCGCGAAGTCCGGGTGCTCGGCGCCGCGGTTGGTCGGGGAGTCGTAGAACCGCCGGTCGGCCAGGCAGTAGAGCTCGTAATTTTCCATGGCGATTCGTCCCCCTCTCATTGGTGTGCCCGGCACATCTTGGGCAACGGGAGGAGGGCTGGCGTAGTGCATGACGTCACGACTAGACCGTGAAGAACTCACACCCTACGGATGGGTAAATAACCACTCTTTGTTACATGGTGATCACTTTGAGCGGTGAAAGCCCTGTTACATCATGCCAGTTCGTGGCGGTGACGTAACAGGGCGTAACTTGTCGCTGCCTTCCTCGTGGCGGCTGCTACTCGGCCGATCGGTGCTGCTGGCTGGCGAAGTAGGCGACCTTGCGGGCCCGCATCACCTCGCCCAGCGGGCGGTGCTCGACGAGGGCGTTCCAGGGGTCGAACTTGGCCGACTCGATCTCCTTGTCGAAGGCCGGCTCGGGGTGCTGGCGCGGAATGGTCAGCTGGCCGACGGTCAGGTACGGCGCGTCCCAGACCTGGGCGGCGTCCTCGATCGGGGTGTGCTGCTCGTCGGTGAAGAACTGCACCTGGAAGTCGTAGACCAGCGGGCCTTGGTCGAGCCGCTGGTAGATGTCGGCGGCCCAGTCCTCGCTCGCTGCCGCGTTGACCTGGTCGGAAGCGGCGGCCAGCTTCACGCGGACGGCGTACGGGCCGAAGGCGACCGGGGCGGCGCTGAAGAAGTCCTGCGTGGCGAAGCCGCTGAAAGGTTCTTTGAGCGCCGCCTGGACGAGTTTGAGCTGGGGGATCATGCCGGGGTTCTCGAGCACCCGCAGCAGCAGCTTGCCCGGCGTGCTGCCGCCGGTGGTGACGACCTTGGCGAAGTCCTCGCTGGTCGCCGAGCTGAATCGCTCGTGGTTGATCAGCGCGAAGTCCTGCGAGGCGGCCTCACCGCCGAGCGCGCCCTTGCCGCTGACACCGAGCACCTTGATGGAGAAGCCGCGGATGTCCGGCGCCCGATCCGGCGCCCGGTTGAAGCCGCCGTTGGAGAGCCGCAGCCAGGTGTCGTACTTGTTCTGGATCGCGAAGATGCCCTGCTTGGCGTGCGCGGGCAGGTCACCCGGCACGTCCAACGTCGCGCGCAACGCAGCCAGCTGCTTGCGGTGCAGCGCCCGCCCGGTCCCGAACTTCTCGTCCTTCCGCCCCTGCATCTCCACAAAGGCCTTCCCCTGCGCCTCGTGCCGCGCACCCTCCCCAGGCTCGATCACTTCACGCCATTCAGTACTCGGCTCGGCCACGGCTTCTCCCATCGGGTGGATCCAGCGGTCCCACCCAGTATCCGCCCTCCCAACCGTTGCACCAGGCAACCGGCCGCCCCTTGGCCTCCCCGGAGCAGCCGGGCATGATCGGCTGATGACATCGGAACTGGAACCGGCTGAACAACGAGTGCGGATCTTCGAGGCCATCCTGCTTGCGGTAGACCGCCGCACCGAACTGCTCGACCTCGTGGCGAGCTCGACATCGTTGGACGAGTCACTGCAGGCGGTATCCCGCGAGTTCGACCTGGACGACATCCAGGCCCAGGCCGTCCTGGACCTCCAAGTCCGCCGCTTCGCCACCAACGAACGCGCCAAGATCGTCGAAATTCTGGCGTCGGCCCGCGAGCACGTCGCCCACCTGCGCGGGTGAAGCTCACCTTCCCCGGACGGTTGTTGGTGGTGGGTGGACCGCCAGTGCATCAAGCGAGGGCAGTCGATGGTGGGGTTGGGCGCGTCGGGACCGTGTGGCGTGGGTTTGATGGCGTAGCGGTCCGCCCGGTCCACCACCGACCCGCGAAGTTTTGGGATGGGTGGGAGCTGCGACGTAGGAACTGCGTGGGGGAGCCGTACTAGGCCGGGTACGTCTGGACTTCGGTTGCTTTGAGGGTGGCGTGGAGTTTTTGACCGGGGGTCAGGTGGAGGTCGGCCACTGCTGCGGTGGTGATGTCGGCCAGCAGGGTTGCTGGGGCGGGTGCGTTGTGGGGGATCAGGCGGACGCGGACGGTGTGGGCGTGTTGTTCGATGCCGGCTACCTGCATGGGCCAGGTGTTGCGGGGGGTGCCGGTGGGGGGTTCGGGGTAGAGGCTGACGGCCGAGGGTGGGAAGGCTACGAAGACCTTGCCCTCGGATGGGGTGGCGATGGTCAGGGTGCCGCCGTCATCGAGCGTGACGGTGGTGTTGGCCGCTGTGCCTCGGTAGAGGTTGAGGCCTACCAGTTGGGCGACGTACTCCGTGCGCGGGCGGCGGGCGATCTCTGTCGGGGCGCCCTCCTGGACGATGCGGCCCTGCTCCACGATGACCAGGCGGTCGGCGAGGACCATCGCGTCCAGCGGGTCGTGGGTGACGAGGAGGGTGCGTCCGTCGTACCGCTGGAGATGCTGGCCGAGTTCGGCGCGGATGTGGAGGGTGGTGCTGGCGTCGAGGGCTGCTAATGGCTCGTCGAGTAGTAGTAGGTCGGGGGAGGTGGCGAGCGCCCGGGCTAGGGCTACGCGTTGGGCCTGGCCGCCGGAGAGGGAGCGTGGGCGGGTTTTCGCGTACTCCGCCAGTCCGACCGTGTCGAGCCAGCGGGCCGCGGTGGCGCGGGCCGTGCGCTTGTCGGTGCCGCGGGCGCGGAGGCCGAAGGCGACGTTCTCGAGGGCGCTCAGGTGGTCGAAGAGCAGGTAGTCCTGGAACACGACTCCGATCGGGCGGTGATCGGCCGAGCGGAAGGTTCTCGGTGGCTCGTCCCAGAGGGTGTCGTCGAGGCGGATGCTGCCGTCGGTGATCGGGAGGAGTCCGGCGATCGCCCGGAGGGCGGTGGTCTTGCCGGCGCCGTTGGGGCCGAGGAGGGCGACCACCTCGCCTGGTTCGACGGTCAGGTCGAGGTCGAGGCGGAAGGCGTCCCGGGTCACGTGCAGGTCGGCGTACAGGGTCATCGGAGACCACTGATCCAACGCTCGCGCAGGCAGGCCAGTACGACGACCGACACCGCGAGGAGCACGATGCTGAGTACTACGGCGACGTCGGGGTCGGACTCCAACGCCAGGTAGACGGCGAGCGGCATCGTCGTCGTACGGCCGGGGAGGTTGCCGGCGAAGGTGATCGTCGCGCCGAACTCACCAAGCGCCCGGGCCCAGCACAGCACCGCCCCCGCCACGATGCCCGGCGCGATCGACGGCAAAGTAACCCGCCGGAACGTCAGCCACCGCCCAGCCCCCAGCGTCGCCGCCGCTTCCTCGTACCGCGGGTCGGCAGCTCTCAACGCACCCTCCACGGAGATGACCAGGAACGGCATCGCCACGAATGCCTCCGCGACGATCACCCCGGCAGTCGTGAACGGCAACGTGAACCCGAACCACAGATCCAGCCGCTCACCCACCAGCCCCCGCCGCCCAAGCACCAACAGCAACGCCACCCCGCCCACCACCGGCGGCAACACCAACGGCACCGTCACCAACGCCCGGATGATCCCCCGCCCCGGCAACTCCGCCCGAGCCAACAACCAAGCCAACGGCACCCCAAGAACCAAACAGATCACCATCGCCGACGTCGCACAGACGAGCGAAAGCCTCAACGCCTCCCCAACCTCCGCACTGAACAACCGCTCCGGCAACGTCCCCCAAGGCGCCTGAGCCAGCAACCCGATCAACGGGACCAGCAGGAAGGCGAGGCCAAGCAGAGCAGGCAGCAACAACACAACAGGCAGTCGCCCACCAATCCGCTGCCGCCGAGCCATCACGCCACCCAACATCTCATCTCACCTGCCAAACCCCGCCGCCCCGCGCTGCGCGCGGGCCGGCGATGGATGTAGAGCGGAGTCCACGAGCACGACCGGACTGTGGGAGTCCACAGGGCCCCACGGGGCTGTGCGAGCCCACAGCCCCTCGGGGCTGTGCGGGGTCCACTAGGCCGTGCCGGCCATTCCATGTCGGTTCTGCGCTCCGCGCTGCTCGAACAGCGGGGTGTATGTCCCCCATCACCGCGCTCCAGCGCGGAGCGCTGGAGCGCGGTTCTCACGGGGCTTCGAAGCCTGCGTCGGTTAGGACTTTGGTGCCCTGGGCGGACAACACGTAGTCGACGAAGGACTTGGCGGTGTTGGGGTTCTTGGAGTTGGTGAGGGTGGCTATGGGGTATTCGTTGATGGCTTTGGCGGCCTCGGGGAACTCGATGCCTTCGACCTTGTTCTTGGCGGCCAGGACGTCGGTCTTGTAGACGAGGGCTGCGTCCACCTCGTCCAGGCTGACCTTGGTGAGGGCCGCCTTGACGTCCTTCTCGAGGGTGTCGGGCTGGGGGGTGAGGCCGGCTGCTTCGAAGACCTTGTCGGCGGCGGCGCCGCAGGGGACCTCTGCCGCGCAGAGGGCGATCTTGCGGTTCTTGTCGGTGAAGTCCTTCAGGCCGGTGATCTTGCCCGGGTTGCCCTTCGGGACGGCGATCTCCAACTCGTTCTTCACGAACGTGGTCGGGGTGCCCTTGTCGGTGACCTGGTCCATGTTCTTCGGGGCGGCCGAGGCGAAGACGTCGGCGGGGGCGCCCTGGTTGATCTGCTCTGCGAGCGCGGAGCTGCCGGCGAAGTTGAAGACCACCTTGACGCCGGGGTGCGCGGCCTCGAAGTCCTTGCCGAGCTGGGTGAAGGTCCCGGTCAGCGACGCCGCCGCGAACACGTTGATCGTGCCCGAGAGGCTTGCAGTACTGCTCGAGTTGCTGGACGGAGACGAGGCCGCCGGGGTGTCGTCACCGCAGCTCACCAGGGTCAGGGCGGCAACGGCAGTGACGGCGGTTGCGAGGGTACGGCGGAACATCAGGCCTCCGGGATCTCGACGACGACATGGGTGGATTTGATGGATGCGACGGCGATCACGCCCGGCTCCAGGCCGAGCTCGTCCGCCGCTTCCCGGCTCATCAGCGACACGACCCGGAACGGACCGGCCTGCAGCTCCACCTGAGCCATCACGCCGTCCTTGACGACGCGCGTGACGATGCCGCGCATGCGGTTGCGGGCGGACGCGGCCGTGATGTTGCCCGGTTCGGGCGACTCCGCCAGCTCCTGCGCGAAGGCGGCCAGCGCCGCGCCCTCGACGGCCATCCGGCCGCTCTCCTGTACTACCGGCAACCGCCCCTGGTCGACCCACCGGCGCAAGGTGTCATCACTGACTCCGAGCAGCGCAGCAGCCTCACTGATCCGCAAATTCGGCACGAACCGCATCTTATCGCCGCATCTGCGCATTCTGTATGCCATTTTCCCTTACCGACCGCCAACGCGAGCGTCGTCACAGCGCCCGGTGAGCCTGCGGATTAGGTTGTCACCATGAGTACGGGGCTGCGTGAGTATCTGGACGGGCCGCACAAAGCGGCACGGGATCTGGTCCGCGACGGGCTGGCGGCGAACGCCGGTCTGCTCGACGCCGGGCTGGAGCTGAGCAGAGCGGAGTACCGGGACAAGGTGCTCGAGGTGATGCAGCAGATCACCGCAGAAGGCCACACCGCCCGCGGCTTCCCGAAGGAGTACGGCGGCCAGGGAGACCTGGGCGGTTTCCTCGCCGGCTTCGAGACGCTGGCCTTCGGCGACCTGTCGCTGATGATCAAGGCGGGTGTGCAGTTCGGCCTGTTCGCCGGCGCGATCCTGCACCTCGGCACGAGCCGCCACCACGACGAGTACCTCACCGACGCGATCGAGGGCCGCCTGCTCGGCTGCTTCGCGATGACCGAGACCGGCCACGGCTCCAACGTCCAAGCGCTCGGTACGACGGCGACGTACGACCCCGCGACCGAGGAATTCGTCATCCACACCCCGACCGCCGCCGCGCGCAAGGACTACATCGGCAACGCCGCCCGCCACGGCCGGATGGCCGCCGTCTTCGCCCAACTCGTCGTCGGCGGCGAGACCCACGGCGTGCACTGCCTGCTCGTCCCGATCCGTACGCCGGAAGGCGACCCGCTCCCCGGCGTCACCCTCTCCGACTGCGGCGCCAAGCTCGGCCTGAACGGCGTCGACAACGGCCGGATCGTCTTCGACCAGGTCAGAGTCCCACGGACCGCGCTCCTCGACCGCTACGCGCAGGTCGATGCGCAAGGCAACTACAGCAGTGAGATCGAGAACCCGGACCGGCGCTTCTTCACCATGCTCGGCACCCTCGTCCAGGGCCGCGTCTCGGTCGGTGGCGCCGCGATCAACGCGAGCAAGGTCGCCTTGACGATCGCCATCCGGTACGCCGACCGCCGCCGCCAGTTCGGCGCGCCCGGCAGCGCGGACGAAGCCTTGCTGCTCGACTATCGCATGCACCAGCGCCGGCTCCTGCCGCTGCTCGCCCGGACGTACGCGCTGCATTTCGCCCAGGCGGAGCTGGTGGAGGAGTTCGTCCGGCTCTTCGGTGGCGACGGCGTGAAGGACGACCACGACCAGCGCGCGTTGGAGGCGCAGGCGGCCGGTACGAAGGCGCTGGGGACCTGGCACGCGACCGAGACGATCCAGATGTGCCGCGAGGCGTGTGGCGGCGCGGGGTACCTGGCCGAGAACCGGCTGGCGACGCTCAAGGCGGACACGGACGTGTTCACCACCTTCGAGGGTGACAACACTGTGCTGCTGCAGCTCGTCGCCAAGGGGTTGCTGACCAACTACCGGGAGTCGTTCGGCAAGCTCGACCCGCTCGGGACGGCGCGATTCATCGCGGCGCAGGCGGTCGAGATCGCGGTGGAGAAGACGGCTCTGCGCACGCTGATCGAGCGGCTGCGCGACGTCGTACCGAATCGCAACGACGCTGCCGACCCCGATGCCGGGCTGCGGGACGACGCGTACCACTCCGGCATGCTGCGCTTCCGGGAGGAGCACATGCTGGCCGGGGTGGCTCGCCGGCTCAAGCGCGGGATCGACGACGGGGTCGAACCGTTCGAGGCGTTCAACCGGTGTCAGGACCACGTCATCGCGGCCGGCCGGGCGCATGTGGAGCGGGTGGTGGCGGAGGCGTTCCTGGCCGCGGTACAGGCTGCGCCGGAAGGTACTCCGCGGGACCGGCTGCGCGATCTCTACGACCTGCACGCGCTCGTGACGATCGAGTCGGAGCGGGCCTGGTACATCGAGCACGGGCGGCTGTCGGGAGCCCGTTCGAAGGCGATCACGGCGCTGGTGAACGAACTTTGCGCGACCGTTCGACCGTACGCCGGGGAGCTGGTGGACGCTTTCGGCGTACCGGGCGCGGCAGTGGATGTGCCGATGGTTGTACCGTCTCAGCATGAGTGAGCCGATTGAGCCCGCATCGGCCGCCGAGGCCGCCCGCGAACTGGCGAAGGTGTTGCTGGCGCAAGCCGACGCCCTGGACCTGCACGATCTGCGGGCCACCACGGCGATCGAGAACGTCCGGGTCCAGGCCCGGGTGCTCGCCGACGCGGTCCACGAGCGCGGCTGGGGAGACATCTTCCTCGGCATCGACTCCTACGACCCCGACGAGCTGGACGACCTGCCGCTGGGTCCGGACGACTTCGACGACCCGGACGACTACCGCGAGATGGTCGAGCGCGGCGACCTGGACGACCTGGACGAGGCGATCGTCCCGGAGAACGGGATCCGGCTCAGCTACCAGGCCCGCTACGACTTCGTGGTGACCGATCCCGAGGCGTTCGTCGCCTACGTCCGCAGCCGCGCGGACGAGGCCCAGAACGACGAGGTGATCGAGGACATCGAGGACGCCCGCTCGGCCTTCGAGCTGCTCGGCTACCTCGACGGCCTCGGTTCCAAGGACTACGACACCGTCGGCCTCACCCCGGCCGGTGGCGAAGAGTCGCACAAGGTGGTCCAGTTCTCCCTCTGGGACCTGGACCCGACCCGTCGCGACGACACCTACCCGTACTGATAGTTGCCACCACCCCCTAACCGGACCAGACCGGTCGGGGTGGTTGAGCGCTGGATTGTTGTTGCGGTAGGCAACTTGTCTACTGGTGGGTACGGAAAGCGACGTCGTGTATACAGAGCGTCGCCCTGCGCTAGATCAATGCAAATGTTTGACCGCGCTCATGGCGGCGGTCAGCTACGCCGTGACAACGTTCAGTTGTCGGCGACGGACGGGTCGCTGGCACAAGGCTCCAGGCGGCACCGCGACTCCCGTCCGCGACCGGACTGTACCTCCCCTGCCGGTCACGGAATGAGTCAGTGGTTCCTCCCTCCTTCGGGCCGAACCGCCCTCTCGGGGCAAAGCAGGACGCCGGCCGTGTCGCCGGGGCGCCGGTCGCCAGTGAGGTGGTGACCGACGCCCGACACGGTCGGCGTTTCTTTTTTCCCGAAGTACTGGTTGTGAATCTGGGGACCAGTACTTCGGGAAGTGCTTTTTTCAGGCCAGTTCGAGCGCGGTGTGCGAGGTCTGCGGGACCTCGCCGTACGTCGTGGTGCGCTGGCGGGCCGGACGCCCGGCGGCCGTCGCCATCTGAGTGAGTTCTTCGATGGACTTGCGGGAGCCGTGCTTGGAGCCGGCCATCCGGCTGATGGTCTCCTCCATCAGGGTGCCGCCGATGTCGTTGACGCCGCCGTTCAGCACGTCGACGCAGCCGTCGGTGCCGAGTTTGACCCAGGAGCACTGGATGTTGTCGATCCGGCCGTGCAGCATGATCCGCGACATCGCGTGCACCGCGCGGTTCTCGTCGTACGTCGGACCGGGGCGGGCCACGCCGGCCAGGTAGATCGGCGAGTTGGTGTGGATGAACGGCAGCAGTACGAACTCGGTGAAGCCGCCGGTCTGGTCCTGGACCGCCGCGATCGTCCGCAGGTGCTGGACCCAGTGGTGCGGAGCGTCGACGTGGCCGTACATCATCGTCGAGCTGGACGGCAGGCCGACCTTGTGCGCGGTCGTGATCACCTCGATCCAGCTTGCCGTCGGCAACTTTCCCTTGGTGAGGATCCAGCGCACGTCGTCGTCGAGGATCTCGGCGGCGGTACCGGGGATGCTGCCCAGGCCGGCCTCCTTGACGGAGATCAGGAAGTCCTCGATCGACAGGCCGGTACGGACCGAGCCGTTGACGATCTCCATCGGGGAGTAGGCGTGGACGTGCATCTCCGGGACGCGCTCTTTGACGGCCCGGACGAGGTCCGCGTACGCAGTACCGGGAAGGTCGGGGTGGATACCGCCCTGCATGCAGACCTCGGTCGCGCCGATCACCCAAGCCTCTTCGGCCCGCTGGGCGACCTCGTCCATCGAGAGTGAGTACGCGTCCGCATCGGTCCGCCGCTGTGCAAACGCACAGAACCGGCAGCCGGTGTAGCAGACATTGGTGAAGTTGATGTTCCGGTTGACCACGTAGGTCACGTCATCGCCAACGACCGCCTTGCGTAGATCGTCAGCAATCCGCGCCAACTGATCCAACGCGGGCCCAGCCGCCGTCATCAACGTCAACGCCTGAGCATCAGAAAGCCCCGCCGGATCCCGCTCAGCCGCAGCAAGAGCTGCTTTGGTCTCCGCCGCGATCCGCTCCGGCGCGCTCACGCCGCCGGCGGCTTCGCCGGCTCGACGAGCGGCCACGTCTTCGCGGAGTACGTCCCAGTCGCCGTAGGCGGCGTCGAAGTCGGAGCGGGTTTCGGTGCGGCGGCCTTCGGTGTCGATGGCGGTGTGGAGGTCGGTGCGGCCGACGCTGTCCCAGCCGCCGTCGGGCTCCTGCCAGGGGAGGCCTTTGGGGAAGGCCGACTCGTTGGCCAGTCCGGTCTCGGGGTCTACGAGTGCTTCGACGTGTGAGATCAGGCGCGGGTCCAGCCAAGGTTCACGCAGGTACTCCGGGTGCGCGGTGAGCCTTTCGCGCAAGGTGAAACCGGCGTCGGCGGTGACCTTGGCCAGGTCGTCGATCTGCGGCCAGGGGCGTTCGGGGTTCACGTGGTCCGGCGTCAATGGCGAGACGCCACCGAAGTCGTCGACACCGGCGTCGAGCAGCAACCGCGCCTCGGCCAGGTCGACCAGGTTCGGCGGTGCCTGGACGCGCATCCGCGGACCGAGCACCACTCGGGTGACCGCGATCGCCGCGAGCCACTCGTCCAGCGGTACGTCGGCGTCGTTGCGCATCGCCGTGTCCGGCTTCACCCGGAAGCCCTGGATGATGACTTCCTGGATACCGCCGTACTGGCGAGCGATCTTGCGCAGCGCGAAGATCGAGTCGGCCCGCTCCTCGAGGTTCTCCCCGATGCCGATCAACAGCCCGGTGGTGAACGGTACGTTCGACCGTCCCGCATCCTCCAGCACCCGCAGCCGGATCGCCGGATCCTTGTCGGGCGAACCGAAATGCGGCTGACCCTTCTCCTCGAACAGCCGCCGCGAGGTGGTCTCGAGCATCATCCCCATGCTCGGCGCGACCGGCTTGAGCCGCTGCAGGTTCTGCCACGACATGACGCCCGGGTTGAGGTGCGGCAGCAGGCCGGTCTCCTCGAGCACCCGGATCGACATCGCCCGCACGTAGTCGAGCGTGCTGTCGTAGCCGGCCTCTTCGAGCCACTTCTTCGCGGCGTCCCAGCGGTCCTCGGGAGCGTCGCCGAGTGTGAAGAGCGCTTCCTTGCAACCGAGCGCGGCGCCCTGCCGGGCGATCTCCAGCACCTCGTCGGGACTCAGGTACGGCGAGTGCACGCGCCCCGGCGTCGTCGCGAACGTGCAGTAGTGGCAGCGGTCCCGGCACAACCGGGTCAGCGGGATGAACACCTTCTTGGAGTAGGTGATGATCCCGCTCCGGCCCGCGTCGGCCAGCCCCTGGTCACGCACCCGCGCGGCGGTCGACATCAACTGCTCGAGTGCGGGGCCGGAGGCGGACAGCAGTACCTCGACCTCTGCCGGGTCGAGCGTCTTGCCGTCGTCCGCCCGCTTCAGCGCACGCCGCATGGCGGTGCTGATCGGGGCGTTCGGGGGAGTGGTTGTGGGCTGCTGGGGGTCAGTCACGACAAGAAGCGTAGGCCGCCTCCGGAGCGGATCCAGCCGATTTCGGGGGTCAAAAACAATCAGTACGTCTGTCCTGTTAGTTTGCTGTTCCTGCAGGTCAGGAGGGTTGAAGGTGGCTGACGGACGCCGTGTACGCGGGCAACTGCGGCGCGTGGAGTTGCTGACGGCGACGCTGGCGGTGATCGAGCGGGACGGCGTTGCCGGGGTCAGCCATCGGGCCGTCGCCGCCGAGGCCAGGGTCTCGCTGGCGTCGACGACGTACCACTTCTCCTCGCTGGACGACCTGCTGGTGGCAGCGCTGACCTGGGCAGCTGACGACCTGGCGGCCGAGCTCCACGAGCGGGTCAACGAGATGGGCGCTCGCCCAGCCGACGAGCTGGCGCGACTGATCGAGCACTGCTTGGTCTATCGGCGCGGCCGCACGCTGGCGGAGTACGAGCTGTACCTCCTCGCAGCCCGCCGCCCCGCCCTCCGCGAAGCCGCCGCCGCGTGGCTCGAACCCCTCACTCAGATCGCCCGCAACTTCACCACGAACCCCCAGAAAGCAAGCCTCCTGGTCGCAGCCCTAGACGGCATCCTGCTCCAGTCCCTGATCGGCGCGCGCCCCTACGACCACGCCGACTTCACCGCCCTACTCACCCACCTGCGCTAGCAGCGCGGACGCCCGAGCGGCACATCAGACGGATCGCGATGTGGTGGAAGGGGCGGATCAGGTTGAAGTAGAGGCGGCCCGCGTTGCGGAGGTAGTGGACGAGGGTGACCACCTTGAAGGCGCGGATCGGGCCGGAGTCGTCGACGATGATCGCGAGGTAGGCGAACAGGTGGTTGTCGGTGACCTTCAGGAGGAGGTAGTGCTCTTCCTCGCCGCGGTCGATCGTGAAGAACGAGAGCTGGTCGCCGGGGGTGAAGCTGATGTCCTCGGGGCGGAGCCTTGTTCTGGAAGGCATTCCGGTCATCTCGAGTCGCAGCAGTTTGGCCACCGGAACGCGGAGTGCGAAGACGGCTTGGCCTGCGCGGGACTCGAGGCTCAGCGCGCCCGCGACGAACTCGCGGAGGCTTACCGGGCCGGTTGCCGTCTTCACGTCGACGACGTCGGCTTCCGGCAGGAGATCGGCTAGTTCGGGGAGATCGGTGTATGTCGGCATGGCGGGCTCCTTCTCACATGAGGAACGGTTTGCCGGTCGCCAGGGTCAATGTGGTCACGTAGAGCGCGCGCAACTCGGTGGCCGGTACCGGTGGTACGACCTGTTCGGCGCCGATCAGGATCAGGTAGAGCAGCCGGGCCAGTTGCTCGGGCTCCTCGACCGCGTCGATCCCACGGCAAAGCTCTTGTAGATAAGCGGTTCTGGCGTGATCGACCCGCTCCTGTGCGGCCCGCGCCTCGGGATCCTGCAGAGCCCAGGCCCGTACCGCGATCTCGAGCCGCACGTGATCCGCGTCGGCCAGCACCAGCTCCATCAACTGGGTCAGCTTGCTCGCCGCATCAGCCTCGGGGTGTTGCTCCACGGTGTCGATCAGCCGCGTGGTGAACCGCTTCTCGAAGTACTCGAGCAAGGCGGTCCGGAATCCGCCCGCCCCTTTGAAATGGTGGTAGTAGGACCCCTTGCTCAACCCCAGCTCGCCGGTGAGCCGCTCGATCGTGAGCGCCGGCGACCCCTCGGTCGCCAGCACCTTCAAGCCGGCCTCGAGCCAGTCCTCCTGAGCCACCATGCGGCGACCATACCATACTGTTTGGTATGGCCTTTGGGTCAGCTCAGATCGGTAGCGCTTGCGCTACTGCGGACGGGCGTTGGGGGGAGGGTGGGCCGGCGATCCAGCCGGTTGGCTGGTGGGCATGCTGAGGATTTCTGTGGGTGCGCTTCGCGACCGGTGGCAACTGTTCGCCGGCGCTGTGGTTGCGGTGGCGCTTGGAGTGGGGTTGGTGCAGTCCGCGCTGCAGGTGATGGCGGCGACGGACCGGCCGGTACTGCCGGCCGGGCTCTCGGGGGCTGAGCGGGCGCACATCCGGGACGGTTACGCGGGTGTGGCGACGCTGTTGGGGATGGCGGTGATGCTTGCCGTCTTCCTCACTGTGTTCATCGTCAGTACGACGTTCGGCTTCACCGTCGCGCAACGGCGGCGGGAGTTGGCGTTGCTCCGCCTGGTCGGAGCGCAACGCGGCAGCCTCCGGCTGATGCTGCTCGGCGAGGCTCTCCTGTTGGGCTTGCTGGGAACGGCGGCCGGCATACCGCTCGGTGTGCTGGGCACCCTTGCGCAATCGAAACTCCTTGTCTCCTTGGGAATGCTGCCGCCTTGGTTCAGGGCGCCCTGGGACTCCGGAGCCTTGTCGGCCGCGGCTGTGGTCGGCGTCTCGACCGCGCTCGTCGGAGTCTTCGCGGCTGCCTGGCGGGCCTCACGGATCAGCGCGCTCGAAGCCCTGGCGGAGCTGCCTGCCGGTCAGCAAGTGATGACGGGCTGGCGATGGTTCTGGGGGCTGTCGGCGGTTGCGGTCACCATCTTGTTCGTCGTCGTCGGTCAGGCATCGCGGGACCTGGTCGCCGGTTTGATGATCGCGTTGCTGGTGATGGTCAGCGGCTCGGTCGCCCTGAGCCAGCTGAGCCCGATCGCCGTACCGTTGGCCGGACGGCTCCCGGCGCTCGCCTTGCGCGGCAGTCTCGTCGCCGACCTGGCTCGCGCCAACGTGCTGCACGCAGTACGCCGCAGCGCCGCGACGGCCGCTCCGTTGATCGTGCTGGTCGGGCTGTTGCTCGGTCTGTGGGGGACCTTCGGCTCGCTGGCCAAGGCGGTGGGCGAGGAGCAACGTCAACTCGTCACTGCTGATCTGGTGGTGAGCGGTATGGTCGCACCTGCCGCCGACATCGCCGTCGCGTCACCGCAGACGAGTGTCCCGATCACGGTCCGGCACAACCGCTCGACTGTGTACTCCGAGGCGATCGGCATCGATCCAGCGGCTTGGCAGCGCACTCACAAACTCCTTCCACGCAAGGGATCGCTCGACCGGCTGACCGGCGCGACGATCGCGATCGGGCCGGGGATGAGCGCCGAGGGCTACCAACTGAACTCGGTGCTGGCAGCAACCATCGACGGTCGCGCGGTCGAGCTGAAGGTGGTCGCGATCCTGCCCGAGACGCTGGACGTCGGTGACAACTTCTTCGTCCCGCGCGCGCTGACGCCGACCGGCCGGACGGAGACGCTGGTGAAGTTCGCCGACGGCGCCGACCTGACAGCGGCAGCGCACCGGCTGGGTGGGCGTACGGTCGCCGACTGGGCTCAGAGCCGGGGCGAAACGCAGCAGCGCGGCAATACGGCCATCTTCGCGGTACTGATGGGATTGGCCGGTGTCTACGCCGCGGTCGCCGTCGTGAACGCGATCGTGATGGCGGCAGTCGAGCGGCGACGCGAGTTCGCGTTGGCGAGGATGGCCGGCCTGACCAAAGCGCAGGTCGTTCTGGTCGCCCTGGTCGAGTCGCTGACCGTCGTCCTCATCGGCGTCCTGCTCGGCTGCATCGTCGCAGCCGCGGCCCTGGCCGGCGTCGCCACCGGTACTGCGAGCACCTACGGCGTCGTGGTCGTCGCGATCCCCTGGCGCTTGCTCGCCTTGATCCTCGGTGGCTCCCTGGTCGTCGTCGGAGCCACCGCCGCCGGAACCGCCTGGGTGGCGACCAAGTCGCCACCGATCAGCTTGCTCGGCGGCCGCGAGTGACCCCGGCGTCGGCGGCCGGTACCGGTGGTACGACCTGCTCGGCGCCGATCAGGACAAGAAGCCGGGTGAGGCGGCGCCGTGGCGGCGGGATGGCGGTACTGTTGAGGTATCGCGCCGGGGCTGTTCAGCCGGCGTGGTCGGCTGCCCAAGACCCCGGCGTCGCTCTGCTTCGAGTGGCAAGTGCATAGGGGGCTGAGCCGATGGCGCTCATCCGTAGTCGCAGCCGTCGACCGGTGGGTTCTTCCGCGCCAATCGTCGCAGGGTCGCGCCCCGGGTTCCTGGACGCGGTGGTGCCTGCTGGTGAGGTGGCGCGATAGGCCGAGCTGCATGATGCGGCGGGAATCATCGCGACCGTGGGCCTCGTCCAGGAGTTTGTACTACGTGTCGCCGGGGGCGATTGTGCTGGAGTGATTCTCCGCCGCCACGGCGCCCTCTCCTCGGTTGGTGCAGTCGACCCTCGGGCAGAGCAAGCCGACCAGCTGCAGGTGGAATACGGGGAAGGGCCGTCGGTGCCGCTGAGTAGAGCGCCCGGAGGCGTGCTGATCCCCGACACCGCTGCTGACCAGCGGTGGCCGCGCTGGAGCCCGCAAGTGGCCCGGCTCGGTCTGCGGAGCGTGCTCACCCTCCCGCTGGCCACGACGTCGTCTGCGGTAGGTGCGCTCACGGTGTACTCGGCCGCACCGAATCAGTTCACCGCCGGTGACACGGCAGCGGCGCTTCTGCTGGCGAAGCACGCCGCGATCGCGATCGCGGGCGTCGAGGAGATCGCCGACCTGGCGCGGGCGGTCGAGGGCCGCCATCTCATCGGCCAGGCTCAAGGGGTGCTGATGGAGCGCTTCGAGATCGACGCCGACCAGACGTTCGCCGTACTGCGCCGGTACTCCCAGGACGGCAACGTGAAGGTCCGCGTGGTCGCTGCCCGGCTGGTCGCCACCCGCAGGCTCCCTGACGGGTCCGCGGTGGGCGGCCACGGCGCTCCGGCGGCCGGCTGATCGGTGAGTTCCTTCGATCGGCCGCGGTGGAAAGTGGGGCACGATGAGGTGGGAGGGCGGTGTGGCGGGTGCGACCGGAACGGATCCGGCAGATCCTCGCCGAGGTCATGGTCGGCGACCCGGACAGCTTCCCGGAGCGGTTGTGCCGGGTCTGCGCCGAGCGGCTTCCGATCAGTGGCGCCGGGCTGGCCTTCATGACGCCGGCGGGGCACGAAGGCACCATCACGGCGACCGACGGCGCGGCCGCCGTACTGGAAGATCTCCAGCAGGTACTCGGCGAAGGGCCGTGTGTGGATGCCTACCGCGACGGGCGGCCGGTGTTGCAGCCGGACCTGGCATCGACCGGAACGTCGCGATGGCCGGGGTTCACCGAGGGGGCGCTCCAGGCCGGGATCGCGGCGGTGTTCGCCTTCCCGTTGCAGGTCGGAGCGATCCGGCTGGGTGTCCTCGACCTGTACCGCGATACGCCCGGCGTGCTGGACCTGTCGCAACTGACGGAGGCAGCGGTCTTCACCGAGGCAGCCATGACCGTGCTGCTGCATCTGCAGGGCAAGACTCCACCCGGTCAGTTGCTGCATCCCCGGCTGGCGGAAGTGGCTCAGAGTCGCCGCGAGATCCATCAGGCAACGGGAATGATCACGGTTCAGGCGGCCGTCAGCCTGGCCGATGCGCTGCTGCTGTTGCAGGCTCACGCCTTCGGTTCCGAGCGACCGTTGCTCGAGGTGGCGAAGGACGTGGTCGCCCGACGGCTGTGGTTCGGACCAGGAGGCGATCATGATGAAAGAGGCACGGCCGAGCCGCGCGGTACGGTCAGCTGAGGAGGCGGTTCGATGAGCAGGGAACAACGGATGGCCGCCGTCTTCGTCGAACTCGCGGACACCCTGGTCGCCGACTTCGACGTGATCGACTTCCTGCACACTTTGACCGAGCGCACTGTCGAACTGCTGCACGCGGACGCGGCCGGCCTGATCCTGCTGGATCCGCAAGGTCAGCTGCAGGTGCTGGCCTCCACCACCGACCAGGCCCGGGTGCTGGAGTTGTTCGAGCTGCAGAGCTCCCAAGGACCCTGCCTGGACTGCTTCAGGACCGGAAAGCCGGTGGTGAACGTCAACCTGGCCGAGGTCGCCAGCCGCTGGCCGCGCTTCCAGGCGGCGACCACAGCGGCGGGCTTCCGATCGGTGCACGCGCTGCCGCTGCGCCTTCGGGGACAGGTGATCGGGGCGATGAACCTGTTCTGCCAGGATCAGTCCAGCCTCAGCGACGACGATGTTTCGGTGGGCCAGGCGCTCGCCGACGTCGCGACCATCGGTCTGCTGCAGGAACGTACGGTGCGCCACCGTGAGATCGTCGCCGAACAACTGCAGGCGGCGCTGAACAGCCGCATCCTGATCGAGCAGGCCAAGGGAGTGCTGGCCGAGCGATCCGGGGTCGACGTGGACGAGGCGTTCGCGTTGCTGCGGGCCTATGCCCGCAACAACGGTAGTCAGCTCAGTGCGGTCGCCGCCGCGGTCATCAGCGGCACGGTGACGGTGTCCGCGCCATAGTCAGGCATCGGCTGCTGTGAGGGCAGTGGCTTCGGTTTCGGAGTGGGTGACTGGGGTGCGGAGGTGGGCCAGGGGCTTCCAGCCGGTGGCCAGGACTCCGACGGCGAGTAGTACTGCGAAACCGCCTACCCAGAAGGGGACCTGGACGTTGATTTCTTCGCCCAGCTTGCCGGCCAGCCAGGGGGCGACGGCGCCGCCGGAGAAGCGGACGAAGCTGTAGGCGGCGGAGGCAGTGCCTCGTTCGACGGGGGCGGCGGCCATGACTGCTTCGGTGATGAGGGTGTTGTTCACGCCTAGGAAGAGCCCGGCCACGATCACGCCTACGGCTAGTACTGGCGGGTGGTGGGCGTAGACGCCCATCAGGGCCAGATCTGCGGCGAACAGCAGCAGCGACGTCATCACGACGGGGAGAGTGCCGAAGCGGCGTTGCAGGCGAGGGGCGGCGAAGACCGAGGTCAGGGCCAGGCCGATGCCCCAGCCAAAGAAGATCAGGCCGATCTGGCGGGCCGACATGCCCAGCGGGAACGGGGTGAAGGCGAGCAGGGTGAAGAAGCCGAAGTTGTAGAGCAACGCGGTGACCGCGACGGTGGCGAGCGACCGGTGCCGGAGTGCCTTCAACGGTTCGATGATCGACGTACGCCGGGGAGCTGGCGGCGAAGCGGGGAGCAGGAACGCGGTCGCGGCGAGCGCGATCGTCATCAGGACGGCGACGCCGAAGAACGGTCCACGCCAGGAGATCGTGCCGAGCTCACCGCCGACGAGCGGGCCGGCCGCGATACCGACGCCGAGCGCCGCTTCGTACAGGATGATCGCCTGGGCGACGGAACCGCTGGCGGAGTTGACGATGGTGGCCAGGGCGGTGGCGATGAAGAGAGCGTTGCCCAGACCCCAGCCCGCGCGGAACGCGACGATCATGCCGATCGAGTTGGACAGGCCGGCCAGTGCGCTGAAGACGACGATGATGGCCAGGCCGATCAGCAGGGTGCGCTTGGCGCCGATCCGGCTGGAGACCGCGCCGGTGATCAGCATCGCGACGCCGATCACGGCCATGTAGCTGGTGAAGAGCAGCGACACCTGCGACGGGCTGGCGTGCAGTTGCTCGGCGATCGGCTTGAGGATCGGGTCGACCAGGCCGATGCCCATGAACGCGATCACACACGCGAAGGCGACCGCCCAGACGGACTTGGGTTGCTTGAGGAACGAGTTGCTCACCGCTTGCTCTCCTCCAAAGGCTTGAGAATTCGGTGCATGACGGTGACCGCGGCCTGAAGGGTTTCGAGGTCGGTCTGCGGCAGGTGCTTCAGCCTGGCGGCGATGGCCTCGCCGGCTTCATGGCGGGCGCGTTGGAGTTCGGCGCGGCCGGCCGGGGTGAGGCTGATCAGGCTGGCCCGGGAGTCGGCGGGGTCGGGCTCACGGCGTACGAAGCCGCTCTCCTCCTGGCGCTGGACCAGGTTGGACATCGTCGGCTGCGAACACCGGTCCGCCTTGGCGAGCTCGCTGATCCGGGTCGGCCCGAGCTCGTCGAGCCGCCCCATCAGCCGCATCGCCGCATGCGGCAACGCGCTCACATCCCGGCTGGCGAGCCGGGTCAACCGGGCCGAGGCGACGACGACGTCGACCCCGAGCTGAGAAAGATCTGTCGAAGCGATCACGTAAGACAACTATACATAGGAATGCTATGTATATCTAGTCCGGGTGGGTCAGCCGGGTTGCTGGACGCCTGGGCAGCCCCGGTCGATGTGACCGGTCTCGAAGTAGCTGACGACCTCCGCCGCGCAGTCCGGGACTCTGGTGGTGGAGACGTGGGCGTCGTCAGCGACCGTGTAGAGGGTGCCGCCGATGGCGCGCCGGGTTTGCCGGGACCAGTCGTAGACGGACATGAACTCGTAGAGGTGGGCAGCCAGGATCAAGGAGCCGTTCGTCCGGCGGAGGGTGGCTTGCTGGGGTGGGAGCGGCCAGCTGGAGCAGAGGGCGGTGGTGCCCCAGGCCCGGCCGGTCACCGGGAGCCGCCGCTGGAGTTTCTGGTAGTCGCGCCAGGCCTTCTCGAAGCTTGGCCGGCTGCTGTCCTCGTTGCAGGTGACGGCCAGGTTCATGGTCATGTTCTGCATTTCGGGTGCGCCCGGGAGCGGAGCGGGTGGCTGCCCACCGACCAGCTGTTTGACGGTCGGCGGTGCGGTCGGGCCGGTGGCAGTGACCAGCTCGGACAGGGCTTGGCCCGCGCGAGCCCACTCGGCCGAGGTGCGGCCGGCCAGGTTGGCGATCACCGAGCCGTCGATCGGCCGCGGCAGATCGGAGTACAGCCTGGGGTTGGTGTCGTACGCCTTGACCAGCTTCAGTACCTGCTCTCGCACCTGCCTCGCCGTACTGCCCAGGCCGTACGTCGCATCCCGGTCGGCCAGCCAGGCCGCGAAGCGCCCGAAGTTTTGCTCCATCGCCGCCGCGCTCTCCTCGATGTGCCGGTCGAAGCGGGTCCACGGCGGTGCGGGGCTGTCCAGGAAGACCCGCCCGGTGTGCGCAGGGAACAAGCTCCGGTACGCCGCCCCCAGGTAGGTGCCCCAGGAGAGCCCGAGCAGGTTCAGCGTGCGGTCGCCCAGCGCGGCCCGCACCTGGTTCACGTCCTTCCTGACGGTGTCAGTGGTGAGCTGCCCGATGAACTCCGGATCCGAGTTGCCGCATCGCTGGTTGACCGCCACCTGGGCGTCGTAGATCTTGCGTGCCATCGCCTCGGTCAGCGGGCCTGGTTTGTCCGGACCGTTCATCGGGAGTTCGCAGGCGACCTTGCTGCTGTAGCCGACGCCGCGGGGATCGAAGCCGATCACGTCGTACTGCTCGTTCAGTGAGGCCAGTTCCTGATTGCGGAGCATGACTCGCAGGATCGGGTCGAGGTATCCACTGCCGCCGGGGCCGCCGGGCAGCACCGCGACGCTTCCCCGCCGATGACCGGTGGCCGCGAGCCGCGTGACCGCGATCTCGATCTTCCGCCCGCCGGGATCGTCGTAGTTCAGCGGCACCCTGACGGTGCCGCAGTCGAGGCGGTTCATCAAGGCGCGGAAGGTGGCGAGCTGATCCGGAGCCACGCCCAGGTTCCGGATCACCTCGTCGGAATAGGTGGGGCACGACTTCCACGAGACGGCCGTCGACGCTCCCACCGGGGAAATGTGCGCAGCCAGCATCGCCACGGAGGTCGTCGCGGCGGCGAGCAGGGATCGAATTCTCATACGGTCATCCGACCGCCCGCGGTGTTTCCTCGCCGTTTCCTCAGCTGGTGGGCTTCTGCGCCGCGATGAGTTCGGCTGCCTCGGCTGGGCCGTCGGCGGCGGCGTACAGCTTCTGGATGCGTTCGGCTGCGGCTGCGTGGGACTTGTCGTCGAGCAGTTGCGTCGCCAGGGTGGCGAGGTTGTCGGTCGGAGTCGCGGCGCGGGCGGCGCCGAGGCGTTCGACCAGGGCGATGTTGAGGGCCTGCTCGGGGTGCAGCGGGATGCCGAGGAGGGGCGTGCCGCTGGCCATGGCGGTTTGCACGCTGCCTTGGCCGGCGGTGGTGATGGCGAGGTCGACCTGGGGCATGACGAGGTGGCTGGGGAGGGTGCCTTCGATCAGGATGCGGTCGGTGGCCAGGTCTGCCAGGTCGCTCGGGTCGTGGATGGTGCCGGCGACCAGGATGCGCGCGTCGAGGGTGCTGAGTTCGGCGATCGCGGCGCGGATCTGGGCGGCTGGGGTCGACGTCATTGCGAGGTAGATGGTCGGGCCGGGGTGGTTGAGGAACTGCTGGACGTGATCAGGCAGCGGGATGTCGAGGTGTGCGAAGAGCGGGCCCACCGCGGCGAGTCGAGAGTTTGGGCGATAGCCGGGATCGCCGTCGGGGTTCCAGGCGGCCAGTTCGGTGGCGGAGACGCCCAGGACTTCGGTGACCTCCGGTACCAGTGAGAGGTCGCCCAGGAGTAGCGCCGCAAGGCTGGGAATGCCTTGTATGCCGAGGGAATCGGCGACCCGGTTGAAGCCGGAGCAGTAGGCGTCCATCTCGGCCGGCTTCCGGTCCGGCGGAAGATACCGCTCGAACACCGGCGGTACGAAGCTGCCCGCGTGCTCGGTGATCACCCGTACTCCGGACAGCCGCGACGACAGTAAAGCGGTCAGTGTGAAGCCGGTGACCGCCACCGTGATGCCGTGCGCGCGGAAGTACTCGGCCTCCGTCAGCACGTACGAGCGAATCTCCTCGTCGTCGTACATGCTCTGCCCGGGATCGCCGAGCCCGATGGCTGAGCCGACGAATCGAGCAGCTCGCGTGGGCGACTGGCCAGGACCCAATACGTCGTACGGGATCCCGGCGAGCAGCCGTTCGTGCGGACCGCCGTGGGTGGCGACGCGGACCGGGATGCCGAGCTCGGTCAGGGCGCGGTGGAGCTCGAGCATTCGCGAGGTCTCGGACAGGTAGGCGCAGTGTGGCAGTAAGCAGATCACGGTCTTGCCCCCTTCGATGGTGATAGGTAATATATTGCCTATGTCACCGCGGGACAAGACCGAAGACTTGCTGGGGATCGGCCCGGCGTCGGCGCTCGAGCCGTCGATCCGGGCCTTCCGGACCACGCTCACGCTGGCGCAGCGACTGCGCTACGCGATGGACGAGCGACTGCGCGAGGACGGCCTGACCACCCAGCAGGCCGCGCTGATCACCGTCGTCGTGGCGGCCGGCAAGCCATCCCTCGCTGAAGCCGCGGCCGCCCTCGGCAGCACTCATCAGAACGTCGCCCAGATCGTCGCCGCCCTAGTCCGCAAGGATCTCCTGCAGGTCGAGCCGGACCCGGCCGACAAGCGCCGCAAGTTGCTCTCAGCAACAAATCACAGCGCTTCCTTCTGGAAAGAGAGGGATGCGGGTGACTTCGCGGCGGTCGCCGACTGGTTCGGCGACCTCACCCCAGCCGAGCTCGAAACCTTCTGCGACCTGTCCGACCGGGTCATCGCCAGGCTCGCCGATGATTAAGGCAGCCCTCGGCAGCACGCTCTTCTTCTTCGCGGCGCCGTGCGTGGTCGCCGGGCTGATCCCGTGGTGGATCGACGGCTGGGACGATCCGAAGTTCTGGCCGGCCGCGCTGTTGATCATCGGCGGTGTGCTCGTCGTGGTGCGCGCCTTCATCCGCTTCGTCGGCGAAGGCCGCGGCACCCCGGCGCCGATCGCGCCGACCGAGCGCCTGGTGATCGGCGGCGACTTCCGCTTCGTCCGCAACCCCATGTACGTCGGCGTTGTGACAGCTGTCCTCGGCCAGGCCCTGTTGTTTCTCGACCCCGCGCTGCTCGTCTACGCGGCCCTGGCTTGGGCGACGATGGCGAGCTTCGTGCGCTGGTACGAAGAGCCCGTACTACAGGAGCGCTACGCCTCCCAATACGACGAGTACCGCAAGGCCGTCCCCGCGTGGATTCCTAGGGTGCGACCGTGGCGTCCGACTGACCGGCGCGCTTGAGCGACTCGGCTACGAAGCCGTTCGTCTTGAGTTCTTCGATCAGGTCGCGAAGGAACTGAACGGTCTCCGGCTGCCGGTCCTTCGTGGTGCCGACCGCCTGCTGGATCTGCATGAAGCGTTCTTCGATCAGGCGGACATCGGGGTTGGCGTCGACGAAGGCGGTGATGGGCTGGCGGATGCCGGCGGCTGCTTCCAAGGACTCCGCGCGGAAAGCGTCGGTGCCGTCGGTGCCGCGGACGACGGTGGCGTGTTGCAGGGTGCGGGTCAGGTACAGGTCGTACGCCGACCCCTGCTTCACACCGATCCGCACCCCGGGGCTGTCCACTGACGTGACAGTCGTGAGCGGCGAGTCCTGCGGCACGGCGTAGACGCCTTCGATCACGACGTACGGGGCGGTGAAGGCGACCTCCGCCTCCCGCGCCGGATCGATCGCGAGAAAGCAGAGGTCAGCTGCACCCGACGTCATCGCCTCGAACGACTTCCGCGCCGCGTCGAAGCAGAGGAACTCCACCCCGACCCCGAGCCGGCCCGCGATCTCCCGGGCGAGGTCGACTGTGATTCCAGTCGGCTCTGATGGGGTGCCCTGGGCGAGCACCGGATTGCCCAGGTTGATCGAAGCGCGCAGTACACCGGTCGGGGCCAGATCCGTGGCGACAGAATTCATGAGGCAATACTGCCCTGCGTCAGGTCCGCAGGTCGGTGGCGATCACGCGGGCGATGTTGCGTTCGGCAAGGGCTGTGATGGTGACGAACGGGTTGACGCCGATCGAGCCGGGGATGAGTGAACCGTCCGTCACGTAGAGGTTGCGGTAGCCGCGGACCCGGCCGTAGTCGTCGGTTGCCTTGCCCAGCACGCAACCGCCGAGCGGGTGATAGCAGAAGTCCGCCGCGAACTCCCGGTTCCCGCCGAACAGATCGTGCCGGTACGTCGTACCGACCGCGCGGTTGATCCGCTCGA
Organism: Kribbella sp. NPDC051718; assembly: GCF_040681515.1. Classification (NCBI taxonomy): domain Bacteria; kingdom Bacillati; phylum Actinomycetota; class Actinomycetes; order Propionibacteriales; family Kribbellaceae; genus Kribbella; species Kribbella sp. NPDC051718. The sequence goes on along the minus strand of NZ_JBFAYZ010000001.1, from coordinate 993,887 downwards.
AAAGCGCGCGGGCGGTCGCGATCGACGGGTTGCTCTGCGTCGCTCCCCAATGCAGCTCGGCTCGATCGGTTGACGGGTTGTAGCTGAATCGGCCGCGCTCGGGGCTGGCCGTGATCGCGAGGTAGAGGCTGGCCCAGGTCTCGATGCCGATCGGCAAGGGCGCGATCTCCGCGAAGGCCGGGTGGATCGGGTCGTTCCAGTTGTCGATGGCAAGCGTCGGGATGGTCGACTGGAGGAAGCCGGTCGGATCCCAGAGGTGGTTGGCGCGCGACGTCATCACGTTGCCGTTGCTGCCCCAGCCGGTGCCGATCGTCGTCGAGAGGTTCGGCAGGGCATCCGTTTCGCGGGCCCTGAGCAACAGTTCGGTGGTACCGATGCTGCCGGCGCCGAGGAAGAGGTGCTTGCAGCCCAGTTCGCTACGGCGGAGAATCTTGCCGGAGGCATCGATTCGTTCCAGCGTCAGGACGTAGCCGGTCTTGTCCTGGCGGATCGCGGTGACCCGGGTGAGGGTCTGGATCGTCACCTTGCCGGTGCCGACCGCGTCCGCGAGATAGGTCTTGTCGAGGCTCTGCTTGCCGTGGTTGTTGCCGTAGATGACCTCCCCGGCCAGCGCTGACCGGGGCACCTGCAGGCGCTCTTCCCGTTGCAGATAACGGAAGTCGTAGACGTTCGGGATGACGGTCGTCTTGAAGCCGGCTTGGTGCGCGTGCCGGCGGGACACGCGCGCGTAGCGGTAGACCGGTGTCTGCTCGAGATAGCGCGGGTCGATCGTGTTCACGCCGAGCATCTTGTTGGCGAGCGGGAAGTACCGCCTGTACATCTGGTCGGCGTCGACGCGCGGCAGCATCTTCTCGAAGTACGCGCGCTTCGGGGTGGGGGCCATGCCGCCGTTGACGAGTGAGCCGCCGCCGACGCCACGGCCGACGTAGACGCCCATGTTGGGGAAGTCGATCCGGTCGAGCACGCCGGCGTACGGCGTACCGATGTCGCGGTTGACCACGTCGAGCCACAGGAACGTGTCGAGCGGAGCCTTGGTGCGGCGGCTGAACCACATCGAGCGGGAGTCGGGATTCAGGGTCGAGCAGAAGATCTTGCCGTCCTTGCCGGGCCTGTTCCACAACTGGCCCAGCTCGAGCATCGTCGTGGTGATGCCGGCCTCGCCGAGGCGCAGGGCGGTGACGGCGGATCCGTAGCCGGTGCCGACCACAATCGCGGGGACGAAGGCGCGCTTCTCAACGGCACCGGTGGCGCGGGCGGTACTGATTTGGGTGAGGCCGAGGGCGGCTGCGGAAGTGAAGGCGGTCAGGCCGGCGAACCGGCGGCGGGACATAACGGACGGATCAGTCTCCAAAAGGCGCATCGACGCACCGTAGCGGGTCGAACGCCTTCAGTAGCAGCCCTGGTGATCAGCGTCACGTGCCTGATCGTGCAGTTCTGCAAAGTTGCAGCAATAAGAATTTGCACGGACTGCAAGTTTGAGTACCGTGGAGGCGTGATGGAGATCGAGGAGACCGCCGCCGCGCCTGGCCGGCGGGAGCGCAAGAAGCGGGAGACCCGCGCGGCACTGACCGCGGCGGCGCTCCGGCTGGCGCTGGAGAAGGGGCCGGACAACGTCACGGTCGAGGAGATCAGCGAGGCGGCCGACGTCTCGGTGCGGACCTTCTTCAACTACTTCTCGCACAAGGAACACGCCATCCTCGGCCGCGATCCGGACGACCTCGAGCTGGCCCTGCGCCGGATCCGCGAGGCGCCGGCCGGTGAGTCACCGTTCGCCACGATGCGGGCGATCGTGGCCCGGGTGCTCGACGACCTGGAGTCGATCGAGGACCAGGAGACCGCGCTGGCACAGCGGATCCGCCTCATCACCGAGTCGCCCAACCTGCTGGCCCAGTTCGTCGTGCTCGGCAGCGAGGACGAGCGCGACCTCGCGGCGGCGCTGGGCGACCAGCTGGGCGAGCCGCTCGGTTCGCCGCTGCCGGCCCTGATCGTCGGTGCGACCACGATGGCCGTCCGGGTGGCGGTCGAGCAGCGCAAGGCCGGCTCGGACCGATCGATCAGAGCCCTCGTCGACGAGGGCCTCAGCCTGCTGGCGACCGGCCTCGATCCGCACTACGACCCGACCCGAGAATCCCGCACCGATCAGAAAGGTCAAGCATGACAACGACCTCTTCGCCCTCGCCGGACCCGGCCGGGGCGGATGTCATCGACGCCCCGGCCGCCCAGCTCACCCCGCGCCAGACGATCCAGGCCATCTCAGGCCTGATGATGGGCATGTTCGTCGCGATCCTGGCCGGCACGGTCGTCTCGACCGCGTTGCCGCGGATCATCCACGACCTCGGCGCGAGCCAGTCGTCGTACACCTGGGTCGTCACCCTCGAGCTGCTGACGATGACGGCCACCGTGCCGTTGTGGGGCAAGCTCGCCGACCTCTACAACAACAAGCTGCTGGTCCAGCTGTCGTTGAGCTTCTTCGTGGTCGGCTCGCTGGTGGCCGGGTTCGCCCCGAACATCGAAGTACTGTTGGGCAGCCGGGTGCTGCAAGGTCTCGGTGCCGGCGGTCTGACCGCGCTGGTGCAGATCGTGATGGCGGCGATCATCCCGCCGCGTGAGCTCGGCCGGTACTCCGGAATCTTCGGCGCCATCTTCGCGTCGGCGACTGTCGGCGGGCCACTGCTCGGTGGCTTCCTGGTCGATTCGCCGCTGGGCTGGCGGGCCTGCTTCCTGGTCGGCGTGCCGTTCGTGCTGGCCGCGATCGTGTTGCTGCAACGGACGCTGAAACTGCCGACCGTACGGCGCGAGGTGAAGATCGACTGGTGGGGTGCGTTCCTGATCACGGCCGGGGTGAGCACGCTGCTGGTCTGGTCGTCGTTCGCCGGCAACAAGTTCGAGTGGGCCTCCGGCTGGAGCTTCCTGCTGGTGGGCGTTGCGGTGGCGGCCTTGGTGGCGGCCGTGCTGGTCGAGCGCCGGCACCCCGAGCCGATCATCCCGATGGACCTGTTCCGCAACCGGACGGTGACGCTGTCGATCATCGCCAGCGCGCTGGTCGGTCTGGCGATGTTCGGTGGGTCGGTGTTCCTGGCGCAGTACTTCCAGATCGCGCAGGGCTATTCGCCGACCAAGGCCGGGCTGATGAGCCTGCCGCTGATCCTCGGCATGATGGTCGCCTCCACGATCGCGGGTGGGCTGATCACGAAGTACGGCAAGTGGAAGATCTACCTGGTGATCGGCAGTGTGCTGCTGCCGATCGGGCTGGCGCTGTTCGGCACGATCGACGCGCACACGTCGAAGTACATGCTGTGGACCTTCATGGTGGTGCTCGGTGTCGGCATCGGCCTGGTGATGCAGAACCTGGTACTCGCCGCCCAGAACGACGTACCGGCCCGCGAGTTGGGCGCGGCCACGTCGGCCGTGAGCTTCTTCCGCAGCATGGGCGGCACGATCGGCGTCAGCGTCCTCGGCGCCATCCTCGCCAACAAGGTGACCGAGACCCTGAACCCAGGCGGCTCCTCATCCGGCGGCGGCACCGTACCGAACATCGCCGACCTCCCCGAGCGGGCCCGCACAGTCGTAGAAAACGCCTACGGCGACGCCACCGCCGACCTGTTCCTGATGTCGGTCCCCTTCGCAGTCCTCGCCCTGATCGCCGTCCTCTTCATCAAGGAAAAGGTCCTGCTGACCACCTCGGGCGCCGAACGCCGGGCCGAGGAGGAAGCAGCCGGCAAGCTACAGGACGACATCTAGGCTGAAGGCATGATCGTTGCATTCAGCATCAGCCCGGCTGCCGGGGACGAGACCGGTGGCGTGAGCGAGGCGGTCGCCGAGGCGGTCCGCATCGTTCGCGCCTCCGGCCTGCCGAACGAGACCAACGCGATGTTCACCAACATCGAGGGGGAGTGGGACGAGGTGATGGCGGTGGTGAAACAGGCCGTCGAGGCCGTCACCGCCGTCTCACCTCGCGTCAGCCTGGTGTTGAAGGCTGACATCCGGCCGGGTTACACCGGCCAACTCACCGCCAAGGTGGAGCGGATTGAGCAGGCGCTTGCCGACTAGTGGCTGTTGAGGGCCGCGATTGTTTCGGGGAGGCGGCCTTCGGGTTCGGCGTTGCGGAGGAACTTGACCCGGTCGATGACGACCTCGGTGACGTCGGGCTCGGTGAGCAGGATGTCGATGGTGTCGGTCAGGTACTCGTCGAGCGGCTGGGCGTGGTCGGCGGTTTCCTGGCCGGGCATCAGCGCGGTCCGGACGGACGGCGGGATCAGTTCGATCACCTGGATGCCGGTGCCGGCGAGCTGCAGCCGCAGGGTCTGGGTGTAGCTGTGGATGGCGGCCTTGGTCGCGTTGTAGGTCGGGGTGTAGCTCAGCGGTACGAACGCCAGGCCCGACGACACCGTCAGGATCGTCGCGTCCGGCTTCGTCGCGAGCCACGGGGTGAAGGTGGCGATCGTGCGGATCGTGCCGAGCAGGTTGGTGGTGATGGTTGCCTCGGCCGTCTCGACATGGCTGGGGTCGAGCAGGTTCTCCGGGCGCATGATGCCGGACATGGTCAGGATCGCGTTGAGGTCGGGGTAGCGGGTGGTGACCTCGTCGTACGCCGACTGGATCGAGGCCGGGTCGTCGACGTCCAGGACGACCGTGTCGATGCCGGGGTGCTGGGTCGCGATCTGGTCGAGCAGTTCCTTGCGGCGGCCGCCGATGATCACGTGGTTGCCGAGGGCGTGCCAGCGCAACGCCAGGCCCAGCCCGAGTCCCGAAGTACCGCCGGTGATGAAGATCGTGTTCCCTGTCGTTTTCATGGCTCCAGCCTTGAGCTTCGAAGACCGGGCAACCAGGCTCGGTTCAGCCACTGCTCGGCAAGCAGTGGATAACTCCGGTGAGTTCGCCACACTGGAGACATGGAGTACGCCGATCTGTCCGATTTCCTCCGCAAACGCCGGGAGGCGCTGCAGCCCGAGGACGTCGGGATGCCGCGCGGCCGACGGCGCCGTACGCCGGGGCTGCGCCGCGAGGAGGTCGCGTCACTCGCCTCGATGTCGACCGACTACTACAGCCGGCTCGAGGGCGGCCGTGGTCCACAACCCTCGGTCGAGATGCTCGGGGCGATCGCCCGCGCGCTGCGGCTGACGCTCGACGAGCGCGACCACCTCTTCGTGCTGGCCGGCCACGGTACGCCGCCGCGCACGACGCGTGCCTGTCACGTCGACCCCGGGATGCTGCGGATCATGGATCGGCTGCATGACACCCCGGCGCTGCTGCTGAATCGCTGCGGCGAGACGGTCGCCCAGACGCCCGCGCATGTCGCCTTCGCGGGCGAGCAGACCAACTACGACGGGATGGAGCGCAGCGAGGTCTACCGCTGGTTCGTCCACCCGGAGTCGCGGGCGCTCTACCAGGACCCCGAGCTGAGCAAGCACAGCCGGCTCCTGGTCTCGATGCTGCGCGCGGTCGTCACGGCCGACGGGCCGAAGTCGTACGCCGCCTCGATCGCGCACACGCTGGAGGGACTGAGCCCGGAGTTCGCCGCGATCTGGGAGACCCATGAGGTCGTCCCTCCGCACAGTCAGACCAAGCGGTTCCAGCATCCGGTGGTCGGCGCGCTGGAGCTGTACTGCGAAGTGATCGACAACCGGGACCAGCAGCAGACGCTGATCATTTTCACCGCGGAACCGGGAAGCGAGAGCGCCGAGCGGCTCGAACTGCTCTCCGTGCTCGGCAGCCAGCAGCTGCTCGGCGCGGAAAACTGAGAGTCTTTTCGGAAAAGGCTTGCCGAAGTCTTTACGGGGGTTCAGTCGTGGGTTAATTTAAGCCCTGAATTTCTGAACCCTACGTAACACCGCGCTCACTGAGGGGATCCGCCCAATGCCCGCTCGGAAGCTGTTGCCTGCCCTCGTCGGCCTCCTCACCGGAGCGCTGGTCCTGGCTGTTCCCGCGCCTGCGCCGGCCTCGCCGGTTCCGGCTGAAATGCCGTTGTACAAGGACGCGGCGCAACCGGTGACGGCGCGCGTGCAGGACCTGATGGCGCGGATGACGCTGGACGACAAGCTCGGCCAGATGATCCAGGCCGAGCGGCTGGGGATCACCAACCCGGCCGACGTGGCGACGTACGGGCTCGGGTCGTTGCTGTCCGGCGGGAGTTCGCAGCCGACGCCGAACACGCCGGAGACCTGGGCGGACATGTACGACGGGTTCCAGCGGACCGCGTTGTCGTCGCCGCTCGGGATCCCGCTGATCTACGGGGTCGACGCGGTGCACGGGCACAACGGCGTCAAGGGCGCGACGATCTTCCCGCACAACATCGGGCTCGGCGCGACCCGGGACGGAGCGCTCGCCGAGAAGATCGGCCGGGCGACGGCCGAGGAGGTCTCCGGTACCGGCATCGACTGGAACTTCGCGCCGTGCCTGTGCGTGGCGCGCAACGACCGCTGGGGCCGGACGTACGAGTCGTTCGGCGAACTGCCGATGCTCGCCCGGACGATGGCCCCGATCATCAACGGGATGCAGGGCAAGTCCCTGTCCGATCCGGGATCGGTACTCGCGACCGCCAAGCACTACGTCGGTGACGGTGGCACGGTCGGCGGCAAGGACCAGGGCGAGACGAACATCAGCGAGGCCGAGCTGCGGGCGATCCACCTGCCGCCGTTCAAGGAGGCCGTCCGCCGCGGTGTCGGCTCGGTGATGATCTCCTACAGCAGCTTCAACTCGGTCAAGATGCACGCGAACGGCTACCTGATCAACGACGTGCTGAAGGGTGAGCTGGGCTTCGACGGGATCGTCGTCTCGGACTACAACGGGATCGACAAGATCGACGGCCAGTCCGGGTTCACGCCGGCCGAGGTGACCGCGTCGATCAACGCGGGCATGGACATGGTGATGGTGCCGTTCGCCTGGAAGCAGTTCATCGACACGCTGCGCGCCGAAGTACAGGCCGGCCGGATCCCGCAGGCCCGGATCGACGACGCCAACCGGCGGATCCTGACCAAGAAGTTCGAGCTCGGGTTGTTCGAGCACCCGTACACCGATCGCACTTTCCTCGACACCATCGGCAGCAAGGAACACCGCGACCTGGCCCGCCAGGCGGTCCGCGAATCGCAGGTGCTGCTGAAGAACGCCGGCCGCGTGCTGCCGCTGGCGAAGGCGAACCAGAAGATCTTCGTGGCCGGCAAGAACGCCGACGACATCGGCAACCAGTCCGGCGGCTGGACCGTCGGCTGGCAGGGCGCGAGCGGCCCGGTCACCCCCGGAACCACCATCCTGGAAGGCATCCGGCACTCGGCGGCACCGTCGACGACCGTTGCCTACAGCAAGGATGCGACCGGGATCGACGACTCGTACGACGTCGCTGTCGCGGTGATCGGCGAGACCCCGTACGCCGAGGGCAAGGGCGACCGGCCCGCGTCGATGGGACTCGACCAGGCCGACCTCGACACGCTGGCCCGGTTGAAGGCGACCGGCGTACCGGTGGTCGTCGTACTGGTCTCCGGCCGGCCGCTCGACATCGCAGCGCAGCTGCCCGACTGGGCCGGGCTGATCGCCGCCTGGCTGCCGGGCACCGAAGGCCAGGGCGTCGCCGACGTCCTGTTCGGCGACTACTTCCCGACCGGCCAGCTGCCGGTGACGTGGATGAAGAGCGCCGCGCAACAACCCATCAACGTCGGCGACGGGCAGACGCCGCTGTTTCCGTTCGGATACGGACTTCGTTATCGCCCATTGAAGTAGTAATTCACGGAAGGACCCGCCCCCATGCACATGGTCCGCAAGAGCAGTATTGCCCGACTACTGGCCCTCCTGGTGGTCGCCTGTCTGAGCCTGACCTCAGCCAGCGCGTTCGCCCGGGTGGCCGCACCCGACCAGGTCGACGCGACCTTCAAAGTGCTCGCGTTCTACAGCGGAACCTACGATGCCGCGCACATCGACTTCGAGAAGGAGGCGGCGGTCCGGTTCCCGCAGTTCGGCGCTCAGAACGGCTTCACCTACGAGCAGACGAACAACTGGGACCGGCTGAACACCCTGACCACCGCGCAGGCCGCGGTGGTGATGTTCCTGGACGACTCGCCGCACAGCGACGCCCAGCGAACCGGGTTCCAGCGCTACATCGAGAACGGCGGTGGCTTCCTGGGCTTCCACGTCTCGAACTACAACGACGCCTCCGGTGGCTGGCCGTGGTTCAACAACACCCTGCTCGGCACCGGCCGGTTCGTCAGCAACACCTGGCTGCCGACCGCGGTCACCCTGAAGGCTGAGAACCGGTCGCACCCGGCTTTGGCCAACACCCCGGCGACGTTCCGCTCGTCGGTCAGTGAGTGGTACAGCTGGCAGAACGACCTGCGCAACAACCCGAACATCCAGGTGCTGGCGTCGATCGACCCGTCCAGCTTCCCGGTCGGTACGACGCAGGTCTGGACCAGCGGCTACTACCCGATCGTGTGGACGAACAAGAACTACAAGGTGATCTATGCCAACTTCGGCCACAACGCGATGAACTACCAGACCAACACCCGGACCTCGTCGACCTTCGACAGCCCGGCGCAGAACCAGTTCCTGATGGACGCCATCAAGTGGCTCGGTGGCGGCGGTACGACCGTCCCGCCGGTCGACCAGCCGGACGCCAACGCCTGGTACTCCGCCGCCAACAAGGGCAACGGCAAGTGCATCGACGCCCGCGCGGCCGGTACCGCCAACGGCACTGTCATCCAGCAGTACACCTGCAACGGCACGCTGGCCCAGCAGTTCCAGTTCCAGCCGACCTCGGGCGGCTTCACCCGCGTCAACAATCACAGCGACGCCACCAAGGTGATCGACGTGACGGGAGTGTCCTCGGCCGACAACGCCGGCCTGCAACTGTGGACCTATAGCAACGGCACGAACCAGCAGTGGCAGGCGGTCTCGGAAGGCAGCGGCTACTTCCACTTCGTCAGCCGCCTCAGCAGCAAATGCCTGACCGTCCCCGGCGGCTCCACCGCCGACAGCACCCAACTGGTCCAACTGACCTGCAATGGAGGCGCCACCCAGTCCTTCAAACTGAGCTGACCGATTACGCACTGCGTCCGAAGTACCGGAGCTTTCCGGTACTTCGGGCGCAGGTTGGCGGTTCATCGCGGTATGACAGCACCGTGCGCGCCGAGACGCCTGTCCTGCCCCGCTGTCCGGGGTTGGGGAGGATCCTCTCCGGAGCCCGGGCGGATAGTAGCCCGATTCTGGGGTAAAGCCCTCCCAACCTCCTTATTTCCCTCCCCAACCAGCCCGCCCCGGATCACCAAGCATGCACAAGTCCCGGGAACCATCCCGACACGCCGAGGTAAACGCTTGCTCGCCGAGTTGTGTATGCGCCCACGTCCGCCCGTTGCCCCCAGCAACCAAATCCAGCCGCCTTGCCGCCATCACCCCGCAACACGCCCCGCCATGCCAGACCTCACCCCGCCACCCGACCGACCTTGCCATCGGCACCCGCAACACGACCCGCCCTGCCCAAGTACTCCCTTGGCTCGGACTCCTCCGCGGGATCCCGATAGCTGCGTCCTTCACTGGTCGTGGTGCTGGGTGTCAAGAGTCGAACTTGTTCGACCCCGAAGGGGCGCGAAGCGCTCTTTACTCCCAGTGCCATGACTAGGACACTCCCGCAGCGGAGACCGCGAACCACAGTCCCTCACCACGGCACCACGGATCCACAGTCCCTCACCGCAGTGCCACCCGAACAACACCAGCCCTACGTGACCGACCGTCGAGACCTGGCGACCGACAGCCACTGAAACACCGTTGGCAAGTTCGGTCCTTCTGTTCTGTCGGGTCGGTGTATTACGTTTCCCGGCATGAAGACCCTGCGCATGGCCGCGCTTGCGGCTGGAGTTCTGCTCGCGATGTCCCAGCTCGTACCGGCGCAAGCGACCGGGCAGCATGGGCCGAAGTACAAGTGGGATCTGAAGCCCACTGGGAGTGCTTCGCAGTTTCGTGGGCTGGCGGCGGTGAACAAGGACGTCGCGTGGGTTGCGGGGAGTGCGGGGCAAGTACTTCGTACTGTCGACGGCGGGCGTCATTGGGAGAACGTGAGTCCGCCCGGACAGACGCTGTTGTTCCGCGATGTCGAGGCGTTCGATGCGAAGCACGCGGTGATCCTGGCGATCGGTGTCGGCGAGGATTCGCGGATCTACCGGACCGCCGACGGCGGCAAGCATTGGTCCGAGGCGTTCCGCAACACCGAGCCGACTGCGTTCTACGACTGCCTGGACTTCAACAACTCCCGCGACGGACTCGCCTTGAGCGACCCGGTGGACGGCAAGTTCCGGATCGCCGCGACCGCCGACGGTGGCAAGTCGTGGAAGGTCCAGTCGACCAAGGGGATGCCGGCGGCGTTGCCGGGTGAGTTCGCCTTCGCCGCGAGCGGGACCTGTTTGGTTGCCGGCCCGGGCCGGACGGCGTGGTTCGCGACCGGCGGGGGTGCGGTGCCGCGGGTGTTCCGGACTGACAACGGCGGCCGGACCTGGAAGGTGACGGACTCTCCGATGGCCAGTGGTGGAGCTGCCGGGATCTTCAGCCTGGCGTTCCGTGGCCCGCTGTTCGGAGTCGCGGTCGGCGGTGACTTCGAGAAGCCGACGGAGGCGGTCAAGGCGGCCTCCATCACCACGGACGGTGGACGCAGCTGGAAGCTCGTCGCGGCGGACAAGGCGCCGAAGGGGTATCGCAGCGGCTCTGCCTTCGTGCCGTGGTCGCCGACCACCGTGGTTGCGATCGGCCCGTCCGGCAGCGACGTGAGCCTGGACGGTGGCCGCAGCTGGTCCCAGTTCTACGACGGCAGCTTCGACAGCGTGGAGTGCGCGGGCCACGGCTTCAAGGCCGGCTGCTGGGCCTCGGGCGCGAAGGGCGCGGTCGCTCGACTGAGTGTCGGTCACTAGTCAGCGTGGCGACACCCGTACTTCGTGCGGGTGTCGCCTGTTTACGGCCAGGATGGGGTCATGCGGAAACTTCCTACCCGGCTGCTGGCGACGTTCGCGGGGTTGTTGATGGTGCTGCCGACGGCGGCCGATGCGAGTTCACGCGGCAGTGACCGGGCGGACAAGCCCGGGCACCCGTTGAAGGTGCTGACGTACAACATCCACCATGGCGCCGGTACGGACGGCGTACTGGACCTCGAGCGGATCGCCAAGGTGATCGAGAACTCCGGCGCCGACCTGGTCGGGCTGCAGGAAGTCGACAATCACTGGAGCGAGCGCAGCAACTGGGTGAACCAGCCGGCCTGGTTCGCGGCCCGGCTCAACATGCATTACGGCTATGCGGCGAACCTCGACCTGCCGCCGTTGCATCCGGGAGAGCCGCGTCGGCAGTACGGGACCGCGGTGCTGTCGAAGAATCCGATCAAGGACTTCAAGAACACGCTGTTGCCGCTCTATCCGACAGGTGAGCAGCGCGGGCTGTCGGTGGCGGCGATCAAGATCCGCGGTGTCTACACGCGGCTCGCCAACACCCACCTGACCTCGAACAACAACGCCGAGCGGCTCGAGCAGTCGAAGAAGGTCGTCGAGCTGCTGGACGACTCGAAGATCCCGACCATCCTGGTCGGCGATCTGAACGCACGGCCGACCGCGCCGGAGATCACCACGCTCACCAAGGTCTGGCGCGACACCTGGGCCGAGGTCGGCGTCGGACCCGGCTACACGATCGAGGCGGACAACCCGACCGCCCGGATCGATTATCTGCTGCACACCCGCCAGGGAGTGGAGCCGTTGTCGTCCGCCGTGATCAGCACGAACGGCTCCGATCACCTGCCGGTCGTCGCGAGCTTCACGCTCAAATAGCTTTCGGCTCAACAGTCGGCGTCCACCTGCGAAGGTGGGCGCCGATTTTGCTGCGCGTGAATTACAAGCTTGTAGTTTGTCAAGCCGACACGCAGGTGCAACAAAGTTATTAGTGGGATTAGTGTTCCCAATGGGGCTAGAGGCAACTAGTGTCACGTATTGGGTCCAGATGGACCAAAAGGGCTCGGCGGAAGGAAGACCCGATGCGGACGATCTCGGGGGTGCTGGCGGTCTCCCTGGTGGGAACCATGGGTTTGATCGCCGTGCCGGCGCAGGCTGATCCCAAGCCGCCGGTCATTCCGTCCCAGTCCACCGTCGACGCGGCCAAGAAGGCGGCCGCAGCGAAGGCAGCGCAGGTCAACGCCATCGAGCAGCAGCTCGCCGGCGCCGGGGCTCGGCTCGAGCAGCTCGGCGTACAGGCGGCCAAGGCCGGTGAGGTCTACAACGGCGCGATGTACCGGCTGCAGCAGGCTCAGGCCGAGGCGAAGGCCGCCGGGGATCGTGCCGCCCGGGCCGAGAAGACGCTGGCGGCTCAGCGGCAGCAGATCGGCCGGTTCGCGGCAGCGTCGTACCAGGGCGGTGGCGACCTGGCGAAGCTCGGGCCGCTGTTCACCGCGAACGGCCCGCAGGAACTGCTCGACTCCGCCGGCGCCGCGCGCTCGGTGTCGCAGGCGATGCAGGGGTCGTACCTCCGGTACACCGCGAGTCAGGTCGTCACCAACGCCTTCAAGATCCAGAAGGACCAGGCCGTCACCAAGGTGCAGGCCGCGACCGACGAAGCGGCGAAGGCCAAGCAGGCTGCCGAGGCGGCCGAGGCCGAGCAGCGGTCGGCGGTCGCATCGATCGGCGCGCAGCGTCGGCAGCAGATCGCCCAGCTCGCCGTACTGCGGAACACCTCCGTGCAGGTGGCCACGCAGCGGCAGCGCGGGCTGGAGGAGCTGGCCCGGCAGCGGGCCGCGGCGCTGGCCGCGAAGAAGGCTGAGGAACTGCGCCGGCGGATCGCCGCGCGGGAGGCGGCCGAGGCGCGCGCGGCTCGTGAAGAGGCTGCGCGGAAGGCTCGCGAAGAGCGGAACAACAACAAGCACCAAGGCTCGAAGAAGAAGCCGAAGAAGCACCAGCCCAGCAAGGGCGGCGGCGGTAACGATGGTGGCTCCGGGCACAACTCGCGCGGTGCCCGAGCCGCCATCGACTTCGCCCTCGCACAGCTGGGTGAGCCCTACATCTGGGCGGCGGCCGGTCCGAGCTCGTGGGACTGCTCGGGGCTGACGATGGGTGCTTGGAAGAAGGCCGGCGTGCAACTGCCGCACTACAGCGTCGCGCAGTACGAGCAGATCAAGCACATCTCCGAGGACGACCTGCGGCCCGGCGACCTGATCTTCTGGGCTGAGGACTCCAATGATCCCGGCACGATCTTCCACGTGGCCATGTATCTCGGTGGTGGCCGGATGATCCACGCGCCGCGGCCCGGCCGGCCGGTGACGACGGACAGCATCTACTACTGGGAAGCGCCCGACTTCTTCGGCCGGCCCTGAGTTGTCGCCGGTACTGCGTGAGGCAGTTCAGCTTGAATCCACTAGACCAGCCGGTGTCCGCCGTCGGCGTGCAGGACGGGTGTTTGTGATGAATCCCTTGCGCGGCAAGACGATGATCGCCTCCGCGATGTCCCTGATGGTCCGGCCCATCGGCCGCCGGCGCCTCGTCGGATCCGCGCCCGCGGCACCGCTTTCCACCGGTACCTCGGTCGCCGGGTCCGTCCAGCTGGGCGAGGCGGGCTCCGACGACGCCGCCCTCGAGCCGAGGGTTTCGTTGCACACGGCACCGATGTCCTACACGCTGATCGGCTGGTAGGCGCCTGTCCTCAGATGGTGGCGATCAGCCGGCCGAGGTTTGTCCGGGCGTCGAGGGTTTGGTGGAGGCGGCTGACTTCGGCGAGGGGGAAGTGGGTGCTGGTGACGGGGTGGAGGTCGCCGGACTGTAGGAGCCGGGTCACCTCGGTGATGTCGGCGCGCGCTTCGGCCGGTCGGGCGGAGCGCCAGGCGAGCATGGAGACGCCGGTGACGGAGATCAGGCCGAAGAGGCTGCTGGCGTGGACGGTTGGGAGTTCGCCGCTGATCGCACCGTAGGTCACCATCCGGCCGAGTGGTGCGAGTGCCTTCAGGCCTTGGTCGAAGGTCTTGCCGCCGACGGAGTCCAGGATGACGTCGACCGGTGGTAGTTGCTCCGGCCAGTCTGGGTTGCTCAGGTCGATGGCGAGGTCGGCGCCTTGCTCGCGGATGAAGTCGAGCTTGGCGGGGGAGGACGCAGTACCGATGACTGTTCCGGCGCCGAGCGCTCGGGCCAGTTGGATCGCGAGGTGGCCGATGCCGCCGGCCGCCGACTGGATGAGCACTGTCTCGCCAGGTTGGAGTCGCCCTGCCTTGAGCAAGCGGAGTGCCAGGGGAGCCGGCATGGAGAGCGTCGTCGCGGCGCCGGCGTCAGTGTCCTCGGGGATCGCGGCCAGCCACTCGGCGTCGACCGCTACCTGCTCGGCGAAGGCATCCTCCGACAAGGCAGCCACCCGCTGACCAACCTGTACGCCGGAAGGCGGGTTGGACCCGAGTCGGGTGATGTGGCCGACGACATCACCGGTGAGCGCGCCGGGAAGCGGCCGGGGCCAAGGGGTGTCACCGCTGCGGAAGGTGGTGTCGATCGCGTTCGCGCCGATCGCCTCGACCTCGATCAGCACCTGGCCGTCGGCGGGCTCGGGGACGGCGACGTCGGCCAGCTGGAGGACGTCGGGGCCGCCGTGTTCGTAGTACCGGATCGCGCGCATCTGCCGGCTCCAAATCGTGGGAGATCTAAATGATGGGTACTTCCTACGATAAGGCATGACGGAGGTCAGCCCTAGAGTGAGCAGCGTGAAGTCGTCCCAGCACCGCCTCGGCGATCGGGTCGTCTGGCAGCTGGCCAGGGCGAGCCAGCACTGGCAGCGGCTGGCCCGGCGTGAGCTGGCGGCGGCGAACGTGCGGACGCAGTACTACCACGTGCTCGCGAGCCTGGCCGACGACGGCGACGCGGCGCAGGCGGCGCTCGCGGACCGGATCTCGTTCGATCGCAGTGATCTCGTCTCGGTGCTCGACGAGCTGGAGCGGTTGGGACACGTCGTTCGCCGGACCGACCCGACGGACCGGCGGCGCAACATCGTCGCCATCACGCCCGCCGGGCAGAAGCTGCTGACCGAGATGGATCAGCTCGTCTACGCCGCCGAGGACCGGCTGCTGGAGCCGCTCAGCGCGGGCGAGCGCAAAACCCTGCTGGCATTGCTGAGCCGCCTGGCTCAGGACTGAGCCAAGCGGCTGTCGTGCCGCTCGGACCGAGCGGCGGGTCGTGCTGCTGCCCGGAGGCAGGTGGTCAGTGGCCGCCTTCGCGCTTCAGGCGCTCGAAGGACGCGGTGACCTCGGCCTCGGCGTCGGCGCGGCCGACCCAGCTGGCGCCTTCGACCGACTTGCCCGGCTCCAGGTCCTTGTAGACCTCGAAGAAGTGCTGGATCTCGAGCCGGTCGAACTCCGGCACGTGGTGGATGTCGCGCAGGTGCTCCTGGCGCGGGTCGCCGGCCGGGACGCAGAGGACCTTGTCGTCCGGGCCCTTCTCGTCCGTCATCCGGAACATGCCGATCGCCCGGGCCCTGATCAGGCAACCGGGGAAGGTCGGCTCCGGCAGCAGGACCAGTGCGTCCAGCGGATCGCCGTCCTGACCCAGGGTGTCCTCGATGAACCCATAGTCGGAGGGGTACTGAGTGGACGTGAACAGGGTGCGGTCGAGCCGCAGCCGGTTCGTCTTGTGGTCCAGCTCGTACTTGTTGCGGGTGCCCTTGGGGATCTCGATGAAGACGTCGAACTCCATACGGCAGATACTGTCACGGTTCCGACCGATGAAATGACAGGAGAGACCCGGTGGCCCGTCCTTCCCGTGCGGTCTTCGTCACGCTGTTGACCGCTGGTGTTCTGGCCGGGCTGGTCACTAGTGCACAAGCAGTGCCTGGTGCGTCGCAGAAAGCAGCCGGTACCACGGCAGCGCCGCCCGTGCTCGCGCCCGCCGAGACCGAGGGTGCTGCACCGACCGCAGCCGGAGTGGCGAAGGCAGTGGCGGCCGCGCTGGCCGACCCCTCGCTGGGCAAGCACCACGGCGTCTACGTGTACGACGCGTCCCGCGGCAAGGAGCTCTACTCGCTCGGCGCTGCGAAGCCCTATGTCCCCGCGTCGACGATGAAGCTCCTGACCACGGTGTCGGCGCTGGAGACCCTCGGCCCCGAGCACCGCTTCTCGACGAAGGTCGTGCAGTCCGGCAAGTCGATCGTGCTGGTCGGCGGTGGGGATCCGCTGCTGGTCACCAAGCGGCAGACCGACGAGCTGGACTTCCCCGTTCGTGCCTCGCTGCAGGATCTCGCGGCCAGTACTGCGAAGGCGCTGAAGGCTCAGGGGGTGTCCAGCGTCACGCTCGGGTATGACGCCAGCCTGTTCACCGGGCCCTCCGCCAACCCGAAGTGGGAGCCGAACTACCTGACCGAGGGCATCGCTGCCCGGACGTCGGCGCTCTGGGTCAACGAGGGGCGGCTGTCGGCCGGCATGGCCAAGCGGGCCGACTCTCCGGCCGCTGCAGCCGCCACTGCGTTCGCTGCTCAGTTGGCGAAGGTGGGGATCAAGGCGACCGGGGTGAAGGCGGCCGTGGCGCCGGCGGGGGCCAAGGCTCTCGCGCAGGTGGATTCGCCGACGCTGGGGGACATCGTCGAGTACATCAACCTGCACAGCGACAACGACGGCGCCGAGGTCCTGCTGCGGCAGGTCGGGCTGGCGACCAAGAACGGTGGCTCCTATACGGGTGGCGTGGCCGGCGTACGGGCGACGCTGACCAAGCTGGGGCTGGACCTCACTGGGGCGCGGATCGAGGACGGGAGTGGACTGTCCCGTACGAACCAGGTGCCGTTGGAGGTACTGGCTGGTGCTGTGCGGGTGGCGGCGTCCGAGGACAACCCGCAGCTGCGGCACCTGCTGACCGGGCTGCCCATCGCTGGGTTCACCGGGAGTCTCAGGGAGCGGTTTGCCGGGCCGGGGACGGCCACTGGTACCGGCATGGTCCGGGCTAAGACGGGCACGCTGACCAGCGTCCACTCGCTGGCGGGGTATGCCCGGGACAAGTCGGGGACGCTGCTGGTCTTCGCTGTGGCTACGGACAGTGCGCCGCCTGCCAAGGCTCTGGACGCCCGTGCGGCGCTGGACCGGGTTACCTCAGCCCTGGCGGCCTGCGGCTGCTGACGGCGCGCGCATGTTGGAACATGCCACTAGGGTCGATGTATGAGTACGGCTGAAGGTAGTACCGCGACTGAGATGGTCGACTGGCAGCTGGCGATCGGGGTGGCTCGCAAGCTGCTCCGGCCGGGGCCTGCGGTCAGTCGGGCCGAGGCGGACCAGGTGGTCGCCGAGCTGAGGCAGTTCGCCGCAGACTCGGAGCACCACGTGCGTGAGTTCACCGGGCTGGCCGCTACCTCGGCCACGGCTCCCGTAGTCATCGTGGACCGGCCGGGCTGGGTGCAGGCCAACGCGGACGGCTTCCGGACGGTACTGCAGCCGCTGGCCGACAAGCTGCGCGAGAAGCAGGAGCGGATGGGCGGACTGTCCGCCAGCGTCGGCTCCCGGGTCACCGCGATCGAGGCGGGGGCGCTGCTGGCGTTCCTCTCTTCT
This sequence comes from Kribbella sp. NPDC051718, assembly GCF_040681515.1. Lineage (NCBI taxonomy): Bacteria > Bacillati > Actinomycetota > Actinomycetes > Propionibacteriales > Kribbellaceae > Kribbella > Kribbella sp. NPDC051718. The sequence goes on along the minus strand of NZ_JBFAYZ010000001.1, from coordinate 976,387 downwards.
CGGGTGCTTGGGCAGTTCGACCCGTTCTACCCGGCGGAGCCCGATCCGGCCCGGCCTGATCTGACTGGGAGGCTGCTGCTCGTCGCGCCCAATGTGATGCATGTGGAGTCGGAGCTGGGCGTAGTACCGCGGGACTTCCGGTTGTGGGTGTGCCTGCATGAGGAGACCCACCGGGTGCAGTTCACCGCTGTGCCGTGGCTGCGGGATCACCTGCGGTCGGAAATCGCGCTGTTCCTCGACCAAGCGGAGCTGGACGCGTCGGCGTACGCGGCGATGTTCCGTGAAGCCGTCCAGCGGCTCGGCCGCTCGGTCAAGGGCGAGGCGGAACTGAGCCTCGTCGACCTGATGCAGTCGCCCGAGCAGCGCGCAGTCCTGGACCGTCTGACTGCGGTCATGTCGCTGCTCGAAGGTCACGCCGACTTCGTGATGGACGGTGTGGGCCCCAGCGTCATCCCCACCGTCGACACCATCCGCTCCAAATTCACCTCCCGCCGCACCGGCGGCAACCCACTCGACCAACTCCTGAAGAAGCTCCTCGGCCTGGACGCCAAGATGCGCCAGTACCAAGACGGCGCCGCCTTCGTCCGCCGCGTGGTCGACCGGGTAGGCATGGAAGGCTTCAACAAAGTCTGGACCGCCCCCAACACCCTCCCCACCAAGAACGAGATCGCCAACCCCGATGCCTGGGTCACCAGACTCCACGGCTGAGTCAACCCAAGGCGAGGCGGCCGCAGGCCGCCAAGCCGGCGTGGGCGGGAGTGCCGAGGCCGGCGAGCAGCCGCTGGCCTCACCCGAGCGCGAGGTCGCGGGCGAGCAGAGGCCGGCGGTCGAGAGCGAAGCGGCCGGAGGCCGCCAGCCGAGCGCGGGCGGGCGGGCGCCTGATTCATCAGAGCGCGAGGCGGCCGGAGGCCGCGAGCCGGGCGGCGGGGAGCGGGCTGCGGGGCGGCCTCGGCTTCACCCCGCCACCGCGAGGGTGCGGGAGGCGACTCGAGTTGCCTTGGCTGATCTTCCTCGCGGGACAACGGTGCTGGTTGCCTGCTCCGGGGGAGCCGACTCCTTGGCGCTGGCCGCGGCGACCGCCTTCGAAGCGCCCAAGCTCGGGTTGACGGCTGGGGCTGTGGTGATCGATCACGGGCTGCAGGAGGGCTCTAAGCAGACTGCTGAGAAGGCGGCTGAGCAGTGTCGGGGGTTGGGGCTTGAGCCGGTGGTGGTGCGGGCGGTGGAGGTTGGGACGGAGGGTGGGCCTGAGGGGGCGGCTCGGGCTGCTCGGTATGACGCTCTGCGGGATGTGGCTGACGAGTTGGGGGCGGATGTCGTCCTGCTCGCGCACACGCGGGATGACCAGGCGGAGACGGTGTTGCTCGGGCTGGCGCGTGGGTCGGGGGCGCGATCGTTGGCGGGGATGGCTCCGACGGCGGGGTTGCTCCGGCGGCCGCTGCTGGAGGTGCCGCGGAGTGCTACGGCCGCGGCGTGCATCGCGTCGGGGCTGCGGCCGTGGCATGACCCGCACAACGACGATCCGCAGTACAGGCGGGTTCGGGTGCGGCACGAAGTACTGCCTGTGCTGGAGGAGGCGTTGGGACCGGGGGTGACAGAGGCCCTGGCCCGTACTGCGGGACTGCTGCGAGCCGACGCCGACGCGCTCGACGTACTGGCTGCTGACCTGGCCGAGACGGCCGTGCAGCATGCCGACAGAGAAGTGCTCTGCGACGTCTCGGTCCTGGAGGAGGAGCCCGCAGCGCTCCGCACCCGGGTGCTCAGACAAGCTGCGCTGGAAGCAGGTTGCCGGGCCAACGACCTCACTGCCGGCCACATCGCGGCCGTCGACGCCCTGATCACCGACTGGCGCGGCCAACGCTGGATCGACCTCCCACAAGCTGTCAAAGCAGCAAGAAAGGGCGGATTCCTCATCCTGGCAAAGGGGCGTGCCCGGTAACCCCGTGCGTGCTGCGGGGCACTCGGCACGGGATTACCGGGCACGCCCTGCCATGTGACAGGCTGAGCCCGTGGATGCGTCGGACATCGAGAAGGACCTGGCCCAGATTCACTTCACCGAGGATCAGATCCAGGAGAAGCTCCGGGAGCTGGCCGGGCGGATCGAGCAGGACTACGAGGGCAAGGATCTGCTGCTCGTTGGCGTCCTGCGGGGCGCCGTGATGGTGATGGCCGACCTCGCGCGCTCGTTCAGCCGGCACGTCGAGATGGACTGGATGGCGGTCTCCTCTTACGGCTCGGGGACGAAGTCTTCCGGTGTGGTCCGGATCCAGAAGGACCTGGACACCGACATCACCAACCGGCACGTGCTGATCGTCGAGGACATCATCGACACCGGGCTGACGCTGACCTGGCTGGTCAGCAACCTGCAGTCCCGCAAGCCTGCCTCGGTCGAGATCTGCACCGCGTTCCGCAAGCCGGACGCGGCCAAGATGGCGGTTCCGGTCAAGTACGTCGGTCTGGAGCTGCCGGACGAGTTCGTCGTCGGCTACGGGCTCGACTACGCGGAGAAGTACCGCAACCTGCGCTGCGTGGCGACGCTCGCCCCGCACGTCTATTCCTGACCTCCGCGCCACCCCTGGCATGCTGACCCGTCAAGGACCTGCGGACGGGGACTTGGTGACAGCCTGTAGACAGGGTCGTACCGTCGTTCGGTGACCCTCGTGGTGGGCACGCTTGCCCGACACGAGACACTTGAGCTGGTATTACCGTCACAAGCCCGTTATCCCGGGCCTGCTGAGCTAGGAGGGACGGGGCGCCTGCCCTGATCATGGACGTGAAGCGCATCTTCCGCGGACCCCTGTTCTGGATCGTCATCGCCTTCTTGGGCGTGTTGGTGATCGGACAGCTCCTGACCGGCTCGACCGGATTCAAGACCGAGCCCACGGGCCAGGTCGTGCAACTGATCCAGCAGGCCACGGCGTCGAGCGACAAGTCGATCAAGTCCGTCACCCTGATCGACCCGGACCAGGAGATCCGGATCGAGAAGACCGACGGGACCAAGGTCCGGGCGCACTGGGTCGACGGGCAGGGCAGCACGCTCGGCTCCGATCTGCAGACCCTGTTCCAGAACGGCAAGATCGAGAAGTACGACGTGGAGAACCCGAAGCCGAGCTTCATCGGCCAGGTGTTCTCGACGCTGATCCCGTTCCTGCTGATCGCGGTCGTCTTCATCTTCTTGATGAACTCGATGCAGGGTGGCGGCTCGCGGGTGATGAGTTTCGCCAAGTCGAAGGCCAAGCTGATCACCAAGGACACCCCGAAGACGACCTTCGCGGACGTGGCCGGGTGCGACGAGGCGATCGAGGAGCTCGGCGAGATCAAGGAGTTCCTGCAGGAGCCTGGCAAGTTCCAGGCGGTGGGAGCCAAGATCCCGAAGGGCGTCCTGCTCTACGGCCAGCCGGGTACCGGTAAGACCCTGCTCGCCCGTGCGGTCGCCGGTGAGGCCGGCGTGCCGTTCTACTCGATCTCCGGTTCGGACTTCGTCGAGATGTTCGTCGGTGTCGGTGCCTCCCGGGTCCGCGACTTGTTCGAGACCGCCAAGACCAACGCGCCGGCGATCGTCTTCATCGACGAGATCGACGCCGTCGGCCGGCACCGTGGCGCAGGCCTCGGTGGTGGACATGACGAGCGCGAGCAGACGCTGAACCAGCTGCTGGTCGAGATGGACGGCTTCGACGTCCGCGGCGGCGTGATCCTGATCGCCGCGACCAACCGGCCGGACGTGCTCGACCCGGCGCTGCTGCGCCCGGGCCGGTTCGACCGCCAGATCGCCGTCGACGCGCCGGACCTGCCGGGTCGCGAGAAGATCCTGAAGGTGCACGCCCGCGGCAAGCCGATGTCGGAGAACGCCGACCTGCGCGCGGTCGCCCGCCGTACGCCGGGCTTCACCGGCGCCGACCTGGCCAACGTGCTGAACGAGGCCGCGCTGCTGACCGCCCGGCTGAACAAGCAGCAGATCGACAAGTTCGCGCTCGACGAGGCGATCGACCGGGTCATCGCCGGTCCGCAGCGCCGGACCCGGTTGATGTCCGACAAGGAGAAGGTGCTGACCGCGTACCACGAGGGCGGACACGCTCTGGTGGCTGCCGCGCTGCCGCACTCCGACCCGGTGCACAAGGTGACGATCCTGCCGCGCGGTCGCGCGCTGGGGTACACGATGGTGCTGCCGGACGAGGACAAGTACTCGACCACCCGGTCGGAGATGCTCGACAAGCTGGCCTACATGCTCGGTGGCCGCGCCGCCGAGGAGATGGTCTTCCACGACCCGACCACGGGTGCGAGCAACGACATCGAGAAGGCGACCGCACTCGCCCGCGCGATGGTCACCCAGTACGGCATGACCGAGCGGCTGGGCGCGATCAAGTTCGGCCAGGACTCCGGCGAGCCGTTCCTGGGCCGCGACCTGGGCAGCCAGCGCAACTACTCCGAGGAGATCGCCGCGGCGGTCGACGAGGAGGTCGGCAAGCTGATCCTGAACGCGCACCAGGAGGCCTTCGACATCCTGGTCGAGAACCGTGCGGTGCTCGACGCGCTGGTCGAGGAACTGCTCGAGAAGGAGACCCTGGACAAGGGCGAGATCGCCCGGGTGTTCGCGCCGATCCAGAAGCGTGAGCTGCGGCCGGCCTGGACCGGGTCCTCGACCCGCGTCCCGTCCGAGCAGCCGCCGGTGATGCCGCTGCCGCGGGCCGAGCAGAACGGCTCGCTCCAGGACGTCATCCCGGGCGGATCGATCGGACCGGACGAGGCCGCCAAGGGCCCGAACTACGGCGGAGGGCCCACCCCACCTGTTGGTGAGTGACGCCGCGAGGACAAGGTGATGCCCCGGGATCCGCAGTGGATCCCGGGGCATCGCCTATGTTGGCGAAATGACTTCGCCGACCTTCGATCATGCGCGTGCCGAGGCTGCCGTCCGGGAGTTGCTGATCGCGATCGGCGAGGACCCGGACCGGGAAGGACTGAAGGACACCCCGGCCCGGGTGGCGCGCTCGTACGCAGAGATCACCGCCGGCCTCGGCCAGACCGCCGAGGACGTGCTGAGGACGACGTTCGACCTCGGCCACGACGAGCTGATCCTGGTCAAGGACATCGAGGTCTGGTCGGTCTGTGAGCACCATCTGGTGCCGTTCACCGGGGTGGCCCACGTCGGCTACATCCCCGGTACGGACGGACGGATCACCGGGCTGTCGAAGCTGGCCCGGCTGGTCGACGTCTACGCCAAGCGGCCGCAGGTTCAGGAGCGGCTGACCACCCAGGTCGCCGAGTCGCTGGTGGAGATTCTCCGGCCGCGGGGCGTGATCGTCGTGATCGAGTGCGAGCACCTGTGCATGACGATGCGCGGCGTCCGGAAACCGGGCGCCAAGACGATCACCTCCGCGGTCCGCGGCCAGCTCCGCAACCCGGTCACCCGGGCCGAGGCGATGAGCCTGATCGTCGGCTGACTCCCTGCCTGGGAAGGAAGTTCGCCCGACCGCGTAGCCCCGGTGGCGGCAGACTCGTTGAACTTCCGAAGCCGTTACCCATGGACATTCCGTGTCCGAACGCCTACGGTCCGTAGTGGCGTTCTGACTCGGGTGCAGGGCGTCGGCGTGAGGAGGATTGGATGTCAGGGCGTTTTCGGGTCGGCGCCGCACTCACCGGGATCGTCGTACTGACGGCTGCCGGACTGATCGCGGCGAACGGCGCCCAGGCTGATCAGCACCGGGCCGGCGGCCCCGTCGGAGTTGGCAAGCTCCCAACGGCGGACCAGCAGCTGCTGCAGGTCCAGGACCGGGCACAGGCGCTCGACGGCCAGCTCGGCTCGCGCGCGATCGGCAGCTATGTCGACGACACCGGGGCCCTCGTGGTCGCGGTCTCCGACGCGGCCACCGCAGCTCTCGTACGCCAGGCCGGAGCCGTCCCCAAACTCGTCCGCTACACGGCTGAGCAGCTGTTCGCAGTCCAGGCTCAGCTGGACCACGTGGCGCTCAGCTCGACCGCGGGCCAGGTCAAGTCCTGGTACGTCGATCCGATCAGCGGCACCGTCGTCGTCTCCGTGCCCGAGGGCGTCCGGGACTCGATCACCAAGCGGTTCCTGCGCAAGGCGCAGGCCAACGGCGGCAAGGTGACGGTCCGGCGGACGCCCGGCGTCGTCACCACCACCGACGAGCAGTTCGGGCTGCTGGGCGGCTACCAGGTCGACAAGAACACCGGCTACACCTGCTCCCTGGGCTTCAACGCCACCACCAGCGACGGCGCCCGGATCTTCGTGACCGCCGGGCACTGCACGGCAGGCAAGCCGTCCTTCTCCCGTAACGGCTACATCATCGGCAACACCCGCAGCTCGAGCTTCCCCGGCAACGACTTCGGCACGGTCAGCGTGATCGAGGGCTGGGACCAGCAGGGCCGGGTCGAGCGCTGGGGTGCCACCGACGTCCAGGTCCGCGGCACCGCCGACGCGATGGTCGGGTCCGACCTGTGCAAGTCCGGCAAGAGCACCGGCTGGACCTGCGGCAAGATCGTCGCCCGCAACGTGACGGTCAACTACGGCAACAACAAAGTCGTCCGCGGACTGATCGAGCACACCGCGTGCGTCGAGGCCGGTGACTCCGGTGGCGCCAACATGACCGGTGACTACGCGCAGGGAATCACCAGCGGCGCCGCCTTGATCAGCGGGCAGTGTCTCGACAAACATGGACAGCAGAACGAGTCCTACTCACAACCGATCGGTGAGGCGCTGTCCGCTAGCGGCGCCTCGCTGGTACTGGGTTAGCGGCCCCGGGCGGGAGCCCGGAGCCGATGGGGGCCTGGTACCTAGGTGGGGTAGTTCGGGCGCGGCCACTACGGTGGTCGGGTGCGAACTGCCCCACCGAATCATGTCGAAGGCCTGCCCAGACCCGATCGCTGTCTGGTGATGGGCGTCGTCAACGTGACCCCGGACTCGTTCTCCGACGGCGGTGAGTGGTTCGAGCCGTCGGCCGCGATCAAGCACGGCCGCGAGTTGATGGCCGAAGGCGCCGACCTGCTCGACGTCGGCGGTGAGTCGACCCGGCCGGGTGCCGAGCGGCCCGCGCCGGCCGAGGAGATCCGCCGGGTGCTGCCGGTGATCGAGACGCTGGCGGCCGAGGGAGCGCTGATCTCGATCGATACGATGCGGGCGGATGTGGCTGCGCTGGCGTTGGATGCCGGCGCGGTGATGGTCAATGACGTGTCCGGCGGCCTGGCCGACCCCGAGATGCTCGGGCTGGTGGCGGAGCGTAGTACGCCGTACGTGTGCATGCATTGGCGTGGGCACTCTGCGGAGATGCAGCAGCGCGCGCAGTACCAGGACGTGGTGGCCGAGGTGGTCGCCGAGCTGGCCGCGCGGCTGGAGGCGATTCGTGAGGCTGGAGTGGACTTGAACAGGGTCGCGGTCGACCCCGGGATCGGGTTCGCGAAGAACGCGGACCACAACTGGGAGGTACTGCGGCGGCTGCGCGAGTTCGGCGTACTGGAAAGGCCGTTGCTGATCGGTGCCTCGCGGAAGGCGTTCCTGGGTAGGCTGCTCGCCGACGAGGAGACGGGCGAGCCGAGACCGGCCGTCCGACGAGACGACGCGAGCGCGGCCGTCTCCGCCCTCGCCGCCGCGGCCGGAGCCTGGTGTGTCCGGGCTCACGCGGTGGCGCCGAGTGCGGATGCGGTACGGGTGGCGCGCCGGTGGGGAGCGGTATGAGCGAAGAGCCGGACGGTACGCGCCGAGGGACCGCGACCGCGGAGTCCGTGGTGCTGAACGCCAACACGGCGTTCTACAACGCGTTCGAGGCGGGCGACCTCGACCTGATGGCGGCGGTCTGGCTGCCGGAACCCGATCCGGTCTGCATCCATCCGGGCAACGCGGCGATCTACGGCTACCCGGAGATGATGCGGGCCTGGGCGATGATCTTCGCCAATACGCCGTACATCCAGTTCTTCCTGACCGACGTACAGGTAAGAGTGGATGAAGACGTGGCTTACGTCACGTGTACGGAGAATGTCCTGTCGTCCGGTGAGGGGGCGCCGGAGGAGGGTTTCGCCGGTGGCAAGGCACTGGCCACCAACGTCTTCCGCAAGACGACTTCCGGCTGGCGGTTGTGGATCCACCACGCCTCCCCGGTACTGTCGTCTGGGGGTCGACAAGAGGAGGCAGAGTGAGCGGTCCCGCGCTGCCCCTTGAGGTGCGGCCGCCGGACGTGATCGAGATCCGTGGCATCCGTGGATTCGGCCGGCACGGGGTGTTCGAGCACGAGCGGGCCGACGGGCAGGAATTCGTCGTGGACGTCCGGCTCGAGCTGGACACCCGGCCCGCGGCGGCCTCCGACAAGCTCGCGGACACCGTGAACTACGGTCTGGTGGCCGAGCAGGTGCACGCGGCCATCGAGAGCGACCCGGTGGACCTGATTGAGACACTGGCACAACGGATCGCGGACCTGTGTCTCGCCGACCGGCGGGTGACGGGTACCGCGGTGACCATCCACAAACCCTCGGCGCCGATCTCGGTGCCGTTCGACGACGTTGTCCTGACCGTGCAGCGCAGAGCCGGAGAATCCTCGTGACTGAGACCCCTAGTCCCTATGTGATCGACGCGGACACCCTGAGCGGTGGCCTCAAGCCGATCCGGCAGGTGATCCTGTCGCTCGGTAGCAATCTCGGTGATCGGGAAACCAACCTGCAGGGCGGCGTCGACGCGCTGCGGGACACCCCGGACGTGGTCGTCGTCGATGTCTCGCCGGTCTACGAGACCCAGCCGATCGGCCCGGAGGAGTCCGGCCCGTACCTGAACATCGTGCTGCTGGCCGACACGACGCTGTCGGTCGACACGTTGCTGGACCGCGCGCACGCCGTCGAGCAGGCGTTCGGCCGGGAGTACGACGAGCCGGGCGCGCCCCGGACGCTCGACGTCGACCTGATCACCTACGGCAAGAAGACGATCGAGTCCGAGGAGCTGACCGTGCCGCACCCGCGCGCGCACGAACGCGCCTTCGTGCTCGCGCCCTGGCTGGACATCGAGCCCGACGCGGTCCTGCCCGGGGTAGGCCCGGTGGCCGAGCTGCTCGCCAAGGTGGGCAGCGACGGGGTGAAGAAGCTCGACGATCTCACCATCGAGCTGCAGTAGTGGTGTCGGGCGGTACCGGTCCGAACCGGGCGCCGGGGGCGGGCAAGGAGCCGCCGCGCCCCGGCTCGGTCCGGCCGACGTCGCACCGGCTGCTGGTCGCGATCGTCGTCCTCGGGGCGGCGATCGGCTGGACCCTGGTCAAGGCGATCGAGTCCGGCGGCGGCGTCGCGCCGATGGTGTCCTGGCTGACGCTGGTCGCCTGGAGCTTCCTGGCCGCGCTGCTGTTCGTCGCGGCCCGGAACACCCATCAGCGGATCCAGGTCCGGCGCGAACGGGTCGAGGCGTCCCGGGCGGTCTTCCTGTTGCTGATCGGGAAAGCCAGCGCGTTCGTCGGCGCGTTGTGTACCGGGGTTTACGCAGGGTTCGCGTTATCCTTCCTGGGCGCGGTCAGCTCCTCGGGACCGCGCAACCGTGTGATCACAGCCGGTGCTGCGGCGGTGATCTCTGTGCTGGTCGTCACGGCCGGATTGATGCTCGAACGCGCGTGTCGGATCCCCGATGACCCGGACGAGACCCCCTAACATGTCGGTCCATGGGGTCAAGGGGTAGCCGCCGTCGTACCAGGGCCACGGTTCTCGTGGTCGCCAACGTGCTGCTCGTGATGATCTGCATCGGCGTCAGCGTCTCCCTGTTCTCCCAGAACCAGTGGATCCTGCGCGCCGCCGCCGTGGCTGCCGTCGCGGTCGCGATCGGCGCCTCCGTCCTGACCCGCCACCAGCTCCTGATCGAACGCCTCGCCCACAGCGACGAGCGCGCGCAGGTGGCCCAGGAGTACTCCCGCATCACCAGCGCCCGCGTCGTCGAGAACGCCGAGTTCGTCGACCTGATGCAGCGCCGCCTCGACACCATCGACCAGCGCCTCGACAAGATCGACGAAGAGGTCGCGACCGTGGTAGCCGCCGGCGACAAGCACTCCCACGCGGATGCGCCCACCGTCGTCGACCTCAAACTCCGAGGCCTGGCAGCTTCCTGACCTCCCTCCCATACTGCTGGGAAGGGGAGGGGTACTCATGGGGCTGGACGCTAATTTCCCGGCAGTGACGATGAACGAGCCGGAGGGGACGGTCACCGTCTACAACCAGGATCATGTGCCGATCGGGCACCTGGGGCCGTCGCCGTATCAGTCGCCGTCGGTGAACGTGGTCTGCCGGACGAAGGCGTGGGACGACGCGTACTGGTACCGGCTGCTGAACGCGGAGGGCTGGGACTTCCCGGCCACTACCGCCTACGTGTCAGCGGACGAGACGCATGAGCTGAACCCAGGAGTCCCCTACCCACCACCCGACTGCGCCAACGTCGGCTGCGCCCGCAAGGGCGGCCAGATCGCGGGCGGCGGGCTGCTCGCGATCTGGGCCGTGGCAGCGGCGGCTGCTTGGCGGCGGCGGAGTGGTCGGAGCTGACCGGTCGACGGTGAGCTTTCGTCGGCGGCAGCCGCGGAGTACCGGCTACTTGTCGATGTCGCCGACGACGAAGAACATGCTGCCGAGGATGGCGATCATGTCGGCGACGATGGTGTCGGGGAGCATCTCGGGCAGGACCGAGATGTTGTTGAAGCTGGCGGAGCGGAGTTTGAGGCGCCACGGGGTTTTGTCGCCGCGGGAGACGAGGTAGTAGCCGTTGATGCCCAGCGGGTTCTCGGTCCAGGTGTAGGTCTGGCCTTCGGGGACCTTGAGGATTTTGGGGAGGCGGACGTTGACCGGGCCGGCCGGGAGGGTGCGGAGGCGGTCGAGGCAGGCGTCCACCAGGTCCAGGGAGACTTTCACCTGTTCCAGCAGGACGGAGAAGCGGGAGAAGCAGTCGCCGTCGGTGCGGGTGACCACCCGGAGTACGCCGTCGCGCGCTAGCTCCTCATAGGCCAGGTAGGGCTCGTCGCGGCGTAGGTCTGCATCTACGCCGGAGGCTCGGGCGATCGGGCCGGAGACGCCGTACTGGGCGATCAGCTCGGGGGAGAGCCGGCCGACGCCGACCGTCCGGGCGCGGAAGATCTCGTTGCCCAGGACAAGGTTCTCGATGTCGGGCAGGCGGCGCCGTACTGCGGAACTCGCCGCCCCCGCCCGATCCAGCCAGCCGTAGGGCAGGTCCTCCTTCAGCCCGCCGACCCGGTTGAACATGTAGTGCATCCGCCCGCCGGACAGCTCCTCCATCACCGCCTGGATCGTCTCGCGCTCGCGGAACGCGTAGAAGACCGGCGTGATCGCGCCCAGCTCGAGCGGATACGAGCCGAGGAACATCAGGTGGTTCAGGATCCGGTTCAACTCGGTCAGCAGGGTCCGCAGCCAGACCGCGCGGACCGGGACCTCCAGGCCCATCATCCGCTCGACCGCGAGCACCACGCCGAGCTCGTTGGAGAACGCCGACAGCCAGTCGTGCCGGTTCGCCAGCACGATGATCTGCCGGTAGTCGCGGACCTCGAACAGCTTCTCCGCCCCCCGGTGCATGTAGCCGACGATCGGCTCGCAGCCGACGATCCGCTCACCGTCCAGCGTCAGCCGCAACCGCAGTACGCCGTGCGTCGCCGGATGCTGCGGCCCGATGTTGAGCACCATGTCGGTGGTGGGCAGCTCGGACCCAGGATCGGTGCCGCCCCGCTCGAATGCCGCGGCACCCGCCCCGATTCCCACCACACGTTCGGTACTCATGACCCCTAGTGTGCCGTGGGCGACGCAGCTTGGCGCTGTCCCCGCCCCGGGCACGCACCTCGCGACCTTTGAGAATCATCCACGATGCTCCGCATCGAGGACGCTTCTCAAACGCCCCGATGCACGCACCCGGACGGCGACATCGCTCAACCTGCGTCGCCCACGGCACACTGTCGTGACAGGCTTAGAGGGTGGACGACCTCTTTGCTCCTTCGGATGTCAGCTGGACGCCGGTCTCGCCCAAGCTGGCGGCGGTACGCCGGGTCAGCGCGGCAGTCATGTTCGGCGTACTGGCCGTGGCCGGACTCCTGCTGCTCGGGATGCTGCTGGACTGGCTGTACGGCGTACTGGCGGTGGTGCTCGTCGTGCTCGGCTACCTGTGGGCGTGGGTGCTGATCGGGCGCAACCAGCGGTCCTGGAAGTACGCCGAGCGCGAGGACGAGCTGCTGGTCAGCCACGGGATCATGTTCCGCCAGCTGGTAGTGGTGCCGTACGGGCGGATGCAGTTCGTGGATGTCGCGGCTGGTCCGTTGGAGCGGTCGTTCGGGATCGCCACGGTGGAGCTGCACACGGCGACGCCGGCCACCGACGCGAAGATCCCCGGGCTGCATCCGGATGAGGCGAGCCGGTTGCGTGACCGCCTGTCGGCGCTCGGCCAAGCACAGGCGTGGGGCCTGTGACCGAGCCGTCGCAGCCCGGGTCTCAGGAGCTGGCTCAGCAGCCTCAACTGGCTGGGGAGGTCGTGGGGGCGCGGCTGCATCCGCTGACGCCGTTCGTGAAGGGATGGGGGTACTTCGTCGTCGCGGCGATCGCCATGGCCAACAACGAGGGCCTGCGGACCAACCTGAAGATCGCCGGTATCGGCTTGGGTGCGGTCCTGGTCGGCGGCATCCTGCTCGGCGCGCTGTCGTGGTGGTTCACCAAGTGGCAGCTCACCGGCGACGCGATCCGGGTCGACAGCGGCTTCCTGTTCCGGCGGACCCGGATCATCCGGTTCGACCGGATCCAGACCATCGACGTCGCGCAGCCGTTCGTGGCGAGACTGTTCGGGATGGCCGAGCTGCGGATGGATGTGGCCGGCGGCGGTAAGAACGACGGCCGGCTGAGCTACTTCACGTACGACGAAGCGCAGAAGCTCCGGGCGACCCTGCTGGTCAGGGCCAAGGGGGAGCACGCCATCCAGCAGCACCCGGCCGATGAGGTCGAGCCCGAGCCGCTGCTGGTCGTCCCGACCGGCCGACTGCTCGGCGCCACCCTGCTGTCGTCGACAGTGCTCGCCAGTGCCGGTGGTCTGGTCGTACTGATCGTGTCCGTGACCGTGCTGGATGCGCATGCCGGTCTGTTCGCTGGTCTGCCGCTGCTGCTCGGTGTCGTGCAGCCGATCTGGAAGCAGGTCGTCGGCAACCACGGGTTCACGCTGTCGGAGACGCATGAGGGGCTGCGTACCAAGCGCGGGCTGTTCGACGTCCAGCGGCAGACAGTGCCGCCGGGACGCGTGCAGGGCCTGCTGATCACCGAACCGCTGATCTGGCGGCTGCTGGGCTGGTCCCGGGTCGACCTGGACATCGCCGGGGTCGCCGGCTCCAAGGGGGACGGCGAGGACGAGAACGAGGGCGCCCAACTGCTGCCGGTCGGTCCGCACCAGGAAGTGATCGGGGTGCTCTCACGGGTGCTGCCCGGCTTCAACCTGTCCGCTGTCCCGATGCACCAAGCGCCGGCGCGCGCGAAGTGGCTCCGGCCGGTCGGCTGGCGGTACCTGGCGTACGGCTTCGACGACCAGGTACTGGTGACCACTAGGGGCTGGGTGAGCCGCCGTACGTCGATCGTGCTCCACCACAAGACCCAGTCGGTCCGGTTGCACCAGGGACCGCTCCAGCGGCGCCTACGCCTCGCCAACGTCCACGTGGACACCCCTGAGGGGCCGACGGACGCTATTGCGCTCCACCGGGACCAGGAGGAGGCTGCGGCGCTCGTACAGGCTCAGGCGATCAGGGCCCGCGAAGCACGCCGTACTGCCGACTCCGTGCCTGCCCAGACCCAACCGAACGAGCCGAGGCCAGACGGGTTTAACAGCTCGGCTGCCTCGCCTGCCGACGACAGCTCGGCGAGGTAGCGCAACGGGTCCGTGCGTGCCAACTCCTGGCTAGGGCGCCCGGCGGAGAGACCGAGTGCCTGCAGTGCCTCGCGCTGGGTAGTCAACTCACCGCCGAGGGAGTCGAGGGCTACGTGCGCAGTGATGTCGCAGGAGCCGTCGAGGGCGACCTCACACTCGCGGCCTGCACGGAAGCCGGTCAGCGTCCCATACGGCGGTCGCTCGGTCCGTACATGGCCGTAGTCGATCGCGATGGCGATGCCATCGTCCAGCCGGCCGACCACGTCGGCCCAGGTCTCGTCGCGGGTCCGGCCGATCTCGGCCCGGTCACCGGGCTCGGTCAGCGGCCACCACTTCTCCAGCCAGGTCAGGTCGTTGCCCTCGACAACATCACCCAAGGACTGGTCGGCTAGCAGGTAGCGGGCCACGCCGGCCTCGTCCAGTTCGGCCACCTCGCAGGGGAGGTTGTCGAGCCACTCGTTCGCGATCACGAGTCCGCTCAGGCGGGACGGTAGGTCGTCGTCCAGTTCTATGTCGATCACCTGGAGGCCGGCGTCACGTAGTACGCGGCCTAGTTCGCCTTCGCCGGCTCCGATGTCGGTCACCTGCGTCGCGCCGAGCTGCTTGGCCAGTCGGGCTATCGCCTGGCCGAAGAGGGGTGAGGCGTGCACTGAGGTGCGGAAGTGGGCGGCGGGGCGTTCACGCCGGTAGAAGCCGGTGGGGCCGTAGAGGGCCGCCTGCCAGGCCTCGCGGAACCTCACAGCGCAGGGTCTCCGCCCAGTGGAACTGAGCCGGTGAGCTGCCAGATGCCGTCGTCACCCTCGCGCCAGATGGTCAGGTCGTCCAGGCGGACCGCTGGAACCTCCTCGGCCTCGAGGGCAGCCTGGGCCTCGGCGACCAGGCCGGGGCCGCCCCGGTCCGACGACGAGATCGTCAGGTGTGGATGCGGGTCCGGGTACTGGCCGCCGTAGGGCGGGCACTCGGGGAAGGCGGCCAGTACGGTCGCCACCAGGTCGTGGACCTGGTCGAAGGGTTCGGGGCGGAGCCAGGTCGTGCCGTTGGGGAACTGACCGGCGGTCTTGAAGCACAGGTCGAACGGCTCGATGTCGACCACTGCGTCCTGCAGGCGCTGGACGTCCTCAGGGGACGGGTCCTGCAGCCAGGGCACGAGCACTGTCACGTGCGGCGGG
Source organism: Kribbella sp. NPDC051718 (assembly GCF_040681515.1). Taxonomy (NCBI): domain Bacteria; kingdom Bacillati; phylum Actinomycetota; class Actinomycetes; order Propionibacteriales; family Kribbellaceae; genus Kribbella; species Kribbella sp. NPDC051718. Next base: position 961,363 of record NZ_JBFAYZ010000001.1, on the reverse strand, counting down.
ACCAGCTCGGTGAGGGCGGCCGTGGGCCGCGCCGAGGAGAAGGAGACCGAGCGCCACCGGTCGGTGAACTCAGTCAGCTCCGGCACCGCGATCAAGATCGCAGTCAGCCCTGTCCGCGCCGCCCAGGGGTCAGGTTGTCCACTCACCGGCCCATCGTCCCACTTGTGACGAAGCACTCGACCCAACCCCACAAATGAGCACTACGCTGTCCTGAAACCGCATCAATTCGTCTGGTACCCCGGCAGGGGACTGGAACGTACGAGAGTGGACATGGAACGCATCGGCATCATCGGCTCCGGCCGGGCCGGCAGCGCCTTGGGAGCAGCCCTGGCGTCCGCCGGGCATCCCGTCACCGGGGTGACAGCACGCTCGCAGGCATCGCTGGAACGCGCCGCGAGGCTCCTTCCGGACGTCCCGATCCTGTCGCCTGCCGAGGTGACGGCTCGCGCAGACGTGGTGCTGGTCGCAGTACCGGACAGCGGGATCAATGAGGTCGCCCAGAGTCTCCCGCTGACAGCGGAGCAGTACGTCGTCCACCTGTCCGGCGCACACGGGTTATCCGTCCTGCAGCCGACAGTGGCGATCCCCGTAGCGCTGCACCCGCCCATGACCTTCACGGGCGACCGTCCGGACCTCAGCGCTATCACCTTCACCGCAACTGCGCCCGATCGGGCAAAGCCGGTAGTGGAGCGACTGGTGAAGGCGCTGGGCGCAGATCTCCAGTGGGTGGCCGAGGACCAGCGTGCCCGCTACCACGCGGGTCTGGTGCACGGGGCGAATCACCTGACCACTCTGCTCGCACAGGCTTTCGCAGTACTACGGGATGCCGGCATCACCGACCCGGCCGCGACACTGCGACCCTTGCTGACCGCAACTCTCGACAACACGCTGCGGTCCGGTCATGATGCGCTCACTGGGCCGATAGCGCGCGGCGATGTCGAGACGGTGGCAGCCCACTTGGCAGTACTCCGAGGGCGCACCGCGAGCACGTACGCCGAGCTGGTCCGGGCGACGGTGGACCTGGCGACGGCGGACGGCCGGCTGGAGCGCGGTACGGCCGAGCGGTTCTACGAAGTACTGCAACGAGCAGAGGTGCTTGAGCGGGATCGAACAGGGGAGGCACCACGGTGAGACTCACCCAGACCAAGGCCGAGCTGCGAGCGGCGGCGGCGATCCGGCCGCGGGCGGTCGTGATGACGATGGGCGCGCTGCACGAGGGCCACGCGGCGTTGCTTGCCGAGGCCCGTGAACGGGTCGGGCCGGACGGCAGCGTGGTGCTGACGATCTTCGTGAACCCCTTGCAGTTCGGGCCGTCCGAGGATTTCGACCGGTACCCGCGGACGCTGGCCAGCGACCTGGCGATCGCCAAGAACGAGGGCGTCGACCTGGTCTTCAACCCGTCCCGCGACGAGCTCTACCCGAACGAGCCGTCCATCACCGTGCATCCCGGCCCGCTGGCCGACGAGCTCGAGGGGCAGGTCCGGCCGGGGCACTTCACCGGAGTGCTGACGGTGGTGTCGAAGATGCTGCACCTGACCTCGCCCGACCTGGCACTGTTCGGCGAGAAGGACTACCAGCAGCTCACGCTGATCCGCGAGATGGTCTGCGACCTCGACATGGACGTGGATGTCGTACCGGTGCAGACCGTGCGCGAGCCTGACGGACTGGCGCTGTCCTCACGCAACCGCTACCTGGACGAGACCGAGCGTGACGAGGCACTGGTCCTCTACCGAGCGCTGACCGCCGGTGCGAAGGCTGGGATGAACGGGCCGGACGCAGTACTTGCTGCCGCCCATGCCGAACTGGAGGCGGTCCCGTCGGTGCAGATCGACTACCTGGCGCTCAGGGCGCCCGACCTGGGCCCAGTGATCGGCCCAGGCGAGGCGCGCATGCTCATAGCGGCCCGCGTAGGTAGTACTCGTCTCATTGACAACATTTCCATCACACTCCGCTGAAATCGATTGATACCGTCGCGGGATGACTGCTCCTGCTGTGCCGCAGCGGTTGGCTGCGCCTGAACCCGGTTGGACCGACACGGTCGACGTGGTGGTGATCGGTTCGGGGATAGCGGGGCTGACGGCAGCCCTGCGGGCTCATGAGCTCGGTTCGGTGCTGGTGGTGACCAAGGATGTCGTCGCCTCCGGGTCGACCCAGTGGGCCCAGGGCGGGATCGCTGCGGCGCTGAGCCCGGAGGACTCGCCTGAGGACCACCTGAACGACACCCTGGTCGCCGGGGCAGGGCTGTCGGACCCAGAGGCCGTCCGGGTGCTGGTGACCGAGGGGCCGGACGCAGTACGGGACCTGATCGACCTGGGAGCCGTATTCGACACCGGTGCCGGGGGAGGCCTGTCGCTGACCCGCGAGGGCGGCCACCACCGCAACCGGATCGCGCATGCGGGCGGTGACGCCACCGGCGCGGAGATCGAGCGCGCACTGGTCGCCGCGGTGAAGCGGGCGCCCGACATCCGGATCATCGAGCACGCCCTGGTCCTCGACCTGCTGCTCTCAGAAGATGGCGCGGTTGCCGGCGTGACCCTGCACGTGATGGGCGAGGGACAGCTGGACGGCGTCGGCGCGATCCGCAGCCGCGCGGTGATCCTCGCCTCGGGCGGACTCGGCCAGCTGTACGCCGCGACCACCAACCCCAGTGTCTCGACCGGTGACGGCATGGCGCTCGCCCTGCGCGCCGGCGCGAAGGTGCGCGACCTGGAGTTCATCCAGTTCCACCCGACCGTGCTGTGGCTCGGCAAGGGCGCCAAAGGCCAGCAGCCGTTGGTGTCCGAGGCCGTCCGCGGCGAGGGTGCCTTCCTGGTCGACCACGAGGGCAAGCGGTTCATGCAGGGTCAGCACGAGCTGGCCGACCTGGCCCCGCGCGACATCGTGGCGAAGGCGATCATGCGCCAGATGCTTGCCTCAGGCAAGGATCACATGTTTCTCGACGCCCGCGGCTTCGGCGACGAGAAGTGGCGGGTGCGCTTCCCGACCATCCTCGCCTCCTGCCGCTCGCACGGCATCGACCCGGTGCACGAGCTGATCCCGGTCGCGCCGGCCTGCCACTACTCGTCCGGTGGGGTCTGGACCGACCTGCACGGCCAGACGTCGGTGCCGGGGTTGTACGCCTGCGGTGAGGTGGCCTGCACCGGCGTACACGGTGCGAACCGGCTCGCCTCCAACTCGCTCCTCGAGGGCCTCGTCTTCGCCCGCCGGATCGCTGCGTCGCTGGCCGAGCACCTGCCGGTACTACGTGAGCCGGCCCCCGATCATCGGGTATCAGGGTTGGTTGCGGCGGACGTAGTACCGGAGTTGCAGCGAGTGATGACCGTCGGCGCCGGGGTGATCCGGAGCGCGAGCGGACTGTCGGAGGCTGGTGACAGACTCGCCAAGCTGATCGAGCAGCCGGCCGAGCAGCCTGGAACTCCCGATTGGGAAGCGACGAACCTCGCCACGGTGGCCTCCGCGCTGATCGAGGCGGCGACCACCCGGGAGGAGAGCCGCGGCTCGCACTGGCGGGAGGACCACCCGGATCGCGACGACGAGCACTGGTCGGGCAGTCTGGACCTGACGCTGCCGGTCGAGGATGATTCGGCACGGCCTGCCGCGACGTTCGTGGCGAAAGCTTCACCTGAGGGGAACAAGTAATGGATGACACGCTCGACAAGCAATGGGTCGAGGACCTCGTCCGGGCCACCATCGAGGAGGACCTGGCGGGCGGGGTCGACGTGACCACCACCGCCACGGTCGAGGCGGACCAGGTCTCGGTCGCAGAGTTCGTGGCCCGGGCCGACGGTGTCGTGGCCGGCCTGGAGATCGCCGAACTGGTGGTGCGGCTGATCGCGGGCAAGGACGAGGTAGAGATCGAGCACTCCGTCGTGGACGGCGCACAGGTCAAGGCAGGTGCCGTGCTGATGACTGTGCGCGGCAAGACCCGGCAGTTGCTCACTGCCGAGCGCACTGCGCTCAACCTGCTCTGCCACCTCTCGGGTGTGGCCACGCTGACCAGTCGCTGGGTCGAGGCTGTGGCCGGGACCGGGGCGATCATCCGCGATACCCGCAAGACGATGCCGCTGCTCCGGCAGTTGGAGAAGTACGCGGTCCGCTGTGGCGGCGGGCGCAACCACCGGATGGCGCTGTCCGACGCGGCGCTGATCAAGGACAACCACGTGATCGCCGCCGGTGAAGTCGCGGAGGCGTTCCGGCTGGTCCGCAAGGCCTATCCGGACCTGTCCGTGGAGGTCGAGGTGGACACCGTCGAGGACGCGATCATCGCGGTCGAGTCGGGTGCCGAGCTGGTTCTGCTCGACAACATGCCGGTCGCGCTACTGCGTGAAGCCGTCGAGAAGGTGGCCGGGCGCGCGCGTCTGGAGGCCTCCGGCGGGTTGACTCTCGAGGTGGCCCGCGAGGTCGCCGAGACCGGCGTGGACTTCCTCGCGGTCGGTGCGCTGACCCACTCGGCGCCAGTGCTGGACATCGCGATGGATCTCCAGGCTGCCTGATGTTGCTCGCCGTCGCCGTTGAGAACACCAGGACACTGGTCGGCCTGATCTTCGAGGGCACGGTCAAGCGTCACTGGTGGGTGGGGACGGATCCACGCCGGACTGCGGACGAGTGGGCCGTCCTCCTCGAAGGGTTGCTCGCCGGCGAGTCCCCCGTGTCGGGGGTGGCGGTGTGTTCCGCAGTACCGCACGTGCTGCACGAGTTGCGGGATGTTGTTGCTCGGTACTATCCCGAAGTACCGAGTGTCGTCGTCGAGCCCGGTGTGAAGACCGGCCTGCCGGTGCTCGTCGACAACCCGCGTGAGGTCGGCACCGACCGCATCGCCAACGCCCTGGCCGCCGTCAACCGGTACGGCGCCCCCTGCATCGTCGCCGACTTCGGTACTGCGACCACTGTCGACGTCGTCAACGCCAACGGGGCTTTCATCGGCGGGGCGATCGCCCCCGGCATCGAGACGGCCGTGGACGCCCTGGGCGCCTCCGCGGCCCAACTGCGCCGGATCGAGCTCGTCCGGCCGCGGTCGGTCGTCGCCAAGAACACCGTCGAAGCGCTGCAATCAGGTGCTGTCTTCGGCTTTGCGTCGCTCGTCGACGGCCTGATCACCCGGATCATCGCCGAGCAGGGCTTCGACCAGGTCACCGTGGTCGCCACCGGCGCCCTGGCCCCACTCGTCGTCGGCGAGTCGAGCCAGATCCAGCACCACGAGCCTTTCCTGACGCTGCACGGTCTGTACCAGGCTTTCACCCGCAACAACTAGCGCTGTTCGTAGGCGGCGCGGGCGGTGTTGAAACGGTCCTGGCCGAGGCGGTCGCGCAGCTGCTCGAGCTGAGGCCGGACGAGCTGCCTGGCAGTCTCTGCGCCCAGGAGATCGCCCATGGTGGCCCAGGCCGTGGCGAGCCGCGCATACGCCGTACTGTCGTCGCCCAGCGCTTCAGCCGCCTGGACGGCTTCGGCGATGGCCGCTAGGTAGGCGAAGGGGTCCGCCGAGTCCAGAGTGCCCTGCCGAGCAGCGTCGAAGCGCTGCAAGGCCAGGGTCGGATTGCCCGCCAGCATGGCGACACGGCCGCCGATGATGCCTCGCTGGGCGGCAGCGCCGCCGTCGCGGGGAGTAGAGGCCGAGACTGCGGCCCAGACCCTCTCGGCGGTTTCCGGGTCGACGTTGGCTACGGCCGCCGCTGCTCCGAGTGCCGCAGCCTCTGCTTCATCGGGGGCGTCGTGGGCGGAGTACAGCTCCTCTGCGTCCATGAGGTCGGCAGCCGCGTCTCGCCACCGGTGGGCAGCTACTGCGGTTGCTGCGCGGCGCTGGAGGATCTGTGCCCGCGCCGGCTCGTCACCCAGCACTGCCAGTACTTCGGTGAGCAGGGCGGTCGCTGCGTCGGTATCCCCTTGCAGCAGTGCCTGCTCGGCCTCCTCGACCTTGAACGCCGAGCGGACGGCAGACGGGAGATCGGCCCCCTTTGCCCGTTCCAGGTCGAGCCTGGCCGCGCCGAGGTCGCCCCGCAGTCGTTGAGCGGTGGCGGCGAGCAGCAGGCAATTGCCTTGGCGTTCGCGCTGGCTAGTGGAGTCCCACAGAGACGCAGCTTCCTCCAGGGCCGAAGCGGCGGCGGCCAGGTCGCCGTCGGCCATCGCCGCATTCGCGAAGGTCTCCAGTGCCTCGGCGAGCTGGGCTGGGTCACCGCCCCGGCGCTGCGCCACCGCCGTACGGGCCGCGTCGGTCTGAGGGCTGTCCGGTGTGATCGTCATTGCTTCTCCTGAACCTTGTAGCCCTGTGCCATCAGTCTGGCGCGTGCGGCGGTAATGGCTTGCTGGCGGGCCTCCTGGTGCGCAACCGCCCATTCCTGCATGCGGGCCTCGAGGTCGTCGTGCTTGGCCTGCGCACCGGCTTCGTCGTCGACAGCAGCCTGCCGTTCCTTCTGTGACTGGTCCTTGGTGGCCTCGGTCTCGGCGAGGCGATCCTGGTTGCGCTGCTTGAGGTCCGCGACCTGCTGGGTGCCCTGGTCGAGTTCAGCAGCGGTCTGCTGGTTCTGCTGCGCCACTGCACCGATCCGCTGCTCGTCGGCCTTGACTCCCTGCTTGCGCCCTTCCAGCTGGCCGGCCATCTCCTCTGTGTTGCGGACCCGGTTCAGCGAGGCGATCAGCTTGGTCACGTCCTTGCTCGCGTTGGTGGCCTTGACGCCCAGGTCACCGGGTAGATAGCCGAACAGGTTCGCAAGCCCCTGGAACCCGTACAGACTGCCGACGAGCGTGGTGACGGCGCCGGCCTCGCGGGCTGTCTTGCCGAGCGTGTCGATCGCCCCGCCGGCTGTCGATTGCTGTTGCTGGTTGGTCGTCTGGGTCTGTGCGGTCGCCGCCGCCTGGGCCTGGCCGCCGGTGACGAGCTTCTGAGCCGTTTGACCCGCTTGGCCGAGCTGTTCGTCGTGCTTGCGTTGGGTCTCGGCCTGCGCGGCCATCTGGCTCTCGGTCTGCGAGAGGTCGGCCTGTGCATCCCGGTCCAGTGCGATCCGCTCGCGCAGTGCGGCGATCTCGGCCTTGGTTCCCGGTGGCGCCGGGTACAGCGGGTTGATGGGGACGTCCACCGACTCACCTGGGCGTAGGCCGACTGCGGCCGTGTACGGCGTACCGGGTCGTCCGCCGGCTCCTGCACCGTTGAGTAGGCGGCGGCCGAGGTCGCGGCCTTCTCGGATACCGGCGACTCCGGCGTACCCGACCTTTCGGTCCGTCTTGCCCACCCGGGCGTCGATGGCCTGCTGGGCTCCCGCGCGGTCGGCAGCTAGCCGGCCTTCCGTGTAGTTGAAGTTCGCTGCCCTGTCGTGCGGTGTCTGACCGCTGACGCCTACCTGGGCCCGCTGCTGGAAGTCGGCGAACGTCTTGTAGCGCTGGGTTGTGGTCTCCCGGCCCGGGGCGCTCGTCGTCACCTGGAGAGGCAGTGGATTGGTCGGATCGTAGGTGAAGGTAGTGGCGCCGTAGCCGACGTGCCGACCGTTTTGGTCGTACACGGGGAAGTGCAGCTCGGAGGTCTGTCGCTTCCCGACCGGGTCGGCGGCATGCTGTCCCTGGACTACGCCGAAGTCGCCGCCGGCCTGTGAGGGCTGGGTGTTCAGGTTCTGCTGAGCGGGATTCGGGGAGATCGGGTGGCTGTGGTAGATCAGCTCCAGTGGGGGTTTGGCGTTCGGCGGGCGTCCGACCGAGCCCTCGTTGCCCTGTATGGTGAAGAAGTCGCCGTTGGCGTCACGCCAGACACCTGATTCGAGGTGGGGGTTGGCGGCGACCTGGGTCTTGTACTGCGCCATGGCGTCCGGCCGTGTCATCGCCGGAGGTCCGGTCTGCGCGGTCGCCGGTGCGTGGACGGCCTGCATCGGCTGGGTCGTCGTACCGTCGAAGCCGGGGGCTGAGGGGGTAGGGGCCGGCTGGGCGTTGAAGGTGGCGTCCCAGTCGTACTCATTGTGGCCGGCGACGTCGGCAGGCGGGTTGTTCTTGCCTGCGCCCCACATCTCCGCCTGGGCGGCCAGTGCGCGGTGAGTGGGATCGGTGGCCTGGCCGGGCTGGATCTGGCCTTGGGCGATGGCCGTGTCGACAGCTTGCTGATGGCGATCGAGCGAGGGGATCAGAAGATCGTCGACCATGTTCTGCGGACCGCCGGAGGCCTTGAGGTCGATGGTGGCCTGGTTGTCGAGCCGGGTCTTGTGCTCGGCGACGGCCGCGTGCTCGGCGATCGTCGTCGCGCCGCGGTAGTCGCTGGCGTCGGAGCCGCCCGGAGTCTTGCGCTTCCAGTCGGGTACGCCGGTTGCTGGATCGGTCGACGCGTCGCGCAGCTGAGCGCCGGGGATGACGTGCTCGGAGATCAGGGCGTCGCCGCGGGCACCCTGATGCCGGTGCCGGCCGATGTCACCGGCTTCGGCGTCACCACGGTTGCGGCGGTCGAGCACGTTCATACTCTCGTCGGAGAAGTCGCCGACGATCTCCAAGTCCGCCTTGACCTTCTGCAGCGCCGCCGGATCCGGTACCTCGCCGACGGGGTGCGGCGCCGACACCTCCGGCACCGGATCACCACCGGCACTCCGCAGGGTGTCAGGAGCCGCGTCGCCGGGCCCGGGTGTCGGGTGAGTGTCCGGCGCCAGGTCGGTCGGTGTGGGTGTTGGGTGGGTGTCCGGGGAGGTGTCGACCGGCTTGGGGAGCGGGAGGGTGTCGGGGTCTGGCGTCGGTACGGGGACTGTGTCGATGGCTTCTGAGGACGGTGGGGCGGTGCCTTTGCCGCCTTCGGGGACTGTGTCCGGGGCCTGTTCGGGGGTGTCGGGCATTTCGGCGTGCAAGGACGGGCCGGCGGCTCCGAGAGCTGACGGGTTGGGGGCGCCTCCGGTGGCGCGCTCCTGGATCCGGGTGATGCCTCGGTCGATCCGGTTGCCGGCGCTCTCGCCGACCTTGGCGCCGACCTTGGCCGCGAGCGCGCCGGCCAAGGCACCGGCGACCTGGCCGGCCGCGCCGGACAGCGCCTGTCCCTGCTGCTCGACCTGAGCGGGATCGCCCTGCGACTCGAACGCGTGCAGGGCGCGCAACGCCGTGATCACCGGCCGGATGATCGTGTTGATGATCAACCCCACTGCAGTGGAGGCGAAGCCGAGCCCGGTGGCGATGGTCGACAACGAAAGGGCGAGCGGGGACAGTACGCCGGCCGACAGCACCGAGGCGACCCACATGCCGACCGCGATCCCGCCGAGTACGCCGCCGACGACGTCCATCACCGCGAGCGCGACGTCGAGGATCTCCGCGAGCCCCTCGAGATTGTTGGCCAGGCCCTCGTACCCGGTGCCCTGGCCGATCTTGTCGATCGTCTGTCCGGTCGACTTCCAGTCGCGGGACGCCAGCCCGGCGAGCGCCATCACCCCGCCGATGGCCGGCCCGAGCCCGGGGATCGGAGTAGCCGTCGCTCCCCGCGCCACCGCCATCGTGGTGAGCCGCTTCACCGCCACCTGGGTGACCGCCGCCCCGACCGCACTCATCGCAAACCCAGACACCAGCCCACCCGCGGCCCCACTCGCGGCCCCCTGCCCGGTCATCTCCAACAGAAAGCGCGCCCGGTCATCGCTCCCGGCAGTCCCCATCGCCCCAAAGCCCAAGGCCCACCGCTCGTGCTCAGCCAACTCCCCGCTGATCAGCTGGCCATCCTCAACAACAACCCCTTCAACCCCCACCTCCCCGGCCCCCTGAGCACCGGCTGCTTGACCACCGCCGTCCTGTACGCCGGCCGCCGCAACAGCCCCCTGCGCCCCCGCGCCCTCACCGCCAGCGAGCTGGCTGCCGACCACCCCCGCCCCAGGCTGCACACCGGCCCCGCCGACAACGCCCTGCGCCCCCGCACCTCCACCACCGATGGGCTGGTTGCCGACGACGCCTGTGCCTGGCTGCACCCCGGGCACGGTGACGACGGGTTGCGGACCCCCAGCGAGGGCTGCCGGGGCGTCGCCGGCACCTTGCGCCCCTGCGCCTCCACCGCCGGCGGGCTGGTTGCCGACTACGCCGGTGCCTGGTTGTGGGCCGGGGACGGTAATGGCGGGCTGGGGGGCTCCGGGGCGTTGGGCCATGAGTTGGGTTACTGCGGTGTTGCCGGCCTGTTGTTGCATGGCGACTATCTGGCCGACGGACATACCGGACGGCGCGGCTGCGGCGAGTGCCTGGTTGCCAGGGGAGTCGGTGACCTGTGGCTCGGCGGAGTCCGGACGCGACCTCGCCTCGTCGGCGGTACGGGTGTCGCTGTCCTGGGCGCGCTCCACCCGACCAGCCTGGACTCAGCCCGCGCACCCGCCCAGAGACCGACTGGCAGACCTGAAGCCCAAATGATCTGCCCCTTCGGGCAATCCAGCCGACGGTCACGCTCCGTTCGTACCGGCTCGTCGGCCCGGGTCTTGTGCACAGCGCGTCACAGGATCACGATGAGACCAGCGACCCCCGGGCGGGGAGGTCCGGGGCCATGGGCTGGCTTCCGTGGTTGCAGCGCGCGGGTCGCGTGGTCCGGGGGAGGATCATGAAATCCACTTATCGCGCCCTCGCGAATCTGATCGCGCTCGGCGTTCTGATCCAGGTGATGGCGATCGGGCTGGCCTGGTTCACGGCCCTCAAGGACGTGGACGACGGCCTGGTGATCGACAAGAACTACGACGGCAACTTCGGCCACCAGCTGCACGGCATCGTCGGCATGATGGTGATCCCGATCCTGGCGATCCTGTTCCTGATCGTGTCCTTCTTCGCCCGGGTCGACGGCGGGATCAAGTGGGCGCTGATCGTGTTCGGCCTGGTCGCGCTGCAGATCGCGCTGGCCTTCGTGTCCTTCTCGGTACCGGTGATCGGCGCCCTGCACGCCGCGAACGCGGTCGCACTGGCCGGCGTCGCGGGGATCGCCGCCAGACGAGCGGCACCTACCCAGCAAAAGGTCGGCACCGAGGCGACCATCTAGATGAAGCATCGCCGCACCGTGGCCGCCATCGCGGCCACGCTGGTGGTGCTTGCCCCGATCGGCTGGTTCTGGCAGCAGAGCCTGGTGCCGGACGGCCTCTCGGCGATGGACATGGGGTACGCCGACTACGGCGGCGGACCCGCGATGCCGGCTGGGCACCACCACGGCAGCAGCGTGGCGGAGCTCAAGCCGGTCGCCGACCAGGTGCCCGACGTCTCGGTGCGGCTGGTCGCGCGCAAGGAACGCTTCGACATCCCCGGCCGCGGCCCGACGGACGGCTTCACCCTCAACCACACCTCGCCTGGCCCCCAGATCAACGCGAAACAAGGCGATCTGATCGAGGTCACCCTGGTCAACGAGTCCGTGCCGGACGGGATGACGCTGCACTGGCACGGCGTCGACGTACCGGCCGCCGAGGATGGAGTCGCCGGGATCACCCAGGATGCGGTCCAACCGGGCCAGACGTTCACCTACCGGTTCGTGGCGGTCGACGCGGGCACGTACTGGTACCACTCGCACCAGTTGTCGCATGAGCAGGTGAAGAAGGGCCTGTACGGCGTACTGGTCGTCTCACCCGGCCCGACGGACGTAGTGGCCGCCGTGCACACCTACGACAAGGTCCGAACCGTCAACGGTGGCTACGGCGAGCGCCGAGTCGCCGGGACCGGCACTGTGCGGCTAAGGCTGATCAACACCGACAACGGCCCGATGGCGGCCTGGGTAGACGGCACCGGGTACCGAGTAGTCGCAGTAGACGGCACTGCGGTCAACGCCCCAACACCTGTCGAGGGCAAGTCCGTCCTAGTCACTGCAGGCGGCCGCATCGACCTAGAGCTCAACCTGCCACCAGGCAAAGCCGTCCGAATCGGCCTAGGCGGTGGCCCGACCACCTTGGTGATCGGCGCTGGCGACGCACCAACCGGTACCGAGCCAAAAGACCGAGTCGACCTCCTGACCTACGGCAAACCAGCCGCCCTACCCTTCGACCCCGCAAAGGCGACCCGCCACTTCAACTACAACATCGGCCGCCGCCTGGGCTTCTTCAACGGCAAACCCGGCCTCTGGTGGACCATCAACGGCCACCAGTACCCCGACGTCCCGATGTTCATCGTCACCGAAGGCGACATCGTCACGATGACCGTCAAGAACACCTCCGGCCAGGTCCACCCCATGCACCTACACGGCCACCACGTAGTAGTCCTCACCCGCAACGGCGTCCAAGCCACCGGCAGCCCCTGGTGGACCGACTCCCTCAACGTAGAGGACAACGAAACCTACGAAATCGGCTTCCTGGCCGACAACCCAGGCATCTGGATGGACCACTGCCACAACCTCCCGCACGCCTCCCAAGGCCTGGTGACCCACCTCATGTACGAAGGCGTCACCACCCCGTTCCACCTGAACGGCGCCACCCACAACCAACCCGAGTAGATCAGTCGATCGAGCGGCCGACCGTGAGTTTTTCGGCGAGGGACGTGGGGAGTTGGGTTTTGAAGGCCGGGTCCGGGGTGGTGCCGGTGGCGTCCAGGGTTTTGGAGAAGAAGGCGCGGGCGGCGGCTGCCAGGGAGACGTCGAGGATGTCGTCGTCGGACAGGCCCAGCTCGCGGAGGTCGTCGATGTCGGACTGGGCGACGGTGTCGGCGGCCAGGGCCACCTTGCGGGCGAAGGCCATCACGGCGCGGTCGACCGGGTCCGGGGCGGGGGAGTCGACCAGGGCGGCGACTTCGTCGGGGGAGAAGAATTTGTCGGCCAGGACGTGGCCGTGGGCGAGGCTGCAGTAGCTGGATCGCAGGGCCGTCGCGGCGGCCAGGGTCGCCAGTTCGTACCGGCGGAGGTCCATGTTGGCCTTGATCGCGCCGTTGAGTTGCTTCCAGGCCTCGTAGACGTCGGGGCGGGAGGCGAAGGTCTGGACGAAGTTCGGGATGTGACCGGCCGGTGCTCGGTTGTCGTCCAGGAAGCCGGGTGGTGGTGTGGACGGACTGATGAATGCCATCTGAGTTCCCCCTCGGATCTGACTTACCAAGTTAGCTGAAGGACCAGCCCGACCAGGTCTCGATCGTGACGGTGATGACCGGGCCGCGTGGGGGATCGGTGCGGTACTGCGGGTACTTCGCGGCCAGCAGCTCCAGAGCCGCCGGGTCCGAGGCGTCGACCCGGGCGTGGCCGTCGGCCCTGACCCACCAGAGCTGGCGCCAGTCGGCGTCGTACCGGTCGCAGAGCAGCGCGACCTGGGGGTTGGCGGAGATGTTGCGGAGCCGGCGCAGGTCGGTGGTCGACTTGGGCTTCTGGTCGACGGCGATCACGACCACGTCGGCAGCGAGCGCGAAAACGACTGGGACGAGATGCGGCCGGAGGGGGTCGCCCGGGCTGATACTGGCCAGGTACGCATGGTCGGCGGCGGTGAACCGTTCGCGGCAGGAGTCCGCAGTCAGTCGCACGCTGCCGACCCTACTGCCGGGATCCGGGTTGAGGCCGGTAGGTATGGTCTACGCGACCGTCCACGAGTTTGGGTGAGGCCAGATGGTGAGGTTCCGTAGCGTCTTGTCGGCCGCCCTGGCGACCGTCATCGGCGCGACCCTGCTGACCGCTTGCTCGTCGGATCCGGTACCGACCAAGGTGACGGTCGCATGGGCCGACAGCACCCGGCAAGAGGTCAAGGTCAGCTGGACCGACTCCGACGCCCCGAACCGGATCACCATCGAGGGCGTGCTCAGCACCAGCCCGTCGTACGTGAAGTTCGTCGCCGCGGACGCCCCCAACACCTGGGCGATCCCGGTCTCGGCCTTCCCGCCGGACGGCAACTACAAGGTCTCCGTCGGCATCGGTACGTCGACCGGCGGCATGACCAGCAAACTCGCCAGCTCCCCGGTCTTCGACACCAGCGGCCCCGTCCGCCCCAGCGGCGCGTCGGCGACCCCGGCCGGCAAGGGCGACGTCCTGATCCGCTGGACGGTCCCGCCGACGCCGGAGGACTTCAGCCCTCACGACCCGCTCGACGTGCCCGCTAAAACCCAGCTGTACGTGCCGGTCGTCGGCCGCCCGGGGCAACCCCTGCGCACCGCCGGGCCGGGCACCACCTCGATGCGGCAGGTGGTCAAGAACCTCAAGCCGCCGTACCTCTTCCAGCTACGTGCCCAGAACGAGTGGTCGACCGCCGTCGGCGGCCAGATCTCGGCCCGCAGCAGCACGACCGAAGCGTCGATTCCCGCCGCTGCGCAGTACGGCTTGCCGGTCAAGATCCGCGGCCGGTCGATCCTCCAGGAGGTCGTCTGCGCCGACGAAGGTAGTTGCGTCCAGCAACGAACGACGATGTCCGGGCTGCCCGTCGTGGTACTGACCCAGGTGACGCCGCACGGGCGCTGGACGCCGGCCGGGCGGGGTAAGACCACCTCCGGCGGGCACTACGAGATCCCGGTCGTGACGAGCGCCAGCCGGCCGTACAAGGTGATGACGCAGGACTACAGCCAGATCGGCTCGGTCGCCTCGCAGTCGACCAGCAAGGCGCGGCTGACCCAGACCGTGACCCGGATCCAGACGACGGGTTTCCTCGGCGGCGCGATGAAGAAGCGCGGCGAGACGGTGACCGCGATCGTCGTGGTGCGGCCGGCGATGAACACGGTGGTGACGTTCCAGTCCTGGAACAAGCTGACCAGGCACTGGGCCGGCCTCCGCGTCCCGATGCGGCGCGGCACCGCGGTGGTTGCCTTCAAGGTCACACAGCCCGGCATCTTCGCCTACCGCTTCGTGATCCCGAAGGCGATGTCGCTGGGCCGCCCGCTGCTCGGCAAGACGACCCAGACGCTGGCTCTAAGCGTCCGCTGACTCAGCCGGTACTGCGTCCGCGTCGTTCGGGGCCGAAGCCGGGTGTACCGAGTTGCGCCGCTTGCGGATCTTGTAGACCGCGTACGCCACCACGAGCGCGGCACCGATCACCACCAGGGCCCAGACCGACACCTCGCCGAAGATCTTGTCCGCGTTGTCGCCGATCTTGTACGCGACGACGCCGATCGTGGTCGACCAGGCGATGCCACCGGCCGCGTTGGCGGCCAGGAACCGCGGGTAGTGCATCCGCAGCATGCCCGCCATCGGGCCGGCGAAGATCCGCAGCAGGGCGACGAACCGGCCGAAGAAGACCGTCCAGACGCCGTACTTGTGGAAGTACTTCTCCGCCTTGACGATGCGTTCCTCGGAGAAGTGGTGGAACCGCCGGCCGAGCCGCTCGAACAGCCCGCGACCCGCCTTCCGGCCGATGAAGTACCCGATCGAGTCGCCGATGATCGCGCCGGCCGCGGCCGCGGCGATCACGAAGACGATGTTCAGGTCGTGTTGCGACGCCAGCAGCGCGGCGGCGATCAGCGTCGTCTCACCGGGCAGTGGCACCCCCATCGACTCGACCCCGATCACCAGGCCGACCACCAGATAGGCGAGGATCGCCACCCCGCCGGTCGGGATCGCGATCGCCAGCGCATGCATTGTCGTTGCCCCCATACCCCCATCCTGGCACCGCAGAGCAAGCGAATAGCTGATCTGTGAGCTATTCCGGGGGAATTTCAGGGTCCTTCCGGTTGAACTGACTACTCTGCGTCATCGCCGGCCGGCGGCTTGCCGGTCGGTACGATCGCCAGCAGGGTGCTCACCTGGCGGGTGCCGGCCGGGTGGCTGGTGGCTGTGCGGCCGCGGCGGTAGCGGTTGATGACCTCGGTCAGGTCCTTGTCGAGCTGCTCGGTCTCCGCCTTGGTGAGCCACAGGCGGCTGCGGTTCATCGCGCTGACGCCGTCCCACGGGTCGTCGCCGGACAGTTCCTCGAACTGCTCCATCACCCGGTCGATGTTGCTGCGCATCATCGCCTGGCTCGCCAGCCGGCCCGCGCCGCTGGACTGCCCCGTGATCATCAGGCTGGTGGCCGGGGCCTGCCAGGGGCGCTCCCGTCCGTCGGCCGAGCTCTCGGCGCGCTCGACGATGCCCCAGCGCTCCAGGGCCCGCAGGTGGTAGCTGGTCGCCGACGGCGTCAGCCCGGCCAGCTCCGCGCACTCCGTCGCGGTCAGCACCCGCCCGCTGTAGAGCTCGTCGATGATCCGCTGCCGGGCCGGGTGCGCCAGGGCGCGGATCGCTCGCGGGTCGGTCAGCGCCACGCGCTTCTTCTTCGCGGCCACGCCCGACAGCGTAGCCGGTCCCTTGACGATCCGAGATCTGAAGCATTAACTTCATAACTATGAAGCAATCACTTCACATCTCCGGTACGCCGGCAGTCGCCTCGCTCTGGTCGCACCGGGACATCCGGCTGGTCCTGCCGGCCCGCGCGGTCTCGTACGCCGGTGACGCGATCGCCCTGGTGGCGTTGATGCTCCGGGTCGCGGACGACGGCACCGGCTCCGGCGCCGACGCTGGCTCGGGTGTCTCGGCGACGGCGGCGATCACCGCCCTGCTGCTGGCCTTCGCGGTGCCGACCGTCGTGATGATCCCGTTCGCGGGCCGGATCGTGGACGCGTACGACTCGCGCCGCGTCCTGGTGTGGGCGTCGTTGCTACAGGCCGCCGCGGGGGTCGGAATCGCCTTGGCCCACGGGCTAGCGGAAACCCTGGCACTGGTCTGCGTACTGCAGGTCGGCCAAGCTGTCGCGGGCCCGGCCTGGGCAGCCCTGATCCCACGGATCGTCGGCGACGACCTGGTCGGCCGGGCCACCGGTGCGAGCCAGGCCCTCATCGGAGCGGCCACCTTGGCCGGGTCGGCGGCAGGCGGAGTACTGGTCGGCCTGTCCGGCGATCGGGTCGCACTGCTCGTCGACGCCTCGACCTTCCTCGGTCTGGCCGTCGTCGCCCGGCTGGTGCGGACCCGGCGTACCCCGTTGCCCGGGGCACCGAAGGAGCGCGGTGCCATGACGGCTGGTCTGCGCAGCCTCTTCGCCGACAACCTGTTGCAGGTGCTCGTGCCTGCGCTCTGGGTGTTCATCCTGGTCGGGGAGGCCGTCAATGTGGTCGAGGTGCTGCTGATCCGGAACGAGATAGGCCTCGGACCCACCGGTTATGGCCTAGTCCTGGCCGCCCAGGGAGCGGGTGCCATCGCCGGCGCCTGGTACACGGGCCGGTTGGCGAGCGACCTGGCCCGCACTCGCGCTGTGCTGGCCGGTACTGCGGCCATCGGAATCTCCTGCGTCCTGATGGGCCTGGCCGGTGGGGTGGTCGCGCTGGTGATCGGTGCGGTGGCGGTTGGATCCGGGAGCGGGATGCTCAACGCGGCGACGAGCACCTTGGTGGTGACCCGGTCGCTGGATGCTCTGCGTGGCCGGGTGGTGGCTGCATTGAGTGGTACGGCGCGGGCCTGCTCCCTGGTGGCTCTACTACTGGGCGGCGTGGTCGGGGCGCTGCTCGGGCCTCGGGCGACCTTTGTCGTCGCCGGGGTTCTCGCCGTCCTCTGCGCGGCTGTTGCGGCTGGCCTGGTGGCCCGGAGGGACGTAGTACGGACAAAGGATTCGTTGGTCGAGGCGGTAAGTCACTAGCCTTTGAACCATGACTGAACCACGTGAGAACCCGGCGACCCCCGACAGCGGGCAGGACGACCTGCCCGAGCAGATCCGGGTACGCCGGGAGAAGCGTGACCGGCTGCTGGCCGAGGGGGTGCAGCCCTACCCGATCTCGGTGCCGCGGACGCACCTGCTGAAGGACCTGCGGGCGAAGTACGACGTCCAGGAGCTGGAGAACGACTTCCGCACCGGCGAGCTGGTCGCGGTGACCGGCCGGGTGATCTTCCAGCGCAACACCGGCAAGCTCTGCTTCGCCCAGCTGCGCGAGGGCGACGGTACCGAGCTGCAGGTGATGCTGTCGCTGGCCGAGGTCGGCGAGGAGGAGCTGGCCCGGTACAAGGCGCTGGTCGACATCGGCGACCTCATCTCCGTGCAGGGCGAGGTGGTGACGAGCCGTCGCGGCGAGCTGTCCGTGCAGGCGACCAGCTGGCAACTGGCGGCCAAGACGCTCCGGCCGCTGCCGAACGAGCACAAGCCGCTGAACGAGGAGGCCCGGGTCCGGCTCCGCTACGTCGACCTGATCGTGCGCCAGGAGGCGCGGGAGATGGTCCGTACCAAGGCCGCCGTGCTCAAGTCGCTGCGCTCGACCTTCGACAGCCACGAGTTCATCGAGGTGGAGACGCCGGTCCTGCAGCTGACCAACGGCGGTGCCGCGGCCCGGCCGTTCACGACCCACCTGAACGCGTTCGACCAGGAGATGAAGCTCCGGATCGCGCTCGAGCTGGATCTGAAGCGGGCGATGATCGGTGGCGTCGACCGGGTGTTCGAGATCGGCCGGACCTTCCGCAACGAGGGACTGGACTCGACCCACGCGGCGGAATTCTCGATGATCGAGTCCTATCAGGCCTATGGCGATTACGATTCGATCGCCGAAGTGACCGAGGAGCTGATCCGGAACGCGGCCCGTGCGGTCGGCCGCAGCGTGGTCACCGCGCGCGACGGTTCGCAGATCGATCTGGACCTGCCGTGGCGGCACGCGACGCTATTCGAGCTGGTCTCCGAAGCGGTCGGCGAGACCGTCGACGCGACCACCGAGACGGCCCGGCTGATCAAGATCGCCGAGCAGCACGAGGTCGAGCTGCAGCCGGCCTGGAATGCCGGTGAGATCGCGCTGGAGATCTACGAGAAGCTGGTCGAGCACACGCTGATCCAGCCCACCTATGTGCGCGACTATCCGGAGTCGGTACGGCCGCTGGCCAAGCCGCACCGCGAAATTCCGGGCCTGGTCGAGGCCTGGGACCTGATCATCAACGGGGTCGAGCTGGGCACCGGCTACTCGGAGCTGAACGACCCGGTGATCCAGCGTGAACGCCTGGTGGCACAGTCGTTGCTGGCCGCGGCCGGCGATCCCGAGGCGATGGAACTGGACGAGGATTTCCTCCGCGCGATGGAGTTCGGGATGCCGCCGGCCGGTGGTATGGGGATGGGCCTGGACCGGCTGGTGATGTTGTTCACCGGGGCCGGGATCCGGGAGACGATTCTGTTCCCGCTGCTCCGGCCGGAGTAACTTTCTGAATCGGTCCCGGGGCTGTTGCATAGCACAACCAACGGTCAAATCCATTCCCGGGGCCGATTCTTTCCACGATCCGGCGATGAGCACGATGAATACCCATCGTCACGACGGATGCGTAGCGTCGGCGGAGCCGGAGGCTTTAGTCACATCTTTCCTGCCCATTCCGCCTGTTGAATGACAACTTGCCGGTTTGTGCTGTAGAAATCAGTAACAAGAATTTCGGCAGGGGGATTGTGCCCGGTGGCGGGCGCGGAAAGGACTGTCACAAGATGGCGCAAAGGGTTCAGGTGGTTCTCGAGGACGATCTCGACGGCGGTAAGGCCGACGAGACCGTGACCTTCGGACTGGACGGTTCGACGTACGAGATCGACTTGTCGAAAAAGAACGCGGCCAAGCTGCGCGACGCCCTGGCCGGCTATGTCGGCGCCGGGCGCCGGGTCTCCGGGCGCCGGGGCGGGGCCGGCCGGACGCGCGGCCGTGGCCGCTCCGCGACCGACTCCGCGGACATCCGCGCGTGGGCCAAGGACAACGGCTACGAGGTCAGCGAGCGCGGCCGGATCTCGGCCGAGGTGCGCGCGGCCTACAACGACGCGAAGTAAGTTTTTCCGGACTTGCCGGTCCCGGTGCCTTCTGAAGGCGCCGGGACCGTCCGCATTCCGGCCGTTTCACAGTGTGGACACTTCCCGGCGGGTCGGCGCGAGCCGGTCACTGACCGGGAAGGTAAAGGGATGAATTCGCTGGTGGCGAACACTCAGCGCGTCGGGAACACCGGGGCGCCGAGCGGGGTTGTTCCCTTGTGATCCCCACTTCGCGGCCGTACCGGAGGTCGTCGCTTGTTCGCTGAGAGCGAGCCTGTCGGTGCCGGGGACTAGCATGCATGTACGGGGGTCGGCCTACACGGCACGTCCGACTCCTCTGAGGCAAGGAGCGCTTTGGCGATGTTTGAACGATTTACGGACCGCGCCCGTCGGGTAGTCGTCCTGGCTCAGGAAGAGGCCAGGATGCTCAGCCACAACTACATCGGGACCGAGCACATCCTGCTCGGCCTGATCCACGAGGGTGAGGGTGTCGCCGCCAAGGCTCTGGAGAGCCTGGGCATCTCGCTGGAGGCTGTCCGTTCTCAGGTCGAGGAAATCATCGGCCAGGGACAGCAGGCTCCGAGCGGGCACATCCCGTTCACCCCTCGCGCCAAGAAGGTACTGGAGCTCTCCCTGCGTGAGGCCCTGCAACTGGGCCACAACTACATCGGCACCGAGCACATCCTGCTCGGCCTCATCCGTGAGGGCGAAGGTGTCGCCGCGCAGGTCCTGGTCAAACTCGGAGCGGATCTGAACAAGGTCCGGCAGCAGGTCATCCAGCTGCTTTCGGGATACCAGGGCAAGGAGACGGCGACCGCCGGCTCCGGGGCCACCGAAGGTGCCCCGAGCAGCTCTCTGGTGCTCGACCAGTTCGGCCGGAACCTCACCCAGGCCGCCCGCGAGTCCAAGCTCGACCCGGTGATCGGGCGCGAGAAGGAGATCGAGCGGGTCATGCAGGTGCTGTCCCGGCGGACCAAGAACAACCCGGTCCTGATCGGTGAGCCGGGCGTCGGCAAGACCGCGATCGTCGAGGGCCTGGCCCAGGCGATCGTGCGTGGCGACGTGCCCGAGACCCTGAAGGACAAGCAGATCTACACGCTCGACCTCGGCGCGCTGGTGGCCGGGTCGCGCTATCGCGGTGACTTCGAGGAGCGCCTCAAGAAGGTCCTCAAGGAGATCCGCACCCGCGGCGACATCGTGCTGTTCATCGACGAGATCCACACCCTGGTGGGTGCGGGTGCCGCCGAGGGCGCGATCGACGCGGCCAGCATCCTGAAGCCGATGCTGGCCCGTGGCGAGCTGCAGACCATCGGCGCCACCACCCTCGACGAGTACCGCAAGTACGTCGAGAAGGACGCCGCGCTGGAGCGCCGGTTCCAGCCGATCCAGGTGGCCGAGCCCTCGATCGCACACACGATCGAGATCCTCAAGGGTCTGCGGGACCGCTACGAGGCGCACCACCGGGTCACCATCACCGACCCGGCCCTGGTCGCGTCGGCGCAGATGGCCGACCGGTACATCTCGGACCGCTTCCTCCCGGACAAGGCGATCGACCTGATCGACGAGGCCGGTTCCCGGTTGCGGATCCGCCGGATGACCGCTCCGCCGGACCTGCGCGAGTTCGACGAGAAGATCGCGAACGTGCGCCGGGAGAAGGAGTCGGCGATCGACGCCCAGGACTTCGAGCGGGCGGCCTCTCTTCGTGATGACGAGAAGAAGCTGATCAACGCGAAGGCCGAGCGGGAGAAGCAGTGGAAGGCCGGCGACATGGACGTCGTCGCCGAGGTCGACGAGGAGCTGATCGCCGAGGTGCTCAGCACCGCGACCGGCATCCCCGTCTTCCAGCTGACCGAGGAGGAGTCCTCGCGACTGCTGAAGATGGAGGAGGAGCTGGCCAAGCGGTACATCGGTCAGGTCGACGCCGTGAAGGCGCTGTCCCGGTCGATCCGGCGGACCCGTGCGGGTCTGAAGGACCCGCGCCGGCCGAGCGGCTCGTTCATCTTCGCCGGACCGTCGGGTGTCGGTAAGACCGAGCTGTCCAAGGCACTGACCGAGTTCCTGTTCGGCGACGAGAAGTCGCTGATCAGCCTCGACATGTCGGAGTACTCCGAGAAGCACACGGCCTCGCGGCTGTTCGGTTCGCCTCCCGGGTACGTCGGCTACGAAGAGGGCGGCCAGCTGACCGAGAAGGTCCGCCGCAAGCCGTTCAGCGTGGTGCTGTTCGACGAGGTGGAGAAGGCCCACCCGGACATCTTCAACTCGCTGCTGCAGATCCTGGACGAGGGTCGGCTGACCGACGCCCAGGGCCGCGTGGTCGACTTCAAGAACACCGTGATCATCATGACCACGAACCTGGGCACCCGCGACATCGCGAAGTCGGTCAGCACCGGCTTCCAGCGAGCCAACGACGTGGTCGGGTCGTACGACAAGATGAAGGCGAAGGTGACGGACGAGCTCAAGCAGCACTTCCGTCCCGAGTTCCTGAACCGCGTCGACGAGATCGTGGTCTTCCACCAGCACGGCAAGGAAGAGATCGTCCAGATCGTCGACCTGATGGTCGCGCAGGTGGAAGAGCGGCTGAAGGACAAGGACATGGGCATCGAGCTCACCCCGGCGGCGAAGGCCCTTGTCGCCGAGCGTGGCTTCGACCCGATCCTCGGCGCCCGCCCGCTGCGTCGCGCGCTCCAGCGTGACGTCGAGGACGTGCTCGCCGAGAAGATCCTGTTCGGAGAACTGCGTCCCGGCCAGATCGTGCTCGTCGACGTAGCCCCCGAGGGCACCGTCAGCGAGGACGGCGTACCGGAGTTCTTCACCTTCACCGGCGCTCAGAAGAGCACCGCTGCAGACCCAGACCTGGAACTCACCGAGATCGCCGGCGGCGGCTCGGGCATCCAGGACACCTGAGCTCGACAGCAATAAACGAGAGGCCCCACGGACACCCGTCCGTGGGGCCTCTCGCTGTCCCGGTCAGCTTCCGCGGTTGTTGCGCGGCTGTACCGAAGGCCCCTGACCCCAAGCACCGCCCAGCCCACCCCGAGCACCACCGCGCACATCCTCACGCCAACCGCCGCCCCGGGTGTCACCAGCACGCCCGCAGCGCCCACCACCTGTACGGCCGTAAACCACAACAACGGCCGGTACGCCGCCGGGCTCCACTCGGTCCGCCCATGTCCAACGGCAGCCGGCACCCCAACCAGCCCCAGCACCGCCACACCCCCGGCCCCCACCCACCCCGACAGCCAGCCGCCCCCGAGCAGTTTCCCGCCGAACACCCCGGCGATCCCAGAGACACCGAGCCCCAACGACAGACAAGCCACCACAACCGGTAGCCATAGCCGAACCCGGCGATTCGCGACAAACCTCACCACCCCACCTTCATTCACCGCGGCCTCGCCTACTTCAACCCCGCGAGGGTTTCCTCTCCCTCCATCGAGTGAACCGGTAGAGGCGCGACTGGGCTTCGGCCAGGGCTTCTTCGGTTGGGGGTGGCGGATGGAGATGGGTGGCTAGGAGGTGGGCTGAGGTGGTGAGGAGCCAGATGATGGCGGTGGTCAGGGCGAGGGTGGGGGCGGGGCCTGGCCAGGTGTCGGTCTGGGGCGGGAGGTCGCGCGCCTGCCAGCAGCCGGCGACGTAGATGAGACTGATGACGCCGGTGATTACGGCGGTGGCTTGTGATTTCGGGCCGGGCGGTAGGGCGAGGGTGAGGATGGTGGCGAGCAGGCCCGCTGTCCAGGTGAGGGCGAGGGTCGGTTGGGTCTCGATGCCGAGTTGCCAGACAGAGAGGCCGAGCCGGCGGCTGAAGGTCCAGGGCAGCAGGAGGGTGACGCCGGTCGCGACGGCTGCGAGCAGCATCGTGAGGGCGAACCAGCGGTGTTGCCGGCCAGCTAGTTCTTGTTCCAGGGCGTCGAGTTTCGGGGGGAGTTGCTCGTCGGGTGGCAGTTCGGTCATCGTTGGTCCAGCCGGACAATGTCGTTGCCCAGGGCAAAGAATAGCGAGTGGCCGATGACAGTGACCTCGTCGGCCGCCTGCGGTACTCCGGTGGCCGGTCCGGCGATCGTGGTGATGCGGCCAGGCCCTTCGACTCGCACCAGATGGCTGCCGTCGTACCCCCAGAGCTTCCCGTCCGGACCAGCGAACCAGTTGCCATCGGTGGTCCACTGACTCGGCGCGACGCTGGTCGACGAGATCGGCCAGCCCGTGGTGGCTCCACCGAACAGTGGAGTGGTTCGCCCGTTCGGACTCACCAGCACGAGCCGTTCGTCGAGCACCATCGCCGCATCCCCAGAACTCAACTGCACCAGCCCGTCCGGCCGCAGCCCGCCCGCGACCTGCACGCGCCGCACCTGCCCACCCGGCCCGTAGAAGTTGTACAGGTTTCCACCGATCGCAGTGACGAGCCGATCCCCAGCAGCGGCCGCGAACTCACCCCGCTGGTTGGGCAGTTCAGGCGCAGGGTCTCGCACGACCTTGGTCGAGCCACCCACCAGATGGACGCCGATCTCGTTCGAGGCCTTGCCCGGGCCGCTCAGAGTCCACCAGACGCCGCCCAGGCCGTCCGGAGCCCACGCATGCGCAGCAATGGGCAGACGGACCTGCACCAGCCGCCCACGCGCGTCCAGGCCCAGCTGAGTCGCCGTCCCCGTCGCCGCCTTCCCCGGCGGGTCCACAGCGGGCACAACCGGCACCACAGTCGCCTTGTACGCCGTACTCCCACGAGCCGGCGTCCGTCGATCGCACCGAGCGTCCGGCTCGGCAGCCGCCGGGTACGACCCAGCAGCATCGGCAGCACCCGCGATCTCGAGGACCTGGTCACCCCCACCCGGCGACGTCCCCAGCAACACCGACCCATCCGGCCGCGCCTCGATGCTGTCCACTCCAGCGGCTCCACCCGGCAACAGCCGCAGTACACCGTCGGGCGTGACCACCGCAGTCGGTGACCCTCCGCCCAGCCACACGTTGCCGCGTACATCGACAGCGAAGGCTTCGACCGTCAACGACGAGCTGGCCGGATCTCTACTCAGCGAGCACGCAGCAGGCGCGACTCCGGTGAGCTGCTGTGGCATAGACGAGCCGGGTCGGAGCAGAGCCAGCCCCGTCCGACTGTTTCGCCAAGCAGTAGTGCCGTCTGGCCCAGTCGAGACGGCATTTCCAGGTGCACCGGGTCCTGGGTCCACCACGTAGGCGGTGAGATCCAGGCCGGGGCGCAAGCGATCGGCGGGGATCTGCCAAGTAGTGGTGCCTCCCCAGATGACGATCGACCGGTCCGCGTTCCGGTGCGTGAGTGCTGGGCCTTGGCCGGTGGCAAGAACATCGACGTCGGGCGTCACGTAGTACGTGTTGTCGGTGTTTTTGTGGCTCAGGCTCACATCGGCGGCCACGAGATTCAGTGGAACGGCCAGGATCGCCCAGGGGCGGTTGCCGGCTCCACCGGCGAGCATGACCATCTTGTTGTCCTCGACACCGAGCAGTGCGGGTGGTGTCAGGCCGTGGCTCAAGGTGACGCGCGGGAACGCCACCCCGTCGCGGTACTCGAACAGAGTCGACCCTTCCGAACCAGTGCGTCCCAGCAGCCATTGACCCGGCCCGCCGTCCAGCCTTCCAGCGATCGAGTCCAGCGGGTCCGACGTACCGATGGCGACGCGCATGCCGAGCCGGTCGACCAGTTGCCCGCCCTGCAGATCCAGCAACCGATGCGGAATCCCTGCAACAGCTAGAGATCCGTACTCCGGTGCTGCTGCAGCAGGTGCGAACACTCCGGCCGTTGCGCCAACAACTCCGGCTAGCAACACCGCAAGGAGTTCACGCCGACGAGCTTGCACCCCTAGGCCGAGCAGTGCGACACCGCAGGCGAGTGCGAGCCAGGCGCCGATCCCTGGCCGGTAGCCGACCCCGTCGGAGAGCTGGTCCGGCAACTGGACCAGTGCCGAGAGGACACCGGCCACTGCGAGAGCACCGGCTAGTACGGCCCCGGCCCGTAGTACCGGCATGCGGCGAGCTATAGCCGCGCAGAGGAGCGCAACGGCGGCTAGGGCGAGTAGGACGGCCCAGGTCCGGGCGTACGGGATCTCCCAGAGCTGAACGCGGATCAGGCCGGCCTCTGCGCCCGGTGGACCGAGGGCCACGGGATCGAGCAGTTCGCGCCAGGGGAGGACGGTCGAGAGGAGCAGGATCGCGGCCAGCGAGCCGGCCAGAACGGGGGCGACGACAGGGCGGGCGACCGGCGGAGACTCGGTCGAAGAGGCCAGTTCGAGGAAGATTGCTCGCAATGCGGACTGATCGAGACTTTCTTCGGAAGAATTTTCCCGGCCTTCCGAAGGGCTGCCGAGCAGCGGTGAAACAGGCGGCAAACGGGTCGCCCAGTAGGTGGCGATGACCGTGGCCAACGCGGCCGAAGCGAGGAAACCGATCACAGCCGGTGAGGTGCCGCAGCCTGATCGGCCCTGCCAGGCAAGGCGGGTCCACGCGGTCCCGGCGACGACAGCGACCGCCACCGCACCCCAGCCGCGGACCTGCCGGCGAAGGACGATTCTGTCCGCAGACAAGCGATCCGCGAGCACCAGCGCGATCAGCGTGAGGGGTAGTGCCAGGGCCGCCCCGCGACCGCTCACGGGCTGGGTCGTCGCTCGCCAGAGGTAACAGCCTGTGCTCGCGCTGCCCGGTAACAGGACGGCCACCGTGCAGACCACTGAGAGACACGCGAGGGTTACACCTTGCCACTGGGTTCGTCGTAAGGTCCTTCGGTGTCCCAGCTCTTCCGTCCGGAGCAGGGCCGCCGCGGCCTTCGATTCGGTGGGAAGATCGCGCAGCGGCATGAAGAGAAGTTACCCGTCCGCCGATCTCGCTCGTTGTAGCTACGTGACCACGGCTTTGGGGCCCGGACTGTTGGAGAGGGGGCCGGAGATGGAATCATCTCGTCGCATGGACGCACAGCGTCTACCGCTGACCCAGGAACCGGTCCCCGACGCCGGTTCCTTTGGCGTGCGGCAAGCGGGCGGTGTGCTGGAGCGTGCGCAGCGGATCGCGGACACCCTGCGCGAGCAGGCGGAGTACGAGAACGACACCGCGCTCGAAGAGGCGGAGCGGATCCGCGCCGAGGCCGAGCGGGTGCAGGCCGAGGCCGAGCGGCATGCGCAGGAGTTGCGCGCGGCGGCCGAGGAGGAGACGCAGGCGCTGCGTGCGGAGGCCGAGCAAGCGGTCCGGAAGCTGCGCTCCGACGCGCACTCCGGTGCCCAGCGACTGCTCAGCGATGCCGAGCGCGCCGCCGAGCAGCTCCGGGCAGAGTCCGAAGCCGCGGCCGAGCAGCTCCGCAGCGAATCCGAGGCTGCGGCCGAGCAACTCCGCACCGAGTCCGAGGCGGAGGCCCGTCGGGTTCGCTCCGAGGCTCAGGCCTTGGCCGAGCGCCTGGAACAAGAGTCCACCGCCGCTGCCGAGGCACTCCGTGCCGAGTCGACAGCTGCTGCCGACAAACTGCTCGCCGACTCGACGGCTGAAGCCGAGCGGGTCCGTTCGGAGGCGGCTGCGGAGGCCGCGCGGCTCCGCGATGATTCGACTGGTGAGGCGGAGCGGGTTCGCAGTGAAGCGCAGGCGGCAGCCGAGCGGCTGACGGCCGAGGCGGCTGAGACCGCCGAGCGGTTGCGCGCCGAGTCGACCGCTGAGGCGGAGCGGGTTCGGTCCGAAGCGACGGCGATGGCTGAGCGGCTGAAGGTCGAGTCGGAGAGCGCTGCCGAGGAACTGCGCAACACAGTCGATGCCGAGGTGGCGAAGCGGCGTAGCGAGATCGAGGCGGCCGCTGAGCAGTTGCACACCGAGTCGCACGCGGCCGCCGACCGGTTGCGCGAGGAATCGCAGGCGGCGGCGGATCGACGGATCGCCGCGGCCGAGGCGGAGGCCGCGCGGCTGAAGGAAGAAGCCGACGAGATCGTCGACGAGGCCAAGCAGGCTCGCGAGGCAGCAGCTCTGGCAGTCGAGCGTGCGAGCCGCGAGGCGCAGCAGCTTGTCGCCGACGCCGGCGAGCAGGCCGCGCTCGTCTCACAGGCTGCGGTTCGCAACGAGGCCGAGCTGATCGCCCGCGCCGAGTCCGAGGCGATCGCGCTGCGGACCACGGTCGAGCGCGAGGCCGAGACGGCCAGGGAGAAGTCCCGAGCGCAGATCGCCGCCGCGCATGCCGAGATCGAGCGGCTGCGCGGTGAGAACCGGACCGAGCTCGAGCGCCGGACTGCCGAGCTCGAGGAGACCGAGCGCGCCAAGCTCGCCGCGATCTCGCTCGAGATCGACAAGCTCCGGGCCGCCGCGGTCGAGGAGATCGCCGCGAAGAGGGCAGAGACCGAGCAGGCCAACGAGCGGCTGATGGCCGACGCGCGAGCGCAGGCCAAGCTGGTCGTCGACAGCATCGAGGCCGACCGGCGGACGGCGTCCGCCGAGGCGCAGCGAATCGTCGAGGACGCGAACAAGGCGGCCGAGACCGCGCTGGCCGAGGCCGAGAAGCAGACGGCCTGGAGCAAGAAGACCGTCGACGACCTGGTCGCCACCGCCGAGCAGGAAGCTCGCGGGATTCGCGACCGGGCGGCGATCGAGGTCGCCGAGCTGGCCCATGCCAAGCGCGCCCACCTGCGCCGCGTCGTCAGCCGCTCGACCAGCCGGCTCAAGGAGACCCAGGCCGCGATCGCGAAGGAGAACGCGGAGCTGACCGCGCTCGCCGAGAAGACGCTCGCCTCCGCCAACGCGCAGGCCGAGGCGACCCTCGGCAGCGTCACCCAGCAGGCCGAGAAGGTGACCGCGCAGGCGCAGGCGAAGGCCGACCGGCTGAAGGCAGCAGCCGAGGTCGAGGCCCAGGAGATCATCACCCGCGCCAACCGCCGCGAGGCGGAGGCGAAGGTCAGCACGCAGGTACTGCGCGAGCAGGCCGCCAACGATCTGGCCACCGCGCAGCGTCAGTCGCACGAGCTGATCCGCAAGGCCCGCGCCGAGGCCCAGGGCCTCGAAGCGCAGGCCCGCGAGCACTCCGACGAGCTGCGCCAGCAGGCCCGAAAACTTCTCGCCGACGCCGAGGCGAGGGTCGCGGCGCTGAACCAGCGCCGGGACGAGATCACCAAGGAGCTCACCCAGCTTTCGGGTGTGATCGAGGCACTCGCTATCCCTGGGTTCCACGCAGGTGGTGGAATGTCCGGTAGCGAGGGTTCCACGGGGGAATCAGGATGAGGACGTGACAGTCAGATCCTTGTCAGTGACAATGTGTGATCCACCCACCCACCGAAGTGAGCATCAGAAGACATGAGCAGTGAATCCCCAACCCCGTTCCGCACCGTTCTGCGTGGCTACGAGCCTGCCCAGGTGGACCAGCACGTTCGTGAGCTGACCACCTCGCTGACCGCACTGCAGCAGCAGTCGGAGCAGCTGCAGCGCCACGTTCAGGAGCTGCAGTCCCGGACGGACGCGGCCGAGTCGGCCGTCATCACCGCCCAGGAGGACAACAAGGACCGCACGCCCACCTTCACCGAGTTCGGTGAGCGGGTCGCCAAGATCCTGTCGCTGGCCGACGACGAGGCCCGCGATCTGGTAACCCGGGCCCGTACCGACGCCGACGCGATCGTCGCCGACGCCGACGTGCACGCCAAGAAGGTCCGCAAGGAGGCCGAGCAGTACTCCCTGGACTGGAAGAGCGAGGTCGACGCCGAGGCTGCCCGCATCCTCGAGGAAGCCCGCACCCAGGCCGACGACATGCGCGACGAGGCCGAGCGCGACGCGACCGCGCGCCGCAGCGAGGCGCAGGCGCTGTACGAGCAGGAGCGCGCCAAGTCCGCTCAGGCGGCGGCTGCCTTCGAGACCACCCTGGCCGAGCGCCGGGGCAAGGTCGAGCAGGAGTTCGCGGCTCGTACCGCACTGGCCGAGCAGCAGCTGGCGGCGGTCACCGACCGCGCGGCCCAGGTGCAGCGCGAAGCCGACCGGTCCCGGTCCGAGGCGGAGCGCCTGGCCCAGCAGCAGCTGGCCGACGCCAACCGTCAGGCGCAGGAGATCGTCGCGGCCGCGAAGGACAAGTCCGAGCGGATCCGGGCCGAGTCCGAGCGCGAGCTGGCCGCCGCGACCCAGCGTCGCGACAGCATCAACGCGCAGCTGACCAACGTCCGGCAGATGCTGGCCACGTTGTCCGGCAGCCCGGCGATGCCGCTGGACCTGCTCACCGACGACGCCGACGAGGCGACGGCGAACAGCAGCAAGAAGAACTGATCACCACCCGCTGAGGCCGGCCCGAACTCCGGGCCGGCCAACAGCACTTTCCGGATCAGGCAGGCAGGCGGTACTGGCCGTCGGCGATCGGATCCACCAGGCCGTCGGCGACCAAACCGTCAAGGGCACGTTCACGCTGCGCTTGTTCAGGCCAGCAGGCGTCCAGGTCGGATTTCTGGACTGGGCCGTGGGCGGCTCTCAGGACTGCTAGTAGGCGGCCGCGGACCTGGCGGTCGGTTCCTTCGTAGGTTTGGGCTTTGCGGGGTGGGCCGTCGTAGGGCGGGCTGCCGGCCAGGACCCAGGCGCACTGGGGACGGATCGGGCAGTCGGCGCAGCGTGGGGTGCGGGCGGTGCAGATGAGGGCGCCCAGCTCCATCGTCGCTACGGCCCAGCGGGCGGCCGTGGACTCGTCAGTGGGAAGTGCAGAGACTGCTAGCCGCAGGTCGGCGGCAGTGGGCGAGATGGTCGGCTGAGCCAAACCAGTGATCGCCCGGGCGAAGACTCGTCGGACGTTGGTGTCTACTACCGCGTGCCGCTGCCCATACGCGAACGACGCGATCGCAGCCGCCGTGTACGTCCCAACGCCGGGCAGTGCGAGCAGTGCCGCGTGGTCGTCCGGTACTACGCCCCCGTGCTCCTCCACGATCGCCTTAGCCGCCGCATGGAGCCGCAGGGCGCGACGGGGGTACCCCAGCCGGTCCCAGGCCCGCACAGCCTCACCTGGAGCCTCCGCAGCGAGATCAGCCGGCTTCGGCCAGCGCTGCATCCACCGCTCGTACGCCGGGAGCACCCGCGCGACCGGTGTCTGCTGCAGCATGAACTCGCTGACCATCACCGCCCAGGCACCCGCATCGGGTTCGCGCCAGGGCAGGGTGCGGGCGTTCTCGGCGTACCAGTCGAGGATCGGCTCGTGCAGCGCGGTGGCCGAGCCTGGTGCGTGGGGGAGCGGCGAGTCTGACATGTCGAGCACAATCCTGACATTAAGGTTCGAACATGAGCAGCCTGCTCCGACCGGTCGGGCATCTGCCCGCCAGCGTGTACTGGTTCCGGCGCGCACTTGTGCTCGTCGTACTGGCGGCGCTGCTCTTCGTCCTGGTCCGGGTGCTCGGCGGCGGTGACGACCCGAAGAACTCCGCGGCCACGGACCCCGGCCAGAACCCTTCGTCCGGCCCGACCGTCGTGCCCACGCAGACGCCCAGCGCCAAAACCTCAGGGTCCAAGAAGTCGACCGAGACGACCTCGACGAAGACTCCGAAGGACGTCACCTGCACCGGTAGGGACGTGAAGATCGAGGTCGTACCGGCCACCCGGACCCTCACCGCGGGCACCTCGATGAACCTGGTGATCCAGCTGAGCGCCGTCCGCGACGAATGCCGGGTCGCGGTCGACCCGACCGTCCTCTCGCTGACGATCACCTCGGGCAAGGACCAGATCTGGACCACGGAACACTGCGAGAAGGTCGTTCCGCGAGCCACCCTGATCCTTGCCAAGGGCAAACAATCGACGGCGACCATCCCGTGGGACGGCCGCCGGTCGCGCCCCGGCTGCCTGCCCGGACAGCTGCAGGCCAAGCCGGGAACCTATGTGGCCAAGGCGGTCTACGACGGGAACGCCTCGACCCTCCAGGCCTTCACGATCGTCTAGCAGTCCCTGTAGCAGAAGGGGTTTCGGCCGGCTTGATCATGAAAGCCGGCTTGACGAAGAGTAGTGCCGCGGCGAGCCCGATCAGCAGCACGGCTGCCGGCAACATGATCGACTGTGCCATCGAGTCACTGAAGCCCTGCCGCAACGCCTCGGGCAGTTTGCCTGCGCCACCCTCGGCCGCCATCCCTTGCATAGCAGGCAAATTGGTCGCCAGGCGCGACTCCATCAATACGGCGATGCCCGCGCTACCCAGCACCGCACCGACCTGGCGCGTGGTGTTGTAGACGCCCGCGCCGGCACCGGCCTGGTGCATCGGCAGGTTGCGGGTCGCAGTACTGCCCAGCGGTGCCCACATGAAGCCGTTGGCGACACCGAGCAACGCGATCGGCAGCAGCAGCTTCCAGATCGCCACGTCCGGCTCGATCACCTGGCTGAGCCAGAAGAGCGAGACAGAGCAGCACAGCAGGCCGAAGCCGGCGAGGTACCGCGGGTGGGCCTTGTCCGTCAGCCGTCCGACGAACGGCGCGAGCATGCCGGAGATGACCGCCATCGGCACCAGCAGCAACGCCGACCGGGTCGGGCTCAGGCCGCGCACGCTCTGGGCGTACAGCATCAACGGGAACGTCATCGCGGTGATCGCGAAGCCGACCGTGGTGATCGCGGTGTTGGCCAGCGAGAAGTTGCGGTCCTTGAACAGCGACAGCGGCAGCAGCGGCTCCCCCTTGTTCTTCGCCTGCCAGAACAGGAAGATCCCGATCACCAGCAGGCCGACGATGATCAGCCCCCAGACCGAGATCGGTCCACTGATCTGACCCCAGTCGTACTTCTGGCCCTCCTGGATGCCGAACACCAGGCAGAACAGGCCGATCGAGGACAGCGCGACGCCGGCCAGGTCGAACTTGTGATCGTGCGTCGGCAGGTCCGGGACGAGCCGCCAGGCCAGGACGAAACCGATGACGCCGATCGGCGCGTTGATGAAGAAGATCCACTGCCAGCCGAGCCCGTCGACCAGTACGCCGCCGAGGATCGGGCCGACCAGTGTCGCGACGCCGGCGGTGGCGCCCCACAGGCTCATCGCCTTGCCGCGCTGGTTGGCCGGGAAGATCCGGGTGATCACCGCCATCGTCTGCGGCGTCATCATCGAGGCACCCAGGCCCTGGAAGACCCGGGCGATGATCAGCATCTCGATCGAGTTGGTCAGCCCGCACCAGACCGACGCGAGCGTGAACAGCGTCAGGCCGGCCAGGTAGAGCTTCTTCGGCCCGATCCGGTCACCGAGCCGGCCGGTGATCAGCAGCGGTACGGCGTACGCGAGCAGGTAGGCGCTCGTCACCCAGACGACGTTGCCGACGTCGGTGTGCAGGTCGGTCAGGATCGAGGGGGTCGCCACCGAGACGATGGTGGAGTCGACCAGGATCATGAAGAAGCCCAGTACGAGCGCCCACAGCGCCGGCCACGGCCGGACGTCCGGGGTCACTTGGTCTTGCGGTGTTGCCATGAAAGATCCTTGCTCTCGATCCGTTGAAGAAGTGTGGTCAGCCAGTCCCGCTCCGCGGTGAGCACGGCCCGGTTGTAGTCCGCTGCCATCCAGAACGCCTCCGGCACCTGCCGCTCGATCGCCCCTGTGATCGCCTCCCCGATGTCGGCGAGCTGGACGTCGAGGTCGCCCAGCCGGCGCCGGAACCGCTCGACCGCGTCGTCCATGTCGAGGTTGTGCGCCTCGCTCAGGACGACGGGGAACAGCGGGTACTCGTAGGCGTAGCTCTCGATCCCGGTCTGCACACGCTCTTGCAGCGCCCGGGTACCGGCGGCAGTGACCTCGTACGTCGTCCGCTCGGGGCGGTTGCCGGCCCGTTCGGTACCGGTCGCGCGGACGAGTTCCTGCCCGGCCAGTCGCTCGACCGTGTGGTAGAGCGAGCCGGGCTTGACCTTCAGCAGCCGGTCGTTCCGCCGTTGCAGCAGCAGTTGGTACATCTCGTACGCGTGCATCTGCCGCTCGTGCAGCAACGCCAGCACCGCGATGGCCAGCGGCGTCAGTTCGGCCAAGACATCTCCCGTTCCGACTATTCCTTGCGAACTATTCCTTCTGGAGTATTACTCGGAGATGGCTGACAACGCAAGAACGCGGCGCCGGCTGGTGGTCAGCCGGCGCCGCGTTCGTAGTACGGGAGAGTTTTAGACGTAGCGCTCGAGGATGCTGGACTCGGCGAGGCGGGACAGGCCCTCGCGGACCGTGCGGGCGCGGTTCTCGCCGACGCCGTCGACGGTCTGCAGGTCGTCGATGCTGGCGGCGAGCAGCTTCTGCAGGTGGCCGAAGTGCTCGATCAAGCGGTCGATGACGGCGCCGGGGAGACGCGGCACCTTGGCCAGCAGGCGGTAGCCGCGCGGGGTGACGGCCGCGTCGAGCTGCTCGGCCCCACCGAGCTGCAGGGCGCGGGCGACCTGGCCGATGTCGAGCAGGTCGGTCGGGCTGACGGCGTCGAGCTCGAGCAGGACGTCCTCGGCCGTCTTCGGCCGGCGCCCGGCCGCGGGCGGCAGGTAGTCGCGGACGACGAGCTCGCGCTCGCCGGCGACACCGGCGACGAGTTCGTTCAGCTGGAGGGTGAGCAGCCGGCCGTCGGTACCGAGCTCGACGACGTACCCGTCGATCTCGGTGGCGATCCGACGGACCATCTCCAGCCGCTGGGCGACGGCGGCGACATCGCGAACCGTGACCAGGTCCTCGATCTCGAGCGCGGACAGCGTACCGGAGACCTCGTCGAGGCGCAGCTTGTAGCGCTCGAGGGTGGCCAGCGCCTGGTTCGCCCGGGACAGGATGGCGCCGGAGTCCTCGAGCACGTAGCGCTGGTCGTCGACGTACAAGGCGATGATGTGCATCGACTGGGAGACCGAGATGACCGGGAAGCCGGTCTGCCGGGCGACCCGGTCTGCGGTGCGGTGCCGGGTGCCGGTCTCCTCGGTGTGGATGGACGGGTCCGGCATCAGGTGGACGGCGGCGCGGAGCATCTTGGAGACGTCGCGGTCGAGGATGATCGCGCCGTCCATCTTGCTCAGCTCACGCAGGCCGGTGGCGGTGAACTCGACGTCGATCGCGAAGCCGCCGGTGGAGATGGAGTCGACCGTCTTGTCCTGGCCGAGCACCAGCAGGGCACCGGTCCGGCCCCGCAGGATCCGTTCCAGGCCTTCACGCAGTTCGGTACCGGGCGCCACGGCGGCGAGGGTCGCGCGCATCCGTGCGTCGGTGCTGTTCTTGTCGGAATTCGGGGCCACGGTCACTGAGTCTATGCGGCGCGGAGCCGTGCTGTGACCGACCCACCAGCTTTGCGGGCCGGTGGGCTCCGGCGATCCGGTCGCGTTTGCAAACGCACGTGCATCGCATCGTGCAACCGCATCGTGCACCTCCGGGCTGAGCGCTATTTGGCCGCCCGGCGGGCCTGGACGGCGATTCCGGCCAGCACCAGCCACAGCACGATCACCAATCCGATAACAGGTGACCAACTGTCGTCGTACCGCGTGTCGCCGCTCGTGTGGTCGTCGATCGCGAGCGGAATCGTCAGGACGACGACCGCGAGACCGGCGATCGCGGCGCCCAGCGACGAGAGCCGTTGGGGCGGTCGCGCGACGGCCAGCAGCAGTGCGGCGAGGTACGGCACGAGCGCCAGCGGCTCGTGGACGTAGAGGTCGAGCCCGGTGCGATGCAGGTGCTCCTGGGTCACTCCGGTCGCCGACGTGGTGATGATCCTGCGGTCCAGCCAGTTGGAGCCGAGCAGCACGAACAAGCCGACCACGGTCGCGTACGCCGCGCAGCGGTACATCGCCAACTGCACCGCTCCACCCGGCGAGTGCAGGTGATACCGGGTCTCCAGCTCGAACTGACTCATGCGCACAGGCTGGCAGCTCCGGGGTCCAGCCCCGTACTACGGGCAGCGGATGATCTGGCCCGCGTAGGAGAGGCCACCGCCGAACCCGAACAGCAGCACCGGCGCACCGGCCGGAATCTCGCGCCGCTCGACCAGCTTGGACAAGGCGATCGGGATGCTCGCGGCCGAGGTGTTGCCGGACTCGATCACGTCCCGGGCGATCACCGCGTTGACCGCGCCGAGGCGCTTGGCCAGCGGCTCGATGATCCGCAGGTTGGCCTGGTGCAGGACGACGCCGCCGAGCTCCTCGGGGGTGACGCCACCCTTCTCGCAGACCTGCCGGGCGATCACCGGCAGCTGGGTGGTGGTCCAGCGGAAGACGCTCTGGCCCTCCTGGGCGAACTTGCCGTCGCGGCCCTCGATCCGGACTGCGTCCGACATCTCCGGCACCGAACCCCAGACGACCGGGCCGATCTCCGGCTCGTCGCTGGCGACCAGGACGGCCGCTCCGGCTCCGTCGCCGATCAGCACGCAGGTGGTCCGGTCGGTCCAGTCGGTGAAGTCGCTCAGCTTCTCGACGCCGATCACGATCGCCTTGGAGGCCGCACCGGCCCGGATCGCGTGGTCGGCGGTGGCGAGCGCGTGGCTGAAGCCGGAGCAGGCGGTGTTCACGTCGAGCGCGGCTGGGCTGCCGAGGCCGAGGCGGGAGGCCACCCGGGCGGCGATGTTGGGGGAGCGGTCGATCGCCGTACAGGTCGCGACCACGACCAGGTCGATCTCGGCGAGGTCGATGCCGGCGTTGGCGACGGCCTTCTCGGCGGCCCGCCAGGCCATCTCGTCGACCTGCTCGTCCGGCGCCGCGATCCGGCGCTCCTTGATCCCGACCCGGCTCTGGATCCACTCGTCGTTGGTCTCCACCATGGTGGACAGCTCGGCGTTGGTGAGCACCCGCTCGGGCTGGTAGTGGCCGAGGGCGACAACTCTGGAACCGGTCATCTCGCGTGCTCCTCCGGGATGGGGACGGCCTGGGGCGGTGGCCGTTTGCTGTGGGGGCACCCTCAGAATACGTTCCTTACTACTGGCGCGTAGATACCCGTCTCACCGTCACATCCCCGCTGTGAACTGGACCACAGGGTCCAGCCTCGGTGGTCAGGTGAGGCCGGCGGCGGTGAGGGCGGCGCGGATGTCGCCGGCGGCGAAGGTGCGCAGGCCGTACTTGGCCTCGATGTCCATCGGCTTGGACTCCTTGGACCGGTTCGGTACGTCGGCCGGGATGATCGCCTTGGTGAAGCCGAGTCGGGCGGCCTCGGCCAGCCGCTTCTCCAGACCGCCGACGCGGCGTACCTCGCCGGCCAGGCCGACCTCGCCGATCGCGATCAGGCCGGGGTGGATCGGCTTGTCCATCACCGACGACGCGACCGAGATGGCCACCGCGAGGTCCGCGACGGGCTCGGTGATCTTCACTCCGCCGACGGTCGCGACGTACACCTCCTGGTCGGTCAGCTTCAGCCCCGCGCGGTTGCCCAGCACGGCGAGCACCATCGCGACGCGGGACGACTCGAGACCCGACGTCGTACGCCGCGGTTGTGGTGCCGCAGACGGCCCGACCAGAGCCTGTACTTCGGCCAGCAACGGCCGGCGTCCTTCCATCATCACCGTGACGCAGGTGCCCGCGACCGGCTCGGCGTGCTCGGACACGAACAGGCCGGTCGGGTCGCTCACCTCGACGATGCCGGTGTCGACCATGTCGAAGCAGCCGACCTCGTCGGACGGGCCGAACCGGTTCTTGGTCGCGCGCACCATCCGGAAACCGGAATGCCGGTCGCCGTCGAACGCGAGCACCACGTCGACCAGGTGCTCCAGCATCCGGGGGCCGGCGATCGCGCCGTCCTTCGTCACGTGCCCGACCAGGACGACGGCGATGTTCCGCTCCTTCGCCAGCCGGACCAGTGCGCCCGTCACCTCGCGGACCTGGGTGACACCGCCCGGAGCGCCATCGACCTCGGGGTGCGCCATGGTCTGCACGGAGTCGATCACTAGGAAGGTCGGGTCGACGGCATCCACTTGGCCGACGACTGCTCCGAGGTCCGTCTCGGCCGCGAGGTACAGCTCATCCACCAGCGCGTCCGTACGTCCTGCTCTGAGCCGGACCTGGGCTGCGGACTCTTCGCCGGAGACGTACAACGTGCGTTGTCCCCGTCGCGCCGACTGCGCGGCAACCTCCAGCAACAACGTCGACTTGCCGACGCCCGGCTCACCCGCGAGCAGGATCACCGCGCCCGGTACAACTCCACCGCCGAGCACCCGGTCGAGCTCGCCGATCCCCGTCGGCCGCGACTCCGCCTCAACCGCCGACACCTTCCCGATCGGCATTGCCGGTGACGACACGGGCCCCGCCGTAATCCGAGCAGCCTTCGGCGCCCCGACCTCGGCCACCGTCCCCCACGCCTGACATTCCCCGCACCGCCCGATCCAGCGCGCGGTCGTCCACCCACACTCGCTACACGCGAACGGCGACTTCCCCGCCGCCTTGGACCTGGTCGACCCCGCTGCCTTCACCATGTCGCCAACCTAATTCACCCCACCGACAAACCCGAGCCGCCCATCCACAGCCGCGCTAAGCAGATGGCTGGCTTTAAGGCGAGGTGGATCCGGAGGCCCACCGACCGGTTGCTGCCGTCGGGCCGGATCGGCCGGGGTGGGGGTTAGTGGAATAGGCGGGTTAGTTGTTGGCGGAGCCAGGTGGTGGGGGTTCGGTGGGGTGGGGGGTCTGGGGGTGGTGGCTGTTCGGCGGAATCGCGGGCTGCTTTCAGATAGCGGGTTAGGAGGGGGTGGCCGGTGGTGCCGCCGCGGAGGTCGGCGCTTTGTTCCAGGAAGACTCGGGCGTTGTCGGGGAGGTTGGCGGCGAGCTCGGCTGAGCCCAGGTGCTGGAGGCAGCGGGCCCTGCCTTCGGGCTCGTCGACCTCGGTGTACAGGTTGGCGGCCTCTCGCCACCAGCGTTTGGCTTCTTTGGGGCTTCGTTGCATCCAGGCGGCGACGCCGTGCAGTTCCAGGGCGTGGGCCCGTGCGCTCGCGTCGCCGGCGGCGGTAGCCCGGGCGGCAGCGGCGCGTAGTTGGTCCAGCGCGCTCTCCGGGTCCTGCTGATAGAGGTGAACGATCGCCAGGTTGATCTGGATGGCGATCTCTCCAGCGAGGTCCGGTCCCGGCCTCCGCAGCCGTGCGTCGTCCAACCGGTCCCGGGCATTCAGTACGGCCTCGTCCCGATCATTGCCGGATGGCGCCTGTTCCGCCCACGCAAGGAACAGCAACGCCCGCTCCACATGCCGACGGGTGCTCAGCGCCGCCGCGGTCCGACCGGGTGTCGCCACATTGGACGAGACCCCGAGCCGGATACTGGCCGTCTCCAGCTCCCCCTTCAGCCGGTACGCCGTTGCCGCCCGCACCGCCGCGAGTTCCCTCAGCTCCCGCCGACCGGACGCATCAGCCACGGCGGCCAGTGATTCGCTCAGCTCGAGCAGACTCTGAGCGTCCTGCTGCCGCAGGTACCAGGCCTCCAGCGCGTCGCAGATCCGGGCAACGTCATCCACGTTGTCGGTACGAGCCTTCTCCGCTTCCAGCAACTCGCGCAGCCGCGGCTCCTCCTGCTGGAACCACTCCGACGCAGCCAACCCACCCGCGTCCGAGCCAAGCGACACCAGCCACTGCTCGGCCTCCTCCGCTGCAACATGCAGCTCAGCGGGTTCCGGCGGTGTCCGGGAGCGCCAGCGCCGATAGCGCCGCAACCCGACCGGAGCGTTGTAGATCGCCCAGATCAGGCCCAGGACGATCGTCAGGCTGATCCCCGCGACCTTGATCCAGCCGCTGCTGTCGATGCTCTGGGAGAGCTTGTCGCCGGCCAGCCCCGACAACAGCCCGGCCGCGAGCGCGCTGATCCCGAGAATGTCGCCCCGCCGCCGCGGCTCCCTGCCTGGCTTGTCTGAAGGGTCCGGTGACGTCACGGCTTACTCCCCACCGTCAGCCCGCGCACAACCGTCCGCCAGAACGTCAGCAGCAACGCAACCGGCACCACCGACGCTACGAAGGCCGCAGCGGCCACTGTCCCGCTCGACGCCGAGAACTGCCGAGCCTCTCCCCACAACACCAGCGACAGCGGCGTAGTACCAGGCCCGCTGATCAGAAACCCCACGATGAAGTCGTTCCACACCAGGGCGAACTCCAGCACAGCCACAGCAACCAGCGCAGGCCGGTACGTCCGCTGCACAGTAGCCAGTACTGCGCTCTGCCGAGCCGGCCCCTGCAACGCCTCAGCCACCAGCACCGGCGGCGCCGAAGCAAACGCCGACCGCAGCAGCAGTACTGC
The DNA here is from genome assembly GCF_040681515.1 of Kribbella sp. NPDC051718. NCBI lineage: Bacteria > Bacillati > Actinomycetota > Actinomycetes > Propionibacteriales > Kribbellaceae > Kribbella > Kribbella sp. NPDC051718. Next base: position 921,722 of record NZ_JBFAYZ010000001.1, on the reverse strand, counting down.
GAACGGCAACCCCGCCGCCGCATGTACCAAGGCCAACGCAACCCGCGACCCGGCCAACCCGGCTGCACCGATCGCATCCCGCAGGGGAGCCGCATACATCTGCACCGGCGTCACAGCGAGCACCACGAAGGATGACGAGACCAACCGCCCCAACCAAGGCGGCAACCCACCCCAGGCCACCAAGTACGCAGTAGGCACCGCAATCACCAGCAAAACAAGGGTTGCCACCGCAGAGATCAACAGTGTCGACAGCAGCGCCCGCAGCAAGCCCGCGTTGACGGCGGCCGTGAAGGACTCCAACCCGATCCCGTCGAGCGACCACCACCCACGAAGTCCTGCCTCCCGAGGCGAATGCAGCGCGGTGGCCACCAGTACGACCGCAGGCAGGATCCAAACCAAGCTCACCGCGAACCCGACCGTCCACCCGATCCGCCGCACCCGCAGGCTAGGCCTGGAGCGCGCCAGCGACGGCTGGACCACACTGACCGGCATGGCCCACCGCCGTCGCCGCAACCCACGGACACCGATCACCGCGACAGCAGCCACGATCGCGAACAGCACCACGCCAAGAACCGCAGTACGACCGGCCGGCTCACCGGTGCTGGTAGCGCGCCACCAGTTCAGCCCCAGTACGTCGGCATCGCGCTGCATCGGCCCCGGGACAACGATGAGCACCAGGTCGAACACCCGAACCGCAGCGATCACCAGGGTCAGCGTCACCACACCAGTGATCGGCCGTAGCAAGGGCAACTCCAGGGCCAGAAGTCGTCGCCACCCGGTGACACCCTCGGCCACCAAGGTCCGGCTGACGTCGTCCGGGATCGCATCCAGGCCTGCCCGGAACAGCGATACGACGTACCCGAGCCAGGTCCAGCCGAACGCCGAGACCAGTACCAGCCAGAACAACCCCGGCCCGAGCCATACCGGGCTGGAGCCTAACAGCTCGGTCCAGACGGCCGTCACCGTGCCACGCTCGGGTGTCGGGTCGTAGATCAGCCGGAAGGTCGCACCCGACACCAGCACCGAGACCGCGAACGGAATCACCAACGCCGGTTGGAGAAACGTCGACAGTCCCGGCAACCGATAGCTGACCAGCGCCAGCAGGAAGCCGACCACGACCAGCCCGAGCGCCACTGCGATCCACGCCAGACTGTTGCCTACAGCATGCAATGCAGCCGGGTCGCCCATCACCGCGAAGTTGCCGAGCCCGAAGGTGCCGTCCGGACGCTTGAAGGCGGCCACTACGGTCACCGCGATGGGGATGAGCAGCAGGGAAGTCAGCAGCAGTGCTGGAAGCCCAAGTAAATAAGGGCCCAGCGGGCGTCGCGGCTTGCCTGGCACGGGACGGCCGCTGATCTCGCGCCCGACGATCTCGAGCGTCAGGCCGTTGCTCTGCAGCCCCATCAGCTCTCCACCTTCCGCAGTTCGGCGAGAGCGGCTTCAACGGCCTCCGGTACGACGTCGCTACCGCGCCCGCCGATCCGGACGAGGAAGTCGGTCAGTACTCGCCACAGCCCGTTGATGTCGCCCAGTCGCCCGAGCCGGTCGGACAGGTCGAACTGCAGCGACGCACCGGGCGCGACTAGTTGCAGGGCGAGCCGGGTGAGTTCAGGGGAGTACCCACTGGTCACGCCGTCCGCCAGGAAGCCGCCCTCCGCGATCCACGGGGCGACAGCGGCGGGCGCGGCCAACCGGCGTACGAGGTCGCGGGCGTCGTCGCTGGTCGGCTTGGGCAGGACCATGACGTCGCCACCGACCACCACCGGCGGCGCAGCGCCGGGAGTGATGGCCGGGAAGGTGAAGATGCCGATGTCATCGGGGTCTGCGGCGAACGAGCGCACCACTGGTTCGGCGAAGTCGGATGCGAGCACCATCGCCGCCCGGCGATGCCCGAAGACCTCCACGATCGCATCGGGGAACTGCTGCACCAGTGACCGCTCCACGCCGCCCGCCAGCGCTCCAGGTGCCGACCACATCGTTCCCAGGAGTCGGAGAGCCGCAGCAAAGCCAGGCTGCTCGGATGGCCGCGGATGAGCGGCCGCGGCCAATGCTCGGTAGGTGGATGGCGAGGATCCCAGCAGTACGTTCTCCAGGAAGTCGGTGAGCACCCAGCCGTCCCCAGCAGCCAGTGCCAACGGCCTGATGCCTTCACCCGACAGGGCCCTGTTCACCGCGAGCCACTCGCTCCACTGGGTGGGCGGCTTGAGTCCTGCTTTCTCCAGAACGGATGGCCGGTACCAGACCGCGGACTTGTGAGCCGTCTTGAAGGGCAGTCCGTACGTCGTGCCGTCGACGACCAGTAGCTCATCCCACAGCCTGGCCCGGCCCCGATCGGCCAGATCGTCCGGCATCGATTCCAGGTCCTTCTGATGAGATGGGACGAGCCCTGGCTGCGGGAGCATCACCAGGTCGGGCCGGCGCGCAGAACGTGGTCCGAAGGCGGTGGAGATGTCGTCGCCGAGCGGGACCACCTCAACCGGGTAGTCGAGCCGCCCGAGCCCGTCGAGCACCGAGTGGAAGGCACGCAACTCCTGACCGCTCCAGCTCACTGCGATCCGTACGGGGCGACGGAGGCCGAGGACATCCGCAGTACCGGAGCAGCCGGTGGCAAGGAGTACAGCGGAGGCGCCCAGGAAGGCGCGGCGGCTAATCAGCATGCTGGAACCCCGTAGTACGGGTTGGGTCGGTGGTGATGAGCAGGAGGGCTGGGAACCACAGTTCCGGGTTCTCGAACCACAGCAGTGATCCCCAGGTGGGTAGGCCGGCCGCATCCTCCAGGACGATCGCAGTGGGGTGCGCACGAAGCGCACGGGCTACTCCGGCCAGGCGGCGACGGCCGGGGGTGATCTCGTGGGGATAGCGGTCCAGTACGTCTCCGAGACCGCAACGAGCTGCGGTCTCGCGGCTCTCTTCCTCGGCTGCCCGGCGGGTGACTCGGTGGGTGACCGTATGGCCGTGGACGATGTTGCCGAGCACGTCCAGGTGAGGTAGCAGGCCACCTTCGGCCGGCACGAGCCGGATGTCGCCGCTGCAATCGATGGTCGCGTCCGGTGGGGGCTTGTCCGGCCCGGTGATCAGATCGGCCAGCAGGCGCGCAGTAGTCGCATCCGGAACCACCAGGGCTCGCTGCTCACCTCGGACCAGCTGAAGCCGCTGCGGCAGACCGGGCAACCCATCGAGCAGCAGTCCGTCCATCCCGCCTGGCGCCTCCTACGTCGGGTTGCTCACCGTAGTGGAGGGCCGGGTCTCCCGCAGCTCTACGCGTGCCGGAGCTAGTAGGTCTTACTCCACAGGTTGATGGCGTAGTCGACCTCGACACCGGTGTGGGAGGCGATGTAGCGCTCGGCGTCGGCTGGCTTGAACTCGATCCGGATCACGGCCTCCAGGTCCTCGCGACGTTCGAACCGCCAACCCATCTCCAGTGGCGTCCGTTGCCAGCCACGGGTGAGCCAGAAGCGCTCCACCTCGTCAGGCTTGATCATCGGGTAGCTCTGGCTGAACCAACGCCCGAACGTCGACCGCGAGCCGTCGTTGTCGATCACGAACGCGGTCCCGCCCCGGCGCATCACCCGGTCCAGCTCGGCCAGCCCCGGCTCGCTGCCCGGCCCGAAGAAGTACGCCCAGCGCGCGTGCATCACGTCGATCGACGCGTCCTCGACCGGCACCTTCTGCGCCGTGCCCTGCCGGATCTCGACCGTCGGCAGGTCCTTGGTACGCCGGCGCGCGATCGCCGCGAGTTCACCGTGCGGCTCGACCCCGATCACCCGGCCGGCCGTGGCCGCGAACATCGGCAGGTGGAAGCCGGTCCCACAGCCGAGGTCCAGCACGGTCGCCCCGGCCCAGTCGCGGATCGCCCGCATCGCCGGCTCGATCACGCCGTCCGGATCGACGGCCCGGTTCTCCACTTCGTACACGGCGGGATGGTGCCAGATGTTGGGACTCGGGATCCCACCGTCCGCTATGTTCGCCACGCCGCAACCCTAGACAACCGTCCCCGGAGGATCTCGTGCAGCGTCGCGACCACGCAGGATCAGCCGACGTCCGCGCGATGCAGGACCTGGTCCAGCGGATCTACGGGGCCGGCTCGCGCTTCCACATCGGCGACATCGGGTGGGAGCTGGCTTCGGTGCCGCCGGAGCGGCAGGCCGGCTGGCGGATCGCGTTGTGGAGTGACGGGGACCAGGACGTCGCCTGGGGATGGATCGAGGGCAACGGGCTGTTGCTCGTCGTCGATCCGGCACGGCCCGAGGTGGCCGGCGAGGTACTCGACTGGTTCCGCGAGGTAGTCGGACCCGGGCAACTCGTCTCCAGCGTGCTGGAGAGTGAGGCGCACCTGATCGACGCCATCGAGAAGGCCGGCTTCACCGTCGAGCACGGCCGCCCCTACTACACCCATCACAACATCACGCTCGACGACCTTGGTACGCCGGTTGTGCCCGACGGCTTCACCTTGCGCCACGTCCGGGCCGACGAGATCGAGAAGCGGGCCGCCGTCCACCGCGCCGCCTGGTCGGACGTGGCTCCGTCGAAGATGACGGCCGAGGCGATGGCAGCGGTGATGAGCACCTGGCCGTACCGTCCTGAGCTCGACTGGGTCGTCGAGAACTCCGAGGGTGTGTTCGTGGCGAGCGCGTTGATCTGGCTCGACGAGCAGCACCGGGCGGGTCTGGTCGAGCCGGTCGGCTGCGCACCGGAGTACCGGCGGCTCGGGTTGGGGCAGGCGGTCAACCTGGGCGCACTGCATGCGCTGAAAGAGCTGGGCGGCGTCGAGGCGCGGGTCTGTCCGCGCGGTGACGACGGATATCCGATTCCCGCCAAGCTCTACCAGAGCATCGGTTTCCGGCCCGGGCTGCGAACCGTCAATTACGTTGCTGAGGGCAATTAATCGAGGCGGAAGTAGTACGAGTCCGGCTCGGTCTCGGCGGGTTCCTCGTCCGGGCCGAGCAGCCGGAAGCCGTTCTTCTCCAGCACCCGCCGGGAGCCGACGTTGCTCTGCTGGAGGTCGGCGTTCAGCGGGCGCTCGGTGACCTCCTTGAGAAGCAGCTGCAAGGCGGCGGTCGCGATCCCACGGCCCCAGAACCGTTGGGCGATCCGGTAGCCGACGTGCCGGCCGCCCTCGTCGGCCCAGCTGACGATGTCGCCGGCCAGCTCGCCGTCGACGACGACGGCCAGGGTCACGTTGTCGGGGTTCGCCTGGACCCGCTCGCGGTGGGCGTAGAAGTCCGCTTCCTCTTTGCTCGGTACGCCGGCCATCGCCGCGCTGGCCGGGTCGTACTGGTTCTCGAACAATGCGGGCAGGTCGTCCGGCGTGATCGGCCGCAGGGTCACCTCAGTCATGCGGGTCACGCTAACTCGCCGTTCGGACAGTTCTCGTCGTGAGCGTGAGGAGGGCGACCGGCACGAGCAGCAGGCCGCACAGTACGGCGAGCCAGTGGAAGCCGAGTTGGGCCAGGATCGGGCCTGCGCCGGTGCCGGCGAGCGAGGCGAAGACGCCCATCGTCAGGTCGGACAGGCCTTGCGCGGAGGTGCGGATGTCGTCCGGGACCGAGCGGGACAGCAGCGTCGAGCCGGCGACCAGGCAGGCGGACCAGCCGAGGCCGAGCAGGAAGAGGGCGATCGCGGTCAGCCCGTGGGCGTCATCCGGCGCCAGGGCGGCGACCGTCATCGCGCCGGCCAGGATGACGAGACCGGTGGCGATGGTCGGGATCCGGCCGATCCGGTCGGCGAGATAGCCCATCACGGGGGAGAGGGCGTACATGCCGGCGACGTGGCCGCTGATCACGAAGCCGACGATGGTGAGCGAGGCGCCGTGGTGGCGCAGGTGGACCGACGTCATCGACATCACGCCGACCATCACCGCGTGCGCGGAGGCGATCGCGAGCAGACCGAGCCGGGCGTGCGGAATGGCCATCACCCGCCGGAAGGTGGTGGCGAGTGGCTGGCGCTCCAAGGTGGTCCGGACGGTGACCTGCTGGAGGCGTCGCAGGCCGAACCAGACGGTGGCCAGGGCGAGACCGAAGGCGACGACGGAGAACACGTACGGTCCGGCCAGGGCGAGCACGCCGAGCGACGTACCGACCGAGCCGCCGACGCCGGTCAGGTTGGGGCCGACGATGACGCCGATGGTGGTTGCCCAGACGACGACCGAGAGGGAGCTGGCGATGTGCTTGGGGTCGGCGGCGTCGGTCGCGGCGTACCGGGACTGGAGGTTCGCTGCCGAGCCGCCGCCGAACAGGCAACCGGCGAAGAGCAGCAGCGCCAGCGAGCCGATCTGCGCCGCGACGATGCTGAGCAGTGCGCCCGCGGTGGCGATCAGGTAGCCGGCAGTCAGCGAACCGCGCCGCCCCTGCGACCGGGCCAGCTTCGCCAGCGGTACGGCGAGCGCCGCGGCCCCGAGCGTCGTCGTGGTGGACACGAACCCGGCCATCGAGGTCGACCCCGAGATGTTCTCGGCCAGCAGCCCGGACACCGCGAACCCACTGGCAACAGCCACCCCGCCCAGCACGTTGCTGGCCACCAGCACCCGCAACGTCCCCCGCTGCAGGGAAGCCGCAGTAGCCGGTACTACGTCCTGTACCGGCTGGGCAGGGTCGGTGGAGTCTTGGTCGGCGGACACTCGCCCACCTTCTCACCCGAAAGGTGCGGGTAGGGTCGCGGTTGCGGCTTTATGTCGCCAGCCTTCGTTTGTCAGTTCCGTCGCCCTCACCTGGAGTCCGGATGTCCGAACAGATCGCGATCGTCCCCGCCCCCCGAGAGCTCGTCACCGCCGACGGCCAGTGGGTCACCGCCGACCCGGCCGGCGACGCCGTCCGTACCGTCGTGGAGAACCTCGGCGACACGGAGTACCGGATCGACGTGACGCCCGACGGCGCCCGGCTGTCGGCGGGCTCCGAGGAGTCCCTGCGCTACGCGGAGCAGACCTACGAGCAGCTGCTCGACGCGGCGACCGAGGTCGAGGGCGGGCTCGCCGTACCGGCGGTGCACATCGCCGACGCGCCGCGGTTCGACTGGCGCGGGATGATGCTCGACGTCTCCCGGCACTTCATGCCGAAGGAGTTCGTCCTGCAGGTGCTCGACGTGATCGCGCTGCACCGGATGAACGTGCTGCACCTGCACCTGACCGACGACCAGGGCTGGCGGGTCCAGATCGACGCGTACCCCCGGCTCACCGAGGTCGGCGCGTGGCGGCCGGAGAGCATGGTCGGCAAGATGTCGCACGGCCAGACGGAGTTCACCTACGACGGGACGCGGCACGGCGGCTTCTACACCAAGGACGACCTGCGCGAGATCGTCGCGTATGCGGCCGACCGGGGCATCACGGTCGTCCCGGAGATCGACCTGCCCGGCCACATGCAGGCGGCCATCGCGGCGTACCCGGAGCTGGGCAACAACCCGGACCAGCAGCTCGGCGTCCGGCAGGTCTGGGGCATCAGCGAGGACGTGCTGAACGTCAACGACAAGACCGTCGAGTTCGTGAAGACGGTACTGCGGGAGGTGCTCGACATCTTCCCTGGCCCGTACATCCACCTGGGCGGCGACGAGTGCCCCGACGGCCAGTGGCGGGTGTCCGAGGCAGCCCAGGCGCGGCAGGCCGAGCTCGGACTGAGCGACGCCGGGCAGCTACAGGGCTGGTTCACCGAGCAGGTCTCCTCGGTACTGACCGAGGACGGCCGGCGCCTGGTCGGCTGGGACGAGATGGTCGAGACGGACTGCCCGAAGAGCGCGGTGATCATGGCCTGGCGTGGGCCGGACCGTGGTGAGGTGGCGGCGAAGGCCGGCCACGACGTGGTGATGGCGCCGAACCAGTCGGTGTACTTCGACTACTACCAGGGCGACCCGGAGACCGAGCCGCTGGCGATCGGGAACTTCACGCCGCTGGAGAAGGTGTACGACTTCGAGGTGATCCCGCCCGGCCTGACCGCCGAGGAGGAGGCCCGGATCGTCGGCACCCAGTGCCAGGTCTGGACGGAATACATGGAAGGCCCGGAGCGGGTCGGCTACATGCTGCTGCCGCGGCTGTCGGCCTTCGCCGAGCGCGCGTGGGGGTCGCCCAAGACGTCGTACGACGAGTTCCTGGGCCGGCTGCGGCCGCACCTGGCCCGGGTCGAGGCGCTCGGACTGAACTATCGCCCGCTCGACTGAACCTGGTCCCTGACCTTGCAGATACTGCGGGGGTAACTAAAGTCGCCTCAGGCTGGTTAGCACGTACAACAGCCTGAGGCGACTTTTTGGTCGGGGCGGAGGACGGATGACCGCAGTGGGGCCGCTGGACGCGATGTTCTTGCTCGGTGAGACGCGCGAACAGGCCATGCACGTCGGTGGGCTGATGCTCTTCGAGTTACCCGAGGGCGCCCGGGATCAGGTCTTCCCCGACGGCACCCGGGACTACGTGTCGCGGCTCTACGAGGACATCACCCAGGACCAGACGGTCAATCCGCTCTTCACCCGCCGGGTCCGGCACCGCGCTCTGGATCTCGGCTACTGGTCCTGGGACCAGGATCGAGACGTTGACCTCGAGTACCACGTGAGGCTCTCCGGGTTGGCCCGGCCCGGCCGCTATCGGGAGCTCTTCGAGCTGACCAGCCGCCTCCATGGCACCCTGCTGGATCGCCACCGGCCGCTCTGGGAGATCCACCTGATCGAGGGGGTCCAGGGCCGCCGGTTCGCCGTCTACAGCAAGATCCATCACTCGCTGATCGACGGCGTGACCGCCTTGAAGTGGATGCAGAACACCCTCACCCCTGACCCGACCCGAACCGGTATGCCCGCCACCTACGCCCTCCCCAACGCGCCAGGCGGCGCCGACTCGGGTTGGCCACGGCCTGGCAGCGGGCCGGCGGCGGGGGAGCGAGCGGCGCGCGCGGGGCTTGCCGACGCTGGTGCTGGTGCTGGTGCTGGTCTGGCGGGTGGGTTGCCGACGGCGGGGGAGCTGTTTGCGGCTGTTGGGAGGTTCCCGGGCGAGGCGGTCGGGGGCGCGGGGAAGGCTGTTGGGGGAGTCGGCCGGCTGCTGGCGGACATCGCCGGGTTGTCGCCGGTGGGTCTGCGGAGTGCGTTGCGCGCGTTGCAGCATGAGCATTCGTCGGTGGCGTTCAAGGCGCCGCAGACGGTCTTCAACCAGCCGATCAGCGCCGCACGCCGGTTTGCGGCCCAGTCGTGGCCGATGGAGCGGTTGGAGAAGGTCCGCGCGATGACCGGCGCGACGCTCAACGACGTGATGCTCGCGATGTGTTCGGGTGCCTTGCGCAACTACCTGCTCGACCTCAAAGCCCTTCCGGACAAGGGTTTGACGGCTATGGTCCCGGTATCACTCCGAGCCGCTGACGGCTCCGGTACCGGCGGTGGCAACTCGCTCGCCACCCTCATCGCCGACCTGGCGACCGACGAGTTCGACCCCGAGCAACGCATCCGCCGGATCATGGACTCGACCACCTACGGCAAGAGCGTCCTCTCCCAGCTCAGCCCCACGCAGAACCTCATGCTCGGCGCCCTCGGCCTGGGCTCGGCCGGCCCCGCCGCCGTCATCCCGGGACTGGCCGGCCGCACCCCACCGCCGTACAACCTGGTCATCTCCAACATCCCAGGTCCCGCCGAGAGCCCGCTCTACTGGAACCGTTCACGCCTGCTGGGCACCTACCCCGCCTCCATCGTCCTCAACGGCCAGGCCCTCAACATCAGCGTCACCAGCTACGACCACCAACTCCACTTCGGCCTGATCGGCTGCCGCCGTACCGTCCCGCATCTCCAACGACTGCTGACCCACCTGGAGACGTCCCTGAGCGAGCTAGAGCTGCTCTAGGTACCGCGGCACGATCTCGGTCTCCCGGTCGCCTTCGACATGCCAGGCGCGCGCATCGGGCTTCACCGAGACGGCCTCGTGGAAAGCACCGTCGACGTAGTGCAGGCCCACGCCGTCCTCGGTCGCGTAGCCGGCCGGAAGCTCGCCCGAGGCAACCAACCGCCGGTACGTCGTACGCCGCGGCTGGTCGGCGAGGTCGTCATGCACCCCGTTGCTCCAAGGCAGCCAGCCAAGGCCGTTGCTGAAGGCATCGAGTGACCCGCTGAACGAGTCGGTCGGGCCGCCGATGTGCCAGCAGAGGCTGCCGGCGCTCTGGCCGGCCATCACGACGCCGTTCTGCCAGCACTCGTGGAGGATCTCGGGGAGGTTGTGCGCTCGCCAGACGGCCATCAGGTTGACGACGCTGCCGCCGCCGACCCAGAGCACGTCCTGGGACAGGAGGTGTTTGCGGACGTCCGGGACGTTCGGGCGGGTGAAGAGGGTCAGGGTGCTGGCCTCGACGGAAGGGTCGTTGCCGAAGGCACCCTTGAACCAGTCGAGCACGTAGGGGTTGTCGCCCTCGGCGGTCGGGATGAAGCAGAACCGGGCCGGGCGGTCGGTGATGCCGGCGAGCGATACGGCGTACGAGATCAGGTCGCGGGTGCGAGCGCGATCTCCGGTCAGGATGCCGGAGATCGCGAACACCTGCGTCGAGGTCACAGCCGGACGATGCCGTCCGGCGTCTGGAAGACGGCGGCGACCAGGCCGGGCTGGCCGTTCGGGCCGACCCAGGCGACGTCGAGGTCGTCGAGCAGGTGGTCGGCCGGGTGACCGATCCAGTCGGTGACCCGGGTCGGGTCGCCGGCGATCTCGAGGCCGGTCAGCTTGACCCCCTTGCCGCCGACGGACGGGTGCTGGGTCAGGTCGTCCCAGTGGATGAAGAACGGCAGCTGCGGGTCGGCGATCAGGCCCTTGACGCCGATCTGGCGCCAGGTGATGTTCGCCCCGTCCGGCCGGTGCCGGTTGCCGGGGACCGCGTCACGCCCGAGGCGCTGCTCCATCCGGGCCATGTCGCGGACGGCGACCACCCAGCCGAGCCAGCCGCCGCCGAGCTCCTTGCGGGCCCGGACGGCCTGCCCGAACGGGGCCTTGTCCGAGGACGGGTGGTCGAGCACGTCGACGACCTCGATGTAGCGGTCGTTCTCCAGCGGCAGGATGTGGTTGACCGTGCCGAAGCGCGGGTGCACGCCACCGTCGACGAACTCCGCGCCGAGCACGGCGGAGAGCCGTTCGACCGTTGCCTTGTACCCGTCGGGTCCGGCCGCGTAAGACAGATGATCCAGGCGCATGCCGATCATTCTGTCCGTCAACCACCGGCAGCGCAGATCCGGGGTGTCGAAGAAAGGTAACCCTTACTTGGTGATCAGGGGCAACGAAGCGGGGTGCGGAAGCAGCGGACGAGTGGCTTCCAGGTGCTGCCGGCAGTACTCCGCGAGTACGTCGTACGCCTTCAGACCCATCAGCGTCTGCAGCTCGACCTTGCTCGACTCGAAGACCGCCTCGACCGCGATGTGCGCCTCGGTGTTGCCGGTGCAGTACCAGTCCAGGTCGTGCCCGCCCGGCCCCCAGCCGCGCCGGTCGTACTCACCGATCCCGACCTCCGTGTACGACGTCCCGTCCGGCCGCTCGACCTCGCGGAAGGTCCGCCGGATCGGCAGCTGCCAGCAGACGTCCGGCTTGGTCTCGACGAAGTGCACGCCCTGCTTGAGCGCGAGCCCGTGCAGCGCGCAGCCGCCGCCGGCCGGGAAGTCCGGCCGGTTCAGGAAGATGCAGGCACCCTCCCAGACCCGGGTCTTGCGGTCGCCCTCGTCGTCGGTCTCGACCCAGCCGTTCTTCTTGCCCTCTTTGCGGAACTGCCAGTCCTCGTTGCCGAGCTGCTTGACGTAGCCCTTGACCCGCAACTCGTCGTCCTCGTCGGAGAAGTGCGCGCCGAGCGTGCAGCAGCCGTCGTTGGGCCGGCCCTTGTAGATGCCCTTGCAGCCACCGCCGAAGATGCAGGTCCAGTTGGAGGTCAGCCAGGTCAGGTCACACCGGAACACCTGGTCGGCGTCGTCGGGGTCGACGAACTCGACATAGGCGCGGGGGAAGTCAAGAGATACCTCGGGCACCCGGAAAGAGTACGCCGCCCGCCGCGATACCCGGTCATCGAAACCAGTACTGCCGCAGCGGCGGCTGAATCAAATCTCGGGGAAGACGGCACCAGGCCCACCGGATGAACACCGGGAGTCAAGTAGCGTGGAGGGTATGCGCCTCGGTGTACTCGACGTCGGATCCAACACCGTCCACCTGCTCGTGGTGGACGCGCATCGTGGTGCCGCGCCGCTCCCGGCGTACTCGCACAAGACCGAGCTGAGGCTGGCCGAGCACCTGGAGAAGGACGGCCGGATCGCCCAGTCCGGGGCGGACGAGCTGGTCTCGTTCATCTCCGAGGCGGCCGAGCTGGCCGCCGACAAGGGCTGTGAGTCGGTGATGGCGTTCGCCACCTCCGCGCTGCGCGAGGCGCCGAACGGCGAGAAGGTGCTCGACCGGGTCCGTGAGCAGACCGAGGTCGACCTGCAGGTGCTGACCGGCCAGGACGAGGCGCGGCTGACGTTCCTCGCCGTACGCCGGTGGTTCGGCTGGTCGTCCGGCCGGCTGGCCGTGTTCGACATCGGTGGCGGGTCGCTGGAGATCGCCGCCGGATCCGACGAGGAGCCGACGGTCGCGGTGTCCGTGCCACTGGGAGCCGGCCGGCTGACCCGGGAGTCGCTGACCCAGGACCCGCCGGACAAGGACGAGGTCCGCGCGCTGCGCCGCCGGATCCGGGTCGAGATGGCGGCGGTCGCGGGCGACGTACTCCGGGCAGGCAAGCCCCAGCGTGCCGTCGCGACCAGCAAGACCTTCCGCTCCCTGGCGAGGATCACCGGCGCGGCCCCGTCCGACGACGGCCCGTACGTACCGCGCTCACTCAGCCGCGACGGCCTGACCGAGTGGCTGCCGAAGCTGACCGCGATGACCGCTCATGAGCGCGGGGAACTGCCGGGCGTCTCCGCGGGTCGGTCGAGCCAGCTGGTCGCGGGCGCGCTCGTCGCCGACGCCGTGATGGACCTTTTCGACCTGACCTCGCTCGAGGTCTGTCCGTGGGCTTTGCGCGAAGGCGTGATCCTGTCCCGCCTCGACCAGTTGCAGCCCCGATGAACTACCACGAAGGCAAGTACTGATGACCCGCGACACCGTCAAGATCGGCCTCTCCAACGCTTCGGTGTACCCGGAGTCGACCGCCAGCTGCTTCGAGCTGGCGGCCCGGCTCGGGTACGACGGCGTCGAGGTGATGGTCGGCATCGATCCGCTGAGCACCCAGATCGACGCGATCCAGCGGCTGGTCGACTACCACCAGCTGCCGGTGCTGGCGATCCACGCGCCGTGCCTGCTGATCACCCAGCGGGTCTGGGGCACCGACCCGTGGGGCAAGCTCGAGCGCAGCGCGGAGGCGGCGAAGGAGCTCAACGCCGACGTGGTCGTCGTGCACCCGCCGTTCCGGTGGCAGCGCGACTACGCGCGCGGGTTCGTCGAGGGCATCGCGCGGCTGGAGGCGGAGTCCGGGATCATCTTCGCGGTCGAGAACATGTATCCCTGGCGTGCTCCCGGCAAGGGGCTGCAGGCGTATGCGCCGAGCTGGGATCCGACCGAGCAGACCTACGCGCACACCACGCTCGACCTGTCGCACGCCTCGACCGCCGAGCAGGACTGCGTCGAGCTGGCCGCGACGATGGGCAGCACGCTGAGGCACGTCCACCTGACCGACGGCACTGGCTCGGCGAAGGACGAACACCTGGTACCGGGCCGTGGCACTCAACGGGCGGCCGATCTGCTGCAGGTGCTGGCCAACCAGGACTTCGGCGGTCACATCATCATCGAGATCAACACCCGTCGTTCCACCAGCCGGTCCGAGCGCGAGGTCGACCTGATCGAGTCGCTCGACTTCACCCGCAACCACTTCGTCCGCACCACCGACTCCACGTCCTCCCGCCGCTCCGCCTTCGCAGTCACCAGCGCCGGCGAGGTGTCGGAGCTCGACTCGTGAGCAGCACGCCACGGCCGGGACCGGTCGACTCGTGAGCGGCACGCCGCAGCCGGAACCGGTCGACTCCGGTGTGCCGAAGGCGTCCACCTCCGGCACAGCCGCAGCGCGGAGCGCCGCTCGGGTGCGCGCGGCGAAGCGCGCCGCGGGCGTCGGTGGAAGCGGCGATGCCGCCGGGCGAGGTCGGCCGACCAAGGCAGCCGCCGGCAAGCGGCGCGCCCCGTCCGCTCGCACGGCCGGGCGCCGGCCCGGTGGGCCGGACACTCGGGGCGACATTTTGCGGGCTGCCCGGGAATCCTTTGCTGGTAAGGGGTTTACGGCTACTTCGCTGCGAGCGGTCGCCAGAGAAGCTGGTGTGGATGCGGCGTTGGTGCACCACTACTTCGACAGCAAGGATGCGTTGTTCGTCGAGTCGATGGCGTTGCCGATCGACCCTCGGCAGGTGGCGGCGCATGTGCTCGACGGGCCGCGGGACGAGCTCGGTCGGCGGATCATCACCGTGTTTCTCGGCGTCTGGGAGTCGGCTGAGGGACAGCAGCGGATGAAGGCGGTCCTGCGGAGCGTGGTGAGCAGCGACGACGTCGCCCGGATGATGCGGGAGGGCGTCACCGAGTTGATCATGCAACCTGTCGCCCAGACTCTCGGCGTACCGGATGCCCCGCTGCGGGTCTCCCTCGTCGCCACCCAGCTGACCGGCCTGGCGCTGACCCGCTACCTGATCGGCCTCGAGCCGCTTGCCTCCACCGAGGCGCCTGAGCTGATCGACCGGATCGCCCCCGTGCTCCAGCACTACCTCACCGCGTGAATCTCCCCACCGACGCCGAGATCCGCGACCTGCACGCCGAGTACGCGCCCAACCGCGCCGCCTTCGAGCTGGTCCACAGCCACTGCCAGATCGTCTGCGACCTCGCCGAACAGGTACTCAAAACCAATCACCTCGACATCGACGCCGACCTGGTCCGCGCCGGCGCACTCCTGCACGACATCGGCGTCTACCGCCTCGACGGCTCGGCCTACATCCGCCACGGCGTACTCGGCTACGAACTCCTGCGCTCGCTGGACTTCCCCGAGACCCTCAGCCGCTTCTGCTCCCACCACACCGGCGTCGGCCTGACCCGCGAGGACATCGCCGAGCAGAACCTCCCGATCCCGCCCGGCGACTACCTCGCCGACACGGTCGAGGAGGAGCTGGTGATGTACGCCGACAAGTTCCACAGCAAGACCAGCCCGCCGACCTTCGTGACGGCAGCCGCGTACCAGACCTCCGTACTGCGCTTCGGCGCCGCCAAGGCCGCCCGCTTCACCGACCTCGTCGCCCGCTACGGCGAACCCGCACTCCCCGCCTGATCCACCCTGACCAGTTGCCAGCCGGACACTTGCACGCTAAATTCATCACATGATGAATAACGCGGTGGCGGTGTCCTGCCGGGACGTCGTGGTGGTGCGTGGGGACCGCGAGGTCCTGCACGGTGTCGGGTTCGACCTCGAGGCCGGGTCAGTCACCGGCCTGCTCGGTCCGTCCGGCTGTGGCAAGACGACGCTGATCCGGGCGATCGCCGGTCTGCAGGCCAAGGTCACCGGCACCGTCCAGGTGCTCGGCCTACCTGCCGGCGCCCCCAAGCTGCGCGGCCGGATCGGCTATGTCACCCAGGAGCCCAGCGTGTACGGCGACCTGACCGTCACGGAGAACCTGCGCTTCTTCGCGGCCGTACTGGGCGTCGCGGCCACCGACATCGATCGCGTCATCGACGCCGTCGACCTCCGCAGCCATGCCGATGCTCGCGTCGACCGCCTCTCCGGCGGCCAGCGGTCCCGCGCATCGCTGGCGGCCGCCCTCCTCGGCAACCCCGAACTGCTCGTCCTCGACGAACCGACCGTCGGCCTCGATCCCGTACTACGCCGAGACCTGTGGGAACTCTTCCACCGCCTGGCCGCCGAGGGCGCAACCCTCCTGGTCTCCAGTCACGTGATGGACGAGGCGATCCGCTGCGACCGGCTGCTGCTGATGCGCGACGGAGAGCTGCTCGCCGACGAGACCCCTGCCGCACTCCTCGAAGCGGCCGGAACCGATGACATAGAGCAGGCGTTCCTCACCCTCATCGATCAGAAGGCGGAAGTCCGATGACCCCACGAGTCACCTTCGCCGTCGCGGCCCGCGTGGTCGCGCAACTGCGCCGGGACCACCGCACGGTCGCGATGCTGATCGTGCTGCCGGCCTTGCTGGTCAGTCTGATGTGGTGGATGTTCCACGACACCCCGAACACCTTCGACCGGATCGGCGGGCCGCTGCTCGCGGTGTTCCCGGCGATCATCATGTTCATCGTCACCTCGGTCGCGACGCTGCGCGAACGGTCCACCGGCACGCTGGCCCGGCTGTTCACGATGCCGATGGGCAAGCTCGACTTCCTGCTCGGCTATGCGCTCGCCTTCGCATTGATCGCCGTCGTCCAGGCCGTCGTGGTGGTCTCGATCTCCTTGTACGCCTTGGATCTGGACATCCGTGGCGCTGCCTGGCAACTCGGCCTGGTGGCCGTTCTCGACGGAGTTCTCGGTACTGCGCTGGGGTTGTTCGCGAGTGCCTTCGCGGCGACCGAGTTCCAGGCCGTGCAGATGATGCCGGCGGTGATGATCCCGCAGATCCTGCTCTGCGGGCTGTTCGTCCCGCGCGATCAGTTGCCGGACGTGCTGCATGCGATCAGTACGGTGCTGCCACTCTCGTATGCCGTCGACGCGGTCTCCGAAGTTGCGCAAGGCAACGGATTTGGGGATGGCGCCGGGGTCGACGCGCTGGTCGTCATCGGGTTCGTGTTCGCGGCGCTCGCGCTGGGTGCGGCGACGCTCAAACGGCGTACGGCCTAGCTATTCGCCGGCCAATGCGTCCGTCGGTGGGTTGTCGGTCCAGCGGAAGAACGCCGGATCGGGGGTCTGGAACATCAGTGCATTGAGCTCGCCGAGGTGCTTGATCGGTGTCGAGGAGCCGGTCGCGTGCCCGACGGCGTACAGCTGGCCGTCCTTGGTCTGCTTGTCGACACCGACCACCAGCGAACCCTTGCCGCAAGTGGCCGCGACGAGTTGCTCGAACTGCCCCCAGCCGGTGGCCCGGACCTGCTTGACCACTGGCTTCAGCGGCGCCGTGGTCGGCAGGTGGATCGTGTAGAGGGCGCCGCCGCGAAGGTTGGCGATGAAGGTGTCGTACGTCGCGGTCCTGCTGATCAGCGCAATCGACCGGACGCCGGAGAAGCCGGTCGCCGCGCCGGTGGGGGTCCACTTGCCGGTGCTGCTGATCGACCAGCGTCGCAGGGTGCCGTCGTTGCGCAGCGCGTACGCGGTCTGCCGGGCCAGCGTCTGGCCGCGGTAGTAGCTCGACGCCTCGATGGCCGTGTACGGAGCCCAACCGCTGCCGAGCTTGGTGTACTTGGCGGGCAGAGCGGGGTCCGGGGCGCCGTCCTTGAGGCCGTACCGATGGGCGTAGAGGGTGTCCCCGAACACGAACCAGCCGTACCGGGCTTCCTTGCCGCCCGCCTTCGGCCAGTTGTTGAAGCTGGTACTGAGCCGAACCCAGTCGCGCGGGTAGGTATGCGGCTGGTACGTGCTGACGCCGGTCGCGGGCGGCGTGGTCGCGGTGATCGGTGTACGGACGTGGTACCCGCCCGAAGTCGCACTCCCGACGACCATCCGACAGGACGCAGCCGCCTCGGCCTCGGCTCCGACCGTCAAGGGGACGGTGGCTCCGAGGGCGAGGGAGAGCGTGGTGAGGACGGCCGGCAGTCTTCGCATACCAAGCTTGATGCTGGGGGTGAGCGGAAGGTTGCGGTCAGCTCAGGTGGCGGACGCCTTCCCAGCCGGCGTCTTGGGTGACGTCGAGGGCGACCTTGCCATCGGGCCAGCCGGTCACCGCTGCCTCGAGCTGGGCGGCCGCAGGCGTCGTACCGTCGACGTAGTAGTGCAGGATCCGATGGCCGTCGGCGGTCTCATGGGCTAGCAGCCGCCCGGAGTCGCCGAGGCGGTCGCTCAGATGATCCTCGAAGTCGCGCAGGTGGCTGAGCGTCTCGTCCAGCGGGAGCCCGTCCTCGCGGGCGGCCTTGTACGGAACCGATACGGCAACATGCGTGTCCAGATGCGGCAACTGTACCGACCGCAGCGGAACCATCGCCGTCGCGACCAGCCTGTGCCCAGCGGCCGTCGTACCCTCCATCAACCGCCAGCTAGGTCCGCCGTCCTCGGCCACATGATCAGCAGCGAACTGCGCGACGGCAGGCAGCAGCTGTGCAATCGGTACTGCGTCCGCCGGGCGCTCCACCGCCGTCTCGATCGCGCCGACCCAGGTCTCGACCAGCTCCTCGCCGAGTACCAAGTCGAGCAGCAGGAACGTCACCCGCTTCTGCAGGTCCTCGGGGAGCTCGACGAAGGTCGGGTGATGGACGCCGACGTGCAGCGCGGCCTCACGGGTGTCGACTTCGATCGTCACGAGCGCCGCATCGATCTGCACCGGCGGCATGCCCTCGAAGCGGATCGTCACGTCGGGGGCCGGGCGGCGCATATCGGCGTACTCCCAGGTCTGGTCCGACGGCGGTGCGGCCCGCAGCCAGCGGCGGGCGAAGGCGCGCGTACCGGGGTCGCCGGCGGCGGTCACGACGAGGACGTGGGCGGCGTGCAGGCCGGGGCCGAGCTCCCAGTCGAGGTTGCCGTGGATCCGCGAGACGCGGCGGGACAGCTCCTCGGCGGTCGAGCTCGGGTCCTGGTTGGCGACCGCCGTGGCCACGGCGGCCGCGCCGGTCGCGGTCCACCAGGCCCAGAACTCGCCGATCGGGTCACCGGTCGCGGCCTTGCGCCGCCGGAACAAAGGCATGACCGCATCCTCTCTCGGCCCCAGTCCAAGCGGAACCACGCCGCGTCGTACCGGGGCCCTGGACTCCTTCAGGCCCTACCCTCGGAGCACGGACCACTCGGCGTACTGGTGTGGTTCTGGCCACACTCCTGGTGCGATTGAGCCGCACCATTAGGGACGGCCTGGTTCAGGCGCGTAGCCTGCTGACACCCCTGATTCATCGCGCGGCATGGGGCCGGGTGGGACGGGAAACGAGGAGGAACGCGAAGTGCTTCGGCGAGTCCTGCTGGGCGTGTCCCGCAGCCCCCAGATCAAGAAGGCCGTCTCGGCGATGCCGGTCTCCAGCGGCATCGTGGCCCGGTTCGTGGCCGGCGAGACCGCTCCGGAGGCCGTCCTGGCCACCGAGAAGCTGGTCAGCAACGGCCTGAACGTCACCCTCGACCACCTCGGCGAGGACGTCACCGACATCGCCGCCGCCACCGCGACGGCCGACGCCTACCTCGAGCTGCTCAAGCAGCTGTCCGCCGCCGGGCTGACCGCCAACGCCGAGGTCTCGGTCAAGCTGTCCGCCGTTGGCCAGGCGCTGCCGGGCGACGGCGAGAAGATCGCTCTGGAGAACGCCCGGTCGATCTGCCACGCGGCCCGCAACGCCGGTACGACGGTGACGCTGGACATGGAGGACCACACCACCACGGACTCCACGCTGAGCATCCTGCGTGAGCTGCGGCAGGACTTCCCCGAGACCGGCGCGGTGCTGCAGGCGTACTTGCGGCGTACCGAGGCCGACTGCGTCGACCTGGCCCACGCCGGCTCGCGCGTCCGGCTCTGCAAGGGTGCCTACAAGGAGCCCGAGTCGGTCGCCTTCCAGGACAAGCGCGCCGTCGACAAGGCGTACGTCCGGGCGATGAAGGTGCTGATGAACGGCGCCGGCTACCCGATGATCGCCTCCCACGACCCCCGCCTGATCGCCATCGCCGGCTCCCTGGCCGACCGCGCCGGCCGCGAGCGCGGCTCGTACGAGTACCAGATGCTCTTCGGCATCCGCCCCGAAGAACAACTCCGCCTCGCCCGCGACGGCCAAACCGTCCGGGTCTACATCCCCTACGGCGAAGACTGGTACGGCTACCTCGTCCGCCGCCTGGCCGAACGCCCCGCCAACCTCCAGTTCTTCGCCCGCTCCCTGATCAGCAAGAAGTAGCCGGCTAAGAGAACGAAATGCCGTACCGTCGCATCCAGCGGTCCACCTCGACGATCGGCGTCACGAGTTGCGCCGTGCTCGCGTAGGCGAGACTGGCGCCTTCCTGATCGAGGAGCTGGGCGACACGTCGGGTGTCGAAGAGGAAACCCAGCGGAGAGTCCGGATCCCGGAGAATGTTCCGGACACTCCGAAGAGTGGCGCGCGTGTATTCCGGCGAGAAGGTCGCAGGATAGCCGCTCTTGGCCCGAGAGAGGGTTTCTGCGGGCAGTAGATCCGCCACCGCCGAGCGGAGGACGTCCTTCTCCCTGCCGTGCGCGACCTTCGTCTGCCACGGGATGTTCCAGCCGAACTCGACGAGTCGATGGTCGAGAAAAGGGACGCGTGCCTCCAGCCCGACCGCCATGCTCATCCTGTCCTTGCGGTCGAGCAGGTACTGCAGGGGGCCCTGCAGGCTCAGGAACAAGACCCGCCGCATCCGGCGGTCCAGAGCGCTCTCGCCCGGTGGAGCAGGCGGCATCGAGGCCAGCAGGGCGTCGTATCGCTCCGCCTCTTGTTCCTTCGGTCGAACCTTGGTCCGGATGCCGGGCACGAGCAGATCCGTCAGCCGGGGACCTTCACCGAGCCAGGGGAACGTCGGCCGACCGACCACCGAATCGTTGAAGAACCACGGATAGCCGCCGAATATCTCGTCGGCGCCTTCGCCGGACAGGACCACGGTGGCCTCCTTCCGGATCGCGCGGAAGAACTCGAGCATCGAGACGTCGAACTGTCCGAGGCTGGGTAGGTCGCGAGCTGTCAGCGCCTCGTCGTAGACCTCGTCGAACGCGTTCGGGTCGACCACGATCCGGCGATGGTCCACCTGCAGGTGGGCGGCCGCGAGCACGGCGTACTGGTTGTCCAGCTCCGGCCGGAGGGGCGATGGCGTGAAGTCCGTCTCGTCGCCGACGAACTCGATCGAGAAGGCGGCCAGGGACCGGGGCTTGTCCGATCGCGCCGCCAAGGCGGTGAGGGCACTCGAATCCAGGCCGCCCGACAACAACGTGCCCACCGGTACCTCGGCATGCAGCTGCTCCGCCACCGTCGTCTCGAGGAGCTGCCGGCAGTGGGCGGCGGTCTGGTCGAAGGACAGCTCGTGGCGGTACGACCGCAGTTTCCAGAATGCCTGTTCGTGATGACCGTCGTCGGTCACTGTGACGATGTGCCCCGGCCGGACCTGTTCGAGATTCGCCAGCGGCGTCTCGCCGGCCATCAGGAGCCTGGGGTTGAGCAGCGTCGGCAGGTCCTGCAACTCGAGCCGGGGCTTGAAGACAGGATTCGCCAGCAGGGCCTTCGGTTCTGATCCGAAGATCAGGCCGCCCGGGTAGGCGTGGTAGTACAACGGTTTGATGCCCAGCCGGTCCCGGGCCAGCACGAGCATCATCCGCCGGACATCCCAGATCGCCAGTGCGAACATGCCGTTGCAGCGCTCGAAGGCCTTCAGGCCCCACTGGTCGTAGGCCTTCAGAACGACTTCGGTGTCCGACCTGGTGTCGAAGCGATGTCCGAGCGCGGCGAGCTCCGCTCCGAGCTCGCGGTAGTTGTAGATCTCGCCGCTGAAGCTGATCGAGTAGCGGACGTCGCCGGCGCTGTCTGTCGTCAGCATGGGCTGGGCTCCGCCGGGCAGATCGATGACTGCCAGGCGTCGATGCCCCAGGCAAGCGTTGCGTGACATCCAGAGCCCGGATGAGTCCGGTCCACGGTGGACGAGGCAGTCGGTCATGGCCGCGAGGGTGTTGCCCGCGGTCGAGAGGTCCTGGCGGAAGTCGACCCAGCCGGCGATGCCGCACATCTTTGCTCCCTGTCAGTTCGTCGACGTGCCGAACAGCTCGTCGAGGTCGACTCGCAGTTCCGGGCGCAGTCCCGCCGCGTTGACGGAGATCGAGGCCGGTGGAGCGAGGTCGGTGTCATGGAAGGAGATCGGTTGAAGCGTGCCGTCCGGCGACAGCGTGACGATCGGGTTCGCCGCCAGGAACGACCGGACGGCGGGCCGGTCGCGGAGGATCGAGAGGGTGACGTACTTGCGGGAGAAATGATTCCTGGCCGGCGTGACGATCGGCCGGAGCTTGCGTTTGAACTGAAAGGTTCCCTTGCTGGCGAAGGGTTCGCTGGTGGACAGGTCGACGAAGTCGTAGCCGTTGCTCGCGGCCCACTCGAGAATGCGAACGTTCAGATCGATGGTGGCGTCGTCCAGATAGCGCGAGATCTCGCCGCCGCTGACGCCGAAGAGGCGGGTCCGCAGGGTTCTGGTCCTCGGCTCGAGCCGGCAGGCCATTCCGGCGACCGGAACCTTCTGCTCGGTGAGGAGGAACAGCGCGCCGCGTTTGAAGATCTGCCCGTACGCGGTGCCGGGGTCGACGCCGCGGGCGGCCGGCCCGTGGCGCGATTCCATCGTCGGGAGGTAGTAGTTGTAGTAGAAGTCGTGGAACTTCTCGGCAGAGTTCGTGATCACCAGGTCGCGGTCATGGCGAACCCGTTGCCGGGCGAGCGATTGACGCACCTTGCGAGGCAGGCCAGGCAGTATCCCCTGCTGCCGCGGCGTGGTCGGCACCACGAACTGCAAACGGCTGGGCAGCAGAAAGCGCGGAGCCGCCGCTTCGCCTGTCCGGACGGGCTTTGGCGGCCCCCCGACGTGCAGCTCCAGCATGATGTCGGTATCGACGAGGCTGTCGGCGTCGGCCTCCGAAGGGCCCGGCGGTACAGCGAGCTGCGACCGCCGCAGTTCCAGGAAGGGCATGAAGTAGGTCGCGTACTTGCCTGGGCCGGCGTAGGTGAAGGTGAGGTCCGCCGGGAAACGACTCGAGTGAAGGCGCACGTCGCGCCTCGTCCAGGGCTCGGCGCGGTCGACCGCGGCGCGGGCCGAAATCACCGCCGGCGATTCGGAGTTGTCCCAGCAATAGCGGCCGGCCCGCGCGAGCGCGCCGACGATCGACGCAGAGAGCGTGTGGTTCAAACCCTGTCCTCGCTGTCCGGCCGCCGGGCCGCAGCGGACTCCCTGCCCGGCGTCATCCTAGCCGAGAAGGAGGGCCGGTCGATGAGTGCCGAGCGGCCTTCGATGTCCTGCTCCGGCAGCGGAAACGGTAGCCGGCGGCGAATCGCCGACAGCCCGATCATGAGCCCAGGCAGCAGTTAGGGTTGTGGCCAGCCGTCCGATGACGGCAGTTGCCGATGGGCGGAGTGCGGAGGCTCGATGGTCTGGTCAGCTGGAGATGTGACGAAGTTGCTGGCCGATTCTCCGCCGCCTGACCAGTCGGTGCGGCAGGACACGGGCCGGATCCTTGATCGGATGCGAGAGCATTTCGTCGATCTGCATTTCCGCTGGTCGCCGTACGTTCCGGCCGGCCCGGTGGCGATTCCGGCCGGTCTGGCGGAGGACCTCAGCTCCGCCGCCCTGCGCCTGCTGGCGTTACTCGATCGAGCCGCCCTCGAACTGGCGCCCACTCCCGCCGCGCGTCATCTCGCGCTCGGGCTGGATGAAGACCTGCTGCCGCTCTACCAGAGCCAGGCCTTCGAAGAGAAGTACGCGGCCGCTGTCGCCCGGCCCGATGTGATCCTGACCGAGGACGGTTGGCGTTTCATCGAGTTCAATGTCGGCGGGGCGGTGGGCGATCCGATCTATGTGGATCTGTTCAACTCGTTCTGGCGCCAGGTGCTCGCGCCGTCCTGGACGAGCTCGATGGTGCTGGACTCGTCACTGGACCTGCGGGCCGACATGCTTCGGCAGGTGGCCGAGGAGCTCCGGCTCGAACCGTCGGTGGCGCTGATCGGCTGCGCACAGGACATCAACCTGACGAACATGCGGTACTACGACCTCGAGGTCGATCACCTGCGGAAGCAGGGTTTCGAGGCGTCCTACTACGAGGCCGACGACTACGTGGCAGAGCTCGACCGGACCGGCCGAGGCGCTCCGCTCGGAATCCAGCGCTTCATGATCCAGGACTGGGTCGACCAGGAGCGCAGTATCGACGCGATGATCCGGACCCGGGCGACGCCGATCGCCCTGATCGCACCGCAGAGTTCCGAGCACTCCGGCAACAAGCGCCTGCTGGCGGCCCTTTCGGAGGGAACGCCGTGGATGTCGGCTGCGGATCGATCATTCGTCGATCAGTATGTGCCGTGGACGCGAGAGATCGTGGACCACGCGGTCAGCTACGAAGGAGCGAGTCGGTCGCTGCTCACGCTGCTACTGGAGCAGCAGGAGAGATTCGTGATCAAGCGGTCGAACTCGGGTAGTGGGCACGGCGTTCACCTCGGCTGGACGACGCCGGAGCCGTTGTGGCGGGAGCTGATCCAGAAGGCCCTGGCCGCCGGCACCTGGGTGGTGCAGGAACGGGCGGAGTCGGTGCCGATCCGGACCGCCGTCATCGATACGGAGACATCGGCCTGGTCGGAGACCGAAGCCCCCGCGATCTTCGGGCCGATGATCTTCGGCGGCAAGGTCGGTGGATGCTTCGTGCGCTATGACACCGCGGCCACCGACAAGATGCTGACCCTCGCGCTCGGCAGCGTCTTGATGAGCAGCGCTTGCTGGCCGCGCCGGTAAGGGCGGCTGTGGGCGACGTCGGGGCTCAGCTCGTGGCGGCGCAGCGAGTCCGGACGGACGCGCTGTCCCGGCCGGAGACGTCCTTGATGACGCGGTGGAGAATGTCGGCGGCGGCGACCACCTGTGCTCGGTCGATGCCCATCCGGGTCACCATCCGGAGATGACGAGAGGTCAGCGGCAGCACGAGCAACCCGGCCGCGCGACACAGGTTCGCGATCGCGGTCGCTGATTGACCGGCTGCGCTGACGTCGACGACGACGATGTTGGTCTCCACCACCTCGGGGTCGAGGTGGATCAAGGGGTTCTCCGCCAGTCGCCGGGCCAGCTCGCCGGCGGTCGCGTGATCCTCGGCCAGGCGGTCGATGTTGTGCTGCAGCGCGTAGCGAGCCGCCTCCGCCAGACTTCCGCACTGGTGCATCGCGCCGCCGTAGGACTTGCGGTAATAGCGAGCCTCGGCCATCAGGTCCGTCGGCCCGGCGAGCACACTCCCGAACGGTGCGCCGAGCCCCTTGGCGAAACAAACCGACAAGGTGTCGATCTGCTCCGCATAACGGGCAGGCTTCGTCCCGGTCGCCACCACGGCGTTGAAAAGCCGCGCGCCGTCCATGTGCAGCCGAAGCTGCCGGCTCTCGGTGCCACGTCGCAGATCGGCCAGCCGATCGAGTGGAAAGACCTGACCGGCCCGGTAGTTGATGGTGTTCTCGATCGAGACCAGCCTGGCCTGCGAATACCGTGGATCCCGGCACCTGGCCTCCAGCGCCTGATCCACCAGGTGCGGATCGAGAATGCCGTCCGGCGAGGCGACGGTGTTGAGCGAGACACCGGCCAGGTCCGCGCTCGGCGCGCTCTCGTAGACGTTCAAGTGGTACGACTCGTCGACGATGACCTCGTCACCAGGTCTGGTGTGAACGCGCAGAGCGATTTGATTGCTCATGGTGCCGGTCGGCACGAAGACCGCGGCCTCCAGGCCGAACAGTTCGGCGCAGTGGTCCTCGAGCATGGCGGTGGAGCGGTCCTCGCCGAAGTTGTCGTCGCCGGCGGACGCCTGGGACATCGCCCAGAGCATCGCCTCGGTCGGCCGGGTCAGCGTGTCGCTCCGCAGGTCGATCATTCAGTGCTGACCGGAACGCAGGGGCACCGCATCGTCGTCGTGGTCCTGCTCGACGGGCGGGAGCAGCTCGGCGATGGAGGGCCGGTTGCCGTGATAGGGCGGTTCGAGGACTGCGCGCTGCAGCGGCGTCAACTCGTCCTGGAAGCGCGCATAGTTCGGCGGCTGGGGGTCAGGACGAAGACAGATCGCTCCTGGCGAGTAACGGACGAACAGCGTGCGTCTGGGCTCCTTGCCGGTCCAGGGCAGGGTGCCATGGATCAGGGCCTCCGAGAAGATGACCGCGGACCCTGCGGTCACGGCGATCGGTCGCGCGTAGTCACCTGGCGTCTCCAGCCGCTCGATCGACGGCGGGCAAGGGAAAGAAGCCTTGTGGCTGCCGGGAATACAGACGAATCCTCCCTCGTCGGCACGGACGTCGGTCAGGGCATACGCGACGTTCACCAGGTTGGTGCGGATCCGCCCGTCGACGACCTCGTACCGGATCGGGCTGTCGGGGTTGCCCGCACCACCGTGCAACGTCAGGCCCTCTGCCCCGGGCGGCATGACGGTCCCGCGCAGCGAGTCCAGCCGCAGACCATCGCCGACCACCGGCAGGATCCGGCGTAACGCGGCCGGCAGCGTGATCAGCTCCCGGAACGGCTCGCAGAACGGTTTCGGCCAGCTGAGCGCGTCGAGGAAGTCGCTGCGGGGAAGGTCGCCGGCGAATGCCGCCGCGCCGTCGGCCAGGTTGCGATGCTGCACGGTGACCCGGTCCGGACAGCTGTCGATGGCGGTGTTCAGAGCGTCCAGGAGGCGCGGGCTGAGGATGTTCTCGGCGACCAGGTAACCGTTGACATCGAAGAAGTACTGTTCGCTCGCGTCCATGGTGGCCTTTCGTCCCGCGGTCAGATGGTTGGAGCGTGGAGGTCGGCGGATCAGCGCCCGAAGCGTCGATCCCGTTGCGTGTAGGACCGCAAGGCACGGAGAAAGTCGATCTTGCGGAAGTCCGGCCAGTAGCAGTCGCAGAAGTACATCTCCGCGTAGGTCGACTGCCAGAGCAGGAAACCTGACAGCCGTTGCTCACCGCTGGTCCGGATGATCAGGTCGACGTTCGGCTGGTCGGCGGTGTAGATGTGCCGGGAGATGAGATCGGCGTCGAAGGACTCGATCACCGCGTCCGGTGTCATCCCGCTCGAGATCAGGTCGCCGATCGCCGATCGGACCGCGTCCGCGATCTCACGCTGGCCGCCGTAGCCGACGGCGATGTTGACGCTCACGCCTCCGGTCCGGCCGACGGTGGCCGCGGCGTGCTCCTTGAGACGTGCCGCCATGTCGGCGGGCAGGACGTCGAGAGCGCCGATCAGCGTCAGCTCCCAATGATTGCTGGGGTCCGCGAGTCCGGCGACCACGCCCTCGACGACGGTGTTGAGGCTGGCGACCTGCGCCGGTGGGCGACGAAGGTTGTCGTCGGAGAGCATGAAGACCGTCACCCGCTCGATCTTCATGTCGTCACACCATCGAAGGAAAGTGTCCACCTTCGCGCCGCCGGCCCGATGTCCCTCGTTCGGGTTGCTGTAGCCCGCCGACTTGGCCCACCGCCGGTTGCCGTCGATCAGGATCCCGACATGTCCGGGGAGGCGGTCGGCCGTGATCTGCTGCGACAACCTCCGCTCGTACAGGCGATCCGCAACGTCTCGCAGTGCTTTGCGCATGGGCCCTACTCCTGGTCCGCGGTCTCGTGAAGCCGGACAACGCCATAACGATGATAGGGGATCGGCAAGTCCTGGGCCGGGACACACGTGGCGCTGTCCAGCCGCCGAGTTCGCGATCGCCGTCTTCTCGGTGCCGGCGCCGATTCGCTTGGCAGGCAGGCCATCCGGGTGAGATCGGAGATGATGGCAACAATGCCGAAGACGCGGATTCTCCCATGAATCGGGCGGAGTCAGGATTGCAACTTCCTGCAATTCTGGCGGCACGCGGAACGGCCCCACGGACAGTGGGGCGCTGATATCGTCGCGGATGGCGATGACCAGTCCGCGCCTGCCGCTACGGCGCGAGTGTTCCGACTCCCGAGAGGTCGCGACAGTGGATCAGTCCTTGATTGTGCAACGCTCGTTGGACGAAGAGATCAAGGCGAGCGGACCGGCTCCTGACATCGCCGGCGCTGCCGCCCTGCTCGAGGTCGGCGAGAGCCTGGGATTGGCAGGCCTCATCCAGGCCGGCGCCGAACAGGACGTCGATGCCCTGGCGGCAGCAACGGACCTGCCAGTGGCCGGGGTGGAGAACTACCTGGCTGCGCTGGCCAACGCCGGGCTGATGATCCGTTCCGGTGAATCCGGATACCGTGCGATCGACGACTTCGAGGTGATCCGGCACCAGTCCGGCTACATCTCCTGGACGATGAACGCCAACCGGCCGTTCATCGACCACGCGCGGGAGTTCGTGACCAACCCCGAGCAGGCCAGACGGACCTTCGGCCGCAACGGCCGCCATGTCGCCGTGAGCTCTCAGTGGATGGGGTCGCTCGCCTTCTACCCAGCTGCCAGGGAGGTCATCTTCGGCGCGGCTCCGGCTCGCTTCGCCGACCTCGGTTCGGGCACCTGCAGGCTGGTGATCGAAGTACTACAGGCCTTTCCGACGGCCACCGGGGTCGGGCTGGACATCGATGCGGAGGCTTGCGACGCGGCTCGATCGGCCGCCGACGAGGCCGAGGTCGCTGATCGGATCGCGATCCATCAACGGCCGATCCAGTCGATCGCCACCGATCCCGGTCCGGTGGAGGGCGCGGACGTGATCCACGGTGGTTTCGTCTTCCACGACATGCTTCCCGAAGAGGAAGCCGTCGCGGACCAGGTGCTCGCGAACTGCCGGGAATCGTTGCGGCCTGGCGGCCTGATGGCGATCACCGATGCCGTGCCCTATCTGCAGAACTCCCGCGAGCGACGGTTCAGCGCCATCGTGACGTACTACCACCAGCAGTTCATGGGGCGGCGGCTGCTGTCCGAGGACGAGTGGCGAGAGAAGCTCACCGGGGCCGGTTTCAGAGGGGTCGAGGCGATCGAGCTGGGCTTCCCGACCGGACGGCTTTTCGTGGCCAAACGCTAAGCACCGCTGGTGCCGCGGGCTCGTAGTTCCCGGACCATGCCGTCGGTTCCGAAGCCGCGGAGGAACTCGTGGTGCTCGATCCGGATGTGCTCGCTCAAAGGCATGGTCGTCGCCGTCGCCAGCAGCTTCTTCGCCGAGCGGAGCGCGTGCGGCGCCCCGGAGCCGACGCTCGCTGCGATCCGCAGGCTCGTCTGCAGAAGATCGTCGGCGCGCACCACATCGGTGACCAGCCCCAGGGCCAGGGCGGCCGGCGT
The DNA here is from genome assembly GCF_040681515.1 of Kribbella sp. NPDC051718. Taxonomy (NCBI): domain Bacteria; kingdom Bacillati; phylum Actinomycetota; class Actinomycetes; order Propionibacteriales; family Kribbellaceae; genus Kribbella; species Kribbella sp. NPDC051718. The sequence continues at coordinate 892,773 of NZ_JBFAYZ010000001.1, read as the reverse complement.
CCGGACGATGGGTTGCTCGAGCAACAACTTCGCCGCGACCGCCCGGCCGGTCAGCTGCGCCAGCAGCCAGACCAGGCCGGCGTCCGTCGACGACCCCAGGCTGCCGTACGCCGGATTGAACACTGCCCGGTCGGAAGCGACTCTGATGTCACAGCTGAGTGCCAGCGCCATTCCCGAACCGGCAGCCTGCCCGTCGAGCGCGCAGATCAGCGGAATCGGAGCGGACACATTGCCGACGATCAAGGCGGCGAGGGCCTCCAATCGCGGCCGCCAGTAGATCTCCGGGCCGCCCTCGTGGTCCAGGCTCGCCGCCAACTCCCCGAGGTCGGCTCCCACGCAGAACGCCCGGCCTGCGCCGGCGAGCACGACGGCCCGAACGGCGGGATCAGCCGCCGCGGCATCGATCTCGGACCGCAGCCGCTGCACCAGCTCATCGGTCAGCGCGTTGCCGTCGTCCGGGTCGTTCATCGTGAGCAGCCGGACGCCGCCCGGGTGGTCGGCGACCAGCACCTTGTTCATCGATCCGCCCGCCGGGAGAGCCGGACAGGCAGCTGCTCGTAGCCGCCGATCAGGTTCGAGGCCATTCGGACGACCGGCCCGGCGAGCTCGGCCCGTGCCACCCGGCGGGAGAGTTCTTCGAACATGATGGTCAGCTCGGCGGTCGCCAACGAGCCGCCGATGCAGAAGTGCGGACCGTAGGCGAAGGTGAGATGACGGTTCGGTGATCTGCTCAGATCGAACCTGTCCGGGTCGGTGAAGACGGTCTCGTCCCGGTTGGCCGATCCCAGCCAGATCGCGACCCGGTCGTCGGGCGCGAGCGTGACGGGACCGAGGGTGACCTGTTCGGCGACCGTCCGCATGACGTGCATGGCGGGCGTCGTGTACCTGAGGATCTCCTGGATGGCCGACGGCAGGACCGCCGGGTCGCGCTGCAGCAGATCCCACTGGCCCGGATGCTCGATGAACGCGAGCAGGCCGCCGATCGTTGCGTGCCGGGTGGTTTCGTTGCCTCCCGAGATCAGGCCGTTGCAGTTCAGGACGACCTCCTCGTCGGTGACCGGTGTTCCGTCGATGACCCCGTGCACCAGGGCCGAGACGATGTCCTCGCGAGGTTCCCGTCGACGCTGCTGCATGAGCTCCCGGTAGTAGACGAAGAGATCGACGTGGGCAGCACGGGCCCGCTCGTCGGCGGGTCCGTCGTTGAGGCTGCCGACGCCGAAGGCGGTTTTCGTGCGGTCGAGCATGAAACCCCAGTCGTCGCGCGGGACGCCGAGCATGTCGCAGATGATCGAGACCGGTAGCCGGGCGGCCGTGTCGGCGAAGTCGCAGTTCTGCTGCTCCAGTGCTTCTTCGATGACCTCGACGGCGACCTCCCGCATCGTCTGCCGCAACCGGGTCACCATCCGGGGTGTGAAGGCACTACTGATGATGCGGCGGATCATGCCGTGCCGCGGAGGGTCGGTGATGACGAGCATCTTGCCCGACGCCGCGTTGGTCGCCACCGGATCCGCCCCCAGCCGCATTCCCTTGCTCGAGCTGAAGCTGCGATGGTCCGAGAGCACCCGGACCGCGGTCTCGTAGCCGAGTACCGCCCAGAATGCGCCGCCCGTCGGCGACTCGATGCGGACCACGGGACCTGACTTCCTCAGCTGGGCCCAGGTGATGTGCTGGCGGCCGGCGCGGAAGAGGAGTGGGTCGTAGAGGTCGGCGAGTACCTCGCCGGGCATCTCGGTCATCGGTGCGCTCCCTTGTCGGGGTCCACGGTGTGGAGCCAGTCAGAGCGCTGCGCACACAGGCCGTACCAGGCTTTGCGCAACTCGGCGCGGAGCTGCAGCGTGACCGGGCCGGCGGTGCCTGATCCGATCGTCCACGAGCCCGTCGAACTCTGGACCACGCCGATGGGCGTCACTGTCGCGGCGGTACCACAGGCGAACGCTTCGGTGATCCGCCCGGACCGGGCGTCGTCACGCCATCGGTCGATCGTCATCGGTTCCTCGTTGACCTGGTGGCCGAGGTCGCGGGCCAGGGCGATGAGGGAGTCTCGGGTCACTCCGGGCAGGATGCTGTCCGACAGCGGCGGCGTCGACAGCACGGCGCCCCGCTCTGATCGATGAACGAAGAAGATGTTCATCCCGCCGAGTTCTTCCACGTACCGGCGCTCGACGGCATCCAGCCACACGACTTGCTGTGCGCCCGCCCTGGCCGCGGCGCTTTGCGCCAGGTAGGTCGGCGCGTAGTTGCCCGCGTACTTGGCCGCTCCGGTACCGCCCGGTGCCGCCCGGACGAAGTCGTACTCGGCTTTGACCGTGATGGGGTCGGGGGTGTCGGAGAAGAAGCCGCCGGTCGCGAACGCGATCACCAGGAAGAGATAGCTCGGTGACGATCTGAGGGCCAGGCTCGGTTCGGTCGCGATCAAGACCGGGCGCAGGTACAGCGCCGCCGACGGATCGTCCGGAAGCCAGTGTCCGTCGCGCTGAACCAGCCCGGCGACTGCCTCCACGAACATGTCGACCGGTGGCGGCGGCATCGCCAGCCGCTCGGCGGATCGGCGCATCCGCCGGGCATAGGCGTCGGCCCTGAAGAGCGCGAGCCTGCCGTCCGGAAGCCGATGTGCCTTGAGGCCTTCGAAAACGACCTGACCGTAGTGCAGTCCGACCATCCCCGGGTCGACGAGCAGTGGGCGCCTGGCCGAGAAGGACAGCTCACCCCATCCCCGGTCCTCGGTGCATGAGGCGTCGGCCATGCTGCTCGTGAACGCGTGACCGAACTCGACCTTCGACCCGTCCGCGGTGACCAGCGGAGTCGGCTCAGCCAGCGGCAGCGCCATGACTTCGTCATCGCCCCGGCTGCTGATCAGACTCATGACGCACTCTCCCGCGCGGTACGGAACACTGTTTCGACGATCTCCTCGACATGCTGAAAGAGGAAGAAATGGTCACCGTCCAGCAGCCGGATGACGGTCCTGCCGGTACTGAGATCGCCCCATCGTTCGACCTCGTCCGCTGTCGCCAACGGGTCGTCGGTACCGCCGAAGGCGATCAGCGGCAGGTCGAGCGGTGGCCGGCTGACGTGCCGGTAGGTCTCGCAGGCGCCGAAGTCCGCTCTCATCACCGGTAGCAGGACGTCCATCCAGCTCTTGTCCGCCAGCAGCTCCGCAGGCGTGCCGTTGAGCGTCGTGATGTGCGTCCGGAGTTCCTGATCCGGCAGTCGGCTGACATCGGGCCTCCGCCGGGGGAGGTGCGCGGCCGCAGCACCGGTCACCGCCAGCAGAGCGGGCGGGTTGGCGACCTGTCGCAGCTGATGGCACAGCTCGTAGGCGATCAGAGCTCCCATACTGTGTCCCAGGAAGACGTACGGGACGTCGCCCGCGAAGTCGATCGTCGGTTGCACGAGCTGGTGGCTGATCTCGGTGATCGAGGTGATGCACGGCTCGGTGTGCCGGCGCTCGCGACCGGGAAGCTGGACGGGTACGACCTCGATCTCGGGCCCGGCCGCTTTCTGCCAGCCGCGGAACACCGACGCCCCGGCGCCCCCGTGCGGGAAGCAGAACAGCCGTAGCCGCGGCTGGTCCGTAGTCTCCGTAGGGCTTTGAAACCAAGGGCTGTCGCTCGTGATGCTCATCTTCGACCTACCTTTTCCGGGTCCTGCGGAGACCACATCTGGGCGACGACGCACGGTGAGACATCAGCGCACCTTCACCGGCAGGTGCCTGATCCCGGCGAGGACACTCGACTCGATGTACTCGACCGGCCCGTCCACCCACAGCTCCACGACCTGTGCCCGCAGCTCGCGCAGCAGCAGCCCGAGTTCGAGCCGGGCCAACGGAGCACCGAGGCAGAAGTGCGGCCCATGGCCGAGGGCGAGATGCTTGTTCGCCGCCCGGGAGACGTCGAAGGCATACGGGTCGGTGAAGACAGTTCCATCGCGATTGGCCGAGCGGTTCCAGAGCGTGACGACGTCGCCGGCCAGGATCCGTACGCCGTGCAGCTCGATCTCGCTGGTGGCGGTTCGGGCGACATGAGTGGCCGGCGTGGTCCAGCGGAAGATCTCCTCGACCGCGGCGTCGATCGTTTCTTCGTCTTCCCGGATCCGTTGCCACTGGCCGGGGAACTGCGTGAACGCGAGCGCCGCGCCCGACGAGGAGAAGCGGGTGGTCTCGTCTCCACCGACGATGATGTTGTAGCAGTTGAGCAAGATCTCCGCGTCGGTGAGCGAATCAGCGCCTGATCGGCCGGCGGCCATCAGGGACACCAGGTCCGTCCCAGGCTGTTCCCGGCGCGCTGTCAGCAGGTCCGAGAAGTACTCCAGCAGTTCGCGTTTGGCGGCCGCCGCTGCCTGTGGAGGTGATGCGTCGGTCGCCTCCGTACCCATGGCCGCCATGGTGAGTTCGAGCATCCGGGGACGAGCCGGCTCAGGTACGGCGAACAGCTCGCACATCGCGATCGCCGGAACCTTGGCGGCGACCTCGGTCGCGAAGTCGCCGCCGCCCTTGGCGACCAGATCAGCGACAGCCTGCCGGGTGGCCCCGGCGAGGATCTCCGACAGCTGGGCCATGGCCTGCCGGGTGAAGGCACGCTGAAGGATCCGCCGAACCTCGGTGTGTCTGGGCGGATCCGTCACCACGAGCATCCGGCCGCCGGCGGAGTCGCCGCCGGCCAGAACGGTCTGCACGACATTGCCTCGGCGTGAGCTCAGTCGGACCGTGTCGCGATGGAGGGCGGCGATGTCGGCGTACCGCGAGATCACCCAGAAACCCTTGCCCTGCTCCAGTTCGCACCAGGCGACCGGGTGCTGGTCGCGGAGCTCGGCCCAGGCCTCCGCCGGATGGGAGACGGGATGCCGGGCAGGATCCACGCGCGCGAAGGGAAAGGCATGGCGACCCGTTGGCATGACCTGGGCCTCTCAGCTGGTGAGTACGTCGGGTGGAGATCGTGGCCGGGCCGAGCTACGGGGCAGGTTGGGCCGACTGCGCGACGAGGATGAGATCCACGGTGTCGGCGACGGTCGAGGACTCGAGCAGGTCGGCCGCGCGGACGAAGATCCCCAGGTCTCGCCGGAGCGCCTGGGTCAGGTCGACGACCATCAGGGAGTCGACGCCGATCTCCTCGAGATCCGACCCGGGCTCGATCGTCGATTCGATGCCTTGCCGGGCTATCCAGTCGGACAGGTATTGCTGGATGGATTCACTGGAGCGGGCGGCCTCTGGCATCAACTATTCCCCTGACCATTCCGGCTATTAGTCGGTTTCCGGAATAGACGATCTCATAGCGTCCGGCCGCATGCAACCGGCCTCAGCGAGTCGGCGGACGTGCTGCTGTGGACGATCGGTCGGCTTCCCCGCAGCGTCTGATTCTCTTGTAGGGTTGGCGTGTTTGATCGGAGCGGGTGCCCGAACCGGCACGGGTCTGGCCGCCGCAGTGGAACCCATCCGTCTCCGATGTATTTTCCAGCATTGACGCGGACATCGCCGGCTTGGCGAAAGGTTGGAGTGGCATGGCTGTCGAAGTGACCACTGAATCGATTCGGCACGATCTGCGGGAAGAATTGGCCCGAATCCTCTACTGCGATGTCGACGAAATATCGGACGATGATTCATTTGTCGAGCTCGGGCTGGACTCCGTCCTGGGGCTTGAATTCCTGGTCGTGCTGAACTCCCGGTTGTCCCTGACGGAGAACATCGACGTCGTCTACGACCATCCGACTCTCGCCCGGTTGACCGACCACGTCTGGGGAGTGCTCTCGGCGAGAGCGATCGATGCATGAGCTGGCCGGGCGCCCCGGCGACGGCCTGGCGGGTCGATGAGAGCAGCATCGGCCGGCGCCTGGTGGTCACGCCCGGAATGTGCGGTGCCGGTGCGCTGTTCTTCGGTCAGGTCGGTGACTGGACCTGGGAAGCGGTGGGCGCCGCCTGCCGGACGAATGTCTACAACGCGAAGAATGCGGACGGATCGCCCTCTTACCTGTCGTTCTACTACTTTCACACCGCGTCCACCGGCCGGCTTCATCCGTACGGCCTGACCTTCGGCGACGAACTCGAGGTCACCTCCGGTGTTTTCGATTTCGGCAGTCAGTCGGTGCTGACGCTGCACCGCATCGCGGCGGCCGGCGCGGCCGGCGGCGACGAGCCGCTGACTCCCGAGGAGTTCTACGAGAAGCCGCTCGACGACTGCATCTACGTCGAGAATCTCAACCGCTGGATCGCCCGCGGCCACCCTGACACCAATCAGGGTCTGGTGCAGGCGACGCCACAGGACCTGCGACGTGACCATCTGCCACGTCTGCCCAGCAGGTACTCACCGAGGGCGGTCATCGGCCGGGCGCGAGACCAGGCGGCCTTTCACCCGGCCGGTGTGCCGGGCTTCATCGACGGCGGCGAGTTCTCGACCACCTATGCGGTCGACGTGGTCCGCGATCTGAACGGAGTCGGGCTGGTGTACTTCGCGTCGTACTTCCTCGTGGTGGACACGGCGCTGCTGGGCGTCTGGAGAGAGTTGGGGCGTGCGGACCAGAGGTTCGCCGGCCGCCGGGTGCTGGATCACCGGCTCTGCTATTTCGGCAATGCCGACGTCGGGTCGGTCTTCGCCATCGCGACCCGGTTGTGGCGCAGCGCCACCAGGGCCGGGCACGAGATCGCCGACGTGGTGATCCGTGATCGGGATACCGGACGGCTCCTCGCGGTCGCTGCCGTCGAGACCCTGGACCGATCCGCATGCTGACGTCGAACGAGGCGGTCGTGCGGCAGGTCCTGCTGGAAGTCGTCCAGGAGATCCTCCCGCACGTCGCCGTCGACGAGATCGCGGATCATCGGAGTCTCGGCGATCTGGGCGCGGACTCGATCGAACGGGTGGAGATCCTGGTGACGGTGACGGAACGGCTGGCGGTCGGATGCCCGCTCTCCAGCCTGGCCGGCCTGCCAGACCTCGGAGCATTGATCGGCTTCCTGGGCGAGGAGGGTCGTCGGTGAGCGTCGGTATCGAGGCGATCGGCGCCTACTGCGGCGTGGCCAGGATTTCTTCCCGGCTGTTGTTCGACGCCCGGGGCCTGGACAGCAGCCGGTTCGACAACCTGATGGCCGATCACCGCTCGGTCCAGATGCCGTGGGAGGACCCGGTCACGAACGCGGTCAACGCGGCGCGCCCGCTGCTCGACAGTATCGGCGACGCCGCGAAGAGCCGGATCGAGCTCCTGGTCACCTCGACCGAATCAGGTCTCGACTACAGCAAGTCTGTGGCCTCCTACGTCCATTCGGCTCTCGGCCTGTCCAGGCAATGCCGCATCCTCGAGGTCAAGCAGGCTTGCTACGGGGCGACCGGTGCGCTGCAGCTCGCCGCCGGCCACCTCGCGGCGACCGGAGATCCGGCGGCCCGCGCGCTGGTCATCGCGACCGACGTCAATCCGATGGACGAACGCGCGCGGTATGCCGAGCCGACCACCGGCCACGGAGCGGTCGCGTTGCTGGTCGGTAGCGAACCGGCGGGTCTGGTGCTGGAACGGGGCGCCTACGGACTGTGCGGGTTCGAGGTGATGGACACCGCGCGACCGTTGCCGGACTTCGATCTCTACAACACGGATCTGTCCCTGCTGACGTACCTCGAGTGTCTCCTCGAGAGCTACGCCGCCTACACCGAGAAGTTGCCCGGGACCGACTTCGGCGACTCGTTCGACTACGTGGTCATGCACACGCCGTTCGTGGGAATGGTGAGAGCCGCCCATCGCAAGATGATGAGAGAGTCCGGTGTCAGATCGGCCGCGACGATCGAGAGCGACTTCGCCCGCCGGGTCGCTCCGTCGCTGGGCTACGCGCGAGCGGTCGGCAATCTGTGCTCGGGTTCGGTGTTCCTGTCCTTGGCCAGTCTCATCGACTCCCAGCCCCCCGCCGTTCTGGCCGGAGCCCGGGTCGGCCTGTTCTCGTACGGGTCGGGCTGCTCCTCGGAGTTCTACAGCGGTGTGCTCGCTGGTGACGGCGGTCCGCGGTCCGGGACCAGCGATCTGGCCGAGCAACTGAATCGCCGGCGCGAACTGTCCTTCCCGGAGTACGAAAGTCTCATCGAGCTCACCCGCGACTGCATCTCCGCGCGGCGCCAGTACCGGCCGGATCTCTCGGCGTGCGGCGAAGTGCTCGGGGCCTACCGCGCGGACGGACCGATTCTCGTCCTCAAGGAGATCGACGAGTACCACCGGAAGTACGAATGGTGGTGACGCCCGGAGTGCTGGTCGACGACAGCCGCCCGCCCGTACTGCGGCTCACGCTGAATCGTCCGTCGTCGCACAACCAGCTCGACTCCGCCTTGATCGCCGACCTGCTGACCGCCGTCGCGTTCGCGGAGCGGCGCACGGATATCCGGATCCTCGCTGTACAGGCCACCGGAGACGATTTCTGCTCGGGCGTCGCTCTGGACGGTTCGATGGCCGTGCTGCGCGAGCGTCTGACCGCCGTGCGAGACCTGTTGTCCCGGCTGGCGACCTCGCCCTTGGTGACGGTGGCGGTGGTGACCGGCGCGGCCACCGGCGGCGGCGTCGGGCTTGCCGCCGTCTGCGACCACGTCATCGTCGGAGACGATGCCTCGTTCCGGCTGACCGAGGTTCTGGTGGGTCTGGTACCGGCCATCATCTTTCCCGCTCTTGTTCGCCGGGTCGGTCTTCAGCGTGCTTACACGATGGCGCTGCTGACGGAGGAGATCTCCGCCGACCGCGCCGTGCAGATCGGCCTCGCCGACACTCGATCTGCCGATCCCGTCAGTGGTCTGCGGCACCTGGTCCAGCGGATCGGCGCCGCCGATCAGGGGGCCGTCTCGGCGCTGAAGAGGCTCCGTGCCGAGCTTTCCGCGGCCGCTGAGCCGGCGCTGGTCGACGGCCTGCCATGGGTACTGGCCGAGCGGTTGGCCGATCCCGGGCTGCCGGAGCGACTCGACCGACTGCGGGCGAACGGTCTTACCTCGTGACTTCTCCTGCGCCCGGGCGCGGTGCTGGCGGCCCCGTCCGGCTGGTGCTGAACCCACCGGTCGCCTATCTCCAGATGAGCGATGACACCGGGAAGAATCTCTTCTCCACCGGGCTGTTCGAAGGGTTGCTGGACTCCTTCCGGCAGATCGCACACAGTCCTGACATCCGTGCGGTCGTGCTCCGGGGGGCCGACGGATACTTCTGCTCAGGCGCCTCCCTGGAACGAATGCGTGGTCCGGTGGAGGGCCGGGTCGACCAGGTCTGGCAGGTCTTGCAGTCGGTCTTCGACTGCCCGGTGCCGGTGATCGCCGCGGTTGACGGGCACGCGTACGGCGGCGGCCTCCTCCTCGCTCTGTGCTGCGACATGGCGATCTTCAGCCGGAGCGCCCGCTACGCCGCCAACTTCCTGATGTACGGCTTCACCCCGGTCGGTGGGGCGTCCTATCTCGTCCCGGCCGCGATGGGGTTCCGACTGGGCAGCGAGATGTTGTTCACCGGCCGCACCTATCGTGGCGACGAACTCGAGCAGCGGGGTGCCGGACCGTTGATCACCGACCATGAGCGCGTCTTCGATGAGGCGTGCCGAACAGCGTTGCGAACCGCCGCGGCACCGCGGCGGAGTCTGGAACTCCTCAAGGCGGAGCTGGTCGGCCCGATTCGGGAAGCGACGAAGGCAGCGGTGTGGCGAGAACGTCCGGCCCACCAGGAGACGATCCACCGCGAGTTGCTCGAACGGGCCGTCCGGCGTACGGAGCCGGAAGCGTGAGCCCGGGGAGGAGAACGGTCACCGAACCGATCGCCATCATCGGCATGTCCTGCCGGCTGCCGGGCGCGGACACGCTGCCGGAGCTGTGGCAGCTCCTGGTCGGACGGGAGCAGCGGTTCAGGACCGTTCCCAGTGGCCGCTGGCAAGGTCTGGAGCAGGCGCCGGGCGACTCGGTACGGGCCGCGTTGCTGGACGACATCGACGGATTCGACGCCAGGTTCTTCGGCATCGCGCCGCGGATGGCGGTCTGGATGGACCCACAGCAACGGATGCTGCTGGAGCTCGCCCAGCAGGCGATGGAGAACGCGGGCCTGCCGCCGGAGCGGTTGAGCGGGGAACCGGTCGCGGTGCTGGTCGGGGCCTTTCTCTCCGAGTACCGGGATCGGATGATCGCCGCCGGTACGACGGATACGGCGGCCTTCCCGGGCACCTTGATGACCTTCCTGGCGAACCGGATCTCGTACCAGTTCGGCTGGACCGGTCCGAGTATGGTCATCGACTCCGCGTGCTCGTCGAGCCTTTCCGCCGTGAGCGTCGCGGTGCAGGGATTGCTGGCCGGCGATTTCCCCCTTGCGGTCGTTGCCGCGGCCAACCTCACCGGCGCAGGGTTCTATCCGCGCACGGCACTGCTGGCCGGCGCCCTTTCACCGACGGGGCGCTCGGTTCCGTTCAGCGCGGGGCGTGACGGGTACGTCCGCGGAGAAGGTGGCGCCTGCGTCGTGCTGAAGCCCCTCGAGGAGGCGCTGGCCGACGGCGACCCGGTCCACGCGGTCATCAAGGCCGTCTGCACGGCACACAACGGACGCGGCGGTGGGCTGACCGCGACCGATAGCGCCTCGATGGTGAAACTGATGGAGAGCTCGGCGGCGAGAGCCGGTCTGTCGGTCCGGGACCTGGGCTTCTTGGAAGCGCACGGTACTGGTACCCGAAGCGGCGACCTGGCAGAGATCCAGGCCGTCGCCGAGGTCATGGACGAGGCCCGGTCCGCCGGCCGGGAAGGCGCTGGGCCGAAGGGCAAGATCTGGATCGGCTCGATCAAGTCGAACATCGGCCACCTCGAAGGCGCGGCCGGGCTGGCCGGGCTGGTGAAGGCCGCGCTCGCGGTCCAGCACGGTGTCATTCCGGGGGTCGCCGGCTTGTCGTCCCCAGATCCCGGGCTGCCGCTGACGGATTCCGTCGGGGTCACGGGCGCCAACGTGTCCTGGCCGGACGGCGCCGGCCTTCGACGGGCGGCGGTGAACTCGTTCGGGCTGGGCGGTGCGCTGTCGCATGCGATCGTCGAACAGCCGGCCGGCGCCGGGCTGGTCGCGGCGGAGCCTGGTTCGCACCGGCGCCTGATCGTGCCGGTCTGCGCGCGATCCGGCGCCTCGCTGAAGGTTCTGGTTCGGCGTCTCGTGCAAGAGCTCGATCTTCGTCCTGCGATCGCGATCGCCGACGTCAGCTGGACGCTGCAGTTCCGGCGCGCCGGCGGCCCGGTCCGCCGGGTGTTCGTGGCGGCCACGACGGACGAGTTGCGCGAGCTCCTGAACGAGTCCCTGGCGGGAGACGAGGTGGTGAGCGCGGCCCTGCCCGCCGATCTCGGCGCCATGGAACAGGATCTGGCGACGAGGTGGCTCGACGGCCAGACGGTGGACTGGGCCGGGCTGTGGAACCCGCTGCGACCCGGCAGGCCGGTCCACCTGCCGGGAACGCCGTTCGACCGTAAGCCGTACTGGTTCGACGACCTGTTCTCGGCCGCTAGAGGCTGAAGGCTGCCGCGAGGTCGTCGACGGTCGAGAACCGTGTCGTCAGCTCCGCCGGCAACTCGGTGAAATCGGCGGTGGAATACCAGCCGGAGCCGTGCACCACCACGTCGTGCCCCTCCTCGACCAGGCCCCGGTCGATCGCTTCGAGGGTTCCGGTGAAAGCCATCACCGTCGACCATTCCCGCACGGTCCGGAGGTCGGCCGGCAGCGGCCGGTCGGTGCTCTGGAGCCAGCTCCTGATCACCGGATAGCGCTGGATGCATTCGGTCAGCGAGACCACGATCCCGTCGCCGCCGAAACGGTGGATGATCTCGTTCATGCGTGCCGACGTGACCGGGCGGTGCGTGTAGAAGGTCGGATCCAGGATCTCGTCCGGATCGTCGGTGGTGAAGGGAAAACGACGGTCCGCGGACTGGACCCGCAGGCCGCTGACCGGGTCGTGCTGGAACGCCGGGATGTGGCTTCGGTCGAACGAACCGTGCCTCAGGCTGAGCACCATGTCCGGTGCTCCCAGGTGCTGTACCAGCAGGCTGGCCGGACGGCTCGCAGAGGTGACCTCGCCGGACTCCTCGAGCAACGACCGGCCCAGGTGGTAGCCGAGCAGGCCGAAAGCGCTGGAGACCGCATGAGCATGGGTGCGTGGTCTGCTGACGTCGGCCGGCGCGACGTCCTGCTCGAAGAACGCCCGGGCCACGTCCGCCAGCAGGTAGTTCTGTAGTTCGAGCGAGAACCAGAGGTTCGTACCGTCGCGGTCGTGGAGTTTCTTCGCGAAGCGCTCGACGAACTCCCGGCCGGCGTGCTTCACCCCCTCCGGATCGGAGCCGGTGTAGACGAACATCGGGTTGAGGCTGCGCAGATGGGGATCTTCGGCCAGTCGACTCCGCCGCAGCTTGGCGGCGCCACTGTCAGGCGCCAAGGTCACCACCCGGAGCTGCTCGGGTGTTGCGAGCTTCAGATCCAGCGCGCGAAGTACCGCGTCGCGCAGCGCGGTGCCCTTGTTGGCCGAGGTCGGCGAGAAGATGACGACCGTACTGCCCGTGCGTCTGATGTGCTCGATCGCCCGGGCGACGATCAGGAGTGACGGGAAGGTCTTGGTCGTGTTGGTGCCGGGGTTCGCGGCCAGGTCGAGCAGGGTCAGCCGGTGTCCGCGGTATTCGCCGACATCGAGCCAGGACGCCTTGGCCGGCGCGAAGAACTGCGCGATCTCGCCACAGAGCTCCGGCACGGCGAAGGCGGGTGCGAAGTTGCCCGGATCCTGACGGGCGTCAGGGGTGTCCACGGACTGAGCAATCGCGTCCTGGATCCGGTCGTAGTAGTCGACGAGAAGGTTCCTTCGCGTTGCTGTCGAGGCTTCGACGAGGACTGGAGCATGGCGACGTTGCACGGCTTTCCTCCACAGGCATGCGCTGGGGCGGTCCGGACGGAAGGTAGGTGCGCCGGCAGATGCACCGCTTGCCCTTTGCAGTAAGCGATGTTCGGGCGCAGACCGGATACTAGTCGAAGAGATCGGCATCGGTGTCGCCGTCGATGGCGACTGCTTGTGCGGCACCGGCGCCGACTGGCCGAACCCGATCGGAAGCGGCCCGCCTGCGTTACGATGATGGCCGTATCGGTCGGGCTGTCACAACGGGGGACCGGCAACTGTCGGGCCTTCCGGCCAGATCGTCGATCAGCTCTCAGACGCCCGCCGGAGGTACCGCCAGATGCTGCCGCTGTCGGCCGCCCAGCGCCGGATGCTGTTTCTTCATGAGGTTCACCAGGACATCCCCGCCTACAACGTCGCCGTCTGTTTCCGGATCGATGGCCCATTGGACACCGATGCATTGCGATCGGCCGTCCATGACGTCGTCGAGCGGCACCAGGCGTTGCGAACGATCTTCCCTTCTGGCGAAGGGATGCTGAAGCAGCGCGTCCTGTCCGCCGTTGCCGCGGCGGATGTCTTCGAGCTGAGGACGGTGGCCCCGGAGACGATCGGGGAGCAGCTGACGAAGGCTGCCGGACACCTGTTCGACCTCAGTATGGAACCGCAGTTCAAGGCGCTCCTGCTGCGGTCATCGCCACAGCGGCATCACCTTCTGCTGACCTTGCACCACATCGCGGTCGACGAGGAATCGATGCAGATCGTCTTGCGTGACATCGAATCCGCCTACTCGTCGCGATTACGCGGACATCGGACAGCCTGGTCGGCGGCAGCTGTTCAGCAGGCGGACTTCATCCGATGGCAGACCTCGGTGATCGGCCCACCGCAGGAGCCGACGCAGCTTTGCCGTCGTGAAGTGGCGCACTGGAAGAAGGTTCTGGCCTCGCTGCCGGAGCGTCGGCGGGCCGGCGCGGATCGCCTCGGACCGCCGGACCCGAGCTACCGCGGAGATCGGGTGAGCACGGCTCTGCCTCCTGGTCTGTGGGCGGACCTCAAGAGCGTCGCGCGCCGCGGTGGCGCAAGTCCGTTCATGGTGATGACCGCCGCGATCGCTGGCGTGCTCGGCGAGTCGGGCGCCGGATCGGATATCGCCTTCGGCGTCCCGATCACGCAGAGGTCGAGGAAGGAGCTCGAGGCCGTCGTCGGTCTGCTGACCAACACCGTCGTCCTGCGGGTCGATACAGCGGCGGCCGGCGACTTCGCCGAACTCGTCGCGCAGGTGCGCTCGGCGGCACTCGATGCCTATAGCAACAGTACGGTGCCCTTCGAACAGGTCGTCGCGGCCGTCCGGCCAGGGACGGCGGAGGTCGACCCGCTCTTCCACGCGATGCTGGCGTTCACCGCCGCAGAGGCGCCGAGCCTGCGACTGTCCGGGCTGACGACGGAACACGTCCCGGTGTCGATGGGGATCAGCCGGTTCGACCTGACCTTCTACGTCACCGAGAACGGCGCGCCCGGGCAGCCGTCGGCGTCGATCGCCATCAACTATGCGACGGATCTGTTCGACCGCGAGACGGTCGAACAACTCGGGCAACGTCTGGTGGACCTGCTCGAGGCTGTGGTGGGTGACCCGAAGACACTCCTGGCCGGTCCTGCCCGCCAGCCCGTGGAGAGCTCGCGCCGGCAGCCCTCACCTCGTCTCTCTGCCGGCACGACGGTCGTCGAGATGTTCCTCGAACAGGTGGCTCGCACCCCGGACGCGACAGCCGTGATCTCGGCGGCGGGAGAGCTCAGCTATGCGGAGCTGAACGCCTCCGCGGATCGAGTCGCCGGCCGGATCCTCGAGCTCGGCATCGAGCCCGAGGATGTCGTCGCGCTGGTGCTGCCGCGATCCGCCGCGGCGATCGTCGCCATGCTGGCGGTGCTGAAGGCAGGCGCCGCCTACCTGCCGGTCGATCCCGAGTATCCGGCCGAGCGGATCGCCCTCCTGCTGGACGATGCCCAGCCGAGGCTGGCCATCAGCACCGGCCAGATCGACGCGAGCCTGTTCTCCAGCATGTCTTCTGTGCTGAGGCTGGAGGAGCTGACGGAGCCCCCGCATCCCACGCCGGTCGCGGTGGTGAACCAGGCCACGGCCGACCACGCGGCGTACGTCATCTACACCTCCGGTTCGACCGGACAGCCGAAAGGCGTGGTGGTCGAGCATCGGGCTCTGGCCAACTACGTCGACCAGATCAGACGCGAGTACCGCGGTGTGGCCGGCCGCAGCATCCTGCACAGCTCGATGTCGTTCGACGCGACGATCACGACGCTCTACCCACCATTGACCGCCGGTGGGTCGATCGTCGTCTCCGCGCTGGACGAGGAGGAGCTGGCCGGATGCACGCTGGAAGGGGTCGATTTCATCAAGGTGACGCCGAGTCAGCTGCCGATGCTGGCGTTGCTGCCGGACCGCTATCTGCCGCGCGGCGAGCTGATGTTCGGCGGCGAGGCGCTGCACTCCGACGTCGTCCGCGGCTGGCGCGAGAAGCATCCCGGCCAGCGAATCGTGAACCATTTCGGGCCCACCGAAACCACGGTTGGTTGCCTGCATCATCGACTCGACGCGCAGGATCCGTTGCCGCCGGATCGAGTGCCGATCGGCCGTCCCATGGACGGTGTCGATGCCTATGTGCTGGACGATCGGTTGCGCCCGGTGCCACCGGGCGGGACCGGAGAGCTTTACATCGCAGGGGCCGGGCTCGCCCGGGGGTACCTGAGACTTCCCGCGCTCACCTCGCTGCGGTTCGTTGCCGACCCGTTCGGACGGCCCCGGACGCGGATGTACCGTACCGGCGATCTGGTCCGGCGCCGTACCGACGGTGATCTGGAGTTCCTCGGCCGCGCCGATCAGCAGGTCAAGATCCGCGGCTTCAGGATCGAGCCGGCCGAGATCGAGCTGGCGCTCGGTCAGCTGCCCGGTGTGGCCGAAGCGGCGGTCGTGGTGGGGAAGGGACCGAACGGACAGGACCAGTTGCAGGGTTATCTGAGACCTCGCAGCGGGGTCGAGCTCGACCCCGCTGCCGTGACGGCGGAGTTGGTGCAACGCCTTCCCAGCCAGCTGATCCCGACGACGATGACGGTGCTCGAATCCATGCCGCTCACTCCGCACGGAAAACTGGACCGGCGGGCGCTGGCGACTCGGGCCCCGTCGCGGCGCGGCGCCGAAGGCATGGCACGTCCGATCGCATCGGCGGCCGCCGGCGGCCTGGTGCCGGTGCTCTGCGAACTGTTCGCGGAGTGTCTCGGCGTGGAATCGGTGGACCCGGACGACGACTTCTTCCTGGCGGGAGGCGACTCGTTGCTGGCGGTCGAGCTGATTCACCGGGCCAGGCAGCATTTCGGCGCCCGGATTCCACTGCGTACTCTGCTTCGGAACGCGAGCCCCGTCGCGTTCGCGGAGGCTTTGGAGACCGGCACCGGTCCCGCCCGGGCGAGCGATTCAGGTGGGCGCCGGCTACAGATCCAGCAGCGTAGGCCCTTGCAGCCATCGCGGTCCGGCGATGCTCGAGCCGTGCTCCTGACTGGCGCAACGGGCTACTTCGGGTCGTTCCTGCTGGCTGAACTGCTCGCCACGACGAGCCTGCGGGTGCATACCCTCGTTCGTGCGCACGACGACGCCCATGCGCGCAGACGCCTGCGCTCGGCGTTCGACCGGTACGGGCTCGAGCCGGCGGGGTGGAGTGATCGGGTCGGCATCGTGCTCGGGGACCTCGAGGATCCACGGCTGGGGCTCGGCGAATCCGCCTTCGACCTGCTCGGAGATGGGATCGATGTCGTGCTGCACTCGGCGGCCGAGGTCAATGCCTTCCTGCCGCGCGAACGACTGTGGCGGACGAACGTCGCCGGCACCGGCGAACTTCTCGAGTTGGCCGTCACCCGGCGAGCGAAGGCGTTCCATCTCGCATCCACCACCTCGGTGACGGCGACGGCGCGATCGGGATACGCGGACAGCAAGCACGATGCCGAGCTACTGGTACGGACTCAGCAGGATGCGGGTCTGCTCGCGACGATCTCGCGGCTGCCACGACTCTCCGCGGCCACCGGCAGCGGACGATACAACGACAACGACATCGTGCACCGCGCGCTGCGGACGGTCCTGCAGATCGGGGCCGCTCCGGATATCGAGTTCCACGAGACCTGGCTTCCCGTCGACCTGGCCGCGTCGGCGTTCCTGGCGGCCGTTCTGGATGCGAACGACTCCAGGGCTCTCACCTTCACCACCGGGACCGCGTTCTCACTGCGAGCCTTCCTGCGGACCGCCGGCGATCTCGGGTTCCGGGTCGAGCCGATGCCGTTCGAGGACTGGGCGCGGTTGATGGAACAGAAGGCCGGGATCGCCGGAGAACTGGCTGTCGAAGTGCTTGGCGCCAAGGTGTCTCGAGCCGGCACCGCGGAGTCGAGCGCTGCTGGTCGGCTCACCGAGGAATTCGAGCAGATCAAGGTCGATCATCCGGTCGAGGCGGTCCATCGACGCTGGTTGGAGCGGCTGGCCGGCCAAACAGACAGCGAAAGGTAGCGATGCCGAGTTCGAGTAAGCCGTCCCCATCATTCAGCTGGCCCGACGTGGCAGAGATCGAGCTACGCATCGGCGAGCTCCTCCGAGCGCCGGAAGATGATCTCGACTGGCCGGCCCTGGCGGCGTCGCAGGATGATTTCCCCGACCGGCATCGGCGCTCGCAACAACTCGCCGCGGATGCGGCCGCCGTGATCGCCGGGCGCTCACACCACACGTTGGCGACCAACTCGCCGTTCCCGCTCTTCTTCGACCGGGCGGCCGGCGCCCATGTCTGGGATGTCGACGGCAACCGCTACGTCGATTTCGTCCAGGCCGGGGGAGCGAGCATTCTCGGTGGCGGCGAGACCGTTGCCACCCGACGAGCGATGGAGGTGCTCGGCCAGGCCGGACCCGCGTTGGCTGTGTCGCATCCCGACGAGGTCGAACTCGCCCGGTTCGTCTGCGAGCAGGTCCCCTCGGTGCAGCGGCTGCGGATGACCGCGAGCGGAACAGAGGCAGCGATGGCCGCCGTCCGGATCGCCCGGGCGTTCACCGGCGCCCCCAACATCGTCAAGGTGGGCAGTGCCTACCACGGCTGGTCCGATCATCTCGTCTATGCCCTTCGGCTGCCCGGGTTCGGCCGGCGAGGGGTGAACGGAATTCCGGACGGAACGCTCGATTTCACCCATGAGGTTCCTCCGAACGATCTCGACGCGTTGCGCCGGACCCTCGGCCGCCTGAGGGACCTCGGTGGGACAGCAGCCGTCGTCGTCGAGCCGTTGGGTCCGCAAAGCGGCACCTGGCCCGTTCCGGCCGACTACGACCGCGAAGTCGCGGCTGTCTGCCGTGAGTACGGCGCGCTACTCATCTTCGACGAGGTCGTGACGGGATTCCGCCTCGGACCATCCGGTGTCCAGGGATATCTGGGGATCGAGCCTGATCTCACCATCTTCGGGAAGTGCCTGACCGGTGGCTTGCCGGCATCGGGAGCAGTGGGCGGGCGAGCCGACGTGATGGCTGTCCTCGACGGCGGCAACCCTGCCTTCGCCCTGGTGGCCGGCACCCTGAGCGCCAACCCGATCAGCGCGGCCGCCGGGTACGCCACCTTGAAGGAGATGGCGGACACCGACGTCGCCGGATCGGCGTCCCGGGCCGGCGACCTGCTGGCCGGCGGCTTGTCCGACCTGGTGAAGGAACTCCGGCTGCCTTTCGTGGTCTACAACTTCGGCTCGATCGTTCACCTGCACACCTCTGGTCTCTTCCACCTGGACGCCGGCAGCCCGGACCTCGCGGCGCAGGCGGCCGCGAGGAAGCGGATACTCGACGTGTTCGTGGTGGCGGCGCTCTCGGCGGGTCTGTTGCTGCCGGCAACCGGTCGGCTCTTCACCGGCGCCGGCCATACCGATCAGGTCATCGACGAGTCGCTGGCGCTGTTCGAGAACCTGTTCCGGCTGCTTGCCGGCCGCTGAGGTCAGGACGGCGGAGTCATCTTCTCGGCCAGGCTCCGGGGACGCATATCGGTCCAGTTCGCCTCCACATAGTCCAGACAGGCCTGCCGGTCTGCCTCGCCGAAGGCCACCTGCCAGCCGCCGGGCACGGTGACGAAGGTGGGCCAGAGCGAGTGCTGACCCTCGTCGTTGACCAGCACGAAGTAGGAGCCATCCGGGTTCTCGAACGGGTTGGACATAGTCGTTCCTTCCTAAAGAGACTGCTGGTCGGACGGGGCGGAGACAATCGGCGCCAGCAACTTGGCCAGGCCTGCGACGGTCGGCGCATCGAAGATGAGCCGGACCGGAATTTCTGCGTCGAACTCCGCCGCCAGCCGGTTGACGATCCGGACGGCGAGGATGGAGTGCCCGCCGAGATCGAAGAAGTCGTCGGTCAGCGCCACCGAAGGAAGTCCCAGCACCTCCGACCAGGCGGCGGCGACCGATCTCTCGAGGGCCGACCCGGCGACGGGCGCCGCTGTCTGCGTCGCACGTCCGGGTAGCGCCGCCCGGTCCAGTTTGCCGTTGGGGGTCAGCGGAAGGTCGCGGAGCACCACGATCGACGCCGGGATCAGGTGGTTCGGCAGCTTGGTGCCGAGAAGCCGCCGGATCTCAGCGGGGTCGAGGTCGGCGCCCTCCAGCGGTACGACGTAACCGATCAGCCGGCGATCGCCATCCGCCTCCTCCTGTACGACGGCGGCCGCGAGAGCCACGCCGGGCAGGTCGGCCAGGTTGGCTTCGACCTCACCGAGTTCGATCCGGAACCCTCGCAGCTTCACCTGATGATCAACCCGGCCGACGAAGTCGAGACAACCGTCAGGTCGCCATTTGACCAGATCCCCCGAGCGGTACATTCGAGCGCCATCGGCGGCGTAGGGATTGGCGACGAAGCGTTCGGCCGACAGCGCGGGACGATTCAGGTAGCCCCGCCCGAGCCCGTCGCCGGCGATGTACAACTCGCCGACCACACCCACCGGCGCCGGCCGCAGCCGGGCGTCGAGTACGTACAGCACCATGTTCGTGCGGGGGATTCCGAGGCTCACCGGCTGATCAGCTGACAACGGGCCACACCAAGAAGAGATCGTCGTGCACTCGGTGGGGCCGTAAAGGTTCACCATCCGGCGGTCGCCGGACCATTGCTGCACAAGACCGGTGGGGACCGCCTCGCCGGCGACGACCAGAGTCATGTGTTTCGGGAGGCGGCCGGCGGGCAGGGCCGCCAGCGCCGACGGTGGCATCGTGAGATGGGTGATTCCCCACCGGGCGACGGTTTCGCAGACCGGCTCGCCCAGCCGGAGGTCTTCCGACGGCCGGACGACCAGACATGCTCCCGACAGCAGCGACATGCTGAGCTCGAGCAGGAAGGCGTCGAAGCTCGGGGAGCCGAACTGCAGGATCCTGCTCGTGCCGTCGACCGCGAAGATCTCGGTCTGGGCGGCAACGAAGCTGGACAGGCCGCGGTGGGTCAGAACGGCGCCCTTGGGGCGTCCGGTCGAACCGGAGGTGAAGAGCACACAGGCCGGGTGAAGAAGGTCCAGCGGAGATCTGCGTTCGTCGTCCGTCAAGGACGCGGGGCTGACGGCCGCGAGATCGGCGGCGCTGCCGGCGCCCGCCAGATCGATGATCGAACTCCCCTCCAGGCCGGCGGGGACACGCCCGGCCACGATGACCACTGCGGGGCGCACGTCGTCGAGCATCATGGTGATCCGCTCGGCCGGGTAGTCCAGGTCGACCGGCAGGTAGAAGGCGCCGGACTTCAGCACGGCCAGGACGGCGACGATCAGGTCCAGGGAGCGCGGAATCGCCACCGCCACCCCGTCCTCGGGCCCGATCCCCCGGGCGATCAGCAGTCTGGCCAGCTGATTCGCCCGGGCATCCAGGTCGGCGAAGCTCAGCGTCGATCCGCCATCAGTCACCGCGGGCGCCTGCGGGGCGCGGTGGACCTGTTGTTCGAACAGCTCCGGCATCGTGCACGGCGTGACATCGGCGTCCCGTCTGTTCCAGTCCGAGACAAGGCGCGTGCGCTCGCCATCGGTCCAGACGTCGAGGTCGGCCAGTCGAGTGGCCGGATCCGCCATCGCAGAGCGCAGCAGGCAGACGAATCGCTCGACCAGCTCGCCGGCGCTCTCGGGGGTGAACAGATCGGCTGCGAACTCCAGGAAGCCTTCGATCCCGCCCGGCCGGCCGTCTTCGCCGGTTTCGCGAAGGCTCATGGTCAGATCGAACTTGGCGAAGCCGATGGGGATCTCGGCGCCGTCGACGGGAATCTCCCCGAGCTTCAGCCGCAGGTCGGCGCGCGGCGTGTTCCGGAGCATCAACAACACCTGGAACAAGGGATGTCTGGCCGCGGAGCGCGGCGGGTTGACGAGTTCCACGAGCCGGTCGAACGGCAGTTCCTGGTTGTCGAACGCCTCGATGTCGACCTGTTTGACCCGATCGATCAGCTCGCCGAAGGTGGGCGATCCGGACGTGTCGGTGCGCAGGACCAGCGTGTTGATGAAGAAGCCGACCAGACCGTCCCAGCGATCGTCCTTGCGTCCGGCCACGCCGGCGCCGATGGGGATGTCCTCGCCGGCGCCCAGACGAGTGAACAGGGCCGCCAGACCGGCCTGCAGGGCCATGAAGACAGTCGCCCCGTGACTTCTGGCAAAGGCATGAAGCCGCTCATGCAGTTCCGGATCGATCTCTACCGGGACGGTGCCGCCCAGGTAGCTGGCCGACGCGGGCCGGGGCCGTGGGGTGGGCAGCGACAACTCGACCGGCAGGCCGGCCAGTTGGGCCACCCAGTAGGCGGACTGACGGTCCAGTTCCAGGGATCCTTCAGCCTGCTGGGCGATGCTCTCCTGCCACACCGCATAGTCGGCGTACTGGTGCGGGAGCGGCAGCCACTGAGGTCGCCGGGCCGCCGTCCTGTCGGCGTACGCCCGCTCCAGGTCGTCGGCGAACGGGCCGAAAGACCAACCGTCGCCGACGATGTGATGGAAGACGATCAGCAGCACCTGATCCGCCTCGGCAGTCCTGAGCAGCCAGGCGCGCAGGGGCGGGTCGCGGGTCAGGTCGAAGCTCAGTCGCGCCTTGTCGAGGAGGATGTCGTCCAGCTCGGCGGGATCGATCGTCTGAACGTCCAGCACAGGCCCGACCTCGCTCGGGTCCAGGATCACCTGATGGGGTCCGTCCGAGTCCTGCGGGAAGATCGTCCGCAGGATCTCGTGCCGCTCGACGACGTCGCGCAGGGCAGCCGAGAACGCCTCGATGTCGAGCGGGCCTTCGATCGGGGCGACGTAGGGGATGTTGTAGACCGACGCCGGGATGCCGGACTGGTTGAGGAACCACAGTCGTCGCTGATGAAGTGACAGCGGAATGCGGGCCGGGCGGCTCCGGGCGACCTGAGCGGGTTCCGGCTCGGTCGCGTCGAGCAGACCGGCCAGCAGCGCGGGCGTCTGGTGCTGGAACACGTCGCGAACCGTGATCGGCCGTTGGGTCGCCTTGGACAATCGGGCAGCCAGCTTGACCGCGTGCAGGGAGTTCCCGCCCAGGTCGAAGAAGTTGTCGGAAGCACCGACCTCGCCGATCCCCAGAATGTCCGCGAGTTGCTCGCAGACCAGGCGTTCTTGTTCCGTCGCGGCCACCGCCCGTTCGCCGCTGGAGACCGCGGCCGGCGACGGCAAGGCGGCGCGGTCGATCTTTCCGTTCGGCGTCTTCGGCAGCTCGTCGAGCATCACCAGGTAGCTGGGCACCATGTAGCTGGGCAGGGAGCGGTCGAGGAACGCCCGCAGCTGCGCGGAGTCGAGCCGGGCGCCCGGCCTGAGCGAGCTGTAGGCGACCAGATGCTTGTCGCTGCTGTCCGGCTCTGCCACGATCACGATGACCTCGGCGACCTCCGGA
Source organism: Kribbella sp. NPDC051718 (assembly GCF_040681515.1). Lineage (NCBI taxonomy): Bacteria > Bacillati > Actinomycetota > Actinomycetes > Propionibacteriales > Kribbellaceae > Kribbella > Kribbella sp. NPDC051718. The sequence goes on along the minus strand of NZ_JBFAYZ010000001.1, from coordinate 870,050 downwards.
TGCGTCACGATGGCGGCTTGGATCTCGCCCAGCTCCACCCGGAAGCCGCGGAGCTTGATCTGATGGTCGGCCCGGCCGACGAACTCGACATAGCCGTCGGATCGCCAGCGGACGGTGTCTCCGGTGCGGTACATCCGGCCGCCCCGGTCACTGAACGGATCCGCGACGAAGCGTTCCGAGCTCAGCCCCGGACGGTTGAGATACCCCCTGCCGAGACAGTCCCCGGCGATGTACAGCTCGCCGACGACACCGGCCGGAACCGGTCGGAGTCCGGAGTCGAGGACGAACACCCGCGCGTCGGCGAAGGGTCTGCCGATCGGAATCGGACCCGCCGGTATCTCCGCGGAGACCGGAATGCGGTAGTCGAGGCACCCGCAGGTGCACTCGGACGGCCCGTAGTGGTTGATGATGTCGACATCAGGATGCCTGCTGCGCCAGCCGGTGAGTGCCTCCCCGACCAGTGGCTCACCCGCGACGATGAACTCCTGTTGGGGAGCGCAGAGGTCCGGGAGCGTGTCCAGCAGGCTCAGATGTGTCGGTGTGGCCTTCAGGAACCCGTACTCGCCGATGGCGTCGATGTGGTGTGCGTACTCCTCGACGCTGGCCACGATCAGGTGGCCGCCGGCGGCGAGCGCGCCGAAGAGCGCGGTCAGGGTGATGTCGAACGAGAGGGACGAGTAGAGCAGGACCTTGGAACCGAGGCTCGGGTACGCGGTGGCCGCCCGGGTGACGTAGTTCGTCACGGATCGGTGCTGGACGGCGACGCCCTTGGGGTTCCCGGTCGATCCCGAGGTGTAGATCGTGTACGCGAGGTTCGAGAGATCGAGCGGATGGCTCCGGTCGGCTGAGCCCAGATCCCCGCCGGACAGCCGCGCGAGCTGCTCTGCTGTCGTTACCGCGTCGATGAAGATCAGCTCCGCGTCGAGCGACGCGGGCAGGTCGCCCGCCCCCTGCTGGTTCGTCAGCACCAGCGAGACCCGCGAGTCCTGCAGGATGTAGGCGATCCGGTCGGCAGGGTATTCGAGGTCGACCGGAAGGTAGCCCGCACCCGCCTTCAGCACCGCGAGCACGGACACGATCATCTCGACCGAGCGTGGGATCGCGACCCCGACGAGGTCGTCGACCTGGACGCCGGACCGGACCAGAAGCCGGGCGAGCCTGTTCGCCTGGTCGTTCAGTTGGGCATAGGTCAGGCTGCTGCTTCCCGCGGTGACCGCCGCGGCGGCGGGCTGTCGCCGTACCTGCCGTTCGAAGAGTTGCATCACGTCGACGGGTTCGGGTCGGTAGCGCGAGGTGTTCCAGTCCGAGGCGGTCAGCTGACGTCGTTCGTCCGCGTCGACCGTGTCCACATCGCCCGCACAGCGGACAGTACCCTCGGCCACCTGGGCGAACACCTGAGCCAATCGATCGAGATGTGCCTGCATCTCCTGGTCTGTATAGCGTTCCGGGTGTGCGCTGAGATCGATCCGGACGTCGTCCTCGCCGGCGTTGCTGTAGACGTAGATGACGACATCGTCCACCGGACCCAGGGACAGCGGTCGCATCGAGGCCCGGCAGTCGCCGAGGGTCAGCGAGTACTCGAACGGGTTGATGTTCAGGTGCCACCCGTACAGCGGTTCGTCACTGCGTAGGCCGAGGTCGCGCTTGATGTCCTCGCCCCGGTAGCGCTGAGCGTCCAGCGCGGCGAGTGTGGCCGCGCTGGTCTCCCGGACGACCTCGCGGAGCGGCTTGTGGGAAGGGACATCGAGGCGCAGCGGCAGCACGTTGGACAGTTGCGCCGGGGTGCTGCGGGCCACTCCGGCGGCTCGGCCGGTCACTGTCAGGCCGATCACGACGTCGTCGGTACCCATGATCTTGCTCAGATAGATCGTCGTGGCGGCGGTCAGCACAGCCGGCCATCGAACGCCGTACGCCGAGGCGAGCCCGGTGATGCGATCGAACTGCGCTCGCGGAATCCGCCCTGTCACCCGGTGGGCCCGCGCGGTCGTCCGGGACTGCCGTGACGACGGCGATACGACCGCTGGCCGGTCCGCGAACTCCTCCAGCCAGTGGACCCGGTCCCGGTCGAAGTCGGGCGAGGCGCGGTACTCGATGTCGGCGTCGACCACCTCGGAGAGCTTGCCGAACGTCGGTGCGGCATCGGCATCGACACCGGTCAGCAGCCGGGAGTACTCCTGCCCGACCCGCTGCGCCAGCAGGTGGACGCCGTACCCGTCGAGTGCGGTGTGGTGCGCGTGGACGAACCACGAGAACTCAGCCGGGCCGATCAGCAGCATCGCCTGGTGGAACAAGTCGCCGACGGTGGGATCGAGGGGCTCCGCGGACCTGGCTTCCATCCAGGCAACGGCAGCGGAGCGAGGGTCTTCGTGGTCCCGCAGGTCGATGACCGGCAGCCTCCACGGCCCGGGCTCGATCGTCTGCAGCGGGCTGCCATCGACGTGCTCGACGACCCGGAGGTGGAGTGCGTCGGAGTCGGCCACCGCCAGCCGGACGGCTTCCTCGAACAGATCTGTCCGAAGATCGCCGTGGATCTCGAAATAGCAGCCGACGTTGAAGACCGCGCTGTCGGGTTCGAGCTGCTGGGCGAGCCAGAACTCCCGTTGGGCCGAGGTGAGCGGAAACACAGCGGACGCTGACATGGTGGGCGGCTCCTGATCAGTTCGGAGGGTCGACCTGGTCGACGATCTGGGCGATGGTCGGGTGGCTGTAGAGCTGGCCGGCCGTGGCCTCGAGCCCGGCTTGGTTCTTCATCCGGCTGAGGAGTTCCGCGGCCAGCAGCGAGTAGCCACCGAGGTCGAAGAAACTGTCGTGGACACCGATCGGCTCCACCTCCAGCACATCGCCCCACAACGATGCGAGTTCGCGTTCGCGAGCAGAGCGGGGGCCGGTGTACTCGGTGGCGAGCGCTCGCGGCGATCGATGCCGGGTCGGCAGCGCGTTGCGATCGACTTTTCCGTTCCGGTTCAGCGGAAGACTGTCGCGCACGATGATCGCCCAGGGCAGCATGTACGACGGCAGCCGGCCGGCCAGGTGATGACGGAGCTGCTCCGCCACTGGTGCCTGGTCGGTTTCCGCCGGCACGACGTACGCGAGCAAGCGGTACTGCCCGTTGCTCTCCGGCTGGGGAACGACGGCCGCGCTCCGGATCAGCCCGCTGCGCAGCAGTTCCTCCTCGATCTGCGCGGGCTCGACCCGGAAGCCGCGAACCTTGAGCTGGCGATCCACTCGTCCGACGAACTCGAGGTTGCCGTCGGACGCCCACCGGACGAGGTCACCCGTCCGGTACATCCGGCTCCCCGGTTCCTCGGCGTAAGGATCGGCGACGAATCGTTCGGCAGTGGTGGCAGGCACGCCCAGGTAGCCGTGGGCAAGACCCTGCCCGGACAGATAGAGCTCACCGTCGACCCCTGGCGGCACGAACCGCAGCGCGGAGTCGAGAACCTGGATCCGGGTTCCGTCGATCGGCGTACCGATCGGAACGGTGTTGCCCAGCGGGGCTTCGCCGCTGGTCCAGCAGGTGCTGTAGGACGTGTTCTCGGTCGGTCCGTAGCCATTGGTGAACAACAGCTGGGGCCAGGCCGTCATCAGCTCGCGAACGCGAACCGCCGAGGCGACCTCTCCACCGGTCAGCACGTGCCGGACCCGCTGGAACGCCTCGACGTGGCTGGTGATCATCTGATGGAGCAGGCCGGTGGTCAGCAACAGCACGGAGATGCCGTTCCTGATGATCGTTTCGGCCAGATCAGCGAGGTCGACCGGCCGGTTCGGATAGATGACGAGTCGCCCGCCGTTGAGCAGCGGGCCCCAGATCTCGATCGTGGACGCGTCGAAGGCGATCGGGGACAGGTGCAGAAAGGTATCCGCCGGACCGATCGTCATCCAGTTCGGCCGGATCAGGAGCCGGACGATTCCGCGGTGCGCCACTGCGACGCCTTTCGGCACCCCGGTCGACCCTGACGTGAAGCTCACATACGCGACGTGATCCGGCGTGACGTGGGGCAGTTCAGGCGCGGTGGCATCGACGGGCGGCAGCGAGGCGAGGTCCAGCAGCAGAAGGCCTTCCTGGTTCGGTAGGACGTCGAACTCGCCGGGGCCGGAGACGACGACGGCCGCACCGGCCAGCCGCAGCACCTGGGACACTCTGGCCGGAGGGTCGCTGGGCTCGATGGCCAGGTAGGAACAGCCGGCCTTGACGATCCCGACAAGGATGGCGATCAGCTCGGTGGAAGGCCGGCAGCGCACACCGACCACGGACTGCGAACCGGCTCCGGTCCGGAGGATGGCGTGGGCGACCTGATCCGAGAGTTGGTCGAGCTCGCGATAAGTCAGTGAGAGATCGCCACAGCTGACCGCGGCGGCTTCCGGCTGCCGGCTCGCCTGCTCGCGGAAGAGTTCGGGAATCGTCCGCTCGGCTGTGGGTGTGCTGCCCGTTCCGCCGAACTCGCGAACGGCGCCGATCTCTTCGGTGCTGACGAGCTGAAGGCTGCTCAAGGTCGTACCCGGCGAGCTGTCCAGGGTGCGGACCGTCATTTCCAGCTGCTCGAGCCAACGCGTCCGGTCGTCGCGGTGGGGCACCGGTACGCCGATCTTCAGACCGGCGAGATCGTCGCCGTCCGCGACCGTGACGATCGGGCTCGCGGGGCCGGCGGCTTCCTGCCCGCTGGTCTCGGCCGGCCACCAGGTCACGTCACCGGACTCCAGCTCGGCCAGCGGCGCCATGGTCACCGCGACCGAATCGGCCAGTTCCCCGATTGTCGTGCGGGCGTCGACGCGGACCTGATAGCTCTGTTCCAAGGGATTCTCGGATCGAGGCCGGCGGTACTCGACGGTGATGGTCGACTCGCCCGACCTGCGGTGCGCGACGGCGACGGCAGCGGTGACCGCCGAGATCGCCTTGAAACGGGTCACGTCAGATTCCTTTCGAGCTGATTCCGCTGATGAGTGGCCGGAGCAACCGGCGGTGTCAGGCCGTGGCGGCCGCCCGTTCTGACCGGTACTGCGAGCGCAACGGCGAGAGCCAGAGCATCACGATGCCGATCGGAAGCAGACAGGCCAGGACGAGGATCGTCGGTCGTAGCCCCAGCACTGTTCCCAGCAGCCCGCCGACAAGCGCTGCGATGGGTCGCAGCCCGGCCTGGAGCCAGCTGACCGTCGCGTTCATCTTGCCCAGATCGTCCGGCGGGCAGGAGATCACCCGATAGGAGCGCTGGGCAACGTTGTAGATGATCGCCGACGCCAGGGTGAGGCAGAGGCCCACCGCCGCGATGATCTGACCGCTCAGACCTGGGGCCACCAGTGCCAGGGTCACCTGGCCCGGTGCGAAGAAGAGCTGGCTGAACAGCAGAACACGAACCATTCCGTAGCGCTTGATCAGGTTCGTGGCGCAGAGGCTGCCGGCCAGGCCGCCGCCCGCGCCGATGCCGAGAATCAGGCCGACCGTTTGAACCGACCAGTTCAGCTCGCGCACGGCATAAGGCAGCAGGATGGCGTTGATCGCGGCCAGCAGGAAGTTTCCGAGCGCGTTGCTGGCCGTGATCATGACCAGAATTCTGTCGGCCACGACGAGCCGGAGGCCGCCCGCCATCTCACGGCGAAAGGATCTGTTCGCCCCGTGCGGTCGTTGCGGACGTGGCTGGCGATGCCTGATGAACAACAGGCTCACACTGCTGACGAGATAGCTGAAGACGTCGACGAGAATCGCGCGGCCGGCGCCGAACCTGCCGATCAGCAGGCCTGCCACACCGGGGCCCGCGAGGCTCGCGAAGGAGGTGGCGGTGACCACCATGCTGCTCGCCGAGACCAGTTGCTCCTTGCGCAGGAGCGTGGCCGGATAGCTGAGGTAGGCGCTGCTGAAGAAGACGTTCAGGCACCCTGACAAGCAGGCGACGACGCACAGTTGCCAGATGGAGACGACGTCTGCGAAGACCGCGAGCGGCACGGTCAGCAGGATCGCGCCGCGGCCGATGTTGCAGCAGAGCATGACGGTGCGCCTTCGTACCCTGTCGACGATCACTCCGGCCGGAAGGGAGACGATCAGCCAGGGCAGTGACGCCGCGGCTGCCAGCAGGCTGATGCCGAAGGTCGAGGAATCCAGCACTGCGATGGCGATCAGTGGCAGTGCGAGCACGGTGATCGACTCGCCCAGAAGGCTGATCGCCTGCCCGCTCCACAGAATGGCGAAATCGCGATTGCGCCACGGGGAGGTCGATTCTGCGCCGCTCATCCGTTGGGCGTCGGAGCCGAGGGCGGCGAAGGAGCCTGATGGAGGCAGCCTTTCCAGTCCAGCAACGCGGCGCCCCAGGTCGCGCCCGCGCCGAAGGCGGCCAGCATGACCTTCGTACCCGGCGGAATCCGGCCGTCGGCCTGGGCGAGATCGAGGGCGATCGGGATCGAGGCCGCCGAGGTGTTGCCGATCTCGCTGAGATAGAGGGCCGCGCGTTCCGCCGGTACGCCGAGTTGCTCGGCGACCTGGCCGACGATCCGGCTGTTCGCCTGATGCGGTACCAGCAGGTCGATGGCGTCGATCGGGATCCCGCCGGCCCGGGCCGTTCTGACCACCGCGTCCACCATCGTCTCGATCGCCATCTGGTAGACCTCGATGCCGTCCATCCGCAGCACTGGGTCCTCGCGCCGCACCGTGAGGATCTGTTCCTGGCTACCGTCGGACGCAAGCTCGATGCTGATCCGGCAGGCGCAGGGCCGGTCCGAGCCGGTCACGATGATCGCTCCGGCCCCATCGCCGAAGAGCGGAGCGGTGACCAGGTCGGTCGGATCGACGATTCTCGAGGTGGCCTCGGCGCCGCAGACGAGAACGGCTGTCGCCCGGCCTGCCTCGATCTTGGCCACCGCGTAGTCGAGTGCGTAGAGGAACCCGGTGCAGGCGCCGTTGACGTCGACGGCACCGCAGTTCGGGGCATCGATCCGCCAGCCGAGTTCGGTCGCGAGCGAGGGGGAGGCCCGGTCCGGAGTCAAGGTGGCTACGACGACGAAGTCGATCTCCCGGGCCGACAGGCCGGCGTCTGCCAGTGCCCGCTGGGAGGCGGTCACGGCCAGGTCGGACAGCTTCTCGCCTTCAGCCAGCCGGCGCCGCCGGTGGATCCCCGTCCGGCTGCTGATCCACTTGTCGGTGAGCCCGAGGCCGGCGAAATGATCGTTCTCGATGACGGTCTCGGGAAGGGCGCTTCCGGCGCCGGCTACCACCGCGTGCATGGAAGTCCTCACTGTGGTCGGACGGAGCTTTCGGCCAACGCCGGGAGGGCCCCGCCACGGAGTCGGGACTGCAGGTGGATGAGGCGGGCCTCCGCCTCGGCCAGGGCGGACACTGGGAACCCTTCGGTGAGCATCGGAAGTTGTTCTCCGAACAGTGTCCGGATCTCTTCCCCGAATGAGACCCTGCCATCTTCCAGGACTACGCCGGAACGAGCGGCCCAGCGTCGGTTGGCAGCTATCGCGGCCGCTGGTGTCAGGCCGGGCGGCAGGTCGAGGCTGACCTTGCCGCTCGCTATCCGGACCGGGTAGCCGCCGGGCAGACCGTTCGGTCCAGGAAGGTTCGTGAACGTGGGTGAACCACGCAGGATCTCGATCAGCAGGCGCGCCGAGACAAGACCGGTCAAAGCGTTCAGCGCGGGCCGCGGCGTCGAGCGTTGTCCTGCCAGCAGCCGGCCGACGTCGCTGACCGGCTCGTCGTCGACGAAGGCGATCGCTTCGTCCGCCGATGGTATGCCGGCATTCAGGTGCTCGTGATGGGCAAGGACCTTCAGGCGTTGCCCGCCGTGGAGCCCGAGCGCCGCCACCAGGGAGGCGGCGATGAGCGCGACGTTGCCGAGACCGCTGAAGACGGGCAGACCCAGCTCGGTCAGGAGTGGATTGACGGCATCGGGCAGACAGGCGTTGAGGAAGGGGACGCCGGCCGCCGCTGCGGGAAGTGCCGCTCTCCGGGCGATCGCGGCCTGCAGGGGCAGTGCCGCCGCCAAGCCGGCCCGGCCGAGGAACCGGGTCCACTCCGAGGGTCGTTGCAGCCGTTCCCACGGTGACTGCAACGAGGCGCAGACGACCACACAGTCAGGTCGGTGGGTGTCCACCAGCCGGCCATGGTCGGACGCCGACAGCACGTCGATCGTCGCTGTCTCGACCAGGAGCCGACGTGGAGTCGTCGCCGCGCGAGCGGTCGCGAGATAGGCCAGCTCGGCGGTACGGGCTGGTGTCCGTCCGGCGATGACCAGGCGAAGGTCCGGGCGGTCGAGGATCGCGAGCGAACAGACGATCTCCCGGGCGAGCTCGCCGGTGCCGACGATCAGGAGGGTTCTCATCCGAGGGGTCCGGTGGGCGACGACGTCTGCATCATCCGGTCGATCCCCTCCCAAGTTCGCCGTGCAGGCGGTTTGCGGCCGGTTGAAGTGTCTCAAATCAATCAGGTCCAGGTGCTCGTCCGCGTGGCGCTTCCGGGTGGCCTGCGCGGCTGATCGAGGCGTCAGGGGTGTGGGCGGACTCCCTCGCGGAGGATGGTGAAGAGGCCGTCCAGGCGGGCTCGGTGATTGGCCTCGATGGTGGCTGTGGGGGAGTCGGTGAGGCGGTGGCGGGCTGTTTCGGTGAGGACTGTGGTGTAGCCGGCGATGAAGAGGGCGGACAGGAGGGCTGGGTCGGTGTCGGAGCTTTGGGGCAGTTCCTCGGTGAGGGTTTGCTGGAGGTCGGCGGCCAGTTCTCGGGCCCGGGCGATCAGGGCGGGGGAGCCGGCGACTGTTCGGAAGAACGTGACGGAGCGGTCGTTGAGGCCGGACAAAGGGTGCTTCTCGTCGGCCAGGTGGAGGGTCAGGGCTTGCAGGGAGGTCAGGACGTCCTCGCCGGGGGCGCGGTCGCGGATCGCGGCGCGGAGGAACTCGTGGGCGTCGTCGACGCGGTCGAGGAAGAGGTCTTCCTTGCGGGGGAAGTGGTTGAAGACGGTGACGCTGGAGACGCCTGCTTCGCGGGCTATTTCGGCGACTGTGACGGGGTCGTAGCCGCGTTCCAGGAACAGGGTGGTCGCGACCGAGAGGATCCGGGCTCGGGTTTGGGGGCCGCCGCGCGCGCTGGTCCGAGGCATTCGCCCTCACTTCCTTGTGTAACTAAACTTAGTGACATAAGATAGTCGTATGTCATCTCAACTGGCCCCCATTGTGGTCCGCGAGCCTCGGTCGTTGCGGGAGGCCTGGGTCGCGTTGGCCGGGCTCGCCGCGGTGTTTCTGTTCGAGATGCTCGACAACTCGATCCTGAACGTCGCGCTGCCGACCATCGGCCGTGAGTTGCACGCCTCGACGACGAGCCTGCAGTGGGCGACCGGCGCCTATGCGGTGGTGTTCGGCGGGCTGATGCTCGCGGCCGGCGCGATCGCCGACCGGTTCGGGCGGCGGCGGATCATGTTGATCGGGCTGGTCCTGCTCGGACTCGCGAGCTTGGCGACCGCCTTCGTCACGACGGCGGAGCAGTTGATCGCGGTCCGGGTGGCGATGGGGATCGCGGCGGCGATGACCACGCCGGGCTCGATGGCACTGGCCTTCCGGCTGTTCGGCGACGACGGGCTCCGGCTCCGCGCGCTGAACCTGATCTCGACCGTGGGCATGGTCGGCCTCGCGATCGGCCCGACCACCGGCGGGTTCGTGCTGGCGATCGCGCCCTGGCAAGTGTTGCTCCTCGTGAACGTACCGATCGCAGTGCTCGCGATCATCGGCATCCGGACCGGTATCGCCGCCGACGATCCGCTCGAGCTCCATCGCGATCCGCTGGACGTCGCCGGCGCGTTGCTCGGTACTGCGGCGATCGTGCTCGCGCTCATCGCGCCGACGCTCTTCGTCAATCAGGGTGAAGCGTGGATCCCCTGGGCAGTCACGGCGGCCGCTGCCGCAAGCGCCATCACGTACTACCTCCGCGAGCGCTCAGCGCGCTACCCACTGCTCGACCCGAAGCTCGTCGCCCACCCACTGGTCTCCAGCGGTCTGGCCTTCAAGGCCGCCTCCGCCCTCGCGGTCGCAGGCCTCAGCTACCTGGTGACCCTGCAGCTGCAGCTCGACTGGGGTTGGTCACCGGCTCTCGCGGCCATCGGTATGTTGCCGCAGGTCATCGTCTTGCTGGCAGGCAGCGCGTTCGTCAACCCATTCGTCAAGCTGGTCGGCCTCGAATGGGCCGCCCGACTCAGCGCCACAGCAGTCGTCCTAGGGCTCGCCGTCTACGCAGTGCTGGGCAGGTTTGGCTACCCCTGGATCGCCGCAGCACTCGTGCTGGTGGCAGCCGGTATGCGAGTGGTCGGCCTGGTCGCGGGCACCAATGTCCTCCGCGGCCTCCCGGAGAACCGGACCACGATCGGCGCGGCCCTGGTCGACACCGCCGGTGAGGTCACCTCTGGTGCCGGAATCGCCATCACCGGCACCATCCTCGCCGCGTTGTTCACGGGCAGTATCGCCACTTCACACTGGAGCGCCGAGCAGACCAGCCAGTTCCGCGAGGCGGTGATGGTCGCGGGTCTCACCATCACCGCCGTCGCGGCCGCACTAGTTGCCTGGGGCATCCTCCGCTCGAGGAAAGCTGCCTAAGAAGTAGCCGCCTTGAAGGCGCTGATCCCGCCAACGACCGGCAGGTTGAACGAGCTGCCGTGCAGGTTGAGGGTCAGCTTGGTCCCCGCCGGCGGCCGGATGGTGAACTCCTGGTCGCTGGACAGCACCATCAGACCCAGGCGATTGCCCGCCGGTACGACGACGTCCTTCGGCTGCAGGTCGACGTCGACCCGGTCGGTGGCGCCGATCCGGATCGGCGTCTCGACCCAGTCCGAATCGCGGTTGGCCGGATCACGCCAGCCTCGGGTGAGGATGGTGGCCGCGCCGCTCGGGGCGTAGCTGACCAGCGCGACGGACAGATTCGCCCGCGGCGCGTCGAAGGCGACCTTGAGCGACACGGTCGGCGTACCACTGATCCGGACAGGCTTGGTCAGTGCGCCAGTCTGGTAGATCAGCCGCTCCGGAGCCGCCGCCGCGTTGGCCGAAGCGGTCGCCGAGATCGCGACGTTGTCGACGAGCGTTTCGCGGGTGCTGCCGTCCTTGCCGACTGTGAGACCGCCCCGAGCGTTGCCGCCCGGCGTGAACCGGAGGTCGACCCCGCCAGTGGCCGGGTCGGGCCATTCGGCGTACGGGGTCGGGTTCGCGGTGTTGCAGACCAGGTTGACGACGGTGCCTCCGGCAACCTTCTGGCCGGCCCCGGTCGCGACGGCCGTGGACAGGACCAGGTGGGTCGAGTCAGGGATGTTGGAGATCAGCCGGGTGGTGTTCGTGATCGTCCCGTTGGCGTTGGTCTGCGGGACGGTCAGTGTGAACCCGATCCGGAACGCGCTGGTGTCCGCCACCGTCAGAGTGGCGGTGTTCGCTTGATCGCCGGTCACGGTGCTCTGCCGGGCCGGGCAGGCCGCGGGCTCGCGGACGACCCAGGAACGAGGCAGCTGCTCGACACCGTTCTGCACGCCGTACAGGTACCGCGTGAACCAGTAGTTGATCAGCACGTCCGGCGGCGCGCCACCGTGGCCGCCCTGGTGGAAGTAGAACATGTGCGGCACGCCCTGCTTCTTCAAGGCGTCGTAGAACTGGGCCGCGTTCTTCGTCATCACGTTGAAGTCATTGTTGCCATGCGCAACCAATGCGGCGGCGTGCACGTTCTGCACGTCCTTCATGTAGTTGCGTTCCTGCCAGAAGGCGCTGCGGTCGCCCGTCGCCCGGTCCTGGTTCGCCTTCAGCTCGTCGAGCACCGGCTGGCAGATCGTCCGCTGGGTGGTCTCGTCCAGCCGCGAGTACACCGCGTCGGCTAGGACGTCGAGATCCTCGCCCTGGAACGTGCCAGGCGCCCGGACCATACCGTTGGCGCGGTAGTAGTCGTACCAGTCGGAGATGGCCGAGATCGGCACGATCGCCTCGAGGCCCTGTACTCCGGTAGTCGCCACCGCCTCAGGAATCGTCCCGTTGTAAGACGTCCCCATCATCCCGACCTTGCCGGTCGTCCACGAAGCGACCGCAGGCGTATCACCGTCCCGAGTCGTGTACGCCGGTACGCGACCGTTCAGCCAGTCGATCACCGCCTTGCCGGCCAACGTCTCGTTGCTGCCACCCGAGGTCGGGCAACCGTCCGAATGCCCGGTACCCGGCGACTCGGCGTGGACGACGGCGAACCCGCGCGGCACCCACCGGGACTCGTAGACGGTGCTGATCACCGGGCTGGTCTCGCGCCCGGCCTGGAACGGGGTGGCGACCCGCGACGCCGGCGGCTGGCCGAGCGGGTGGTCGACTCCCCAGTTCGCGGCGTCGTTGAGGCCGGCGTAGTACGGGCTGTCCTCGAAGATGACCGGCACCTTCAGGCCGTCGGTCAGTACCTCGCCGGGCGCGGTGAAGTCGGCGTGGATCCGGTCGGGGCGGCCGTCCCGGTCGGAGTCGAAGGGCGCCTGCACCCAGACCTCGCCGCTGTACCAGTCGGCCGGGTTGGTCGAGAAGACATCCTGGGCCAAGCCGTTCACGAAGGTCGGTGTCACCCCCTGCGCCTGAGCAGTCGTCGGCGCGGTGGCGAGCAGTGCCCCCGCCACCAGAGCGGCCGCCGCCGCAGCGCCGGTCACCCCACGAACACGTCGTCTCATTCGGTCCACCTCACGTTGTCGTCGGCCCCCGAACCTGATGGCTGCATCATCCGGTGCCGCTCCGACCCCGGCAATTAATTAACGGCCGCGAGCCGAGCGCAAGGGAATTCCTTCGAAGGCCCCGCAGCTGGCTAGGGTGGCTCACTTCGGATCTGGGGAGGCTGGGTGGAAGGTCGGGCGCCGGAGCCGGGTGGAGTGCGGACGGTCGATGAGCTCGGGGCCCGGTTGCGGGCCCTGCAGGTCTGGTCGGGGTTGTCCTACCGGGAGATCCATCGGCGGGTGGTGCGGTCCCGGCAGGAGCGTGGGATCGCCGAGCTGCCGGCGTTCAACACGACGTACCGGTGCCTGTCGCCGGGGCGGACCAGGCTCGACGTCGAGCTGGTGGTCGACATCGCCCGCACGATCCTGAGCGACGAGTCGCGGGCGGCCGAGTGGCGGCAGGCGCATCAGGTCGTCTCCGGGCTGGCCGCGGAGGCTTCGGTCGTGCAGGTCGGCGACCGGGTGGAGTCCGACGGGGACGCATTCATCGGGCGGTCCTCGACCGTCGTGGCTGCGGCGGAGGCGTTGCTGACGCATCGGCTGGTCTGCATCGACGGGATGCCGGGGGTCGGCAAGACCACGCTCGCAACCCGGGTCGCTGGGCAGATCCAGGACGTGGAGCTCGAGTTCTTCGTCAACCTGCGGGGGTATGACCCGGCACGGCCGCCCGCCGACCCTGCGGCAGTGCTGGATGGGTTTCTGCGGCGGCTCGGCGTACAGGGGAGCCGGATCCACGGCCTGGATCTCTCGGCCAGGTCGGCTCTGTTCAATCAGCTGCTGGACGGGCGGCGGGCGGTGGTACTGCTCGACAACGCGGCCTCCGACGATCAGGTGCAGCCGCTCACCGCGGCCAACGCGCTCACTCTGGTGACCAGTCGACGGCGACTGAAGGCCCATCGCATCGGCCTGGAGGTGTTCGAGCCGGCCGAGTCGGCGGTGCTGATCCGGCGGGCGGCGGGTGACAAGGTCGATCGCGAGCCGGCAGCAGCCACGCGGATCGCGGAGCTCGTCGGGCATCTCCCGCTCGCCCTCGCGGTGCTTGCGGGGCGCATCAAGGCGCAACCCGAGTGGACTCTCGGCGACCACCTCGAGCGATTGCAGGAGCACACGGCAAGGCTCAGACTCGACGACGGTGTCGCCGCCTCGCTCTCCCTTTCCTACCAGGCGTTGCCGCCGCCCGCTCGTCGCGTGCTGCGGCTGCTCGCGCTTCCCCCGCGCGGGATTTCGACGCGTACGCCGGTGCGGCGCTGGCCGGCGCGACGGTCGAGTTCGCGCGTGAGCAGTTGGCGAGGTTGGTACAGCTGAATCTGCTGGAGGAGCACGGATCCGGGCGTTACGAGTTGCATGACCTGATCCGCTTGCTGGCCTCCGACCAGGCGCGAGACGAGGATCCGGCGTCGGTACGCCGATCCGCCATCGACGGCCTCTTCGACTACTACCGCAAAGCAGTGGCAACCGCCGCAACGGCGTACGCGCCTCAGGACCAGGCGCGGATCGAGATGACCCAGCAACCCGGCCTGTCCGAGGTGCGTTTCGCCGACCGTGAAGAGGCACGCAACTGGCTAGAGGCAGAGCGTTCCAACCTGATCGCCACGGCGCTGTATGCCGCCGACCATGACCGCCCCGAGTACGCGACCGGCATCTCTGCAATGCTGATGTACTACCTCGGCACCGCGAGCCTGTTCAGCGGTGCGGAGGTCCTGCACCTGACCGCGATCCGCTGCGCACAGTCCGACCAGGTGCGCGGCCGGTCGTACAACAGCCTCGGCGCGCTCTACTGGCGACTCGGCCGGTACGCCGACGGCCGCGCCGCTTATCAACAGGCGCTGGACTACGCCCGGCTCGCGGGCAACCGGGTCGGCGAGGCGAGCGGCCTGTCGAATGTTGCCCTAGGCCACTATCGACTCGGTGACTACGAGCAGGCGATCACCTGTCAACGCGAGGCCTTCGCGCTGTTCGAGTCCGAGGGCAACCTGAGCGGGATGACGACGACGCTGGCCGGTGAAGGCTGGCCGCAGCTGCGGCTCGGCCGGCCTGAGATCGCGCTGGAGCTGTTCGAGCAGGGGCTCGCGATCAGCCGGAAGCTGGGCCCGGACACGTTCGAGGAGGCGTTCGCGCTCAACAACGTGGCGGCCGCGCACGAGGCTCTCGGCAGGCTGGACGAGGCGCGGCAAGGTTTCGAGCAGGCGCTGGAGCTGTCCCGCCGGATCGCCTTCGTAAACTGCGAGAGCGACTGCCTGAACTGCCTCGGCCGGCTGCACCTGGCAGCCGGCCGGGTCGACGAAGCGCTCGAGCTCCATGAGCAGGCACTGGATCTGGCCGTCCGGCAGGGCAGCAGGCCGTTCACCATCGAAGTCCGCAACGACTACGGCCGCGCCCTGACTGCAGCCGGCCGAGTCGCCGAGGCGGTCGAACAACACCGAACGGCGCTGGAGGACGCCGAACGCATCGAAGACCGCCACGAACTACAGCGCGCGCGACAGGCGCTGGCCGGGCTCACCTAGCAGGGCGACCCGTACTCCGTGCCGATCCAGGGGCTCCAGATGGACGGGTTGCGCGTCACGCCGTCCTTCAGCTCGTACAGCATGAAGCGGACGCACTTGCCTTCGATGTGGTCGTAGTCGCAGTAGTTCCAGCCCTCGGCGGCGGGCCTGGCCTGGCAGTACCGGTCCTTGCCGTAGTTGGTCTGGCTGTGCACGACGGCCGCCCAGCCGTTGGCGTCGCGATCCTCGATCCACTGCTTGTCACCGACCCACTGGAAGCAGGTGGCCGCGTACTCGGTGATCAGGCCGCCGGCACAGGTGCCCGAGGCCGGCGGGGCGCCGGTCGTGGCGGCCGATGCGGAGCTCATCCCACCGGCCAGCAGGACGACAGCCCCGGCGAGCACTGCGGACGTACGGCGGAAGGTGCTGAGACCCCAGCCGGTGTCGGAACCGGGGCGGGTGCGTGGTGCGGGGCGGGGCATGGCGAAGTCCTTTCGGCGGGCGGTGGCCGAAGGAGCATGCAGCCCGGCGACCGACCGGGTCGCGGAATTCGAACGAAGTCGAACAGCGGCGGCGCTAACCTGAGCGCATGAGTAGCGACGGGCAGGTGGCCATTCTCGGCGCCGGTGTGATGGGTGAGACGTTGTTGTCCGGGCTGTTGCGCGCTGGGCGGCGACCGGGCGAGCTGCTGATCACCGAGCGGCGCGCGGAGCGTGCGACCGAGCTGCGCGAGCGGTACGGCGTGGACGTGGTGACGAACGTGGAGGCCGCGGGGAAGGCGGACACGCTGGTCCTGGTGGTCAAGCCGCAGGACATGCCCGACCTGCTGGCCGAGATCGCCCCGGCGATTCGCCCGACCCAGACCGTCGTCTCGCTGGCGGCCGGTATCACCACCACCTTCATCGAGTCCCGGTTGCCGGAGGGCGTCGCGGTCGTCCGGGTGATGCCGAACACGCCGGCCCTGGTCGACGAGGGGATGGCGGCGATCTCCCGTGGCGCGCACTGCGACGAGAGCCACCTGGTACTGGCCGAGGGGCTGCTGGCCGCGACCGGCCGGGTCATCCGGGTTCCCGAGAAGCAGCAGGACGCGGTGACGGCGATCTCGGGGTCGGGTCCGGCATACATCTTCTTCGTGGTGGAGTCGATGATCGAGGCGGGCGTGCACATGGGCCTGCCGCGCTCGACCGCCACCGACCTGGTCGTCCAGACGCTCTTCGGCTCGGCCAAGCTGCTCCGCGAGACCGGCGAACACCCGACCGTACTGCGGGAACGCGTCACCTCCCCAGGCGGTACGACGGCCGCCGCGGTCCGCGAACTCGAGGACCACAAGGTCCGGGCCGCCTTCTTGTCGGCCATCGAAGCCGCCCGCAACCGTTCCCGGGACCTTGCCGCCGAGTAGCCCGGGCGAGCGCGATCCGAAGGCGCCCGCCCGCGTCACCCCAGCCCCGCTCAAGTCGGTCCCACCCCTGCCCTGGTCACCACGGCTGAGATACCGCCTGTTCCAGCGACTGACCGTGCGGACCGACGAGCTCGTACTCTGCGGGCCGCTGCTCCGTCGTCGCTACAGCTGGAAAGCGGTCGACGGCGTCCAGCGGCGTGGCGAGAAGAAGGTGGTCGTCGATCTCGGCCACCGGGGTACCCGGACCTTCAAGTACGACGGTCTCAACGGCCGGCCGACCGCCGATCAGGTGGCCGGTGTGGTGGAGCGGGTGCGCGGTAACCACACCTCGGCGTTGACCAGTTACCGGGTGTCGTTATCCTGGGGCGCCGTGGTCTTTCTGCCCGCGGTTGTGGCGGTCGCGGCCGTCACCGCCTGGGCGTTGATCAAGGGGTAAGTCGATGTCGGATCAGCTAATCCACGCTGAGGGGTCTAAGGTCCCGCCCATGGGAAATCGTTCGAGCGGCACCGATGACGCTGCCGCGCGCCCTGCGACCGAGGCCGGCTCCTTCGACGACGGCTCCTTCACCGCCGACGGCGCGGCCCTGCCGCAGCTCCCGTGGCGGGTGCCGCTGGATCCGGCGCCGTGGTGGGCCTGGGCACTGTTCGTGGTGCCATTCATTGCCGTTCCGGCGCTGAACTCCTGGCTCTGGATGGGCGCCCGGGACTTCCTCGCGGTCGGCCTCTTTACCATCATCGGCGCTTCCGTCGTCCGGGTCGCCGGTGGGGTCGTGCTGTACCGGGTCGAGATCACCGCCACCGCCCTGAAGGCCCGCACCAGCCTGCTCGTCCGCAGCCTCGCCTGGCAGGACGTCGACGACATCGAGATCGTCGACGACTCCGTCGTGCTGACCAGCGGCAAGGACGAGAACGAGATCAACGGCATCGCCAAGGGTCAGACCCTCGACTCCGCCGCCGTCATGCAAGCGGCCCGCGCCGCAGCCGACGACCAGCCGGTACGCCGCTCCCGCCCGCGTCCCGGCATCGGCGTCGTGTTCGTCCTGGCCTACCTGGTGCTCGCCGTCGGCGCCTTCCTGCTCCGCTGGCATCTGCTCTAGCCTCGCGCTGCCCATGGGCCTTCGCCGGTGATCTTCTCCGGCGTGACCCGGGCGATCACCGCCGTCTCGGAGTACCGGTTCTCGAACGGGTAGTCCTTGCCCAGGTACCGCTGCGCCTGCTTGTCCATCAACGCGGTCCACTCCTCACCGATCTCCGGCGCGGTGACCTCTGCGCGGCCACGGATCACCAGGTACTGTGCGAGCCCACGCCGGCTGGGCTGGTCGTCCTCGATGATCACTGTGACGCGGGGATCGCGGCGCAGGTTCGCTGCCTTGCGCTGGTACCCCTCCATCCCGATCAGCACCTGGTCGCCGTCGCGCTCGGCCCAGACGAGTGATGCCTGCGGAGATCCGTCCGCGTCGACGGTGACGAGGACGGCGTGGTTGTCGGTGGCGAAGAGCCGATGAGTGCTTTCGGGCAACGGGATCATGCTGTCGACGCTAGACAGCGCAACGGGAACCCCTGAGTACCCTTGGTGAGCGTGGACGGCATCGGTGACGTATTCCTGGCGGACTGTCCGGCACGGCTGGCGGTCGAGGTGATCGCGGACAAGTGGGCGGTCGTGGTGCTGTGGGGACTCAGCGAAGGGCCGCGGCGGCACGGTGAACTGGTCGACCTGATCGGTGGCATCTCGAAGAAGGTCCTCACCCAGACCCTGCGCCGGCTGCAGACCAACGGGCTGGTCACGCGACACGACTACGGCGGCGTACCGCCCCGGGTCGAGTACGACCTGACCGAGCTCGGCAAGACCCTGATGGAGCCGATCCGGATGCTCACCACCTGGGCCGCTGACAACGGGGAGGCCGTGCTGGCCGCCCAGGAGAGTGCATAAAGTCGGGGTATGGACTTCTCCCTCTGGCCCAGCGCCACCCGGACTTGGCAGGAAGTACTCGACGGCGCGGAGTACGCCGAACGGACCGGCTGGTCGGCCGTCTGGATGGCCGACCACTTCATGATGAACAACGGTGACTTCTCGGTCCCGATGAACGAGTGCTTCGCGTTGCTGGCCGGGCTGGCGGTGAAGACCGAGCGGGTCCGGATCGGCTCGATGGTGCTCGGCAACACCTACCGGCACCCGGCCGTCGTGGCGAACCAGGCGGCCACCCTCGACCAGATGAGCGGCGGCCGGTTCGTCCTCGGCCTCGGAGCGGGCTGGCAGGTGAACGAACACCAGGTGTACGGGATCGAGCTGCCGCCGGTGAAGGAGTTGCTGGCCCGGTTCGAGGAGGCCTGCCAGGTGATCACCGGGCTGCTCACCGAGGACCGGACGACCTTCGACGGCAAGTACTACCAGCTCACCGAGGCGCCGCTGGAACCCAAGCCGGCTAAGCTCCCGATCCTGATCGGCGCCTCTGGCGAAAAGGTTGCCCTGGGCATCGTTGCGAGGTACGCCGACGAGTGGAACCACTGGGGTCTGCCGGAGCTCGCCGAGCACAAGGGCAGCGTGTTCCGCGAGCACTGTGAGCGGATCGGCCGCGACCCGTCGACGGTTCGCCGCTCGACCCAGGCACTGATCGAGATCATCGAGCCGGGTGACACGGAGGCCGAGGGCCGGCGGGACGGCCTGCTCGCGGCCGGCCGCCCGACGATCATGGGCTCGGCTGAGTACGTGCTCGACGTGGTCTCTCGTTATCCAGCGGCCGGCATCGACGAGTTCCTGGTCCCGGACGGCTCCCTCGGCACCGGCGCGCGCCGCTTCGACCAGCTCGAGCGGTTGAGGACAGAGGTCTTCGAAAAGGTCTGAGGGTCAGAGCTCGAGGGTCGCCACGACCGGCCAGTGGTCGCTCGGCAGGCGGCCGCCCGGCCGGTAGTGCGAGACCTCGGCATCGATCACCTGCCAGCTCGTGCCGGCCGGGCCGCTCTGCCTGACCAGGACGTGGTCGATGCGTTCGCGGTCGGTCGCGCCGGTGAAGTCGTGGAAGGTACCACCGGCCGTCGCCGGTACCGCGTCCCGCCAGCCCGCCTCCAGGAACACCTTCAGGGGAAGGGATTCCGGCTCGACGTTGAGGTCGCCGAGCACGACCCAGTGCAGGTCCGGCTCGGCGGCCGTCCAGCGATCGATCAGCTTCGACGACTCCAGTTGCGCGACCTCGCCGATGTGGTCGTAGTGGGTGTTGACGATGCCGACCCGCGTGCCGTCGGTGTGCTGCATCCGCACGAGGGTGGCGATCCGGGTGAGATCCGCGTCCCACCCGACCGACCCCGGCGTCGACGGGTCCGCGGACAGCCACCGCGTCTCGTGCGAGTCCAGCCGCCAGTCACCTGGCCGGATCATCACCACCGAGTGCTCGCCGGCGTGGACGCCGTCATCCCGTCCGGCCCCGACGATCTCGTACTGCGCGAACCTCTCGCGCAGATACGCCAGCTGGTCGGGCAGCACCTCCTGCAACCCGACCACGTCGGCCGCCAACTCCTCGATCGCGGCCGCGGTCGCCTCGCGGCGTAGTACCCACGAGTCGTCGCCGTCGGGAGCCGAGGAGTTCCGGATGTTGAACGTCGCCACTCGAAGTCTCACATCGTCGATCCTGCCAAACCCATCGCGACAGTCGCCGCCCGGAGTCGTGGTGCGCTCGCTTCGATCGCCCGATCCCGCCCCTGGGCGAGTACCGCGTCGACGGCGCCGGAGTCGGATGCCAGCCGGGCGTACTCCTTCTGCAGGGGCTCGATGACCGCCAGCACGGCGTCCGCGACGTCGGACTTGAGGGCGCCGTACGTCTCGTACGAGCCGGCCAGTTCGACCGGATCGCCGTCGGTGCAGGCGGCCAGGATCTCCAGCAGGTTGGTGATGCCGGGCTTGGTCTCCTCGTCGTGGCGCACCTCGCCGTCCGAGTCGGTCACCGCGCGCATGACCTGCCGGCGAATGACGTCCGGCGGGTCGAGCAGCCGGATCGTACCGACGGCGTTGTCCTCGTCGGACTTGCTCATCTTCGCGGTGGGGTTGGCGAGGTCCTTGATCCGCATCGCCAGCGCGGCCTTCTGCAGCTGCGGTACGACGAACGTCTCGCCGTACTCCCGGTTGAACCGGATCGCGACATCGCGCGCCAGCTCGACGTGCTGGTCCTGATCGCCGCCGACCGGGACGCGATCCGTTCCGTACAACAGGATGTCCGCCGCCATCAGGCACGGATAGGTGAACAGCGAGGCGCGGGTCATCGGTCTGCCCCGGCCCTTCTCCTTGTACTGGATCATCCGCGACAACTCCCCGACGTACGAGGTGCACTCGAGCAGATACGCGAGCTGCGCATGCGCCGGTACGTCGGACTGCACGAACACCGTTCCCGGCGGCAACCCGGCGGCGAGCATCAGCGTCGCCATCTCCCGGGTCAGCGCGCGCAGCCGCCGCGGATCATGCTTGGTCGTCATCGCATGCTGATTAGCCACGAAGTAGAACCCGTCCGGATCGGTGAACCGCCGCAGCGCACCGAGGTGGTTGCCCAGCGTGAGCCGGCCGGAGGGGGTGATGCCAGAAAGCGAGGTCATGGTCTTGTCCTTTGTCGATCGGGCCTCACCGACCGACGGGCATACAAAAAGGCCGCCTCGGCGAGGCGGCCTTTTGGATGCGCGTGAACGCAGGAGGGTCCGCCTAAGCGGCCCACCACTGCTGCAAGTTGAACTCGTTCACCCCAAAACCATAGCCCGGACTACGCCCACCCCGCCACTAGCCACCCGCGACGTTCCGGCGACTGCTGTCCTCGAACCCCCAGCTCATGCCGGGCGGTCCGCAACCTCAACGTAAGTTGAGGTCAACCGGTTCGATAGACACAAGCGATCGGCTGAGCGGAGGCCTGTGCCGCGCTTGCGGGCTAAGGTCGGGGGCATGAGCGGTGAGGCGATGCTGGTCTTCGACGACGGGCTGACGGCGTACGACTTCGGGCATGGGCATCCGATGAGTCCGATCCGGGTGGATCTGACGATTCGGCTGGCCCGGGCGCTCGGCGTACTGGATCAGCTGAAGGTGGTGCCGGCGCCGGTGGCGGATGACGCGCTGCTGCGGACCGTGCACACGGCCGAGTACATCGAGGCCGTGAAGCGGGCCGGGGAGGATCCGGATCAGCCGGATCCGGAGCACGGCCTCGGTACCGACGACACGTACTGCTTCCCGCAGATGCATGAAGCGTCGGCGCATGTGGTCGGTGCGTCCGTCGAGGCCGCCCGGGCCGTCTGGGAGGGCGACGTGCTGCACGCCGCCAACATCTCCGGCGGGCTGCACCACGCGATGCCGGGGATGGCCAGCGGCTTCTGCGTCTACAACGACCCGGCCGTCGCGATCCAGTGGCTGCTCGACCACGGCGCCGAGCGGGTCGCGTACGTCGACGTGGACGTTCACCACGGCGACGGCGTACAGACCGTGTTCTACAACGACCCGCGGGTACTGACGGTGAGCCTGCACGAGTCGCCGACGACCCTGTTCCCGGGCACGGGTGGGCCGGGGGAGACAGGTGGGCCGGATGCGGAGGGCACTGCGGTCAACATCCCGCTGCCGCCTGGTACCGGAGACGCGGGCTGGCTGCGGGCGTTCCACGCGATCGTGCCGGACGTGGTGAAGGCGTTCAAGCCGTCGGTGCTCGTCACCCAGCACGGCTGCGACTCCCATGCCGAGGACCCGCTGGCGCACCTGACCAAGACGGTCGACGGGCAGCGAGCGGCGTACCTGGCCTTGCACGACCTCGCCCACCAGGTCTGCGACGGCAAGTGGGTGTCGACCGGTGGCGGCGGCTACGCGATCATCGACGTCGTACCGCGCGCCTGGACCCATCTGCTGGCGATCGTGGCCGGCGAGCCGATCGACCCGGAGACGGCGGTGCCCGAGTCGTGGCGCGAGGACATCCAGATCCGATTCGGCCGGGTCGCGCCGATGCGGATGACGGACGGCCGGGCTCCGACGTACGCGGACTGGTCGACCGGGTACAACCCCGACACCTGGCTGGACCGCTCGATCAAGGCGACCCGGGACATCAGTTTCCCGCTGCTCGGGCTCGATCCGACGTACTAGACCGGGCCCGGATCCGGCTGCTGCGACACTCTGATCTGGATGAACCATCCAGTCACACCAGGCACCCTCTTTCCCATTCGCACCAACAGCCACTACGCTCTGTTCATGCACGCGCGGAGGTGCCGGAGGGGAAGCCGGCGCACGACTCGTGCTGGAAGTGCGGTGCGTTATGGCATCAAAGAAGTCCGGTGGTGAGTCGCCGCTCGCCGAGGTGAAGTTTCTGACCGTGGCGGAGGTCGCCACGGCCATGCGCGTGTCCAAGATGACGGTGTACCGGTTGGTGCACTCCGGCGAACTGCCCGCGGTGCGGGTGGGTCGGTCGTTCCGGGTGTCTGAGGGCGCGGTGCACGACTACCTCAAGGGCGCGTTTTTCCAAACCGGATAACCACGAGAAGCGAAAGCGGCCGGACTCCCCTCGAGGGACCGGCCGCTTCGCCTGTTCAGATCCCCCGGTCAGACCGCTCGATGGAGCGCGCGCAGCGCGGTGGTGGCGGCCTCCAAGACCTCTGCCGGTACGTCCGCCCAGACCTCCGCGTGCGCCGCCGCGCCCGCCAGCACCGCCTTCTCGGCCATCGCGACGCCCTCGTCGGTCAGCTGGATCTGTGTGCCGCGACCATCCTCCGGGTCGGGCTCGCGGACGACCAGCCCGCGGTTGGCCAGCTGATTGACCACATTGCTCGTGCCGCCGGACGACAGCAGCAGGCTCCGGCTGAGCTCGGTCGGTTTCATCCGGCACGGCTCGCCTGAGCGCCGCAGCGTGCCCAGCACGTCGAACTCCGCCATCGTCAGCCCCAGCTCGGGCAGGACCGCCCGGGTCGACTCGTCCACCGCGGCGGCCAGCAGCAGAAGCCGCTTGGTCAGCTCTGTCGTCGGGTGGAGCACGGCCGGCAACTCCCGCTCCCACGCCGCAATCAACTGGTCCACCCGGTCTGCCGTCATCGCTCCCACCCGTCGCTCGCTGTGGTTGACAGCCTATCTGCCTTTGATGATAGCTTTCAATAAAGCTTTCTAGTGAGGGGATTGATCGGGGATGAACCGAACGCTGCTGCGTGGCGGACTCGTGATCGACACCGAGCCGACCGTCGCCGTGCATCACGACACCGACGTGCTGATCGAGGACGGCCGGATCGCCGCCGTCGGTCCCGGCCTGGACGCCACCGATGCCGAGGTGATCGACGCGACCGACCGGATCGTGCTGCCCGGCTTCGTCGACACCCATCGTCACCTGTGGGAGACGGCCCTGCGGGGGACTGCGGTCGATACCGACCTGATGGGGTACATCGAGCAGGTGCTCGGCGGGTACGGCGCGAAGTACCGGCCGGAGGATGTTGCTGCTGGCAACCTTGCGGGTGCGTTGGAGTGCCTGGATGCGGGGATCACCACCGTGCAGGACTACTCGCACGTGCAACACAGCCGCGACCACACCGACGCGGCTCTGGACGGTCTGGCGTCAAGCGGCATCCGCGCGGTCTTCGGCTACGGCCAGTCGGCCACGGCGGGCCTACCGGTCGATCCGGCCGGGATGCGGCACGTCGTCGACCGGGCGTCCGGGCTGATCACTCCGGCGCTCGCCGCGATCGGGCCAGCGTTCGCTCCCTTCGAGCTCACGCAGGCTGACTGGGCGTTGGCGGCCGAGCTCGGCGCGCCGGTCGTCGTGCACATCATGAGCGGCCCGCTGGCCCAGTACCCGCTGCAACTACTGCAGGACAAGGGTTTGCTGCGCTCCGCCGTCCTCTACATCCACGGCAACAACTTGCCCGACTCCGAGCTGAAGCTGATCGCGGACTCCGGCGCGGCGGTCGCCGTCACCCCGGCGGTCGAGGCGCGGATGGAGATGGGCGACCCGATGACCGGCCGGCTCAAGGCCGCCGGCGTCACGACCGGCCTCGGCATCGACGTGGTGACGACCGCGCCGGGCGACATGTTCAACGCGATGCGCTCGGTCCTCGCCCTCGGTTACCAGACGATGACAGCCGCCGAGGTACTCCGGATCGCCACCCTGGACGGCGCCCGGGCGCTCGGAATGGCCGACCAGATCGGCTCGTTGCGCCCGGGGAAGCAGGCCGACCTGATCCTCCTCCGCGCGTCCGACATCAACCTCGTCGGCGGCCTCCACGACCCGATCGCCACTGTCGTCACCTCGGCTCATCCCGGCAACATCGACACCGTCTTCGTCGCCGGCAACCCCGTCAAACGCGATGGCCGCCTACTCCACCCCGCGTTGGAGTCCGCCCTGGCCGCAGTACGCAGTACCGCAGAGCACGTCCACGCAGCCTGAGTTTGCCGTTGAGCTCAGGTGAGCCTGGGGAACAGTGGGGTCGCGGGCGGGAGGACGCCGTCGATCGGGGTGCACTGGGTGGTGATGCGGGCGGCCGCGCTCGGGAGGAAGGGTGACAGCTCTCCGGCCAGTGCCAGGCAGGCGTGGTGGAGGGTGGCCAGGACCTTTGCGAGCAAGGGATCCTGGGTCTTGGCGAGCTGCCAGGGCTCGGTGGTCTCGATGTAGCGGTTGGCGGATTCGACGATGTCCCACAGTGCGGTGGCCGCTTTGCGGAAGTCGTAGTTCGCGAGGGCGGTCTCGATCTGGGCGGGTGCGTTGGTGACGGCGGTCCGGAGCTCGCCGGGTGCCGGTCGGAGGTTGGGTACCCGGCCGTCGTAGTACCGGTGGATGAGGGAGACGACGCGGTTGACGAGGTTTCCGAGGCCGCCGGCGAGGTCGGAGTTGCTGCGGGCGATCAGGCGTTCGCGGGTGAAGTCCGCGTCGCCGATCCTCGGGACGTCGCGGAGCAGCCACCAGCGGACGGCGTCGGTGCCGACCTCGTCGACGAGGTCGGCCGGGTCGATCGTGGTACCGGCTGACTTGCTGATCTTCCGGCCGTCGACGGTGAGGTAGTCGTGGACGAGGATCTCGGTCGGCAGGGCCAGCCCGGCTGAGAGCAGGGTCGCAGGCCAGTAGACGGCGTGGAAGCGGACGACTCCCTTGCCCAGCAGGTGAATCCGGTCGTCGGAGGTCTGCCACCAATGCTCCAGGTCGGAGCCGTCGGTGCCGTAGCCGAGACTTGACACATAGTTGCCCAGGGCATCCCACCAGACGTAGACGACCTGGTCCGGATCGCCAGGGACCGGGATGCCCCAGCCGCGAGCCCGGCGCTGCGACCGGGAGACGGAGAAGTCGTGCAGTCCACCGTCGATCAGAGCCAGTACTTCGTTGCGCCGGGTGGCCGGCTCGATCCTCAGTCGGCCGCTGGTGATCAGGTCGCGGAGCTGTTCGGAGTACCGGGAGAGGCGGAAGAACCAGTTCTCCTCGGCGACGAGCTGGGGCTCGGTGCCGTGATCGGGACAGCGGCCGTCGGTGAGGTCCTCCGGTTGGTAGAACTGTTCGCAGCCGACGCAGTACAGGCCCTCGTAGTGTTTGCGGTAGAGGTCGCCGGCGTCGGCGCAGCGCTGCCAGATGCGCTCGACCCCGGCCCGGTGGCGTGGGTCGCTGCTGGTCCTGATGAAGTCGTCGAAGGACAGGTCGAGTGGCTCGCGCAGTGCTTCGAAGGCTGCCGCGTTGCGGTCGACGAACTCTTGTACTGGGATGCCTTCCGTCTCGGCGGCCAGCACGTTCTTCAGGGAGTTGTCGTCCGTTCCGGTGAGGAAACGGACCTCGTCGCCGCGGCGACGGCGATGCCGGGCGAGCATGTCGGCCTGGACCAGCTCGAGGGCGAAGCCCAGGTGCGGGCGGGCGTTCACGAACGGGATGGTGGTGGTCAGATAGGAACGCGTCATCGTCAATCTCCTGCTGGGATGGAAGGAGAGCCGGGACGACGCCGCCCGGTGAAACGCGAACGAGGCCCCGACTCGGGGTCTCGGATCGAATACGTCCGTCGCTGAACCCCGCGCTAGCGGGGCATCATCTGCTGCGACGGGAAGCTGTTCACGCCGTCCAGATTAGCAGGGCGGTGGTCAGGCCTGTACTTGATTTGGTGGCTGCGGAAACTGTCGGTGGCCGGTGCTTGAGTGGAACCCAGTGAGGAAGCTGGGAGGCGGTCGGCATGAAGGTACGGGTGGAGCGGGATCTGCTGG
Source organism: Kribbella sp. NPDC051718 (assembly GCF_040681515.1). Lineage (NCBI taxonomy): Bacteria > Bacillati > Actinomycetota > Actinomycetes > Propionibacteriales > Kribbellaceae > Kribbella > Kribbella sp. NPDC051718. Next base: position 843,336 of record NZ_JBFAYZ010000001.1, on the reverse strand, counting down.
TGGAGTCGGTGGCGTGGGTGGGGAAGAGTCTGCCCAGCCGGCCGAACGTGCCGATTCTGGCGGGGTTGCTGATGGAGGCGTCGGAGGGGGAGCTGACGCTGTCGGGCTTCGACTACGAGACGTCGCATCGGGTGACTCTGCCGGCTCAAGTGGCGGATCCTGGGCGCTGCCTGGTGTCGGGCCGACTGGTCGCCGACATCGTGAAAAGCCTTCCACATCAAGCGATTGACTTCAGCGTCGACGGAGCGAAGGCACTGCTGACCTGCGGCACGGCCCGCTTCACGCTGCAAACCCTGCCGGTCGAGGAGTATCCGGAGCTACCACCACAACCACCGACCAGCGGTGCGCTCCGCAGCGAGGTCTTCGCTCAAGCGGTCGCCCAGGTAGCCGGCTCGGCCAGCCGCGACGACACCATGCCCACCTTCACCGGCGTCAGCATGGAAATCGAAGGCTCCACCATCACCCTCCTAGCAACAGACCGCTACCGCCTAGCCATCCGAGAACTGGAGTGGGAACCGGCCGCCACGCGCGCGCCATCGACCACGGCCACCACCCCGCCTCCGGCGTCAGCCCCGGCTCCGGTGGTGACGCCTGCCTCGGTGTCGGCCAGCATTTTGATTCCTGCTCGGGTGCTTTCGGATACCGCCAAGGCGATGACCGGGTCGGCTCTCACGCTTTCGCTTGATCAGGATGCTGCTGGTGGGGATGGGCTGGCTGGGTTTGCGGGGGAGGTGTCCGGTGGGGCGCGGTGGACGACGACCAGGTTGCTGGACGGGAGTTTTCCGAAGGTCCGCAACCTGATGCCGGCCGCGGACGCGATCCAGACCCGGGTCCGGGTCGGCACGGCGACGCTGGTCGAGGCGGTGAAGCGCGTCGCGCTGGTGGCTGAGCGCAATGCGCCGATCCGCATCACCTTCAGCGACGAGGGAGCAACCCTCGACGCCGGCAACGGCGAGGAGGCGCAAGCGTCCGAGACCATCGAGGCCCGGCTGATCGGTGAGCCGGTGACGGTCGGGTTCAACCCGACGTACCTACTGGACGGCCTGCACGCGATCGGCACCCCGGTGGCCCAACTCGCCTTCACCCACCCCACCAAGCCCGCCGAACTGACCGGCGCCACCGACCTGGAGGAGGACCCGCTGACCAACTTCCGCTACATCCTGATGCCCGTCCGCCTCCACAACAACTGACCGGAGTGCACCTGATAAGCCGTATTATCGCCCTTCTCGACGAGGTGGGGAGTGGCGATGGGATTCGACCGCCGGAAGCTGGCAGCGGACTTCGACGACGACTTGGACGAGTACGGCGAGCATGGTCCGCTCAACCACAGTGCGCTGGAGCGACTGAAAGCTGCTCTCGGGGAGAAGCTCCAGCGCGCCAGGCCGGCCGAGGGAGAGCAGTGGGAACAGCTGCTTGAGTCCGTGTACTCCGTCGGACTCGTACCGCTGCTCGGCTGTCTGCGGCACCCCGACCCGGTGGTGCGGCGGATCACCGCCTATCTGCTCACGTACGTCGACGACGACATCACGACGCAGCTGCTGAACAGGCTGGCGGACGAAGAGGACGCGGCAACCCGGATGACGCTCCTGGTCAGCCTCGCCGACCGGGACGCTGAGCGAGTGCTGGCTTTCACGGAGCCGGGCAACTCCGACACAGACCGGCTCGGCGCCGCGTACGGGCTGACGTTGCGGCACCGACAGACCGCGCTGGCGCTGCAGGATCGGCAGACCGTGCTGGTGTCGCTGCACCGGCAGGACGATGGCGGCCCGGAGATCCCCGAGCAGGTGCTCGACGCGCTGGTGCTCTGCGTCGGTCCGGCCGGCCGGACGATGACGATGGAGCTGCCCTGGGCAGAAGGTGGCGGCTCCTGGGCGCTCTGGGCGGTCCAGCCGACGCTGCCTCCGACCGCCCCTGCAGCACTGGCTGCAGCGCATGCTCGACCTCCCATGGGCGACCGACCCGACGCTGTTCGGCAACCCTGGCTCACTCGTCCTGATGGCCACGCACCTGTACCAGACGCATCCGGAGCTGGCGATCGAGCTGGTGCCGCGGATCATCGAACTGGTGGCGACGACCGACCTGGGGATCGTCTCGACCGGCGTACCGGATCTGGGGATCTGGTTCCGGAGCCGGAAGGGACCGGACGGCCCAATCCCCTGGGACCGCAGCGATCGTCGCCTGGTCGGGCTGCTCGAGCAGGTCGCGAACCTGTACGACCGGACGCCGACGCTCGACCTGCGCAGGATCCTCGTCGGCGCTGGGCATGCGCGGGCGGAGCAACTCCTGCTGGAGTTGGCCGACCGGCGGCTCGTGAAGAACTCGAGTGGGCTCCTCTCGTCGGCGACCGAGCACGCGGCCGCGCTGACCCCAGCGCTGGTCGCCCGATTTCGGCAGAAGAAGCAGCTCGACCAGCTCGAACAGTTGGTGAACGCCTTCCCGGACAAGCAAGCGGTGATTCCCGAGTTGATCGAGAAGCTGCTAGCTCTGCTGAAGTTCAGCGGGGCCCAGACCACCCGCAACCCGGACGTCATCAAGGTCATGCTGATGATCTGTGCGCAGCTCGGGCGGGTTGGCGGCGCGGATCCGGAGGTACGGGCAGCTCTGCTGACGGTCTGCGCAGGGAGTGATCTGGAGTCGCGGGTCTGGGCGGCCCGGGCCTTGATGGTGCTCGAGCACCCGGCCGATGAAGTGGTGCCGGTCCTGGTCTCGGTGATCACCGATCACCCCAGGCGGTCGACGAAGGTGTCGCCGAACGAGCCGGCCGTCGGAGAGGGCGGCAACGGGCTCGACTACTTGGCCCTGATGTGGATCGATCAGTTGGGCCCGGCCGCGCGGGCCGCCGAGCCGGTACTGCGGACGCTGCTGTCCGAGGTGGAGCCGAGCCCGTGGATCGACATCCGGGTCCAGGCCGCCAAAGCGTGGTTCAAGGTGACCGGCGACGTCGAGACGGCTGTCCGCGTGCTCGTCGAGGTGCTGGAGACGAAGTCGCTGGGTGAGGGCACCATTCTGGAGATCTCGCGGCTGACCTCGATACTTCCGGTCCTGGACGCGCTTGCCGCTGAAGGAAGTGCACGGGCCGAGCGGCTGGCGGCGTGGTACCGAAGGATCGATTAGCCGTCCAAAACGGCTAGCGTGGGTGGATGGCGGTGCTGGGAACGTTCGAAGATGACGACTACCTGCCGGAGTCCGGAACGCTGACGGTGCGCGACACGTACAGCGGATACGTCGAGTACGGCAACGCCGGGCTGCTGGAGCAGTACGCCACCGATGCCCAGCCGTGCGGCACGATCGCCCGCACCGGCGCCGGCTGGCTCGAAACAGCCTCCGGCGATCTCACCTGCCACGTCCGCATCCAGGTCCACGACGCCCCACCGAACCTCGACGAGCCACTTGAGTGGGGAGACCTGGTCGAGCTTCCGTATCGCAGCGCCAGCGGCGTGGTCGGTCTGACCACGGTGACGGGTTCCTGGCCCGAGGAGCACCTTCAACTCGGTGCCCCCGGTTCGTACCGGGTTCGCATCGCCCGCCAAGAACTTCCTCGACCGAGTGCGACGGATGAGGAAGGTGACCTGATCGGTCCTTGGAGCCTGTGGCAGTTGGATTTTTGGCCGGTCGCTGAGGAGGAGCCGCCGCGCTGGCTCAGGCGAAGCGAGCCGGCCGTGCTGGCCGGGGACCAGGGCTGGGAGTTTCTGCTGGGCTATGCGGCTTCCGGGGTGATCAGCAGTCTTGATTACGTCAGCAGAGACGAGGCCGGGACGTCCTTGGAAGAGCTGGCGGAGTGGGCTGCGGCGCACTCGTGGGGTGATGACTGGCTGGATCAGCCACTGACGCCGGCCGATCATGGCTACCAGTTGATGACCCTCACGGCCGCCGCCGAACAGCTCGGCCGGCCAGCGCCGACCACCCGGCGGATGCTGCCGCCGCTGTTCACCGCACTCGGCCATCTCACCTTCGATGGCGACCGCTACCGCCGATCACCAGCGTCGCCGCTGCCTCAGGAGGTATTGAGGATTCCGGCCGAGACGCTGAGCACGCTCGAGGTGTTTCAGAGCAGGAGCAAGTACGCCTCCTTCACCTCCGACCTGATGTCGATCGCTCTTTGGGGAGGCGCCGAGCAGACGACCGTTGCGGCGCTTGCGGAGCGCGCGCTCGCTTCGGCGGACGAAGTACGAGGAGCACTCGGTGACGCCGTACTGCGTGAGCTGATGCGTATCGATGGCGATCTGGCCGGAGAGTTCACCCTGACCGTCCACCCGGCCAAGGTGCGCTGAGTCAGCGCCAGATGCTGTCGCTGATCGCCAGGCCCAGATAGGCAGCGCCGAGGCCGGCGAGGATGCTGGCGATGACGTTGGCGGCGGCTGCGAGTCTGGCGTTCTGTTCCCAGAGCCGCAGCGTTTCGTAGGAGAAGGTCGAATACGTCGTCAGCGCGCCGCAGAAGCCCGTACCGACGAGGAGCTGGACCCAATGCGGTGCATCGGCCGCCGTGCTCGCACCCACGACGAAGCCCAGGATCGCCGAGCCGACGACGTTGACGGTGAAGGTGCCCCACGGGAAGTCGCTGTCGTGCCGCGCCTGAACGGCGCGGTCGGTCAGATAGCGCAGCGGAGCACCGACGACAGCACCCGCGATGACGAACAGGACCTTCATCGACGGCTCCGGCGGACGAGCGCGCGCGTGACGTGCGTACCGGCGAAGACAGCGGCGATCGCCCCGGCCACGGTCGCGAACAAATACCCCAGCGCGGTCAGCGCCTGCCCATCGGCGAGCAACTGCTGCAGGTCGACCGCGTACGTCGAGAACGTCGTGAACCCTCCCAGAATCCCGGTCCCCACGAACGGCCGCAGCAACCGCTGCCCGACCCACACCTCGGACACCAGCACCATCAGTACGCCGATCAGCGCACACCCCACCACATTGATCACCATCGTTGCCCAAGGCCACGACCCCGCCCCGGTCGGCCACACGAGCCCAACCCCATAACGCGCCGAAGCCCCGATCGCCCCACCCACCGCGATCACCCCGAGGACAGCAACCTCGCCTCGCCTGACCGGCACGGCCCCCACCGGATGCCGCAGATCGACATCAGAGTCAACCGGCTCCCGCGGCGACGGATCCCTCTGCACTGCCACCTCCCCGACGCTGGTACCAGCACGATAGTCCGGTGGCGCGTGCCTACGGCCCAGCACGGCCAGTCGGGCCGGCTCAGTTGCGGCGGGCCTTGAGGGCGAGGGCGTGCGGTACCGGCATGCCTTCGGGCTCCTCGACGCGTTCGAGGGTCAGGCCGGGCCGGAGGAACGCGTTGAGCAGGTCAGGGAGCGGGAGATGGCGCATGCCGACGCGCCTGCGAATGCCGTCGTCGGCCACGGTGGGTGAGTCGTCGTGCCATCCGGCGGTGCGGTACGACGGGTGGATCAGTCGCGTACCGTCCTCGTTCCACTGGGCGTGCGGGCCGTTGAAGGCCGGGTGGACTCCGTAGCAGACCAGCAACCCGCTAGGGCGTAGTACGCGGACTGCCTCGCCCAGGGCGCCGGTGAAGGCGTCCAGGTCGGTGGAGATCCACATCGCGATCACCGTGTCGAAGGAGCTGTCAGCAAAAGGCAGCAGCGCGGCGTCCGACTCGATCAGCGGGCCGGCGGTGCGGGTGCGTGCCAGCCGGAGCTGGTCGGACGAGCGGTCCACCCCGACCACCGTGCGGCCGCTGTCGCGGATGGTGTCGAAGTTGCGCCCGGTGCCGCAGCCGAGGTCGAGGCAGGGGCCCGAACCAGGGCCGAGCAGCTCCAGCAGACCGGGCTGGTGGCGTGGTGCTCCGGCGACGAATCGGGCGTCGTACCAATCGGCCAGACCGTTGTAGCGAGCGCCCATCGAGGCCTCCCCAGTCGACGAGAAACCATCCTATCCAGGCGGGGGAGCAGGCTCACTTAGGTCAGGGAGGTGACCTACAGGTAGTCTTTCCTGACGCTCTCTTTAAGTTTGGAAGGTCCAACTGTGGGTTCAGTAATCAAGAAGCGCCGTAAGCGGATGGCGAAGAAGAAGCACCGCAAGCTGCTGAAGAAGACGCGGGTGCAGCGCCGCAAGCTCGGCAAGTAGCCCTAGCTCTAATTGCACTGTGCGCCGTCCTGGAGGTCCAGGGCGGCGTTCGATGGGGTTTTTGCTGTCTGGCTGGGGGTCACTCGTGGCACAGGTAGTGATGGTTACCGGCGTCTCTCGGGATGCCGGTGCTCGCTGTGCCCGCAGGTTGGCCGCCGACCCCGAGATCGACACCGTGATCGGCATCGATGTGGTGCCGCCGCGCGCTGAGCTCGGCCGGGTCCGGTTCGTCCGGGCCGACATCCGCAACCCCGTCATCGCGAAAGTCATCGCCGGTGAGGACGTCGACACAGTCGTCCACACGGGCGTCGTGGCGACCCCTGGCAGCGCCGGGGGACGGTCGTCGATGAAAGAGATCAACGTCATCGGCACCATGCAGCTGCTCGCCGCGTGCCAGAAGGCGCCCGGCGTGCGCAAGCTCGTGGTCAAGTCGTCGACCACGGTGTACGGCGCCGGTCCGCGTGACCCCGCGATGTTCACCGAGGAGATGGCGCCGCGGGCGATCCACCAGACCGGGTTGAGCAAGGACGCGGTCGAGGTCGAGGGGTATGTGCGCGGGTTCGCCCGGCGCCGCCCCGACGTCTGCGTCACCACCCTGCGGATGGCCAACTGGATCGGCCCGCAGACCGACTCCCCGATCACCCGGTACTTCGCGATGCCGGTGGTGCCGACCGTGTTCGGCTTCGACGCCCGGCTCCAGTTCCTGCACGAGAACGACGGCGTCGAGGCGATCCATCACGCGACCGCGAACGATCTGCCCGGCACCTTCAACCTGGCCGGCGACGGCGTGGTGACGCTGTCCCAGGCGATCCGTCGCCTCGGCCGGCCCGCGTTCCGGCTCCCGTCCTTCACCGCAGCCAGTACAGCGGCCGTTGTACGTCGAGCCCGGCTGGCCGACTTCTCGCCGGACCAGATCACCTTCCTGACCTACGGCCGGGCGGTGGACACCACCCGGATGCGGACCGAGTTCGGTTTCGAGCCGGAGTACACGACCGCCGCAGCCTTCGACGACTTCCGCGCCCACCTCGGTACCGGCGCCGTCACGCAGGCCTCCCGCCTGCTCACCGCTGGACTGGGAGCACTGCGTGGCTGACGCCGACGTCATCCCGATCGGATCGGGCGGCCGCCCAGGCCGCGGCAGCGGACGCCGCACCACCCCGTCCGCCGCCGCACGCGCCCTCGCCGGCCCCGACGCAGCCAAGGACAGGGCAGAGCGAGCCCGCAGCCGAGCGGCCAAGGCCGATGCCCGGCCGGAGGCCGCCCAGGCCGACGAGGCTGGCCCGGGCCGGGCCAAGAAGTCAGGGAAGCGCCGCCGGATGGCCGACGCCCCGGATCCCGTGGTCCAGGTGACTCCGGACGCGGACGAGCGCGCCGAGCAGACGGCGGCCGCGGGGCTGCAGGACTTCGCGCGGTTCGAGAAGATCGTCCGGGACACTCTGGGGGCCGACGGGGAGCGGCAGCTGGCCGAGTTCCTGGCGTTCCTGCGCCGGCGGCTGACGGGGGAGTACGAGGTCGACGAGTTCGGTTTCGACCCCGACCTGACCGACCACGTGATGCTGAAGTTCCTGCGCCCGCTGGCGGAGAAGTGGTTCCGGGTCGAGGTGCGCGGGATCGAGAACATCCCCGAGACCGGCAGCGCGCTGATCGTCGCGAACCACTCCGGCACGATGCCGATCGACGGGCTGATCACCCAGCTGGTCGTGGCCGACCACACCAACCGGCCGCTGCGGACGCTGGCCGCGGACCTGGTGTTCAAGACCCCGTTCGTCGGTGAGCTGTCCCGCAAGGGCGGGGCGACGCTGGCCAACAACGACGACGCCGAGCGGCTGCTCCGGCAGGGCAACCTGGTCGGGGTCTGGCCGGAGGGCTTCAAGGGACTCGGCAAGCCGTTCAGCGAGCGGTACAAGCTGCAGCGGTTCGGTCGCGGCGGCTTCGTCAGCGCGGCCATGCGGACCGGGGTACCGATCGTGCCGTGCTCGATCGTCGGCGCCGAGGAGATCTACCCGCTGGTCGGCAACATGGCGTCGCTGGCCCGCCTGGTCGGGGTGCCGTACATCCCGGTCACGCCGTTCTTCCCGCTGCTCGGCCCGCTCGGCCTGATCCCGCTGCCGTCGAAGTGGCTGATCGAGTTCGGCGAGCCGATCCGCACCGACGAGTTCCCCGACGGCGCCGCCGACGACCCGATGCTGGTCTTCAACGTCACCGACCAGGTCCGCGAAACCATCCAGCAGACCCTCTACACCCTGCTGATGCAACGCCGCAGCGTCTTCTTCTAACCCGCGCCCCGCCGAACACCCTCCCCTCCCCTCCCCACTCCCGCCAGAACTGGCGTCCTCGGACACCACCCGGCGACCTTGAACAAGAAATAACGTGTTCAAGGCCACCGGATGGTGTTCAAGCCCGCCGGACGGGGTTGGGGCCGGGCAGGGGAAGAGCCCGGCTTCTTGGCGAAGCCGGGCTCTTCGGAAGTGATCGGAACGGTTAGTTCCAGGGTGGTAGGAGCGTCTGGAGGACGCCCGGGAGGTTGATCGTCGGGAGGTTCAGCGTCGGAAAGGGCCAGGGCCAGCTCGGCGTGCCGGGGGTCGGCAGCGTGGGGACGGTCGGTCCCGACGGTGTCGAACTCGGCTTCGTCGACGGCTTGGGTGGCGTCTTCAGATCGGTCGGCTTGCTGGTCGGCTTCTCGACGATGGTGGTGTCCACCGTCTCGGAGGGAACCGTGGTGACCCCGGAGCTCGGCGGCTTGGCCGACGGCGCTGTCGTGGTCTTGCCGGTCGGCGACGAGCCCGCCTTGATGGGCGTGCTCGGCTCGGTGCCGGGGTTGATCGCGGGCGCCGGGCCGCCGTTCTTGGCCGGCTTCGGCTTGTCGCACTTCGGGCACGTCGTGGCCGCTCGGTTGGCCTGCTGCTCGAGCATCGACAACGCCTCGACAGCGGGCTTGAGCGACTCGGGTGGCAACTTCGGAGCGAGCTCACCGATGGCCTGGCGGGCGCTGGTGATGAACGCGGTGACCTCCGCGATGGAGGCCGGATCGCCGTCCTGCTGGTACGACGCGACGAGCCTGGTGATGCCCTTGCGCGCCTGGATGGTGAAGTCGGCCAGGGTGCTGTTGATGGTGGCCGCGTCGCCACCGTTGTTCACCAGCGCCTGGATCTCGGACAACCGGGTCTTGGCATGGTCGAGCTCACGCCGGCCGCGGGAACCGTCCCCGACGCTGACGTTGGTGGAGACGTTCTCGATGCCGCGCTTCATCCCGTACAGCGCGTCGCCGGGCATCGCCTGCTGAGCGGCGGCGGCAGAACCGATGCCACCTCCGAGCAGGACCAGCGCGGCGGTACTGGCCACCAGCCGGATCCGCCGGCCGTGACGATGGCGGATATCTGTCACGGACGCGTCGTCGTCCTCGCGCTCGGGCGGATCGTCCGAGCTGTCCGGAATGCTGGGTACCACGGTCGGAGTATTCGTCGCGGCTCGCGCCGCGGCCTGCTCGAGGAGGCGGTGCCTCAGCTCGGCAGCGAACTCCGGTCGCGGTGTCACTGCGCCGGCGGTCCTCAGCCGTCCGACCAGCTCCACAGCATCCATCAGCTCAGGGTCATCGCTCAGTCGCGAAGAGTGACGGGGCCCGTGATCGACGGCGTGCGCGAAGGTCTCCGCGCGCGCTCGAGCCCTGTGTAGGTCACTCATGAGTTCTCGTTCTCCTCAATGGCCGATCGGGGTCACCGAAAGGTCCTCACACAGGCAAACGAGGAAACTCCCTGACGGGTTACGAAAGACATTCGTTGTCATCCTCCTCACCTCAAGTCCTTGGGGATAACCTTCGCCAAGTGCCGGACGGCCCTCAGTTGCAGTTGCTTGACGGCGCCCTCGGATTTCTCCAGCGCCTTGGCCGTCTCCGCGATCGAAAGACCGGCGAAGAATCGCATCGTCAGGCAGTCGCGCTGCTCCTCGGGCAGCGCGGCCACGGCGTCCCGCAGCACCTCGGCGGTGGCCGCGGCCAGCACGTCCACCTCCGGGCCCTCGGTCTGCCGGTCGTGCGTCTCGATCTCGTCGGTGACCACCTCGAGCCGGACCCGGCCCGACTTGTAGTGGTCGGTGATCAGGTTCCGGGCGATCGTCACCAGCCAGGCGCCGAAGTCCCGGCCCTGCCAGCGGAACGAGTCCAGTGCGCGCAGCGCCCGGACGAACGTCTCGCTGGTCAGGTCCTCCGCGAGCGCCGATGACGACACCCGCGCGTAGATGTAGCGATACACGGTCAGCGAGTACTCGTCGTACAGCTCGCCGAACGCACCGACGTCCCCTGCCTGGGCGCGATCGACGAGCTCTGCGCGTCTCATCCCGTCCGGGCTTGGCTCCGGCGTCGTCAAGTTCTCTCCCCGTTCAACTGACACGTCTGCGTCTGACACGCCCGCAAATGACACGTTCTCGTAAGACACTGCCGCGGATGGCCACAGCGGCTGAGACAGCACCGAGCGTTACGCCTGAAGCACCCGCTGTCAACAGCGCGCGGCGTGCCGCCTTCCGTCCGGTCCGATAATCGCGCACCTTCCAGCCCGCCACCTCGGCATGCCGGCGGAGCCTGGAATCGGGGTTGATCGCGCAGGGGTGGCCCACCAACTCGAGCATCGGCAGATCGTTGACCGAATCCGAGTAGGCCGCACAATCGGCCAGGTGAAGCCCCTCGTGCGCCGCCAGCGCGCGGACCGCCTCCGCTTTCGCCGGACCATGCAAGATATCGCCGACCAAACGCCCTGTATAGACCCCGTCACGCGTTTCTGCAATCGTTCCCAGCGCTCCGGTCAGGCCGAGCCGACGAGCCATCAGGCGGGCCACCTCGACCGGTGAGGCGGTCACCAGCCAGACCCGTTCGCCCGCGTCCAGGTGCTGTTGGGCGAAGGCTTTGGTGCCCGGCCAGATCTTGTCGGCCATCAGCTCGTCGAAGATCTCCTCGACCAGGATCTGTACTTCGGCCACCCGGTGCCCGGCGATGAACGAGAGCGCGGACGAGCGCGCGTTCGCGACCGATTCGGGCGTTTCGCCCTGCAGCCGGAACCGGAGCTGGTCGACCGCTTTGCGGGCGATCTCCGCGCCGGTGAAGAACTTGCGCCGGTACAGACCTCTGGCCAGGTGGTACACCGAGGCGCCCTGCAGCATCGTGTTGTCCAGGTCGAAGAACGCGGCCGCGTGGGTCACCGGCGGCGTCTGCAGCGCCGCCTCGAGTTCGGCGGCGGCGGCACTCGCCTCCCCGGCCAGCACCGACCGGGCGCGCAGATCGCGCGTCGTTGGTCGAGTCACAGAAAAGACCCTAGCGGTCTCGTGACAGACTCGCCTGGTGAACTTCAACTTCGCGGATGTTCTTCGTGACACAGCGCGACGTCACGGCGAACGTCAGGCGCTGGTCGACGGGGATCGGCGGCTGACCTACGGCCAGCTCGACGAGGCCGTCGACGCGGCTGCCCGGGGGTACTCGGCGGCCGGTCTCGTACCGGGGTACCGGGTGGTGCTGCTGATGGCGAACAGCATCGAGTTCGTGACCTCCTACCTGGGATGTCTTCGCGCCGGACTGGTCGCCGTACCACTCAACACGGGCCTGACCAAGGGCGAGATCGGCAACGTCATCGCGCACTCCGGAGCCCGCCTGGCGGTCGCCGACGGGGACCTCGCGGACAAGCTCGAAGGGGTCAGAGTGGTCCGGCCCGGCGAGCTCACCGGTGACGCTCCGCTTACGCCGCAGACCGACCCGGAGGCCCTCGCGGTCCTGCTCTACACGTCCGGGACCAGCGGCGACCCGCGCGCGGCGATGCTGACCCACCGGGCGCTCGGCGCGAACGTCCAGAATCTGGCCGACCTCGGCGAGGACCGGATGGGCCCCGAGGACGTGGTGCTCGGCGTGTTGCCGATGTTCCACGCGTTCGGCCTCAACGCGGTGCTCGGCTGGGCCGTCGCGACGGGCGCGGCGCTGATCGTGGACCGGCGGTTCGACTCGACCGGCACGATCGATCTGATCCGCCAGTACGGCGTGACCCGCCTCCCGCTCGCGCCACCGGCACTGAACGCGTTCATCGCCCGGCCGGACCTGAAGGAAGCGCTCAGTACGGTCAAGGTCGTCCTCACCGGCGCGTCGACGCTCGAACGTGGGCTGGCGGACCGGTTCGAGCAGGCCAGCGGGCTGTTCGTGCACCAGGGCTACGGCCTGACCGAGGCCTCGCCCGGCGTCACCACGACGCTCGGCGAGCACGACCCGAAGCCGGGCTCCGTCGGCCGGCCGCTGCCGGGAGTCGACCTGCGGATCGCCGACGAGCAGGGCGAGGACGTCGAGGGTGACGATCCCGGCGAGATCCTGATCCGCGGCAAGAACCTGTTCTCCGGCTACTGGCCGGACGGTGTCGACGGCCCGGACGACGAGGGCTGGTACCGCACCGGCGACGTCGGTTTCCTCGACGCCGACGGCGATCTGTTCCTGGTCGACCGGCTCCGCGAGCTGATCATCGTGTCCGGCTTCAACGTGTTCCCGAGCGAGGTCGAGGAGGTCCTCGTCCAGGCGCCGGGGGTGCGGGAGGCGGCGGTCATCGGCGTACCGTCCGAGGACACCGGCGAGGCGGTCAAGGCCTTCGTCGTACCGGCCACCGGCGCGGCGCTCGACCCGGTCGCGATCGGCGAGTACGCCGGGACGCGGCTGGCCCGGTTCAAGTGCCCGGTCGAGATCGAGGTGGTCGACCACCTGCCGCACTCGGTCACCGGCAAGGTCGCGAAGGGCCGGCTGCGCGAGGCGGGCCGATGAGCGACCGGGTCACTCTCTACGGCAAGCCCGGCTGCCACCTGTGCGACGACGCCCGGGTGATCGTGGCCCAGGTCTGTGCCGAGCTCGGGGTCACCTGGAGTGAGATCGACATCACCCAGGACGAGCAGCTCTTCAAGGAGTACGGCGAACAGATCCCGGTCACCTTCGTCGACGGCCGCCAGCACGACTTCTGGCGGGTCGACCCGGTCAGGCTGAAGAGGGCCTTGACAAGTTAGTGCTCTTGACCACTTGCGCGGTTCTCGATTTTGTTCTCACGTTCACAAGCTCCTAGAGTGGGGTGTCGCCAGCCGTGAGGCGGTGACTTGCGAACCACCCCAAGTACCATCCCTAGGCCAGGAGAATTGTGACGCCTGCCCGCAGCCGTCGCCCCGGCGCGCCGACGAGAACCGAACGCGGCATTCCCGAGGCCACTGTCGCGCGCTTGCCGGTGTACCTGCGGGCCCTGACCGCCTTGTCGGACAGTGGCATCGCCACCGCGTCGAGCGAGGATCTGGCGACCGCTGCCGGGGTCAACTCGGCCAAGCTGCGCAAGGACCTGTCCTACCTGGGCTCCTACGGCACCCGCGGCGTCGGCTACGACGTCGAGTACCTGCGCTACCAGATCGCCCGCGAGATCGGCGTCACCCAGGACTGGGCCGTCGTCATCGTCGGGATCGGAAACCTGGGCCACGCGCTGGCCAACTACTCCGGCTTCGGCACCCGCGGCTTCCGGATCGTCGCCCTGCTGGACGCGGATCCGACCCTGGTCGGCGAGCAGATCGGCGACATGATCGTCCGGGACTTCGCCGAGCTGGAGGAGATCGTCGCGGCCGACCGGGTCTCGATCGGCGTGATCACCACTCCGGCCGGTCCGGCCCAGGAGGTCTGCGACCGGCTTGTATCAGCCGGGGTGACCAGCATCCTCAACTTCGCACCGGTGGTACTGACCGTGCCGGCCGGTGTCGACATCCGCAAGGTGGACCTCTCGATCGAGTTGCAGATCCTGGCGTACCACGAACAACGAAAGTCCGGAGAGGCGGCGCTCCCCGAGGTGCCCGAACTGCCAGCGAGGAACGGTGTGGTCTCCGATCTGCCCAGCGTCGGTGGGGGTGTCGGCCGGTGAGTTATCTGGTCGTCGGTATCTCGCACCGGTCTGCTGACATCTCTGTGCTCGAGCGAGTGGCCCTGGATCCGGACGCGGCCACCAAGCTCGCGCTCGCGGTCCAGCACACCCCGGCGGTGACCGAGTCGGCCGTCCTGGCCACCTGCAACCGGACCGAGGTCTACGCGAACGTCGACCGCTTCCACGCGGGCATGGACGAGGTCACCGCGATCCTGTCCGATGTCACCGGCGTACCGCTGCTCGATCTGGCCGAGCACCTCTACGTGCACTTCGAGGAAGGTGCCGTCTCGCACCTGTTCCAGGTCGGCGTCGGGCTGGATTCGATGATCGTCGGCGAGAGCCAGATCCTCGGCCAGCTGAAGGAGACGCTGCGGATCGGCCAGGACCTGGAGACGATCGGCTCCGCCCTGAACCCCCTGTTCCAGCAGGCTTTGCGGGTCGGCAAGCGGGCCCGCACCGAGACCGGTATCGACGCGGCCGGCCGGTCGGTCGTCTCCGCCGGACTCGAGGCCGTGGGTGGCTACGAAGGCCGCCGCGCCCTGGTCGTCGGCGCCGGTTCGATGGCTTCGCTGGCGGCCCAGACACTGCTCAACGGCGGCGCGGCGAGCGTGACGATCGCCAACCGCAACTACGACCGCGCCGTCGCGCTGGCAGACCGGATCGGCGGTACGGCGATCAAGCTCGCCGACGTCCCCGCCGCGATGCGCGAGGCCGACCTGATCGTCTCGTGCACCGGTGCGCGGGGCGTCGTGCTGACCGAAGAGATGGTTCGCGACGCCGCGGACGGACGGCCGTTCGGCGTACTGGACATCGCGCTACCACGGGATGTCGATCCCGCGGCCGCGCGGATCGAGGGCATCACCTTGGTGACGCTCGCCGATCTCGCCGGCACGGCGGGTGGCAGCGCGGACGACATCGACGAGGTACGGCGAATCGTCCACGAGGAGACAGGTGCCTTCGAGGCGACCCGTCGCGCCGCGTCGGTGCTGCCGACCGTGGTCGCGCTCCGGACGATGGCCAGCGAGCTGGTCGACGCCGAGCTGGCCAGGCTGGATCGCAAGCTGCCCGGGCTGGACGAGATCCAGCGCGGCGAGGTGGCCCGGACCATCCGGCGGGTGGTCGACAAGGTGCTGCACACGCCGACCGTCCGGGTGAAGGAGCTGGCCGCCGATCCGGGCGGCCCGACCTACGCCGACGCGCTGCGGGAGCTGTTCGCGCTCGATCCCGCCACCGTGGACGCGGTCACCGCTCCCAAGACTTCGCAGGCAACCGGAGGTGATCCCGCATGATCAAGCTCGGAACGCGCAGGTCGGCGCTCGCGACCGCCCAGGCGACCCATGTGGCCGACCAGCTGCGGGCCCTCGGGCACGAGGTCGAGCTGGTCCCGATCGTCACCATCGGCGACACCAACCGCGCGCCATTGGAGCAGATCGGTGGTACCGGCGTCTTCGTCAGCGCACTGCGTGACGCCCTGCTGGCCGGTGAGATCGACATCGCCGTGCACTCGCTCAAGGATCTGCCGACCACGCCGGAAAAGGGCCTGACTCTCGGCGCGATCCCGCTTCGGGAGGACCCGCGCGACGTGCTGGTCGCCCGCGACGGGCTGAGCCTCGGTGAGCTGCAGACCGGGGCGCTGGTCGGGACGGGTTCGCCGCGCCGGGTGGCGCAGCTGGAGGCGCTCGGACTGGGCCTGGAACTGACCGGGATCCGCGGCAATGTCGACACGCGGATAGCAATGGTCACGGATGGCAAATTGGACGCGGTGGTGCTCGCAAGGGCAGGGTTGGCCCGGTTGGGCCGGCTTTCGGAGGTCACCGAGACGCTGGATCCGATCCAGGTGCTGCCGGCACCGGGACAAGGTGCCCTGGGCATCGAATGCCGCGACGACGATGACGCGGTGCTCAAAGCCCTTGCGCCGTTGGACGATCCCGCGGTTCGCGCCGCGGTGACGGCCGAACGGCAGATGCTGGCCACGCTCGAGGCAGGGTGCACGGCTCCGGTCGGCGCGCTCGCCGAGGTGGTCGAAGGTGAGGACGGGCCGGAGCTGTGGCTCCGGGGAGCGCTGGGCCAGGACGGTGGCGTACGGCGGCTGTCGGCGAACGGGCCGGTGGACGACCCACGGGCCCTGGGCCGGCGCCTCGCGAACGAGTTGCTGGAGCAGACATGACACCGGCACGGGGAACGACGCACGCGAGCACGAGTACGGGTACGAGCACGAAGACGAGCAGGACAAGGGCAAAGGCGACAGCAGACGTGAGCAGCGCGAAGACAGCGGCCACCCCGGCACCCCAGAAGGTGCCGGCCAAGATCGCCGCCAGCACCACGACCGCCAAGCAGACCAGGCCACTCGGCCACGTGACCTTCGTCGGCGTCGGCCCGGGCGATCCCAGCCTGCTGACGATCGCCGGCCGGGACGTGCTGGCGAACGCCGACGCCGTCGTGGTCGAGGGTCCTGAGCACGACGCCTTCCTGGCGTACTGCAAGCCGGGCGTCGAGGTCATCGACGGCTCCGGCGCCGAGGGCAGCCGGGCGCTGCGGGTCGCGGCCCGGGCCCGGCTGGTGGTGAAGACCGCCAAGACCTCGTCGAACGTGGTCCGGTTGCTGACCGGCGACCCGTTCACCTTCTCCAGCGGGGCCGAGGAGGCGTCCGCCTGCCGCAAGGCCGGCATCAGCTTCAACGTGGTCCCCGGGGTCAGCGAGGTGAGCGCCGTTCCGGCGTACGCCGGGATCCCGCTGACGATGAAGAGCGACCGCGAGGTCACGGTGCTCGACCTGGCCGAGGCCAAGCTCGACTTCAGCCGGCTGCACCCGAAGCAGACGCTGGTACTGCTGAACGCGACCGAGGTCCTGAAGGACACCGCCGCCGCGCTGATCGAGTCCGGCTTCGACGCCGGTACGCCGGTCGCCGCGACCGTCGGTGGCACGACCACCGCGCAGACCTCGGTCGTCGGAACGCTCGGCACGATCGTGGCGGACCTGCGGGCCGCGAAGCTGGTCGGCGAGGCCGTCATCGTGGTCGGTGCGGTCGTCGAGCAGCGCGAGTCGCTGTCCTGGTTCGAGACCAAGCCGCTGTTCGGCTGGCGGATCCTGGTGCCGCGCACCAAGGACCAGGCCGGCCCGCTGATGGACCGGCTGCGTCGCTACGGCGCGATGCCGGAAGAGGTGCCGACCATCTCGGTCGAGCCGCCGCGCAACCCGCAGCAGATGGACAAGGCCATCCGTGGCCTGGTCGAGGGCCGCTACGAATGGGTCGCCTTCACCTCGGTGAACGCGGTCAAGGCGGTCCGGGAGAAGTTCGACGAGTACGGTCTGGACGCCCGGGCCTTCTCCGGGCTGAAGATCGCCGCGGTCGGCGAGAAGACCGCCGAGGCGATCGGTGCCTGGGGCATCCGGCCGGATCTGCTGCCCTCGGGTGAGCAGTCCGCCGCCGGGCTGGTCGAGGACTGGCCGCCGTTCGACGAGGTGCTGGACCCGATCAACCGGGTCTTCCTGCCGCGGGCGGACATCGCCACCGAGACCCTGGTGGCCGGCCTGACCGATCTCGGCTGGGAGGTCGACGACGTCACGGCGTACCGGACCGTGCGCGCCGCGCCGCCGCCAGCGCCGACGCGGGAGGCGATCAAGTCGGGCAAGTTCGACGCGGTCGTGTTCACATCGTCCTCGACCGTGCGCAACCTGGTCGGCATCGCCGGCAAGCCGCACGCGTCGACGGTGATCGCGGTGATCGGCCCGGCGACGCTGAAGACCGCCGAGGAGCACGGCCTGCGGGTCGACGCGATGGCCGAGGCCCCGTCGGCCGAGGAACTGGCCGACGCACTCGCTCGCTTCGGCGCCGACCGTCGTGACACCATGCTGGAGGCCGGTGAGCCGGTCACCCGTCCGTCCGAGCGCCGCTCGGGTTCTCGCAGGAAGAGCTAGGTGGAGGTGCACCTAATGGCTGGTTTCCCGGAGGTGCGGCCGCGGCGACTGCGGTCGTCGGCAGCGGTACGGCGGCTGGTCGCCGAGACCACGATCGAGCCGCGGCAGCTGATCCTGCCGATGTTCGTCCGGGAAGGCGCGCGCGAGCCGATCGCGATCAGCTCGATGCCGGGCGTCTACCAGCACACCCGCGACACCGCCCGGAAGGCTGTGGCTGAGGCCGCTGCCCTCGGGCTCGGTGGGGTGATGCTCTTCGGGGTGCCGACGACCAAGGATGCGGTCGGCTCCGGTGCGCTCGATCCGGACGGCATTCTGAACGTGGCGATCCGGGACGCCGTGGCCGAGGCGGGCGACGACCTGCTGGTGATGGGCGACCTTTGCCTCGACGAGTTCACGGATCACGGGCATTGCGGCGTACTGGACTCTGCCGGCCGCGTGGACAACGACGCGACGCTTGAGATCTATGCCGAGATGGGTGTGGCCCAGGCTTCGGCGGGCGCGCACGTCGTCGGACCTTCGGGGATGATGGACGGCCAGGTCGGCGCGATCCGGGCCGCCCTCGACGGCGCCGGTTTCCTCGACACGGTGATCCTCGCGTACGCCGTCAAGTACGCCTCAGCCTTCTACGGCCCCTTCCGCGAGGCCGTCGACTCGTCCCTCCAGGGGGACCGCAAGACCTACCAGCAGGACCCGGCCAACGCCCGCGACGCGATCCGCGAGGTCGACCTGGACATCGCCGAAGGCGCCGACATCGTGATGGTGAAGCCGGCCCTCGCCTACCTGGACATCATCCGCCAGGTCCGCGACCACGTAACGGTTCCCGTCGCTGCGTACAACATCTCCGGCGAGTACGCGATGGTCGAGGCCGCCGCCGCGAACGGCTGGATCGACCGCGAAAAAGCCATCGTCGAGACCCTCACCTCGATCCGCCGCGCCGGCGCCGACCAGATCCTCACCTACTGGGCAGCCGAAGCCGCGCAGCTGCTGAGGTGACGTGGCGCGGCTGACCCTCGAGACCTTCGGTGCGTGGCTGCTCAAGTGCAATCCGAGGGTTACCGACCTGTCGTCTCTCGCGGAGCACGGCGTAGCTACTTGGTGCGTCCAAAAGAATTACCGGACTGCTCTGTGTGACGCCGGGCAGCCAGCTCTCCTGTGGGTCAGCGGATCTACTGGTGCCACGCCTACACCAGGCATCTGGGCCAGCGGCCGGCTGACCGGCCCTGCCGACTGGCACGGCGCCAAGTACGTCGTACCGCTGCAACTGACCTTCTTGGAAGCTCCTCTCCCAAGGACCGACCTGGCCGCACACCCGGCGCTCGGCTCGCTCGAAGTCCTGAATCAACCTCAGATGAGCAACCCCAGCTATCTGACCACCGCGGAGTACGCGCACCTTCGCGAGTTGCTCTAACCGGCGGCCTTCGCGTCGTACTGGCGGAAAGTCTTGTTGGTGGCGAGGAGCAGGACTCCCAGGACGCAGGCCGCGCCACCGGTGAGGATGCTGACTGCTGGGCCTGCTAGGCCTGCTACGGCGCCTGCTCGGACGTTGCCCAGGTTGGGGCCGCCGAGGCCGATGATGAAGTCGAGGGAGTTGAGGCGGCCGCGGAGGTCGTCGGGGGTTTTGGTTTGCAGGATGGTGGCTCGGAAGACCGTGGTGATGATGTCGGCGGCGCCTGCGATGGACAGGAACGTGACGGCTAGCCAGAGGTTGTGAGTCAGGCCTACTGAGCCGATGCCGGCGCCCCAGATCCCTACGGATACGAGCATTGCGCGGCCTTGGTGGCGGAGGCGGGCCAGTGGGCCGGAGAGGACGGCAGCGATCAGGCCGCCGATTCCGATGGCGGCGAACAGGTAGCCGACGGTTTGCGGGCCGCCGCCGAAGCGGGTGGCGGCGAGCGCGGGGAAGAGCGCGGTCGGCATCGCGAGGACCGTTGCGTTCAGGTCGATCAGGAAGATCATCCCGATCAGCTTGTGGTTGACGGCGTACTTCACTCCCTCGATCACAGATCGCAGGCCAAGCTTCGACCCTCCGCTGTCGGGCGGCATCGGAGGTAGCCGCCGGACGCTCACCAGCACGGCGACGAAGGTCAACGCATCCAGCCCGTACGCCGCTTCGAGCCCCGCCGCCGCGATGAGTACACCCGCCAACACCGGCGCCGCGATGACCGCCACCTGGAACGACAACTGTGACAACGCCGCAGCAGCCTGCAACCGCTCCAACGGCAGCACCCGCGGGATGAACGTACGACGAGCAGGCGTGTCGATCGCGGCCAGCGCGGCAGCCGTTGCCGTGAGCAAGTACAAGAGCCAGACCTGCCGCCAGTCAAGCAACGCCTGCAAGGCGAAGACCAACGAGACAGCCATCAACCCACACCCGGTCAGCAACACCAGCCGCCGCCGATCCACCGCATCCGCCAGCGACCCACCGAACAACCCGAGCAACAACGTCGGCACCAGCGAGGCCAGACTGATAGCCCCCACCGCCACCGACGACCCAGTCAGCTCGTACGTCTGAATCGCCACCGCGACCATCGTCATGAAGCTACCGATCGACGACAGTGACTGCCCCGCCCACAACCACCGAAACTCGACCGACTCCCGCAATGGCGTCACATCGGCAAGCAGTCCAGGCACAAGGGTCGATTCTCGTCCCGCGGTCTGCCGCCGAGCAACTGGATTAGCGGTGCGTCAGCGTTTGACGGTGTAGTCGGACTGGATCAGGCCGGCGCCGAGGGTGCGGGTGGCGTTGTGGGTGAGGGTGATGTCGTGGTCCAGCTCGCCGAACAGCGACAGGCCGGAGCCGAGCAGGACCGGGACCACGGTGATGGTCAGCTCGTTGAGCAGGCCGGCCCGGAGGAAGGTCTGGATGACCCGGCCGCCGTCGGTGTAGATGCGCTTGGCGCCGCGGTCCTCCAGTGTCTGGACCAGCCCGTCGAGGGTCCGGTGCACGATGATCCGCTCGTCCGCATCGGCGGCCAGCGTCGTACTGAGCACCTCGACCTGCTTGCCCTCGTACGGCCAGAAGCCGAAGCTGAGCGCCTTCTCGTAGGTGTTGCGGCCCACGACGACGGTGTCCACCGCCGCCATGAACTCGTCGTACCCGGTATCCCCGGCCTGCTCCCCCCGCTCGGTCAGCCAGTCGATCGACCCGTCCGGGCGCGCGATGAATCCGTCCAGGCTGGTCGCGATGAAAACCGCGGCATGAAAAGTCACCCTCCTTTTGTACAGCCTGCCACCGACGGACCACAGCGGGGTTCAGGGCTTTGACGAAACTCGTCCCCGTGCTCGGCCGCCCAGTCGCCGAAGCTGCGTGCCGGCTGGCCGGTGACCTCCTCGATCGTCGCGGTGATCAGCGTCGACGGCGGACGGCCGACATTGGCGAGCAGCGCCTCGACCAGCGCGGCCGGACGACCGTCCGCGAGCATCCGCGTCCGCGCATCCCCAGCCGCGACCGGCTCGAACCGCAACTCCCGTCCGAGCACCGTACCGAGCGCCGCGACCTGCTCCGCCCGGCTGACGACCGTCGGTCCGGTCAATACCAACCGCTGCCCGGCGAGGTCGGCCGACGTCAACGCGCGAGTCGCAACGGCGGCGATGTCGCGCTCATGGACGACCGCGGTGGCCGGGATGCCAGGACCCCGCACCACCCCCGTACTGCGAATCTGCGTCGCCCACCCGCGGGCGTTGGAGGCGATCGTGTTCGCCCGCAGGATGGTCCAGCTCTGACGGGACAAGCTGCGGAAGCCACCGGGCGGGAGTTGCCGGGTCAGCTCCCGGCCGACGTTGCCGGTGGCACCGGTCACCAGGATCTTGGTCATGGCAGGTGACAGCTTCCGGCGTACCGGAGGTATTCCCGTCAGCCCTTCAGGCCGGTTTGGGCTAGGCCTTCGACGAATTGGCGTTGGGCCAGGATGAAGATGATGAGGACGGGGAGGGCGGAGAGGGTGGCGGCGGCTAGTTGGACGTTCCACATCGCGCCGCCGTAGGCGTCGACGTACTGGGTGAGGGCCTGGGGGATGGTGAAGCGGTCTTTGCTGGAGAGGAAAACGATCGGTTCTAGGTACAGGTTCCAGCTGTGTAGGAAGGTGAAGATCGCGACGGCGCCGATCGCAGGGCGAGCTAGGGGGAGGGAGACCTGCCAGAAGAGGCCCAGGCGGCCGAGGCCGTCCATTCGGCCGGCCTCCTCGAGTTCGCGGGGGAGGGTGATGAAGAACTGGCGCATGATGAACGTCGCGAGCACCGAAGGGGCGCCGAGCATCGGGATCAGGATGAGCGGCCAGTGGGTGTTGACCAGGCCGAGCGAGTCGAACATCCGGTACAGCGGGATGATCGTCACCTCGTTCGGGACCAGCAGGCCGGCCAGCACGATCAGGAAGACGACACCGGCGCCACGGAACCTGATCCGGGCGAAGGCGTAGCCCGCCAGCGACGAGACGACCAGCGTGCCGAGGGTGACGACGACGGCGATGTAGCAGCTGTTCAGGTACTGCCGGGCGAACGGCTGCAACTCGAAGACCTGCCGGTACGCATCCAGCGTCGGCGCATGGGGGAGCAGGCTGAACGCGAAGATCTCGTTCACCGGTTTCAGCGAGGCCGTGGCCATCCACCACGTCGGGAAGACGAAAGGAACGCAGCAGACCAGCAGTACGCCGTACAGGATGAGCTTGCCCCTACGACTCATGGCTCTATTCGTTTTCATAGAAGGCCCACTTCCGGCGCATGCGCCACTGCAAGAAGGTCAGCGCGAGCACGATCACGAAAAGCAGCAAGGAGATCGTCGCGCCGTAGCCGAAGTGATGGAACTGGAAGGCCTGCTGGTACAGGTAGTAGACGAGCACGGTGGTCGACGTCCCCGGACCGCCCTGGGTCAGTACGGCGATCTGCGCGAACACCTGGAGCGAGCCGACGACCGTCAGGATCGAGGTGAGCAGGATCGTCGGGCTGATCAACGGCACCGTCACTCGCCGGAACCGTGCCCACGCGGAAGCGCCGTCGATGCGAGCGGCTTCGTAGAGCTCCGCCGGAACGCCTTGCAGGGCAGCGAGAAACAGCACCATGTTGAGCCCGACGCCCTTGAAGAGCTGGACGACGATGACCGAGATCATCGCCGTGGCATCGCCGCGCAGCCAGTTGGGCCCGTCGATGCCGATCAGGTCGAGGAAGCCGTTGATCCCGCCGTTGTCCTGCAGCAGGAAGCCCCACACGATCGTCCAGGCGACCAGCGTCACCACGACCGGCGAGAAGAACAGCGTGCGGAAGAAGACGGTCCCGCGCAGCTTTTGGTTGAGCAACACTGCCAGGAACAGCGCCAGGCTCAGGTTGAGCACGACCAGGCCGAGCGAGAAGGTCCCAGTCGCCCTCAGCGCCGGCCCTAGTCGCGGGTCGTCGGCGAGTGCCTGGTAGTTGTCGGCGCCGACGAAGTCGAAGGTGCCGGCCAGCACGTTCCACTCGTGCAGGCTGTACCAGACCACGAGCCCGAGCGGGACGATGACGAAGGCGAGGATCCCGGCAAGCTGAGGCGCGATGAACAGCCAGCCGGCCAGCTCGTCGCGCCGCCGCATGTTCCAGTACGGTGCCCGGGCCCGCTTCGGTGTCGCAGCCACCGGCTTGTCGACGAGAAGGGTCATTTGCTCAACAGCGGGTTGATCTTCGAGCACACCCCGGACAGCACGGCCTTGACGTCGGCGTCCGGCTTCCAGAGCGGGTCGAGGGCGGCACGGACGGTCTGCTGCAGTTCGGCGTACCCGGTGTGGCTGGTCTTGATGTCGCCGCGCTCGATGCCGTCGATCACGACGCTCTGCAGCTGCCCGGGCTTGAGCAACGGATTGGCCTTGGCCAGTACCGAGGTGGTGAGCTGCGACTTGCGCGGCGGCGGGAAGAACTGGGCGAGCTTGGCCGAGTTCTCCTGATCGGTGAAGTAGGCAAGGAACTTCTTCGCCGCGTCGGCGTGCTTGCCGCGCTTCAGCACCCCGATGCCGGCCTGCCCGACGACCGAGTACTCGCCGGCCGGGCCCTTCGGCAGCGGTACCAGATCCCACTTGAACTTCGCCTTCTCCAGCAGGGCCGCGCGGCTGATCTGGGTCAGCACCATCGACGCGTCGCCGGCGAAGAAGTCCGTCGTACGACCTGGGCCGGGCATCGCGTTGTCGGTGAAGATCGTCTTGTGGATGAACGTCATCGCGTCGACCATCGGCTGCTGGTCGAACCCGCAGCTCTTGCCGTCCTCACTCCACGGCCGGGCGCCCCAACCGGCCCAGATCGTGTTCAGCGTGTCCCAGCCCTTGTAGTCGAAGTCGCCGACGACGATGCCGCCCTTACCGGTCTTCGCCTGTACTGCGGCACCGGTCGCGACCGCCTGGTCCCAGGTCCAGGTGCCGGCCGCGATCTGCTGTGCGGGAGTCGGTCGTCCAGCCGCCGCCACCAGGTCGGTGTTGACGAAGACCCCCAATGGTGAAGTGGAGAAGGGATAGGCGAACAGCTTGCCGTCCTGCTCCCAGGTAGCCGTTGCGCTGGGCAACAGATCCGGATCCTTGTCGATCGGTTCGAGTGCGCCTGAGGTGACGAAGTCGGGTGCGGTGCTCTCGAGGATCCAGGCGAGGTCGGGTGCGTTGCCGCCGCCGATCTGGGTGGTCAGCGCGGTCGTGTAGCTGTCGAACGGGATCGACTCGAAGGTGACCTTGCCGATCTCGGGGTGATCCTTCTTGTAGGCGGTGGCGATCTGGTCGAAGAGCGCGGTGTGCTTGGCGTTCGCGCTCCAGATCGTCATTCGCAGGTCGATCGGCCCGGACGCGGCCGGACCGTCACCGTCGGAGCCGCCGCAGCCGGCCGCGGCCAGCAACGCAGCGGCCGAGACCGCTGCTGTGAGGAGTCGGAGTTTCATGGTGGTCAGTCCTCCATCAGTAGCCGGAACTCAATAACCTGAGATGGCCGGCCAGCTCAGTTCGACGCCCTGGGCGACCAGTACTGCCTGGAAGTCGCTGAGCAGAGCAGGGGAGTTGCGGACCGCGCGCGGGCTGACACGACGGTCCAGGCAGAAGGCGGCGAGCAGTCCCGCGGCCTCGCCGATGTTCCACTCGACCGGATGCAGCCGGTAGCAGCCGTTGGTGAGGTGGGTGGTACCGAGGTTCTTGCTCGCCGGCAGCAGGTTCTCGACCCGCTGCGGGATCAGTGCCCCGAGTGGGATCCAGAACGGGCTACTGGCCACGTCGATGTAGTTGTCGCCACCCGTGGACGGGTGCAGGTCGATCCGGTACATCCCGACGCCCACACTGTCGCCGTACTCCGTTGCGCCCTTCGGCCCTCGTACTGCGACCGACAGGTCCTGCTCGACGATCGTGTACTCCGCTGCGATGCGCCGCGACTCCCTGATGTAGGGCGCCTGTGCCAGGCCGTCTCCCGAGTCGAGGAGGTCACCGCGGAGGCGCAGTCCCTGGAACCCGGTACCGCCGTCGGGTCTGGGCGCTTCGGTCTGGAGCCAATAGAAGACTGCCTGCGAGAGCTCCCTGGCGCCGGCCAGGTGCTTGGCGGCGTCCGGTACGTCGAAGACCGGGCCGTCGAGGTAGTCGATCATCGGCCAGTTCACCAGGCAGATATCGGACTCGTAGGCGCCTGGCTGGAAGTGCCTGCGGGCGGCGATCCGGCGGAAGGTCCACAGGTTGGTGTCACCGCCTGTACGCCGCTGGTCGGCGACCACCGCGAGTGGGTCGTCGTCTGGGTTGGGGGTGAAGGTCCGGCGGGAGGTGGCGAGGGTGCGTGGGTCTGGGGCGTTCCAGGAGAGCATGCGGTCGCCCCAGAACGATGGCTGGTAGTTGCGCCAGTACGCGTAGTTGGCCGGCTTGTCACCGATCTGGTTGCCGTCGACGTGGTCGACCGCGAAGCAGAAGGAGACGGCTTGCATGTTGAGTGGTTGCGCTTCTGCTGGTGCGCTGGGCTCGCCGGTGGTCGCTTGTGACTCGAAGCCGGTGACGTACTCGGTGCCGGTGAGGGGGAGGAGTTCTCCGGTCTCGGTGGCGTCGAGGATGTAGGGCGCGGTGAGGGTGAGCTGGTTTGCACTGTCCCGGTGCTGGACGGTCACTGACGTCACGCGATCGCCGTCGGTCTCCGCACTGATCGGCTTGTAGGGCTGGAGAACCTGGAGTCGGCGGGTCGCGCGGTACGGGGCGAGCATGGACTCCAGAACCGCTACGGCGACTCGCGGCTCGTGGCACAGTTTGGAGACGTAGCCGGCGCCGGGGTTGAGCTCCGCCGCTGCTCTCGACTCGGCGGTCAGTGGGTAGTACCGGCGGTAGTAGTCGCGGATGCCGCCTCTCAGTGCTCGGTACGACGCGGTGACGCCGAACTGCTCCACCCAGGTGTGCTCGTCCGGTGGTACCGCCTGGCTGGTCAACTGCCCGCCCAGCCAGTCGTACTCCTCGGTCATCACCACCGACCGCCCACTCCGCAAGGCACCCAGCGCCGCGGCAACCCCACCGAGGCCGCCGCCGATCACCAGCACATCCGTCTCCATCAAATCCCTTTCACCTTGCCGAGCGTGCTTCCCTCGACGAGCTCACAATTCAGAAGCTGCTGCAGTTCGGCCTCCTCACCCGACAACACCGCCTCCAGCAACCCCACCGCCCGCCGCCCCATCTCCTTCCGCGGAATGTGAAACCCCGAGTACTCGCCATCCCCCTCCACCGGCCGACTCGCATCTCCCAACGCCACCACCGACAAATCCCCCGGCACAGCAAGCCCCCGCTCCCGCGCCGAGTGAGCAAGAGCGGCTGCGTCCGCGAGGTCCTCGGCAAGCACCGCAGTAACCCCTCTCCCCAGCAACTCGTCGAGCATGTCGCCCACCGCCCGTCCCGCCCGCTCCGCGGGTGGGACGGGCGAGGCAGGTGGGGTGGCGAGGAGGGCGGAGGCGCCCTTGCTGCTTCTGCTCCGCGCTCCGCGCTCCCGCTCCGCAGGAGCGCTGGCCCGGCGTGCCAGGGCCGCGTCCTTCACCCGCTCCGCAGGAGCGGGTGGTGGGAGGTGCAGGCCGCGTGGGGCGATCTGCTGGAAGCCCAGTAGGCGGTCTGCTGAGGATTCTGCGTCTTGGCCTGGGCCTACGAATGCCAGTTGCTTGTGGCCGAGCTGTAGGGCGCGGGTGGTGACTGTGGCGGTGGCTGTTGTGTAGTCGGCGCCTACGTAAGGGATGAGCGCCGGGGTGCCGTCGGGGAGGAGTGGGTTGTCGCGGCGGCCTACTGAGACGAAGGGGTAGTTCTCGGCTGCCAGGCGGCTCAGTTCGGCGGCGGGGATGCGGCGGCCCAGCAGGAGCGAGCCGTCGGCTATCCGCAGGCGGTTGTTCTCGTGGAAGACGAGGCGGTGGCCGTCGGTGACGGGGGCGCTGGTGAAGAGGAGCAGGTCGCAGCCGAGTTCTTCGGCGCTCTCCTCGATGCCGCTCAGGAACGGGTGGTAGAAGTCGGCGCTCGCACTCGGGAACACCGACTCGTACGTGAACACCCCGAGGATCTGGTTGCGCTGCTGCAGCAACCGCCGGGCGAGCGGATCAGCGACGTACCCGGTCTCCCGGATCACCTTCAGTACCCGGTCCCGCGTCTCCACCGGGATCCGCGCCGACGCCGCCGTGCGGTTGTTCAGCACCAGCGAGACGGTCGTCTGGCTGACCCGCGCCAGCCGCGCGATGTCGCGCTGCGTCAACCGCTCGCTCATCCGCCGACCTCCCTTGAGTAATGCGTATTGCCTGCCAACTGATCCGGAACGGTAGACCGATGGATTCATCAGCGTCAAGACCACAAGGGCGTGCTAATACGAATTAGCAGACAGGCAGCAGATCAGGAGGCGCGCAGGGCGAGGGTGTAGCGAGTCGGTGCGCGGCCGGTGAGATAGACCCGGAGACCGTCCGGCACCAGCGAGCCGTTCGGCTGGGTGTACTGCTCGCCCGGATCCATCGCCACCCGAGCCGCCCCGTTGCCAGGACCGAACTCGATCGAATCCCTGCCAAATGAGTAGACCCCGGTACCACCCACCAGCTGATAGTTGCCATCAGCATCGAGCTGCTCGACACCGCGGAGCGCCCCACCAGCCCGGAAACACAGCTCGATCGCGAACGGTACGTCGGATCCGGACAGCTCGAAGTCCAGGTCGAACCCGCCGGCCACCTCGGTCACCACGACCCTGGAGCGCAAGGTCCGGTACTCCTTCGGCCGCCGCGCGAAGTCCATCGACGAGTAGAACCGCCCATCACTCGCCAACGCATACCCGCCGTCGACGCTCCGGTACTCCTTCGGCAGCGGCAAGTGATACGGCACCCTCACCTCATCCCCGAGCTCAAAGCTCGCCGGACCGGTCCGCCGCAGCCCATCGCTGCGGAAGTGACCGGTCCCGAAGAACTGTGGTGACAACCGGACCGAGTCGAGGACGGCCGCGCCGGCCCGGAACTTGAAGAACGTGGGATTGGTGGAAAGCCCGGACGCGATCACCGGCACCCGATGGAAGTCGGTACCGCCGAAGACCGTCGCGGTCCGGCTGCCCCGCCGGACGCGAGCCAGCTGCTGATCCGGGAACTCGTGGACGAAGTCATCCGGCGCAGGTACCGCGGCCGGAAGGAGGCCGGCAAGTTCCGGCCGCTCGACGACCTCGGCGAGAAAGTCGCCCAACTCGCCGGCGCCGCGACCTTCGATGTCCTTGGCAACCGTCGCGAACCGCCCGTCGCCGTCCTGCAGAGCGAGCTCACGGAACTGGAGCAGGTACCACCAAACCTCCCGCACCTTGGTCTGGTCCTGGCGGCGCGATCCGATCGTGTCGACCTCGCCGTCGGGCTCGAGCAGGTAGAGCGTGGCGTCCAGATTCCGCCGGACGAAGGAGATCAGCTCCGGCCGGCCGTGCAACCGCGCGATCGTCGGCAGCGACGGATTCGTCACCTCGGACGCGTAGGTCGAACTCCGCTCGCTGTAGATCCCGTCCGGAGTCGCGTCGATCCCTTCGGCCAGCCAGTCGTCGATGCGAGCGGCGTACCGGCCGTCCGGAAACAACTGATTGACCCGGGCGAGCGCAGCCGACACCTCCCAGCGGTGATTCGGCGTGTGCAGCCCGCCCGTGGCAAGCGCGAGCCCGGCCTTGCGGATGACCTGCTCGAGAATGGCGCGGGATCCCTCGGTGGCGGCCTGCCCGTCGCTCTCGAGCAGCGCCCAGCAAAGGCAGAGGTCCTGTACGGCGAAGGCGGTGTCGGGCGGCGAATGCAGGTTGCCGATGTCGTAGGTGCCGTCGTCGTGCTGCAAGGCCGACAGGCGTTCGGCGAGGAACTCCAGTGGCTCGATCAGGGTCTCGTCGTGGTGATGAGCCGACCGCTTCCAGACATAGCCGGAGACCAACCGCCGGGCCTTCCGCGCGCTCGCCCGGGCACTGTCCGCCGAGCTCCGGCAAGTCGACACTACGGCTGGAATTCGAGCTTCGTTCAGCTTCTCCAGCAGACCGAGGAATGCTTCGTCGACCTCCATCGAGACCTCCACCGCCGGTGACAGCAGCACAGTACACAGCGTCCGGAACCGGTCACGGTAAAAGTCGGAAAGGTCTTGTCTGAACCGGTTCGGTGGACTAACTTCTGACGAACGGGCAAACGCTTTCCAATCACCCCAGAGCAGTCTGGAGGTAAGACGTTGGGCGCTCTGACCGAGAAGAAAAAAGAGAATCTCGCGGCGTACCTGTTCTTGTCGCCGTGGCTGCTCGGACTGTTCGTGATCACGATCGGCCCGATGCTCGCGTCCCTCTATCTCGCCTTCACCGACTACAACCTGATCCAGGCGCCGGAGTGGATCGGCCTGCAGAACTTCACCCGGATGCTGTCCGACGACCGGCTGCACAACTCGCTCCGGGTCACCTTCACCTACGTCTTCGTCTCGGTCCCGATCCAGCTCGCGATCGCCCTGCTGCTGGCGGTCGTACTCGATCGCGGCGTCCGCGCGATGGCCTTCTACCGTTCGATCTTCTACCTGCCGTCGCTGCTCGGCTCGAGCGTCGCGATCGCGGTCCTGTGGCGCCAGGTGTTCGGCACCGAAGGTCTCCTCAACCAGGCGCTCGCGACGATCGGCATCGACGGCAAGGGCTGGATCTCCGACCCCAGTACCGCGCTCGGCACCCTCGTCGTCCTCAACGTCTGGACCTTCGGCTCCCCGATGGTGATCTTCCTGGCCGGCCTGCGCCAGATACCAGCTATGTACTACGAAGCTGCGTCGGTCGACGGCGCCGGCGTCCTGCGCCGGTTCTTCAGCATCACGCTCCCGCTGCTCACCCCGATCATCTTCTTCAATCTGGTGCTGCAGATCATCCACGCGTTCCAGTCGTTCACCCAGGCGTTCGTCGTCTCCGGCGGCACCGGCGGTCCGTCGGACTCGACGATGTTCTTCACGCTCTACCTGTACGACCGCGGCTTCGGCCATTTCGACATGGGCTACGCCTCCGCGATGGCGTGGTTCCTGCTGGTGATCATCGGCATCTTCACCGCGGCCAACTTCTTCGCCTCGAAGTACTGGGTGTTCTATGACGACTGAGACGCTCCGAACCACAGTCGCCGCGCGGCGGCGGACCGGCATCAGCTGGGCCCGGGTCCGGCCGGTGGTGATCCACGTCGTGCTGGCCGGGTCGGCCCTGGTGATGCTCTACCCGGTGATCTGGATGGTGGTCAGCTCACTGCGCCCGGGCAACGAAATCTTCCGCGACCCCGGCATCCTGGTGAAGGACCTCCGGATCGAGAACTACCGGGTCGGCTGGAACGCGTTGACCGAGCCGTTCACCCGGTACCTGCTGAACTCCGCGGTCGTGGTGCTCGGCGCGATCCTCGGCAACCTGGTCTCCTGCTCGATGGCGGCGTACGCCTTCGCCCGCTTGGAGTTCACCGCGAAGCGGCTCTGGTTCGCGATCATGCTGCTCAGCATCATGCTGCCGATCCACGTGGTGATCGTGCCGCAGTACATCTTGTTCTCGCAGGCGGGCTGGATCAACACGTTCCTGCCGCTGGTGGTGCCGAAGCTGCTGGCCACCGACGCGTTCTTCGTCTTCTTGATGGTGCAGTTCATCCGCGGCATCCCGCGCGAGCTGGACGAGGCGGCCCGGATCGACGGCTGCGGCCGGGCCGGGATCTTCCTGCGGGTGATCCTGCCGCTGATGGTGCCGGCCCTGGCGACCACCGCGATCTTCACCTTCATCTGGACCTGGAACGACTTCTTCAGCCAGCTGATCTACCTGACCGATCCGAAGATGTACACCGTCCCGGTCGCGCTGCGCTCGTTCGTCGACGCCACCACGAGCACGTCCTGGGGATCGATGTTCGCGATGTCGGTCGTCTCCCTGGTCCCGGTCTTCCTCGCCTTCCTGTTCGGTCAGCGGTTCCTGATCAAGGGCATCGCGACCACCGGCATCAAGTAACCCCCTCCGAAAGGTGCACATCATGAGGCTGCACATCCCACGGACCGTGGCCGCCGCCGCGCTCGCGACAGTCCTGCTGGCCGCCAGTGCCTGTGGCGGCGACTCCGGTGGTCCGTCGTCTTCCTCCGAAGGCGGCAAGGTCACACTCCGGTTCACCTGGTGGGGATCGGACACCCGGACCAAGCTCACCCAGCAGGCCATCGACGCGTACCAGAAGGATCATCCGGACGTCACCATCAAGGGTGAGTTCGGCGAATGGTCCGGCTACTGGGACAAGCTCGCCACCACGGTCGCGGCCAACAACGCGCCCGACATCATCCAGATGGACGAGAAGTACCTGCGCGAGTACGCCGATCGCGGCGCGCTGCTCGATCTGAAGAAGGCGGACGGCCTCGACACCGGCAAGTTCGAGCCGGACACGTTGGCGGCCGGTGAGTTCGACGGCGGACTGTACGGGCTGAACGCCGGGATCAACTCGTTCGCCGTGATCGCGAACCCGGCCGTCTTCAAGGCCGCCGGGGTGGCGATACCCGACGACACCACCTGGACCTGGGACGACTACGCACGGATCTCCGCCGAGATCTCGTCGAAGCTGAACGGCAAGGCGTGGGGGACCGGCACCCTCGGCCAGAACGAGGCCTCGCTGAACCTGTGGGCCCGGCAGAACGGCGAGTCGCTGTGGACCAAGGACGGCAAGCTCGGCGTCTCGCAGGACAAGGCGACCAGCTTCTTCCAGTACGTCCTGAAGCTGCGTGATGCAAAGGCGCTCCCGTCGGCCGAGGCGGTCTCGCAGGACCTGAACGCGGCGCTCGACCAGTCGATGATGGCGACCGGGAAGCTGGCGATGAGCTTGATCTGGAGCAACCAGCTACTCGCGATGGACAAGGCGTCCGGCCAGCAGATGAAGCTGCTCCGGATCCCGAGCACCGACGGCAAGGCGGCCGACAACGGCTCGTACTACAAGGGATCGATGTTCTGGTCGATCTCGTCGCGGTCCAAGCAGCAGAAGGCGGCGGCCGAGTTCGTGAACTATCTGGCCAATGCGAGTGCGGCCGGCAACATCCTGCTGGCCGAGCGCGGCGTACCGCCGAACACCGAGATCCGGACCGCGGTGGCGTCGAAGCTGCAGCCGGCCGATGCCACGTCCGCGAAGTTCATCCAAGACATCGGCAAGGAGCTCGGTGAGCCGTCGCCCGCGCCGCCGGTCGGTGGTGGGCAGGCGGAGAAGATCGTCCAGCGCTACACGACCGAGGTGTTGTTCGGTCGGCAGTCGCCCGACAAGGCGGCGAAGGCGATGCTGGACGAGATCAGCGGGGAGCTCAAATAGTGTCGTTGCCCCGGGTGGCGGTGGTCGGCATCCACGGCCATGGCGCCTCCCACGTACGCCGAGCCACCCAGCTCGCCGCGGACGGCGGCTGCCGTCTCGTCGCCGTCGCCGACCCCCGCCCCCCGACCGCAGACGAACTCGCCTTGCTCGTCACTCTCACCACCCCGGAGTCCTCGCCCCTGACTGCCCTTGCCTCCACCCCAGGGGCCGGGGCGAAGCCCCGGGTCTACTCGGGGCTGCCAGCTTTGCTGGCTGCTGAGGAAGTCGACGTTGTTGTGCTCAGCACTCCGATTCACACGCATGCAGCTCTTGCGGAGTTGGCGTTGCGAGCCGGAGCCGATGTGTTGCTGGAGAAGCCGCCGGTGGCTTCGACGGCGGAGTTCGAGCGGCTGCTGCAGGTGCTGGATGAGACCGGGCGGAGTTGTCAGATCGGCTTCCAGGCGAACGGATCGGCTGCTGTCCGCGCGCTCGCAGAGATGGTTGCTGAGGGCACCTTTGGTGAGATCCGCGGGATCGGCGCGACAGGGGTGTGGGTACGGAAGCAGGCCTACTGGCAGCGGGCCAAGTGGGCCGGGCGGCGGACGCTCGACGGCGTACCGGTGGTGGACGGGGTGGTGACGAATCCGTTCGCCCACTCGGTGGCGATTGCCTTGCTGCTTGATGGATCGGGCCGTGCTGATCAGATCGCCGGAGTCGAGACGGAGCTCTTCCATGCCAATGAGATCGAGGCCGACGACACCTCGGCGGTGCGGATCCGGACGACGCGCGGCACGACGATCGTTGCCGCGTTCACCCTTTGCGCGGCGGACGACGAGCCGCCCAAGGTGACCGTCTACGGGTCGAAGGGCCAGGCCGTACTGAGCTATACGACCGACGAGCTCGAGGTGAACGGCAGCACAACGCAGTACGGGCGGGAGGACTTGTTGGAGAACCTGCTCGATCATCGGCGCGACGGGGTGCCGTTGATCGCGCCGCTTGTCGAGACGGGTGGGTTCATGCGGGTGCTCGACGCTGTTCGGTCGGCGCCGGCGCCGGGGGTGGTGCCGGCCAGTTGGGCGGGGGATGGGGAGGAGCGGCATCCCGTAGTACCGGGGATCGAGAAGTGGATCGAGCAGGCGGCCGAGCGGCAGCTGTTGTTCAGCGAGCTCGGCGTGCCTTGGGCAGGACCAACAGAGAATCGGAGCTTCGACAGATGACGCAGAACCTCGGTTGCAACCACGCCGTCGGCCGGTCCATCCAGGTCACGGCGGCCGATCGCGAGTTGTTCACCTACGTGTACCGGCCGACCGACCCGCAGTTGGAGTCGCCGCGGCCGTACCTGCACCCGATCCGTACCCTCGGCGGCGACCTGGTCTCCGTCTTCCGGCCGCACGACCACGTGTGGCACAAGGGGATGACCTGGTCGCTGCCGCATTTCGGGCACGAGAATTTCTGGGGTGGACCGACGTTCTCGAGAGCCAACGGCTATGAACAGCTCGCCAACAACGGCTCGATGGACCACGACCGGATCGATGCGCTCGACGTCTCGGACGACCTGGTCCGGTTCTCGCATCACCTGTCGTGGCATCGGCAGGACGGTGTGCACGTCGTCGACGAGCAACGCACGCTGACCACCCGGCTGGCCGACGACGGCTGGGTGCTCGTCTACGAGACGGCGATGACGAACGTCTCCGGCGACACGATCCAGATCGGCAGCCCGACCACGGCAGGCCGGCCGAACGCCGGCTACGGGGGCCTCTTCTGGCGCGGCCCGCGATCCTTCACCGGCGGCACCGTGCTCGCCCCTCAAGGTCTGGGCGGCGACGAACTCCGCGGCCAGCGCGCGACCTGGATGGGCTTCTCCGGCAAACACGACACCGTCGACCGGGCCTCGACCCTGATCATCGTCGACGCCACCGACAACCCCAACCACCCGCCCGAATGGTTCGTCCGCTCCGAAGACTTCGCGGCTGTCTGCCCCGCCCCGTTCTTCTCCGAAGAACTTCCCTTCGCCCCGGGCGAAACCCTCACCTTCCGCTACGCCACTATCGTCGCCGACGAAGCCTCGGACGACGCCCGCTCCGCGTTGCTGGCTACTCAAGCCGGCAAGGCGCTCACCAGCTGAACGCGAGCGGGCTGGGAACCCCGCCCCCGGCGTTCCCAGCCCGCTCAGCTCCCAGCTCTACTCAGCGCACGAACAGCCAGTACTCGCCGCTGGGGCCCGCCGGACGGCAGTCCCAGTCGTTGAAGCCTTCCCGGACGTACTCCTTGTCCGGCGTCGACGCACCGGCGGTAGTTCGGGTACTTCGCGATCGCCTGCCATCCGGCGACGACCGAGACGGAAGTACCGGCTGTCGGCGCGGCCTGCGCCGACGCTGCCGGGGCAAGCGCGAGCAGACCGAGGGTGGCTCCTTGACCAGGGGGATCGGTGTCGTGGGGACACCGGGTTGGATGAGAGCCTGGTCGGCGCGGCCTGGGGCGTCGCGGTTTTCGAACGAACTCGATCAGGCTGATTTCCGCCCTTCAGCAGGTGTGAAGTGATCGCTTGAGGGGGAGGTAGGGGTAGCGGTAGAGAATCGTTTCCGGTATCGCCTCCCCTGAAGGGCCCGGGAACCGGTAGCCTCATCCAGCCACCTGGATGGCATCGCTGTAACCACCACCGACGAAACTGCCGGAGAGCCCAAACCGGTCAGGAGACCACGTCTTGCAGGAGAACACCACCAGCACCAGTACTGGCGAGCTCGCCAACGTACCCCTCACCGGTGCTGACAAAGTCGCCTACGCCTTCTACGCAACCGCCGCCACAGCCGCCCTCGTCGGACAGGTCTGGGCCGGTGTCACGCACATCCCGTGGCCGGACGAGGGCTTCTCGCCGTTCCTCAAGATCGCGCTGGTCACGCCGGCCGTCGCGGTCATCGAGCTCGGTGGTGTCGCCACCGCCGCCCTTGCCGACCTACGCCGGCGCAAGGGTGAGCAGGCATACGCCTACCGGGCGATGTCGCTGTTCGCCGCCATCGTCGCGCTCGTCTTCAACGTCGTCGGGCACTGGCGGCCGGAGGAGCGCTTCCTCGCCTTCGGCTTCGGCGGCCTGTCCGCGTTCGCCTACGTGCTCTGGCTGATCCACAGCTCGGCGCGCCGCCGCGACGCGTTGCGCAAGGCCGGCCAGATGGCCACCACCGGACCCGTCTACGGCGTGGTCCAGTGGGCCCGCGAGCCCAAGGTCACCTGGGCCGCGCGCTCGATCGCCCTCGAGCACGGCCTCGGCCTGTACGAGAGCCTCCGGGCCGCCCGGGTCCAGCGCCGCAACAACGCGCGCCGTGACGCCATCGCCGGAACCGTTGCCGAGTACATCCGTTCCGAGCACCAGGACGAGCGGCTCGCGAAGATCGCCGAGACGACGTACGACGCGGACCGGCTGGCCGGGATGCTCGAGGAGCGGATCAACTACGAGGTCATCACCAACAAGCTGACGCTGGCGATCTCCCCGCCGCCGCCACCCGAGCCGGAGCCGGCGCCCGAGGAGCGTGCCGATCTGCGCGCGGCCGTGTGGGTCGTCGAGGGCACGACGCCGCCGCCGGTGCAGCAGATCCCCGTTCAGCAGTTGCCGGCCCAGCAGGTGCGGCCGACCGGCGGAGTACCGCTGCGCGACGACGAGCAGTGGGGTGAGGCGATGACCGGCGAGTTGATGGCGGTCGACTACCTGCCCTACGACCGCAGTACAGAGGAAGCCGACGAGGCCGAGGTGATCGAGGAGGCCGCTGCAGCTGAGGCAGCAGCGGCGGCCGTCGCGGCGGCGCAGCCGGTCGTGGCCAAGCCGCGTCCGGAGTCTCCGTTCGCGGAGCACCCGGTCGACGAGCAGCCGCCTGCTGTCGACCAGCGCCCCACCCAGCCAAGGGCCGCCGCCAAGCCTGCGGCAACGAAGCCTGCGGCAACGAAGCCTGCGGCGGCCAAGCCGGCCGCCGCGGCGCCGAAGAAGAAGGCCGTCGTCCGCAACGGAGCGCCGAAGCCGGCCGCGTCGGTCGTCGAGCAGGCTCAGGCCGAACCGGTCGTCACTCAGCCGGTCGCGCAGCCCGTCGTCACGCAGCCGGTCAAGGTCGAGGAGCCGGCCGTCATCGCTCGCGAGGTGACGGCACGGACGACGCCGTCCCGTCCGGCGGCGCCGCGGCCGAAGTCCAACGGCACCGGTGGCGACCTGGAGAAGAAGCGGATGCGCGCCTGGGCGTTGCTGTCCGACTGGCCCGAGGACCGTCCGCGCACCGCGGCGACCCTCGCGTCGGCGATCGCCTCGTCCGAGACGGACGCCGCACGGCTGCTCGCGGAATACGACAAGGAGAACGGCACCAGCAACCTCACGCTGGTCGCCAACTCGCAGAACTGAGTTGTCGCTGTGAAGGAGGGGTGGCCGCCTGGGCCGCCCCTCCTTTTCATCAGCCGAGGTTGACCGGGAGCTCCGCGAGGCCGCTCACCAGCACCCGGCGCCACTTGAGCTCTTCGGCCGGCTTGGCCAGGCTCAGCTTCGGAAAGCGGCGCAGCAGCGCGAGCAGCGACTCCTGCAGTTCGATCCGGGCGAGCTGCGCGCCGAGGCAGAAGTGCGGGCCGAAGCCGAACGACAGTTGCTTGTTGTCCTTGCGGTCGAGCCGCAACTCATCAGGATTCTCGAACTGACGCGGATCCCGGTTCGCCGAGTTGAGCGCCGCCATCACGCCCTCACCGGCTTTGATCTGTACTCCGTGCAGCTCGACATCCTCGACAGCCACCCGCAACTGGCCGACCTCGCTGAACCGGTTGAAGCGCAGCAGCTCCTCGACGGCCGACGGCACCAGGTCGTGGTTGTCGACCAGCCGGGCCCAGTTCTCCGGCCAGCGCAGCAACGTTGCCACACAACTGGAGATCTGGTTCGCCGACGTCTCGTGGCCGGCCACCAGCAGGTTGACGCCGAACGAGATCAGCTCGTCGTGGCTGAGCCGGTCGCCTTCCTCGCGGGCCCGGACGAGTTCGTCGAGCAGGTCCTCGGCGGGCTGATCCGTGGTCGCGAGCTTGCGGGTGACCAGCTCGTCGATGTACGCCGTCAGGTCGGTCATCGCCTGCTCGACGAGATCCTTCTCCGCCATCCGCATGCTGTACCCGAGTTCCGTCCATTCGCGGAACTGGTCGCGATCGGCGTACGGGACGCCGAGCAGCTGGCAGATCACCTGGATCGGCAACGGCAGCGCGACGAGCTCCCGGAGGTCCGCGCCGTCGCCGGCCTTCGCGACGTCGTCGGCCAGTTGCGCCGACAGCTCCGCGACCCAGGGGCGGTTGCGCTCGATCCGACGGTGCGCGAACGTCGTCGACACCAGTTTGCGCAAGCGGGTGTGCTCGGGCGGGTCGGTGGTGGTGAGGCTGTTCGGCATCGGCTTGGCCAGCGCGACTCTCGGGGCGCCCTGCTTGACGACTGCCGCGCGGGAGAATCGTGGGTCGGCGAGCACCATGCGCACATCGTCGTACCGGGTCACCAGCCAGACCTCGGCTCCTGCCAGCGTGCGCACCCGCGCCACCGGGCGGCCTTCGCGCAGCTCGGCGAACGTCGGCGAGGGGTCGAACTGGAACGCGTCCGCGAACGGGATATCGAGCACCGGTTCCGTCATACCTCCGACCCTAAGCGGGTTAGGTAACCCTTCGCTCGTGGTCCAGCGGGTCGCTGCCGGTCAGGTGAGCTGGGGGTTCGGGGTGCCGAGGCCGCGGAGCAGGGTGTCGATCAGCTGCGTCGCGAGCGCGTCGGTGTCGGCCTCGTCGGCGTCGGCGGTCGAGACGTTCTGGCAGGCCTCGTGCATCAGGGCGTAGTACACCCGGCGAGCCCAGACCGGATCGACGTCCGCGCGGAGGATGCCGACCTCCTGGGTCCGGCGGAACAACTGGTCGCAGCGCTCGACCACGCCGGCGTAGATCCGCGCGCTCTCGCCGTCCTGGGCGAAGGCGGTGTTCATCGAGAAGCCCCAGGAGATCTTGACCCGCAGTACGTTCGCCGTCGCCTGGTAGAGCGCGACGAGCGGCGGTGACGACTCCGGCCGGGCCGCCTCGACCGCGTCCGCGAGCTGCTGGGTCGCCCAGGTCGCCATCGCGGTGATCAGTACGTCGCGGGTCGCGAACCGCCGGTGCACGGTCGTCCGGGCGACGCCGGCCGCGGCGGCGATCTCTTCCATCGTCGCCGCCGGGTTGCGGCCGAGGGTCCGCTCGGCGGCCTCCATGATCGTCCGCACGGTGCGCTCGGCGTCGGCGCGCAGTGGACGGGCGGTGACTTCACTCATAGCCCAAAGACTACTCCCTGGTGCCATCTTCGATCCTACTTGCGTCATTGGTGTTGCAAGTTGTACGTTTTTGACATCACTTCAGATGCAACTAGCGAGAGGGTTCCGCTCATGGATCTCCAGTTGAATGACAAGACGGCACTCGTCACCGGTGCGAGCCGGGGGATCGGGCTGGCCGTCGTCGAGCAGCTTGTCGAGGAGGGCGTCCGCGTCGTCGCGGCTGCCCGCACGAGTACTGCGGAGCTTCGGGAGACGGGGGCTTTCGCAGTAC
This sequence comes from Kribbella sp. NPDC051718, assembly GCF_040681515.1. Classification (NCBI taxonomy): domain Bacteria; kingdom Bacillati; phylum Actinomycetota; class Actinomycetes; order Propionibacteriales; family Kribbellaceae; genus Kribbella; species Kribbella sp. NPDC051718. Next base: position 804,171 of record NZ_JBFAYZ010000001.1, on the reverse strand, counting down.
AGGTGGATCTGTCGGATCCGGCTGGGCCGCAGCGGTTGGTCGAGGCGGCGTTGGCGGAGGTCGGCGAGATCGACCTGCTGGTGAACAACGTCGGTGGTGGGGAGGGCGATGCGACCGCTGGGTTCCTCGACTTCGCCGATGACGCGTGGAGGCAGATCTTCGACCTGAACTTCTTCGCCGCGGTCAAGGTGACGCGTGAGGCGCTGCCGAGCTTGATCCGGCAGTCCGGTGCGATCGTCAACATCTCGTCGAACGGCGCGCGGGTGCCGTCCAGTGGGCCGGTCGCGTATACGACGGCGAAGGCTTCGCTGACTGCGCTGGGCAAGGCGCTGGCGGAGGAGTTCGGGCCGAAGGGCGTGCGGGTCAACACGGTGTCGCCGGGGCCGGTTCGTACGGCGCTGTGGGAGAGCGAGGCCGGGTACGGCGGTCAGCTGGCGCGGCAGCTCGGGATTCCGCTGGAGCACTTGCTCGCGGGCCTGCCGCAGCAGGTCGGCATGCTCACCGGCCGGCTGATCGAGCCGGAAGAGGTCGCGGCGCTCGTCGTCCAGCTCTGCTCACCTCGCGCGGCCAGCATCGTCGGCGCCGACTACCTGATCGACGGCGGCGCGATCAAGACGGCCTAGGTCGTTCCGACGGCGCCTAGGTTCCCAGCTCGCGCCTATGTTTCCCAGACGGGGACGGACGGCAGGCCGCGGAGTCGGCGGGCGTCGTCGGTGAGCTCCTGGATGAGGGTCGTCTTGGCGGCGGTGTAGTCGAAGCCGGTGAGGCCTTCGGTGGCGAGTCGGCGCTTCAGTTCGGAGTACCGGCGGACGGCTTCCGGCGTTGCGCGGAGGTGGTCGCGCAGGATGCGCTGGTTGAGGCCGTCCCAGACCTCGGTGGAGAACACGTGCAGGTTGCTGGTGAGGACGCCGTCTACGACACGGGTGTACGTGCGTCGCCTGGGCGGCCCGGCCGGCTCGTACTGGAAGCCAAGCTCGGCAAGACTCGAATCCTTGCCGGAGGCAACTTCTAGCGAGACTGCCCGGGCGGCGATGTCGATGACTGGCTTCGCGACCAGCCCGGGCACCGCCGTACTGCCGATGTGCTCCACCTCGGTCACCGCGTCACCGAAGGCCTCCCGCAACTCCGCCGCCAATGCCGCGTACTGCCCGGCCCACGCGTCGTCGTACTCCGCCAGAATCGTCACCCGGGCAGGCTAATCGGGGCGAAGGTCCGTCGGTACGCCGTTGGGGTGGTCGCGAGGGCTTTGGTGAAGTGCTGGCGGAGGAGGAGTGGGCTGCCGAAGCCGCAGGTGGTGGCGATCTGGTCGATCGTGAGGTCGGTGGTTTCGAGGAGTTCCTGGGCTCGGTCGATGCGTAGGCGGATGAGCCACTGGAGCGGAGTACTACCGGTCTGCGCTCGGAACTGGCGGCTCAGCGTGCGGGTGCTCATCGACGCGTGGGCGGCGATCGAGGCGAGCGACAGCGGCTCGGCCAGGTGCTCTTGCATCCAGCGCATCACCGGTTCCAGCGAACCCTCGCCGGCGACGGTCGGGGCGGTGATGAACTGGGCCTGCCCGCCATCACGATGCGGCGCCATCACCAGTCGCCGTGCCACGTTGGCGGCGATCGCCGAGCCGTGGTCGCGGCGTACCAGGTGAAGGCAGAGGTCGAGCCCGGCCGTCACTCCTGCCGAGGTCAGCAGATCGCCGTCGTCGAGGTACAGCACATCGGTCGCCACCTCGACCTGCGGATATTCGCGAGCGAACCGCTCCGCGTGCGCCCAATGCGTCGCGGCCATCCGCCCATCAAGCAGTCCTGCCGCGGCCAATGTGAACGCACCCGTGCAGATCGACGCGATCCGGATCCCACGCCGATGCGCTTCCCGCACGAGCTCGACCACCTCTTCCGACGCGGTGTATGCCGCAGGCACGATGATCGTGTCGGCCTCCAACGCCTCTTCGAAGCTGTAGGGCGCTTGGGCGCGGAAGATCTCGAGCCGGTGCGCGCGCACCGTAGTACCGGCTCGGTCACCGCACACCCGTACGTCGTACAACGGCTCCCCACTGACCGGATCATGGGCAGCCGCAAACACCTGACAAGCCCCGGCCAACTCCAGCCCGACAGCCCCCTCGATGGCCAGCACCGCAATCATCCGCATGGCTCGAATCTAGCCAACACGGTCCATCAAGCCACTCCTTGTACTCCGTAAGTCCGGGCAGGCTGGAGCTTCATGAGGATCGATGTGTTGGTGTTCGACGGTTTCGCCGAGGTGGATGTGCTGGCGACGTACGCGGTGTTCGCCAACGCCAAGGCTCGCGTGCTTGCGGTGGCGGGTGGGTGGATCTTGGAGGAGATCGAGCGGGGTGTCATCCCTCGGCAATTGGCTGAAGCGAAGGCGACCGGGGTGACGAGCTGGTGCTTGCCGGGATCGATTCGGGGGCGTTGCTGCTTGGTGCTGCTGGGCTGATCAACGGGCGTCCGGCGACTACTCATCGGGCGGACTACGCGCGGCTGGCCGAGTGGGCTGAGGTGATCGATGCGCGGATCGTCGACGATGGCGATCTGGTCACCTGCGGCAGTGGGTGGCTGGCCGGCATCGACCTTGCGTACTGGCTGCTGGAACGGGAGCTGGGCGCAGGTGCGGTCGAGCAGATCGTCGCGCTGGAGCAATGGACCGGCCGCGACCGCCAGGGGACGGTCTGGCGGCGATAGGCGGCGGCGCGGTGGGGGAGCTGCGCGGGGAGGGCCGCGCAGCTCCGTCCGGGGGCTCGGGTTACTTCGTGCCGAAGGTGTAGACGGTGGTGGAGGTGAAGGTCTGGCCGGGGCGGAGGACGGTGGAGGGGAACGTCGGGTGGTTGGGGGAGTCGGGGAAGTGCTGGGTCTCGAAGGCGAAGGCGTCGCCCTGGCGGTACGCCTTGTTGCCGATCCCCTGGAAGGTGCCGTCGAGGAAGTTGCCGCTGTAGAACTGGGCGCCGGGCTGGCTGGTGTGCACGGTCACCGTGCGACCCTCACTCGGTTCCCAGAAGCGGGCGGCGAACCGCAGGCCGTCGTGGTCGGGCTTGCCACTGAGGACGAAGTTGTGGTCGTACCCACGCCCGATCACCAGTTGGGGGTGGTCGTCGCGGATCCGCTTGCCGATCGCGGTGGGGTGGTTGAAGTCGAACGGCGTACCGGCCACCGCAGCCAGCTCGCCGGTCGGGATCAGGCCCGCGTCCACCGGCGTGTACTTCGCGGCCTTCAACTCCAGCACGTGGCCGTCGATCGAGCCGGTGCCCTCACCGGCCAGGTTGAAGTACACGTGGTTGGTCAGGTTGAGCACGGTCGGCTTGCCGGCCACCGTCGCGAGGTAGTCGATCCGCAGGTTGTCCTGCTTGTCGAGCGTGTACGTGACAGTGCTGGTCAGCTCGCCCGGGAAGCCCATCTCGCCGTCCGGGCTGACGTAGGTGAACGCGACGCCGACGGCCTTGTCGGTCTTCACGACCTTGGCCTTCCAGACCTTCTTGTCGAAGCCGATCGTGCCGCCGTGCAACGCGTTCTCGCCGTTGTTGATCGGGATCTGGTACGTGTGGCCGTCGAGGGTGAACCTGCCCTTGGCTATCCGGTTCCCGTACCGGCCGACGGTGGCGCCGAAGTACGGGCTGAGCGCCGCGTAGTCGGGCAGGTTGTCGAAGCCGAGGCTGATGTTCTCGACCCGGCCGCGCCGGTCCGGCGTCTCGACCCGCTGGATGGTCGCACCCCAGGTGAGCATCGAGATCGTGGTCCGGCCGTTGGTGAACGTGTAGACGTCCACCCCGACGCCTTCCGGAGTGGTGCCGAACGGATCCTTGCGGATCTCCAGCTTTCCATGACCGTGCTGCGCATTCATGGCCGCGACCCTATCCGGGCTGGCGTCCGCGGTGCTGCTCAGTGCACCGGCCGTGGCGGCGCCGAGTCCGAGCGCGCCGGCGGTTCGCAGTACTTGCCGGCGGGGCAGGTTGTCTGACATGGAATCCCCTCACTTGTGCTGGGCGGTCGTCGGCGGGAGAGCGTGCACATGGCCGACCCGGGCACTGTAAGCAGGGTTGTCCAGTGTTTGGAATAGTTTGTAACGGTTCGAATTCGTCCGATGACTGGCCGATATCGGCCAGTGTTGCTGGGTGGTTGACCAGATCCGTCCGGCTCCGGGCTGGTTGAAGCCTTATCTCCGGAGCCTGGGAGCGTCGACGATGGAGGCATGACTCAGACAGCTCTGCTTGTGATCGACGTCCAGGAATCCTTCCGTGTCCGGGAGAACTGGAGCGTCGTCGACCACCCCGACATCGCGGACCGGGTGAACCGGCTCGTGCGCGCCGCCCGGGCGAACGGCGACCTGGTGGTCTGGGTGCTGCACACCGAGCCCGGTACCGGCGGCGCCTTCGACCCGGCGAGCGGCCATGTGCGCTTCATCGAGGGTCTCGAGCCCGCCGACGGTGAGCCGGTGATCAGGAAGACCTCGCACAATGCCTTCACCACGACCAATCTGCAGCAAGTCCTCACTGAGCACGGCGTCCGCGAGGTCGTCGTCAGCGGGATCCGGACCGAGCAGTGCTGCGAGACGACGACGCGGGTCGCCTCCGACCTCGGGTACGGCGTGACGTTCGTGACCGAGGCGACGGCGACCATGCCGTTGCCGCACTGGACGATGCCGGCCGACGCGTCGCTGGCCGACATCCTGGCCGATCCGCGGACGCTGTCGACGGCGACGATCGCGGAGCGGACCGAGTTCGTGCTGGCCGGCCGGTTCGCCACCATCCGGACACTCGACGAGGTGGCGCCGCCGGTTCTGGCATCCTGACCGGATCATGCCTACCCGGGTCGTCTTCTTCCTGCTGCCGAAACTCCACCTGCTGGACCTCGCCGGTCCGGCCCAGGTGTTCTCGACCGCGAACGACCTCGGGTACGGCTACGACCTGACCTACGTCGCGGAGTCGGCGGAGATCGTCACCGCCCAAGGGGTGCCGATCAGGGCGCAGTCGGAGTGGCCGGAGCTCGGGTGCGCCGACCTGATCGTCGTACCGGGCTGGCGGCCGCCTGCCTTCACGCCGACTCCGCACATGTCGGCGATGGCCAAGCAACGGCTGCGGGCTCATCACGCGGGCGGTGGTTCGGTCGCCAGCGTGTGCTCCGGCGCCGACGCGCTCGGTGCCGCTGGTCTGCTCGACGGGCGGCGCTACACGACGCACCACGACCTGACTGACGAGCTTGCCGCGCGGTACCCGAAGGCGCACATGGTCCGCGATGTCCTTTATGTCGTGGACGACCGGGTAATCACCTCGGCCGGGATCGCCAGCGGGATCGACCTCGCGTTACACCTGGTCGCCGCCGCCCGCGGAGCCGAGGCGGCGGCACGAGTCGCTCGTCAGATGGTCGTCTACGCGCGCCGCAACGGAGACGACCGCCAGGAAAGCGCAATGCTCCGCCACCGCGGCCACCTCAACGACCTCGCCCACCGCGTCCAAGACATCATCGACAGCCGGTACGCCGACCAGCTCCGCCTAGCCGACTTGGCCGCCGGCGTAGGCGTGAGCGAGCGGACCTTGACCCGGATCTTCACCCAGGCCACCGGCCTGACCCCCTTGCGCTACCAACAACTCCTCCGCCTGGAACGAGCCGAACACCTCATCAGCCACGGCACCACCGTCGAGGCTGCAGCCCGAGCCGTAGGCTTCGAAGACGCCCGAATGCTCCGCCGCCTCCGCTCGAGAACCATCCCCGCCTAACCAGTGGCCCGCGCCCACTTTGTGCTCGACGTGAGCGTCTCGGCCGGGCAGGAACACTCAGGTCGAGCACAAAGTTGGAGAACGCCGCAGGGCGCGATGCGAGTGCTGGTGCGAGGTGCGCTGGTCTGAGGAACCCATTCGAGTCCTTCACCCGGTGGGGTACGCCGTCGGTGGGTCAGCCGACGAGGGTGACTGTTTGGGTGGCGTGGTTGAGGGTTTGGGTTAGGGCTGTCTTGTCGGCCGGGCGGCCGCCGACGGTTGGTTCGACGTAGGCGTGGCCGTGCCCCGTTGGCCTGGCACCGACTGAGACGCGCGCATCGGCGATCTGGTTGGGACGAATATCCAGGCAGGACAAAGCGCGAGGTAGACCTACCACCACCAGGCGACGGGGGCTGACACTCCTGAGAACTCGGCAGCCAGCCGCCAGGCTCGTCATCAGCGGGTACAGCGCCCGTACGGGGACGGCGAGAGGGCTAACCAGGATGAGCAGGGGATCGGTGACGGTGCGCGTCGCGCGCTGGAGTGCTACCCATCCAGGGCGGGCGATCGGCTTGTGGCTGATGCTCGTCGTCGTCGCGGTCGGGTTGATGGTCGCGATACCCACCCAGAAGACGAAGGCCGAGGACACCTGGATCGGGCAGTCGGGGACGGCGTCGGAGTTGATCCGCGATGCGGGGCTGGAGGGGAAGCCGAGCGAGACCGTGCTGGTGACCGATGCCGGCCAAAAGCTGGACAAGGCGGCAGCGACGGCGGCGTTCGCGCAACTGCGGCAGAAGATGACGGCGATCGACGCCGTAGCTGAAGTGGGGCAACCGGTCTGGTCGGGCGACGGCAAGGCGGCGCTGCTGCCGATCTCGCTGAAGGGCAACGAGGACGACGCCGCGGACAACGTCGACAAGTTGCTCGCAGCAACCAGTGAGGTGCAGAAGGCCAATCCGTCATTGACGATCGAGCAGGCCGGTGGCGCCTCGCTGGACAAGGGGATCTGGAAGCAGGTCGGCTCGGACCTCGCCCGGGCCGAGAAGATCAGCCTGCCGTTGACCTTCGGCTTGATGCTGCTCGCCTTCGGTGCGTTGATCGCGGCCGGAATCCCTGTCCTGCTGGCATTCTCGGCGGTCGGCGCGGCACTCGGGTTCTACGCACCGCTGTCGTACGCCTTCCCCGACGGTGGTTCGGTGGCCAACGTCGTCCTGCTGATCGGCATGGCCGTCGGCGTCGACTACTCACTCTTCTACCTCAAACGCGAGCGCGAGGAGCGGCGGAGAGGTCATGGCACCGTCGACGCTGTCGAGATCGCCGCGGCGACGTCGGGGCACTCGGTGGTGGTCTCCGGCTTCGCGGTCATCGTCTCGATGGCGGGCCTGTATGTCGCGCAGGACCCGGTCTTCTCCTCGATGGCCACGGCGACGATCGTCGTCGTCGCGGTGGCGGTACTCGGGTCGCTCACCGTACTGCCGGCGCTGTTGGTGAAGCTCGGCCACCGGGTCGACCGGCCGCGCGTTCCGTTGCTGTGGCGGCTCAACCGTCGCATCGGGCCGGGTGGCATCAGCCGGCGGATTCTGGCTCCCGTACTGCGCTTCCCCAAGGTCGCACTGGTGATCTCGACCGTCGCCGTGGTGGCGCTCGCAGTACCGGCGCTGGGGATGAAGACCGAGCCGGGTGGCTTGGATACTCTGCCGCAGAGCATTCCTGAAGTGAAGACGATGTCTGCGCTACAGAAGGCGTTTCCTTCACAGGGGATGAGCTTCGAGGTCGTTGCGCAGGGCAATGGTGCGGCAGCGAAGCTGGCCGACCTGCAGAACGAGGCGGTCAGCGGCGGCGAGTTCGTGGCAGGTAGTGAGATGAGGCGGGCGGGGGATACCGCCGTACTGACGTTGGTGTCGGTGCGGCCGGATACGAGTGAGGATGCGCGGCTGGCTTTGGAGAAACTGCGTGATGAGCTGGCTCCGCAGGCTCTGGCATCGACGCGGTGGGCGGTCGGCGGGGAGACGGCGCAGTCGGTCGACTACGGGCAGCACCAGCGGGATCAACTGCCTTATGTGATTGCGTTCGTGCTCATCCTGACGCTCGTGATGATGGCGTTCACCTTCCGCAGCCTGGCGATCGCGCTCGTCACGACGCTGCTCAACCTGGCGTCGGTGGCGGCCTGCTTCGGCGTACTGTCGCTGGTCTTCCAGCACACCTGGGCCGAAGGGTTGCTGGACTTCACCTCACCCGGGTTCGTCGTGTCGTGGATCCCGGTGTTCCTGTTCGTCATCCTGGTCGGGCTGTCGATGGACTACCACGTGTTCGTCCTCGGGCGGATCCGTGAGGGAGTCCGCGACGGGCTGTCGCCGCAAGAGGCGGTACGCAAGGGCATCACCGAATCGGCCGGCGTGGTGACGAGCGCGGCGGCGGTGATGGTCTCGGTGTTCGCCGTCTTCGCATCGCTCGGGATGATCGAGATGAAGCAGATGGGGGTCGGCCTGGCGGTCGCCGTACTGATCGACGCCACCCTGGTCCGGATCGTGATGCTGCCATCGATCATGGTCCTGCTCGGCCGCAAGGCATGGTGGCCGAACAAGCTGTCTGCCGCTCAGCCGGCACCATCGAATGACCGCGAGCTGGTTGCGGTCTGAGAAAGCAGAGGGGGCCGGCGAGGTGCAACTCGCCGACCCCCTCGTCTTGGATTTACAGGTTGTACGCCGCGGTCAGCTTCGCGATCGCGTTGCTGAGCTCGCCGCCGAGGGCCAGGTGCTCGGCATCGGAGGTGAGCTTCGATGCCGCCTCGGTGAGGTTCTGGCCGATCTTGTTCTGGGCGATCCAGCGGGCGCCGGTGACGATGGCGTCGTCCTCGTTGGACGTGTCCGCCTTGGTCAGCTGCAGAGCCGCCGCAGCCTGACCGAGCTCGGCCAGCACAGTCGTTGCCTGCGGCCCCGACCAGTCCTTGACCTTCAGAGCCTGGTCGAGATGCGCGGTGGCAGCGACGACGTTCGCATCGGACCCAGCCCTGCGCCGCAGGTCGTTCCGGGTGTCCGAGACGTTCTCACGAGCCGATGCCTGCGTGGTGAGACCCCAGCCGAACGGGTACTGCGGGTCGTAGGCCGCGTCGCCGACGTTGATCGGCTCCTGGGCTTCCGACTTCGGCCAGGTGACCGGCAGCCGCCCGCTGAACGGCTTCTTGCCGAACAGTACGTCCGCCACGCCGGCGCCTTCGGTGCCCGGCAGCCAGGACGCGACGACCGCGTTGATCTTGCCGAGCTGGTCGGCGATCACCTGCGGGCGACCGGAGACGACCAGCACGACACACTTCATCGCGCCGCAGACCTTGTCCACCGCTGCCTTGTCAGCGGTGGTCAGGCCGAGCGTGTGACCGTTGCCGACGTCACCGATGCCTTCGGCGTACGGCTTCTCGCCGACGACGACCACGCCGACGTCGTACCCGGTCAGGGGCGCCGAGGCGTCCTGGCTGAACGTGGCGCTCGGTGCGACCTGCTTGATCCCGTCGAGGATCGTCGTACCGGTGGTGGTGTTGCCGGAGCCACCCTGCCAGGTGATGCTCCAGCCGCCCATCTGGTTGCCCAGGTCGTTGGCGTTGCTGCCGGCCACGTAGACCTTGGCGGTCGGTGCCAACGGCAACAGGTTGCCGTCGTTCTTGAGCAGCACCTGCGACTTGGCCGCCGCCTCCCGGCCGACCGCGCGGTTGGCGGCCGAGCCGACGGTACCGAGCCGGGTCTTGTCGGCGTACGGGTGCTCGAACAGGCCGAGCCGGAACTTCTCGGTCAGGATCCGGCTGACGGCGTCGTCCACCCGGGCCTGGGTGACCCGGCCGGCGGTGACCTCGTCGGTCAGGCCCTGGGTGAAGCCCTGGTAGTTGGTCGGCACCATGATCATGTCGAGGCCGGCGTTGATCGACGTCCGGATGTCGCTCGGGTAGTCGCCCGGCAGCTGGTCGATCGCCTGCCAGTCGCTGATCACGAAGCCCTTGAAGCCCAGCTTGTCCTTCAGCGTGCCGTTGATCAGCGCGGCGTCGCCGTGCATCTTGGTCGGGCCGCTGATGGTCGCGCCGTTGTCGTCGACGATCTGCACACTCGAGTACGACGGCATCACGGTGCCGACGCCCAGGTCGACCGCGGTCTTGAACGGCGCGAGGTGGATGTCCTCGAGCTGTTGCTGGGTGACCTTGGTGATGCCCTGGTCGATCTTGTAGCTACCCGTCGTGGACGATCCGTACGTCGTACCGCCGTCGCCGGCGTAGTGCTTGGCGGTCGCGAGCACCTTGTTGTACTTGTTCAGCTCGCTGCCGTCGGCCTTGCCCTGCATACCGGTGATGACGCCGGCCATCACCTTCACGAGCGCGGGGTCCTCGCTGTAGCCCTCGTACGAGCGGCCCCAGCGGTCGTCGCGGACGACGCAGAGGCAGGGCGCGAAGTCCCACGGGATGCCGGTGGCCCGGACCTCGGCCGCGGTGACCTCACCGGTCTTCTCGGCCAGTTCCTCGTCGTGGGTCGCGCCGATCCCGATGTTGTGCGGGAGGATCGTCGCGCCGATCACGTTGTTGTGGCCGTGCACCGCGTCGACGCCGTAGATCAGCGGTACCTGCAGGCGGGTCGCCTGCGCGTTCAGCTGGAAGGTGTCGATCATCGCGGCCCAGGAGGCCGGGGTGTTCGGCGACGGTACGGAGCCACCGCCGGACAGCAGCGAGCCGAGGGCGTAGGTCGCGATGTCGCTCTTGGAACGCAGCGCGTTGCGCTCGGCCTGGGTCATCTGGCCGACCTTCTCGGCCAGCGTCATCCGGCCGAGCAGGTCCTGGACGCGGGCCTTCACGGGCAGGGCCGGGTTCAGGTACGGGAGGTCGTGCGCGTTGATGACGACCTTCGGCTGGGTGACCGGTGGCTTGGCGCCGGTGACGGTCAGGTCCAGCGGGATCGTCTCGGCGACCTCGGCCGTGGTGTCGCGCTGGGTGATGACCTTGACGGTCTGGGAGGCGCCTGACGCCGTACCGGCAGGGAAGGTGATGACGCCCGAGACCGGCGTGTAGTCGCCTGCTCCGGCGGTGCCGGTCCCGGTGCGGTACTCGACCGTGACGGGCTCTTCCAGCGGTACGGATCCGGTGGTGGCGAGGCTGATCTTGACCTTCGCCGTACCGCCTTCCTTCACCGGGTAGACGTCGGCGTCGGTGACGATGCTCGCCTTCAGCGCCGGGTCGGCCTTGCCGTAGACCTCGACCTGGTCGATCGCGAACTCACCAGGAGTCCCGACCGGCATGGTGATCGCGTAGCCCCACATCTTGTCGAGGTTGAGCACGTGGTCGATACCGCCGACGGGCTGGTAGTCACCGCGGTAGGCGAGGTCCGCGAACGGGATCTCGACCAGGTGCCAGCCCTGCCAGTCGTCGGTGAAGCTGGTGTTCCACAGCTCCGACGCCTCGGCGTTCGCGCCGCCGTCCTTGATCTCGAAGAAGATCCGCTTGCCCGAGCCGGGCGGCAGCGGCGCGGTGTTCTGGCCGTACCACCAGAACCGGATGCCCTTGTGCGCCGACCAGTCGAGCGGGTTCTGGTCGTACTGCACGTCGTGGCTGAAACCGCCGTACCCGCTGATGTTGTACGTGCCGTGCAGCACCTTGCCGCCGACCGGGGCGTCGGCGCGGGCCTGGAACTCCATCGTCGGCGGGTCGTCGGCATCGCTGCCCCAGGCGAAGATGCCGGCGTTGGGCGGTGAGGCGAACTGCTCGCCTCCTTCGAACGCCGCGAGCACGAGCGGCGCCGGGTCGTCGGCATTGGCCTGAGCCGCCACGCCGAGCGGCAGCAGTCCGGCCAGCAACGCGACGGAGCTGACCACCGCCGTCCGCCGTCTGGAACGAATCGATCGATTGACAGGCCACCTGGGCATGGGCGACTCCTCCAGCTTCGCTGCGCGAGCCTCACGCACGCGTCGCGCCCGACTCTCAGCCCTCCACCCCTCCCCGTCAATACCCCACCGGTTCCGGAACTAGAGCGCTCTCACTCCGCAAGATTCCCCCCACGGAACCGGTTCCTGAGGTAAGTGCTGCCCAGTACTTCAGGCCGCACCAGCGGCCGCGAGCCGGCCGGCGCATGCCAGAACCGCACCAGCTCGGCCTTGTCGATCGTGACCTCTCCGCAGGCGGTTTCGCGGTTGGCTCGGACCCAGTCGATGAGCCGAGCCGGGTTGGGGATGTCGGCGGTGAAGTGGAGGAGGTTCAGGTACCAGATGTCGCGGCGGCCGTACGGGAGTTCGTGCCAGGCGTCGGCGCCCAGTTCGAATCTGAGTTGGTCCATGAAGAGGTCGGCCTGGTCGTCGAGAGGGACTGCGCAGGCCATCACGGTGCCGGGGGTGAGGGTGAGGCCGGTGACTTCGACGCGGGCGGGGCCGGTGGCTGCCCGGTCCATGGCGGATCGGTAGCGCTTGATGGCCGGCTCGTCGGGGTCGACGGTGGGGCGGTAGAGCTCGAGGGCCCGGACGGTGAGGTGCGCGGAGCCGAGCTGGCCGGTTTGCCAGTGGCCGTCGCCGGCCAGGGCTGCTGCTTCGGTGGTCAGGTGGTCGAGGGTTCGGCTCAGTGGGGAGTCGGTGGGCGGGCGTAGTACGACGCTGACCGGCCAGCGGCCGCCTTCCTCGGGTGGGGTGTCGCGGGTGTGGTTGCCGTTGGCGATCAACGGGGTCGATTCGGTGAACAGTTGACTGAACTTGGACGGGTAGATGGGGTTTCCCCTCGTTGTCGGATGAAGCTCTGGACAGGGTCTGGTTGCTGCGTCACGGTGGTGCGAGGTTCGTGAGGCTAGGGGAGGGGCTCTCTATGAAGAAGTCGACGTATCTGGTGAGCAGTTTGTTGTTGATTGCTCCGGCTTTGGTTGCCGCGGCGGTGGTGCAACCGGCTGTGGCCGCACCGGTGGCGGCTCAACCGTCCAAGATTCCAACGCTGTTGAGGGACAGTGCGGCGCTGGCGGCCGCGGCTTCGAAGGCGAAGATCAGTACGGCCTCGCCGGAGGCGCGTTCGCTGGGGATCAGCAACAGCGGGCGGATCGGGGTGCAGATCTATGCCGCCTCGCCGGTGACTGATCAGCAGGAAGCGTCGCTCACCTCGCTCGGGGTGTCGGTGCTGAAGAACGCGGCTGATTTCAAGGCCGTGCCGGGGGCCGATCTGCCGACGACGGGCTTGCTGTCCACGACGGTGCCGTACGACAAGCTCGATGCGGTCGCGTCGCTCGGTTGGGTGAGTGCGTTGCGGCCCTCGCTGAGGCCGGCCGTCGACGTGGGGCCGATCGAGGCCGAGAGCGTGCAGTTGCACAAGGCGGACCTGGCTCAGGCCAGTGGGCTGACCGGCAAGGGGCAGAAGGTCGGCGCCATCTCCGGCGATGTCGATCACCTGGCCGAGTCCGTCGCGCAGGGCGAGTTGCCGGCCGACGTACAGGTCCTGCGGCAGGCGGCGTACGACGATGACGAGGGCACCGCGATGCTCGAGATCATCCACGACATCGCCCCGCAGGCGAAGCTCGCCTACGCCAGTACGCGGGACACCACGGCCGAGTACGTCGAGGCGTTCCACGAACTCGCCAACGCGGGCGTGACGATGATCGCCGAGGACATCGCGCTCGACGACGAGCCGGCCTTCCAGCAGGGCATCGGTGCGGCGACCGCTGAAGGCCTCGCCCAGCACGGCATCTGGGTCAGCTCGTCGGCCGGCAACCTCGGCGGCCGGCACGCACCGCGGGTCACCGCCATCGGTACCGGCAAGGGAGCCGACGGAGCCGTCGGACCGTTCACCGGCTGCCCGAACGCGGTCGACAACGTGGTGAAGCTGCGTGGCGACGACACGACGTACGACCTCAACCTGCTGCCGGGTGCGACGGTCATGCCGACGCTGCAGTGGAGTGAGCCGCGCGCTGTCTTCCCGACTGCGGGCCAGGGCGGATTCACCGACCTGAACCTGTACCTGATGGATGCCACCGGCACCAAGTGCCTCGCGGCCAGCAACGCCGTCCAGGCCGACGGCGTCGGCGACACCATCGAGCAGTTCATCTACGAGAACACGACCGGAGTGGCGCAGCCCGCCAAGCTGGTCGTGGACGTCCAGGGCACCTCGTCGGCCAAGAAGGCGCCGGTGCTCGACCTGCGCTGGCGCGCGCTGTCGGCCGGCGTACAGACGATCGACCCGCCGGAGCGGGCCGGTTCGATGAACCCGGACTCCAACTACCTGGGCTTCGCGACCAGCGCCGGCGCCGTCAACGCCAGCACCTCGGTCGACCCGAAGACGATCGCGCTGGAGGCGTTCAGCGCGGCCGGCCCGACCCAGATCATCACCACCACGCGCTGCCCGGGCGGCAAGCCCGGTCCGTGCAAGGGAACCAGTGGACCGCTCTCCCGGAGCTTCCCGGCGCCGTACTGGACCGCCTCGGACGGCGTCTCGGTCAGCGGTGTCGGACCGTTCGGCTCCGGCACCTGCCCGACCGCGGTGGAAGGCCAGTGCCGCTTCTTCGGTACTTCCGCCTCGGCCCCGTCAGCGGCCGGAGTGGCCGCCCTCACCAGGCAGGAGTTCGGCGGCAAGCTGCCTCCGATCCTGCTCAACACCGTCCTCGCCGCCAGGGCCGTCCATCGTGACGGCGCCGCCTTCGGTGCCGGAGTGCTGAGCGCCCGGTAGGGATTCAGAAGCTGGAGTGTGGTTATTCAGTGGTTATTCAGTAGGTGAGGTGCTGGACCGGCTCGGCACCTCACCTATTGGATGGAGGCATGACTACACGGTTCGGATTGTTCGTTCCACAAGGGTGGAAGATGGATCTGGCGGGGTTCAGCGACCCCGTCGAACAGTGGGAGGCGATGACGGCCGTCGCGAAGAAGGCCGACGAAGGATCGTGGGACTCGATCTGGCTGTTCGACCACTTCCACACGGTGCCGGAGCCGAGCACCGAGAGCACCTTCGAGGCCTGGACCACGACCGCGGCGCTGTCGCGTGACACCAAGCGGGTGAACATCGGCCAGATGGTCGGCTGCAACGGTTACCGCAACCCCGCGCTCTACGCCAAGATCGCCTCGACCGTCGACGTCGCCAGCCACGGCCGCCTGTACGCCGGACTGGGCGCGGGCTGGTACGAGCACGAATGGAAGGCGTACGGCTACGAGTGGCCGGAGCTCAAGGACCGGATGGGCGCGTTCCGCGAGGCCACCGAGATCATCTACAAGATGTGGACCGAGGACGAGCCGGTCTTCGACGGCAAGTACTACTCGATCGACAAGCCGATCAACGAGCCGAAGGGCGTCCGCAAGCCGCACCCGAGCTTCTGGATCGGTGGCGGCGGCCCGAACGTCACCCTGAAGCTGGTCGCCAAGTACGCCGACGCGGCCAACATCGGCGGCGGCAACCCCGAGGTGATCAAGGAGAAGGCGGCGATCCTGAAGGGTCACTGCGACGCGATCGGCCGCGACTACGACGAGATCATCAAGTCGACCGGCATCAACGCGTTCCCGATCGACAAGGGTGACGACCCGCAGTTGGCGACCGCGAAGGCGCTCGGCCCGATGAACCGGGAGCGGTTCGACCGCGACAACCTGATCGGCACCGAGGACGAGATCGCGAACAAGGTCGAGGCGGCCCTCGAGGCCGGCGCCGACTACGTCATCTTCTACGTCCCCGGCGTCGCCTACGACCTCGACCTGGTCGACCGGATGGAACAGATCACCAAGCGGTTCAGCTGAAACTGAAGGATCCTCAATTAAGCGCTTGATCACGTAAAGAGCGACGCCACGAAACCGGGGGGAGAGGTTCCGTGGCGTCGCCAGGGGCGCGCCTAAGGGAGGGGTGGGGGCAGGCGCGCCGGCCTTGGGGTGTCTGCTCAGCCGCCGAGGAGGCCGCCTCCGAGGACGCCGAGCAGACCGAGCAGCGAGAGCAGGTTGCGGATGACCTGGTCGACGGCCTTGGTGCCGCCGGTCTGGAACGCGGTCACGCATTTCTGCAGTTGCTGCTGGGTCGGGTGGGTGATGGTCACCTTCGACAGCTCCGACTGGCAGTAGGTGGCTGCCTCGGTCAGCTCGGTCAGCGTGCTGCCGACCGTGCCGACGATCAGGCCGACCGAGGTCTGCAGCTTCGCGATCACGGGCGGTGCGGCCGGCGGCTGGGTCGTCGGCGGCTTGCTGGTCGGCGGGGTGCTGGGCTTGCTCGTCGGTGGCTTCGAACTCGGCGGTGTCGACGGCTTGGTCGTCGTCGGCGGCCGCTTGGTCGGGGACGTCGTCGGCTTGCCGTCGCCGCCCTGGACCATGGTCGGCGTCGGGGTCGGCTTGACCCCCGGGTACGTCGGCAGGTTGACCGCCTGCGGCAGGTTCTGGTCGGCCGGAGCGTCGATGCTCGGATCGTCGACCACGCCACCGGCCCGGTCGACACCTTGATCGTCGCCCTCGGTGCCGTTGCCGACGGCGATCCAGCTGCCGCCCGCGTACGCCTTGGCGATGCTGATCACCAGGTCGACGTACTGCTGGGAGTGGTTGTAGCGCAGGACGGCCGCGTTGAGGTCGGAAGCCTTGGACAGGTTGCCGGTGCCGGAGCACAGGTAGACGGCCGTCGACATCGCCGCGTCGTCGATGTCCTGCGGGTTCTTCACCCCGTCGCCGTCACCGTCGACGCCCATCAGCTGCCAGGTCTGCGGGATGAACTGCATCGGCCCGACCGCGCGGTCGTACGCCGCGTCACCGTCGAGCTTGCCGCCGTCGGTGTCGGTGATCCTGGCCGTGCCCGAACCGTCCAGCCGCGGGCCGAGAATGCCTGGCGTGACGACCCCGTTCGTCATCAGCGAGTTGCCGCCGAAGCGTCCGTGGTTCGACTCGACCCGGCCGATCGCGGCCACCAGGGTCCACGGCAACTGACAGGTCGGGTCGGCCTGCGCCATCACCTGCTGAGCCCGCGAGTACGCCTTCAGTGCCGCGTTGGGAATGCCGTTGCGAGACAGGCCGGAGACCACTTGGGTCGGCTGCTCACCGGGGTCGACACCGTTGCCGACCACACCGGGCACCGCCACGTTCGCGGGGTCTCCGATCGGCTGCTTCGGTACGACGACCGGGTTGTTCTTCCCCAACCCCTGATCCAGCGCCGCGGTCGCGACGGCCGGATCGTCGGTGGCACTGACGGTGAACGCGCTCGCGAACAACGCCAGCGGGATCAGTGGCGCCACCTGACGCCACCCGCTCCCGCCCATGGCGCGACGCTTGCCCTTCGCCATCGATGATCCCCTCCGTGACTCATCGACCTGCCCCGCCCCACACTGCGGACAAATCTTCTCGTCTGTACCGGTGCCACCGTCCGTTATCGGGTCTAACGCACGTCCCGGGTGTGGGTTACGAGTCGGGCGCAGACAGTGCACGGACGGTCACCGGGTACCCATACTGGCGCGTAACAACCCACCTGTGAACCCCCTGGAGACTGCTTACTCCAAGATCTGCCCGATGAGAGCGTGCTCCCCGCCCACCCGGCGTACTGGTCTGTCGGGGAGAATGGCCGCCGTGCCCGACCTCACTGAGCAGTCAGCCAGCTTGTTCGCCCGAGCCTCCGCCGTCACCCCGGGCGGGGTGAACTCCCCGGTCCGCGCGTTCCGCGCCGTCGGCGGGGTTCCGCGCTTCATGGCCTCCGGTGACGGATGTCACATCACCGACGTCGACGGCAACACCTACGTCGACCTGGTCTGCTCCTGGGGGCCGATGCTGCTCGGCCACGCGCACCCGGAGGTGACGGCCGCCGTGCAGGAGGCGGTCAGCCGCGGTACGTCGTACGGCACCCCGACCCGCCCCGAGGTCGAGCTCGGCGAGGAGATCGTCGCGCGGACCCCGGTGGACAAGGTGCGGCTGGTGTCGTCCGGCACCGAGGCGACCATGTCGGCGCTCCGGCTGGCTCGTGGCGCGACCGGCCGGGCCAAGATCGTGAAGTTCGCCGGCTGCTACCACGGCCACGTCGACGCACTGCTCGCCCAGGCGGGCTCGGGCGTCATCACGCTCGGCATCCCGGGTACGCCGGGTGTCACCGAAGCGACCACCGCCGACACGATCGTCCTGCCCTACAACGACCAGGCAGCCGTCACCGCCGCCTTCGCCCAGTACGGCGACCAGATCGCCGCCGTCATCACCGAGGCCTCGCCCGGCAACATGGGCGTCGTCCCGCCGCTGGACAACTTCAACGCCTTCCTCGCCAAGACCTGCAAGGACAACGGCGCGCTGTTCATCTCCGACGAGGTGATGACCGGCTTCCGGATCACCAAGTCCGGTTGGTACGGCGTCGACGGCGTCGTGCCGGACCTGATGACGTTCGGCAAGGTGATGGGCGGTGGCTTCCCCGCGGCCGCGTTCGGCGGCCGGGCCGACCTGATGTCGCACCTGGCGCCGGAGGGCTCGGTCTACCAGGCCGGGACGCTGTCGGGTAACCCGATCGCCACCACCGCCGGATTGACCACGCTCCGGTTGGCGACCGACGAGGTCTACGCCAAGCTCGACGAGACCTCGGCCACCATCCGGCAGCTCGTCACGACGGCGCTGTCCAAGGAGGGTGTGCCCCATTACATACAGAACGCCGGGAACCTCTTCAGTGTCTTCTTCGTGGAGTCTTCGGAAGGCGCGCAGCCGATTCGGGACTTCGCCGGGGCCGGAGCCCAGGTACTGCCCAGATTCGCTGCGTTCTTCCATGCCATGCTGGACGCCGGCGTCTACCTGCCGCCGAGCGCCTTCGAGGCCTGGTTCGTGAGCGCCGCCATCGACGACGACGCGCTGGCCCAGCTCGAGACCGCACTTGCCTCCGCCGCCCGCGCGGCAGCGGCCGTAGAGAACTGAAGGGACCGGCAACGGTGACCGAAACGACGGTCGTGCACCTGATGCGTCACGGCGAGGTGCACAACCCGACCGGCGTGCTGTACGGCCGGATCCCCGACTTCCACCTGTCCGAGCTCGGCCGCAAGATGGCCGACCGGGTGGCCGAGCACGTGGCCGGCCGCGACATCGTGCACCTGGTCAGCTCGCCGCTGGAGCGGGCCCAGGAGACCATGGAGCCGATCGCCAAGGTGTTCGGGCTGACACCCGACATCGACGAGCGGGTGATCGAGGCGGCGAACCAGTTCGAGGGCAAGAAGTTCGGTGTCGGCGACGGCGCGCTGCGCCAGCCGAGTGCCTGGTGGCTGCTGCGCAACCCGTGGAAGCCGTCCTGGGGCGAGCCCTACAGCCAGCTGGTACGCCGGATGCGCGACGCCATCGAGACGGCCCGGCAGAAGGCGGCCGGGCACGAGGCGCTGATCGTGTCGCACCAGCTGCCGATCTGGATCGTCCGGTCCGCCGTCGAGCACCGCCGGATGCTGCACGACCCGCGCAAGCGGCAGTGCAGCCTGGCCAGCCTGACCTCGTTCACCTTCCACGGTGACGCGATCGTCTCGGTCGGCTACGCCGAGCCCGCCAAGGACCTGCTCCCGGTCAAGAACCCCAAGAAGTTCGCGGGCGGCGCGTGATGCCCTTCCTTCGAGCGCGGAGCCTCCGTACGACGTCTGTCGCGGCCGCCCTGCTGCTGGCCGCCACGGCCTGCAGCTCCGGGCAGGACGTGAAGGACACCCGTCAGGGCCAGACCGGTTTCGTCAGCGGTAGCGGCCGGGTCTCCAGCTTCGCGCCGGCCGACCGGCAGAAGGCGCCCGACTTCAAGGGCACCACGCTCGACGGCAAGGCCTGGAACTTCGCCGACCAGACCGGCAAGGTCACCGTCCTGAACGTGTGGGGATCGTGGTGCCCGCCGTGCCGCAAGGAGGCGCCGGACTTCACCGCCGCGGCCAAGGAGCTCGGCGCGAACGTCCAGTTCATCGGCCTGAACACGCGTGATCTGGACCCGGCCCCGGCGAAGAAGTTCGTCGAAGCCTTCGAGGTGCCGTACCCGAGCATCTACGACCCGGCCGGCAAGCAACTGCTGCTGTTCCGGGGCCAGAAGATTTCGCCGAGCTCGATCCCGGCGACGATCGTGATCGACAAGCAGGGCAAGGTGGCGTCGCGAGTGATCGGCAGCGTTACCAAGCAGACCCTGCTCGGCATGGTGCATGATGCTGCCGCGAGTTGACCAAAGGAATCGGCACAGTGGGTGAGTGGTTCGCCCAGTCGATGACTGGCTCGATGCTGGTGGCACTGCCGATCGCGGTGCTGGCCGGTGCCATCTCGTTCTTCTCACCCTGCGTGGTTCCGCTGTTACCGGGCTACCTGTCCTACGTGACCGGGTTGTCCGCGGCCGAGCTCGGGTCCGAGCGCCGCGGCCGGATGCTGGCCGGGACGAGCTTGTTCGTGGCCGGCTTCTCCGCCGTGTTCATCCTGACCGGCGTGCTGTTCGGTGCCGTCGGCAAAGCACTGCTCGATCACCAGGCGGTGATCACCAAGGTGCTCGGTGGCGCGACGGTTCTGCTCGGCCTGATCTTCCTTGGTGGCTTCGGTTTCGCGCAGCGCGACGTCCGGGTGCACCGGGTGCCGGCCGTCGGGATCGCGGCAGCGCCGTTGCTGGGCGTGCTGTTCGGTTTCGGTTGGACGCCGTGTATCGGGCCGACCCTCGGTACGGTGATGAACCTGGCCGCGACCGAGGGAAGTACCGGCCGGGGTGCGATCCTGGCGCTGGTGTTCAGCCTCGGGCTGGGCATCCCGTTCATCATCGCGGCGCTCGCCTTCCGGCGGATGCTCGGTGCCGTCGCCTGGGTGCGCAAGCACCAGGTGATGGTGATCCGGATCGGCGGCGTGCTGATGATCGCCGTAGGGCTACTGCTGCTGACAGGAGTGTGGGACTCGATGACCGCCGAGCTCAGGCAATGGGTCGCGAACTTCGGATCGGCGGTGTGACGTGACGGATGTGAAGGACCGCGTCGAGGCGCCGGCCCCGCCACCCGACCTGCCCAAGCTCGGCCTGATCGGCTGGCTGCGCTGGACCTGGCGGCAGCTCACCTCGATGAAGACCGCGCTGGTACTGCTCTTCCTGCTCGCGCTGGGTGCGGTGCCGGGGTCGCTGATTCCGCAGACGGCGATCGATCCGGTCAAGGTCTCCGACTTCTTCGAGGCGCACCCGAAGCTCGGCCCGTTCTACGACAAGCTCGGGCTCTTCTCCGTCTACAAGTCGGCCTGGTTCTCGGCCATCTACCTGCTGCTGTTCATCTCGCTGATCGGCTGTGTGGTG
This sequence comes from Kribbella sp. NPDC051718, assembly GCF_040681515.1. NCBI lineage: Bacteria > Bacillati > Actinomycetota > Actinomycetes > Propionibacteriales > Kribbellaceae > Kribbella > Kribbella sp. NPDC051718. Next base: position 783,307 of record NZ_JBFAYZ010000001.1, on the reverse strand, counting down.
CCGCGGCTTCAGGTCTACCTGAAGGCGATGCGGGCCCGGCCGCCGAAGCCGCCGCGCAACCTCAACCGGCTGGCCGGGTACCAGTCCTTCGAGACCGATGCCGACGGCGACGTGCTGGAGCTTGCCGCGACCGAGCTGCGCCGGCGGCGATTCCGGGTCGAGCTGTACGACGGCGCGGTGGCGGCCGAGCGGGGTTATCTGCGCGAGGCGGGCAACCTGCTCTTCCACTTCTCCTTGATCCTGGCGCTGATCGGGGCCGCGTGGGGCGCGCTGTTCGGGTACCGCGGCACCGTACTGGTTGTCGTGGGCAACGAGTTCTCGAATGCGATCGCGCAGTACGACGACTTCAGCCCGGGCCGGGTGTTCAAGCCCGACGACCTGCCGCCGTTCTCGCTGAAGGTGGACAGCTTCACGGTCAAGTTCCAGACCGACGGGCCGCAGCGCGGGGCGGCGCGTGAGTTCAAGGCGCCGATCACGTACCAGGAGACGCCGGACTCGCCGGAGAAGTCGTTCGACCTGCAGGTGAATCATCCGTTGCAGGTCGACGGTACCGACGTGCATCTGCTCGGCCATGGGTACGCGCCGAAGGTGACGGTTCGCGACGGGAAGGGTGAGGTCGCCTTCTCGGGGCCGGCGCCGTTCCTGCCGCAGGACAGCAACTTCTCGTCGTTCGGGGTGATCAAGGCACCGGACGCGCGGCCCGAACAGCTTGGTTTCGAAGGGTTCTTCCTGCCGACCGGGGTGATCGACCCGCAGCGCGGGCCGACGTCGGTCTTCCCGGATGCGCTCAACCCGGTGCTGGCGATGACGGCGTACTACGGGCGGCCGTCGGTGGAGACGGGCAAGCCGCAGTCGGTCTATCAGCTGGACAAGTCGAAGCTGACGCAGTTCGAGGGTGACGGCGGGGACAAGCTGCGGTTCCAGCTCGCGCCGGGGCAGAGCTTCAAGCTGCCGGACAATCGCGGGTCGATCACCTTCGACTCGTACGACCGGTGGGTGAAGCTGCAGATCAGCCACACTCCCGGTCTGCACCTCGCACTGGCCGGGATCCTGCTCGCCATCCTCGGGTTGATGGGCTCGCTGTTCATCCACCCACGGCGTACCTGGGTGCGGGTCCGGACCGAGGACGGGCGTACCGTGGTCGAGGTCGCCGGGCTGGACCGGGGGCCCGAACGCGGCCTCGGGGACGAGATCCAGGCCATCAGCAACGCATTGCAGCCGGCAAAACCGAAGCAGGAGCAGCCATGAGCCCGGAGACGTACGCGCACCTCTCCAACTTGGTCATCCCGACGGCAACCGTCATCTACGCGATCGCGATGATGTCCCACGCCCTGGAATGGGCGATGGGCCGGGCAGTAGTCGCCAAGGCTGTCGCCGAAGAAGACGCCGCTCTGGTCACGTCCGCCGTCGGCGCCGACAACTCGGCACGAGCCGGGTCGGCCTCCGGCGCAGTTGATGTTACGTCAGCCGGCACGCTCGGCTCCGGCTCGGGCTCGGACACGCTGGTGGCCGGTTCCGGCACGCTGGCGGCCAGCTCGGCCGGACCGGTGTCTGGCTCTGCCGGGTCGGCCTCTGCCACCTCCACCGGCGCCGGCGATGCTGGGCGGTCGGAGCGGGCTGATGCTGCTAGTCGTGTGGGGTTGTTGCTGACCTGGTTGGCGTTCCTTCTTCACCTGCTCGGTGTGGTTACTCGGGGGCTGGCGGCTGGGCGGGTGCCGTGGGGGAACATGTATGAGTTCTCCATCACCTCGTCGCTGGCGGTGGCGGCGGTTTATCTGTTGTTCGTGCATCGGTACAAGTTGCAGTGGCTGGGGCTTGGGGTGACGTTGTTCGTCGCCGCGGTGCTGGGGCTGGCGACGTTGGCGCTCTATACGCCGGCTGGTCCGTTGGTACCGGCGCTGCACTCGTACTGGCTGGTGATCCACGTGTCGGCCGCGGCGATCTCCGGTGGCGCGTTCACCATCGGTGGACTGGTCTCGATCCTGTACCTGGTCAAGGCGCGCGCCGAGCGGCGAGTGCTGGCCGGCGGGACGATGTCGGCGTCGCTGAAGCGGCTGCCGAGTGCCGAGGCGATGGACGGTACGGCGTACAAGGTGCTCGCGTTCGCCTTCCCGCTGTGGACCTTCGGGGTACTGGTGGCCGGGCCGATCTGGGCGGAGTACGCCTGGGGCCGGTACTGGGGCTGGGATCCCAAGGAGGTCTGGTCGCTGGTCACCTGGGTCGTCTACGCGGCGTACCTGCACGCCCGGGCGACGGCCGGCTGGCGTGGCCGCCGGGCCGCGACGATCGCGATCGTCGGCTGGTTCGTCTTCATCTTCAACTTCGTCGGCGTGAACCTGCTCGTGTCCGGCCTGCACTCCTACGCCGGGGTCTGAGCCATGAAGGAATTCGCCATCTACACCGGCCTGCGGCTGGCCCTGTTCCTGGTCTCCTTCGGCATCCTCTGGGTCGCCTTCCACTACTGGTTGAGCGCCTGGCCGCTGGCCCTGCTCGCCCTGTTCATCACCGCCATCCTGTCCCTGTTCGTACTCCGCTCCGCCCGCGACCGGCTGGCCGCCAAGATCGACGAGCGGGCCGGCCGGATCGCCTCCCGGATGGAAGCCGCCCGGTCTGCGGAGGACGAGGACTGAGCTTCTCGTAGTACCGACTGAGCTTTCGTAGACCGGATAGCGGACAGTCGGCTCGCCTGATGGCGGCCGGCTGTTTGCGTCTGTTCAGGCGGGAATGAGTAAGACCAGTGGAGCGCTGGTACTGAGAGTGACGTAGGACACAGAAGCCTCCGGAAGAAAATCATTTGTGCACTCCTTCACATGAGTCGTAACGTGGTTGATGAAACGAAACCGTTTCGTTCTATCGGCTACCAGCTGACTACCGAGGGTGATGCAGAGATCATGGCCGATGTTGCCGATGCAGGTCCGCGCCAGCGGCCGCGGGTCGAGGGCGGGCGCGAGGACGAGATCCTCGACGCGACCCTCGCGACGCTCGCCGAGCTGGGTTACGACCGGCTGACGATGGACGCGGTGGCGACGGCCGCCAAGGCCAGCAAGGCGACGCTGTACCGGCGGTGGTCGACCAAGGCGGAGCTGGTCGCGGACGCGATCAGCCGGGCCAAGGGCTGCCCGATGCCCGAGGAAGTCGACACCGGCAGCCTGCGCGGCGACCTGATCTCGATGTCGTGCGGCCAGGGCGGATTCACCGAGGAGATGCCGATGTCGGTGATGGCCGGTCTGATGACCGCGCTGCACCGCGACCCGGATCTCAAGGCGGCCTTCCAGAAGTACTTCCTGGCGCCCCGGATCGCGATCACCAACGGGGTCTACCAGCGCGCAGTCGAGCGCGGGGAGATCGCCGCCGACGTCGACGTCGAACTGCTGTCGGTGACACTGCCCGCGATCATCGTCCACCAGGCCTTCGTGCTCGGGATCGAGCCGACCGAGGACCTCATTCTCCGAGTGATCGACAACGTGATCATGCCTGCGGCGCGGGGGTCGCAGGTGAGCTGAGCCGGTGAGGGGCCGGACCAGCGACCTAAAAGCCAGTTACACCCAAGAGGGGATATTCCAGCATGTCTGAAGACGTCATCAAGGCCGACCCGCCAGAGGGGCGACCGGTCGACTCGGTGGCCGAACCGGCTACCCACGGCCACCGCAATCTCGGTATCGCGCTCGCGCTGATCAGCATGGCGCAGCTGATGGTGGTGCTCGACGGCACCATCGTCAACATCGCCCTGCCGCACATCCAGAAGGACCTCGGCTTCACCAACGGCTCACTGCCGTGGGTGGTCAACGCCTACGCGCTGGCCTTCGGTGGTCTGCTGCTGCTCGGCGGCCGGATCGGGGACATCCTCGGCCGCCGCAAGGTGTTCATGTTCGGCGTGGTGCTGTTCGGCGTCGCGTCCTTCCTCGGTGGTATCGCCCAGAACGAGACTCTGCTGCTGGCCAGCCGGGTGCTGCAGGGCCTGGGCGCCGCGGCGGCCTCGCCGAACGCGCTCGCCCTGATCACCACCACCTTCCCGGCCGGCAAGGAGCGCAACCGCGCGATGGCCGTCTACGCGGCGATGTCCGGTGCGGGTGCCGCCGTCGGCCTGATCCTCGGTGGTCTGCTGACCGAGGCGTCGTGGCGCTGGACCTTCTTCATCAACACCCCGATCGGCCTGATCGTGGCGCTGCTGGCGATCCGGTACCTCGGTGAGTCGGCCCGCCAGCACGGCAAGTTCGACCTGCCGGGTGCGATCACCGGCACGATCGGTCTGACCTCGCTGGTCTACGGTCTGACCCACGCCGGCAGCAAGGGCTGGGGCAACAGCGCCACCCTCGCGTTCATCATCGGCGGCGTGGCCCTGATCGGTGTCTTCCTGCTGATCGAGGCCCGGTCGCGGCACGCGCTGATGCCGTTCCGGATCCTCGCGAACCGGACCCGCGGGGTGAGCTTCTTCGTGATGCTGATCGTCGGTGCGGCGCTGTTCTCGATGTTCTACTTCCTGGGCATCTTCATCCAGAACGTGCTCGGCTACAGCGCGCTGAAGACCGGTTTCGCGTTCCTGCCGTTCAGCTTCGGCATCGTGGTCGCGGCCCAGCTCGCCTCCACGCTGATCGCCCGGATGGACCCGCGCTGGATCTCCGGTGCCGGTGCGGCGATCGCCGCCGGCGGAATGTTCGGCTTCACCCAGCTGGAGGTGGGCTCCAGCTACGCCGCCCACCTGCTGCCGTACATCCTGCTGCTGTCCTTCGGGATGGGCCTGATCTTCGTACCGCTCACGCTGACCGCGGTCAGCGGGGTCGCGAACGAGGACTCCGGGGTCGGTTCGGCGGTACTGAACACCGTCCAGCAGATCGGTGGAGCGGTCGGCCTGGCACTGCTGGGCACGGTCTCCACCAACGCGATCAAGGACAAGTTCACCGAGCTCGCACCGGGCCTGGCGAAGGCGTCGCAGGCCGCGCCCGACCAGGCCGGCGTACTCGCCAAGCAGGCCGAGGCGGTCGCTACCACGCACGGCTTCACCACCGCGTTCATGGTCTCGGCGATCATGTTCGTCGGTGCCGCGCTGATCACCCTGGTCGGCCTGTCGGTCAAGCACAAGGACCTGGCCGGAGACGGCCAGCCGGTCCACATGGGCTGACCTCACCGCAGTACGCGAAGGGCCGTCTTCCGGAGGGGGAGGCGGCCCTTCGTCCTGCCTACAGCTGTTTGCGCATCACGATCTCGCGGTGGATGCCGTCGGGCATCAGCTCGCCCTCGAGATCGGTGTCGGCGAAACCGCTGCGCAGGTAGAGCGCGTGCGCCCTCTCGTTGCCATCGGCAACCGACAGCTGGAGGGTATGGGCGGCGGCCTCGTCGCGGGCCCAGCGCTCGACCTGGGCCATCAGCTGGTCGCCGATGCCGCGGCCGCGGCCGGCCGGCGCGATCCACATCGAGATCAGCTCGACGACGCCGTCCTCGTCGGTGCGTACGCCGCTGGCCATCCCTACCGGCGTACCGTCCAGGACGGCGACGAAGTTGCGGGAGCCGGGCAGGTCGAGGCGGGCCCGCCAGCGCTCCTCCTCGGCGTCGGCCCAGTCGGCCAGTCGCGAGCCGAAGGCGTACGGCGCCTCCGCGAGGGCGGCGAGCCGGAGCTCGCGCCACAGCTTCCAGTCGTCCGGGGTGAGTTCCTGGAGTTCGATCACGCCGACAGTGTGCCGGATCAGCGGGGCGGGAACTTCGACGAGACCCAGTCGCGGACGCCGCCGAGGCCGTCACCCATGTCGCGCAGCAGCTTGGCCAGCGGGTCCTGCGAGCGGGCGAAGGAGTCGGAGTACGACTTGGCCGCGTTCCTCGCCTCCTGCGTCATCGAGGCGTCGCCGTCCTCCTGGCGCTTCGGGTACGTACCGGAGACGATCGAGGTGTACTCGCCCTCGTCCACCCAGCGGCGCAGCTCGTGCGCGCGGATGACGGCCAGCGGGTGCGACTGCGCCTCGAGCAACAGCAGCTTGAGCACGCTGTCGCGCAGGTCGCCGGAGCTCTCGTACTCCGTGCCCTGGGCCAGGAAGGCGGTCGTGTCCAGCTGGTCGAGCTGGCCACCGCTGGCGAGCTTCATCTGCACCCGCAGCGCGGCCGCCGGGTCCTGGACCGCGAGCAGGCCGGCCCGGTCGCCGGACAGCTCCGCCTTGCGCGACCACTCGTGCAGCGCGGCGATGATCGCCCGCAGCCCGAAGGCGCCGATCGGCATCCAGTTGACGGCACCCGTGAGGCGCATCAGCCAGAGCAGCAGCGACTGGTACAACGCGTGCCCGCTCTGCGCGTGGCCGAGCTCGTGGCCGAGGATGAACCGGGTCTCCTCGTCGTCGAGGCCCTGGATCAGCGCGCTGTTGAGCACGATGAACGGCTTGTCCATGCCGATCGTGACCGCGTTCCAGACCGGGCTGTTGGTGACGTACAGCTCGGGCAGCTGACGGACGTCGAGGGTCGTCGCGGCCTCGGTGTACAGGGTGTGGATCTTGGGGAACTGACGCTCGTCGACCCGGATCGCCGAGCCGAGGAACTGCAGCCGGAAGGCCCGCTCGTTGATCAGCCCGGACATCTTCCGCAGGATGAAGTCGAAGCCCTTGAGCTGGCGCAGCGCGACCAGGGCGCCGCGGTCGGCCGGGTGCTCCCAGGCGCGCGAGCTGATGTCGGTCAGCGTCACCCGCTGCCGGGTCGGCCGCTCTTCGTTCTCACTCATCAGATCCCCCACGGGTCGGCGTAGACCTCCAACCTAGCTCGCTTCGGGGTCCGGTTGGTCCGGTTGCAGAGAGTAGGAATACCTAAACCGTCGGTACTGTCCTAGCCTGACCAGATGAGTAGCAACCGTCCAATGCCGTCGCGGGAGGTTGATCGGCGCGACGACAAGGCCCGGGCCTGGGTCTCCGAGGCGATCCGGCTCGTCGAGGCCGATGCCAATCGCAGTGCCGACACCCACCTGCACGCGTTCCCGATGCCGGCCTCGGTCGGCGTCGACCTGTATCTGAAGGACGAGTCGGTGCATCCGACCGGCTCGCTCAAGCACCGGCTGGCCCGGTCCCTGTTCCTGTACGCCCTCTGCAACGGCTGGATCGGTGAGGGCACCACCGTGATCGAGGCGTCCAGCGGCTCCACCGCGGTCAGCGAGGCGTACTTCGCCCGGCTGCTCGGGCTGCCGTTCATCGCAGTGATGCCGGCCTCGACCAGCGCGGAGAAGATCGGGCTGATCGAGTTCTACGGCGGCCGCTGCCACTTCGTCGAGCGCTCCGGGCAGATCTACGGCGAGGCCAAGCGGCTGGCCGAGGAGACCGGCGGGCACTACATGGACCAGTTCACCTACGCCGAGCGGGCGACCGACTGGCGGGGCAACAACAACATCGCCGAGTCGATCTTCAACCAGCTCTCGCTCGAGCAGCACCCGATCCCGACCTGGATCGTGGTCGGCGCGGGCACCGGCGGCACCTCGGCGACGATCGGCCGGTACGTCCGGTACCAGCGGCACGAGACGTCTGTGGCCGTGGTCGATCCGGAGAACTCGGCCTTCTTCCCGGCCTTCGAGTCGCTCGACGGTGACTTCGCGACCGGGCGGCCGTCCCGGATCGAGGGGATCGGGCGGCCGCGGGTGGAGCCGTCGTTCGTGCTCGGGGTGGTCGACCGGATGATCGCAGTGCCGGATGCGGCGTCGATCGCGGCGATGCGGTTCTGCTCGGCGGTGACCGGGCGGTTGGTGGGTGGCTCGACCGGTACCAACCTGTGGGGAGCCCTGCGGCTGGCGGCGGAGATGCGGCGTACCGGCGTACAGGGGAGCATCGTGACGCTGCTGTGCGACAGCGGCGGGCTGTATGGCGACACGTATTACGACGACGACTGGCTGAAGCGCAGTGGGATCGATCTGGCGCCGTATGCCGAGACGCTGGAGGGGTTTGCTCAGACTGGGCGCTGGCGGGAGCCTGTGCGCTAGTTGCCTAGGAAGAGGCCGACCGTGAGGCCGATGGCGTAGACCAGTTCGGTCAGGCCTGTGCCCTGGAGCACGGGGATGAGTGCTGGGCCGACTGCGTCGCTCAGGACGGTCTTGACTGCTTTGGCGGCTAGTGGCAGGGCGATCAGGGCCAGGAGCGTCCAGGGGGTCGCTACGGCTGAGACGGCTGCCAGGATGAAGGCGAGGGCTACTAGTCCGGCGTACAGGCGCCTTGAGTTGGCGGCGCCTAGTACTACGGCCAGGGTGCGCTTGCCGGTCACCGAGTCGGTGGGGATGTCGCGGAGGTTGTTGGCGACCAGGAGTGCGCAGGCGATGCTGCCGATGGCCACTGCGCCGGCTAGTGCGGTCCAGTGGAGCTTCTCGGCTTGGACGTAGGTAGTACCAAGCACTGCGACCAGGCCGAAGAAGAGGAAGACGCTGATCTCGCCCAGGGCGCGGTAGCCGTAGGGCTTCTTACCGCCGGTGTAGAACCAGGCGCCGAGGATCGAGGCGGCTCCTGGGACTAGCAGCCACCAAGTGGTGGTGATGGCTAGTACTAGGCCGAGTGCTGCGCCGATGCCGAAGCAGGTGAAGGCGACTGTCTTCACCTGCTGTGGGGTGGCTACCTTGGCGCCTACCAGGCGGAGGGGGCCGACCCGGTTCTCGTCTGTGCCGCGAATGCCGTCGCTGTAGTCGTTCGCGTAGTTGACGCCGATCTGGAGCGCCAGGGCGACGCCGAGCGCGAGCAGGGCCTTCCACCAGACGAAACCGTCCAGGTAGGCGGCTGCGCCGGTACCGACGAGCACGGGAGCGATCGCGGCGGGCAGGGTGCGAGGGCGAGCGCCTTCGATCCACTGGGCAGGGGTGGCCATGGCAACCGATTCTGTCAGCCGGTCGGTAAGGGTTTGCAGGCGGTACGGGACGCGGGGTCGCACGGGGTGCGCCGTACGCTCGGAGGGACATGTCTACGTTGCGGCTGGTCCCTGGCACCCCGGATGCCGTGCTGTCGGCGCTGACCGGCTTGCTGGACGGCACCGGTACTGCGTTCGCGCCTTTGCCGGGCGATCCGGCTGCTGCCGCGCGCGTCCGTCAGGCGGTGGCCCCCGACGCACCCCTCGAGTCATCCGACATCGGCGTAGTCCTCGCCACCTCCGGCTCCTCCGGCGAACCCAAGGGCGTAATGCTCTCCATCGCCGCCCTGATCGCCTCAGCCGAAGCAACCCACGACCGCCTCGGCGGCGCCGGCCAATGGCTACTCCCGATGCAGCCCTACTTCGTAGGCGGCCTGCAGGTCCTCACCCGCTCGATCCTCTCGGGCTACCCCCCAGTGGTCGCCGCCGACCACCCCACCTTCGCCGCCGGCGCGATGGCACTGACCGCGCCCCGCCAATACACGGCGATGGTGCCAACGCAGCTTGCTCGCTACCTGGAAACTCCCGAAGACCAGGACATGCTCCGCCGCTTCGACGCCATCATCATCGGCGGCGCCGCAATGCCCGCCGACCTGAAGGCGAGAGCGGCCGACGCCGGGGTGAATGCGATCCCGTCCTACGGCATGACCGAGACCGGCAGCGGCTGCGTCTACGCAGGCGAACCGCTGAGCGGCACGCAGCTGCGCCTCGCCGAAGAACCGCCCGCCGGGCGGTCTGGCGGGCGTGAGCGGGGAGCGGGCGGCAGGGCCGATGAGGTGCTGGGCGACGTGCAGGGCGGTGGCCGGAGCACGCTCGGGGACGTGCCGGGCGGGGGGAGTGGGCGGATCTGGATCAGTGGGCCGACGCTCTTCTCGGGGTATCGGTTGCAGCCTGAGTTGACTGCGGAGGTGCTGCGGGACGGGTGGTTCCGGACTCAGGATCGGGGGGAACTGGTCGACGGGCGGTTGCGGGTGGTGGGGCGGGTTGATGATGTGGTGATTTCTGGTGGGGTGAATGTGACGGTGACCGCTGTGCAGGCGCGGTTGCTGGAGCATCCGGGGGTCAAGGATGCTGTTGTGCTGGGGGTTCCCGACAGTGAATGGGGTTCGCGGGTGGTGGCGTTCGTGGTCGGGGAGGTCGGGCGGGATGAGCTGCGGGACTTTGTCGGTGAGGTGTTGCCGCGGACCTGGGCGCCTCGGCAGGTGGTGGGGCTGAGTGCGTTGCCGATGCTTGCCTCGGGCAAGGTTGATCGGCAGAAGCTGTTGGACGGTGTGCGGTGATCACCTATGCGATCGGGCTGAAGAACCGGTTTCGCGGGATCACGGTGCGCGAGGGGATGTTGTTCGAGGGGCCGGCGGGGTGGGCTGAATGGTCGCCGTTTCTGGACTACGACGATGCGACCTGTGTGGCTTGGCTTCGGGCGGCGTACGAGGCCGCGTATGACGGGTGGCCTGCGGCGGTGCGTACCGAAGTACCGGTGAACTGCACTGTGCCGGCGATCGGGCCGGAGAAGGCTGCGGCGATCGTGCGGGCGTCGGGGTGCGCGACGGCGAAGGTGAAGGTTGCCGAGCCGGGTCAGACGCTCAGGGATGACTTGGAGCGGGTTGAGGCTGTCCGCGACGCAATTGGCGGCGGGCAGGTGCGCATCGATGCCAACGGGGCTTGGTCTGTTGACGAAGCGTTGCGGGCGTTGAACGAGCTTCGGCGGTTTGACCTGGAGTATGTCGAGCAGCCCTGTGCGTCAGTGGAAGACCTGGCGGCAGTGCGACGCCGTACCGACGTACTGGTCGCCGCGGATGAGTCCATCCGTCGGGCCGAGGATCCCCTGCTGGTGAAGAAGCTTGGGGCCGCCGACATCGCAGTACTGAAGGTGCAGCCGATCGGCGGCGTTCGGGCATGCCTAGACATCGCCGAGCAGATCGGTCTGCCCGTGGTCGTCTCCTCGGCGTTGGAGACCTCCATCGGGATCGCTGCCGGGGTTGCGCTCGCAGCGGCTCTCCCCGAGCTCCCGTACGCGTGCGGCCTCGCCACTGTCTCCATGTTCACGGCAGAGGTCGTCGACGAGCCGCTGCTGCCGGTCAACGGCTTCCTGCCGGTGAAGCGCCTAGTACCTACGACAGAGTTGCCAACCGCCGACCAAGCGACCACAGCCAAGTGGGAAGCGCGGTTCGCGAGGGTAGAAGCACTGAGAGGAACCAGATGAACCCGTCCACGGCATTCGCGACTGTGGTGGTCGACGAGCTGATCAGGTCCGGCGTCCGCGAGGCCGTACTGGCTCCCGGCTCCCGAAGCACTCCACTGGCTCTCGCGCTAGCCGCTGCCGACCGCGACGGGCGGCTGCGCCTCCACGTGCGCATCGACGAACGTACTGCGGGCTTCCTGGCGATCGGCCTGATCCGTGGAACCGGTCTGCCGGTGCCGGTGGTGACGACGTCCGGTACTGCGGTAGCCAACCTCCACCCCGCAGTGCTCGAGGCATCCCACAGTGGCTTGCCCCTGATCGTGCTTAGCGCTGACCGCCCGCCCGAGCTGCGGGGGACCGGTGCCAACCAGACCACCGACCAGCTGAAGGTATTCGGCGACGCCGTCCGCCTGTTCCACGAGCTCGGTACGCCGAGCAAGCAACTCGGCCAGGTCGCCTACTGGCGCTCGTCGATCGCCCGCGCGGTGTCGACATCTGTTGGCGCCCGCACGGCCGACCCAGGCCCCGTGCAACTCAACTGCCCGCTCGTCGAACCGCTAGTGCCCACCGACGACGGCGACTGGCCCGAGCCGCTCGACGGCCGCACCACCGGCCCATGGACAAGCGTGCACGCCACCGGCGCCCAGCCCTCCGCAGTAGCCCCCGGCCCAAAAACAGTCGTAGTCGCGGGCGACGGCGCCTCCCAAGCCGCCCGCCTAGCCGCCGAAGCCGGCAACTGGCCCCTCTTCGCCGAACCCTCCAGCCGCGCGAGGACCGGCCCCGCCGTCATCTCCTCCTACAGATTGTTGCTGGCAGCAACCTCTATCGGTGATGAGATCGAGCGGGTGATTGTGTTCGGGCATCCGACGTTGTCGCGGCCGATTTCCAAGTTGCTCGCGCGTCCGGAGGTCGAGGTGATCGTGGTCGCTCCCACCGGTCTGTGGCCCGACGCCGCCCACCGCGCCGCCTCGGTCGTCACCGGCCTTGAGGTGATCGGCTCCGATCAGACCGACTGGCTGGATCGCTGGCTGCACGCCGACCAACTAGCTCGAGCCGCAGTGGACAAGGTGCTCGCAGCCGGGCCGACGGGGGCCGTCGGGTCGGCGCCAGGTGGGTTGTCGGGGCCGCTGGTTGCTGCAGTGCTTGGCGAGGCGGTCGGCGCCGACGGCATGCTCGTCGTGGCATCCTCCAATGTGGTGCGGGATCTCGACCTGGCTCCGGTCGTCCCGATCCGCACGGTGGCCAACCGTGGCCTGGCGGGCATCGACGGCACCCTCTCCACGGCCGTCGGCGCTGCATTGGCCAATGCGGGCGCGACCTACGCGCTGGTTGGTGATCTGGCCTTCCTGCACGACAGCAACGGGCTGGTGATCGGTCCTGCCGAGCCTCGGCCAGACCTGCGGATCGTGGTGCTCAATGACAACGGTGGTGGGATCTTCGCCACGCTCGAGCAAGGTGGTGGCGAGCACGCCGACCACTTCGAGCGCGTCTTCGGCACCCCGCACAACGTCGACCTCGCCGCACTCTGCGCGGCCACCGGCACGCCACACCAACTGGTAGAGACGGCAGATGAGCTGCGCGAGGTACTGGCCCGCACAGTGGCCGGCATCGACGTAGTGGAGGTCAGGGTGGATCGCTCGACCCACCGCGACCTACATGCCGACCTGCACCAGGCAGTCAGCCAGCTGTAACTGCAACCTTGGTAGGTGCGGGGCGAGCCGGCTGCAGGGTGCGGAGGCGGCCGAGCAAACAGCCGACCACGACGAGTACCAGTGCAGTGGTGACGAGGATTGGGATGATTGCGCCGCGCAGCGAGGAGTTGAGCGGCGAGGCGATGGTCAGGACGATACTGACGCCGATCAGGGCGGTGGTGAGCTTGCGGCCGGGCCGCGCCACCGCCAGGAACGGCAGGCACCAGATGAAGTACCAGTCGTGCGCTGTCGGCCCCAACTGAACCAGTGCCAGCAAAGCGATCCCCACCGCCCGCGCAGCGTTGTGGATCGACGACCGCAACCCCAGTACTGCGATCAGCCCGATCGCGATGAGCATCGCCAGCAACCGCACGATCTGCAGGGCCTGCTGCGCCGCCGTGTCTTCCCCCAGCCACTCCAGTACGCCGGAAGCCCCCAGCGCAATCAGATTGGAGATCGACAAAGGCGACTTGATCAGCCCCGGTACATCGAGCGCACTGAGCCAGCCCGACCCCACCCCGGTCAGCTCGCCAACGGTCACCAGCGTCAGTACCGAGATCGCCCCCGCAATGGTCAGGCTGGCCAGCCGCAGGCGAGCGCGCCCGGCCAGCGGGCTCATCACGGCCGCGATGGCGACGACCACGAGCCCACCGGGCAGCTTCACGGCGGCAGCGGTACCGGCGAGGACAGCAGCTGTACCCCAATGACCGGTGAGGGCGATGGCGAAGGCAGCGCAGGCGAGTCCCAACATGAGGATGTCGTTGTGGGCCGCGCCCAGGCCGTGCGCGATCAGCATCGGGTTGGCGACGACCAGCCAGGTTGCGATGGCCGGGTTCACCCGGCAGGCGGTGGCGAGCCGCGGTACGGCCCAGGCGATCAGTACGAAGCCGAGTACTGCGAGCAGGCGATGAGCCAGCATGAGCACGTACGGGTCCATGGTCAGCCGCGCCACGAGACCGCCGTACGCGAGAGGTATCGGACCGTACGGCGCAGGCGTCTGCATCCACATCGGGTCGACCGCCTCGACGATGTGGCCGCTCAGTACGCCCGGGCCGACGCTGTAGGGGTCGTACCCCTCGGCGACGAGCGCGCCCTGCGCCGCGTAGCTCCAGACATCCCTGCTGAACAAGGGCGGTCCCAGCAGTAGCGGCACACTCGTCCACACGATGAACGGCGTGAGCCGGTACCGCTTGCCGGCCAGCACTTGCCGCCCGACCGAGAGCCAGGCCCACACCATCAGCCCCAGCCCGGCCACCATGAACGCCAGCCCGGTCATCCGCCCCGGCAGCGTCGCCCGCAACTCACTGGCAATCGGCAGCGCCGCCACCCAAGAGGACTCCGGCACCACCGACGTCACCAGGGATGAGGCGGCTACGACACAAGAGCCGACCACCCCACGAACCAGCGCCGACGGTACTCGCATACCGCCAACGCTAGTTCGCTAAAACGACCCCCTGATGAACACGAAGGGTCAGGCGGATTCCTTGCGGAAGGTGCGTGCTCCTACTGCCAGTCCGACGACAGTGAGCAGTACCACCCAGAAGAGGCCCCACAGGGACGCGCTGCTGGAGATGTCGCCGCGGAAGAGGGCGCGAACGCCGTTGACGACGTGCTTCAGCGGGCTGATGTCGGACAGCCGCTGCAGCCAGGTCGGGCCGATCTGCATCGGCAGCAGGATGCCGGACAGCAGCAGGAGCGGCATGGCGATGCCGTTGAGCAGCGGCGCCAGCGCGTCCTCGCTCTTGGTGATGAGCGCGACGGAGTACGAGAGTGAGGCGAAGGTCGCGCCGAGCAGGGCGACGATCACCAGCGACAGCAGTACGCCGCCCCACGGTGCGCGCAGGCCCAGTGGCAACGCGGCCAGCAGCAGCAGGATCGACTGCACGACGAGTACCACGACGTCTCGTAGTACGCGTCCTGCCATCAGCGCGATCCGGGAGGCCGGGGTGACCCGGTCGGCCTCGATCACGCCGGCCCGGTACTCGGCGATCAGGCCAAATCCGACGAACATCGCGCCGAACATGCCGAGCTGGACGATCAGGCCGGGGATGAACACCTGGTAGGCGTTCGTGGTCGCGCCCTGGCTGATCTGCGCGGTGATCGGCTTCAGCAGCGGACCGAACAGGAACAGGTACATCAGCGGCTGGCTGAGCATCAGGATCGACCACATCGGGTTGCGCAACGACAGCCGCATCGCGCGGTTGAAGACGATCCAGGTATCGGTCAGGACCTTCATGCGACCACCTCCTTCTCTTCCGCCGGCGGAGCGTCCTCGTCGCGCAGGGATCGGCCGGTCATCGTCAGGAACACGTCGTCCAGGGTCGGACGATGTACTTCGACGCCGTGCAACTCGATGCCCTGGGCATCGATCGAGCGGAGCAGGGACGGCAGTACCGAGCCGCCCTTCGGGATCCGGAAGGCGACCACGTCGCCGTCGGTCTCGACCGCGACCGCACCCGGCAGTTCCGCGACGATCTTGCTCACCGGCGGCGCCTGGGTGGCGTCGGCCAGGCTCAGCCGGACGGCGTCGCCGGAGACCTGCTGCTTGAGCTCCTCGGGCTTGCCGGCCGCGACGATCTTGCCGTGGTCGATGACCAGGATCCGGTCGCAGAGCGCGTCCGCCTCGTCCAGGTAGTGGGTGGTGAGGAAGATCGTCGCGCCGCGGTCGCGCAGACCCCGGATGTGCTCCCACAGGTTCGCCCGCGCCTGCGGGTCGAGGCCGGTGGTCGGCTCGTCCAGGAAGATCAGCTTGGGGTCGTGGATCAGCCCCATCACGATGTCGAGCCGGCGCCGCTGGCCGCCCGACAGGGTCTTGCACTGCCGCCGCCACAGCCCCGGCAGGTCCAGCTCGTCGAACAGCGCCTGGCCGTCGGCAGCAGCCTGCTTCTTGCTCACGCCGTACAGCCGGGCGTGGTCGACGACCTCGTCACCGGCGATCGCCTCGGGCAGCGTCGAGCCGCTCTGCGGGACGTACCCGATCCGCCGGCGGACGCCGACCGGATCCTTGGCCAGGTCGCAGCCGGCCACGGTCGCGGTGCCGCTGGTCGGCGTGATCAGGGTCGCCAGCATCCGCATCGTGGTGGTCTTGCCGGCCCCGTTCGGGCCGAGGAAGCCGACGATCTCCCCGTCGGCGACATCCAGGTCTACCCCCTGCACGGCCTGCACCGGCCCGCGCTTGGTCTTGAAGGTGCGGACGAGTCCGCGAGCTTCGATCATCATGCGGACAGTCTCGAACAATCAACATTGAATAGTCAATGTTGATTAAATCTGAAACCTGGCTCAGCCGGGCGGGTCGGGGATGGTGCCCCAGTGTGTCGCCAGGCCGGGTGGAGGCTCCCAGCTCGGCGGCTCGCCGGCGAACGAGTACTCCCCGTCGGCAACCCGCTGACGGAAGCCGCGGGTCCACTCCAGCTCGCCCCGGTCGCGGGCGCTGGAGATACGGAACATCTCCACCACATGGTTCGGCGTACCGGGATCTTCGACGATCTGCCGCTCGGCGAACGGCTCGGCCTTCTCGAGCTGCTCCAGCTGCACGATCCGCGACTCGAGCGCGGCCAGTACCTCGTCGCGACGCAGCGACCAGACGAAGCTGAGCGCCGCCTGCATCTGGCCGGGCTGGAAGCCGTTGACGGTCCACAGCGCAGACCGCAGCAGCGAGAAGTACTCCGACTCGCCGTCGCTGGTCAGCTTGTACGACGTCCTGCCGGGTTTGCGCCCGGCGCCTTCCTCCAGCTCCAGCAGGTAGCCGTGCTTGGCCAGCGTGCGCAGCCCGGTGTAGATCGAGCCGGGGTTGATGTTCGCCCAGTGCTCCACCTGCCAGGTCATCAGCTCGCGGCGCAGCTGGTACCCGTACGCGGGCTGGAAGATCCGGACGACCCCGAGCAGGAGCAATCGCGTGGTGGACATGATCGCAGTGTAAATTCACCTGCCCGTCTCCGATGCTGCCCGTAGGGTGACTGGCCATGAGCACGCGGCTGACCACCGATCCGGCGGACTTCCAGGCGACCGTCTTCCCGTTCCTGGAGCAGGACCCGGTCCTCCACACCTTGATCATGAGCAACGTCTCCGACCGAGCCGCCAGTCAGTACGAACCCGAGCCGTCGTACTTCGTCTCCGTCCACGACGATGCGGGCGAGGTGACCGGCGCCGCGATGCGTACTCCCGGCCGGCGCGTCTATGTCGGCGCCCTCCGAGCGGACCTGGCGGCCGAGGTCGCCGAGGCGTACTTCGAGGTGCTCCCCGAACTCGGCGGCGTCGCCGGCGACCGCGCTGCCGTCACTGCCTTCGGCCAACGCTGGTCCGAACTGTCAGGTGCAGACCGTGCCCCCTGGACGGAGTCAGCCGGCACCCGCCTGCACCAGCTCGAGGCGCTCACCCCGCTCACGGCCCCCGGAAGCCTCCGCCCGATGCGCGCGACCGACGTACAACTGGCCCACGACTGGATCCTGGACGGCTTCCCCGAGGAGGCCCCCTTCCTCGAACCCAACTGGGCCGAACACAAGCTCGCCCAAGGCACCCTCTGGATCTGGGAAGCCAACGGCGAACCAGTCAGCATGGCCGCCTACCGCCACCCCGTCTTCGGCGTCAGCCGCGTAGGCCCCGTCTACACCCCACCCGACCACCGCCGCCACGGCTACGCCGGCGCCCTCACCGGCGAGGTCACCGCCAAACTCCTTGCCCAAGGCATCAAACCCTGCCTCTACACCGACCTGGCCAACCCCACCTCCAACAAAATCTACGCCCAACTCGGCTACCTCCCCGTCACCGACTTCGTCGACCTGATCTTCGCGCCATGAAGATCCGCGTAACCAACGACCCAGCAGAGTTCAAGGCGATCGCTTTCCCTTTCCTGCAAAGCGATCCGGTGCTCAACTCCTACATCCTCAGTAACACCGAGGACCGGATCAACGGCATCCTGCACGACCCCGCGCCACCGGTCTTCCTGTCGATCCACGACGACACCGGCGACGTGCTGGGCGCCGTCTTCTGCACCGCACCGCGTCGCCGGTTGCCCGGGGCGGTCCGTCAGTGCATACGTAACTCGCTCGGCGAACGCTTGCCACGGCGTGTCGACGGTCGGTGTGGGGGTTGTGTATGCATGGCGATCCGGGCATTGAGCTCCGGTCGCCACGCGGCACCCCCCGAATCCACCGCACCCTCACCGCCCCTCCTTGCCGTCGCCGAGCTAGATCCAGCCGTGGGTGCGGGCTACCTGGACTGATTCGTAGCGGTTGGTGGTGTTGAGTTTGGTGGCGGCTGAGGAGAGGTAGTTGCGGACCGTGCCGGGGGAGAGGGAGGCGCGGCGGGCTATTTGGTCGATCGGGGCGCCGTCGGCGGCGTAGTCGAGGACTTCGGCTTCGCGTGGGGTCAGCGGGTTGTCACCGGCTGAGATGGCTTCGGCGGCCAGTTCTGGGTCTACGTAGCGGCCGCCGGTGTGGATGGTGCGGATGACGTCGGCGAGGACTTGCGCCGAGACGGTTTTGGGGAGGAAGCCTCGGACGCCTGCGGTCAGGGCTTGTTTGAGGTGGCCGGGGCGGGCGTGGCCGGTCACGATCAGGCAGGTGCAGGTGGGGAGTTCGGATCGGAGGGCCTGTACTACGCCGATGCCGCCGATTGCGCTGGAGCCGGTGACGCCGGGCATCTGGAGGTCAAGTACTGCGACGTCCGGGCGATGAAGGCGGGCCATCGCGAGGGCCTCGTCAGCCGATGCCGCCTGACCGACCACCTCCAGGTCTTCCTCCAGCGACAACAGAGCGGCCAAGGCGGTACGGATGAGGTTCTCGTCGTCGGCGAGCAGGATCCGGATCATGGCGTCGCCGGGAGTTGGACGACCAGGATGAAGTGGCCGGGGGTGCTGCCGACGGTCAGGGTGCCGCCGAGGGAACCGAGGCGTTCGCGGAGGCCGGCGATGCCGGTGCCACCCGTCTCCGCGCTGGCGCGGACGCCGTCGTTCTCCATCCGGAGGACGGTGAGGTCGGGGCTCAGGTCCAGTTCGATCTTGCAGATGGTCGCGTTGCTGTGGCGGATGACGTTCGTGGTGGCTTCGCGGACGACCCAGCCGAGCGCTGCCTGCGTGGCCGGCGGCAGGTTCGAGCCGTCGCCGATGACGCGACAGTCGACGCCGGCGGAGCGGAGTACGGATTGAGCACCGGCCAGCTCGGAAGCCAGGTCCGTGGTGCGGTAGCCGCTGACGACGGCTCGCATCTCGCGCAGGGAGTCGTGGGCGATCTGGCGTATGCCCAGCATCTGTTCGGCCGCCTTCTCGTCACCCCGCGTGGCCAGGGCTGCGGCAAGCTCGCTCTGTACTGCGACCAGCGACAAGTTGTGCCCGAGCGTGTCGTGCAGATCCCGCGCGAACCGCAGCCGCTCCTCCGCGATCGCCAGCTGAGCGCTGACCGCGCGGGACCGGTCGATCTCCCAGCCGAGGCTGAGGGTCCAGACCGAGACGCGGCAGGTGAAGACGATGAAAACAGCCCAGGAGACAAAGGCGATCGCCGGATCCAGCTGGAGCGACCACACGCCGGCCACCGCCGCTCCGGCGATGATCACGGCCAGCAGCGGCAGCCACCGCAGCATCGGCGTCAGAGCAAAGGTCAAGCCGCCGATCAGCACGATGCTGATGGGGATGTGGAGTTCTGCCTCGCCGCCACCCCAGCCGAACCTGGGGAAGGCCAGGTCCGCAGCAAGGAGGCCGGCAAGAGTCAAGGCAGCGGGAACTGCGATCAGACGACCGGCGACCGGGGTTCCGGTCAGGTACCTGCTGATGGCCGCGCGGAGCAGGAACAGGTTGGCCGTGGTGTGCGCGGCGACGACGGCGAGGAACAGCACAGCACCCGCGATGTGAACATCCCGCTGCCCGACGGTGATCAGCACGGCGAGGAGCAACTCCCCGCCGGTCAGGGCGTACAGCGGCCAGCGGAGGGTGATGTCGAAGCGCTCGGCTCTGCTGCGCTCGAGCCACCAGCGCGGGACGGGAAGCATGCTGCTCAGCCTGTCACGTCCCTCAATGCCGTGGCTCCCAGCGGAACCAGCGGCGCGTTGCCAGCCCACCGACGATCACCCAGGCCAGTAGTACAAGCACCGGCTGTACTGCCGGCGCGAACGACCCCGCCAAGCTCACCGTGCTCCCGTCCGGAGTGATGCCCGACAGGCCGAGTCGCAGCAACTCCACCACCGGCGTCAGCGGCAGCAGCCGCGCTACCTGCTCCAGCGCTCCCGGCATGTCGGACAGCGGGAAGTAGAGCCCACTGAAGTTCAGCGGGATGAGCAGCAGGGGAGTAGTGGTCAGCTGCGCCAGCTCGACGTTGCGGGTCAGCGCAGTGGTGGCAGCGGCCAGCAGGACGAACACCAATGCACCCAGTACCAGCGCCAGCACGACGAGTAGGAAGTTCACCGGCAGTGGGAGCCCGAAGAGCACCGCGCTGGTGAGACCGGCGAGGACCGCCTGGCCCCACGCGATCGCTACCGCGGGTGTCGCGCTGCCGGCCAGGATCTGCAGGTCGGTCGCCTCGCCGGTGCGCAGCCGCTTGAGGACGAGCTCCTCTCGACGAGCCACCAGCGAGGTGACGAGGTTGTAGTAGACGAACAGGTTCAGCGAGACCGCGGCGACGGTGATGACGATCGCTGTGCCCTGGTCGCCGGCGACGACGGACATCAACTCCGTTGAGGACTTCAGGCCGAGCACGACGCCGATCGGCAGTCCGATCGCGATCAGCACGGCAAGGGGATTGCGTCGGAGCAGCAGTGCTTCCGACCAGGCCAGGGAAGTCATGCGGCGGCTCCATGACCGGACTCGGCAATCGCGAGAAAGGCTTCCTCCAGCGATGCCGGGCGGGCGGTGAGGTCTGTCAGCTGGATCCCGGCCGGTGCCGCCCAGGCCAGCAGCGCGGTGAGGGTGAGCTGGAGATCCTCGGTGTCGAGCAGGACCTTGCCACTGCTGTTGACGGTGGCAACAGCCCGCGGGAGGTCCGGGAGGGTGGCGCCGGCGGGCAGATGGAAAGAGATCCGGGCCGGCCGGATGCCGGCGATCTCGGCCGGCGTACCGAGGCCGACGATCCGGCCGTGGTGCATGATCGCCAACCGGTCGGCGAGCTCGGCGGCTTCGGCCAGGTAGTGCGTGGTGAGCAGCACCGTCGTACCCGACGACAGCAGCCCGGAGATCAGCTGCCAGGTGTTCTGCCGGTTCTCCGGGTCGAGACCGGCGGTGGGTTCGTCGAGGAACAGCAGGTCCGGCTGCCCGGCGATCGCGAGCCCGAGGCTCAGCCGTTGCCGCTCGCCACCGGACAACTGACGGACGCGGACGCCGGCCCGCGAGGTCAGCTCGACGAGTTCGAGGATCTCGCCGACCTGGCGCGGGGTGCTGAGCGTCCCGGTCCACATCTTGGTGGTCTCGGCGACGGTCAGATCGGCCGCGAAACCCCTGTCCTGCAACATGATTCCGATCCGCGGCCGGACCATCCGCCGATCCCGGTAAGGATCGTGACCGAGCACCCGGACCGTCCCGGAGGTCGGTTGCGCGAGCCCTTCGAGCACCTCCAGCGTGGAGGTCTTGCCGGCGCCGTTGGTGCCGAGCAACGCGAAGAGCTCACCCCGGCGTACGGAGAAGTCGACGCCGCGAACTGCCTCGTACCCGGGCCTGCCGGCGTACCGGCGGGTGAGCCGCTCGACCTGGATGACCGCTGATTCGTCCATACGGATCAGCTTGGCGGCCGAGCGGCCCCGTCCTGCGTGAAGCTGTCACCGGTACTGGTGACAAATGTCAGTTGACCTCGACCGTGCTGCCCGGCTCGAGCTGCTGGTACGGCCGGTCCTCGGCGTTGATGAAGCGCTGCATCATGCCCTGGCCGATCGGGCTGAGCAGGGCGTCGTGGATGCCGATGGTCTGGATCGCGTCGACGGCGCGGGCGTACTCGACGGCCGGCGGCAGGGCGAACCACGGACCCGAGATCGGCACCAGGTTGGTGTGCACCTTGCGGTCGGGCTGCGTGAACGAGTCGCCGGGGTGGTAGACCGCGTCCTCGATCAGGAAGCCGACGTTCTCACACGGAACTCCCCACTCCGGCAGGATGATCGCGTGATCCTTGCCATAGGCACGGACCGCGAAACCGGCCGCCTCGAAATTGGAGCCGTCGGCAACGATCTGGACCCGCTCACCCAGCTCGCCGAGCTGCGCGGCGACACCCGCGTTGGTCCAGATCGGGGCGTCGAGACCCTTCACCCGGTCGACGTCGAGGTGGTCCTGGTGCTCGTGCGTGACCAGGATCGCGTCCACACCTTCGAAGGCGGCGTCCTCGGTGAAACTGCCCGGATCGATGAGCAGCACCTTGCCGTCCTTCTCGAGCCGGACACAGGCGTGCGTGTACTTCGTGAGCTTCAAGATCAGTCTCCCAGAGCGTCTCGCATCGGAACCAATTTTGCGTTCGTCTCGGCCAGCTCGGCTTCTGGGTCGGAGCCGGCGACGATGCCGGCGCCGGCGAACAGGCGCATCCTGGTCGGGTCATCGGGGTCGGCCTGGCCGCAGCGCAGGGCGATGCACCACTCGCCGTCACCGGCCGCGTCCATCCAGCCGACCGGGCCGCTGAACCGGCCGCGGGGCATGCCCTCGATCTCGCCGATCACGTCCCGCGCGACATCGGTCGGCGTACCGCAGATCGCCGCGGACGGGTGCAGCGCGGCGGCGAGGCCGAGCGCGGAGGCTCCGTTGGCGGCGACGCCGGCCACGTCCGAGGCGAGATGCATCACGTTCGGCAGGTGCAGCACGAACGGCGTCTCGGGCACGTTCATCGACTTGCAGTGCGGCTTGAGCGCGTCGGCCACCGAGCGGACGGCGTACTCGTGCTCCTCGAGGTCCTTGCTCGATCGCGCCAGCGAGGCGGCCAGTGCCAGGTCGTGCGCGTCGTCGCCGGTACGCCGGATGGTGCCGGCCAGCACCCGGGAGGTGATCAGGCCCTTCTCGCGCCGGACCAGCAGCTCCGGGGTGGCACCGATCAGCCCGTCGACGGAGAACGTCCAGCAGTTCGGGTACGCCGCGGCCAGCCGGCGCAACGGCCAGCGCAGGTCGATCGGGTTGGGCGAGATCGCGATCAGGTCGCGCGCGAGCACCACCTTGTCGAGCTCGCCGTTGGTGATCCGCTTCACCGCGTCGGCGACGATGCCGGACCACGCCGTACCGGAGCGCGCACCGTCCGCGAAGGCGACCGCACCGACGGGTTCCGGCTCGTACGTCGTCAGCTCGGGCGGCCCGGCCAGCGAGCTCGCGCCGGAGATCGTCGTCACCCAGGTGATCCCGCCGCGACGGCCGACGATCACCTCGGGCACCACCAGCTCACTGGCGTCGGTGTCGGTGAAACCGAACGAGCCGAAGCAGACCAGTCCCGATCCTGGTACGCCGATCTCGTCGCGCACCACGGCGTTGGCGGTGAGCTCCTTCCACCAGGCCTGCGCCTCGGCGAACCGATTGCTGCCGGCAACGTCCAGCCGGGCGGCGACGCCCCAGCCGACATGCCCGTCGCCACGGCGTACCCAGGCCAGCCCGCCGGTCTCCGGCAGGTGGTCCATCAGCGCGGCGGCCACACCCTCGACGCGCTGGCTGCGAACCACCAGCTGCGGAGCCGGCACCGCGCCGGGTTGGAGCGGGTCAGACAGGCTCACGGTTGCACTCCTCGCTCGCTTCCCGGCTCAATGGAGATTCGCTCACGGGATGCAAGCGTAGGCCGCTCCCGTAACCAGCGAATTTCGGTGCCTGTCGCAGCCGTGATCAACTAGACAAGTGACCCGCGCAGACCTGACCAAACAACCTGAGGCTGTCGCCGCGATGTTCGACAACGTGGCCGAGGGCTACGACCGGACCAACGCGGTCGCCACGATGGGGCTGGAGAAGGCCTACTGGCGGCCGCAGACGCTGGCCGAGATCGCGCCCCGGAAGGGGATGAAGATCCTCGATCTGGCGGCCGGGACCGGCGCGTCGAGCGTGAAGCTGCGCGAGGCCGGCGCCGAGGTGGTGTCCTGCGACTTCTCGGTCGGCATGCTCCGGGTCGGCAAGCGCCGGTACCCCGAGCTGGACCTGATCGCCGGCGACGCGCTGCGGCTGCCGTTCGCCGACGAGACCTTCGACGTGGTGACCATCTCGTGGGCGCTGCGGAACGTGAACGACGTCACGGTCGCGCTCGCCGAGATGCTCCGGGTGACCAAGCCAGGCGGCCGCCTGGTGGTCCTCGAGAACTCCCACCCCACCTGGAAGCCGTTCCGGGTTGCTTACCTCGAGTACATGATGCGAGCCGTTCCGGTAGTCGCGAAGGCGGTCTCCACCAACCCCGACGCCTACGTCTACCTGGCCGAATCGGTCCGCGCCTGGCCGTCCCAGGCCCCCCTGGCCGACACCATCGCCGCCTCCGGCTGGACCCACGTCCAATGGCGCAACCTCACCGGCGGCCTGGTAGCAATCCACCGAGCCACCAAACCGCTCTAGGACCGCTCGCTCGCGGGGAACGGGAGCCTTGCGGCCCCCGTTCCCGAGGACGTCACCTCTTCCAGTGACCGCCGTGCTCGGAGCACACGGAGCCGGTGGTCCGGCAGGTCGAGCAGGTGAGGTTCGAGCGTCCGCCGTTGCAGGACTGGCAGTCGTTCAGTGGTCGGTGGCACTTTTACACTTCATGGGTTCCTCCTAGAACCTGTCGGATCCGACGAACTTCGCCTCGAGTTCGTCGGCGGTGGACAGCACCATGCGCAGCGGCCCGTCGAACTCGTCCGGGTCGAGGTCTGCCAGCGGCACGGAATGCCGGAGCATGTACATCTGGCCGTACGCGACGGCTCCGCCCACCACGTAGTCGGCCAGCGAGCTCAGCACCGAATCGATCTCCACCTGGCCGACCTCGGCGAACGGCGACGCGATGGTCGCGAACTCGGCGCCGCTGTTGGTCTTGCTCTGCCCGACGACAACGATCTGCGTCCGGCCCTCCCCGACGGCGAACAGCAGTCTGAGGATGGTGCCGTCGTCCTCGGCGACCTTGTAGGTGATCCGGATGTAGGACCGGAGTTCTTCCCAACTCGCCATCGATTTGCCCCCTTGTTCCGGTACTGCGGCTGATGAAATCCGGACCTCAACGTAGGAGCGCCGGCCGGCGGAGCGGGAGGGTTCGGGCAGAGTTGTCAGGTATTTGTCCGGTCGCTCCAATTACGCAACGAAAAGAGCGCATAAATCGGTTGTGGGGAAGGGGTTCCGGGCCGGTTTCGTGTCCAAGTCAGGCAGTCCTAGACTGTCGGATGACCAGGCCTCGTGAATCCCTTCACGAGTGACACAGCCCTCCACCAGGCCGGGATGAGATGAGCCAGAGCGTGCCTAGCAGGCAGCAGGCCGAGACCGCTGATGTGATCGTCGTCGGCGCCGGGCCCGCAGGCTCGGCAGCCGCGTACCATCTGGCGAACGCGGGCCTCGACGTGCTGCTGCTCGAGAAGACCGCGTTCCCGCGCGAGAAGGTGTGCGGCGACGGCCTCACCCCGCGGGGAACCAAGCAGCTGATCAACATGGGCATCGACATCTCGCCCGAGGCCGGCTGGATCAAGAACTACGGCCTGCGGATCCGCGGCGCCGGGCACGAGCTGCAGCTCGACTGGCCGGACCTGGCCAGCCACCCGAACTACGGGCTGACCCGGAACCGGATGGACTTCGACGACATGCTCGCCCGGCAGGCCGTCAAGGCCGGCGCCCAGCTGCGCGAGCGGACCAACGTCACCGCGCCGATCCTCGACGACAAGGGCTTCATCGTCGGTGTCACCGCCAAGCCGGTCGACGACAACGGCCGCCGGGCCGGTGAGGACCTCGAGTTCCGCGCCCCGCTGGTGATGGCCGCCGACGGCAACTCGTCGCGGCTGAGCGTCGCGATGGGCCTGCACAAGCGCGACGACCGGCCGATGGGCGTCGCGGTCCGGACGTACTTCACCAGCCCGCGGCACGACGACGACTACCTCGAGTCCTGGCTGGAGCTGTGGACCGACGACCCGAAGAACCCGGGTCAGCGCAGCCTGCTGCCGGGCTACGGCTGGATCTTCGGGATGGGCGACGGCACCGTCAACGTCGGGCTCGGCATCCTGAACACCTCCGACGCCTTCGGCAAGGTCGACTACGCGGACCTGCTCAAGCAGTGGCTGAAGAACACGCCGGACGAGTGGCAGTTCCGCGACGAGTTCCAGACCATCCCGATCCGCGGGGCGGCGCTGCCGATGGGGTTCAACCGGCAGCCGCACTACACCCGCGGCCTGATGCTGCTCGGCGACGCGGGCGGGATGGTGAACCCGTTCAACGGCGAGGGCATCCCGTACGCGATGGAGTCCGGCGCGTTCGCGGCCGAGGTCGCCGCGCAGGCCCTGCGCCGGCAACCCAACCAGCGGGAGCGGGCGCTGTCGGCGTACCCGAAGGCGCTGAAGCAGGAGTACGGCGGCTACTACACGCTCGGGCGGGTGTTCGTGAAGCTGATCGGAAACCCGGAGGTGATGCGGCTGTGCACCAAGTACGGTCTGCCGCGCACCACCTTGATGAAGTTCACCCTGAAACTCCTTGCCAACCTCACGGATCCGCGCGACGGCGACGTGATGGACAAGATCATCAACGGCCTCACCAAGGTCGCCCCGGCAGCCTGATCGGCGGGGCGAGTGACGTGAGACACAGCGGTACTGGTAACAAAGGCAGGCAACCCGACCACGTAGTACCCGACGCAAAGTTTGGAGGGAGCAGCCAAAGATGCACCCTTACGTACCGATTCTGATTCTCGGTGTACTCGCGGCCATCTTCGTGGCGGGCACCTTGGTGACGAGCGCGCTAGTCGGCCCGAAGCGCTACAACCGGGCCAAGCTCGACTCGTACGAGTGTGGCATCGAGCCGACGCCGCAACCGGTCGGTGGTGGGCGTTTCCCGGTGAAGTACTACATCACCGCGATGCTCTTCATCGTGTTCGACATCGAGATCATCTTCCTCTACCCCTGGGCCGTCGCCTTCGACCAGATGGCGCTGTTCGGGTTGGTCGAGATGGTCATCTTCATCGTTACCGTCTTCGTCGCGTACGCCTACGTCTGGCGCCGCGGCGGACTGGAGTGGGACTGACCTATGGGTGTTGAAGAACAGCTTCCGGCCGGCGTACTGCTGACCACGATCGAGGGCCTGTCCGGCTACATGCGCAAGGCCTCGTTGTGGCCGGCAACCTTCGGGCTGGCCTGCTGCGCGATCGAGATGATGACGACCGGCGCCCCGCGCTACGACGCGGCCCGGTTCGGCATGGAGGTCTTCCGCGCTTCGCCGCGGCAGGCCGACCTGATGATCGTGGCCGGCCGGGTGAGCCAGAAGATGGCTCCCGTGCTGCGCCAGATCTACGACCAGATGCCGAACCCGAAGTGGGTGCTGGCGATGGGTGTCTGCGCCTCGTCGGGCGGCATGTTCAACAACTACGCGATCGTCCAGGGCGTCGACCACGTGGTCCCGGTCGACATGTACCTGCCCGGCTGCCCGCCGCGGCCGGAGATGCTGCTGGACGCGTTCCTCAAGCTGCACGAGGACATCCAGAACGGCAAGCTCGGCGCGAACAAGAAGGCGCTGCAGGCCGAGCAGGAGACTGCCGCCCTGGCCGCTTCCCCCACCCTTGAACTGAAGGGCCTGCTCAGGTGAGCGACACCCAACCCGAGAACCTTCCCGCCACCCAGCCGGGTGCGGACGCGCAGACGCCGGGCGCCGAGGTCATCGACCAGCGCGAAGGCATGTTCGGTGTCCGCGGTACCGGTGACACCTCCGGCTTCGGTGGCCTGCAGCGCCAGGTCGCGCTGCCCGGCGGATCGGCCAAGCCCTACGGCGGCTGGTTCGACGGCGCGACCGAGAAGCTGGAGAGCCTGGTCGGCGACGGCGCGATCGAGAAGGTCGTCGTCCAGCACAACGAGCTGACCCTGCACATCGCCCGCGAGCGGCTGGTCGAGGTCGCCCAGCACCTGCGCGACGACGAGGCGCTGCGGTTCGAGTTCTGCTCCGGCGTCTCCGGCGTGCACTACCCGCACGAGACCGGGCGCGAGCTGCACGCGGTCTACCACCTGCTCTCGATCACGCACAACCGGCGGATCCGGCTCGAGGTGTCCTGCTCCGACGCCGACCCGCACATCCCGTCCGTCGTCTCGGTCTACCCGGCCAACGACTGGCACGAGCGCGAGACCTGGGACTTCTTCGGCATCATCTTCGACGGACACCCGGCGCTGACCCGGATCCAGATGCCCGACGACTGGCCGGGCCACCCGCAACGCAAGGACTACCCGCTCGGCGGTATCGACGTCGAGTACAAGGGCGCCGTCATCCCGCCGCCCGACACGCGGAGGTCGTACAACTAATGACCACAACAGACCCGTACGCCACCACCCGGGACACCACCGAGGGCAAGGTCTTCACCGTCACCGGTCAGGACTGGGACTCGGTCGTGTCCGGCCTCGGCGACGAGCCCGAAGAGCGCATCGTCGTCAACATGGGCCCGCAGCACCCGTCCACCCACGGCGTGCTCCGGCTGATCCTCGAGATCGAGGGGGAGAACGTGACCGAGGCCCGCTGCGGCATCGGTTACCTGCACACCGGTATCGAGAAGAACATGGAGTTCCGCTCCTGGACGCAGGGCGTCACGTTCTGCACCCGGATGGACTACCTGTCGCCGTTCTACAACGAGACGGCGTACTGCCTGGCGGTCGAGCGGCTGCTCGGCATCGAGGACCAGGTCCCGGAGAAGGCGAACGTGATGCGGGTGCTCCTGATGGAGCTCAACCGGATCAGCAGCCACCTGGTCTGCATCGCCACCGGCGGCATGGAGATCGGCGCCCTGACGGTGATGACGATCGGCTTCCGTGAGCGCGAGATGACGCTCGACCTGTTCGAGCTGATCACCGGCCTGCGGATGAACCACGCGTTCATCCGGCCCGGCGGTGTCGCCCAGGACCTGCCGGCCGGCGCGCTGGACAAGATCCGGGAGTACATCACCTGGATGAACAAGCACCTGCCCGAGTACGCCGAGCTCTGCAACGCGAACCCGATCTTCAAGGCCCGGCTGCAGGACGTCGGCTACCTGGACCTGACCGGGTGCATGGCACTCGGCATCTCCGGCCCGCCGCTGCGCGCGACCGGGTACGGCCTGGACCTGCGCAAGACCCAGCCGTACTGCGGCTACGAGACCTACGACTTCGACGTACCGACCTGGGACACCGCCGACTCGTACGGCCGGTTCCGGGTGCGGCTGCAGGAGATGTGGGAGTCGCTGAAGATCGTCGAGCAGTGCGCCGACCGCCTGGCCAAGATGGAGGGCGAGCCGGTGATGGTGCAGGACAAGAAGATCGGCTGGCCGAGCCAGCTGGCCGTCGGCAACGACGGGATGGGCAACTCGCTCGACCACATCAAGCACATCATGGGCGAGTCGATGGAAGCCCTGATCCATCACTTCAAACTCGTCACCGAGGGCTTCCGGGTGCCGGCCGGGCAGGCCTACGTGGCGATCGAGTCGCCGCGCGGCGAGCTGGGCTGTCACCTGGTCTCCGACGGCGGCACCAAGCCTTACCGGGCGCACTTCCGCGACCCGTCGTTCGCAAACCTGCAGGCGATGCCGATCCTGTGCGAGGGCTCACAGGTCGCCGACGTGATCGTCGCCGTCGCCAGCCTTGACCCGGTGATGGGTGGAGTGGACCGATAGATGGCTGACACAACCGTTCCCTACAGCACGAACGACTCGAAGATCGTGGACGCCACGATCGCCGAGATGCGCGAGCTGGCCGCCCGGTACCCGGTCGGCCGCTCGGCCCTGCTGCCGATGCTGCACCTGGTGCAGTCGGTCGAGGGCCGGATCACCCCCGAAGGCATCGAGGCCTGCGCCGACGTGCTCGGGCTGACCGGCGCCGAGGTGTCGGCCGTGGCGACCTTCTACACGATGTACAAGCGCCGCCCGGTCGGCGACTACCACGTCGGCGTCTGCACCAACACGCTCTGCGCGGTGATGGGTGGCGACCTGATCTTCGAGCGCCTCAAGCAGCATCTGGACGTCGGCAACGACGAGACCACCGAGGACGGCAAGATCACCCTGGAGCACCTCGAGTGCAACGCCGCCTGCGACTACGCGCCGGTGATGATGGTGAACTGGGAGTTCTTCGACGACATGACGCCGGAGTCGGCGACCCAGCTCGTCGACGACCTGCGCGAGGGCACCGAGGTCAAGTCGCCCCGGGGCGCCACCATCTGCACCTGGAAGGAAGCCGAGCGCGTGCTGGCCGGCTTCCCCGACGGTCGTGCCGACGAGGGTCCGACCGGTGGCAAGGCCACCCTGGCGGGTCTGCGGCTGGCGCGCGAGCGGAACTGGACGGCGCCGGAAGGCACCCACTCCCGCAGCAGCAACGGGCGGGCCGCAGAGCAGTCCGTCTCGGCCGACGCCGCTTCGGGTCCGCGGCCGGAAGACCAGCCGGGCAAGGAATCCCAGGCTGTGCACACCGACGACAGCCGCAAGGAGGACTGACCGTGCTCACTCCAGTGCTGTCCGACAACTGGGACCAGATCCGCGCCTGGCAGCTGGCCTCGTACCAGCGCTCCGGCGGGTACGACGCGCTGCGCACCGCGCTGCGGATGCAGCCGGCCGACGTGGTCACCGCGGTCAAGGACTCCGGTCTGCGCGGCCGTGGCGGCGCGGGCTTCCCGACCGGGATGAAGTGGTCGTTCATCCCGCAGGACAACCCGAAGCCGAAGTACCTGGTGGTGAACGCCGACGAGTCCGAGCCGGGTACCTGCAAGGACATCCCGCTGATGCTCGCCTCGCCGCACACGCTGGTCGAGGGCGTCATCATCTCCGCCTACGCGATCAACGCGAACACCGCGTTCATCTACGTCCGCGGTGAGGTGCTGCACGTCGTCCGCCGGCTGCAGCAGGCCGTCGCCGAGGCGAAGGAAGCCGGCTTCATCGGCACCGACGTACTCGGCACCGGCTACGACATCGACGTGATCGTGCACGCCGGCGCCGGCGCGTACATCTGCGGTGAAGAGACCGCGCTGCTCGACTCGCTGGAAGGTCGTCGTGGTCAACCCCGGCTGCGTCCTCCGTTCCCCGCGGTGGCCGGCCTGTACGGCTGCCCCACTGTCATCAACAACGTCGAGTCGATCGCATCCGTTCCCTCGATCATCAACAACGGCGCCGACTGGTTCGGCTCGATGGGCACCGAGAAGTCCAAGGGCCCGACGATCTACTCGCTGTCCGGCCACGTCACCCGGCCGGGTCAGTACGAGGCGCCGATGGGCATCACGCTGCGGCAGCTGCTCGAGCTGGCCGGCGGGATCCGCGAAGGGCACGAGCTGAAGTTCTGGACCCCTGGCGGGTCCTCGACGCCGTTGCTGACCGCTGAGCACCTCGACGTGCCGCTGGACTACGAAGGTGTCTCCGGGGCCGGCTCGCTGCTCGGCACCAAGGCACTGCAGATCTTCGACGAGACGGTCTGCCCGGTCCGCGCCACGCTGCGCTGGACCGAGTTCTACAAGCACGAGTCCTGCGGCAAGTGCACCCCGTGCCGTGAGGGCACCTGGTGGCTGGTGCAGATCCTGGAGCGGCTCGAAGCCGGCCAGGGCGACGAGGCCGACCTCGAGAAGCTGCTGGACCTGAGCGACAACATCACCGGCCGGTCGTTCTGCGCGCTGGCCGACGGCGCGACCGCGCCGATCACCAGCTCGATCCAGCACTTCAAGGACGACTACCTCGCGCACTTCACGAACGGCGGCTGCCCGTTCGACCCGATGGCGTCCACCGTCTTCGCGACCGCTGGAGCAACCGCATGACGATCCAAGCCAACCCGCCGGCAGGCCAGGTCGAGAAGGTGGACCTGGTCACCGTCACCATCGACGACGTCGAGGTGAAGGTTCCCAAGAACACGCTGGCGATCCGGGCCGCCGAGCAGATCGGCGTCCAGATCCCCCGGTTCTGCGACCACCCGCTGCTCGACCCGGTGGCCGCCTGCCGTCAGTGCCTCGTCGAGGTCGTTGACGCAGGCAACGGCCGCGGGATGCCGAAGCCGCAGACCTCCTGCTCGCTGACCGTCGCCGACGGCATGGTGATCCGGACCCAGATCTCCTCACCGGTGGCCGACAAGGCCCAGCAGGGGCAGATGGAGTTCCTGCTGATCAACCACCCGCTGGACTGCCCGGTCTGCGACAAGGGTGGCGAGTGCCCGCTGCAGAACCAGGCGATGACGAACGGCCGGGGGGAGAGCCGCTTCGAAGGTGTGAAGCGGACGTACCCGAAACCGATCAACATCTCCGCGCAGGTGCTGCTGGACCGCGAGCGCTGTGTGCTCTGCGCCCGCTGCACCCGGTTCTCCCAGCAGATCGCCGGCGACCCGTTCATCGAGCTGCTCGAGCGCGGTGCGCTGCAGCAGGTCGGTATCTACGAGAAGGAGCCCTTCGAGAGCTACTTCTCCGGCAACGCGATCCAGATCTGCCCGGTCGGCGCGCTGACCAGCGCGGCGTACCGGTTCCGCTCGCGGCCGTTCGACCTCGTCTCGGTGCCTTCGATCGCCGAGCACGACGCGTCCGGTGCGGCGATCCGGATCGACTACCGGCGCGGCAAGGTGATGCGCCGGCTGGCCGGTGACGACCCCGAGGTCAACGAGGAGTGGATCTCCGACCGGGACCGGTTCGCGTTCAACTACGCGAACACCGGTGACCGGCTGACCCACCCGCTGATCCGCGAGGACGGCGAGCTGCGGCCCGCTTCCTGGCCGGAGGCACTGGACTTCGCGGCCAAGAAGCTCGTCGCCGCGCGGGGCAACGCCGCGGTACTGACCGGTGGCCGGCTGACCCTCGAGGACGCTTACGCCTACTCGAAGTTCGCCCGGGTCGCCCTCGGCACCAACGACATCGACTTCCGCGCCCGGCCGTACTCGTCCGAGGAGGCCGACTTCCTGGCCGCCGCGGTCGCGGGTACCGGGCTCGGTACGACGTTCGCCGACCTGGAGAACGCCGGATCGGTACTGCTCGTGGGCTTCGAGCCCGAGGAGGAGTCGCCGTCGGTCTTCCTGCGGCTGCGCAAGGGCGTCCGCAAGAACGGCACCAAGGTCTTCACGGTCGCGCCGTTCGGGTCGCGGGGGATCGAGAAGCTGTCGGGCATCGTCGTCCAGAGCAGCCCGGGCACCGAGGCCGCGGTACTGAGTGATCTGCGTGGCACCGGTGAGACCGGGGCGCTGGCACTGGACGCGCTCGGCGCCAACTCGGTCATCATCGTGGGCGAGCGGCTCGCGTCCGTCCAGGGTGCGTACTCCGCCGCGCTGCGGCTCGCGCTGGACACCGGGGCCCAGCTGGTCTGGATCCCGCGTCGTGCGGGTGACCGTGGTGCGCTCGACGCCGGCTGCCTGCCGGGTCTGCTGCCGGGCGGTCGCCTGGTGTCGGATGCGGCCGCACGGGTCGACCTGCAGGCCGCTTGGGGCGTCGAGAACCTGCCCGGCACGGCAGGCAAGGACGTCGGTGAGATCCTCGCCGCAGCCGGCTCGCTGCAGGCACTGGTCGTTGCAGGCGTCGAGATCGACGACCTGCCGGACCCGGCGGCCGCACTGGCCGCACTGGCCGCCGCGCCGTTCGTGGTCAGCTTCGAGGTTCGCAACTCGCAGGTGACCGAGCACGCCGACGTCGTCTTCCCGGTGGTACCGCCGGCGGAGAAGGACGGCACCTTCGTGAACTGGGAGGGCCGCGAGCGGTCCTTCCCGGTCGTCCTCAAGGTGCCGGCCGCGATGCCGGACGTCCGGGCGCTGGCCGCACTGGCCCAGGAGATGGACTCGCCGCTCGGCTTCAGCACCCCGCACGGGGCGAAGAAGGAGTTCGACGAGCTCGGCCGCTGGGACGGCGACCGGGCCGGCGAACCGACGTACCAGGCGGGTCCGCCGCTCGGTGCGTTCGACTCGACCCGGCTGGCCACCTGGCGGATGCTGATCGACGACAGCCGCGGCAACGACGGTGAGCCGCACCTGGTCGCGACCGCCCGCCGGCCGGTGGCGCGGATCTCGCTGACCACGGCGCACCGGGTCGGCGTGAACGACGGCGACGAGCTCGTGGTGAGCACCGACGCCGGCTCGATCCGGTTGCCGGTGGCGATCACCGCGATGACCGACAACGTGGTCTGGCTGCCGGCCAACTCGGCCGACTCGCATGTCCGACGCTCGCTGCATGCCGATCACGGCTCGATCGTGACCATTGCCGGAGGGAACGCATGATGTCCATCCCCCTCGCCCTGCCACTGGCGCCGCCACCCGACGCGGGGGTCGGCAACGACCCCTGGTGGGTGGTCGGCCTCAAGGTGCTGCTGATCTTCGTCTTCCTGATCGTGCTGACGCTGTTCAACATCTGGTGGGAGCGCCGGGTCGTCGCCTACATGCAGAACCGGATCGGGCCGAACGTGCACGGCCCGTTCGGTCTGCTCCAGTCGCTGGCCGACGGCATGAAGCTGATGTTCAAGGAAGACCTGATGCCGAAGGGCGTGGACAAGTTCGTCTACGTCGCGGCGCCGGTGATCGTCTCGATCCCGGCCTTCCTGACCTTCGCGGTGATCCCGTTCGGGCCGACCGTGAAGATCCCGTTCACCGACACCTACACCCGGTTGCAGCTGACCGACCTGCCGGTGTCGGTGCTCTACGTGATGGCGATCGCCTCGATCGGCATCTACGGCATCGTGCTCGGCGGCTGGTCGTCCAACTCGACCTACTCGCTGCTCGGTGGTCTGCGGTCCAGCGCCCAGATGATCTCCTACGAGGTCGCGATGGGCCTGGCGCTGGTGACGGTCTTCCTGTTCGCCGGCTCGATGTCCACCTCGGACATCGTTGCGGCGCAGGCCTCGCACCAGACGCTGAACCTGTTCGGGGCGCACATCCCGATCCCGGGCTGGTACGCCGTGCTGTTGTTCCCGTCCTTCGTGATCTACGTGATCTCGATGATCGGCGAGACGAACCGGGCGCCGTTCGACCTGCCGGAGGCCGAGGGCGAGCTGGTGGCCGGCTTCCTGACCGAGTACTCCTCGATGAAGTACGCGATGTTCTTCCTGGCCGAGTACATCAACATGGCGACCGTGTCCGCGCTGGCCACCACGCTGTTCCTGGGCGGCTGGCGAGCGCCTTGGCCGATCTCGATCTGGGACGGCGCGAACTCCGGCTTCTGGCCGGTGCTGTGGTTCGTCGGCAAGATGATGTGCTTCATCTTCATGTACATCTGGCTGCGCGGAACGCTGCCGCGACTGCGCTACGACCAGTTCATGAAGCTGGGCTGGAAGATCCTGATCCCGGTCTCCCTGGGCTGGATCCTGCTGATCGCCACGGTCCGCGCGGTCGGCCGTGAGGTGGACAGCGGCAACCAGCGCAACTACCTGCTGGTCGCGGCCGGCATCGTCGCGGCCATCGCGGTGATCTCGATGTTCCTGCCGCAGAAGAAGACCGACCAGACCGAGCCCGTGGAGGGCGAGGAGTTCGACGCCTTCGCCGGGGGCTTCCCCGTGCCACCACCACTCGTCGATTCCACGAGTACGGACGTTCGTAGCAAGGAAGGCAGCCGTGGCTAGCGTCAAAGAGTCTCTCTGGGATCCGGTCGCCGGATTCGGGGTCACCTTCCGGACGATGTTCCGGAAGACGTTCACCGAGCAGTACCCGTTCGACAAGAAGCCGACCGCGCCCCGGTTCCACGGCCGCCACCAGCTGAACCGCTGGCCCGACGGCCTGGAGAAGTGCATCGGCTGCGAGCTGTGCGCCTGGGCCTGCCCGGCGGACGCGATCTACGTCGAGGGCGCTGACAACACCGAGGGCGGCCGGATGTCGCCGGGTGAGCGCTACGGCCGCGTCTACCAGATCAACTACCTGCGCTGCATCCTCTGCGGCCTCTGCATCGAGGCGTGCCCGACCCGGGCGCTCACGATGACCAACGAGTACGAGCTGGCCGACCGCAGCCGCGAGTCCCTCATCTACGAGAAGAAGGACCTGCTGGCTCCGCTGCTGCCGGGGATGTCCGAGCCGCCGCACGACATGCAGCTCGGCGCCACCGACAAGGACTACTACCGGGGCCTCATCGGCGCCGCGGCACCGACCGAGGGTGGTGGCGACAAGTGACCCCGCTCGTCACCGGTGGCCAGGTCGCGTTCTGGATGCTGGCCCCGATCATGGTGCTGGCCGCGATCGCGATGATCCTGGTCCGGAAGGCGGTGCACTCCGCACTGCTGCTCGCGACCGTGATGATCTGCCTGGCCATCCAGTACGCGGCGCAGGATGCGCCGTTCCTGTTCGCAGTACAGATCATCGTCTACACCGGCGCGATCCTGATGCTGTTCCTGTTCGTCCTGATGCTGGTCGGCGTCGATGCGTCCGACTCGCTGGTCGAGACGATCCGCGGTCAGCGGCTGCTCGCCGGGGTCGCGTTCCTCGGGATCGGGATCCTGCTGGTCTTCGCCGTCGGCAACGTGAAGTA
Organism: Kribbella sp. NPDC051718; assembly: GCF_040681515.1. Lineage (NCBI taxonomy): Bacteria > Bacillati > Actinomycetota > Actinomycetes > Propionibacteriales > Kribbellaceae > Kribbella > Kribbella sp. NPDC051718. The sequence continues at coordinate 747,126 of NZ_JBFAYZ010000001.1, read as the reverse complement.
CGGCGACCCGGTCGGGCTCGGCCAGGCGCAGCCGGACGGCAACGTGAAGGGCCTGGCGCAGCTGCTGTTCGGCAAGTACGTGTTCGCCTTCGAGGTCACCTCGGCGCTGCTGATCACCGCGGCGATGGGCGCGATGATGCTGGCGCACCGCGAGCGGCTGACCAAGAAGCTGACCCAGCGCGACCACGCCGAGGAGCGGATCCGCAAGTACGCCGAGGCCGGCGTGCACCCGGGCCCGCTGCCGACGCCGGGTGTGCTGGCCCGGCACAACGCCGTCGACACGCCGGCCCTGCTGCCGGACGGGTCGATCGCGACCACCTCGGTTTCGCGTGTGCTGCAGGCACGTGGCACGGTGTTCCCCGAGACCGAGGAACGCGAGGACGTCGACCTGGTCCGCGAGATCGCCGACGGCGACGTGGGCGACGAGGTCCCGCCGGAACCCACCGGGACGGATCTCACCGGATTCCGTGAAGGAGACAAGTCGTGAGCACCGAGCCGTACATCGTCTTGTCGGCGATGTTGTTCAGCATCGGCGCGCTCGGGGTGCTCGTCCGGCGCAACGCGATCGTCGTGTTCATGTGTGTGGAGCTGATGCTGAACGCGACGAACCTGGCGTTCGTCAGCTTCGCCCGCCAGCACGGCAACCTCGACGGCCAGATCGCCGCCTTCTTCGTGATGGTGGTGGCCGCGGCCGAGGTCGTGATCGGCCTGGCGATCATCATGGCCATCTTCCGCACCCGTCGCTCGGCCTCGGTCGACGACGCCAACCTGCTCAAGTACTGAGGTCTGAAACCGATGAGTCATGAGCTGACGTGGCTGCTGGTCGCGATCCCGGCGGTGTCCGCGGCGATCCTGCTGCTTGGTGGTAAAGCCACCAACAAGTGGGGTCACCTGCTGGGCACCGCGGCGTCGCTGGCCTCGTTCGTCTGCGGGGTCCTGCTGTTCTTCCAGATGCAGGGCAAGTCCGGCGAAGAGCGGTCCGAGACGATCAAGCTGTTCGAGTGGTTCTCGGTCGGCAGCGTGCACGTGGATGTGACGCTTCTGGTCGACCAGCTGTCCATCCTGTTCGTGTTGCTGATCACGGGTGTCGGGTCGCTGATCCACATCTACTCGATCGGCTACATGGAGCACGACGCGCGCAGGCGCCGCTTCTTCGGGTACCTGAACCTGTTCATCGCGTCGATGCTGCTGCTGGTACTGGCCGCCGACTACCTGCTGGTCTTCGTCGGCTGGGAGGGCGTCGGTCTGGCGTCGTACCTGCTGATCGGGTTCTGGCAGCACAAGCACTCGGCCGCGACCGCCGCGAAGAAGGCGTTCGTGGTGAACCGGGTCGGTGACATCGGCCTCTCGCTCGCGGTGATGAGCATGTGGGCGCTGTTCGGCTCCTCGGCCTTCGCGACCGTGAACGCCGGTGCCGAGCACGTCTCCAGCACCTGGGGCACGCTGCTCGGCCTGATGCTGCTGCTGGCGGCCTGCGGTAAGTCCGCGCAGGTGCCGCTGCAGTCCTGGCTGCTGGACGCGATGGAGGGCCCGACCCCGGTGTCGGCGCTGATCCACGCGGCGACGATGGTCACCGCGGGCGTCTACCTGGTGGTCCGCTCGCACGCGATCTACGAGGTCACCGACGCGGCCTCCACCGCGGTGGTGATCGTCGGCACGGTGACCGCGCTGGCCGGTGCGATCATCGGTTGCGCCAAGGACGACATCAAGAAGGCGCTGGCCGGTTCGACGATGAGCCAGATCGGCTACATGATGCTCGCCGCGGGCCTCGGCCCGGCGGGCTACGTGTTCGCGATCTTCCACCTGCTCACGCACGGCTTCTTCAAGGCCAACATGTTCCTCGGCGCCGGCTCGGTGATGCACGGGATGAACGACGACGTGAACATGCGCCACTACGGCGGCCTGGCGAAGTACATGAAGGTCACCTTCGTGACGTTCGCGTTCGGCTACCTGGCGATCCTCGGCATCCCACCGTTCGCCGGCTTCTTCAGCAAGGACAAGATCATCGAGGCCGCGTTCGCGGACAACACGGTGATCGGTCTGTGCGCGCTGCTCGGCGCCGGCATCACCGCGTTCTACATGACCCGGCTGATGCTGATGACCTTCTTCGGCGAGAAGCGCTGGGAGAAGGACGTGCACCCGCACGAGTCGCCGGCCGTGATGACCGGTCCGCTGATCATCCTGGCGGCGCTCTCGCTCGGTGGCGGCGCGCTGTACTTCGCCGGCCACTGGATCGTGGACTGGCTGGAGCCGGTGGTCGGGCACGAGGAGGAGCACCCTCCGGTCAGCGCCACCGTGATGACGCTGATCACCCTCGCGGTCGTTGCCGTCGGCATCGCGATCGCGGTACTCCGGTACCGCCGCGACATCCCGCGCGAGGCGCCCGTCCGGGTCTCGCCGGTCACCACCTTCGCCCGCCGTGACCTGTACGGCGACGCGCTCAACGAAGCGGTCCTGATGCGCCCGGGCCAGTACCTCACCCGGACGCTGGTCTGGCTCGACAACCGCGGAGTGGACGGCCTGGTCAACGGGCTGGCCGCACTCTTCGGCGGGCTGTCCGGCCGGCTGCGCCGGTTCCAGACGGGCTTCGTCCGTTCGTACGCACTCAGCATGGTCTTCGGCGCCGCATTCGTGGTCGTCGCCCTCCTCGCGGTGAGGTTGTCGTGAAAATCGGTTGGCTGACCCTGACGCTGCTCCTGCCGTTCGTAGGGGCCCTGGCGACGATGGTGGTGCCGAAAGCCAAGGCGCTGCTGTCCAAGCAGGTGGCACTGGTCTTCTCCCTCGTCACGCTGGCGCTGACCATCGTGATCGCCGTCGGCTACCACCAGAACGGTGCGGCTGACTACGAGGAGAACCACACCTGGATCAAGGCCTTCGGCGCGCACTACGCGCTCGGGCTGGACGGCGTCGGGATCGTGCTGGTGGTGCTCACCGCGCTGCTCACCCCGATCGTGCTGATCGCCTCCTGGAACGACGCGAAGACCGGTCGCTGGAGCGAGAAGTCCTTCTTCGCCTGGATCCTCGGCCTGGAGGCACTGTCGATCGGCGTCTTCAGCGCCACCGACGTGTTCCTCTTCTACGTGCTGTTCGAGGCCACGCTGATCCCGATGTACTTCCTGATCGGTGGCTTCGGCGGTCCGCAGCGGTCGTACGCGGCGGTGAAGTTCCTGCTCTACTCGCTGCTCGGCGGTCTGCTGATGCTGGCGTCGGTGGTCGGCCTGTACGTGGTGTCGGCCAAGAACGGCGGCGACCCGTCGTACCTGCTGTCCGACCTGGTCAAGGTCGACATGTCGCAGAACACCGAGCGCTGGCTGTTCCTCGGCTTCTTCTTCGCCTTCGCGGTGAAGGCGCCGATGGTGCCGTTCCACACCTGGCTGCCGGACGCCGCCGCCGAGGCGACGCCCGGTACGTCGGTACTGCTGGTCGGCATCCTGGACAAGATCGGCACCTTCGGGATGATCCGGTTCTGCCTGGGGCTGTTCCCGGAAGCGTCGAAGTGGGCCACCCCGGTCGTCCTGGTGCTCGCCCTGATCAGCGTCCTGTACGGCGCGCTGGTGGCGATCGGCCAGACCGACATCAAGCGGCTGATCGCCTACACCTCGATCTCGCACTTCGGCTTCATCGTGATGGGCATCTTCGCGCTCACCTCGCAGGGGCTGACCGGGTCGACGCTCTACATGTTCAACCACGGACTCTCCACCGCGGCGCTGTTCCTGGTGGCCGGCTACCTGATCTCGCGGCGCGGTTCGGCCCGGATCGCGGACTACGGCGGCGTCGAGAAGGTGGCACCGGTACTGGCCGGCACCTTCCTGTTCGCCGGCCTGTCCAGCCTGGCGCTGCCCGGCCTGTCGCCGTTCATCTCCGAGTTCATGGTGCTGGCCGGAACGTTCAGCAAGCACAAGGTGATCGCGGTGATCGCCGTGCTCGGGATCGTGCTGGCCGCGCTCTACATCCTGATCATGTACCAACGCCTGATGACCGGTCCGGTCCGTGACGGGATCGAGAAGCTCAAGGACCTGAACTTCCGCGAGGTGTTCGCGATCGCACCGCTGGTCGTGCTGATCATCGGGTTCGGTATCTACCCGAAGCCGGTGGTCGACATCATCAAGCCGGCGGTCGAGTCGACGATGCAGCGGGTGGGCGTCACCGACCCGGCCCCGCAGGTTCCCGTGACGGAGGGACAGAAGTGAGTGCAGTTCTGATGCCGCTGGCGGCGCAAGCCCTGCCGCTGGCGGACTTCGTCAAGCCGAAGATCGAGTACAACGAGCTGGCTCCGCTGCTCGCTGTCTTCGGCGCGGCCTGTGTCGGCGTCCTCGCCGAGGCGTTCGTGCCGCGGTACGTACGGCACCTGGTCCAGCTGGCGATCGCGCTGATCGGTGTCGCCGCCGCCGGCGCCTGGACCATCCTGCTGATGAACGACAAGAAGGAACTGCTCGCGGCGCAGGGTGCGATCTCGGTGGACGGCCCGGCGCTGTTCACCTGGATCACGCTGCTCGCGCTGACGCTGGTCAGCATCCTGCTGTTCGCCGAGCGCTCGGTCGACGGTGGCCTGTCGGCGTTCGCCGGCCAGGCTGCGGCGGTACCGGGCAGTGAGGCGGAGCGCGAAGGTACGGCGCTGAAGGTCGAGCACACCGAGGTCTTTCCGCTGACGCTGTTCGCGGTCGGCGGCATGATGTTGTTCGCCTCGGCCAACGACCTGCTGGTGCTGTTCGTCGCGCTCGAGGTCTTCTCGCTGCCGCTGTACCTGCTCTGCGGGCTGGCGCGTCGTCGCCGGCTGATCTCGCAGGAAGCCGCGATGAAGTACTTCCTGCTCGGGGCATTCGCCTCGGCCTTCCTGCTCTACGGCATCGCCCTGCTCTACGGGTACGCCGGGACGATGTCGCTCGGCGGCATCTCGGACGCGCTGGCCACCAAGACCGGTGGCGACGCGATCCTGCTCGCCGGTACCGGCCTGATCGGGGTCGGCCTGCTGTTCAAGGTCGGCGCCGTTCCGTTCCACTCGTGGACGCCGGACGTGTACCAGGGTGCGCCGACGCCGGTCACCGGGTTCATGGCGGCCTGCACCAAGATCGCCGCGTTCATCGGGCTGATGCGGGTCTTCTACGTCGCCCTCGGCGGCAGCCGCTGGGACTGGGCGCCGCTGATGTGGGTCGTCGCGATCCTCACCATGGTGGTCGGCTCGATCGTGGCGCTGACCCAGACCGACGTGAAGCGGATGCTCGCGTACTCGTCGATCGCGCACGCCGGCTTCCTGCTGACCGCGTTCGTCGGGCTCTCGCAGGCCGGCAGCGGGGTCACCCACGGCATCACCTCGACGCAGGCCGTGCTGTTCTACCTGGTCTGCTACGGCTTCCCGACCGTCGGTGCCTTCGCGCTGGTCACGCTGGTCCGCGACGCGGGTGGCGAGGCGACTCACCTCTCGCGCTGGGCCGGACTGGGCAAGAAGTCGCCGCTGCTGGCGGGCATCTTCGCCTTCTTCCTGCTCGGCTTCGCCGGTATCCCGCTGACCGCGGGCTTCACCGGCAAGTGGGCCGTGTTCACCGCAGCGTGGACCGGTGGCGCTTGGCCGCTGGTCGTGGTCGCGGTGCTCTGCAGCCTGGTCGCCGCGTTCTTCTACGTCCGCGTGATCGTGCTGATGTTCTTCTCCGACCTGCCGGCCGACGCGCCGGACGTGGCCCTGCCGGGTTGGCAGACCACCACGGCCGTCGCGCTGGGTCTGGCCGCCACGGTGGTCCTCGGTATCGTTCCGGGACCGGTGCTCGACCTGGCTGCCCGGGCGGGTGAGTTCATCCGGTGAGCCCCACCCCGCTGCCGGCCGAGAGCCTGGGCTTCACGTTCGCCGACGAGGCGCTCGAAGCCCGGGTTCGCGCTGGGCTGGTCAAGGTCGAGCAGGCGCTGCGCGACTCCGCGCAGTCCGAGGCGCCGTTCGTCACCGAGGCCGTCCAGCACGTGATGGTTGCCGGTGGCAAGCGGTTCCGGCCGCTGCTGGTGTTGCTCGCCGCTGAGCTCGGGCCGACGTCCGACTCCGCCGAAGTGATCGACGCGGCCGTTGTCGTGGAGCTGACCCACGTGGCCACGCTGTACCACGACGACGTGATGGACGAGGCGGCGTTGCGCCGTGGCTCGTCGACGGCCAACGCGCGCTGGGACAACTCGGTCGCGATCCTGGCGGGGGACTGGTTGTTCGCTCGCGCCTCCGACCTGGTTGCTTCGCTGGGGCCGGAGGCGGTCCGAATTCAGTCGCGGACCTTCGGGCGGCTGGTCGAGGGACAGATCCGGGAGACCTTGGGTGTCTCGGAGGGGCAGGATCCACTGGCGCACTACCTGTCGGTGGTCGCGGACAAGACCGGTTCGCTGATCGCGACGTCGGCTTTGTTCGGCGCTCGCTTTGCGGGGGCATCTGCGCAGGTACAGGAGACTGTCCGGGCGTTCGGCGAGGAGATCGGGCAGGCGTTCCAGCTGGCCGACGACATCCTCGACATCATGTCCGAGGAGTCCGGGAAGACGCCTGGTACGGACCTGCGCGAAGGCGTTCCGACGCTGCCGGTGCTGATCTTCCGGGCTCAGGCCGATCCGTCGTCCCCGGTCGACGCGCGGTTGCTCGAGTTGCTCGACTCCGACCTGACCGACGACGCCCGGCTGGCCGAGGCGTTGGCGATCCTGCGGGTGCACCCGTCGCTGCAGCAGGCCGAAGACGACGTACGGCGTCGTGCTGATGACGCCCGCAAGCTGCTGTCGGACCTCCCGGAAGGACCCGGGCGCTCAGCGCTTGAGTCCCTCTGCGACTTGGTGGTTACCCGCTCGATCTGAGCTGGTGAAGGTGATCCGGGTCAGGCGATCGGCCTGGTCGCGGGTCAGGATGGTTGCGGAGGTTGCCCCGGGCACGACTTGCCCGGGGTCGGTGACCGCCAGCTCACGTAGTACCGGCCAGCGGCGAGCGTGGGTGTTCATGCTGCCTTCGCGGACGACGCGGTCGCGCTGGTGCTGGCCCTGTCGGGCCAGGTCGGCTGGTACGTCGAGCATGATCAGGTGGACCGGCCTGTTGGCGAGCTGGGCTGCTCGGCCGATCAGTTGCCTGGCCAGTGGCTTCGTCGCACAGTCGTGGATGACCAGTGGGGTCTTGGTGCGGATGGCGGCTAGTACGCGGACGTAGTAGGTCAGGTGGAGGGCCGGGCGCCAGACGGCGTACGGGATGTTGCGGAGTACTGGCTTCCAGCGGTTGCGGATCGGCTCGGAGTCGAGCACCTGGACGGCGCCGGGCTCCGGGAAGAGCCGCCTGAGCAGAGTGCTCTTGCCGGAGCCGGGGATGCCGGCCAGTACGACGATCGCATTCGCTGGGTAGCGCATCTCCCGATCTTCCCTGCCCGCTCTGAGAGCGCGATGAGAATCCGCTGAGACGTCTGAGCCGGCTAGCGGTTGGTCCAGGTGGGGCTGTCGACGTAGTGGTTGTCGTAGAGGTCGCTGGTGGTGGCCAGGACGGCGGGGTCGGTCTCGCCGCGGTAGACGCCTTCGAGGAGGCGGTAGTAGTCGAAGCGGGGCTTGGCGTGGGTGAGGACGAAGAGCACCTCGACTTCCGTAGTACCGGCTGCTTCGAAGGCGTGCGGGGTGCTCGGCGGTACGACCAGGAAGTCGCCCTGGTCGAGGGTGATGAGGTCGTCGCCGGTGAGCACGCGCAGGCTGCCGGTGAGGACGAAGAACAGTTCGGATGCCTCCTGGTGGAGGTGCGGGGGAGCGCCTTCCTTGCCAGGCTTGAAGATCGAGCGGTGGCTGGTGAGGTGGCCGTTCGTGGCCGGGGTGTCGGCGAGCAGCGTGACACCACTGGCCTCGAGAACCTCGGCGTCGGTCGAACGGATCAGGATGCTCACTGTCGTCTCCTTTGTAGACGTTGAATGTCCAGAATTAAGCGCTGCGTTGTGCTTTTGTGCTGGTGTCAGGACTTGAGGTTGGCGAACCAGCCGCGGGTGTTCTCGGCGGTCTCCGGGTAGGTGCTCTCGACCTGGGCGACGAGGTCCGCGATCGTCTTGGCGGCGAGTTCGCGCCGGTAGGTGAGCTCGGCCTTGCGCATCGACATCGAGACCACGCAGGTCTTCCGATAGTCAGCCTTCTCGTCGGCGCCAGGCCCGGCCTTGAGGATCTGGGTGCACCGGAAGGCATCCTCGGATCCGTCGATCGCGACCACTACGTCGAGCAGGGTGATCTTGTCGGGGGCTTTGGCGAGCTGGAAGCCACCCTTGGGGCCGGAGGTGGAACTGAGAATGCCGGCCCGGGTCAACGCTTGGAGTTGCTTGTTGAGGTAGGCCGTCGGGAGTTCGTAGAAGGCTGCAAGCCGCTTGGCGGTAACCGCCTCGCCGGGGATGAAGCACAGATTCACACAACTGTGCACCGCCCACTCGACCCCCTCGTTCATCTTCATAACCTAGATACTAAATATCCAGAATAAAGGTGTCAAGCCGCACTCGCGGCGAATGCCCGGACCGCCGTGCACGCACAACCTCGCCAGGCCCGCCCCGACGCGCCGGGGTAAGCGATTGCCCAGTGAGTTGGGTATGCATCCACGCTCAGTAGGGGGAGAAACACTGTGTCAGGGTCTGGTACGAGGTTTCGCAGTGCCGTGGAGGGGTCACGCTGTCGCGCGGGCTGGTTGGAATCGGGTGCTGCGGCGGCGGTGGGAGAGGCTGTCTGTGGTGAAGACAGCCAGAGCCAGCCAGACGAGGGTGAAGCCGGCCCAGCGGACGGGGGACATGTGCTCGTGGAAGACGATCGTGCCGAGGAGGAACTGGATGACTGGGGTCAGGTAGTTCAGGAGGCCCAAGGTGGTCATGGAGATTCGGGTGGCGGCGGCGCCGAAGAGGAGTAGGGGGATGGCGGTTAGGGGGCCGGTTAGCAGGACCAGGATGAAGTAGCCGGGGCCGTGGTTGGTGACGGTGGAGTCGCCCTGCAGGCCGAGGGTCAGGATCGCTGCCAGGGCTAGCGGGGCTACGACGGCTGACTCGACGGCCATGCCTTCGATGGCGCCGGCGTTGGCCTTCTTCTTGGCCAGGCCGTAGAAGCCGAAGGAGAAGGTCAGGATCAAGGCGACCCAGGGTGGGCGGCCGTTTTCGATGGTCATGCCGGCTACGGCGACGAAGGCGATGGCTACGGCGATCCACTGGACGACCCGGAGGCGTTCCTTCAGGAGGACTACGCCTAGCAGGACGGTGAACAGGGGCGTGATGAAGTAGCCGAGCGACGCCTCGATGATCCGGTCGTTGTTGACGCTCCAGATGTAGCCGCCCCAGTTGATCGTGATCAGGACGGCGCCGGCGATCAGCGGCCACCTGCTGCGGGGGTCGGCGAGTAGGGCGCGGACCTGAGCGAAGCGACGGTGTACCAGGACCAGGCCGACGATCGTGACGAGCGACCAGAGGATCCGGTGGGCCAGCAGCTCCAGCGCCCCCGACGAGCTGATCAGCTTCCAGTAGAGCGGGACCAAGCCCCAGAACAGGTAGCAGCCGAGACCGAAGAGGAACCCTCTGCGCTGTTCTGGCACGCTTGCGAGTCTAGGTCGGCCGTCATTGGTGTCAACGCACTTTGCTCATGACGTGAGACGGGCTTTGCGGATGAGGTTGGATAGAGGGAGAAAGAGGAGGTACGGCGTGGGTGTGCGGACCGGTCTGGTCTCGGTGACGTTCCGGAAGTTGGCGGTCGACGAGGTCGTCGAGGTGGCCAAGAAGGCGGGGCTGGCGGCGATCGAGTGGGGTGGTGACATCCACGTGCCGCTCGGCGATCTGCCCGCCGCGCGGAAGGCCCGCGAGCTGTGCGAGGCGAACGGTCTGGCCATCGCGGCGTACGGGTCGTACCTGCGGGCCGGCAGCGTCGATCGCGAGGAGATCCGTACCGCGGTCAACACGGCCGCGGAGCTCGGCGCGCCCCGGATCCGCGTCTGGGCCGGAACAGTCGGTACTGCGGAAGCAGGCGTCGGCGACCGGATGGCGGTGACCCGGGGCCTGGCGGAGCTGGCTGACGTCGCGGCCGGCGCGGGAATCGAGATCGCGATGGAGTTCCACCGCGGCACCCTGACCGACGAGGTCGACTCGACCATCACGCTGCTGCTCGACGTGGGCGCCCCCAACCTCACGACGTACTGGCAACCCCCGGTAGACCTGAGTGACGCCCAATGCCTGGAGCAACTCGAGTCCCTGATGCCCTGGCTCAGCACAGTCCACGTCTTCTCCTGGTGGCCCTCCAACAACCGCCTCCCCCTCTCCGGCCGCGAGTCCCTCTGGCGCCCAGTCCTCGACCGCCTGTCGAAGGAACCCCGAGAGATCAACGCCCTCCTCGAGTTCGTCGCCGACGACTCACTAGACCAGTTCTCCACCGACGCAGCCCAACTCCACAACTGGATCTGATCACTCGGGCAGATACAGCCCGAGATACAGCAGCCCTTGCGTAGGCCGGCCGCTGACGACCTTCTGCGTGACCTTGCCGGCACGACCCGCGGGCTGGCCGACTGTGCGGCCGCCACGGTTGGGATTCAGGACAGTGGGGTCCTCTCCCAGCAGGACGCTGGCTTCCCGGTCGAGCCCGAGGATCTTCACCCAGACCTCCGCGAGGCCGAGTTCGGCACCGCCGAAGGTCATCAGGTACGGCTTGCCTGCCGGGGTGTCGACGGTCACTTGGCCGTCCGCTGCCGGGGCCGTTTGCACAGTCGCCAGCTTGTACCGATAGCCGCCGTACTCGAGCAGCTCAGGGATGTCGCTCCGGCCGGAGATGATCCGATGCTTTGACACGGTGTAGGCGCCGACCCCGATGTGCACCGGCGGCAGATTCTCGAAGGGCTTTCCCGTCGCGGTCTCGACCACCTTCAAGGTCACCAGAACGGGCTTCCCGGGTGCGGTGGCGACGAGGTGATCGGTGGGCTGTACCTGGGTGAGGTCGCCGCGCGTTTCAGCGCAACGGATCGGGCTCACCGGCCGTCCGTTGACGCTGATCTTCAGCGTGAACAGGTCGGCGATCATCTCGATGGCACAGAACGCCCTGATGTTCACCGCACCGCCGGTTGCTGTGAATCGCTGTGTCAGGGTCTGCTGCCCGAGGCTGCCGATGGCTCCGCTGAGCAGGTCCTGACTGGCGATCTTGGCGGGGATCCGGAAGCCTTCCTTGACGTAATCGCCGGGGTCAGGGGGCGGCGTGCGGACCGGTAGCCCGGCGAAGGCGGGATCCTTCGGCTGTTGGGGGGATTGGTAGATCCCGACGGCCAGGGCCGTGACGGAAACGCTGTCCTCAGCGGACTCGCCTATCACGAAGACGTGCACCTTTGTTGCCTTGCCGGGTGTCACCTGGAGCCAGAAGAGATGGTTGGACGGCACCGCCGACTGGTGGTGTGGTCTGCCGCCGGTGTCGTCGCAGGGCTCGTTCAGGACCAGGTAGTTGTCGACGGTCACGCGGACGACCTGCCGACTGGTCTTGGTCTGGCAGTAGGAGCGGAAGGTGAGACTCGTGCTGGTCGGGGTCCAGGTGAAATCGAGGGTCTTGGTGCCCGGCTTGGCGATTTCGGCTTTGTCGAGGCGATCGGGACCTACTGCGCCTGGGATGGTGACGCCATAGCGGGTGACGTCCGGCGGTGGCTTGGCGGGGGCCGGAGCTGAGGTGTTGAACGCGCCGGGGAGGAGGGCGGCGATCACGGCTACGGCGGCTGCGGCGGTGGTGAGGATGGCGGTGGTGCGGCGGCGTTTCAGGGCGGTGCGGTGGTGGCGGATGGTGGGGAGGGGCACGGGGGTGGTGGGGTCTACCTCGTCGGCCTGGTTGGTCAGGTGGGTGCGGAGGTCTTCGAGGTTCATGCGTGCTCCTCCTTCGCGGGGGGGTGGTCGAGGAGGCTGGGGTCGATCCGGAGTTTGGCCAGGGCCCGGCTGGTTTGGCTTTTCACGGTGCCGACCGAGCAGTTGAGGAGGCGGGCGGTTTCGGCTTCGGTGAGGTCTTCGTAGAAGCGGAGTACGACGACTGCTCGCATGCGTTTGGGGAGGCGGCGGAGGGCCTCGCTCAGGTCGGTGCGGGATTCGACGCCGGTGTGACCGCCGGGGTCCGGTGTATGGGGAAGTTCTTCGGTCGGGTACTCCGAGTTCCAGCGGCGGCGCCACCAGGCTGTGTAGGTGTTGAGCATGGTGCGGCGGACGTATGGGGCGGGGTCGCGGTCCGCGATGCGTTTCCAGACCAGCCAGCATTTGGCGAGGGTGGTTTGGACGAGGTCTTCGGCGGTGGCGCGGTTCTGGGTGAGCAGGTACGCAGTACGCAGCAGAGCCGCGTACTGCGTACTGGCGAACTCCTCGAAGTCCGTGGGGCCGCTCATCCCAACCCTCGTCGTGTGCACACCGAGGAACAGTGGGTGGGCGGCCCCGATGGTTGCATCCTGATCAGTCGGCGGGCAGGTAGAGCGCGATGAACAGCGTGCCCTTGGGGTGTGCGACGGGGCGTTCGTTGTAGTCCCTGAGGGTGATCTTGGCGGTGCCGGCCGGGCGAGCCGCGATGCCTACCGTGCCGTAGCCGCCTGCCTGGTCGCCGATCTCCTCGCCGAGGCCGGTCAGGTGGACGACATCGGTGGTGCCCTCGGCCGCCGAGGGTCCGGTAGTGCCATAGGAGACCAGGAACGGGGTGTCGCCAGGCGTCGCGAGCTCGAGGTGATCGGCCTTCGCCGCCTCCACGGACACGAGCTTGGTGAGGCGGTAGTTGTAACCGCTGTGCTCGGTCAGCTCGTCGAGGCTCGTGGTGTCGACGGTCCGCCGCTTGCCCAGGTCGTAGACGCCCAGACCGATCCAGTCCTGCGGCCGGTCGACCAACTGTCCCTTGCTGTTCTCGAGCCGCACAGTCACCTTGACCTCTTGTCCGGCCGATGGCGCCACGCCGTCGAAGGTGTAGGTTCCCTGTCCGGCATCGACGGAGTCACCGGAGCACGAAACCTCGCTGGTCGGCTTGCCGTCGATCCTGATGGCCAGCTGGTACTCCGGGAACCGGCCCGTGCTGGTTGCCGTGCAGAACGGGTTGAAGCCGACCACGGCGCCGGTTCCAGTGAAGGTGAAGTCGAACTGATTCTTGCCGCGGTCGGCGACCGTGGCGCCCAGCAACGTCTTGCCGCCGATCTTGGCGCGGTAGCGGACGCCGTCCTTGGTGTAGTCGTCGTCGGAGGTCGGTGGCGCCTGCACGGGGGCACCTTCCGGTGGCACGGGCGCGACCCGGTAGATGCCGAGGGCAAGTTGGGTGATCTTGTTGTTGACCGTCCGGCCGTCCCTGTCGGTGAGCTGGACGACGACGCGGGCGGGCTTGCCGGCGGGTGCCGCGATCCACAAGGCGTTGTCGGCCTGCAGACCGATGCCCGCGCCGGGCATGTCCGGGTCGTAGCCGCTGTGGCATTCGTCCGTGCCGACGACGTAGTCGTTGACCGAGATGGTGACGTACTGCGGGCTGCTCGCGCTCGACTGGCAGATGCCTTCGAACCTGGTGTCCTGGGCTTTCGGGGTCCAGCTGAAGTCGAGCTTGCTCTCCCCGAGACGACCGATCCAGGCCTTCTCCAACTGGTCCCCGCCCTCCAGAGCGGGCAGCGTGATGCCGTCCCTCGAATAGTCGCGGGGAGTGGGGGTCTCGGCCGGTTGGGGAGTCGTGCTGGTCACGCCGGGGATCAGGCCGGTGGCGAAGGCGGCGATGACTGCTACGCCGGCTACGGCGCCGAGGGCGCCGGCCTTGCGGCGGCGCTTGGTGCGGGTGATTTTGGCGTGGACGCCGGCGAGTAGGTCGGGGGTGTCGTCGGTGGATTCGGCGCGGGCGTTGAGTTCGTCTCGCAGGTCGGTGAGCTTCATCGCGTGGCCTCCCGGTCTGCGGGGGTGTCGGTGGTTAGGAGGGCGGGGTCCAGGCGGAGTTTGGCGAAGGCCTTGCTGGTCTGGCTTTTCACTGTGCCGGGGGTGCAGCCGAGGACTCGGGCGGTCTCTGCCTCGGACAGGTCTTCGTAGTAGCGCAGTACGACGACAGCGCGTTGCCTGCGCGGCAGTCGCTGCAGGGCTCGCCAGACGTCGGTGCGTTCCTCGGAGCTCGTCTGTACCGCGTGCTCGGGCAACTCCTCCGTCGGCTGCTCGCCGTTCCAGCGGCGGCGCCACCAGGAGGCGTAGGTGTTGACCATCACCTTGCGGACGTACGGCTCCGGGTCGCCGCCCTCGATCCGGGACCAGGCGAACCAGGCCTTGGCCAGCGCGGTCTGGACCAGGTCCTCGGCCAGCGCGTGGTCCTGAGTCAGCAGGTAGGCGGTCCGCAGAAGTCTGCGGGACCGCGCGAGTACGAACGCGTCGAACCCTTCAGCAGCCGTCACCGGTCGCCCCGTTCCCCGTGCACGCAGTGTGAGCGTGCTGTCGTCAATGGTCACATCATGGAGGACCGGGATGCCGGGCCGATCGGTTGCCCGCAACATGCTGTTCGTCGAAAAGTTTCCAGCGAGGTCTGGTCAAGCGACGGATTTTGCCGGGACAGTGGCCGGGTCAGGCGCGTTTCGCCCCAAATGCGTTCGGAGGTAGTTCCATGCAGAAATACTTCAGTAGCCGATTGATCAGAATTCTGTCCATCCTCGGACTGTTCGGCGCCCTGCTGGTCGGCTCGGTGGCGACCCAGGCGGTCACGGCGCCCAAGGCGTACGCCGACGGTTGTTACACCTGGAGCCGCACGCTCAGCGAAGGCACCAGCGGCGAGGACGTGCGCCAGCTGCAGATCCGGGTCGCCGGCTATCCGGCATACGGCGGGCACATCGCCGCGGACGGTGCCTTCGGTCCGGCCACCAAGGCCGCCGTCCAGCGGTTCCAGTCCGCCTACGGTCTGGGCGCCGACGGGATCGCCGGTCCCGCGACGTTCAGCAAGATCTATGCGCTGCAGGATGACGACTGCACGCCGATCCACTTCACCTACGCAGAGCTGGACGACGGCTGTGGTGGCAGCGGCTGGGACGGTGGGCCGCTGTCGGCGGCTGCGACCAAGGCCAATGCCCTGCAGACCATGTGGCAGCTCGAGGCCATGCGGCACGCGCTCGGCGACCAGCCCCTGACTATCACCAGTGGCTTCCGCAGCATCCCCTGCAACAACTCGGTCGGCGGCGCGAGCAGCAGTCAGCACCTGTACGGCCGCGCGGCCGACCTGGTCGGCGTCCACTCCCTGTGCACGCTGGCCAAGCAGGCCCGGTACCACGGCTTCGGCGGCATCTTCGGTCCCGGCTACCCGGGCCATGACGACCACACCCACGTCGACATCCGGACCAGCAACTCCTGGTCGGCACCCAACTGCGGCATCTGATCCGGTACCGGAGCCGGCGCGGAAACCTCCGCGCCGGCCTGGTCAGACTGCTCGGACCAGCTGGGTGAGCGTGATGCCGGCTGCGCGGTCCAGGTGTTCGGCGGTGAGGCCGGCTGCGCGGGCGCCCAGAACGTCCTTGTCGAGGTTGTCGCCGATCATCAGGGCCTCGGACGGGTCGACGCCGAGTGCCGTGCAGGTCAGCAGGTAGGACTCCGGTGCGGGCTTGCTGAAGCCGAGCCCTTCCGAGGTCGAGACGACGTCGATGTGGCCGGCCAGGCCGATCGCGGCCAGCTTCGCGTTCTGCTGCGCGACCGTCCCGTTGGTCAGTACGCCGATCCGCCAGCCATTGCTTTTGGCAACTTCCAGTGCCGGGAGGGCATCGGGGAAGGCCGTCCAGTACAGCGGGTAGCGATTCAGGAACCCGGAGAAGATCTCGTCCAGCTCCGCGTCGCTCGTCGGTACCGGCTGGCCGACTGCAGGAAGGAAGTCGCGCAGCCGGCCGCGGCGCTGGTCCTGGTGGCTCAGCTCGCCGGCCAGCCAGAGCTCGAAGTTGCGATGCTCGGCCACGAACCACTGCGTCACGTGCTCATCGGTCAGCTCGCCGCCACCGAGTACAGGCATCCAGGCACGCAGGGTCGCGACGACGGACGAGTAGTGGTCGAAGAGGGTGTCGTCGAGGTCGAAGATGACCGCTTTCACGCGGGGACCACGGATGTCCGGTTGAGCTCGCGGTGGTTCGCGTAGCCCGACAAGGCGAGGGTGAGATCGAGCTCGGCCAGCAGGCAGCGCAGTACGTGCTCGACCCCGGCCTGGCCGGCGAGCGCGAGACCGTACAGGAAGGGACGGCCGAGGAGGATCGCCTTGGCGCCGAGCGCGAGCGCCTTGGCAGCGTCGGCACCTGTCCTGACTCCCGAGTCGAAGAGCACAGTCACCTGCTCGCCGACGGCGTCCGCGATCGCCGGGAGCGCGTCCAGGGCCGCGATCGCGCCGTCGACCTGGCGGCCGCCGTGGTTGGAGACGACCAGGCCGTCGACGCCGTGCTCGGCCGCGAGTTTGGCGTCGTCGACCGAGGTGATGCCCTTGAGCACGATCGGGCCGGTCCAGTTGTCGCGCAGAAAGGACAGCTCGTCCCAGC
This sequence comes from Kribbella sp. NPDC051718, assembly GCF_040681515.1. NCBI lineage: Bacteria > Bacillati > Actinomycetota > Actinomycetes > Propionibacteriales > Kribbellaceae > Kribbella > Kribbella sp. NPDC051718. The sequence goes on along the minus strand of NZ_JBFAYZ010000001.1, from coordinate 730,694 downwards.
TCAGGCCGACGTTCGGGAACATCTGCGCCCAGTGCATCACCGCCGCCGTCGGGTCCTCGCCGATCGGCTTGGCGAGCTTCGCCTGGAAGGCGGGGTCGCTGAAGTAGTTCGCCAGCCCCTCGCCCTTGAGGAACGGCAGGAACCCACGGTCGAGGTCTGCCGGGCGCCAGCCGATCGTGCCGGTGTCGAGGGTGACCACCAGGACGGAGTACCCATTGGCCTTTGCGCGCTGCAGGAAGCTGAGGCAGACGTCCTTGTCTGTCGGCCAGTACAGCTGGTACCACTTGCTGTCGGCCTCGATCTGCTCGAACGCGTGACTGGCCTGGGTGGAGTGCGTGTAGGTCAGCCCGAGCGCACTGGCCGCTCGTGCGGTCGCCAGCTCGCCATCGGGATGCGCCAGCGTCTGTACGCCGACCGGCGCGATCACCACGGGCGCGGGCATCTTGGTGCCGAGGATCGTGCAGGACAGATCCCGCTCGGTACTACCGCGCAGCATCCGTGGGACGAGTCGCCACCGGTCGAACGCGGCCAGGTTGGCGCGGGCCGTCGAACCACTGCCCGCACTCGGGACGATGTAGCCCATCGCCTCCGCGGACAGACTGCCGGCGGCCTGCGACTCCAGCCGGGACAGATCGGTGGTGATCTCGGGCAGGGTGTTCTGGAACATCCCCTGCACGTAGATGCTCAGCTGGTGATCGCCGTAGTTGGCCATGCCGGATGCTTTCATGCCCGCTTGCTCGGCCTCAACGCCCCGAGTCCCACGAGTGTCAGCAGACAGGACAGCCAGGCGAACCAGTCGCCGTACTTCGTGTAGAGGGTGCTGTGGATTCCGGGGCGGAGGTCGCCGACCAGGGTGACGTCGCGGCCCGTCGGAGCTGCTAGTTGGGTGGTGACACGGCCGTACGCGTCGCTCAGGGTGAGCAGGCCTTGGCTGCCGTTGCGGGCGATCGGGATGCCGTTCTCGATCCCGCGCAGGAGCGCGTGCCGGCTGTGCAGCCAGCCGTCGTTGTCGAAGTCGAGCGCGGGGACGAGCAGGAGGCCGGTCTTCTTCTCACCGTACTGCCGGGCGAGCGCCGGGAAGTCCAGGTCCTTGCAGATCATCACGCCCCAGTTGCCCGTCATCGCGAGGTGATCGCCGGGCTCGTACGGTTCGATCCCGGGGATCAGGTGATGCTTGTCGTACGAGAGGGGAGCGCCGCCGGTCGGGTGGAAGAGGAGGGCGCGGTTGTAGTCGTTGCCATGGTCGCCGAAGACGGTGAAGCCGGCGACCAGTTGCACTTTGGTGGTGGTGGAAACCTTCTGCAGTTGGCTTTCGAGGTCGGGGAGCGTGGTCGCGTCGACGTCGATGAACTTCTCGGGCAGTACTACGACCTGGGCGCCCTTGGCTGCGGCTGCTTCGATCTGCTTCGTGTACGCCGTGAGGATCGCCGGGCCGTTGGCGCCGGACCAGCGGGTGTCGTCGAGGCCGTTGCTCGCGGAGACGATCGCGATCTTGACGGCCTGGCTCGTCTCCTCGCCGGAGAGTCGCCAGGCGCCGTAGGAGAAGGTGCCTATGGCGACCAGTGCGAGTGCTGTTGCGAGCTGTACGCCGGTACGCCGGGGCGCATGGGCGATCGCGGCGACGACGGCCGCCGGGGTGAGGAGTAGGTAGGTGAGGCCCCAAACCCCAGTCAGGGAGGCGATCTGGGCGACCAGGTGAACGTCTGCTTGCGTGTAGGCGAGGCTGGTGAAGGCGCCGTGGGGTGAGACGAGTGCGATCAGGTAGTCGGCGGCTGCCCAGCTTGCGGGTGCTGCTAGCGCCGCCGTCAGGTAGCGGCCTCGAAGGATGAGGGCGCGGAAGAGTAGGGCGGTCAGGGTGAAGACGCCGGCCAGGAGGACGAGGAAGCTCATTGCCGCGGGTGGGAGTTCGAGGTCGTTGAGGAGGTAGGTCCACAGGTTGGCCAGGCCGAGGGACCAGCCGATGAAGGCGGTCAACGCGGTCAGGCGCTTGTTGAGGTGCCGAGCGACGAGCAGGACTGGTAGCGGTGCTAGCCAGGTGAGGGCGGGGATGGTGTCGAGGCCGCTTCCGAAGTACAGGAGAACGCCGGTGAGGAGGGCCGCTGGAGCGGCGTATTTACCTGCGCTGTGTTGTTTGGACAAGTAGGCCATTGATCATCCTTTCGCCCAGGCTCAGGCAGAGGGCGCGGAAGTCGGCCTCGGGCATGCCGATCCGGTCGCCGTGGTAGAGCTGGATCAGGCCGTGCAGGAAGGCGGCGATCATCAGGCTGGACTCCCAGATGTCGTCGTCGCGGAAGAGTCGCTGCGTGATGCCGTCGGCGATCGCGTCGGCCAGCAGGGTGAAGGTTGGCGAGCGGCGGGCCCGGAAGTCCTCGGGGAACTGCCGCGCCTGGTCGCGTCGCTGGGTGAACATGTAGTCGTAGAGCCGCGGCTGGGCGAGCGCGAAGTCCACGTGGTCGACGAGCATCTCGCGCAGCCGCTGGTCGGCGGCGACGCTGCGCGGCTCGGCCTGCCAGCGCCGGACGAGCTCGGTGAACGCGGCGTCGGCGACCTCGTGCAGGAGCGCGTCGCGGTCGGGGAAGTACTGGTAGATCGCCATCGGCGTGATGCCCACCGCGGCGGCGACCTTGCGCATGCTGACGCCGTCCGCGCCCTTCTCGGTCAGGAGATAGCTGGCGGCGGCTGTGATGCGGTCCTTGGTGGTCACCTCGGTCATGTCTGTCAGTTAAACGCAAATGCCTATACGGCGTATAGGGGAATTACCCTGAACCGTCCCTGAGCCCATGACATTCATCAGGTGCGGATCAGGACGGTCGGCACCGGTACGCCGCTGCGCCCGGCGCGAGGCTGGTGAGCACCGGATGAGGAGGCGTTCAGATGCGTGGAAAGAGGTTCTGGCCGGCGATCGGGCTGTTCTTCCTGTCGCCGTTGGTGGCGGAGTATCTGCTCGGCAACCTGCCGATCACAGCGCTGTATGCGCTGGTCGGACTGGCCTGCCTGTACGGGGGTGGGGCGGTGCTGATCCGCGAGCTGGTGCGGCGGCAGGGATGGGGGTATCCGAGCCTTCTGGTGCTGGCGCTGGCGTACGGGGTGTTCGAGGAAGGGGTGACGACGCAGTCGCTGTTCAACCCGAACTACGTCGATCAGCGGCTGCTCGATCCTGGGTACATCCACTTCCTCGGCATGGGAGCGCCGTGGACGTTGTTCGTACTCAGCCTGCACACGATCTGGAGTATCGCCGTGCCGATCGTGCTGGTGGAGGCGGTGTCGAAGCGGCCGCGGGAGCCGTGGCTGGGCAAGATCGGGACTTGGGTGGTCGGGATGTTCTTCCTGGCTGGGGCGGTGGCGACGACGGCGATCCAGCTGCACAACGACCCGTTCAGGGCCTCGCCGTGGCAGTTCGCCGGGGTCGCGGTGGCGATTGCCGGGCTTGTCGTCTGGGCCGTCCTGCTCGGCCGGGGCGGGTCTGTGATCGGTCGACGCGTGCCTGGGGTCGGGGCTGTGGGGACTGCTCCGGTTGGGACTGCTCCGGGGGTTTGGGTTGTCGGGGTGAGTGCGTTGGTGGTCAGCTCGGGGTTTCTGGTGGTGAGCGATCTGGCTCTTCCCGGGTGGTGGGCGGCGGCGATCTATCTGGTCATCTGGGCGGGATCGGTATGGATTGTTCGGCGTTGGGCGCTGTGGTCGCGGCGGCAGGTGCTGGCGCTGGCGTCGGGTGCGTTGCTGACGTATGCCTGGCACGGGTTCCCGGAGACGCCGGTGCTGGCGGCGTCCAAGACCGCTGATCTGGTGGGGAACGGGATCTTCGCCGGGCTTGCTCTGGTACTGCTCGTGGTTGCCTGGCGGCGGGTGGGGGTGGTCACACCGGCGGCTGAGACAGCGGCTGCCGGGGCGACGGTGGATGCGACAATCAGGTGTGACAAGTTCGGTGACTCCTGACAGTTCGCTGACCTCCCGGCACGTCGGCCTGGCCTTGCTGGCCATGGCGACCGGCGGTTTCGCGATCGGGACCACCGAGTTCGTCACGATGGGGCTGCTGCCGCAGATCGCCGACGGGGTGGACATCTCGATCCCGACGGCGGGGCACATCGTCTCGGCGTACGCGATCGGCGTGGTCGTCGGGGCGCCGGTGATCGCGGCGCTCGGCGCCCGGACCGGCCGCAAACGGCTGCTGCTCGGGCTGATGGCGGTGTTCGTCGTCGGCAACATTCTCTCGGCCGTTGCCAACAGCTACGAACTCCTGATGGCGGCGCGGTTCCTGACCGGCTTGCCGCATGGCGCGTTCTTCGGGATCGGAGCGGTGGTCGGGGCTTCCATGGTGCCGGTCAACCGGCGCGCCTGGGCGGTCTCGATGATGATGGTCGGGCTGCCGGTGGCGAACATCGTCGGCGTACCGGTGACCACCTTGCTGGGGCAGAGGTTCGGCTGGCAGTTGCCGTTCGTTGCCGTTGGCATCCTTGGGTTGCTGACCCTGATCGCGGTCCGGTTCTGGATCGGGCCACAGCCGGTCGGCAACGACGTGAACGTCCGCAGCGAGCTGAGCGCGCTGGCCAAACCGCAGGTGTGGATGGCGCTGCTGGTCGGCATGGTGGGCTTCGGCGGGATGTTCGCGACGTACTCGTACATCACCCCGACGATGACGGAGCTGGCCGGCTTCAGCGAGGCGGCGGTGACGATCGTGCTGGCCGTGTACGGCATCGGTATGACCGGCGGCACCCTGGTCGGCGGCCGGCTGGCGGACCGCGCGCTGATGCCCAGCCTGTACGGCGGGTTGGTGGCAGTGACGGTCGTGCTGGCCACCTTCGGCTGGCTGGCCCACAGCAAGGCGGGCGCCCTGGCCGGCGTCTTCGCGCTCGGTTTCAGCGCGAGCATCCTCATTCCGGCGCTGCAGACGCGGCTGATGGACGTGGCCCACGAGGGTCAGTCGCTGGCGGCCTCCCTCAACCACTCGACGCTCAACGTCGCCAACGCGCTCGGCGCCTGGCTGGGCAGCGTGGTCCTGTCGGCCGGCTACGGGTACGAGTGGCCGAGCCGCGTCGGCGCGGTCCTCGCTGTCGCCGGACTGGTTCTGGCCCTGGTGTCGGGGCGGATGGATCGACAGCGGGGTTAGTACGGGGTGTTGCCGGAGGCCGATCCTTTGCCGGGTTGGTTGAATCAAGGTATGGCGACGATGGTGTTGAGCGGGCCGGATCTGGTACGCCGGCGTGGGCTGCGGCAGATGCGGATGGTCGCGCTGTCACTGCTTGTACTGGCCGCTGTGATCTACGTGTTGACGCTGCACCATGAGGGCGGCTGGGCCTACGTCAACGCGGCCTCCGAGGCGGCGATGGTCGGGGCGCTGGCCGACTGGTTCGCGGTGACGGCGTTGTTCCGGCATCCGCTCGGGCTGCCGATCCCGCACACCGCGATCGTGCCGACCCGCAAGGACAGCCTGGCCGAGAGCCTGGAGCAGTTCGTCACCGAGAACTTCCTGTCCGAGGAGGTCGTCGCGGAGAAGATGCGGACGGCCGAGGTGAGCCGGCGCGCGGGCGAGTGGCTGGCCTCCGGCAATCACGCTGAGCGGATCGTCGAGGAGGGGGTACGGACGATCGGCGCGGCACTGCCGAAGCTCGGTGACGACGACGTGACCGCCTTCGTCCGTGGGTCGCTGCTGCCGCGCTTCGCCGAGGAGCCGTTGAGCCCGATCGCCGGGCACTTCCTCGGCTCGGTGGTCGACGATGGGGCGCATCACGCTCTCTTCGACCTGCTGATGGTCGAGGCGTACGACTGGCTGGCCGAGAACCGCGAGCTCCTGGCCGACGTGGTCGGGCCACGAGCGCCGCGCTGGTCGCCGCGCTGGGTCGACTCGATCGTGATCGACCGGATCCACCGCGAGGCACTGAGCTGGCTGGCCGCAGTACGGGACGATCCACAGCACCCGGCCCGCAAGGCGATCGACCGCCTGCTGCTGCAGCTCGCCGACGACCTGCAGCACGACCCCGAGATGATGGACCGCTTCGAGGCCTTCAAACGCCGGATGCTCAGCCACCCCGACATGGGCCACAGCCTGACCGCCGTCTGGGACGCCGTCCGCACCGCCCTGATCGGCGCCATCGGCGACCCCGACGGCCCCCTCCGCCTCCGCGCCACCCAGACAATCAAGGACCTAGGCAAACGCCTACAAACCGACTCGACCCTGATCACCAAAATCGACACCCGAGCCGCCGAAGCAGTCGGCTACGTGGTCCGCACCTACGGCACCGAGATCGTCTCCATCATCTCCGACACCATCGAACGCTGGGACGGCCACGAAGCAGCCGCCCGCATCGAACTCCACGTAGGCCGAGACCTCCAATTCATCCGCATCAACGGCACCGTAGTAGGAGCCCTGGTAGGCCTGACAATCCACACCCTCAGCCAACTGCTCTAGCACCAACACCCCACGCACCTCCTCCGTCGAGGCGTTATGTATTGATTTGTGGAGACAGCAGGAGTGCCGCGACGAGATCGCGAATGCCCTCGGCGGTCGCGGCCACCCTGCGGTGCAGCGATGCGGCAGTATCGAACGCCTTCAACGTTTCGACGATTGCGCGCTGTGCCGGCAGATCAGGGAGCCAGATCGGCATCTCGCCCAAGGTCTTCGAGTTGACGTGGCGAATCACTGAACCGCTGGTGCGATCCATCAGCCAGCGCTGGGCGGCTGGGCTTCCCAGGTAGTAGGTCAGATACTCGGGATCGGCTCGATGATCGGCGCGGAACCGTACGCAACCAGGACCGAGCAACCATCCAGCTTGCTCGTCGCGTACCAGTCCGTACCGGCCGAGGGTGCCGGCGCGTGCGCTGACTATGTCTCCCGGGTTCAACCGATACCTCGCCATTCCAGTAGCCGTGGTCAGTGGAACGGAATCGAGATCACCGGAATCGATCGAGCCAGCCTTGATATTGCGCGGCAGCACCAGTGGTGTGCCGGACTTTTGTGGATCGCCCCGCGGGACGGTGCCTGGACCCGTGAGGATGTCGCAGACGCTGCCGAGCGGGGTGGGGGGTCGGTCGGAGTCCGGCGGGCGCTGTGCCAGCAGATCGCCTAGCTGAACATCGAGTCCGACGTCGGCATCGCTGGCCCGTGGTCTCAAGCGTTCGAGTTCAGCTCTTGATGCGAGGAGATGGGCCGAGGTCGAGATCAAGTCCAATTCTTCGGCATCGACCGTGGTGTACCGGCCGGGAAGGAGGCTGAAATCGTTCCTTTCGATCTCCGTATGGCTGACTGCCCGCGAGAAACCCTTGACCTCGCTGAACATCCCACCCAAATCGCATGCCAGCCATCGACGGTATTCGTTTGCTATTTGGGCGATCTCATCTTCACCGAGCTGGCGTTGCTTGCGATCGGCAAGTTTCCCCAGGCGGCTTGCGTCGATGAACAGCGTCTCGTTTCGGAGAGGCGCACTAGCAACGCTTCGCAGGATCCAGACCATCACTGGAATTCCAGTGAACCTGAAGAGATTGGAAGGCAGTGCGATCACGCACTCTACGACGCCGGCCTCCACCATCGCAGCGCGAATAGCCAGCTCACCCTTGGACTGTCTGAAGGCGGCGCCGCCGGCCATGACAACAGCTGCCCGTCCGTCAGCTGTCAGTTTGGAGACGGCGTGGTCGAGCCATGCGAAGTTGGCGTTGTGCGCAGGTGGTTCTCCGAAGAGCCACGGGTGGTCCCTCGGTATGTCCACCGATAGATTGAATGGCGGATTCGCCACAATTCGGCTGAACCGCTGATTCGGGAAGCGATCCTCGTCGAGCACGCCTCCCTTGCGCAGATCAGCCTTGGTGCCATGCAAGGCCAGGTTGATCGTGCTTGTTCTCAGCGACCATTCGTGTGATGTCTGTCCGTAGACCTGCCAGTCGGCAGGCGGATTCTTCTGCCGACTGACATAGGCCGATGCGGTAGACAACAACTCACCTGAACCGCAGAACGGATCGTAGATGCGGTCGGAGGGACGCGGATCGAGTAACTCAACGAGGCATCGGGCAACGCTAGGCGGTGTGAACTGTCCCCCACTGCGTCCCATTCCGCGCTCGAGTTCAGCCAGGATTGCTTCACTGATTTGAGCGCCGGTGGAGTTGGGGCCTCGTCCGTCGCCGAAGTCGACAGCATCTAGGATGCGGACCGTTTCGAACAGCAATCGGTCGGGATCATCTTTCAGATCCTTCAATATCTGAATAGTCGAGGCGTCTGCCACCGGTATCTCCACCTGGGGCAGTGCGTGCAGAGCTTGAGGCCACCGTGAGGCATCGAGTAGGCCATCCCAGATATCAGGCCGCCGAACCCTGACGTAGACGAGATCCAGGAGTAGCTCCAAGGAGGCAGCGGCGCTACGTGTGCCGCGCAACCTGTCCATCGCCCGCCAGAGCGACGTCCTCCAGTCCGCTTTCGGCGGTGCCGTTTCGTGTCTCGTCGGAAGTTCTGCTGACAGGTTTTCGATTCCGCTGTTCTTCAGAAAGCGCTCGCCGTAGCTGATGCCCGGTGGTTCGTCGGACTTGAGCCGGTTCTGTGGAATCTTCCGACCTCGAAGCCACTCCGCAACGGCGTGCAGGTCAAACTCCTCCTGCCCGGCTACGGCGCTGGCCGTTGGAAAGTCATCGTGCCGTTTGCGCCAGTTACTGACAGCGCTGAGTTGGACCCCCGCGCGATTCGCGATGTCCGTCAGAGACAGTTTTTCCGCCTGCTCAGCCATGGCTCATCTCCGAGGACCTGCCGACGAGGTGTGATCGGGCCTGTCGCGCAGTACCGCTGCGACATGGTCGTTCGGTCGCAGCTGGTCAACCATCGAGGGGGCCAGGTACATCAGCACACGAAGGATCGTCTGATGATCTGCTTGCAGGTGGCGATGGTGGATCGGCTCGTGGTGCATGATTCGGTTTCGGAGCAGAAGAACGGTGTGTACCTCGCGATGCAGGCGTTCCCGGGGTCCGCGGTACCCAGGAAATGCCTTGTGCAGGTGAGGCACCCACAGAGTGCGGTCGTAGCGGCGGCTGATCAGTGATGCCCAGAATCCAAAGGACAACTCGGTCACCATGTCGTCGGCGGTGGATGAACCGGACCGCGACGCCACCTTGCGTGCCGCATCGCCGACCAGCCGGACACCGTTGTCCTGCAACGGTGCGCTGGCCCACCAGTCCGCGCCTCCGTAGGCAACGCTCAACCGTTGGTGGATGCCGTTGCGAAGGGCCATCTCGAGACGGTGCAGCGGCGTGTAGAAGGCCGCCGAGACGTCAACGTTCCACCAGTACAGCTGAATGGCAGCGTCAGTGTCACCGCCGGTCCTGGCCAGGTAAGGAGCAAACCTGGCGGGCGAGAGTACGTCGCGGATCCAGTCGGGCTCGGTAGTCATCTAGTGCGCCTCGCATCCATCTCGGGGCAGCACAAGGATGTGCTACGGTTTGTGAGTAAGCCCCGGGTTCGCCTCTGCTTCGGCATGCCACCCGGGGCATTGCTTTGCCTGCTGAGTTGCAGATTTCCAGGACCCTGAACGGCTCAGGTCGGTCCTCGTCCGCTCTGGTGATCAGCGTAGGGCAGGAGCGATCGCGATGCAAGTACTCCCAGTACTCATTTCTGTGAACCCCCTGGTGGCAGCAAGCCGGGAGTGTTGTGAGGGGCCCGTGCCGGATGCCCTGCAGGCATCGTCTGTGGCACGTGACGGGCTTCGACCTGGCCCGCCGCGAATGTCCTGCAGCGAACTGCAGGACATTCAGCGAAGCCCAGCAACCGCCTGAGCCGCGACGGAGGAGCGGCGGTTCAGGGTGGGTGGGAGCGGCGACGGAGGAGCTGCGTGGGGATGTGGTGCCTAGTCGACGGTCCAGGTGTCTGAGCCGGTGATCAGGGATTGGAGGGTGCCGCCGGATTGGGTTTCTTTGGAGGTTGCTACCTGTTGGCGGACCAGGTCGTCGTACGCCGGGCGGGCTACTGAGCGGAAGATGCCGATGGGGGCCTGGTGGAGGACGCCGGCGTCGGTGAGGCGGGAGAGGGCGAAGGCGTAGGCGGGGTCTTCGGTGTGGGCGTCGTGGATTACCAGGTCGGATTCGCCGCCGGGGAGGTCGGCTACCTCGCGGACCGCGAGGGAGGCGAAGCCGTCGCGGACTACGCCCAGGTGGCCGTCGGTGCCGAAGCGGATGGGTTCGCCGTGGACTAGCGGGATGATCGCGTCGTCGCGGGTTTCGGGGTTCTTGAAGGCGTCGAAGGCGTTGTCGTTGAAGATCGGGCAGTTCTGGTAGATCTCGACGAAGGCGGTGCCGCGGTGCTCGGCGGCGGCACGGAGTACCGACGTGAGGTGTTTGCGGTCCGAGTCGACGGTCCGGGCTACGAAGGTCGCCTCGGCGCCGAGGGCCAGGGAGACCGGGTTGAAGGGGTTGTCGACGGAGCCCATCGGGGTCGACTTGGTGACCTTGCCAGGCTCGGAGGTCGGTGAGTACTGGCCCTTGGTGAGGCCGTAGATCCGGTTGTTGAAGAGCAGGATCTTCATGTTCACATTGCGCCGGAGCGTGTGGATCAGGTGGTTGCCGCCGATCGACAGCGCGTCGCCGTCACCGGTCACCACCCAGACGCTCAGGTCGGGACGCGCCACCGCGAGTCCGGTCGCGATCGCCGGCGCGCGGCCGTGGATCGAGTGCATGCCGTACGTCGACAGGTAGTACGGGAAGCGAGACGAGCAGCCGATGCCGGAGACCATCGCGACGTTCTCGCGCTTGATCCCGAGCTCGGGCAGGAAGCCCTGAAAAGCGGCCAGTACCGCGTAGTCGCCGCAACCCGGGCACCACCGGACCTCCTGGTCCGACACGTACTCCTTGCGGTTCTGCGGCTCGGTCGCGGCCGGTACTCCGGCCAGCCCGCCCGGCAAGCTCGGCAGGCCGAGGTCAACGGTGCTCATCGTGCTCCCTCCGGGTGGTGGACGCCGTTCGGCTGGACTCCCAGCGCCTCGCCATGGGTCACGGCGGCGGCCGCCTCACCGAGGTGCCGCGCGTCGTCGTCGATGCCCTCGGTCTCCTCGACCAGGTTGCCGATCACCTCGGCCAGCTCGGCGGCGCCCAGCGGCATGCCACGGACCTGCGCGTACGAGACGATGTCGACCAGGTACTTCGCGCGCAGCAGCATCGCGAGCTGGCCGAGGTTCATCTCCGGCACCAGGACCTTCTCGTACTGCGCGAGCACCTCGCCCAGGTTGGCCGGGAACGGATTGAGATGCCGCAGATGCGCCGACGCGATCTTGCCGCCGACCTTGCGGACCCGGCGAACCGCGGCGCCGATCGGGCCGTACGTGCTGCCCCAGCCGAGCACCAGGACCCTGGCCGTACCGTCCGGGTCGTCCACCTCGACCGGCGGCACGGTGATGCCGTCGATCTTGGCCTGCCGGGTGCGGATCATCAGGTCGTGGTTCGCCGGGTCGTAGGAGATGTTGCCGGTCTTGTCCTCCTTCTCCAACCCGCCGATCCGGTGGTCGAGTCCCGGCGTACCGGGGATCGCCCAAGCTCGCGCCAGCGTCTCCGGGTCGCGCAGGTAGGGGAGGTAGACCGGCTCGCCCTTGTCATTGGTGGAGTTGGGCTCGGTGGTGAAGTTCGGCTCGATCTTGGGCAGGCTCTCGATCTGCGGGACCTGCCAGGGCTCGGAGCCGTTCGCCAGGTAGCCGTCCGACAGCACGATCACCGGAGTGCGGTAGGTGACCGCGATCCGGGCCGCCTCGACGGCGATCGCGAAACAGTCCGCGGGGGACTGGGCGGCGACCACCGGCAGCGGCGCCTCGCCGTTGCGGCCGAACATCACCTGCAGCAGGTCGGCCTGCTCGGTCTTGGTCGGCATCCCGGTCGACGGGCCGGCGCGCTGGATGTCGCAGACCACCAGTGGCAGCTCGAGCATGACGCCGAGACCGATCGTCTCGGACTTCAGGCTGATGCCCGGGCCGGACGAGGTGGTCACGCCGAGCGCGCCGCCGAACGACGCACCGAGCGCCGCGCCGACGCCGGCGATCTCGTCCTCGGCCTGGATCGTGGTGACGTCGAACCGCTTCAGCTTCGACAGTTCGTGCAGTACGTCGGAAGCCGGCGTGATCGGATAGGCGCCGAGCACCAGCGGCAGGCCCGCCCGCTGGGCGCCCGCCACCAGGCCGTACGCCAGCGCGAGGTTGCCCGAGATGTTGCGGTACGTACCGGTCGCCATCCGGGCCGGCTTCACCTCGTACCGGACCGAGAACTCCTCCGCCGTCTCGCCGAAGTTGTAGCCGGCCCGGAACGCCGCGATGTTGGCGTCGCGGATGTCGGGCTTGCCGGCGAACTTCGTCTGCAGGAACTCGATCGTCGACTCGACCGGCCGCTGGAACAGCCAGGAGACCAGGCCGAGGGCGTACATGTTCTTGGCCCGGGAGGCGTCCTTGCGGGTCAGCCCGAACTCCTTGACCGACTCCACCGTCATCCCGGTCAGGTTCAGGCCGATCACGTGGTACGCCTCGAGCTCGCCCGATTCGAGCGGGTTCTCGTCGTAGCCGATCCGCTTCAGGTTGCGCGCGGTGAAGTCGGCGGTGTCGATGATCAGGGTGGCACCGCGCGGTACCTCCGGCAGGTTCGCCTTGAGGGCCGCCGGGTTCATCGCGATCAGCACGTCCGGCGCGTCGCCCGGCGTCAGGATGTCGTGGTCGGCGAAGTGCAACTGGAACGACGAGACGCCCGGCAGGGTTCCGGCTGGTGCCCGGATCTCGGCGGGGAAGTTGGGCAGCGTCGACAGGTCGTTGCCGAACGAAGCCGTCTCTGCGGTGAATCGGTCTCCGGTGAGCTGCATCCCATCGCCGGAGTCACCGGCGAAACGGATCACCACGCGGTCGAGCTGCTTGACCTCGATGGTCACGTGTCAGTCATCTCCAAGTCGAAGCTTGGGCCGGCCACTTCTCTTGTGAAGAAGAGGACGATCCCCCCAGTGGGCGATACCTCAATCTTAGTTCGCCCCTTGTACGGAACCATGTATGAGACCGGAAGGTCCACAGCCTGGGATCAGCCGATATCGAGTTGCATGCCGAAGCATTCGGTGCGGGCCGCCGAACCTTTCAGTGTGACGGAGGGCAATCGCTCGCTTGCCATCCGCAGCCGGGTCGGGAAGAGTGTCTTCATCAAGCTGTGATCTACCCCGGGGCCCACCCGGGCCCGAGGGAGTTCCACCATGGGCGTTCGTCCCATCCTTGCTCTGTTGGCCGTTCTGGTCCTGCCGCTGAGTGGCTGTGCCGCCTCCGCGGTGCCGGCCGAGAGCGCGATGGCCGTCCAGGACGCTCGTTCGGTGCCGTCGGTGGTCGCCACCACGCCGGTACGGACCGTGAAGATCACCAGTATCAAGACCACCGACGCGACCAAGGGCGTGCTGACGGTGGTCGGGCAGATCACGCCGGCGCCGGTGGCCAGGTCGCGCGTCTCGCTGCAGCGCTGGTCGGGCGCGCGCAAGTGGGAGGAGATCGGCTACGGCGTGACAGTGGGGACGAGCATCACGATCCCGCGGAAGCTGCCCGGGTCGATCAGGACGTACCGGCTGTCGATCGGTGCGCAGGCGCCGTACGCCGCTGCTGTCTCGCCGACGGTCAGGTTCTCGCACTACGTGTATCGCGGGATCTTCAAGAAGCCGTTGCTCGCGGCGGGCGGCAAGGGGCATCCCCAGTTCAACGTCGTCCCGGTGAGTGAAGGTCCGCGGCGCGCCGAGGCGGAGGTGCTGGCGGACAAGGCCGGCCTCGTCTGGGGTGACGTCGACAGCACGGGTTGCCGCTGGGTGCGGACCTGGCTGGGCAACATCACCGACGGCACGATCCGCGCGTCGCTGCTCAACGGCAACACGCTGGTCGGCAAGGTGGACATGAAGCAGGAGAGCGAGACCTGGCTGAACCGGGACATCCTCGGCGTCAACCGGCTCCGCCTCCAGATCGCCGACGTGAAATCCGGCTACGGCCCGATCGTCGCCATCGACGCGTTGCTGCTCTGTACCAACTAAGCTCTCGCCCATGATCGGGCTCCTGTCGCAGACCTATGGCGTGGTTGGCGCGATCGTCGTCCTTGGCCTGCTCGGGCTCCTCGGTGCCTTCGCGCTGAACAAGGCGCTGACGATCACCTACTCGACCCCCGACAAACTCAAGACGTACGAGTCCGGTGTCGACCCGGTCGGCGAAGGCTGGGCCCAGGTCCACATCCGGTACTACCTCTTCGCCTACCTCTACGTGATCTTCGCCGTCGACGCCGTCTACCTCTTCCCCTGGGCCACCGTCTTCGCAGCCGTCGGCGTCGCCAGCCTGATCGAGATGTTCATCTTCCTGGCGTTCGTCGCCGTCGGCCTGCTCTACGCCTACCGCAAGGGCATCCTCAGCTGGACCTGATCAGTGCTCGGCGAGGGCCCTGGCGATGGACCAGTCCTGGCAGCCGATGCCTACTGATTTGAAGACTGTGCGGCCGGTTGGGTTCGGGCTGGTGGTGAGGGCTTGGCCCAGCTCGAGTAGGTCGGCTTCTTGTACTGCGCCTGCAGCGAGCGCGTCGATGATTTCGCCGGACTCCTCCAGGGCCGCATCTCGTTGGTCGACCATGACGAGTGAGGCGGTGGCGAGGAGGTTGCGGGGGAGTTCCCGCATGGTGGGGCGGAAGGCGCCGATGGCGTTCACGTGGACGGTTTGGGGGAGGGCGTCGGCGTCGAAGAGCGGGGTGGTTGACGAGGTGGCGCAGCAGATGATGTCGGGGGTGGCGATCGCTTCGTCGATCGAGGTGGTGGGGGTGAAGGTGACGGAGGGGAATTCGGTGGCGAGAGCTTCGGCCAAGGCGGTGGCGCGGGCTTCGTTGCGGCCGGTGATGGTGACCGTGGCGATTCGGCGTACGGCGAGGACTGCTCGGACCTGATCGGCTGCTTGGGCGCCCGTGCCGATGAGGGTCAGGCGGGTCGCGTCGGGCGGGGCGAGCAGGTCGGTGGCGACGCCGACGACGGCGCCGGTGCGCAGGGTGGTGATCGAGGTGCCGTCGGCGACCAGTTGTTCGCCGCCGCCGGTCCAGATGACGGTCGCGCGGATCGCCGGTACCTGGCTGAGGTTGATGCCGATCTTCTTCACCACGGCGGTGCCGGTCGGGGAGTGGTACGCCGACATCACGAGCACCGTGCCGTCGCCGAAGATCTGCCGGGCGGGCAGCACGAAGTTCCCGGCCGCCAGCTCGAGGAAGCCTTCGCGGACCGCGTCGATCGCGGCCGGCATCGAGACGGTACGGCGGACGTCGGCCGCGGTGAGGACCTTCATGAGCTCAGCTCCTTCATGGTCGGCGACGTTATAGCGTGGCTGGACAGTCGACAGCTGGAGGGGCACCGATGACGGACCTGCACGGCGACGCGGTGGTGGCCGATGGGCACAACGACCTGCTGATGCTGGTGGCTCGGCGGCCGAAGGAGGTCTGGGTCGAGTACTTCCGTGATCGATGGATTCCGCAGTTGCGGGCGGGCGGGATCGACGTACAGGTGCTGCCGGTGTTTCTGGACAGCGAGTTCCTGCCTGAAGGTGCGTTGCGCGAGACGCTGCGGATGATCGAGGCCGCGCACCGGATCGCCGAGGGCAATGCCGATCAGGTGACGCTGTGCCGGACCGGTTCGGAGATCGACGAGACGGTCGCGGCCGGGCGGATCGCGTTGGTGCTCGCGCTCGAGGGCTGTCCGCAGATCGACAAGGACGTGGAGATCTTCCAGACGCTGGAGCGGCTCGGCGTACGGATGGCGTCCTTCACACACTTCGGGCGGAGTGCGCTGGGCGACGGTTCGGGCGAGGACGCGACCGGGAGCCGGCTGACGAAGGCCGGGGTCGAGGCGGTCGGGTTGCTGGAGGAGCTCGACGTACTGATCGACGTCTCGCATGTCGGTCGGCGCGGGGTCGAGCACATTCTCGAATTGGCGACGAAGCCCGTTGTGGCGTCGCACTCGAGTGCTTTCGCCGTACGGGAGCATCACCGCAACCTGACCGACGAGCAGCTCCGTGGGATCGCCGCGACCGGCGGCGTCGTCTGCGTCAACTTCTTCGCCGGCTTCCTGACCGCCGATCCGCGGCCCACGGTCGAGCATCTCGCCGACCACATCGAGTACGTCGTGAGCGTGGCCGGCGAGGATCATGTCGGGCTGGGCAGCGACTTCGTCGACGAGGTGTTCGGGGAGAAGATCCCGGCCTGCGACCTGCCGCTGATCATCGAGGGGCTCGACACCGCGATCCTGGTCCCCGGGCTGGAGGGGCCGGCCGGGATGCCGCTGGTCACCGAGGCGCTGCAGAAGCGCGGCCTGCCCGAACCCGTCATCCGGAAGATTCTGGGGACCAATCTGGTCCGCGTCCTGCACCGGGACTGATCACTGAGCGTGAGCATCTGCGGCGGATGGAGATCGTTGCCTCGTCACCCTTGGTTATTGCATCGGTCAACGGTTGTGTTCGGAAACCTCGCTCTGTAACGGATTGCGATGAGACCATCGCCAATTGCTGAGATCGGGGTTACAGTAATTACTGGGGGATACGGGGCGAATACGGGGCGGTGGGGTATGTCTTGGCAACTCTGGGTATTGATTGCGGCGGCAGCAAGTGGCATCGCGGCCATCCTGCTGGTGAAGCTCAGCCAGGCCCAAGAAGTCTTCGAGCGCATCGTCGAGCCCAACGGCCGACCCCGTTCCGACCGCAACACGCGACCACGGTCCGACCGTCCTGAGACGACGGTCGACGACCTGATCAGGTACCGCCGCCGGCAGGAGCCGCGGCTGACCTGGTTCCCACTACCCGCCCATCCACAGCACCGCTCGCGCGGCCACCACTGACCCTGGTACGTGCCCAGCGGTGATAGTGGGCACCCGCCTGCACAACGTCGGCTCCCGGGCCACCTACCCCCCGGCCCCGGACCCCACCGTGCAGCTGGGTGCCCACCTCACATGCGGCGGCCTTGGTGGGTGCCACCTCGGGAGGTGGCACCCACGGGCGGTCAGGCCCAGGGGTCGAAGGGGATGCCTGCGGGCTTGGAGGCGTTGAGGAGGTTGTGGAAGCGGTTGTCCTTATCGGTGATCTTGATGGTGGCGGAGCCGAAGTCGGCGTTCATCAGGGTGTCGCGGAGGGCGGTGCTGGGCCAGCCGTTCCAGTCGACCAGCGGGGGGTAGCGCCAGTTGTGGTAGTGGTTCTCCGGCGGCTCGTCGTTGCTGTTGGCCAGCCGGAAGAAGTGCGTGCTGAGGCCGTCCTTGTGGTAGACGACCTTCGGGTGTGAGCCGTCGAAGCGGACCTGTGAGCGGGTGTAGGTGACCTGGCTCGAGTGCTGCGTCGTGGTCACGTACTGGACCTCGTTCGCGGCCTGGTTGATCCACGAGATGACGTGCTCGAAGTCGTGCCGGTGGCCGCCGAGGCTGCTGCCGGCGACGGCCTGGTCCTTCTCGAAGTAGCTGGCGTAGACGACCGCGCACCAGCCGTTGTTGCAGGACGACCGGGCGTAGGTCTGGGAGTTGTCCAGGTCGGACTGGTCGCGGCAGTTGCCGTTGACTGCGCCGCTCGGGTTCAGGCCGGGGTTGAGGGTGCCGTCCGCCCCGATGGCGGGGGTGGCGTAGCAGCCGTCGGTGTCGTAGTCGTAGGCCGGGGAGAAGGACTGCTCCCACCCGCCGGCGTTCTGCGGGAGGCCCTGGGGTGGGGCGGCGAACGCGAGCGCCGCGGAGGTGACCATCAGGGCGGCGGTACCGAGGGCGACGCCGACGACGCGGCGCCGGCGCTTGGACGGTGGCTTGGGGGCGGAAGGGGGCGACAGCTTGTCCATGCTTCGCTCTTTTCAACGATGTCGCTGGGCGGTTGCGAACGTTGAAGAGGATGACACCGAAAGGGCACGTCAGTACATACTTCACGCCAACAAGAATCGACTCCGAGTGAACAAGCCCCCACGCCAAGTGAACAGTTCTACTCGAGCAACCCGTCCCGCCGAGCCACCGCGGCCGCCTCGGTCCGGCTCCGAACGCCCAACTTGGCCAGGATGTTCGAGACGTGAACGCTCACCGTCTTCTCCGAGATGTACAGCTCGCGAGCCAGCTGCCGGTTGGTCCGCCCCTCGGCCAGCAGGGCCAGTACTTCGGTCTCGCGCGCCGTCAGTGCCGCCGGCCCGGTGCCGCCCCCACCCTCGGCTCCACCCAACTCGTCGAGCAACGGCTTCGCGCCGAGCCGGCGAGCGGTCTCCACCGCAAGGGTCACCTGCTCGTTGGCATCGGCAACCCGCCCGGCCGCTCGCAAGGCGGCCGAGAAGTGCAGCCGCGCCCACGCCTGCTGGTGAATGTCCCCGTAGCCGAAGGCGTCGACCGTGCGTTGCCAGGTCGCGACGTGCTCGGCCGGGGTCGGCGGGTCGATGTCGGCCAGCCAGCGGAGGCGCTCCCATTCCGCCTCCAGCATGGCCAGCCACGCGATCCCCTCGACCCCCAGCACGCGACCGGGCGGCATCCCCTTCTCGGCGGTCGACTGCCCGTCGGCCACCAGCTCAGCCCCGCGAGCGACCAGCTCGGCCGCCGCGGTCGGCTCATGGACGACGCGATGGCACAGCACCTGCAGGCCCAGCGTCGAGAACCGGATCCGGGCCATGAACCACTCGGTCTGGAAGATCTCCGCGCACAGCGACGACACGTCGGTGATCAGCTTCTCCGCCTCGGCCGGCCGGTTGAGCCGGAGATAGGCGTCGACCGCCGGTTGCAGGCCGATGATCGGCACCATCACGTCGAGCGACCACCACTTGCGCAGCCGCTCCAGCTCCTCGGCGACCGACGTGTCACCACGGCCGCCACGAACGTTCAGCCCCACTCCACGCAGCGCGGCCTCCGCCGCGGCCGGCGTCATCGAGTCGGTCCGGGCAGTCGCGGCCGACTCGTCCCACTCACCCAGTACGAACTGGGTCAGCGCCAGCGTCCGCCGAGCATCGAACCCGTACGCCGCCCACTGACGCCCCAACTCGCCTGCGCGCTCAGCCGCCAACTGCAGTGCGTTCCTGGCGCTGGCGAGGTCACCCATCTCGTAATGGTTCGACCCGAGCAAGAACCGGCTGCGTACCTCCGCCGCCGAATCACCAGCCAATTGGGCCCGGACGGCCGCCTCCTCCAGCTGCTTGGCCGCGGCCACCGGGTCGCCGGCCCGCCGACGCAACTGAGCCAACGTGATGCCGGCGTCGCTCGCCGCCGACTCCTGGCCGACCTCGCGAGCGATCTGCAACGCCTCATGGGCCCAACGCTCGGCCTCCATCGGCCGCCCGAGCGCATCCGAGACGCGCGCGTACATCGAGGCCACCTGAGCCTTGAACACCGTCGCCGGCTCGTCCGACGTCAACCGCAGCGCCTGCGAGATGGCCTCGTGCGCCTCCTGGTCGTTGTCGATGGTCAGCGCGATCTCGGCCAGCGGCATCAGCAGCTCCGCTCGCTGGAGCCGCGGAGCGTCGGCCGGCAACTCACTCAGCGCCTTGCGCAGCAGCTTGACCGCGCGTAGATGCTGCGCGGACAGGGCTGCCGCGGCAGCGGTCTCGACGATCAGCCAGGTCTTGTCGATGCTTGCGTCGGGCGCTGCGTTCGGCAGTAGCTCCAGTGCCATCTCGTAGTGCTTCAACGCCTCCTGCGGCGCCGCCACCGAGATGGCCTCCTGCCCAGCTCGTACGCGCGCCTCGAAGGCAGTGGCCAGGTCGTGTGACCTGGTCGCGTGCCCGGCCAGCTCTGCCGCAGTACCGGCGACGGTCTGGTCCTTCAAAGCTTTCGCGTACGCCGCGTGCTGCCGCACGCGCTCACCCGGCAGTAGATCGTCATACACAGCCTCGGCCAGCAGTGCATGCCGGAAGTAGTAGCTCGCATTGCCCGGGTGCTCGATGATGTGCGCGTCGATCAGCTCCCGCAGCGCAGCATCCAGCTCACGGTCCGGCAGACCGGCCACAGCAGTCAGCAGCGTGTGCGGAACGCGTCGGCCGGCCACCGCGATCACCCGGGCGACCTGGCGGGCATCGTCCGACAGCGGGTCGAGCCGGACGAGCAGTAGGTCGGCCAGATCCGGTGGCACCGCGTCGGCGTCGCCCATCGACGCTGCAGCGACCAGCTCCTCGGTGAAGAACGCGTTGCCGCCCGCGCGCTCGAGGATGCGGAGCTCCTCCAGCTCGGGCAGCGGCTCGGTGAGCAGTGCGGTCAGCAGCGTGCGGGAGTCGGCGGCGTCCAACGGCAGCAGGCTGACCCGGCGTACGCGCGGATTGCGGGACCACTCGGCGATCGGCCGGCGCAGCGGGTGCCGCCGGTGCAGGTCGTCGCTGCGGTAGGACACGACGAGCGCGAGCCGTTGCGAGGTGAGCCGGGTGATCAGGAAGCCGATCAGGTCGCGGCTGGAGTCGTCGGCCCAGTGCGCGTCCTCGATGATCACCACCAGTGGCTCACTGGTCGACAGCGCGGTGAAGGCGCCCAGTACGGCGTCGAAGAGCGCGGCGCGGTCGAGCTGCCCGTCCTGCGGGACGGTCTGCGCGCCGATCAGACGGTGGGTCGGCAGCAGCCGGCCGATCGCCGGGAAGTTGGTCAGGACGCTCTCGACCACCTGTGGGCGCTCGTCGGCCAGCCGGCCGAAGATCTCGGTGAACGGCAGGTACGGCAGGCCGGCGTCGCCGAAGTCGGTGCAGTGCCCGACCAGGACGCCGAAACCGCGCTCGTGCGCCCCATTGGCCACCTCGTCGAGCATCCGGGTCTTGCCGACGCCGGCGTCACCGGACAGCAGGATCGCGCCGGCGCGGCGGGTCTTCGCCTCGTCGACGGCGCTGAGCAGTGCGGCCAGCTCGGACGAGCGGCCGACGAGAGGTGTCGAGTTCCAGGGCACGTCGTCCATCTTCGCCCCTTGCACCGACACAATTCGACGGCATCCCGTCCGCGGTGCGTCCGCGGCGGAAAAAACACCGTCCCCGACCGGGACTATCCGGTCGGGGACGGCGGCCACGGCGATCATGCGGCGGTAGTGGGTCGCAGCGAACGGCGGGCGTGCAGCGGCTCGGCCTTCGTGGCCTTCTTCGCGCGCAGCCGGCGGCCGTTGGCCCGGCCGTACTCGCGCTTGATCCGCTCCTGCCGGTAGGCGGTCTCCGCCTGGACTGACTGGGTGCTCATGAACATGGACATGGTGTGTTCCTCCCCTCAGGCGCTCTTGGTGAACAGGTGGACGATCCGGCGGGTCACCGGCTTGCCGGCGGACCGGCGGTAGTCGCGGGTGAGGCGCTCCTTGCGGTAGCTGACCTCTGCCTTGACCGACTCGTTCGTGAACATCTCGCTGCCTCCTGGCTGCTTTGGTTGATGCCCCTAATCTGCTCGTCTGAGGAGGGGCGGCACATCCGAACTAGTCCCTATCCGGGGGTCTTAGGGGCCTACTAGGTAATCGGCTTGACGCCTAGGAGTGGCCTGGGAACAGCAGAGCGGCCGAGACCTGGGTGAAGGTCTCGGCCGCTCTGGTCGGTGGGGTGGGTGGTGGTCGGGCGCTCACATCGCGTGCCTGGCCCGTACCGCCGGCAGGCATTGTGTGCTGCTCACCGGCTTCCTGGGCGTGCGCTTGAACCACAGCGGACGCTGCCAATCACGCTTGAGCCGCTCCTGACGGTAGGAAACCTCCGCTTGGAGCGCTGGCATGGTGAGGTAGAACATGGTGTCCTCCGGGAGCTTCGGTCGATGCCACGA
The DNA here is from genome assembly GCF_040681515.1 of Kribbella sp. NPDC051718. Lineage (NCBI taxonomy): Bacteria > Bacillati > Actinomycetota > Actinomycetes > Propionibacteriales > Kribbellaceae > Kribbella > Kribbella sp. NPDC051718. The sequence goes on along the minus strand of NZ_JBFAYZ010000001.1, from coordinate 709,030 downwards.
CTGTGCTCGCCTGAGGAGGAGGGCCACATCAGCACTACTCCCTATGCGCTGCCTACTGGGCCCTTAGATAGGCCTCTAGCTCGTCCCTAGTGGGTGCGGTGGCCGGTCCGCGCCGGGTCACCGCGAGGGCTGCCGCTGCGTTCGCACGACGGGCAGCCTCGGCCGGTTCCTTGCCCTGGGCAATCCCTGCCAGGAAGGCCCCGGCATGCGCATCTCCAGCGCCATTGAGGTCCACGGCCTGTACTGCGAACCCGTCCACCTGCGTGACGCCCTGACCCCGTACTGCGAGCACGCAACCACCCGGTCCAGTGCGGACGAGTACATCGGCCCGGCACGTCTTCCCCCGTACTGCGCGAGCCGCATCGACCGGGTTGACCAGGCCGGTCAAAAGGGTGGCCTCCGCGGCGTTGGAACTCCACCAGTCGACGCGGTCGAGTACTGCCTCGAGCGCGTACCCGGGGATCTCGGCGACGAGCGGTCCCGGGTCGAAGAAGACCTCGATGTCGTCGGGCAGCTTGGCCAGCCAGGGGAGCAGGGCGGCTCGGTTGGAGTCGTGCAACAGGCTGTACCCGGACAGGTACACGAGGTCGTCGTCGGCCGGCGCCGGGAGCTCGTCGCCGGTCAGAGTCGCCTCGGCTCCGCGGCTGGTGACGAAGGTGCGTTCGCCGGTGGAGTCGACCAGGGTGACGACGAAGCCGGTGTCCAGGTCCTCCCTTGCCGGGTGCAACCACTCGATGCCCGCGGTGGCGAGGGCTTCGCGGGCCAGTGCTCCGAAGGGGCCGGTGCCGTGCGCACCGGCGTACAGGGTGGGGAGGCCCTGGCGGACGGCGGCGGCCATCACGTTGAAGCCACCGCCTGGAGTCGTCGCGGTGCTGGAGGCGATGACGTCGCCGCCGCGGGGTGGTAGGTCGCCGACGGTCAGGACCAGGTCGATGACGACGTTGCCGAGGTGGAGGAGTCTCATCCTTCGCGGACCTTCAGGAGCTGGGTCGCGAGGGTGTCGAGGTCCAGGTTGTTGACGTTGGCAACGGTGGTGCGGGCATCGGTGGGGAAGCCGTTGAGGCCGTGGCAGGCGCCGGCGATCGCGCCGGCGATGGCGGCGATGGTGTCGGTATCGCCGCCGACGGATGCCGCGAGGCGGACGGCCAGCCAGGGGTCGTCGGGGTAGGCGGCGAGGACGGCGAATGCGGCCGGTACTGATTCCTGGCTGGCCAGGCTGGTACCGACCAGGTCGTACAGAAGTGCAGACACGGCGCCCGGCCTAGGAGGGGTGTTGCCAGGCGCCGTGTCGATCAGGGAGGCAGCCGGCTCGGTGCCGGCCGCCGGGGGAGGCTCGATGCCGGCCACCAGCGATGTTGCCCACTTGATGCGGGTGGCGACGTCTGCGCCTGCTACCCAGTGGCCGCTTGTGGAAGCTCTGGTTGCTGCTGCGATGGCGTGGGTGATTGCTTCGGGGATGGTTGCGCCGTCTATGCCTGCGCTGACGGCCGCTGCGACGGCTGCGGCGGCTGAGAGCGCCAGGCCGGTGTTGTGGGTTGCCGCGCTGGCGGCGATCACTCGCTCGATCAGCAGGTCGAGGTCGTCCGAAGGCGTCGCGATCCCCACCGGCGTGATCCGCATCGCGGCGCCGTTGGTCGTCCCGTACCGCCCGGTCTCGTCGATGTCCTTGCCCTGCAGCAGTTCGTCGATGGCCCGCTTGGTCGACGGCCCGAGCAGATCGAGCGACCCCCGCGCCCGCATCCCGTCCTCCCACACCAGCAACCGCTGCGCCAACTCCCGCCCGTCCACTTTCCCACCCGACTCCACCACCAGCCGCCCCAACAACACAGCCTGCTCGGTGTCATCGGTAACCGCCCCAGCCCCCATCCCAGCCGCCAACGGCTGATCATCAGGCGCCGCCCGAAACCCACCAATCACCTCCCCGTAGCGCTCAACAATGAGTCCCCTAGGCAATGACTGGGTGGGCATCCCGAGCGCATCCCCGATAGCCAGCCCATACAACGCGCCCGCGGCGCGTGAGGCTGCGGCAGAGCCGCTCGCCTGGGGAGCGGCGCCCCCGTCCCTCTCCCCGCCGCCGAAGGCGGTGGGGTCGTTGGGCGTCATGTTGTGGGTCCTGTGTAGTTGAGGCTCAACTCGAAGTGCTCTGGGTCGAGGAGGCTGTCTACCTGTTCGGCGAAGCGGTTGTCGGGGGTGTAGCTGACTCGGCGGGTGTGGAGGAACCAGGTGCCTTCGGGGCGGTCGAGGAGGGTGGCTTCGTCGGGGTCCAGGGGGCGGCCTCGTAGGCGTTGCTCGCCGTGGTCCAGGTGTAGGCCGGCTCGGGCGAGGGTGGCGGTGATGGAGTTGTCGTCCAGGCCGCGTTCGGGGAGGTCGCGGAGTTCGTCGAGGGCAGGGATGCAGCTGCGTTCGATCGAGATGGCGGCGCCGCCGACGATTACCCGCAGGCGCTGGATGACGATGACGTCGGGGGAGTCCAGCCCGAGCCGGTCGGCCAGTTCGTGGTCCTGTTCGTGGGCGAGCCGCAGCATCTGCACCCGCGTCTCGACACCTTGCTGAGCCAGCGCATGCGACCACCCGAGCCGATCGTCCAGCGGCCGCCCGTCGAACAGTACAAACGAACCCTTACCGGTCCGGGTAGTGATCAATCCGTCTTCACTCAGTACTGCGAGAGCCGACCGAACCGTATTGCGACTAACCGCAAACCGCCTGGCCAATTCGACCTCGCCCGGCAGTTGATCGCCGTGCCCGACCCGTCCCGAGCGGATCTCCCGGGCCAGGATGGACGCGATCCGCTCGTGCTTGAGGTTCACCCCACGGATCACTGGTTGCGTACTTCCTCGACCGTCACGACCTCGAGCATCGGCGAGTACAACCGCATGATGTCGAGCGTCTTCTGATGACTCGCCTCATCGACCCCGGCGCAAGCATCCGCAACCACTTGAACCCGTACACCGGCATCGACCGCCGCGAGTGCCGTCGTCAGCACGCAGCAATCAGTCGTCACGCCGGACAGCACCAGCCGCCCACCCGGCCCGACCGCCTCGGCCAACTCCGGCCCCCACTTGCCAAAGGTCGTCTTGTCCAAAGTCGGCGCACCCCGGAACTCGTCCACCAGTTGATAGGCGTACGAGTCCGGCGGCTGCAACGCGAACGGCCACTGCTCGTAGTACGGGATCCACGACCCGGTCGGCTCGGCGGGCGCGACGAAGCGGGTGAACACGACGGTCGGGATGAGGTCGATGAGCTGCTGCGTCGGCTTGATCACCCGCTGGAAGTCGGGCGTCGCCCAGCCGCTCTCCGGCTCCGCGAAGATCCGCTGCAGGTCGATCAGCGCGAGGACGGTCATGCGACCTGCTCCTGAGCACGCACCTGCGGCCGCGCGACGAAGTACTGGACCAGGAAGCCGATGACCAGCGCGAAGAGTACGCCGAGGTTGGCGAACGCCCACGCGCCCTGCTTGCCGCCGAGGCCGAGCGGTCCGAGCAGGTAGCCCTGCCAGGTCAGCCAGCTGGCCAGGCCGTTGGTGACCAGTCCCCAGCCGATCGCCGTCGCGATCACGACGGTTGCTATAGGCAACCACTGGGTGTCGCCGTACCGGCCGCGTCGGTCGAACAGCTCGGCCTCCGCATAGTCGCGGCGACGGCTGGCGATGTCGGCGAGCATGATGCCGCACCAGGCCGCCACCGGGACGCCGAGCGTGATCAGGAAGCCCTGGAACTGGGCCAGGAAGCTGTCGCTGGAGAAGAACACCACGTAGATCGTCCCGGCGATCATCACGATGCCGTCGATGAAGGCGGCGACGTACCGCGGTGCCGGCAGCCCGACCGACAGCAGCGCAAGGCCGGACGAGTAGATGTCCAGTACTGCGCCGCCGACGAGTCCGAGCACCGCCACGATCACGAACGGCACCAGGAACCAGGTCGGCAGCGCCTCGGCCAATGCGCCGATCGGGTCGGCCGCGATGGAGGTACTGAGGTCCTGCGACGAGCCGGCCAGCAGGAGTCCGAACACGAACAGCCCGACCGGTGCGATCGACGAGCCGAAGGTTGTCCAGCCGATCACGCCCCGGCTGGACGCAGTACGGGGGAGATAGCGGGAGTAGTCGGCGGCGGCGTTGACCCAGCCGAGGCCGAAGCCGGTCATCAGGAAGACGAGTGCGCCGACCACCGCCTGGCCCGAGCCGCTCGGCAGTGAGCTGACGGCGCTCCAGTGGACCTGGTCGGCGACAAGGATGATGTAGACGACGGTCAGTACGCCGGTGACGACCGTGATGACCGTCTGCGCCCGCATGATTAGGTCGAAGCCCAGTACGCCGCATGCGACGGTCAGCGTGCCGACGACGACCAGCGCGATCACCTTGGTGATGGAGCCGCCGCCCCAGCCGAGTCGCTCGAACACGGTCGCCGTGGCCAGCGTCGCAAGGATGGTCAGCACGGTCTCCCAGCCGACCGTCAGCAGCCAGCTCACCAGCGACGGAAGCTTGTTGCCCCGTACGCCGAACGCCGCCCGGCTCAGTACCAGTGTCGGCGCCGAGCCGCGCTTGCCGGCCAGGGCGATCAGCCCGCAGAGCAGGAACGAGAAGACGATCCCGACGACTCCGGCGATGACTGCCTGCCAGAACGAGATGCCGAAGCCGAGCGCGAAGGCGCCGTAGCTGAGGCCGAGGACCGAGACGTTGGCGCCGAACCACGGCCAGAAGAGCTGCCGCGGCGTGCCTTTGCGATCTGCGTCGCTGATGACGTTCAGCCCGTTGCTCTCGACCGTGAGTGCCGTCCGTCCTTCGACAGCATCTACCCGCAGCTGATCGGCCATTCGCGCTCCAACCCGAAATGAACCTGTCCAGTCCTGTCCAGTTCACGGTAGGTCGGCGGTGTCGCCGGGTCAAGGAGTCGCCGTTTGTCCTAGACCTTGCTCTAGGACCTAGCGTCGGGATCCCCCGACGCTAGGAGCTGGCTGTGCAGAGGTTCGAGAACAAGGTGGCCTTCGTGACGGGCGCCGCCCACGGGATCGGGCGGGCGACGGTACTACGCCTGGCGGCGGAAGGAGCACTGGTCGGAGCGGCCGACATCGACGCGGAGGGGACCGCCTCGGTCGTCACAGAGGTCGCCCAGCGGGCCGAGGCAGCGCGGGCCGAAGGTGCTGCGGCAGGCGGATCTGCAGTGGCGCTCGACTGCGACATCACCTCCACTGCCTCGGTCGAGGCGGCTGTTGCGGCGACGGTGGAGCGGTTCGGGCGGCTCGACGTACTGGCGAATGTGGCCGGCCACAACCTCGCGTTGGAGGGGACTGCTGAGCAGTGGGGTCGGCAGTACGACTTCACTTTTATCGGAGCGACCCGCTGCATCCAGGCGTCGTTGCCGCATCTACTGGAGTCCCGCGGGTCCGTAGTACTGGTTGGGTCGATCAGTGGAGAGGTAGCGCTCGGTACTGCGCCCTATGCGGCCGCGAAGGCTGCACTGGCCAACCTGGTCCGCAACTTGGCCGCCGACCACGGCCCCAAGGGTGTGCGCTTCAACGTGGTCGCGCCGGCCACTGTCGCCACTGATCGGTTTATCGGCAAGGAGGCGCTGCTGGAGGAGCTCAAGGCGATCTACCCGCTCGGACGAGTCGGCACGGGCGAGGACGTGGCCGCTGCGATCGCCTTCCTCGCCTCTGACGACGCTTCGTGGATCACCGGGATCACGCTTCCGGTGGAAGGCGGACTGACTACCGGCCCCGGGCACTTGCTGAATCTGCTCTGATGGAGCCATGCCGACTAGTGCAGCTGTAGACGGGTTCTCGCTGGTTTACGACCGCGCTGGGGAGGGTCCTGCCGTCGTACTGCTCCACGGCTGGCCCGGTGACAGGACTGACTACCGGCGCTTGGTGCCGTTGCTGGTGGAGCAGGGGCATGAGGTCGTCGTACCGGATCTGCGCGGGTTCGGGGAGTCGGACAAGCACGCGGTGGACCCGGCTGCGCAGTACGGGGTCGCTGGGCAGGCGCGGAGCGTGCTGGGGTTGATCGAGGAGCTGGGGCTCGATCGGCCGGTACTTGCGGGGTACGACGTCGGTAGCCGGATCGCGCAGGGGATAGCGCGCAGTCACCCCGAGCTGGTGGACGGGCTGGTGGTTGCGCCGCCGCTGCCGGGGATCGGGAAGCGGGTGTTCTCGGAGAAGGCGCAGGCGGAGTTCTGGTACCAGGCGTTCCACAAGCTGCCGGTGATCGAGTCGCTCGTCGACGGCCAGCCCGAGGCGGTACGGGCGTACCTGGAGCACTTCTGGACGCACTGGTCGGGTCCGGGCTTCGTACCCGAGCTGGATCACCTGGTGGAGGCATACTCGGCGCCGGGCGCGTTCACCGCCTCGATCAACTGGTACCGGGCCGGTGCGGGCTCGGTGGCGACGTCGGCGGCTGAGACGGCTCCGGCCTCGTACGACCGGATCGGCGTACCGACGGTGGTGCTGTGGCCGGAGTTCGATCCGCTGTTCCCGCGGGCCTGGTCGGACCGGCTCGACGACTTCTTCAGCGACGTCCGGCTGCGCTTGGTCGACGGGGTCGGGCACTATGCGCCACTCGAATACCCAGAGATCCTCGCCGAAGAGATTGTCGGACTAGGCTGACCTCTATGCCTGACAGCCCGGTCCACCTGCCGACGCCGACGGTGCGACCGGTCGTGGGCGCGCTGGCGAAACTCGCGCCCGAGCCGGTGCGGTACCTGCTCAACTGGGGCCGCAAGTACTCGCTCTGGGTCTTCAACTTCGGCCTCGCCTGCTGCGCGATCGAGTTCATCGCGGCGTCGATGGGCCGGCACGACTTCATCCGGCTCGGCGTGATCCCGTTCGCGCCCGGGCCGCGGCAGGCCGACCTGATGGTCGTGTCGGGGACCGTGACGGACAAGATGGCGCCGGCGATCAAGCGGCTGTACGACCAGATGCCGGAGCCGAAGTACGTGATCTCGTTCGGCTCCTGCTCCAACTCGGGCGGCCCGTACTGGGACTCGTACTGCGTCACCAAGGGCGTCGACCAGATCATCCCCGTCGACGTCTACGTGCCCGGCTGCCCGCCGCGGCCGGAGGCGTTGCTGCAGGGCATCCTCAAGCTGCAGGAGAAGATCGCCGGCGAGAACGTCACGTCGCGGTACGAGCCGTCTCCGCAGGCCCTGACCCGCGGGCTGGTCGCGCCGCCGGCGGCGACTCAGGTGGAGCCGCAGTGAGCGATGACGTGGTCGGCGCGCTGACCGAGGCGGGGATCAGCGCGACCAAGGTGGACAGCTTCGGCCCGGAGACGATCGACGTACCGGCCGAGTCGTGGATCGCGACCCACGAGGTACTGCGCGACGAGGTCGGGCTGACCTTCTTCGACTTCCTCACCGCGAGCGACGAACTCAACGACGGCTTCCGGGTCGTCACCCATGTCGCCGACTTCTGGGGTGGCGCGCATGTCGACCACCTTCTCGTCCGCACGCTCATCCCGCGCGCTGCTCCTTCGCTGGCGACACTGTCCGGCCTGTACGCCGGGGCGAACTGGCACGAGCGCGAGACCTTCGAGATGTTCGGCATCACCTTCGACGGGCATCCGAACCTGATCCCGCTGCTGCTGCCGGACGGCTTCGAGGGGAACCCGCTGCGCAAGGAGTTCGTGCTCGCCTCGCGGATCGCCAAGCCGTGGCCGGGTGCCAAGGAGCCGGGCGAGTCCGATCACGCGCCGAAGGCCGGTGCTCCGAGCCGCCGTCGCACCTTGCCGCCGGGGGTGCCTGATCCCGAGTCGTGGGGTCCGCGGGCGCCGGGGTCGCCGGATCCCGATCCGCTGGCACCTGCCTTGTCGGCGGCAACCCCGGCACGCCCTCGTCGAGCCGCGGGCGAGCGGCGTACGGCCAAACAAACCGAACCGAAGCCGGAGACTGAGTGATCCCCGATCCTTGGGAACTTGCCGCCTACACGCTCGAACGCCAGCACCCGCTGACCCGGAAATGGGTGGATGACGAGACCCGGCTGGGTTTGCTGGCCGAGCTGCATGCGGGAGTGGACATCCTGCTGGCGACGGACCGGTCGATCGCCGAGTCCCGCGTCGAGCGGATGGCACCTGGTACGCCGGTAGAGGCGATGCTCAACCACTGGGTGGCAGTGGCCGACGACCTGTCCGCCATGCTGAGCATGCGCTTCGAGGGACTAGACGTCACCAAACCCTTCGTCGACGCCACCCCAATGAGCCGCTCACTGGAGACCCGCGACCTCCCCGCCCTCGCTGCGGCGGCCCAAGACCTCTACGGCATCCATCACCCGCGCTACGTGCGCCTGTGGAGCTCAGAGCCAGTAGACGCCTTCCCTGGAGCCCTGCGCGATCGCCGCCAATACGCTGCGCTGATCAAGGACCTACAGCCCCGCAACGTCCCGCCCGGCCTAGTACTGACGCCCGCCGAATCCCTAGACCACTACGACGAAGCCCAGCGCGCGTACGACGCCGTAGACCAGGCCCACCCCGAGCACCCGGCTCAGGCCCACCTCCAATCCAAGGAGAGCCTGCAGGAGTCGCTAGAGGCCGGTCGCCTCTTCGACGTCACCGTCGACGGCACCTGGGCCGGCTACGTAGGCGCCCTGACAGACAGCGAGGAAGTACTAGCCCTCCCCGCCTACGTAGTAGAAGAACTGATCCTCACCCCGGCGTTCCGAGGCAAAGGCCTAGGCACCCACCTCTCCACCCTGATGGCCCAGTCCCTCCCCACCACCCACCCAATCCTGATAGGCACCATCCACGCCAACAACACCGGCGCCATCACCGCAGCCACCACAGCCGGCCGCCAAAACATAGGCGGCTGGCTCCTCCAACCCCTCTAACCGACTCTCAGCCTCGAAAGTCGTCGGCGTGGTCCTCTGCCCATTGGTGGTAGGTGTGGGCGGGGCGGTTGAGGAGGGTTTCGACTGTGGTGGTTACTGGTTCGGGGTTTGCGACCAGGGAGTCCCAGTAGGTCAGGGCGCCGTCGACGAAGGTGGGGTCGAGGCCCTGGGCGAGCATTGCTTGGCGGGCTGCGGCGGGCGGGGTTTCCTCTGTTTTGAGGGGTTTGTTCAAGACGGTGGCGATGGTGGCTACCTGGTCGGCCTGGGTTAGGGATTCTGGGCCGGTGAGGGTGTGGGTTCGGCCGATGTGGTTGTCGTTCAGGAGGGCTTGTGCTGCTACCTCGGCGATGTCGCGTTCGTGGATGAGGGAGCGGGCGGCGTTGGGGGACGGTAGTCGTACGACGTTGCCGGTGCGGATCTGTGCTGCCCACTCCAACGTGTTCGTCGCGAAGCCGCCCGGACGGACGAAGGTCCAGTCGGCATCGGCGAGCAGCGCCTCGAGTTCGGCCCATACTCCGCCGCCGCTCATCGCCGATAGGTAGACGACTCGCTTCACCTGGTTGGTCAGGGCGGTGACTACCTCGGCAGCTCCGTCGGCGGTGAAGGCTGGCCAGAGTAGGAAGGCTGCGTCGACGCCGGTGGCCGCCTGGTCGACAGCGGCTGGGTTGTAGATGTCGCCATGTACTAGCTCAACCTCGGCGGGTAGGGCGGCGAGGGATGGCGTGCGGACCAGCGCCCGCACGGCTACTCCAGCGTCCAGCAGGGCTTGTACTACGTGGCGGCCGACGTGGCCGGTCGCGCCGGTGACGAGGATGGTGGTCATCTCGGGACAGCTCCTTCGATTGGTGCTGCCAGCTTCCGACCTCAACGGCGGTTCAGGTCAAACCGGTGGGGCGGTGCGCGGCGGACTGTGGGGGCGGCTTTCAGTGCGCGACCGCGACGGTGCCGATGGACTATCGGAAGCCGCAGGGCAAGAAGGTTGAGCTGGCGTTGATTCGTAAGCCGACGCTTGATCAGGCGCATCGGATCGGGTCGCTCTTCATGAACCCGGGCGGGCCGGGCGGCTCCGGTGTCGAGTTCGTGCGGACCGCGCCGCCGCCTGCGTTCCATTTGCTGAGCAAGTTCGACGTGATCGGGTTCGATCCGCGGGGTGTGGGCGCCAGCAAGCCGGGGGTCGACTGCGGGCCGGGCAACAACCAGGTGACGGAGCCGATTCGGTTCCCGCGTCCGCCGGGGATCGACCAGCAGGCCGTAGTACGGGCTGTGAAGGAGCGGGGCGAGCGCTGCGTGAAGAGGAGCGGCGACATCCTCGCGCACCTCAGTACGGCGAATGTAGCTCGTGACCTCGACCTGCTCCGCGCGGCCGTCGGCGACAGCAAGCTCAACTACTACGGGCTCTCGTACGGCACGGTCATCGGCGCGACCTACGCGAGCATGTTCCCCGGCAAGGGCCGCGCGTTGCTCCTGGACAGCCCGGTCGATGCGCAGACCTACTACGACCGGCCGTTCGAGTACGGCCGCGAGCAAGCCGTCGCCCTCGAGGACGTGCTCGACAGATTCTTCGCAGCCTGTACTGCGGCCCGCTGCGGCTTCGGCGGTGCCGATCCCGAAACGGCCTTCGACGAGTTGGTCAAGAAGCTCAACACCAGCCCCCTGGCGACCGGTGACCCGCAACACCCGGCGCCGGTCACGGGCGACGAAGTACTGATGGATGCCGTCGGATTCGTCTATCGGCAAGCCGATTGGCGATACCTGGCCGACGCGCTCGCCAAACTCGAGGCCGGCGATCCAAGCGCGCTGGTCGAGCTGACCGGCGCGAACGGCGGCTTCGTCGACGCCTCCGGATCGGCGGTGCTCAGCGTGGATCAGCAGTTCTCACACAAGCTGTCCGACTACGCCGCCGAGGACAGCCACGTCTACGGCCTGTCGCGGAACTTCTGGTTCAGCTACGGCACGCCGATGCTGATCCACGGGCTCTGGCCGGTCGAGGACCACGGCGCGTTCCGCGGCAGGATCCGCAACAAGAGCGGTGCGCAGATCCTCGTCGTCGGCGGCCGGTACGACCCCGCCACGCCGGACGTCTGGTCCGAGCGCCTCACCGCCGACCTCGGCAACGCCCGGCTGCTCACTTTCCGGTCGACCGGCCACGGCGCAGTACCGACGTTCAACGGCTGCGTGCTCGGAGCCCTCGGCGCGTACTTCGAAACGCTCGCCCTGCCGCCCGCCGGCGCCGAGTGTGTGGACAACCGCCCATCGTTTCCCACAGGCGCCGCCGCAGCACCAACGCGATGGGGTAGGTAATAGATAGGCTGCGCCCATGCTCGAATTCGTGGTGCGCGTCGTGGGAGTGCTGGTCGCGTTCCTCGTCGCGCCCCTCGTGGTCGGGCAGGCCGAGCACAAGGTGATGGCGCACATGCAGTCGCGGCTCGGGCCGATGTACGCGGGTGCCTTCCACGGCTGGGCGCAGCTGGTCGCCGATGGGGTGAAGTTCATCCAGAAGGAGAGCGTCACCCCGGCGGCCGCCGACAAGCGCGTTTTCGAGTGGGCGCCGATCGTCGCGATCCTGCCGTACATGGCGGCGCTCGCTGCGATCCCGCTCGCCCCGGGCATCGTCGGGGCGGATCTGGACTCGGGGCTGTTTTACGTGCTCGCGGTGATGAGCATCGGCGTGCTGGGCTCGCTGATGGCCGGCTGGGCCAGCGGCAACAAGTACAGCCTGCTCGGCGGTCTGCGGGTTGCGGCACAGCTGATGAGCTACGAGCTGCCGTTCGTACTGTCCGCCGCGAGCGTGGCGGTCGCCGCCGGGACGCTGAGCCTGAGCGGGATCGTCGGGGTGTGGAATCCGTGGTGGTTGCTCTGGCAACTGCCCGGCATGGTCGTCTTCTTCATCGCCGGCCTGGCCGAGCTGCAGCGGCCGCCGTTCGACATGCCGGTAGCCGACTCCGAGGTGATCTTCGGTCCGTACACGGAGTACACCGGACTCCGTTTCGCGATGTTCCTACTCGCGGAGTACGCCGGGATCGTGGTGCTCGCCGGGCTCACGACGGTCCTGTACCTGGGTGGCTGGAGTGGGCCGGGGCCGGACAGCATCGGCTGGATCTGGACCGTGTTGAAGGTGGCAGCCGTGTCGCTGCTGGTCATCTGGGTGCGGGTGGCGTTCCCGCGGTTGCGTGCTGACCAACTGCAGAAGCTCGCCTGGCAAGGCCTGGTGCCGGTGGCGCTCCTCCAACTAGCCCTCACCGGCATCGGCGTCGTCATCTTCTACTGACCCGCTAAGGCGTCGCCAGAGCTTCCGTGGGGGAGAGGCGGGACGCGCGGATGGCTGGGTAGAGGCCGGCTAGGCCGCCGATCAGCAGGGTTGCTGCGATGCCGCCGGTCAACGCCCAGAGGGGGAGGACCGTCAGCCAGCCCTGGTACGACGAATAGGCGGCGGTGACTGCGCTGCCGAGGATCGCTCCGCCGATGCCGCCCAGCGCCGAGAGCAGCAGCGACTCCGTCAGGAACTGTGTCCGGATCTGGCCTCTGGTCGCTCCGAGGGATCTCCGCAGGCCGATCTCGGCGCGGCGCTCCAGGACGGAGATCACCATGATGTTGGCGACGCCGACACCACCGACGACCAGGGCGACCGCGCCGAGCCCGAGCAGCAGTCCCGTGAAGGCGTCACCAGCCGCCTGCTTCGCGGCGAGCGCATCGGATGGGCGGGAGACGTCGACCTCGTTGGGCGCCTCGGGGTTGGCGGTGGCGCCGAGTACTTCGCGGACTGATTCCACCTGGCTGTCCGGCGTACGGGTGTAGATCTTCGTCGCGTGGCCGTCGAAACCCAGCGTGGAGTCCGCCGCGCGCCAGCCGATGAGAGCCGCGCTGTCCAGCTCAGGCGCCAACGCGGCAGGCTCGAGGATTCCGAGCACCGTGAACCATTCATCGCCGATCAGCACCTTGGTATCCGCACCGGACCTGTTGATCCCCAGCCGCTCAGCCGCCGCCGACCCGAGTACTGTCGCCGGGTACGCCCCAGTCGCCGCATCCAGCCACCGCCCACTGCGCACGGTCGCCCCGATGGTCTCCAGCAAATCCGTCCGTGCCGCATACGCCGCAATCCCATTGGTCTGGATCGCCGGAATCCGGTCACTCCGATAGACCGAGGCCCCGTCCACCAGCCCGATTGCAGACAACGCCTCCACCGGCCCGATCCGCCGAACCATCCCCTCCGCCGTCAACGGCAACTCCGCCGCCTCCCCGGTCAGCCGAGTCCCTGGCGCCACCGTCAGCAAATTGGTGCCCAACGCATCCAACGTCTCATCCAGCTCGGCCCGCGAAGAAGCCGAAATCCCCACCACACTCACCATCGCCGCGATCCCGATGGCAATCCCCAACGCGGAAAGAAACGCCCGCCCCGGCCGAGTCCGCAACCCCACTCCACCAACCCGAACCAGATCCCCCACCCGCATCCGAGCCACCCGCAACTCCCGCCCACCCCGCCGCCCCGGCAGCTCCCGCCCACTCCCCGGCCCCGGCAGCTCCCGCTCCACCTTCTGGGAGCCGGTCGGCCAATCTGCCCCTGCATTGTTCTCGGTCATGCGCTGAGCTCCTGGGTCAGGTGGCCGTCTCGCATGTGGAGTTGGCGGGGGAGGGAGGTGGCTATGTCTCGGTCGTGGGTGATGATGATGACCGTGGTGCCGCTGGTGTTCAGGTCGTGAAGTAGTTGCATGACTCCGGCACCTGAGGTCGAGTCGAGGGCGCCGGTGGGTTCGTCGGCCAGTAGGACGGCAGGGTTGCCGGCTACTGCTCGGGCGACCGCGACGCGTTGGCGTTCGCCGCCGGAGAGTTCGTGGGGGTGGTGGTTGAGGCGGTGGGCCAGGCCGACTCGCTCCAGAGCGGCTGCGGCTCGTTTGCGGCGTTCGGGCCGGCGTAGGCCGGAGTACAGGAGGCCGTCGGCGACGTTGTCCACGGCTGGTACGCCGGGAGCGAGGTGGAAGTGCTGGAAGACGAACCCGATCCGGGTCGCCCGCAGCGCGGACAGGCCGGCGTCGGACAATTGCGCCACGTCGTACCGGTCGATGCGGACCCGGCCCGTCGTCGGGCGGTCGAGAGTGCCGATCACGTTCAGCATCGTCGACTTGCCGGAACCCGACGGACCGACGATCGCGACCAGCTCGCCGGCCTCGATTCGCAGCGACACCCCGGCCAGCGCGGTGACCCCACCGGCGTACACCTTCGTCACCTCGGTCAGCTCGATCACTTCGGTACCCCCACAGCGAGCCCCTCGACGATCCCAGGCCCGCTGACCTCCACCCGCCCGGCTGCGAACAACCCGGTCTTCACCGGCCGGTACTTCGGCGTACCGGCGACCTCGACCCCGAATCCGCCCTCCTGCAAGGCGAGCAGCGCCGCGACCGGCACAGTCAACACACCCTTCCGCTCCGCCGCGGTGAACGTCACGTCGACCGAAGCCAACGCATACGCCGCCACCGCCTTCTGGTTGCCCAACGCAATGACAACCTCCACTTCGGTCGAAGGTTCTTCGTCCGGTGAGGCGGCCGGCACGATCACCGTCGACACCTCGGACACCTTGCCCGCGACCGACGTATCGTCCGGCAACGCCACCGACACCGCCGCGCCCTTCTTGGCCAGCCTCTGGTCCGCAGCCTCCAACGAGACCGTCACGGCCTTCACCGTTCCCGTGTAACTGAGCACCTTCTGCCCAGGCGCAACCGGATCGGCCACCGCAGCCTGCAGGCTCTCAACCCGTACCGCCGAAGGCGCGAACACAACCTGCCCCAGCTCAACTACCCCGGTCTCCGACAGCCCCCGATCCTCCTGCCACTCCTCCACCGCGTCCGCAGTGGCCGAAGTGAATGAGTCATCGACGGTAAACCCCTTATATCCAAGGGCCCTGAGGTTCCGCTCAAGCTGCAGCACATCAGCCCCCTCGCTGTCCTCCGCCAACCGCCGGTACGCCGGCAGTGCGCCGTAAAACAGAGTCGTGGGCAAGTTATTAACCTGGTAAAGCGTTTGCCCCCGCCCGACCTGTTGCCCACTCTCGGGCAGCCAAGTGAGCGTCCCAGCTGCCCGGCTGGTCGCCGTAGTGGTCGCGCCGTACGCGAGCTCACCATCAGCCGTCTCGGTGTCCTTCAGTGTCTGCCGAGTGACCTTGGCGGTGTTGGTCAGCGCCGCCGGGCTCTCGCCGGCAGCCTCACTGCTGTCGCCGCGAGTCAGCAGCCCGGCAGTGAGCCCGCCACCCGCGGCCAGCACCGCGACCGCCGTCAGTACGGTTCTCCGGGCCATCACTTGGCCGCCAGGATCGGCTGGCAGGCCTCCTGCGCCTTCGGGAAGTCCGGGTCCTCCCCGGCCGCCTTGTCGATGATCACCCCGCGCTGACCGGGCTTCGGGTCAGGGAACTTCTCCACCCCGTTCTCCCGCATGCAGGCAGCGAACTTCCGGCCGTTCTCCTCCAGCTGCGGATCGGGACCTGTCTCGCGCTGCGGGCTGAACTCCTTGCAGGCCTCCATCGCCTTGTCCATGTCCTCGCGGGTGCCGTCGCTCGGGTCGAGTTTGATCATCGGGCCCTTGCCCGGTTCGGGATCGGGCACGTTGATGCCGTGCTCGCGCATGCACTGAGCGAACTTCACGCCCTTCTCGTCGAGGCTGAGCCCGTCACTGCCGGGGGTGGTCCCAGGGCTCGTGGTGGCCTGGGCGCCGCTGCCGGAGGCGACCTGCTGGTTGTCGTCGGAGCCTGAGCCGCAGCCGGTCAGGGTGATGGCGAGGGCGAGTGTGGCCAGCGCGCCGAGGGAGTGCTTTCGCGTCACGGTCTTCTCCTTGAGGAATCGGGATACCGGCCTCAAGGCAAGTCGCACAGGCGTTTCCCTGCTGTTTCCTGCTCGGGTAACACCGGGGAAACGCGGCGTCGGGGATCATGGACAGTCACGACGGAAGGTGGCGTTGCGATGCGGGTACTGGTGGCCGAGGACGAACCGTTGCTCGCGGCAGCGATCGCGGAGTGGTTGCGGGACGAGCCGCATGCCGTCGATGTCGCGCCCGACGGCGAGTCCGCACTCGAGCGGCTGGCGGTCAATCAGTACGACGTACTGGTGCTGGACCGCGACCTCCCCGTCGTCCACGGGGATGAGGTGTGCCGTCAGGTCGTTGCATCCGGCTCGGACACCCGGGTGCTGATGCTCACGGCCGCAGCAGCCGTCACTGACCGGGTCGAGGGGCTAGGGCTCGGCGCCGACGACTATCTGACCAAGCCGTTCGCCTTCCCCGAGTTGGCGGCCCGAGTGCTCGCCCTCGGTCGGCGCAGTCGCCCTGCCGATCCGCCGGTACTACGACGCGCCGGACTAGCCCTTGATCCGTCGCGGCACGAGGTCTTCCGGGACGGGCGCTATGTACCGCTGGCGAAGAAGGAGTTCGCAGTACTGGCGGAGCTGCTGCGTGCCGACGGTGCGACCGTGTCGGCGGAACAGCTGCTCGAGAAGGCCTGGGACGAACACGTCGACCCCTTCACCGGCGTGGTCCGCCTCACCATCCTCAAACTGCGGCGCAAGCTCGGCGACCCCGCCGTGGTCGAGACCGTCACCGGCGTCGGGTACCGGATCCCATGAAGCTGACCCTCCGCGCCCGCCTGATGCTGATCTACACCGGCCTCTTCCTGGTCGCCGGCGTACTCCTCCTGGCCCTCACCTACGCCCTCTTCAGCAACCAGCTCTCCAGAGACCACCGGGTGATCATCCAAGGTAAATACCTCTCACCACCATCCGGTA
The DNA here is from genome assembly GCF_040681515.1 of Kribbella sp. NPDC051718. Taxonomy (NCBI): domain Bacteria; kingdom Bacillati; phylum Actinomycetota; class Actinomycetes; order Propionibacteriales; family Kribbellaceae; genus Kribbella; species Kribbella sp. NPDC051718. The sequence goes on along the minus strand of NZ_JBFAYZ010000001.1, from coordinate 692,459 downwards.
CGTCGGCGCCGAGCGCGGACAAGGTGCCCACCAAAGAGCTGTACGTGATGAACAGCGCCGGGGACGTGCTGACCGGGCCGGATGCCGAGCAAGTGATGGAGGAGCAGAACGCGCGGGTCAAAGCGGCTGCGACCAAGACCTTGCTGACCCAGGGGAGTATCGCCCTGGTCATCGTCGGCGGGCTGGCGGCCGGCTTCGGGTGGCTGGTCGCGGGACGGGTGCTGGCGCCGCTGCATCGGGTCACCGACACGGCCAAACGGATCGCGACTGCCCCGGCGGCCGGTCGTGGGTTGCATGAGCGGATCGCGTTGAAGGGCCCGGACGACGAGGTGAAGAACCTGGCCGACGCCTTCGACACCATGGTCGAGCGGCTCGACCACTCGTTCGACGGGCAACGGAGATTCGTCGCCAACGCTTCGCATGAGCTCCGTACGCCGCTCACCCTCGGCCGTGCGCTGGTCGAGGTCGCCATGCATCGCAAGACGGCCTCCGATGACGTGCGGCAGCTGGGCGAGACGTTGCTGGAGATCAACGCCCGGCATGAGCAGCTCATCGGCGGGTTGCTCCTGCTGGCCGACTCGGAGAAGCAGGTCACGGCGACGTACCCGGTGAATCTTGCCGACGTGATCACGCATGTCACCGCCCAGCTCACGCCAGAAGCCGAGACTGCTGGGGTGACCGTCACCACCGAGCCTGGTGATGCTCCGACGACCGGCGACGCGCTCCTGCTCGAACGCCTCGTCCACAACCTGGTGGAGAACGGGATCCGCCACAACCTCTCCGACGGCGGCTGGGTTCATGTGGTCAGCCGGACGGCCGGCGGCCGGGTCGAGGTCGAGGTCAGCAACAGTGGGCCGAGCATCCCGCCGTACGAGGTGGAGGGGCTGTTCAAGCCGTTCCACCGGCTGGCCGACGATCGGCTGGTCGGAGCCAAGGGAGCGGGGTTGGGGCTGTCGATCGTGCAGTCGGTCGCGCAGGCGCACGACGGGTCGGTCAGCGCGAAGCCACGGGATGTCGGCGGGTTGGCGATTATTGTGAGCCTGCCGGTCGATCCGGGCTGAGGGCGTTCGTGTAGGAGGTAAAGGAGGCAGCATGAAGCAGTACCTGCTCAGCATTTACCAGCCTGACGGACCGGCGCCGGCGCCAGAGATCCTCGACCCGATCATGAAGAACCTCGCGGTCTGGAACGACGAGTTGCGGGCTGCCGGCGCGTGGGTGTTCAGCGCCGGACTGCATCCGCCGGAGTCGGCGACGGTACTCCGCGCCGACGGCGACGAGGTCCTGCTGACCGACGGTCCGTTCACCGAGGGCAAGGAGCATCTCGGCGGCTTCACCGTCGTGCAGGCGGCCGATCTCGACGAGGCCCTCACCTGGGCCCGCAAGCTGGCCGCGATCCTCAAACCCCTCTCCGTCGAAGTCCGCCCCTTCATCGAATGACCAAGCAGCCGGAGAGCCAGCCGTCGGTGGTTTCCGCCGCGGAGGTGGCTGCCGTGTTCCGGGCGGAGCATGGGCGGGCGGTCGCCGTGCTGGCCCGGGTGTTCGGGGATCTCGATATCGCGGAGGACTCGGTTCAGGAGGCCTTCGCGAAGGCTCTCGAGAAGTGGCCGGTGGACGGGCTTCCGCCCAGTCCGGCCGGATGGATCATCACGACCGCGCGCAACCGAGCGATCGACCGCCTGCGGCGCGAGTCCTCCCGCGAGGACAAGCACGCCCAGGCCGCGCTGCTGCATGCCCAGGACGAACCAGTGGAGGAGGGGGTTGTGCGCGACGACCGGCTCCGCCTGATCTTCACCTGCTGCCACCCCGCCCTCGCCCTGAACGTCCGCGTCGCCCTCACCCTGCGCCTGCTCGGCGGCCTCACCACGACCGAGATCGCGCACGCGTTCCTGGTCCCGGAATCGACGATGGCGCAGCGGATCGTCCGCGCGAAGGCCAAGATCCGCACCGCCGGCATCCCGTATCGGGTGCCCTACGAGGCTGATCTCCCCGAGCGCGTCCGCGGGGTCCTGGCCGTCGTCTATCTGATCTTCAACGAGGGGTACGCCGCGTCGTCCGGCGACGAACTGATCCGCACGGAACTCTGCCAGGAAGCCGTCCGCCTCGGCCGGCTGCTCGTCGAACTGATGCCCGACGAACCCGAGGCGGTCGGCCTCCTCGCGCTGATGCTGCTTCAGGAATCCCGCCGCGCGGCGCGAGTCGACGCCACCGGCTCGATGGTGTTGCTCGCCGACCAGAACCGCGACCTCTGGGATCGAGCGCTCATCGCGGAAGGGCAGGACCTGGTACGCCGATGCCTGCGGCGCGGCCAGCCCGGTCCGTACCAGTTGCAAGCGGCGATGAACGCGGTCCACAGCGACGCCGCCACGGCCGCCGACACCGACTGGCGCCAGATCGTCCAGCTGTACGACCACCTGCTCACCCTCGAGCCGACCCCGATCGTTGCTTTGAACCGAGCTGTCGCCGTCGGCGAGGTCGATGGACCGGGCGCTGCGCTCAAGCTGGTCGACGATCTGGACCTCGGCAGCTACTACCTGTTCCACGCGATCCGCGCCGAGCTCCTCAAGCGTCTGGACCGGCGGGGCGAGGCGGCAGCGGCCTACCGGGCAGCCCTGGAACTGACCGTCAACACGGCAGAACGCGACTTCCTGCAGCGCAGCCTCGACGCCCTCTGAGATTCACCTGCTCGCCACATCCGAACCGTTGATCTGTCCGGCCATCTTCGAGACATTGGTCCGGACCAATCAATCGATCTCCGGAGGAGCCCGTGAACCGCCCCCTCGCTCTCACCGCCTTGGCCACAGTCGCCCTGACCGTCACCACTGCCCTGGTTGCCACCGCACACCCACCGGCTGCTGCTGCCGCCGCTCCGACCGCCAACGTTCAGAAGGTGCTCGTGATCGGCATCGACGGCGCGTTGCTCAGCAAGATCCAGGCCTTCGACACGCCCGCGCTGAAGGGCCTGATCAGCACCGGTTCCGCGAGCCGGACCACCCTGTACGCCTCGCCGTTCGCGCCCACCCTGTCCGGACCCGGCTGGGCGACCAACGCGACCGGCGTCTGGCCGGACAAGCACAAGGTGCTGAGCAACAGCTGGGGTACGGGTACCAACCTCACGCAGTACCCGGACTTCCTGACCCGCCTCGAACGCGCTCGTCCCACGCTGTCGACGTACGCGATCGCCGACTGGACACCGCTGACGACCAACAGCGCCGGCCAGGCGATCTTCACCGACGAGGTACAGAAGAAGGTCACGTACGACGGTGACGCGCTCGGCTGGACCGCCACCGACGCGAAGATCGCCACCGAGGCGGCCGCGTACCTGAAGGGCACCGGGCCGGACGCGTCCTTCGTGTACTTCGGTGACGTCGACATCGCCGGCCACAGCTGCGGTGCGACCGGCGCCTGCTACCGGACCGCGATCGAGAACACCGACCGCCACGTCGCGACCCTGCTGGCCGCGGTCAAGGCCCGCCCGACCTACGGAGGCGAGGACTGGACCGTCCTGGTCACCGCCGACCACGGCCACAAGGACAGCGGCGGCCACGGCGGTAGCTCGGTGCCGGAGCGGTCGTCGTTCATCATCCGCAACGGCCCCGGTACGACGCCTGGCACCCCGGCGATCGCGCCGAAGAACGTCGACCTCGCGGCGATCGTGCTCAGCCGGTTCGGGATCACCGCTTCCGACATCGACGGTCAGGTCGCGGCTCCTGATGACCCGTTCGACTCGCTGGTGGGGTCGTTGCAGTCGCGCCTGGACGAGACCGGCGTACCGACTGACGTGAAGGGCTGGACGCACACCACACCCGCAGGCTGGACGATCGACAACACCGGGCTGGGCACCGGCGGCGTACGGGAGTGGCAGGGCTGGTCGTTCACCACGGATGACTTCTGGACCCGGGCCGCCCCCGATCAGCAGCGCGAGAGCAACGTCCGCGCCCGCGGCGTCTTCGCTGTCGCCGACTCCGACGAGTGGTCCGACAAAACCCGCACCGGCCTCTTCAACAGCAAGCTGACCTCACCGGCGTACGACGTAACCGGCGCGACCACCGCCACCCTCACCTTCTCCTCCCACTACCTCAAGAGCGGCACCGAAACCGCCACCGTCCAAGCATCCTTCGACGGCGCCACCCCCACCCCCATCCTCACCTACACCAAAGACACCATCGCCAAGATCGAGCGCCTCACCATCCCCGTCCCCGCAGGCGCCCGCTCAGTCAAAATCACCTGGTCCCTGACCAACGGCGACAACGACTGGTACTGGTCCATCGACACCCCCCACCTCACCAAGAACTGACCCCCCCGTGCCGAAGAACAGGAAGTCCGCGCTCTCAGCGCTCGGTCCCACGCTCACGACCACAGCGGCGGAGCGCAGAAGACCCACTACTTCCTGTTCTTCGGTACGTCGCGCGGGCGGCTAGGGTCGGGTGCCATGGCTGACAGCTTCGAACTGATCTGCGAGGTCGAGCCGCCGACGCGGCCGGATCTGAAGAAGGTGCGGCATCAGATCGGGGTGATGAGTCCGATCGCGGATGCCTTCCTGATCCCGGACAACCACATCGGGCGGGCGACGGTCAGCAGTGTTGCCGTGGCCAACGAGGTGCAGGCGATGGGGGCGCGGGGGATCGCCTGCCTGAACTCCCGCGACCGCAACCTGCTCGGCTTCCGCCGCGACCTGCTCACCGCGGCGGCGTACGGGGTGGAGCAGTTCCTCTTCGTGCACGGCGACAACCCGACCGAAGGCGCCCGGACCAGCCAGCTGACCGTCCGCACGATGATCGACGAGGCACGCGCGACCAGCTTCCCGGGGATCAACGCGTTCCAGGTCGGCGCGGCGACGCGGCTGCGGGCAGTACCGGCTTGGAAGGCCGAGGCCGACTTCCTTTACGTGCAGGTCAGCTATGACCTCGATGAGCTGCTCAGGTGGCGTGAGAGTGTCCGGCTGAACATCCCCGCTGAGCATCCCGGACGCGCTTGTCGCTGCCGTCGAGCGGGATCGGGATGCGGGGGTGGAGGCGGCCTGTGAGCAGGTCCTGAGGATCCGGGACAGCGGTGCGTTCCAGGGGGTTCATCTGATCCCGGTGAGTCGTTACCGGCAGGTCGCGGCGCGCTTGGAACTCGAACTCTGACGCTGTTTGGCACCGTCACCGGCCGAAACCGACTAATGTCGGCGTGCAGAGTCGGCTGAGGGAGGAGGGGGCGTGGTTGTACCAGGGAAAGGGCTGATCGACGGCCTGAAGGTCACCGCCAAGACGCTGGGCCGCCGTGCCGTCACCGAGCAGTATCCGGATGTGCAGCCTGAGCTGGCGCCCCGGACGCGCGGCGTGATCGCGTTGATGGAGGAGAACTGCACCTCCTGCATGCTCTGCGCGCGGGAGTGCCCGAGTTGGTGCATCTACATCGACTCGCACACCGAGACCGCTCCGTCGGTCGGCGAGCAGGCCCGGGAGCGCAGCCGGAACGTGCTCGACCGGTTCGCGATCGACTTCAGCCTCTGCATGTACTGCGGGATCTGCATCGAGGCGTGCCCGTTCGACGCGCTGTTCTGGTCGCCGGAGTTCGAGTACGCCGAGACCGAGCTGCGCAACCTCACCCACGAGAAGGACCGCCTGCGCGACTGGATGTGGACCGTCCCCGCGCCGCAACCGATCGACCCCGGCCCATCGGTGATCGAACCGATCGAGGCGAACCCGGAGGGCGAGGAGTGACCACTGCGCTCTTCTCCATCGCGGGGGCGGTGGCGCTGCTGGCAGCGGTCATTACGGTCACCTCGCGCCGGATCGTGCACGCCGCGCTCTGGCTGGTCGTCACGCTCGGCGCGGTGGCCGGCTGCTTCGGCGCCCTGCATGCCGAGTTCGTCGCCCTGGTTCAGATCCTCGTCTACGTCGGCGCGATCGTCGTGCTCGTCCTCTTCGCCCTGATGCTGACCAAAGCCCCGACCAACCCGCTGCCCGCGCTGACCACCCGCCGCAGCCCGTTCGCCGCCACGATCGCCCTGGTGCTCGCGCTGCTCCTCGGTACCGGGGTAGTTCTTGCCTTCGGCAACCAAAAGCTCAGGCCGGTACCAACGGGCAGCGCCGAAGCCATCGGTACCGCCGTCTTCCGCAACTGGGTGCTCCCCTTCGAAGTCCTCTCGGTCCTGTTGCTGGCAGCCCTGATCGGCGCGATCGTGCTGTCCCAGCGCCCCGGGAAGAAGGGCGACTGACCATGCCGATCATCGTCCCGCTGCTGCTCGCCGTCGCACTGTTCTGCATCGGCGTGTACGGCGTACTGGCCCGCCGCAACGCGATCACGATGCTGATGTCCTTCGAGCTGATGCTGAACGCGGTCAACCTCAACCTGGTCGCCTTCGACGCCTGGCGCGTCGACGGCCTCGCGACCGGGCAGACCCTCGCGGTCTTCGTCATCACCCTGGCAGCGGCCGAGATCGGTCTCGGCCTCGCGATCATCCTGCTGCTCTTCCGCGGCCACGGCCATGTGGACGCGGATGCGGCTCGTGACCTGGTGGAGGAGCAGTGATCGCCACCGCCTGGCGCGTGATCGGCGTCGGCTTCTCCCTGCTCGTCCTGCTGACCGCCGGCCTGCTCTACGGCGTCGATCCGCAGCAGAAGCTCTTCGGCGGTGTCTTCGTCGGCCCCGAGGTGTACCTGAGCTACGGCGTCCGTACCGACGACCTGACCGTGTTCCTGCTCGCGATCGTCGGCGTCGTCTCGCTCTGCGTGCAGGTCTACTCGATCGCCTACGTCCATGAACGCGTCGCCTCCTACACGGCCCTCGTCACGCTCTTCACCGCGGCGATGGTGACCGTGGTCGTCTCGGACAGCCTCTTCCTGCTGCTGATCGGCTGGGAGCTGATGGGCGCCTGCTCGTACCTGCTGATCGGTCATTACTGGGAGCGCCGCGACGCCCGCTCCGGCGCGATGAAGGCGTTCCTGATGACCCGGCTCGGTGACGTCGGCTTCCTGTTCGGCATCTTCGTGCTCGGCCTCGGGTACAAGACCTTCACTATCTCCGAGCTCGGCGACCGGCCGATCTCACCCGGCCTGCTGACCACCGGCACGCTGCTGATCCTGGTCGGCATCGTCGGCAAGTCGGCCCAGGTCCCGTTGCAGACCTGGCTGCCCGACGCGATGCCCGGCCCGAGCCCGGTCAGCGCATTGATCCACGCGGCCACCATGGTCGCCGCCGGCGTCTTCCTGATCGCCCGCCTGTACGACGTGTTCGCGGCTTCCGAGGCGACCTTCACCGTGCTGGCCGTGATCGCCTGCGTGACGATGCTCTTCGCCGCCCTCTGCGCGATGGCGGCCGTCGAGGTCAAACGCGTCCTCGCCTGGTCGACCGTGAGCCAGCTCGCGATCATGTTCGCCGGCCTCTCGCTCGGCACCCGCGACGGACGGCACGCGGCGCTCTTCCACTTGCTGACCCACGCAGCCTTCAAGGGTCTGCTCTTCCTCTGCGCCGGCGTCCTCCTGCATCAAGTCGGCAGCGCGGCCTTCGTCGTACTACGCCGCTACACCCGGCGCGGTGCGCTGCGGAAGCGGATGCCGGTCACCTTCATCACGATGACGATCGGGCTCGCCGCGCTCGCCGGAGTGCCGGGCTTCGCTGGCTTCTTCTCCAAGGACTCGGTGATCGAGGCAGCCTGGGAGCACGCCCGCGACGGCTCGACGATCGGCTGGGTCGTGCTCGTCTCGGTCTGCCTGACCGCCGCGCTGACCGCCTTCTACTGCGTCCGCCTGTGGCTGTGGGTCTTCTTCCGTACTCCGGCCCTCGCCGGCGCGCTCGGTGCGTTCGAGGACGACGACTCGATGGCGGACCTCGACGAGCCCGACTCGAGCAAACTGCGGGACGGGTCCTGGCTGATGCTCGCGCCGCTGGTACTACTCGCAGTCGGCGCCATCGGGCTGGGCTACACGGATGGCGTCCACCTGAAGTGGCCGATCGCGTTGGTGACGACGGTGCTCGGACTGTTCGGCGCGCTGCCGGCGTACTCGTTGTGGCAACGGGGTGCTGATCCGCGGCCGGTCGTGCTCGAGCGCGAGTTCGGGGTGGATTCGGCGTACCAGCGGGTGTTCGTCGTACCGGTCCAGTGGCTGGCGCGGTTGGCGGTCGGTGGGGATCGGGACGTGATCGGGGGATATGTGCGAGGGGCTGGGCGGGCCGGCGTACTGGCGTCGGCCGGGTTCCGGAAGCTGCAGACGGGCAACGTGCAGACGTACTTGACGGCGGCTGTGATCGGGGCGGTCGCGCTGGCGATCCTGGCGGGGGTGATCGGCTCATGAGTCTTTTGCTGATCGCTTTGCTGGCCGTACCGGCGCTGACCGCGGCGATTCTCTGGGCACTGCCCGCTGACACCGGTGATCGCGTGGCGGCGATCGTCGGCTCGATCGTCTCGGGCTTGGTGCTGGTTGGCTCGGCGGTGCTCTGGTGGGATCTGATCCGGCCGCGAGGTGGCCCGGTGACGCTGGGCCTCGCCGCGATCGACCTCGAGAATCCCCCGAGACCGCTGCCGGGCAAGATCCACGCGTTCGCCGAGACCGACAGTTCCTGGATCCCGTCGCTGGACGTCCGGTTCCATCTCGGTGTCGACACCATCTCGCTGCCGCTGATCGTGCTGACCGCACTGCTCGTCTTCCTCTGCTGCCTGTACTCCCTGCGCGTCACCCCGCGCATCGGCCGGACGCGTTCGCTGATCGCCCTGCTGCTGGTCATCGAGACGGGTGTGATCGGGACCTTCTCGGCGCTCGACCTGGTGCTGTTCTTCCTGTTCTTCGAGGTCGTGCTGATCCCGATGTGGCTGGTGATCGACATCTGGGGCGACGATCACGACCCGGCCGGGCGACGGCGGGCGGCGACCACGTTCGTGCTGATGACGGTGTTCGGGTCGGCGCTGATGCTGCTCGGCTTCCTTCTGGTACATCGCCAGGCGGGGACGTTCGATCTCGAAGTACTGGGCGAGAATCCGGTCGCCGGCGGTCATGGGATCGCGCTCGTCGCGGCCGTGCTGATCGCCGTCGGGCTCGCGGTGAAGATGCCGCTGTGGCCGCTGCACATCTGGCTGCCCGACGCGCACGCGAAGGCGCCGACGGTCGGGTCGGTGCTGCTGGCCGGCGTACTGCTGAAGCTCGGCAGCTACGGCATGATCCGGATCCTGCTCCCCGTCCTGCCCGACGCGACGGCCACCATCGCGCCGTACCTGGCCGGCTTCTCGACCGTCGCGATCATCGCCGGTTCGCTGGCCTGTCTCGCGCAGACCGACGTCAAGCGGCTGATCGCGTACTCGAGCGTCGGCCACATGGGCTTCATCGGACTCGGTATCGCGACCATGTCGCCGGAGGGCCTGTCCGGCGCGCTGTACGCGAACATCGCCCACGGCATCATCACCGGCCTGTTGTTCTTCCTGGCCGGGGCGATCAAGGACCGGCACGACACCAGCGACCTGCGCGCGATCGGCCGCGCCCTGTACGCCCGGTTGCCACGAATCGGTGGGCTGCTCACGTTCGCGTGCCTGGCGTCGCTCGGGCTGCCCGGGCTGGCCGGGTTCTGGGGCGAGATGCTGATCCTGCTGGGTGCCTATCATCCGGCCGATGTGTTGCCCCGGACAACGTTCTTGGTGCTGATGGTGATCGCTGGGCTGGGCGCAGTACTGACTGCGGCGTACTTCCTCAAACTCATCCGCCAGCTCAACCAGGGTGACCCGGCCGAGAATCCGGCGTCGGCGTTCGCGGTGGATCTCAGCCGGATCGAGCTGATCACCTGGGCTCCGCTGGTCGTGCTGACGGTCGTCCTGGGACTCTGGCCACCCTTCCTGCTCGACTACTGGACGTTCGCATGACGATCACCTGGACCGACTGGCAGACGATCGCCGTCCCGCTGGTACTGGCGGTGGGCGCCGTCGCCGTGCTGCTGATCGACGGGTTCTGGAGCAGCGGTACCAAGCGGGCCAAACACCTGGTGGCCACGCTGATCACCGGTGGCGTGATCCTCTTCGGCCTGGCCTTCGTGGCGGCGCAGCGGGACGCGTTCAAGCCGGCCTTCTGCCGCTTCGCGGTCGAGGGACCGGCCGAGTGCAGCCTGGTGCTCGACCCGCTCACGATCGGGCTGTGGGCGGTGCTGCTGATCGGCGGCCTGGGGGTCGTCGGGCTTTCGGCGTACCGGCTGTTGCCGGCCGAGATCCCGGTGGGGGAGTACCACTTCCTCCTGCTCAGCGCGCTGGTCGGCGCGACCGTGCTGGCCGGGGCGCGCGATCTGGCGACCGTGGTCATCGCGTTGGAGGTCGTCTCGCTGCCGAGCTTCGCGATGGTCGCGTTACGGCGTGACCGGCGCGGGTCCGAGGCGGCGCTGAAGGCGTTCCTGGTGTCGGTGCTGTCGACGGCGGTGATGCTGTTCGGCATTTCGTACCTGTACGGCGTGACCGGGTCGCTCTACCTGCAGACGATCGCGAACCGGCTGCCGGGGATCGATCCGGATCTGCGGCGGGTGGCCTTCGCCGCCGGGCTGTTCGTGATCGTGGGGTTCGGGTTCAAGATCGCGGCGGTGCCGTTCCATGGGTGGCTTCCGGACACGTACGCCGGCGCGCCGGTCGAGGTGACTGCCTTCCTGGCCGTCGTCTCCAAGTCGGCCGGTGTCGCGGGGCTGCTCGTGCTGGTGACGTACGGGATCACGCCGTCGGGTCCGGATCTGCGGATCGTGGTGGCTGTGTTGGCGGCCTTGACGATGACTGTTGGCAACTTGGCCGCGCTGCGTCAGGTAGAGGCGGTTCGGCTGCTCGCTTGGTCGTCGATCGGGCAGGTCGGGTTCCTGCTTGCGCCTTTGGCGGTCGGGGACGCGCAGGCGGTTGTGGCGTACTTGGCGGCGTACGTCGTCGTCACGCTCGGCGCCTTCGGGTCGGTCGCGGTCGTCCAACGTCACCGCCCGGGCGGCCTGTTGCTGTCGGACTACCGAGGCATGGTCCGCTCGGAACCGGGCCTCGGCACGGCCCTCATCTTCTTCTTGGTCGTCCTGGCAGGCCTACCACCCGGCCTGGCCGGCCTCTTCACCAAGTTCGCCGCTTTCCAGTCCGTCATCGACGCCCACTACGGCTGGCTCGCCGTCGTCATGGCGGTGAACGTGATGATCGGCCTCGCCGTCTACCTCCGCTGGATCGCCGAGCTGGTCCGGCTGCCGGCCGACAACCCGTTCTCGGTCGACATCGAGACGCCGGCGGTGACCGTCATCTCGCTGTGCGCCGGGGCGGCCGTCGTACTGTCGATCCTCCCCGGCACACTCTTCGCGTTGGTGAACTGACCTCTACTTGGCCGCGAGGGCTAGGCGGAGGATCGTGTCGTAGTCGACCAGTTCGACGCCGGGCTCGGTGGTGGTCTCGGTCGTCGCGAGGACGAGGAGCTTGCGGGGGTTGCTGACCTCCACGTTGTACTTCGTCTTCGCGAACGCCTGGTTCTCCGCGTTCGTGAAGTACTCCCCGTACTGCGTGAGTCGAGCGACCCCGTCCTGCGCGGTGGTCGAGCGACGGCGCTTCTTGCCGTCCTTGCCAGTTTCGAGCAGCGGGAGGGCCAGGTCGCCGATGATGTGGCTCCCGTCGTCGCGCTCGAGGATGAAGTCGGGCGTTACCGAAGTACCGTCTGCTGCTTCGAGCACCGGCTCGCGGACCAGCTGGGTCGCGCCGAACGCGGACAGCAGGATCTCCTCGTGCTGCTGCAGGAACTCACCGACCGTCGTCTTGTGCAGCCCGTGCTGGTACGTCGCGCCGAACGGCTCGGCCTTCAGCAGCTCCTCCACCTGGCCGCGCGGCACGGCAAGGGTGCCGATCGGGTCGAGGTGTGCCGCCTCGTTGACCAGCTGCTGCAGGTACTGGCGGTACTTGTCGGCCGGCTCGGAACGGTGGATCGCGATCGCCAGGAATGTCCAGCGGACCCGGACGGACGTCTCGACACTGGAGGCGAGCAATACGCGCTCGAGGGTCGTGTAGTTGCCCGGGGTGAAGCTCAGCAGCTTGCTCTCACCGGTGCCGACCAGCTCACGGCCGATGATCCGCTCGGCGCTCGGGTAGCGGCTGTCGAGGGCGCTTCGGCCGAACTCGGTCGCGATGGTGGCGTCCTGGTACCGGTCGTCGTTCCGCAGCACCACGACCGTACCGGCCTGGTCCGCTGCCGCTCCGAAGTACTCGTCGATCCCCGCGGCCTTCTGCCGGCGGACATCGAGCGACCGGTACTCCTTCGTCACCCCGACGAGCTCCAGGATGTTCCAGTCCGGCGTCTCCGTCAGCACCAACTGCCGCGGATACAGCAACGGCCCCACCAACTCGCGCCCATGACTCCCCGGCAGGTGCTCACTCACGCTCTTGAGGTGCTCCCCCCAGAACTGACTGTTCACCTTCACGAACTCGGTGGGTTTCATCGCCCGCTCTCTCCTCGCTGACTAGCCATCCCGACACAACAGCCAACCCCTGTCGGCCCAGCCAGTATTCCCTGTTGCTAGGAGATTGCCGCCGCGAGGACGGCGAAAACCACCACGGTGAGGATCAGGACGCCGACCATCAGCAGAGACTTGACCGCGGTCGACTGCTGACCGCGGACGATCCCGAGGTTGGCGGCGATGCCGGCTGCCCCGATGAGCCCGCCGATCAGCCCTCCGACCAGCAGTACCAGCGGCAGGATGACCAGCACCCGCACCACGAGCGGGAGCGACGGCCCGGTCCGATACCTGGTACCAGCGATCTCCAAGCTCGGGTGCGGATCCAGCAGACTGCTGTGCAACTTGGCAGCCACCGACTGCCCGTCCAGGGTCGGCAGCGTGTAGTTCCCGCGCCTGGTCCCCCGCACCTCCTGCACACCAACCGTCACCGAGTGCTTGCCGGTGAAAGCATTGACATCAATCACAACGGGCCCGGCAAGCCCCTCGACCACCATGGGTTCAGTACGCATGAGCGGACTGTACCGGTTGGGCGAGGCCCCGCAGCCGCCTCCAGGCCACAACTGGATAACACGAGAACAGCCCCCGACCTGTCTCCAGGTCGAGGGCTGTTTCAGCTCCTGTGGCGGGTGCAGGGTTCGAACCTGCGTAGGCATAAGCCGACAGATTTACAGTCTGCTCCCTTTGGCCACTCGGGCAACCCGCCAGGGTGCTGCCGGTTCGTGAACCGGCGTGAGAGACGATACAACAGACAGTGGCCCTGACAGCAAATCGGTTAAGACAGTTAGCTTCAGAAAGGACGTGCCCATGGCTTCGGAGTCCTCCTTCGACATCGTGAACAAGGTCGACCAGCAGGAGGTGGACAACGCCGTGAACCAGGCGGCCAAGGAGATCAGCCAGCGGTTCGACTTCAAGAACGTGGGCGCCGAGATCAAGCTGTCCGGCGAGGCGATCGACATGCAGGCCAACACCGAGGAGCGCTGCAACGCGGTCCTCGACGTGCTGAAGGACAAGCTGGTCAAGCGGCAGATCTCGCTCAAGGGCCTGGAGGTCGACGAGCCCAAGCTGTCCGGCAAGATCTACAAGCTGCAGGCCACCATCAGCGCCGGCATCAGCCAGGAGAACGCGAAGAAGATCTCCAAACTGATCCGCGACGAGGGCCCCAAGGGCGTCAAGGCGCAGATCCAGGGCGACGAACTCCGCGTCTCCAGCAAGAGCCGCGACGACCTGCAGGCCGTCCAGTCCCTGATCAAGGCCCAGGACCTCGATTTCGCCGTCCAGTTCGTCAACTACCGCTGACGTTTCCGGGTGCCGGATTTGCGAAGGTGGATCAGGGACGACTTCGGTCTGGACGTGACCGAACTCACCCAGGTCCACCACGGCGCCGACCTCTCCGCCGAGGTCTGGCGAGCCGGCCAGTACGCCGTCAAGTGGACCGCCGGCGGCACCACGGCGGCGTACGAGGTGACCGCGTACCTGGCTGAGGGCGGTGTCCGTGGAGTTCCAGCTCCCCTCAAAACCCGCGCCGGCGCCCTCTGGAGTGACCGGGATGGCAAGCGGCTCTCGCTGACCCCCTGGATCGACGGAGCCCGCGCAGCCGACACCGGCCTCACCACGGCCCAGTGGACGGCCTACGGCTCCCTACTGGCCGAGATCCACTCCCAAGCGGTACCGGCCCGCCTCAGCGCCCTACTGCCGCCCCTCAACCCCATCAACGCCCGCATGCCGGCCCTGACCCGCGAGCTGGACCACCGCCTCACCACCCAGCCCCCGGTGGACGACGTAGAGGCCGAGCTGGCCAAGACCTGGCAAACCCACCAAGAGCTGATCACCGCCCTACTCCACCCCGGCACCCCATCACCGGGCCCACGAGTCATCTGCCACGCCGACCCACACCTGGGCAACGTCCTGGTCACCCCCACCCAACTCCACCTGATCGACTGGGACGACGCAGTACTGGCCCCCATCGAACAAGACCTACTCTTCATGCTCGGCGGCATGGGCTCCCTAGGCCCCACAACCCAACCCGACCGAGACGCCTTCTTCACCGGCTACGGCCCGGTCACCCAAGACCCCACCCGCCTCACCTACTACCGCACCGCCCGAGCCCTGGAAGACGTAGCCCTCTGGGCCGAACAAACCCTCACCGGCCCCGACCGCGAAGAGTCCCTGGAGATCCTCCAAGGCGTCCTCGGCCCAGACGGCCTCGCAGTACAGGCCGTGGGCTAGGCGTGCCGCATCCAGATGTTGGGTTCGGTGTAGAGGCCGGTGTTGGATGCCTTGTCGATGGCGAGGGTGGTTAGGCCTTGGGGGATTACGTAGGTGCCGGTGGAGGGGAAGGCCAGGCCGGTCCAGGATTCCCAGTCGGGGATGGTGCCGGTGATGGTTTGGGAGGTGGGGGCGGGGGCCAGGAGGGTGGCGCCTAGGCGGATGTGGGTGCGGAGCCAGGGGTCCAGGGGGAGGCCGTCGTCGCGGGTCCAGGTCATGAACTCGGCTATGTCGGTCAAGGGGTAGCTGGATTTGAGGGTGGGGCGGACGGGGGCGATCATCTGGGCCAGGCCGCGGGACAGTGCCTGTTGCTTGACTGCGGTGATCACCCGGCTGGCGTGGCCTTTGCCTTGTTCGTCGTTGCGGACGGCGGCGGCCATCAGGACGAAGGTGTTGGGGGTCAGGCCGGCCTCGTATGAGTCCACCGAGCGGGCCAACGAGTCGGTGAAGCCGCCGGGGAGGTCGGCCACGGTGCCGTCCCAGGGGAGGGGGACGCCCCAGCAGCCGCCGATCAGGCGGCGGGTGTCGTCGACGAGGTAGAACTCCCAGTCGGCGAAGTACGAGCGGCGGCGATCGCGGTACTGGCTCACCACCTCGTCGTGGAAGATGAACTCCGGCCACTCCTCCACGAAGCGCTGTTCCGCTTCCGCGTCCAGCTCGGGTGCCTCGGCTACCGGGATCAGCTCATACATGCGGTGAACGCTAGACCGGGCGACCACCAGCAGCCACTGCATTTCCGGCGCGTACAGCGCGTGGTGCGCCGCCCAGTTCTCGGTGGCAGGTCTTGTTGAAGGCCTGTAGGTCGGGGATGCCGACAGTGGCGGCTATGGCGGGGATGGAGAGCGTGGTGGAGACCAGGAGGTGGCGGGCTCGGGCCATGCGACGTTGGCGAATGTAGGCGACTACTGTCATGCCGGTTTCGACGCGGAAGAGCCTGGTCAGGTGGTTGTGGGATACGCCGGCAGCGGCGGCCAGTGCGGGCACAGTCAGGGCCCTGGCCAGGTTGGCCTCGATGTAGCTGATGGCTGCCGCCACGGCCGAGTGGCCGGCTGCTGTGCCGCCTTCGGTCAAGGGCGCGGACAGTTGTGCGACCCGCCAGAGTGCGGCCCACACCTCGGCCACTACCCGGGGAGAGCCGCTTGGTGATGCCCCGATGGCGGAGCGGAGCATGTCGGAGAGGACCGGGGCCGTAGTACCGGCGTCCTGTACGGCCGGTACGTACAGCGGCTCGCCCACGATCCGTGGGCGGAAGTGCACGAAGAGGTGCTCCGAACGCCCGCGGTAGTCGAACTGCACCTGTACTCCGGCTGGCGTCAAGCTGACCGAGCCGGGTGCGACCGGATAGGTCGTACCCCCGATCGTCAGGTCGGCCGAGTACCCGTACAGGTGCAGTTGCCAGAAGTCAGGCAGCTGGAAGACATCTCGCAGGCTCCGCACCCCGTGCACCCCCACGCCGACGTTCACCAGCTCGGGCGGCTCGGCCAGATGCAGCGGAATCATGGTGAGAAATTACCACCAGTGGTGAACACAACCCACGCAAAAGCAAAGTAAACCTACCTAGCCTGGAGGAGTAGCAACCAGCAAGCACTAGTCGCCCCGAAAGGGAGAGACATGCCGCATCCGCATCGCAAAAACCTGCTCACCTCCGTCCAGATGGCGAGTTTCGTCGCCACCGGCGCGTTCCGGATGGACGCCGTCGTGCCCGACGAGATGAACCAGCAGGCGCTCGACGTCCTGAAGGCCGGCATCCCCGGCGTCCCGTACGGCACCCCGCTGTCGGAGGCGTTCGTGGACAGCGAGTTCGTCCAGCGGCTGGTGCAGCTGCCGGAGGTCGCCGGCGCCATCCACAGCCTGGTCGGCCCCGAGCCGACCGTCGACCACCACGCCGTGCACATCCGCAAGGCGCACGAGGGCGAGGCACAGAACCTGCACGGCGACGCGATCATCGACGTCCGTGAGGACGCCTTCGACGTCCAGCTCATGTACTACCCGCAGGAGGTGACGCTCGAGATGGGCGGCACGCTCAGCGTCCCCGGCAGCCACCTGCGCCGCACCAACGAGTCCGACACCGGCCGGTACCAGAACCTGCTCGGCCAGACCCGGCTCACCTGCCCGCCCGGTACGGTCGTCCTGCTCCACCACGGCATCTGGCACGGCGGCCGCAAGAACGACAGCGCCATCGACCGGTACATGTTCAAGATCCGCTTCAACCCGACCGTCCGCCAGGTCCGGCTGTGGAACACCGACGACCTGTACGACGACGCCGTCGCGCACGAGCTCGGCCAGTACTTCCCCTGGTACGAGAACGCCACCGGCCGACTCGAAATCTTCAACCGGGTCAAGCTTTGGCAGGCGTTGACCGGCGATGACACCTACGATCCGGACTACTGGGTCACCCGGGTGACCAATCGTCCGCGCCGCGTCGTCGCCCAGCGCAGCCTCAACCCGCACGCAGCGAAGAAGGAGATGGCATGAGCATCACCCCCGACCAGCAAGCCCTCGGCCTGCAGGCCATCGGTGAGCAGGTGGTCCGCCAGCAGGTCCTGGTGCTCTACCTGGCCTCTTCGGCGCTCGATTCGCGCACGGTCGGCTGGTCGACGTACGACGGGACCGGCGCGACGACACCCACCACGGGTGACTCCGACGTCCCGCCGTACGCCAGCGGACTCGACGCGCTCAAGGACGGCTGGCGGCTCTTCCAGGCCGCGCAGTTGCTCCCGCCGCAGCCGGGTCACGAGTACGACGTGTCGTTCCTCAAACACGAGTTCTTCTTCGAGAAGCTCGTCGCGATCTAGTCAGGCTGCGTTGGATCAATAGGCAAGTACACAGACCGGTTTCGGCCAGTCCAGCGGCGTCCCCGTTGCGGTGAGGGCGCCGCTGCTCTGGTCGACGGTGAAGACCGCGATCGTGTCCGAGGTCTCGTTCCCGGCGTACAGCTGCAAGCCATCCTTGCTGAAGGCGAGGTGCCGCGGCCAGGTCCCGCCGGAGCTGATCGTCTGAATCAGCTCGGCCTCGAGGCCTTCCGCGCCGGTCTCGAAGACCGCGATCGTGTCGTCGCCGCGGTTCGAGCCGTAGACGAAGCGGCCGTCGGCCGACACCAGCACCTCGGCCGGGAAGTTGTCCCCGGAAGCGTCGTCGGGCCGGGTCGACACGGTCTCGGCGATCGCCAGCTTGCCCTCGGCGTGGCTGAGCACGATCAGCGTCGAGTCCAGTTCGTTGATCAGGTACGCCGCGTGGCCGCCCGGGTGGAAGACGAGATGCCGCGGCCCGGCGCCCGGGTGGGTCTGCAGCCGGCTCACCTCTTCCAGCCGGCCGTCCTTGGACAGCGTCGAGACGTACACGCTGTCCGACCCGAGATCGATGTCGAAGGCAAACGATCCGGACGGGTCGAAGGTGACCTGGTGGGCGTGCGGGCCTTCCTGCCGCTCCTCGTTCGGGCCGGTGCCCTCGCGCTGCAGGATCTGGCTCGGGTCGCCGAGCGAACCGTCGTCCTTGATCGGGTGGACCGCGATCGAACCGGAGCTGTAGTTGGCCGACAACAGGAACTTGCCGGACGGGTCGATCTCCAGGTGGCACGGGTCGGCGCCGCCGGTCGGCTGGTGGTTGAGGAACTCCAGCGCGCCGCTGTCCGCGATCGCGAAGGCGCTGACGCGGCCGGACGGCAGTTCGTTGGTCGCGTAGAGGTACCGGCCGTCGGCCGAGATGGTCAGGAACGACGGATTCGCGGTCGCCGCGGCGACCTGCAACTCCTCCGCAGTACCGAACCCGATGCCTTCACCGCCACCGTCCCGAAGGGTGTAACTGCCGACATAGATCTGCTCCGAGGTCATGCCCCCACCCTGCCAGCTAAGTCAACCGCAAGCACCCATCGGGCTCGTAGGCTCAGCTCATGGACACCGTCGCCTTCCTCCGACGCATAGGCGTCGCGTCTGCTGCTGCCCCGAGCATCGAAGGGTTGTCGGAGCTGCACGAGGCGTTCGTCGTCAACGTGCCGTACGAGACGGTGCAGTACCAGTTCGGCCAGGGCGGTTCGATGGATCCCGAGGTGGTCGCTGCGCGGATCATCGCGCGCGAGACCGGTGGCTATTGCTTCCAGCTCAACGGAGTCCTCGCCCAGCTGCTGACCTCACTCGGATACGACGTGACGCTGCACCGCGGTGGCGTCCAGACGGCCAGCCGCCCAGCCGTCGTCGACGCCAGCCACATGGTGCTGACGGTGGTACTGGACGACGAGACCTGGCTGGTCGACGCAGGCCTGGGCGACGGCCTCCTGACCCCGATGCCGCTGCAGGCCGGCGCAACGGCGTACCAGGACCCCTTCACCCTCTCGCTACGAAAGTCCGACCTCGTCGACGGCTGGCGCCTCGACCACGACCCCCGCGCCGGCCTGATCGGCATGGACTTCGAGTCGGCCCCCGCCACCTTCCCCGACTTCGAAGCCCAACACCAACACCTCTCGCTATCCCCGGACTCCCCTTTCGTCCGCACCTGCTCAGCATTCCTCCGCCGCCCCGGCAGCATGTCGACCCTGCGCTCCGTCGGTCTGATGCAAACGTACAGAGACCGCATCGACAACAAGATCATCGAAACCCAGCCCGAGTACTACGAAGCCCTCGCCGACATCTTCCAGCTACCGCTTCCGCATTTCTCCGCCGCCGACCGCGACGCACTCTGGCGGCGGGTCTGGACGCAGTACGAGAATTTCCTGGCCGCTCAGCAGGTCAGGAGTTCAGAAGGCTGAGGTCCGCCGCAGACAACGTGATCGCGGCGGCGGCGATGTTCTGGTCCAGGTGATCTGGGTTGCCGGTGCCGGGGATGGCCAGGACGTTGGGGGACTGGTGGAGGGTCCAGGCGAGGCGGATCTGTTGTTCCGTGGCGTCGTGGGACTTGGCGACGGTTTGTACTGCGGTCGCGGCCGCGCCGGTAGTACCGGCGATGGCGAAGAAGGGGACGTAGGCGACGTCGCGGTCCGCGCAGAGCTGGATGAAGGCGTCGTCGGAGCGGGAGGTCTCCAGCGAGTAGCGGTTCTGGATGCAGACGACCGGGGCGATCGCCTGCGCCTCGTCGAGGTGGTGCGGGCTGACGTTGGAGATGCCGAGGTGGCGGATCAGGCCGGCGTCGCGGAACTCGGTGAGCCAGTGGAAGCGTTCGGCCAGGGACTCGCCGGGCTGGTTCATGATCCGCAGGTTGACCACGTCGAGGTGGTCCACGCCGAGCCGGCGCAGGTTCTCGTCGAGCTGGACGCGGAGTTCGGCCGCGGTGGTCGCGTTGTAGAAACCGCGCTCCGGGCTGTCACCCGGGCCGATCTTCGAGGTGATGACGAGATTCTCCGGGTACGGCGAGAGCGCCTCCCGGATCAGGTCCAGCGCCGGCCCGTAGAAGGCGGCCGTGTCGATGTGGTCGACGCCGAGCTCGACGGCACGCCGCAGGACCTGGATCGCGACCTCCCGATCCGCACTGCCCGCCAACCGCATCGAGCCGAAGCCCATCCGGTTGACGGTGAAGTCGCCGAGTTTCCAGGTCCCCGCGGCAGCCGCGGTCAGGTCGTCAGAGGGCACCTGACGAGCCTACTCACTCCTCGATCGCGCCACCGACACCGCGAAGATGCTCGCGGAAGGTGAGCGACGGACGCTCCTTGCGAGCCGCGAGGTAAGCGTCGAAACCGACCTGCTGGCGCAGCGACGTACCGGCTCTGATCAGTTCAGCCTGGCGTCGTTCGGTCGCCTGGATCGAGGTGGCGAGGTCGAGCAGTTCGTCGACGCGGTCGGCCGGGATGAAGATGATGCCGTCTTCGTCACCCAGTACTACGTCCGCGCTGGTGACCGCCCATTCGCCGACGACCGCGTACTTCAATGCGTCAGGCGCCTGCGGATCGAGGCGCAGCGGGCCGGTCGGTAGCGCGCCGAGGCTGTACACAGGCAGACCGACCGCCTGCAGGTCGACCGTGTCCCGGTGCAACCCCCAGACGACCAGCCCGGTGAGGCCGGCCGCCTTCGCTTCCTCGGCGACCATGTCACCGACGCAGGCCTCGTCGCGGCGCCCGCCGTTGTCGACGACGAGCACGTCACCGGCCTCGGCCGTCTCGAACGCCTCCAGAAAGATGTCGACGCTCCCGACATGACGGACGGGAAGTACCCGGCCGGCGACGCGCCCCGAGGTGACGGGCAGCAGCGACACCGTCCGCACCGGAACGTCCGCGCGCAGGCAGGCGTCGGCGACATGAGCAGTGGTCAGATTTTCGAACCGCTTCAGCAGATCAACCATTCCCTGACCTTAGTCAGCGAATCGATACCGAACCAGAAGGTTCCAGTACTAGCGGTCGAGGAACTGGATGATCGCCGGGAGGTCCGGTTGGTAGCCGTCGGTGGTGTCGACCGTCAGGGTGGGGACCGGCAGCGTGATCGGGTCGAATGCGGTGTGGCCGCGGCGCCACGTCTCCGCGGAACGGTGACCGTCCTCGTGGGCCTTGCGGAGGGTGTTCTCGGCGGCGCGGGTCGTGATGCGCTCGTGCGCGACCTCGGAAGAGACCGCGCAGTGCACGACCCGCAGCTCAGCCAGCCCTAGGAACGGTGTCAGCCCCGGCCGCCAGACGCGATCCTGGAACGCGGCTTCGGCGACCACCGTCGAGCCGCGGCCGATCAGCAGGCCGATGACGTCGAAGAACGTCGCGAGCGTCCGCATCGTCAGCGGATCGGCAGGACCCGGTACGAATCCGGGCGTCGCGTGCGCCATCCCCTCCTTGATCTCGTCCCGGCAGATCGCCGGGCAACCAACGGCGGCCGCGATCCGGTGGGCGAGCGTGGTCTTGCCGCTGCCCGGGGGACCGCTGACCACGACGAGCATGGGCTTCGACGACATCCCGGCACCCTAGCCGCGTGGAGCCGTCCGGTGATGATCGGCATCTGTCCGGATATGACTGGACGGACTAGCCCAGTATCCGCACGATGGCTGAGTGACCACGTACTCCGCCGTCCGTACCACCGGGATCTACTGCCGCCCGGGCTGCGGCGCCAAGCCCCTGGCGGAGAACGTCGAGACCTTCGAACTCCCCGCCGCAGCCGAGGCCGCCGGCTACCGCGCCTGCCTCCGCTGCCGTCCGTACCGCGTCGCCGGCACCGTCGCCGACGAAGCCCCAGAGCTCGTCTGCCGCGCGGTCCAGCTGATCATCACCGGCGTGCTCGACGAAGCCGACGAGACCGCGTTGGCCGCGCGGCTGGGTCTCTCGGCGCGTCACCTGCGCCGGATGTTCAACGACCATCTCGGCGTCACGCCCGACCAGTTCGCCCGCTCCCGTCGCGCCCATTTCGCCCGCCGCCTGCTGGACGACTCGGAGCTGACGATCGCCGACATCGCCTTCGCCTCCGGCTTCGGCAGTCTGCGCCAGTTCAACCGGGCGATGCGCGAGATCTTCCGCTCGACCCCACGCGAGCTGCGCGACCGCCGTCGGCGTACCGACCGCCTCGCGGCCGACGGAGGCCTCGTACTACGCATGCCGTACACCCCGCCGTACGACTGGCCCGCGATGCTCAACTTCCTCGAAGCCCACGCGATCCCCGGCGTGGAGTCCGTCATCGACGGCGTGTACCGCCGCACGATCGCCCTCGACGGCGACCCCGGCCTGCTCGAACTCACCGCCGGAGGCCCCGATCACCTGCTCCTCCGAGCCCATCTCCCTTACTGGGAGGGCGTAATCCACGTCGTAGAACGCGCCGCCCAGCTCGTCGGCCTCGAAACCGAACCGGTACTGGCCACCGCCCAGCTGACCGGCGACCCCGTCATCGGCCCGCTGATCAAGGCCCGCCCCGGACTCCGGGTGCCCGGCGTGTGGGGCCCGTTCGAGGTCGCCGTCGCAGCAATTGCCAGGGATCAAGAGCTGCTCAAGCAGTTGGTGGAGGCCGTCGGTACGCCGGTTGCCGGGCTCGGCCATGGGCTCACCCATGCATTCCCTTCCGCGGAGACGCTGGCGAACCGGTACGACCAACCCGGCCGGGTCGCGGACACGCTCCGCGCGCTGGCGACTGAAGTTGCTGCAGGCAACATCAAGCTGGATGGCGGCGAGCCGCTCGAAACCCTCGTCCCAGCTCTCACCCACATCGACGGGATCAGCGAGACGGCCGCCCATCACATCGCCCTCCGTCTGGGCGCCCGCGATGCCTTCCCGGGCGAGTCCGCCACAGACTCAGAAGCCTGGCGTCCATGGCGGGCCCTCGCCTACCTTCATCTATCGCAATAGCGCGTTGTGCTTGCCTAGGTCACCCAGAACCTCATAGGTGCCAGTAGCAAGCACCTCCTGCGCTGCCGCGGCCGCGAGCCCATAAGCACCAGCACTGAGAGCCGGTCCCAGACTGATCCGCGCGACCCCCAACGCGGCCAGTTCGCCAACCGTCGGCCCGCCCGGTCCGGTCATCACGTTCAGTGGCAGCGGTGATCCGGCGACGAGTTCACGGATCACCTCCGCATCCCCGACACCCGGCACGAAGAGCACATCGGCGCCGGCTTCGGCGTACAGGCGTGCTCTTTCCAAAGTCCCAGTCCCATCGCCGAACAGATACGTGTCCGTTCGCGCATTGATCACCAACTCGATGCCAGCGGCAACTGCTGCGGAGCGAGCCGCTACGATCCGCGCGGCCAGCACGGCCGGATCACCCAGCACGTGCGAGACGCTGTCCTCGAGGTTGATACCGACGACACCGATCTCGATGACCTCGGCGACGGTTTCGCCGACCTCGGCCGGGGTCGCGCCGTACCCGGATTCCAGATCGGCGGTGAGTGGTACCGAGATCACCGCCGCGATGCGACGCAGTACCGCGAGCGCCGCGGCGCGGGTGAGACCACCCGCGTCCGCGACTCCTTCGGCCCACGAAACGCCCGCGCTCGTCGTCGCGACAGCCTTCGCTCCGGCCGCCTCGATCGCGCGCGCCGAACCGGGATCCCACGCGTTCGGCAGGATGAGCGGCCCGTCCGCGTGCAGCGCCCGGAAAGCCCGGGCCTGCGCCTTCCGATCGATGCTCACAGGCTGACCAGCAGCTCGTGATCGATCTCGACGAACTCGACGATCAGCTCCGCGAACTGCCCCGCGATCAGCTCCTTGTACGCCGACGAGCCGGTGTGCGCGTCGTACGCCGCCTGATCCGCGAAGTGCTCCACGAACAGCAGGTAGTCGGGCGTCGCCGGGTCGCGATACACCCGGAACGACAACGTTCCCTCCTCCTGCCCCGGCCCCTGCGGCGCGAACGCCCGCACAAGCTCCTCGGCCTTCGCCTGGTTGCCGCTCTTCAGATGAATGGGAAACACCTTTGCCAGCACTTTCTTCCTCCTGATCGATACGTTCTCAGGACTTAAGACTCGCCCGCGAACCCCACCCGGGTCTGGCCATATTCGGTCATGAGCCTCGTCTCGATATTCAAGACGATATGTCTCATCAAGCAAGATTTCGGATTAGCCTGAACTATGAACAACGTGTACACGCACGGCCATCACGAATCCGTACTGCGCTCGCACAGTTGGCGCACCGCCGAGAACTCGGCCGGGTATCTGTTGCCACAGTTGCGTCCCGGGCAGTCGTTGCTCGATATCGGCGCCGGGCCGGGCACCATCACGGCGGATCTCGCCAGGCTTGTGCAGCCGGGGCGGACCACGGCGCTGGAGGCGAACGAAGGCGCGCTCGACATCACCCGCGCGACCTTCGCCGGGCTCGACATCTCGGTCGACTTCGTGGTCGGTGACGTCCACCAGCTCGACCTGCCCGACGACTCCTTCGACGTCGTCCATGCCCATCAGGTTCTGCAGCATGTGGCCGACCCAGTGCAGGCGCTCCGCGAGATGCGCCGCGTTTGCAAGCCCGGCGGCATCGTCGCGGCCCGCGACTCCGACTACCAAGCCTTCGCCTGGTTCCCCGAGCTACCGGAACTCACCGAGTGGATGAGCTTGTACCAACGCCTGGCCCGCGCCAACGGCGGCGAACCCGACGCCGGTCGCCGCTTGCTCTCCTGGGCCCTGGCTGCCGGATTCGAAAAGGTCGAGGCGACCGCCAGCAACTGGACCTTCACCACCGACGAGGACAGAGCCTGGTGGGGCGGCATGTGGGCCGACCGCATCCTCCAGTCGGCGATGGCCGAGCAGGCCCTCGCCTCCGGCGTACCGCGGCAGACTCTCGAGGAGATCTCTCAAGCCTGGAAGGCCTGGGCAGCCGACCCAGCCGCCTTCATCTCCCTACTCCACGGCGAAATCCTCGCCACCGCCTGACGCCAACACAACCAGGTACCCGTCGAGATCGCGCAGCCAGAGCTCCCGGTGACCGGCGTTGGGGTTGTAGTGGACGTCGGTCTGGACGGTGGCGCCGGCTGTTTTGGCACGCGCCGCGGCGTCGTCGAGCGAGTCCACCTGGAACCACAGCGCCACGCCGTTCCCCATCGGCAGCGCAGGGTCGCCGATCGTGCCGTGGTGGTGGCCGAGTTCCAGCTTGTGGAGCTGGAGGATCATCGCGTCGTCGACCAGCAGTTGTTCGTACTCCGGGCCGCCATGGCCGCTCGTCGCGGCCAGCACGGCGCAGTACCAGGCACTGCTCTTCTCGACGTCGGCGACGGCGATCATCGGTTGGGGTCGAACGGTCATGCCGGCCAGGCTATGAGTCGCCGCGGCCGCCGGTCTTGAAGGAATGGGAACGCTGGCGAGAGGTTTCGTACAGGACCGCGGTGGCCGCGTTGGCCGCGTTCAAGGAGCTGGCTGAGCCGGTCATCGGGATCCGGACGAGGTGATCGGCGAGCTCCTTCCAGGCGGCGCTGAGGCCTGAGGTCTCGTTGCCGATCAGGAGCAGGGTCGGCCGGGTCAGGTCGAAGTCGAAGATGTCCGCCTCGCCGTGCTCATCCGTGCCGACCACGACAACCGGCGTACCGGCGGCGCGCTGCTCCGAGATCCACGCCATCACTTCCCGCTGCGACGGCGCCCGCACGGCCGGTACTGCGAACAGCGACCCCGTGCTCGCCCGGACGGCCTTCGAGTCATACACGTCGGCGGCATGCCCGGTGACGATCACGCCGTCAGCACCGAAAGCATCGGCAGACCGAATGATCGACCCGATGTTGCCCGGCCCGGTCGGCCGATCGAACACGACGCCGAGGAAGTCCGGCCCCACCTTGATCCGCTCGAGGTCATCCGCAGGCATCTCGACGACCGCGATCAGCTCGGGCGCCGTCTCGCCCTTCTCACCCAGTTCGGCCAGCAGCTCCGGCGCCATACTGACTCGCTCGACGCCGCGGTTGCCCTGCAGCAGATCACCGGCCCATCGAGACAGTCCGCGCTCCGAGTCGTACAGGAACGCCCGGATCGTCCACCCGTGCTCGATCGCCAGGCTGATCGGCCGGACCCCCTGAACCAGGAACTCACCGGCCCGCAGTCGCTTGTTCCGGTTGGTGAGCAGCGCCTCCCACACCTGGAAGCGAGCATTCCGGCTACTGATCCGCTGCGCCGCGGTCATCGGTCCTCCGTCTGGTCAGCCGAACGAACCCCCACAGTACGAGGCTCGGCAGCCAGACCAGCATCAGCCACGGAATCCACCAGGCTCCGTATCCCTTGGCGAGCTCCGGTTGCTCCTCGGCGGCGAACGGTCGCGCCGTCGCCGCCCAGACCAGGAACGCGTCCCCGATCGGCATCAGCCCCAGCGCATACCGCTTCGTGTGCAACCCACTGACCGGTACGCCGAGTAGCTCGCCCTCCCGAGCCAGTACGCCGGCCAGCGCATCGTGCTGCACCCTCGCCGCCCCGAGCCCAACTGTCGTCGCCGACAAACTGACCCCGAACACCAGCGGCCCGGAGTCAACGTCCCCACTCCCGTCGGTCCCCGCCGGGAACTCCCGAATCGCGGGCCCGAGCCCCGTCACGAACTTCTCCCGGAACACCTCGTACTGCGACCGCGCGAACCCCGGATCGATCTCCAGCAGGAACCGATGGATCAGCGTCTGCGAAGTACCCCGAGCCCCCGTGCTCACGGGCGTCACCTGGTGCGGCATCAGGCCCGTCGCCGGATCGAGTCGCGTCTTCACACCCGCCACCCAGCGCTCCACGGTCGGCTGGAAACGGGGCGTCACCAGGTGGTCGTACAAGGCGAGCGAAGCCATCGCCACCGTCGAGTCGACCGGCCATGCCTGCCCCGGATACGCATCCAGATAAGGCGTTTGCGACGCGTCGAAGGCCTTCGCCAGCTCGGTCGAGGTTTTCGTGTACTCCGCGAGGTCACGCGACTCGGCCGGCTGCAGCGCGACGATGCCGCCGCGGAGCCAGTTGGTCCAGCCCGCGTGGAACACGCCGTACCGGGGTGTGAGCCCGTTGAGGTCGAACGGTCTCGTGCCGTCGGCCGTGTAGAGCCTGTCGAGCGCCCATTTCGCCTGGCTCGCCGCCTCTGCCCGATGCTTTGGCGAGTCCAGCCCAACCTGAACCCAGGACAGCCCGTAGAGCACGTTCATGAAGAAGTACCCCTCAGGCTTCAAGCCCTGAGCGTCCTGGTCGGCTCCGCCTTCGATTGCTTGGCGAAGGAACTGGAGTTGCTTGACCGCGCCGTCGGTCGGTTCGCCGCGCGGCAGTACCAACCGCGCGGTCCCCAGCAACGACAGCAGGCTCACCGCGACGGCGACACCGATCAACAACTTCCGCAGCACTCGCATCCCCCACGCCTCTGTTCCCAGAACCGTAGGGGGATGCGAGGTCAGGCGATGACCTGGATCAGGCCCAGTGTGTTGCCGTCCGAGTCTGTCGTGGTGGCCAGGCGCTGACGTCCGCTCGACACGATCTGCGGGTCGGTGGCCGTGATCCCGGCGCCGGCCAGCGTCGAGAGTGCGGTGTCGAGGTCGTCGACGGTGAAATTGACAGAGGTACGACCGGCCCGGTCGGGGTCCTGGAAGACCTGGACGACGCCGAGATCACTCAGATGCCACTCGGCCAGTGTGTCCATCGGCCGCTGATCCGCTGGCCGCCCGAAGAACGACTCGTACCACTGAGCCGCCGCCCCGAGTTCCTGCACCGGAATGACCGCAAGCACTGCCTTGAACCCCACGACACCCTCACCTCTCCAGACGACCACCCGAGCTTCGGGCGGCGCACTCTCTGGGGAACTCAGTGCCCAGAACAGTCCCTCGACATGCTTACGTGGCCTGAATCCGGTCAGCCCAGTTTGCGGCCGAGGAAGTCCTTGATCAGGTCGGCGATCTCAGGGGCGTTGGATTCGAGGGCGAAGTGGCCGGCATCGAGGAGGTGGATCTCGGCGTCGGGGAGGTCGCGCTGGAAGGCCTTCGCGCCGGCCGGCGGGAAGATCTCGTCGCCTGCACCCCAGGCTGCCAGCAGTGGGACCTGGCTGGTGCGGAAGTACTCCTGGAACTTCGGGTAGAGCTTGAAGTTGTCCAGGTAGGTGCGGACCAGATCGAGCTGTACGCGCTCGGCGCCGGGGCGGGCGAGCAACGACAGGTCGTGCTGCCAGGCGTCGGGGCTGAGCAGGGTCTGGTCCTTGACGCCGTGTTGGTAGGCCCACTTCACGAGGGCCTCGGACTGCATTTCGGCGGCCGCCTTTGCGGTCTCCGGCGTCGGGTTCGCGTCGTACGCGACGACGGCGGCCCACATCGCCTCGACGTACCCGTCCTCGTAGGCGTTGCCGTTCTGCGTGATCACAGCGGTGATCCGCTCGGGGTGCTCCAGCGCCATCCGCCACGCGATCGGCGCGCCGTAGTCCTGCACATAGACCGCGTACTCCGTGAGGCCGAGCTTCTCGGTGAAGGCGGTCGTCAAACTCGCCAGCGCCGCGAAGCTGTACTCGAAGTCGTCTGCTGATGGCATGGCCGAGTATCCGAAGCCGAGGTGGTCGGGCGCGATCAGGTGATAGCGGTCTTCGAGCAACGGGATCAGGTCGCGGAACATGTGCGAGCTCGCGGGGAATCCGTGCAGGAGCAGCAGTACGGGCGCGTCCGCCGGTCCTGCCTCGCGGTAGAAGAGCGCGTGTCCGTCGACCTCGATGGTCCGGTGATGAACGGTCATCTGATTTAACCCCTTTGCATGTTTTATCTGGTTACAGGGGTAAGAGAACACCCGACGGGTGTAACCTGTCAACATGGTTGATGCGGTTATGTCTGATGAGGCAGCCCTGCTCGAGCTGCTCAACTCGGCGCCGATCGTGGACGGGGTACCGACCGATGAGCTGCGCGGTGCGGGCGCGGCCGACTGGCTCCGCGCCCACGACATCCCCGGTACGCCGGCCGCCGCCCGCGAGGTGCGTGACGCGATCGCGGGCGTAGTACGGGGTCAGCGGCCGGCGGCTGAGC
Organism: Kribbella sp. NPDC051718; assembly: GCF_040681515.1. Classification (NCBI taxonomy): domain Bacteria; kingdom Bacillati; phylum Actinomycetota; class Actinomycetes; order Propionibacteriales; family Kribbellaceae; genus Kribbella; species Kribbella sp. NPDC051718. The sequence continues at coordinate 663,480 of NZ_JBFAYZ010000001.1, read as the reverse complement.
TGCAGCGGTTCGTCGCGGACGTGCGGCAGGTGCCTGTCGTGGGGGGGACCGGCGTGGAGTGGAAGCTGGCGGGGGCGGCGCGATTTCCTTCTCGGGTCGTGCTGGCGTGGGCCGGGGTGCAGGGCCGGTTGCGGCCGTGCGAGAACGTTGCCGAGTGCACCTTGTTCCTGATCGACCGGAGCAAGGCGAATGCGCGCCGGTGGTGCTCGATGTCAACCTGTGGGAACCGGTTGAAGGCTCGGCGGCATCAGGATCGGCTTCGTAGTACCTAGGACTTGTTGCTGGTCTGACGCGTCTCGATGACGCGGGCGCAGAGCTCCATCAGCTCGGTCTCGTTCTTGACGATCTGCTTGGCTTTGGGGCCGAGGGCGATGATGTGCTCCTTGGACTCCTGCAGCCGGACGAAGAGGCGTTCCCGCTCGCTCTCGTTGTCGGTGTACTCCGCGTCGAGGTAGGCGAGCGCGTCGCGGCGGATGTTCGCCATCGCCGTCTGGGTCCGGCCGCGGGTGCTGAACAGCGACGCGAAAATCGTGATCACCAGCACCACCAGGATCACCACCAGCGACAGGCCGGTACTGATCTCCATCACCTCGATCGGCTCGCCGCCGTTGATGAACGGCAGGTTGTTCTCGTGCAGCGCGTGCAGGATCAGCTTCGCGCCGATGAAGGCGAGGATCGCGGCCAGCCCGAAGGACAGGTAGATCAGCCGGTCCAGCAGACCGTCGAGCAGGAAGTACAGCTGCCGCAGGCCGAGCAGGCTGAACGCGGTGGCGGTGAAGACGACGTACACGTTCTGGGTCAGCCCGAAGATGGCCGGGATCGAGTCCAGGGCGAACATCAGGTCGGTACCGCCGATCGCGACCATCACGAGCAGCATCGGGGTCATCACCCGGCGGCCGTTCTGGTGGGTGACCAGCTTGTCGCCGTCGTAGGTCTCGGTCGTGGGGAAGAGTTTGCGGGCCAGCCGGACGATGACGTTCTGCGCCGAGTGGGACTCCTCGGTCTGCGGTTTCAGCATGTTGCCGGCGGTGATCAGGAGGGCGAGGCCGAACAGGTAGAAGACCCAGGCGAACGTGTTCAGCAGGGCCGAGCCGAGGAAGATGAAGCCGGCCCTGGCGATCAGCGAGATGACGATGCCGACCAGCAGCACCTTCTGCTGGTTCTCCCGGGGGACGCGGAAACTCGTCATGATGATCAAGAAGACGAACAGGTTGTCGACCGACAGTGCCTTCTCGGTGATGTACCCCGCGAAGTACTCCGATCCCATCCCGGTACCGCCGATGACGAGCGTGCCGAGCCCGAACAGGATCGCGATCCCGACGTACAGGCTGGACCAGACGGCCGCTTCACGCAGCGTCGGTACGTGCGCGCTCCGCACATGGAAGAAGTAGTCGAAGGCAAGCAGTCCGACGATCGCCAGAATCGTCAGCACCCAGACCAACGCAGAAACGCCCATCCTCAATCATCCGATCACGAGGCAGCCGGCCGCCACCACCCAATCACGCCTGCGCAACCAACTCATATACCCCACGCCACCTCCGCCGTCCGCTCCGGCGTCGCTACCTGCTCCGACGGCTCCCGCCCACCCTGGTGTGCGGGCTCCTTCGTCGCCCGCTTTGGTGAGAACACGGCGGTCGGCCGTGCCGTGTCGGGTGGGCGTGGCGGACTCGGTGGTGCTGGCGGGATTGGCGGATCTCGCCCCGATGACGCGTGGCAGACCGCTGAGTCTGGTAGCCGTGGTTCCCGTCTGCCGTGGTAGCGCTCCGCTTGGCTGGCTCTCACCCCGCGCGGGGCGCAATCCAGGGTAGGCGGGGTCAGGTTGGTTGGGTGGGGACTGCGGTTTCGGTGCGGAGGGCTTGGAGGATTTCTATTTCTCGGTTGATGTCTCGGCGTTTGGACTCCAGGCGGGCCAGTTGCTCGGCCAGGAGTTGTTCCATGACGCCGGTGCGTTCTTCGGGTGGGGACTCCAGGCAGGGGAGTAGCTCGTTGATGCTGGTGCTGCAGAGGCCGGCTGCGAAGAGGTGCTGGATCAGGACTACTCGTTCGACCGTGGAGTCGTCGAAGTCGCGCCAGCCGGCGGGGGTGCGGGCGGCGCGGATGAGGCCGTGCTCCTCGTAGTACCGCAGAGATCTTGTGCTGACGCCGCTGGCCTCAGCCAGTTCTCCGATGCGCATGGGGCCTCCTCGGGCTCCATTGTTGCAGTTGACGCCGGTGTGAGTTTCACGATGGGGGCCGCATCAGGGACCACGAAAGGACGCATCATGGAGTGGCTTTACCTCGGCGTCGCGGTCGTCTTCGAGATCACCGTCGCGATCGCGGCCAGCAAAGCCCAGGGCTTCACCCGGCCGGGCTGGACCGTGGCGACGCTGGTCAGCGGTGGCATTGCGACGTACTTCCTCAGCCTCGCGCTGCTGACCTTCGATGTCGGCGTCGGGTACGCCGTCTGGACCTCGGTCGCCGGAATCGGGATCGCCGTCCTGGGCGCCATCCTGTTCCGGCAACGCCTCGGCTGGCGGAAACTGCTCGGTATCGCCGTCATCATCGTCGGCGTCGCCGGACTTCAGCTCAGTGGATCGACGCTGTGACGGGGCGGGCGCGCGGATGGCTGGTACTGGTTCTCGCAGGGGTTTTCGAGGTCGGCTACGCCCTGTCCGTCGGCGGAAGCCACGGCTTCGGCGTGCTCTCGTGGTCGCTCGTCGCGGTGGTGTTCTTCCTGCTGACGCTCTTCGCGCTCAGCGTCGCCTTGCGGACGATCGACATGGGGATCGGGTACGCCGTCTGGGCGGGGATCGGCGCGGTCGGCGCCGCGCTGCTCGGGCCCGTCTTCTTCGCCGAGACCCTCACCCCGACGAAGGCTTTCTGGCTGGCAGTGATCGTCACCGGGGTCGTCTGGCTCAAGTTGTCGGACCGGTCCAGTCGATCTCCCGATCCCGTGCGGTCGGCGGGTGGTTCAGCGACTTTTGACCAAGGCAACGAGGTACCGGGTGTTGTCGGTCGTGGGGTTGATGAAGGTGCACGGCACGGGGGCGCCTAGCTGGAGGCAGTCGCCGGTCGACATCTGATGGAGGACGTCGCCTTCCTGGAAGTGCAGGCTGCCTTCCAGGATCCAGATCTGCTGGTACTTGAAGATGTACGCGTCCGCCGGGTACGAGACGGAGGCGCCCGGCGGCAGCTCGACCTCGACGAGCTCGAGCGGGCTGTCGCTGACGGGGGAGATCGCCCGGCGGCGGTACCCGGTCGCCGGGTCGGTCCAGGTGGGCTGATCCGCCGCTCGCCGGAGGAGTTCGTCGGCGCCACCTTCCGCGCGGGCGACCAACTCCGACAGCGTCAGCCCGAGCGCTCCCGAGAGCCTGCCCAGCAGTACTGCGGTCGGTTGCGCCTCCCCACGCTCGATCTTCCCGATCATCGCCCGCGACACGCCGGATCGGTCGGCCAGCGCGTTGACCGACAACTCGCGATCGACGCGGGCAGCCTGCAACGTCGCCGCCAGCGAGGCGGACAGCGGATCATCCATGCTTGCCACTATAGCGGCATCTATGGCTACTATCGTGGCATGGGAAAGATCCGTGAAGCGACCGCACTGGACGCCGAGGCCTGCGCGGCGATCTACGCGCCCTACGTCCGCGACACCGCCATCACTTTCGAACTGGACTCACCGTCGACCGCCGAGATGGCCGCCCGCATCGAGACAGCCACCCGAGCCCACGCCTGGCTGGTCCTCGAAGACGACAACGGCACGGTTATCGGCTACGCCTACGGCGGCGTACTGAAGCCGAGAGCGGCGTACCGCTGGTCCTGCGAAGTCAGCATCTACGTGCAAATGGGCCTCCGCCGCACCGGCGGCGGCCGAGCCCTCTACGAAGCCCTCTTCGACCGCCTAATCGCCCGCGGCTACCGGACGGCGGTCGCCGGTATGACCCTCCCCAACCCGGCCAGCGAAGGCCTCCACGCCGCCCTAGGCTTCGAACCCATCGGCACCTACCGAAAAATAGGCTGGAAACACAACACCTGGCACGACGTCCACTGGACCCAACGCCCGTTGGCAACCACCGACGACCCACCCGCCGAACCCACCTGACTACGAGAGCAGGCGGAGGAGACGTTCGGCCTGTAGTTCTGCGGTGCCGGGTGGGTTGCGGTGGGCTGATGGGCCGTCGGGGCCGAGCAGGGTGAGCCAGAAGGTGGCGTAGAGGCGCCGGGCGGATCGGAGTCGGTCGGGGTTTGCCGGGAGTGGGGCAGGAAGTCGGTCCAGTCGGTGGATCGGGATGCGATGTGTTCGAGGAGGCTGGCCAGTTCTACGGCGAGGTCGCTTTGGCCGGCGTCTTCGAAGTCGATGATGCGGAGCCGGGTTCCGTCCCAGAGGTAGTTCGCGAGATTCGGGTCGACGTGGCCGATGACGGGGTCCAGCGGCTTGACCAGTTCGTCCGCTGCCGAGCCGGCCATCCAGTCCACGGCTGCCAGCTGCGCCTCGGCGACGATCCCCGAGGCGTTCCAAGATGCGATCTCTCGGCGGGTCCGGTCGATGAAGGCTGCGAAGTCGATCGGCTCTACGCCAGTCGGAGGGATGGACCAGAGCTCACCAAGGGCAACTTGGAGCCCGCTCAGTTGTTCCGCAGTCAAGGGCCCACCCAACGGCTGCCCCGGAAGCCGGCTCATGGCGACCGACGGCTGCAACATAGGCGATGAAGGCATCACAAGCCTGATCGGCGCCGGCACGAGGTGGGGCTTCGCGGCGTGAACCACCTGCAAGGCGGCCCACTCGCGCAGATGCTCGTCGCGTCCCCAGTCGACGTAGGTCTTGGTGACCACCTCACCACTGACGTCGATCCGATGCGTATGAATCGTCATCACCCTCCGATGGACGAGCGGTCAGTACAGACCCATCTCCAGGTTCAGCTCAGTCAGCTCGTCGGCGGCGTCGCGGCGCTCGCGATCGTCCTTGCGCCTGTAGTCCATCAAGGATTCGACCTCCACATGGCGATGTGTTCCCACTCTTAGGTACTGGATCGCTCCGGCGTCCAAGAGGCTGAGGAGGTGAGGGTGGGAGACGTTCAGCAATGACGCTGCCTGGTGGGTATCCGTTGTCGCGCCTTCCGGTTCTGGGGCACCCACGGTTTCTCCTCCTATGACCGAGCCGGCGATGGACAAGTGAAGGGTCCGTAACCGACGCGGCGAACGCAAGCAGCCGCGCAGACGTCTGCCGGACGGGAACGGGTGACCCGGTGTTCTCGCGAAGCGGGCGATGGAGGAGCGGCCATCGGAGGTGGCGTGGGGGACCACAGTCGGCGTGGGCTACCAGGCGAGATGGTGGGTGGCTAGGCGGTCGGCGTACCAGGTGCGGATTGCCGTGGTGGTTTCGGTGGGGAGGGGGGTGGTGGCTGCGGTGATGGTGGATTGGAGGTGGGGGAGTGAGCGGGTGCCGGGGATGACGGTGGAGACGCCGGTGTTGGCTAGGAGGAATTGGAGGGCGGCGTCTACCAGGGTTACGCCGGAGGGGAGTAGGGCGCGGAGTTCGTCTACCAGGGTGGCGCGGAGGGCTACGTCGTCGGCGGACCAGCGGGAGCGTACGTCGGTGAAGGTGGTGTTGGCGTCGTAGCGGCCTGACAGCCAGCCGGACTCTAGTGGGACCTTGACGATGACACCGGCGCCGTGGGTGGGTGCTTCGGAGACGCTGGGCCAGGTTTCCTGGAAGAGCGCTGACATCCGGACCTCGAGTGCTTGGGATGTGGTGTTCGCACACACCGTCCGGACGTCTTGGTCCCAGTCCACCGAGGCGCCGAAGGCGCGGATCAGGCCCTTGTCTCGTAGGGCTTCCAGGGCGGCGTAGTGGTCGGCGCTGTTCAGTACCTCCGGCGGCGGGCTGTGCAGGACGACGACGTCGATGTGGTCGACGCCCATCCGCCGGGCGCTGCCCTCGACCGATGTCGCGACCGCGTCGACCGACCAGTCGGCGCGCCCGTCGTGGGTCGGGCCGACCTTGGTGCAGAGCACGACCTGGTCGCGGGAGACGCTCTGCAGAGCGGTGCCGATGTTCAGTTCGCTCTGGCCGTCTGCGTACGCCGGCGCGGTGTCGATGAAGTTCACCCCGGCGTCCAGGGCGGCGTGCACGATCCGCACGGCCTCGTCCGGGTCGGGGCCGGTCGGCCAGCTCGAGGACTTGCCGAGCTGCCATCCACCCAGCCCGATCGTGGTGACGTCGATACCGGAGGAGCCGAGAGGGCGTGTCTGCAGGGTCATAACGATGAACCTAGTGGAGCCAAGTGCCGCAGGCGTCGGGTCAGGGGGTGCGGGATGCCAGGTGCAGGCGCCACTTCTCCATCGCTTGGGTCAGGGCTTCGGTGACCAGGATCAGGAGTTCGGCGGAGTTGTCGAAGCGGACGCCGGCCGGGGTGGTGGGGCCGAGGATCTTGGCGGCTTGACGGGAGGCGGCGATCAAGGCGTTGTTCATTTGTAGAGAGGCCAGCAGGTTGCGGAGCCAGATCTCGTCGTCGATGACGTAGCGTTCGCGGCGTTCGCCGGGGAGGCGCTCGCGCAGCAGCATGCCTTGTTGTTCCAGGAAGCCGATGGCGTGCGAGATGGAGGCAGGGCTGACGCGGAGCCGCTGGACCAGCTCGGCTGCGCTGAGGGCGCCGGAGTCGGTGATGTGCAGGCAGGCCATCACCCGGGCTTCCATCCTGGGGAGGCCTTGCTGGACCAGTAGGTCGGTGAATGCCTCGGTGAAGTCCTGGACGGCCTGGGGGTCGCGGCCGTAGCTGCTGTCGGTGGGGGCCGGCGCCGGTGGCTGCGGCTGGTTGTTGCGGCGGGCACGGGTACTGGTGTCCTGCTGCGCGCGGTCGGCCTGGTAGTCGTCGGGGCCGCCGTTGCGGGTGACCTCTCGCATGATCGTCGAGGCGGGGCGGTCCAGGCGCCGGCCGAGTTCCGCGTAGCCGAGTCCTTCGGCCAGGCCCGCGGCGATCAGCCGCCGGTCCTCCTCGGTGAGTCTGCCTCCGGGCATCGGTACTGGTCTCCTGTCGCTGTCGGACGTCCGCCAAGTATGCATTCACCCTCAGGCCATTGCAATGCAATGCAACCTCAGCCATTGCGTTTAGAGTCAGACTCATTGCAAAGCAAGCCAGAATCGACCGTAAATAAGGCGAAGAAGCTCAAGATAAGTGTTGCGTGATCTCTGAACGCAATGTAGCGTTCTTCTTGTTCGGAGATTCCTGAACAACAAGAGCGCTAGGAGATCGTGATGGGAAACATGCAGATGGTGCCGGTCGACGACACGGCGCTCGCGATGACGGACAGCGGTGGCGCCGGCCAGGCGATCGTGTACCTGAACGGCGCGTACGCCGACCAGCGGCCGTGGCGCCCGGTGATCGAGGCCCTCGGCAACGAGTACCGGCACATCGCGTACGACGAGCGGGCGCGCGGCAAGTCGAAGCAGTCGGCGGACTACTCGTTCGAGGGGACCTTGCGGGACCTGGACGCCATTCTCACCGCGACCGGGGTGGACAAGCCGATCCTGGTCGGCTGGTCGTACGGCGCGACCATCGCGGCGCACTGGGCCGCGCGGCACCCCGATCGCGTACTCGGGGTCGTCAACGTGGACGGCGCGATGCCGTACGGGTTGACCGGTGAGGAAGGGCAGGAGCGGATCCGCAAGCTCTTCCACAAGATGCGGTTCATCCTCCCGCTGGCTCGCCCGTTCGGGATGGCGGCGCGGATGAGTGCCGCGATGCACGCCGAGGTCAACATCGAGATCAACGAGATCGTCGACTCGGTGGACGTACAGCTCGACCAGGTGACCTGCCCGGTGCGGTACGTGCTCGCGACCGGCTCCAACCTCGGCGGTGGCGAGGAGGAGATGGAGGCCGCGCGGGCTTCCCTCGACCCGGTACTGGAGCGCAACCCGAACATCCAGGTCAGCGCCAAGGTCCCGAGCAACCACTCGAAGATCCTCAAGAAGGACTACCAAGCCATCGCCCAGGCAGTCCGCGAAACCATCGCGGCCGCCCACCAGCTGAACAACAACTAATAAGGAGAAACGCCATGACCATCACCCTCAACGACCAAGACAAGAACACTCTCCGTACCGCCGCGTACGGCGCCGTCTCACTGATCGCCGCCGCCGCGTCCAAGCCGCACAAGGTCGCCACCGACGGCACCATCGCCCTGACCTCCTCGACCGGCCTGGTCGGCCACGTCCTCAACGAGAAGTCGAAGGGCATGAATCTCGGCGGCAAGACCGTCGCCGAGATGGCCGACAACGTCTTGCCGGCTCTCACCGCGGCCATGACCCTGCTGAAGGAGCAGGCTCCGGTCGAGGCCGACAACTTCCGCAACACCGTCGTCCTCGCCATCGAGGCCGCGCAGACCCACCTGGGTGAGCCCAGCCCGGTACTGCTCGACATGGCTCGCAAGATCACCGGTGCGCTCGACGCCGCATGATCCGGGCAACACGTCCAGCAGCAGGGAGTCCTACCTGCTGCTGGACGTGCTTTTCATGGGTGGGCAGGTCCCACCCGGAGTCGTAGCCAGTTCGAAGTGCCAGATCTCGTTGGCGAGGGTCTGGCAGAGCCCGAAGCGGGCGCCCTTGCGGTTCAGCCAGTCGTCGGCGTCGGTCGGCCCGACGTCGACCGCACCGCCGGTCACGTGGTGCGATTCCTCCGGCGTAGCGACGTACTCGCTGGCCTTCTTCCGGCTGCCGTAGCGCTTGATCGCCTTCTCCAGCAGCTCTTCCTGGTACTCCTTGCTCCGCCAGCCAGTCGTCAGATGAAGCTCGATCCCCGCCTTCTCGGCAGCCTTGGCCGCGTCTTGGATCGCCTTCAGAAGGTCAGGATTCAGGTTCGCCACCCCGGGCAGCGAGGTGTCGAACGGCGACGCGTTGTCCGGCAGTACGCCGTCCTCCGGACCTGGCTCGCCGCGATGGTGCTTGGTGGACTTGGTCGAAGAGGGCTCGGACGTGGCTGATTGGGTGTTGTCGACCGAAGTACAAGCGGCCAGGGCGAAGCAGATGACCGCGACGACGATCGCCACCACGATCAGTGCGGTGAGCCGGCGCATTTTCTTGCGAGTGGCAACGAGTTCGTCAGGGAGCATGTCTCCAGGCAACAACTGAGCACGTTGCCGGAGCGTCAACGTTTCCGGATACGTTTTCGATACGTCCGGCCTGCTTCAATGGTGGTCATGCGGGTTCTGGTCGTGGAGGACGAGGTGTACCTCGCCGAGGCGATCCGGGCCGGGCTGCGACTCGAGGCGATCGCGGCCGATCTCGCCTTCGACGGCGAGAGCGCGCTGGAGTCGATCAGCATCAACGAGTACGACGTGGTCGTGCTCGACCGGGACATCCCGCCGCCGGACGGTGACGAGGTGGCCCGCCGGATCCTCGCCCACGGACTGCCGTGCCGGATCCTGATGCTCACCGCGGCCGGTGATCTCGACGACAAGATCAGCGGTTTCGAGGTGGGCGCCGACGACTACCTGACCAAACCGTTCGAGCTGCGCGAGCTGGTCGTCAGGTTGCGGGCGCTGGCTCGCAGGTCCGCGGAGTCGACGCCGACGGTGCTCGAGTATGCCGGGGTCAGCCTCGATCCGTTCCGGCGGGAGGTCTACCGGTCCGGACGCTACGTGAAGCTGACCCGCAAACAGTTCTCTGTCCTGGAGGTGTTGATGACGGCCAAAGGTGGAGTGATCAGCGCCGAGACGCTGCTCGAACGCGCCTGGGACGAGAACGCCGATCCGTTCAGCAACACCGTCCGGATCACGATCTCCACGCTGCGCAAGCGGCTCGGCGACCCCTGGGTAATCCACACCGTGCCGGGCGTCGGCTACCGGATCGGCGACTCATGAGTACTACGCCCGCCGTACCGGCCGAACCGTTGATGAGTTGGCGGCCGCGGCTGACCGTGCGGCTCCGGTTGACGCTGAGCTACGCGTTGCTGCTCGTGCTGGCGGGCGGCGTGATCGGCATCATCATCTATGCGGTGATGCGGTTCGTGCCGAACTACCCGCTGACCGCAGCCAACCCGCGCGACCAGACGCCCGTGGCGACGCGCGGCGAGATCCTCGACACCGTCGTCAAACTGACCCTGTACGCGTTGGCGTTGCTGGCCGCGATCGGGATGGGCGCCGGGTGGATCATCGCCGGCCGGATGCTGCGGCCGCTGCAGGAGATCACCTCGGCGGCGCGGCTGGCGGCGAACGGGTCGCTCGATCACCGGATCAGGCTGGGTGGGCCGCGGGACGAGTTCACCGATCTGTCCGACACGTTCGACGAGATGCTCGAGCGGCTGGAGCGGGCGTTCACGCAGTACCGGCGGTTCGCGGCGAACGCGTCGCACGAGTTGCGGACGCCGCATGCGGTGATGAAGACGATGCTCGAGGTCGCGATCGCGGATCCCGATCATCAGGATGTCCGGGAGCTGGCTCGCCGGTTGCACGAGACGAATCAGCGCGGGATCGACATCGTCGAGGCGCTGCTCGCGCTGGCTGCGCTCGGCAACCGGAAGGTCGAGCTGGAGCCGGTCAATCTCGCGTCGATCGCACGGCAGGCCGTGGTCGACTTGCAGCCGGAGGCGGAGGCGGCTGGGGTCACGCTCGGTACGTCGATCGAGGGCTCGATCGTCGAGGGCAACGAGACGCTGCTGCACCAACTGATCGTCAACCTCGGCCAGAACGCGATCCGCCACAACCTCCCCGTCGGCGGTACTGCGCTGCTGACGGTCCAGTCCGGCGGTCGCTTGACCGTGGTCAACACAGGCGAAGTCATCGACCCCGCCAAGGTCGCCACCCTCACCGAACCCTTCACCCGAGGCGCCCGCCTCGCCAAACATTCAGGTAACGGCCAGGGGCTCGGCCTCGCCCTGGTTGCCGCCATCACCACCGCGCACGGCGGCACCCTCGATCTGGCAGCCCAACCAACCGGCGGCCTCAAAGCCTCAGTTCACCTGCACCCCCTGCGCAGTTGACCTCGGGGTCGGGTGAGGATTGGGGTATGGGTGAGGTGACTGTGCGGCGGGCCATCGAGGCGGATGAGTCGGCGCTGCTGGCGATCGAGTTGACCGTATGGGACGCGTCGTCGGGGTTCCCGTCGATGACGCCGGCGGACAAGGATGCGTTCTTCAACGAACGCAGTGGGCCGGACGCCCACCTGGTGGCCGAGGACGACGGCGAAGTCCTGGGCTATCTCCGGCTACAGGACAAGTACACGTTCCCCGAAGGCGACGGTGTGCTGTCGATCAACGGGATCGCGGTGGCCAAACAGGCGCAGGGCCGGGGCATCGGCTCGATCCTGCTGACCGCGGCGGCCAAGGAGGGCAGGATCCGTCGCGCCCGCAAGATCACCTTGAACGTGCACGGTACGAACACCGTCGCAAGGCGGCTGTACGAGCGCCACGGTTACGTCGTCGAAGGAACCCACCCACGTGAGTTCCTGATCGAGGGCCAGTACGTCGACAAGCTGACGCTGGCCAAGGACCTCTGAGCCAGGGGATTACGGGTTGACCCCGTGCTCCCGCAGCCACGGCTTCGGGTCGATCGGGTCGCCGCCGCCGGGTAGTACCTCGAAGTGCACGTGCGGCCCCGTCGTATTGCCGGTGACGCCGATCGCGCCGACCTGATCGCCGGCCTTGACCGTGTCGCCGACCGAGACGTCGAACTCCGACATGTGGCTGTACGACGTGACGGTGCCGTCCGCGTGGCGGACCTTCACCTGACGGCCGTAGGCGCCTTCGTAGTCGGCCTGGATCACTTCACCGGCCATCACCGAGCGGATCGGCGTACCGAGCGGGGCCGCGAAGTCGAGGCCGGTGTGGTTCTTGGCCCAGCGTCCGCCTGCCTGGCCGAAGCCGGCCGTCAGGTGGTAGCCGGTGGTCGGCAGCACGACCTTCGGTGCGGCCGCTGCCTTGGCAAGAGCCTCGGCCTTCGCCGCAGCCGCTGCCTTGGCGAGTGCCTTGGCCTTGGCCGCGGCCTGTGCCTTGGCAGCCGACAGGGCCAGCGCGCGGCGAGCGGTCAGCGTCGCGTTCGCGGTCAGCTTCGCCTGACGAGCCTTGGCGACGGCGGCCGCGTCGATCTGCGCCTTGCGGGTGGAGGCGAGCGACAGGTCGAAGCGGGCCATGTCGCGCGAGGCCAGGTCACGGCGCTCGACCCGGGCTGCGGTCATCGCTTCGAGCTGGCCTGCGGTGGCGCTGGTCCCGGCGTTGGCCGGACCAGCTGAGGGGGAGAGGGCGACGGCACTGGTGCCGGCGGCGGCCGCGAGGGCAGCCGTCAGGCCGACCAGCTGGACGCCACGGACGGAAGTACGGCGGGTCAGGCGGTGCTTCGCCACCCGACGCGCGCCGGCCGGGGTACGACGAGGTGCCGTACGTCCTGCTTCCGACACGTCATGGTGAGGGGACACGAGAGCCTTCCAGAGTCGAGTTGCCGCCAGGGTCATCCCGAGCGGCCCATCGACCATAACGAGGAGGTCACGGACTCCTCAAACGCGCATTGCGATCAGATCACCGAATCCCGCTACCCGCGGTGACGGATTCCGCGCCATCCGTCGCCGCTCAGGCGTAGAAGTAACCAGTGAGTAGTTGAATGATGCCGTGACCGGGATCACCCGCGTCACAGCTCCTCAGGGGACTCCTGAGCCGTTATAGGGCGTCCAGAATATGAGAGGTTTGTCTACCGACTTACTTCCCTTTCAATGTCCTCGCATACTGGGATGACCAGGCCCGAAGAAAGGAGACGGTGATGACAGAACCAGTCCGGCGTGAACTCGCCTTCTACCGTCTCCACATCGACCTGCAGCGCGTCTCCAGCGCCCTGTGTCTGCTCTGACAGCTCTCTAGAGCCACCTCTTTCGCCAAGACACCTTCACGACGGTACGACCGTCCGCAGCGCCGTGCCCGCAGATCCCGCGGGCGCCGGCGTCACCCCTGCCTGCCCGCCGCCCGGGAGTTCAACTGTGTCGACCACTTCGCTGACCTCGGCGACCGCCGCCGCCGATCCACCTGAAAGCCCTGCCCTGCTGGACGCCGACCTGCCCGTGATCGGGCGCCGGCACCCCTGGCGCTGGGTCGGTGTCGCCGTCGTCCTGGTGCTGCTGGCCATGTTCGCGCACGGTCTGATCACCAACCCGGGATGGGACTGGCCGACGTTCTTCCAGTTCTTCACCACCAGGACGATCTTCTCGGCCCTGGCCGTGACGCTCCAGTTGACCTTGTACGGAACGGTTCTGGGCTTCGCGCTCGGCGCGGTGATCGCGACCATGCGGTTGTCCAGCAGCCCGTTCCTGCAGGTAGTTGCCTGGGGCTACATCTGGGTGTTCCGGTCGATCCCGTTGATCGTCCAGCTGTTGTTCTGGTTCAACCTGGCCTATCTCTACCAGGAGCTGAGCATCGGTATCCCGTTCGGACCGGAGTTCGTGCGGTTCAGCACGAACAACCTGTTCGGGCCGCTCGGCGCCGCAGTACTGGGTCTTGCGCTGCACCAGGCCGCGTACGCGGCGGAGATCATCCGCGGCGGCATCATCTCGGTCGACCAGGGGCAGTCGGAGGCAGCGGCCGCACTCGGCATCCCACGGAGCCGGCAGTTCTTCCGGATCGTGCTGCCGCAGGCGATGCGCTCGATCCTGCCGAACGGCGCGAACGAGGTGATCCAGCTCTTCAAGGGCACCTCGATCGTCTCGGTGATGGCGATCCCGGAGCTCTTCTACCAGGTACAGGTGATCTACGGCCGCAACAGCCGGGTCGTTCCGCTGCTGATGGTGGCGACGGTCTGGTACATCGTGCTCACCACCGTGCTGTCGATCGCACAGTTCTACCTCGAGCGGTACTTCGCCCGCGGTACCAGCCGGTCGTTGCCACCGACCCCGATCCAGCGGATCCGCCGAACCTGGCGGACCGTACAGGCCAAGGCCTCGGCGCGACCCGAAGCGGAGGTCACGCCATGACCGCCATGCTCGACGTCAAGGGCGTGCACAAGAACTTCGGCGCGCTGGAGGTACTGCGTGGCGTCGACCTGGAGGTCCGGGCCGGCACGGTCACGGTGATCCTCGGGCCGTCGGGTTCGGGCAAGTCGACGCTGTTGCGGTCGATCAACCACCTGGAGAAGGTCGATCGCGGCCTGATCCGGATCGACGGTGAGCTGATCGGGTACAAGCGGCGCGGCGACAAACTGCACGAGCTGCGTGAGCGGGAGATCCTGCACCAGCGTTCACAGGTCGGGTTCGTGTTCCAGAACTTCAACCTGTTCGCGCATCTGACCGCATTGCAGAACGTCGTGGAGGCCCCCGTCTCGGCGCAGCGCCGCAAGCGTCGCGAGGTGGAGCCGGTCGCGCGGGAACTGCTGGAACGGGTCGGAGTCGGCGACAAGGCCGATGTCTACCCGCGCCAGCTGTCCGGCGGGCAACAGCAACGAGTAGCCATCGCACGGGCCCTGGCCCTGCGACCGAAGGTGCTGTTGTTCGACGAACCCACCAGCGCGCTCGACCCCGAACTGGTCGGCGAGGTGCTCGACGTGATCAAGGAGCTCGCCCGGGACGGCTCCACGATGGTCGTCGTCACCCACGAGATCGGCTTCGCCCGCGAGGTGGCCGACACGGTGGTCTTCATGGACGGCGGCGTGATCGTCGAGTCCGGACCGCCGCACGAAGTTCTCGACAACCCTTCCCATGAGCGCACCCGCGCCTTCATCTCCAAGGTTCTCTGATGAAACGATCCCTGCTCGCCGTCGCCCTGCTGCCTCTCCTGTTGGCTGCGTGCGGTGCTGTTCCCACAACTACTACTCAGAACGCAGCTGCCGACACCGGCGGCATCAACACCGCGCCCGAACAGAACCGGGTGGTGGCGGCAGCGAAGAACGAGGCGGCCGCCGCGCTGTTGCCGGCCAAGATCCGTGACCGCGGCACCCTGGTGATCGGCGGCACCGTCGGTACGCCGCCCCTCGGATTCGTTGCCGATGACAACAAGACTCCGATCGGGATCGAGATCGACATCGCCACCCTGGTCGCGAGCGAGCTCGGGCTGAAGCCGGAGTACCAGGTGACGAGCTGGGAGAACCTGTTCGTCGGGCTGGACTCCGCGAAGTACGACGTCGGCTTCTCGAACATCACGGTGACCGAGAAGCGCAAGCAGAAGTACGACTTCGCCACCTATCGCAAGGACGACATCTCGTTCGAGGCGAAGAAGGGTGGCAGCTGGAAGGTCACCGAGGGCAAGGACGTGGCCGGCAAGACGATCGCGGTCGGCTCGGGTACCAACCAGGAAAAGATCCTGGTCGACTGGAACGAGGCGAACATCAAGGCCGGGCTGCCGGCTGCCTCGATCAAGTACTTCCAGAGCGCGTCCGACACCTACCTAGCGCTGTCGTCGGGCCGGATCGACGCGTACTTCGGGCCGAACCCGAGCGTCGCCTACCACGTGAAGACGAGCGGCCAGACCGAGACGATCGGCAAGTTCTCCGGCGCCGGTGCCTCGCTGCAGGGGCTGATCGCGGCCACCACGAAGAAGGACAGCGGACTGGTGAAGGCTTTCCAGGCTGCCCTGAACGCGGCGATCGCGGACGGCAGCTACGCCAAGGTGCTGGCCCGCTGGAACGTGTCGAACGAAGCGGTCGACAAGTCCGAGATCAATCCGCCCGGCCTTCCGATCACGGACTGAGGGATGACTATGAAGAAGGCATTCGTAGCCGGCGTGCTGTTGTTGGCGTTGGCCGGTTGCGCCGACCCTGTTGCCGAGGCGCCGAAGGGCAGTGACGCGTCGGCGGTGTCGTTCGACACGTCGGCCGGCCAGTCGCACATCACGTCGGCCAAGGTGGACAGCATCGCGGCCGAGTTGCCGGCGGCCGTACGGGAGAGCGGGAAGCTCATCGTCGGCAGCGGTTCGGCCGGTGGTGGGTTGCCGCCGCTGGCGTTCACGGCCGACGACAACAAGACGCCGGTCGGGGTCGACATCGACTTCGCCTACCTGGTGGCGAGCGTGCTCGGGCTGCAGGTGGAGATCCAGACCACGGGTTGGGAGAACCTCTTCCTCGGGCTGGACTCCGGCAAGTACCAGGCCGGCATCTCGAACATCGGCGTCTCCGAGCTGCGCAAGGAGAAGTACGACTTCGCAACGTACCGGCTCGGGCTGCATGCGTGGGAGGCGAAGAAGGGGTCGGGCTGGAAGATCGACAAGCCGGCCGACGTCGCCGGCAAGACGGTCGCGGTCAGCTCGGGCACGTTGCAGGAGGCGATCCTGCTCGACTGGAACAAACAGAACGTCGCCGCGGGTCTGAAGCCCGCGACCCCGAAGTACTACCAGTCGGCGACGGACTACTACCTCGCGCTGGATTCCGGCCGGATCGACCTGTACCTCGGGCCGAACCCGACCGCGACCTATCACGTGGCGACGTCGGGCAAGACCGAGATCGTCGGCACCGTTTCGTCGAGCTATCCGATCCAGGGGCTGGTCGGCGTGACCACGAAGAAGGACAGCGGGCTGGCCAAGCCGTTCGCGGACGCGCTGAACGCGGCGATCGCCGACGGCAGCTACGCGAAGGTCCTGGCGAAGTGGCACCTAGCTGCGGAGGGCGTACAGAAGTCACTGGTGACCCCGCCCGGACTGCCTAAGAACAAACAGAAATGAAAGAAGAAGTGGTGGGGGCTACAGAAGTGAGAGAAGGAGCAAGGGGCTCATGGCAACTATCGCGACCATCTCCAGCAGTCCGTCCGACGTGTCCCGGACCGACGCGGTGCTCTCCTATGTGACCAAGCGGCTGCTCAGTCACGGACATCGGGTCACGCCGATCGTCCTGCGCGACTTGCCGGCCTCGCCGCTGCTGCGAGGGCAGGC
The DNA here is from genome assembly GCF_040681515.1 of Kribbella sp. NPDC051718. Taxonomy (NCBI): domain Bacteria; kingdom Bacillati; phylum Actinomycetota; class Actinomycetes; order Propionibacteriales; family Kribbellaceae; genus Kribbella; species Kribbella sp. NPDC051718. The sequence goes on along the minus strand of NZ_JBFAYZ010000001.1, from coordinate 646,681 downwards.
CGACGACCCGGCGATCGCGCGGGCGGTCGAGACGCTGGCCGCCGCCGACGCGGTGGTGGTGACGACGCCGGTCTACAAGGCGGCGTACGCGGGACTGCTGAAGGTGTTCCTCGATCTGCTCCCGCAATACGCGTTGCGGGGCAAGCCTGTGTTGCCATTGGCAACGGGTGGATCGCCGGCTCACGTGCTGGTGATCGACTACGCGCTCCGGCCGGTGCTCACCAGCCTCGGCGCGGGCTCGATCGGGCAGGGGTGGTTCGTGTTGTCGTCGCACATCCGGCTGTACGACGGGGGTGGACTGCTGCTCGATCCGGAGGCGTCGGTGCCGCTCTATCAAGTGACCGAGGCGTTCTTGTCCACGGTGGAGGGGTCGCAGGTGGCGGAGAGTTTGCCGGTCCAACCCTCGGCGTTGGAGGTCGTCCGGGCGCGACCCGAGGATCCGGAGGCCGCGCCCCTGCTGGCCGACTTGGTCGTCGAGTACAGCACGCGGTACGGGCGGAGCAACGATCAGATCTTGCTGACCGAAGTACCGCCGTCGGACTTTCATGCCGAGCATGGCGGCTCGTTCGTGCTGCTGCGGCACGACGGGCAGACCGTTGCCGGGGGCGCCATTCGCCGGTACGACGACCAGACCGCGGAGGTGAAGCGGATGTGGACCTCACACCTGCATCGACGGCAAGGACTCGGTCGGCGGGTGCTAGCCGAACTGGAGGTGGTGGCTCGCGATCTCGGCTATCGGAGGTTGTACCTGACCACCGGGCCGAGGCAGCCGGAGGCCAGTGCGTTGTATCTGGCGGCCGGGTTCGAGCCGCAGTTCGACGTCGACGCTGATCCGGAGTCGATCGGACCGCTGCCGTTCAGCAAGAACCTGCCGGTGAGCTTGCAGGTGGCGTCATGAGCCGGCGACTGATCACGGCCATCGAGATCGACGGCGCCGGCAGCCATCCTGCTGCCTGGCGAGGCGCCTCGGTGGACCCGTCGGCGATTCTGACGGGGGAGTTGGCGTTGCGCGCTGTCCAGCGGGCGGAGGCGGCGGGGATCGACTTCGCGACCTTCGTGGACACGCTGGAGGCGCCGGCCGATGAGCCGTCGCGGGTCAGCGCGCGGCTGGATGCGTTGGGGCTTGCCGCGCGGATTGCGCCCTCGACCGATCGGATCGGGCTGATCCCGACGGTGACGGTCACTCATACGGAGCCGTTCCATGTGCAGGCGTCCGTCGCGACGCTCGACTATGTGTCGGCGGGGCGCGCGGGGTGGCTCGCTGAGGTGTCGACGAGTGCGGAGGCGGCTGCGGTCATCGGTCGCCGGGAGCCGGCGGAGGCTGCCGATACGTGGCGGGAGGCGCGGTACGTCGTCGATGTGAGCCGTCGGTTGTGGGACTCGTGGGAGGACGACGCGATCATTCGGGATGCTCCGAGTGGGCGGTTCATCGATCGCGATCGGATTCACTACGTCGACTACAGCTCGCCGGCGTTCTCGATCAAGGGGCCGTCGATCGTGCCGCGGCCGCCGCAGGGGCACCCGCTGACCGCAGTACGGCTGAGTTCTTTTGAGGCGCTCCAGGCGGCAGCGGATGCGGACTTGGTGTTGTTGCCGGGGACAACCGATCTCGACGATCGGCTGGCCGCAGTACGGGCTGCGAGCCTCACTCCGCGGGTGCTGCTGTCGGTGAGTGTGGCGCTCAGTGACGGGCCGGCTGACGGGGTTGATTACGCCGGCGGTGTGGAGGGGCTGGCTGATCTCGTCGAGGGCTGGAACGCGGCCGGGGTGGACGGGATCCATCTGCGGCCTGCGTCGCTCGAGCTCGACGTACCGGTGATCGCGGAGCAGTTGGTGCCGTTGCTGCGGGAGCGGCGGTTGCTCGGGCCGGCGGTGGACCGCGCGACGTCGTTGCGGAACCGGCTCGGGTTGAAGCGGCCGGCCAATCGGTATGCGGGGAGTGGGAGATGACGAAGCAGATCCATCTGGCGGCGCACTTTCCGGGCGTCAACAACACGACCGTCTGGTCCGATCCGGAGTCGGGGTCGCAGATCGACTTCGCGTCGTTCCGGCATCTGGCGGAGACGGCCGAGCGGGGGACCTTCGACTTCTTCTTCCTGGCCGAGGGATTGCGGCTGCGGGAGGTGAAGGGGCGGATCCACGACCTGGACGTGGTCGGGCGGCCGGAGTCGCTGACTGTGCTCAGTGCGCTGGCTTCGGTGACGACGCATCTCGGGCTGGCGGCGACGGTGAACTCGACCTTCAACGAGCCGTACGAGCTGGCCAAGCGGCTCGCGACGCTCGACCATCTGTCGGGCGGTCGAGCGGCGTGGAACGTCGTCACGTCGTGGGACGCGTTCACCGGCGAGAACTTCCGGCGCGGTGGGTATCTGGACAAGAGCGATCGGTACGTCCGGGCGCAGGAGGCGCTGCGGGTGGTCCGGAAGCTCTGGGATTCCTGGTCGTCGGAACTCGTGCTGGACCAGGACGGTGGGGTCTTCGCTCGTGAGGGCGCTGGGGCCTTCACGGACGAGGGCGCCCACTTCGACATCCGCGGACGGTTCGGGCTGCCGCCGTCGCCGCAAGGGCATCCGGTGGTGATCCAGGCCGGTGACAGCGACCAGGGGCGGGACTTCGCGGCTGAGGGTGCGGACGTGATCTTCAGCCGGCATGGGAGTTTCGAGGCCGGGCAGGCGTTCTACAAGGACGTGAAGGCGCGGCTGCCGCAGTACGGGCGGTCCGAGGACTCGCTGAAGATCATGCCGGCGGTGACGGTCGTCGTCGCCGACAACGACCGCGAGGCGGCGGACAAGGCGCAGTACATCCGCGAACAACAGGTCTCCGGCCCCACCGCAATCGTCCTGGCCGAACTCCTGTGGGGCCGAGACCTCTCTTCTTACGACCCTGACGGTCCGTTGCCTACCGAGGACCCGGTCGTCGGCTCGGCCGTCACCCAGGGCCGCGTCGGCTACAACGACCCTGGGCCGATCGTCGCCGAGTGGCGGGCGCAAGCCGAAGCCCATGGTTGGTCCCTCCGCCAAACGGTCATCAACCAACAAAACCGCCAGACCTTCATCGGCTCCGCTTCGACTGTCGCCGCGGCGATGAACAGGCATGTGCAGGAGGACGCCGCCGACGGCTTCGTCCTGGTCCCACACCTGACCCCTGGCGGCCTCGACGACTTCGTCGACCAGGTTGTCCCGCTCCTCCGCGACCGCGGGGTCCTCCGCACCAAATACACCGGCACCACCCTCCGCCACCACCTCGGACTGAACGCATGACATCGACCCAGCCCTGGGCCGCCCGTCGCCAAGCAGCCGGGCGCGCCTCGCTCCTCACTGCCGCCGACGCCGCCGCAGGCGGCGAGCCAGCCACGATCGTGTTCGTCGGCGGCGGCCCCCGGACAGTTGGCCTACTGGAGAGGTTTGCTGCCAGTGCCAGCGAGTTGCTGGGGGATCGCGAGGTTGAGATCCATGTGGTCGATCCGTATCCGGCGGGTGGTGGGCGGATTTGGCGGCGGGAGCAGTCGCGGTTGTTGTGGATGAACTCGATGGCGTCCGATGTGACGATCTTTACGGATGAATCGGTGGTGTGTGACGGGCCGATCGTGCCGGGGCCGGATCTGGCTACCTGGGCCAACGGGGTGGGGGCCACGCTGCTGGAGGAGGCTGGGTTGGAGACGACCGGGCCGATGGATTTTCCGCCTCGGTTGTTGCAGGCGGAGTACCTGAGTTGGGTGTGGGATCGGGTTGTCCGGTCGCTGCCGGCTCAGGTGCGGGTGACGACCCACCTGGAGCGGGCGGTGTCGCTCACGTCGGAGTGGGGCAATCGGGTGGAGCTGGCATCCGGGGAGGTGCTCGAGGCGGACCTCGTCGTCCTCGCGCTCGGGTATCTCGATCGGGTGCCGACGGCTGATGAGGCGGCGCTGGCGGACTCCGCCTCGTCAGCCGGCCTGACCTACATCCCACCGGGCTACACCGCCGACGTCGATCTGAGCGCGTTGCGACCGGCCGAGCCGGTGATCGTGCGCGGCTTCGGGCAGGCGTTCATCGACCTGATGGTGCTGCTGACCGAAGGCCGCGGCGGCTGGTACGACGGCTGCAGCGGCCGGCTCGAGTACAACCCCTCCGGCAGTGAACCGATCCTGTACGTCGGTTCGCGCCGCGGCGTCCCGTACCACGCCAAACTCGGCTACACCGTCGCCGGAACGACGCCGGTGCCGACTCGCTACCTGACGGCTGATGCCTTGGGCAACGAACCACTGGACTTCGTCTCGCAGGTGCAGCCGCTGGTCGAGAAGGAGCTGACGTTCGCCCATTACCAGCAGCTCTTCCTGGCCCACCCGGAGCGGACTGCTTGGCCATGGCAACAGTTCTTCGAGGTACTCGACCGGACCTTGCCGTCCTCACCTGAATTCGTTGCTGCAGTGCATGAGGCGGTACCTGCGACAGAGGACCGGTTCGACCTGGCGGCCATCGATCGGCCGCTGGCGGGTCGGACCTTCGACGAGCCCGGCTCGTTGGATCGCGAACTGGTGCGGTTGATCGAGGACGATCTGCTACGCCGCGCCGATCCGCGGTATTCGGCCGACCTCGCCGTCTTCAACGCCCTGCTGAGCGTCTACAGCGTGCTCTCGGTGGCGATCACGGCCGGATTGCTGTCCGACGAGGATCGCGTCCGGCACGTCGAGACCGAGTGGCACGGCTTCTTCTCCTTCGTGGCCAGCGGCCCGCCGCCGCGCCGCCTGGAGGAGCTGCTCGCCCTGCATCGAGCCGGCCTGGTCCGTTTCGCCGGTCCTTCGCTGGATGTTGCTCTACGCAACGATCGCTTCGTCGCCTCCAGTCCCGCCCTGCCAAGAGAGATCGAGGCCCGCGCCTTCGTGGAGGCCCGGTTGCCTCGACCGGACGTCCTCGCGACTCCGGATCCCTTGCTTAAAGGCCTGCTCGCGTCAGGGGTGCTCGCCGCCGACGAGCTGATCGCCTCCGACGGTACGAGCCTCGGTGGTGGTCAGCTCAAGGCGGATGCCGAGTGCCGCGCGATCAAGGCCGACGGCTCGGTCCATCCATCGCTGTTCCTGCTGGGCCCGTCGGTCTCCGGTTCGGCCGGATCCTCCGGGTTCTCCCGCCCGCATTTCAACGGTCCGGGCTTCCGCCAGAACGACGCGGTCGCCCGTCAACTCCTTCAGTTGGTCGCTGTTCAGTCTGAGAAAGCAGGTCGACGTCATGCCAGTTGAGTTCCTCGGTATCGCCGGGACGAACCCGGCCAGCGAGGTCACGCCGCGAACCGGTGGCGCCCTCGATCTCGAGTACACCGCCAAGCTCGCCAGGGCACACGAGGACAACGGGTGGGACCGGATCTTGTTCGCCTACCACTCGGGTTCGCCCGACCCGTCGCAGGTCGCGGCGTACGTGGCGAGCAAGACCGAGCGGATCAACCTGGTGGTGGCGCATCGGCCCAATGTCGCTTATCCGACCTTGACGGCGAAGACCTTTGCGACGTTGGACCACATCAGTGGTGGACGTTTCGAAGTACATGTGATCACTGGTGGGTCGACGGCCGACCAGGCCGCGGAAGGGGACTTCCTGGCCAAGGACGATCGGTACGGGCGGACGCGGGAGTTCATCCAGATCCTCAAGCAGGCTTGGACTTCTGACGAGCGGTTCGACTTCGCTGGCAAGCACTATCAGTTCGAGCAGTTCGTGGCCGACATCAAGCCGTTGCAGCAACCGCGGCCGCGGATCTCCTTCGGTGGCTCGTCGGCGGCCGCCTATGCCGTCGGGGCGTCCGAGGCGGACATCTTCGCGCTGTGGGGCGAGCCACTGGCCGGTACGAAGGAACAGCTGGCCACGATCGACGCTGAGTCTTTGAAGGCGGGGCGTCTCAGGCCCACCATCCAGGTCGCGTTCCGGCCGATCCTGGCGGAGACCGACGAGCTGGCCTGGGCCAAGGCAGAGCGGATCCTCGGCCGGATCAAGGATGCACAGGCCGGTGGAGCTGCCCGCGGTCGGTACCGCGATCCGCGCAAGACGCCCGAGAACGCCGGCTCGCAGCGGCTGCTGAAGGCGGTCGAGGCCGGCGAGCGGCACGACCGCGCACTGTGGACCGCACCGACCGGCCTGACCGGTGGCGGCGGCAACTCCACCGCACTCGTCGGTACGCCGGAGACGGTTGCCGCCGCGTTGCTCGACTACTACGACCTCGGCGTACGGATCTTCTCGGCCCGTGGTTACGACATCTACGACGACGCCGTCGACTTCGGCCGCTACGTGATCCCGCTCGTCCGCGAGGAAGTCGCCCGCCGCGAGAACGCCACCAGAGAGGACCTGGCCTCATGACCACCACGACGGAGCAGGAACAAGATTGGCAGACCTGGCACGCGCTGCGTGAGCAGGACCTGAACACCGACTACGGCTGGCTCACCATCGTCGCCTTCAACTGGCTTGGGTCCTCGCCGGGCGAGCTGCCGGGGTTGCCGGGCAAGTGGTGGGCTGCTGACGGTCTGGCACATGTGACAGTGGCTGACGGTCTGACCCTCAACGGCGAGGCTGTGCACGGCACTGTCTCCGCCAGCGTCGCCGAGGCCGGTTCGCTGAGCTGGCTGCTGCACGGCGACAAGCTGGTCGAGCTAGTACTCCGCGGAGGCCGCTACGCGATCCGTCAGCGCGACCCACGCGCCGCTACCCGGGCCGGCTTCAGTGGGGTGCCCACCTTTGCGGTGGACCCGTCTTGGGTGGTCACCGGCCACTTCAGTCCGTACGAGGAGCCTGTGCGGGTGGAGGTCGCTACTGCTCGGCCTGACCTTCGACAGCACGTGACGGCCATCGGGACGGTTCACCTGGCGCTGGGCGATTCGGCGTACGAGCTGGTGGCGACTGCGGCGGGGGAGGGGAAGGTGTCGCTGTCGTTCCATGACGAGACCAATGGGGGCGAGACGGCTCCCTGGCGCACGGTGACCACAGGACCGGTGCAGGCGGACCGGAGCGTGGTCGTGGACTTCAACCGGACCATCAACCTGCCCTACGCCTTCACCGACTACGGCACCTGCCCAGCGCCGGTCACGGGCAACCAGCTGGCTCTACCTGTCGCTGCAGGGGAGAAGAGGCCACGGTGAAGTTCTGTACGTACACGCTGATCGACAACTCGCCGGACCCGATCAGCGGTCGCCAGCTCTCGACGTACGAGCGGTTCCAGCACGTGGTCCGGCAGGCGCAGTGGGCGGAGGAGCTCGGCTTCGACGGGTACGGGGTGGGGGAGCGGCATGCGCAGCGGTTCATCTCCTCCTCGCCGCCGGTGGTGCTCTCCTACATCGCTGCGTCGACCAGCCGGATCAGGCTGCTCACCACGGTGACTGTGCTGTCGCTACTGGACCCGGTGCGGGTTGCTGAGGACTACGCGACGCTGGACCAGCTGTCGGGCGGGCGGCTCGACATCATCATCGGCAAGGGCAATGACCCGGATCAGAACGCGCTGTTCGGGTACGACCTCGACGGGCAGTGGGATCGGAACAGGGAGAAGTACGAGCTGCTCCGGCGTCTACTGCGAGAGGATTCGGTGTCCTGGTCCGGTACCTACCGGCCTTCGCTTGTAGATGCCACTACTCAGCCACGGCCGCTGCAGTCGCCGCTGCCGATCTGGCACGGCTCTGCATCGTCCACGGAGTCGACTGAGCTCGCGGCGAAGTGGGGAGAGCCGCTGTTCTCGGCGAACGGCTTCCACCCGATGGAGAAGTACGCAGGGTTGATCCGGCACTACCGGGAGCGCTGGGAGGCGTACGGGCACGACCCGGCCGATGCGGTGGTCGGGGCCGGGTTCAACGGGCTGTACGTGAAGAAGAGCTCGCAGGAGGCGGTGGAGGGGTACCGGCCGATCTTCGACGCGTTCATGGACTCGCCGGGGGCCAAGCACAACAAGTTGCCGTTCACGACGCTGGAGGAGTTCCTGGAGCAGGGGTCCGTGCTGGTCGGGTCACCGGAGCAGGTGATCGACAAGTTCGGGCGGTACCAGGAGGCCTTCGGGCACGAGCTGTCCGGCGTCTCGCTGGAGGTCCCCGGCCTGTCCGACGAGGAGAACCGGGCCAGTGTCGAGACCTTCGTGACTGAGGTCATACCGGTACTCCGCGCGACCTACCCCAGCCGCGTCTGGAACTAGTGCCCTGCGTCGGGCTAAAACTGGTCGGAAGCACTCCCGGGAACCGGTATGCTTCTCTGGTCGGAACGAGGGGCCTGCAAGGCACTTCTTCCCCGATTTCACATCGGGGCGGGAGACCGTGTAATCTCTCTCCTCGGCCCGCCCCTTTAGCTCAGTCGGCAGAGCGTCTCCATGGTAAGGAGAAGGTCTACGGTTCGATTCCGTAAAGGGGCTCAGAGATCGCGTCCCACCCGGTTCGCCGGGTGGGGTGGCGGACTTACCCGGCGGGGTAGCTCAGGTGGTTAGAGCACACGGCTCATAATCGTGGTGTCGCGGGTTCGACTCCCGCCCCCGCTACTTCGAGAACACGATCACTCCAGTTGCGTGTTCCAGAGAAAAAGAGGCAGTAGTGGCTAAGTCAACGGACGTCCGCCCGAAGATCACCCTTGCGTGCACGGTCTGCAAGGAGCGGAACTACATCACCAAGAAGAACCGGCGCAACGACCCGGACCGTCTTGAGCTGAAGAAGTACTGCGCCCGCTGCAACGACCACACCGACCACCGCGAGACCCGCTGACCCCAGCAGTCTTCACGTCAGGCCCGCTCCACATCTTGTGAAGCGGGCCTTCGCTGTTCCTCAGCCAGAATCAGATCCACTTCATCGGGCGACGTCGTTCGGTCCGCGTCCTCGGGTCCAGGATCGACTCGGGCAGTTGCGAGCGCCGCAGAGCCGTCTCGTTGATGCTGAAGTAGCCGAGGTCGGTGAAACGCTTGTGCGGTTTGGGATTGCCGGGCGGCATCGCCATGATCACCTGCTGCTCGGGGCGTACTTGCTTCAGCGCGCGAATCGCGGGCGCGAAGTCCGAGTCGGCGCTGACGAGCAGAGACAGATCCGCACACCCGCGCGCCGCATCGGCGACCATCGCCGCCGCCAGGGCGACATCGGTCTCCTTCTCCTCGTAGGACCTCACCTTGCGAGGACAGCCGCAGAGCCAGTCTTCCGAGCACTGCTTGCAGGGAGCCAGCTTCTTCGGTTTGAACCAGCCGACCTGGACATCCAGCGTCGGGCCGCAGTGTGCCCGCAGCGCTTCCAGATAGTGGTTCTGCCGAGATGCAGCATCCGGCTCGCTGCGTACTACGGCGGTGAAGTACCGCACCGTCACGACCTCATCGTCCGGACGGAGGCGGCGACCGTTGGCATGCTGGATCCCCCAGTGACGGACCGTGCCGGCGAGGCGGTCCGTGGTAATCTGCTGTTATCGATGCCGGTTCGGCCGGCTGGAATGGCCCCCGCAAGGGGGCCGTTTTTTTGTTCCCCTGAACCCGCCGGGTTGATTACTGTCAGTTATAGCTTGCTCTACGGACGGTTCTCAAACGGTGAGGATGGGTTTGCCGGCTTCGTAGGCGGTTAGGCGGTCGGCTCGGGATGTGAGGCAGCAGGAGCCGCAGACGGTGCCGCAGCCTTTGGTGCTCGTGTAGTAGAGGCAGCAGGTGTTGCGGAGGTAGACGAGTTTGCCGGCGGCTTCGGTGACCTCGCCCAGGCGGGAGAGGCCGGCGGGGGCCTTGGTGACGAAGGTTTGCCAGCGCTCGAGGAGGTAGGACGGGGCGACCGTCTCCTGCTCGCGGGAGGCGGCGCAGAAGGCCATCGCGCAACCTGCGGCGACGCCGCCGTGGAGTTGGCGGAGGCCGGCCCGGGTTCGGCGGTGGAGCTCGGCCGAGAGAGGGAGCAGGTGCTGCGTCAGCACCACGTCGTACAGGGTCTGCAGGCCGCCGGGGAGGAAGTCGGCCGAGCGGACGGCGACGAAGGCGATGCCGTGGCCGTCGTGGGGCTTCACCCAGAGGTTTTGCGGGCGGATGTCGAGCACGCGGCCCTCGAGGGCCCATAGCAGCAGCGCGGTCGCCGGGGCGCGGCCTGCGTAGAAGGACATCAGGCTCAGCGCGTTCGCGTGGGCCGAGACGTGGTCGCTCGCGTCGTGGTCGCGCTTGAGCAACTCGGTCAGCTCAGGACCGTCCGGTTCGAGCAGCCGATCGACCCGGAGCCAGTCGGTCCCACTCGGCTCACCGATCTCCAGCCCGTACCTCGGGGCGTAGCGGGCCAAACCGGCTACACCTCCCCGTCCTGCCGTCACTGTCCTACCCTTCCGTCTCGGGAGGAGTGGGTGGCGGCACTCGGAACACAGTCTGCCAGTCAGCGATCAAAGGGCGATCTCAGGGGAGCCGACGTGGCGTCAGCCCGTCGCATCGTCTCGGCGAGATCACTTGGCTGGGCAAAGTAGGTGCTGGCGCCGCGGCGGACGTAGTACTGCGGCTTCTCCCGGGCGTCGCTGCTGACGGCAATCGCGTACGGCGGGCTGACGCCGGGCTGAACTCTCAGCGCCAAAAGGTCCTTCCCCTCGATCTGGAAGGACGTGATTTCGAACTGCGGAGTGGGAATCAGGCGTGTACGAATGAGATTTCCCAGTCGGTCACGTTCCGTCTGCGGGTCGACGTCTCCTAGCCCGACGACAGTGACTTCATCGTCGTCCACACCGAAGATGATGACGCCGCCCTCGCCGTTCGCGAACGCCGCGACTGTCTTGTACGGATTCGGAGTGTTCGAGGTCGACCGAGGTACAACGCGTTTGAACTCCACGCCAGGTCCCTCGCCCGCCGCGATCAACGCCTCGAGCGCGGCCTGCTGGTCGAGACTCGTCGGCTCGATCCGGACGCCGGCCTGGTCCAGCTGTTCTGGTGTCGACCATTGCGAGGACAACGATCGGTAGTCGAGCCACTCGCCGTCCGCCTTCAGCCAGAGCCAGGTGTCTGACAGCGGCAGGCCATGCGGGAGAGGGAAGCTGACTGTCTCCGCTGCTGCCAGCTCGATGGTGCCCCGTGCCGATGCCGAAGGGCTGAAGAGCTCGAGGGACGTCCCTGCCAGCTCCGAGCCTCGTACGTCGACGGTCAAGGTGGTGGCGGTGACATGGATGGACCCGAGCGAGGCGCGCGTATCGGCAGCACGGATCCTGATGAGATCAGTAGGTATAGAGATAGGGCCCGAGGTGGTCCAGCTCTCTTCGAAGAAGGCCAGGTAAGGAGCCTCCAGGTTGACGAATGAGGGGCAACCGGAGCCAACCAGGAAGCCAGGTCGGCCGCTATAGTTCGCTTCCTTCGGCGTCAGCGAGTACTCGAATGACGGAAGTCGCGACTGTTCCCGGTCGTGTAGTGCATAGCTCGGTCGGTGCTGGCGGCGACACCCCTCGTGGACCGCTGGACGAATACCTCACGCTCTCCCAGTCGCACCGTGGTCCTGTCATCGGTTCGGAGATCAGTCAACAGATCTGTCACCGGCAACTGCGCAGCTATGAATTCCACGTCGCCATACGACCAGGTTGTCGGAGCAGGGTCTGTCGGGTGTGCTCCGAGCTGTGCGTAGAGGTACCGAAGCTCCCAACGTTCTCCCCGAAGCTCGACCAGGGCCCTCGACCAGGCGTTTCCACGATCGGACAGCTCTTGTATGACCTTGAGTAGGTCCAGGTTGGTCGAATCCACGTCGGTCGTCCTTCACTTGAGAGTGAGCAGCGTATCCAGACGCCCAGGCGCAAGCTCGCTCGTGCGCTGGGACATCAGTACTGGGGGAGTCGCCACGCGGTTCGGTGCTGCCAGTAGGGTTACTGGACATGACGATCGACGCCACGATGGTCGGCCGGAGCTATTCGGCCGCCGAGTCCTACCAGGTTGGCCGGGAGAAGATCCGGGAATTCGCCGACGCGATCGGTGACCCCAACCCGGCGTACCGGGGCGTTGACGCGGTCGCGCCGCCGACTTTCGCCTTCATGGTGGCCAACCCGGCGTTGCTGGAGCTGCTTGCCGACGAGGAGCTCGGGCTGCGGTTGGATCGGATCGTGCACGGGGCGCAGAAGTTCAGCTACACCCGTCCGATCAAGGCCGGCGACGAGATCGCCGCCACCGCCACCATCACCACCGTGCGCAAGGCCGGTGACGTCGAGGTGATCATGTACGAGACCGCGCTGACCACCGTCGACGGCGAGCCGATCGCCACCTCCACGTCGACGATCTCGCACAACCGGGCGGACTCATGAGCACCGTCGAGGTGGGCTTCGAGCTGCCGCCGCTGACCGTCACGCTGCGCCGCGAGGACCTGGTCCGGTACGCCGGTGCGAGCGGCGACTTCAACCCGATCCACTGGAACGACCGGATGGCCGCGGCCCTCGGGCTGCCCGGCGTGATCGCGCACGGCATGCTCACGATGGCCAGCGCGGCCCGGGTCGTCACCGACTGGCTCGACGACCCGGCGGATCTGGTCGAGTACGGGGTGCGGTTCACCAAGTTCGTCGTCGTACCGGACGACGACAAGGGCGCCACCGTCACCTTCTCCGCCAAGGTCGACAAGCTCACCGACGGCCACGCCGAGATCGACATCACCGCCCTGGCCGGCGAAGAAAAAGTCCTGGGCCGCGCCCGAGCGATCGTGCGCCTCCCGTGACCACTCCGCACGCTTCAGCCGCAGCCGTGAGGACCGATGTCCGGCTGGCGGAATTCACCACGTTGCGGATCGGTGGTCCGGCTGACCGTCTGATCGAGGTGACCAGCGAGCAGGAGTTGATCGACGCGGTGCGGGAGGCCGACGGGGTGGCTCAGCCGGTGCTGTTGCTGTCTGGTGGCAGCAACGTGGTGATCGGCGACGAGGGCTTCCGCGGCACCGTCATCAAGATCGCCACCCGCGGTATCCGGGTCGACGCCGACGCCTGCTCCGGCGCGATGATCCACGTCCAGGCCGGCGAGGACTGGGACGCCGTCGTCCAGCGTGCGATCGCCGAGGAGTGGAGTGGCCTGGAGTCGATGTCCGGCATCCCCGGACTGGCCGGCTCGACACCGGTCCAGAACGTCGGCGCCTACGGCCACGAGGTCGCGGAGACGATCGCCTCGGTCCGCGTCTGGGATCGGGTCGACAACGCAGTACGGACGCTCTTCGCCGCCGACTGCGGCTTCACCTACCGCAACTCCCGCTTCAAAGCCGACCCGAGCCGGTACGCCGTCCTGGAGGTCGCCTTCCAGCTCCCCCTAGGCGACCTCTCCGCCCCGATCGGGTACGCCGAACTCGCCCGCACCCTCGACGTCGAGCCCGGCTCCCGCGCCCCGATGACCGAGGTCCGCGAAGCAGTCCTGGCCCTCCGCCGCAGCAAAGGCATGGTCCTCGACCCCGAGGACCACGACACCTGGTCGGCCGGCTCCTTCTTCACCAACCCTCTCCTGGACACCACCGCCGACGTACCAGCCGGCGCCCCCCAATGGCCCCAACCCGACGGCCGCATCAAAACCAGCGCCGCCTGGCTGATCGAACACGCCGGCATCCCCAAGGGCTTCACCATCGGCGACGCCGCAGTCTCGACGAAGCACACCCTCGCCCTGACCAACCGGGGCAACGCCACCTCCAAAGAACTCCTGGCCCTCGCCACCCACGTCCGCACCCAGGTCCACCACGCCTTCAACATCACCCTCATCAACGAACCAGTCCTGGTGAACTGCTCCCTCTAACCCCTCCGTACCCAACAACAGGACATCCGCGGTACTTAACAACAGGATGTCCGCGGTGGTCGGAGCGTGGGCGCCACAGGTGAGAGCGTGTTCCCGGGTACTACTGCCTGTCCTTGGGTACACCTGTGGACAACGCCAAGCAGACGGAGACCTGACTGCGTCACCATCTGCGGGTGGAATCAGTCCGGGAGTTGCTAGTCGGCAACCAAGGTCAGGCGACCTTCGCCACGCTGGTGGCAGCCACCTCGCGCCGCAAGCTCGCCTCGGCGGTTGCGAGCGGGGCAGTCGAGCGGCTGGCTCGGGGCGTCTACATCCTTCCGGCCACACCGTCAGCTGAGCAGGTCGCGATCGCCTATGACGGCGTCGTCTCGCACCTCAGCGCGGCGACCGCTTGGGAGCTCCCGCTCCTGGCCCGGCCGGACAAGCCGCACATCACCGTTCCCCGGAAACGCAATCCGAAGCAAGGCCCACCCGCCGTGCTCCATTGGGCCCCGATCGCCAAGGAAGACCGCCGGAACAGACTTACTTCTGTACTTCGCACAGTTCTCGATTGTGCGCGGATCCTCCCGTTCGACGAGGCGCTTGCTGTCGCCGACGGTGCCTTGGCCAAGGGGCTGATGAACCAGGACGAGTTCGCCAAGGCTGCCGACGCGATGCGTGGGCCTGGTCGGCCGAATGCTCGCCGGGTTGCCGCTGCTGTGCACGAGGGGTCCGGCAGCTTCCTCGAGTCGATGTTGCGCGCGTTGCTGTTGACCAAGGAAATCGAAGGGTTCGAGCCGCAGCTCAGGGTCGAGACGGGTTCGTTCCCGGTGCAGGTGGACTTCGGTCATGGCCCGGCCCGGATCGCGTTGGAGGCTGAGGGATTCGCCTTCCACGGATCGAGCGGCGACTTCGCGGCGGACTGCCGGCGGTACGACGAGCTGGTGGCGGTGGGCTGGCTCGTCCTGCGATTCACCTATTGGCAGGTACTGGCCGAGCCGAAGTGGGTGGCGGAGATGATCCGCGCGGCGCTGGAGCAGAGGGCTGCTGTACCGAAGAACAGGAAGTAGTGCACTAAGTCGGAGGCTACTGATCGGTGCTGAGCGGGAGACGGTCAGTCAGGCGGAACTACTGCCTGTTGTTGGGTACGCAACTAGACGGTGGCTTTGGGGACTTCGTCGAGGGGGTGCTGGACGGTGGCGGGGTGGCGGGTGAATTCTCGGATGGTGGCTTGGAGGGACTGGGCCTTGGGGTCGTTGGCGTAGGAAGCGGTGCGGGTCAGCGCTGCTGCCTCGCTGATTCGGTGGATCAGGGGGCGCATGCGGTACTCCGTGCGGGTCTCCAGGACCGGGGTGAGCCCTTCGCGGGCGCCGTCCAGCTCTCCCAGGAGCAGGTGGGCCTTGACCTGCTGGAGGCGGGCCATGCGTTCGGAGCCGTGGTTGCGCAGGGCGTGTGGGGCGGACTCGAAGAGGGCGACGCTGCGGTTGGCGTGTTCGAGCGTCAGGTCGGGCTGGCCCAGCGTCAGGTAGGCGTCGGACCACAGTCCCTCGGCGCGTTCCGGCGTACAGAGGAAGAGGCCGCCGACCTCGGGTGCCGATGGGTCGGGCGTGGTGCGCTTGGCCTGGTCGAGCATGGCGCGGGCCTCGTCGGTCCGGCCGGCCCGGGCCAGGTCCAGGGCGGCAGCTGACGCCAGGAACAGCGCGGAGGTACCGGTGGCGTACCGCAGGCCGTCCAGCGCGAAGTCCACCGCATGGCCGACGTCGTCCTGCCAGAAGGCGGCGGTGTGCTGGGTGGCCCGCACCCAGGCGCGCAGCTCGTCGTAGCCGGAGGCGTCGGCACACGCCCAGGCCGTCCGGGTATGGCTCTCCGCGACCTCCGGACGGCCCAGATCGACCGACATCCAGCCGAGCAGGGTCAGCGCCCAGCCGGCTGCGGCGTACAGGTCGCGGGTCTGCTGCGGTGGCTGCCGGCCGCCGAGCAGCTTGAAGGCTCTGTCGCGGACGGCGACGCTGCGCTGGAACAGGGCCTTGGTCGGCACCTTGAGGTAGTTCTGCGCGATCCGCTGGATGTCGGCGTGCAGCTGCTCGACGGTGAGGCCGCCGACGTTCGACTCCTCGGCCAGGGCGAGCAGCGAGACCGACTGGTCGCCCGCGTCGATCAGGTCGTCCTCCATCCCGGCCATCGAGCAGCTGGTCAGCTCCGGCGCCAGTGGCCCCGACGTACCGACCTGGCCGAAGCCCAGCTCGCTGTCGGTGGCGACGTGCAGCACCTCGCGCAGCCCGGCCCGGTACGCCGCGCCCGGCCAGCGCACCGCGCCGCGTTCGAGCTTGGCGATGTAGTGCCCGTCCAGCTCGTACCGCGTATCGGTGGTCGCCCACAGCCAGGCGCAGACCGCCTCGGCCAGTTCCGCGCGGGACAGGTGCGCGCCCGGGGTGTTGGGGGACGGGGTCCGTTCCCGGGCGGCTCGCAACAACTCGTTCGACTCTGGCATGGCGGTAACTGTAGGTGCCCGGACACGCTCCGCGACGGTCTTCGGGGCCGTTGTGGACAGCTGCCCCAAACTGCCCCGCGGTGCCCCGAGCTGCCCCGTTTCGCCAACCCCGCTTAGGCTTTGGCAGATGGCCGAAGAAGCAGTGACGACGTTGCGCGCCGAGCTGCGCCGGTTCGGGCGGGCCGAGGAGGCGTTCGCCCTGCTGGAGACCTTCCTCGAGGTCGCCCGGCCCCGGCTCGAGACGGCGTCGCTCGACCCCAGACAGCTGTACCTGCCCGAGGAGATGACCGACGACCGGGCCGTCGTCCGGGACCTGATCGATGCCATCGGCAACGAACCGAAACCGCAGCGCCGGCTCCTGATCGTCGCGGAGCGCACCTACGACCTGGACGACGTGCAGGCCCGCTGGGACTTCACCCGGCTCGCGTACTGCTCCGATCTGGCCACCGTCTGGAGCCGCGGCCGCCGGACCACCTACTTCGAGGTGACCGACAAGAGCAGAGCGACGTACTGGCTGCCGGACACCCTCAAGATCCAGTACTTCGACGCGATCGCCGCCAAGGGCTGGGCGGTCCCCGAGGACTGGCTCAGCGCCCCCTCGAAGACCCCCAAACCCTGGTGGCGCCGCTTCTAGACGGCGGGCAGCTTCTCCAACGCAGCAGCGACCGAAGCCTGCAGATCGGCGTCATCCCAAGCCCGGTCGGTCATCGCACCCGACAGATAAGCGTCGTACGCCGCCAGGTCCAAATGCCCGTGTCCGCAGAGCGCCGTGAGAATCACCTTCGACTCGCCTGACTCCTTGCACCGCTGCGCCTCCTCGATCGCCGCCGCCAGCGCATGGGTCGGCTCCGGCGCCGGCACGATCCCCTCCGACCGCGCGAACAGCACGCCGGCCGCGAAGCACTCCGACTGCGGCTTGGCGATCGCCTCGATCTCGCCCGTCTCGTACAGGTGGCTGATCAGCGGGCTCATCCCGTGGTACCGGAGCCCGCCGGCGTGGATCGGGTCCGGGACGAAGTCGTGCCCGAGCGTGTGCATCTTCATCAGCGGTGTCATCCCGATCGTGTCGCCGAAGTCGTAGGCGTACGTGCCCTGTGTCAGCGACGGACATGCGGCCGGCTCCACGGCCCGTACGACGGGAGACATCCGCCCCGCCCACTTCTCCCGCAGGAACGGGAACGCGAGCCCACCGAAGTTCGACCCGCCACCAGTGCAGCCGACCAGTACGTCGGGTGTCTCGCCGACCATCGCGAGCTGCATCAGCGCTTCCTCGCCGATGATCGTCTGGTGCAGCAGCACGTGGTTGAGGACGCTGCCGAGCGCGTAGTGCACGTCAGGATCGGCGATCGCCATCTCGACGGCCTCACTGATCGCGATCCCGAGTGACCCCGTGGAGTCGGGGTTCTCGGCGAGGATCTTCCGCCCCGACTCGGTCAGGTCCGACGGGCTCGGGTGCACGGTCGCGCCGAACACCTCCATCATGGTGCGGCGGTACGGCTTCTGGTCGTACGACGCCCGCACCTGCCAGACCTCACAGTCCAGCCCGTACTGCGCGCATGCGAAGGCCAGCGCGGTTCCCCACTGACCGGCACCCGTCTCGGTCGTGAGCTTCCGTACTCCCGACTTGGCGTTGTAGTAGGCCTGCGGCACCGCCGTATTCGGCTTGTGCGACCCGGCCGGTGAGACGCCCTCGTACTTGTAGTAGATCCGCGCCGGCGTATCGAGCGCCTTCTCCAGCCGGTGCGCCCGGTAGAGCGGACTCGGCCGCCACAGCCGATAGACGTCGAGCACCTCACCAGGGATGTCGATGTACTGCTCCTGCGACACCTCTTGCATGATCAGGTCCATCGGGAACAGCGGCGCGAGGTCATCCGGCCCGACGGGTTGCCCGGTGCCGGGATGCAGCACCGGCGGCGGTGGCGTCGGCAGATCGTGCAGCACGTTGTACCAGCGGGTCGGCAGCTCGTCCTCGGGCAGCAGGATCTTCGTCGGCGTCATGAACGCAAAGTTAGGCCCGCCGCCAGGCCGCCGCAATGCCCTCTTGATGCACCCGGCAAGCACTCATTGTGCACTCGCTACGACGCGGTGGGCATCGGCGCGGGGTGGCTCACTCCGAGCCACTCGTCGATCTCGGCGAGCAAGCCCTTCTGCACCTCGGCAGGCGCCGTCGACGCGAGCACCGAGCCCTTCGCCAGGCCGGCCAGCTCGACATCGCTGAAACCGTGCACGCTCCGAGCCGTCTCGTACTGCTCGGCCAGCCGCGATCCGAACAGCAACGGGTCGTCGGCCCCCAGCGCGATCCGGGCGCCTGCCTCGTACAACTGCCGCAGCGGTACGTCCTCCGGTCGCCGGTAGACGCCCAGCGACACGTTGGACGCCGGGCAGACCTCCAGCGCGACCTGTGCGTCGACCACTCGCTTCAGCAGGTCGGGGTCCTCGACGACTCGCACGCCGTGCCCGACCCGGCCGGCACCCAGCTCGTCGAGGCACGTCCGCACGGTCGCGGGACCGCACAGCTCGCCGCCATGAGGTGCGGCCAGCAGGCCCGCGTGACGGGCGATACGGAACGCCGGGGCGAACTCGGAGGTAGTACCGCGGCGCTCGTCGTTGGACAGGCCGAAGCCGACCACTCCGCGCCCGACGTACTGCGCGGCGAGCCGGGCGAGAGTCCGGGCGTCGAGGGGATGCCGGGTGCGGTTGGCGGCGATGACGACCTGGACCGAGATGCCGGTGCTCGCCGATGCGTCGCGGGCTGCGTCGAGTACCAGATCGGTGAACTCGGTGATGCCGCGGAACCGGCTCGCATACCCAGAGGGGTCGACCTGGATCTCCAGCCAGCGGGAGCCGTCCGCGCGATCGTCCTCGGCGGCCTCCCGGACCAGGCGACGGACGTCGTCCTCGGTGCGGAGTACCGACCGGGCGACGTCGTACAGCCGCTGGAAGCGGAACCAGCCGCGCTCGTCGGCCGCGGACAGCTCCGGCGGCCAGTCGGTGCGCAGGGCGTCGGGCAGCCGGACGCCGTGCTTGTCGGCGAGCTCGACCAGCGTTAGGTGCCGCATCGACCCGCTGAAATGCAGGTGCAGGTGGGTCTTCGGCAGCAGCCGCAGGTCCCGATCCGTCATTACAGAAGGTTACCGACAGACCGCCCGGAGAAGAAACCGGGCGGTCTGCCAGTGGTCAGCCAAGGGTGGTCAGCTGAGCAGCTTGGCGATCCGGCCGATGCCCTCGGTCAGATCGGCGTCGCCGAGGGCGTAGGACAGCCGCAGGTAGCCGGGCGCGCCGAACGCCTCGCCGGGAACGACCGCGACCTCGACCTCGTCGAGGATGATCCCGGCCAGATCGGTCGAGGTGTTCGCGACCTTGCCGTTGATCTCCTTGCCGAGCAGACCCTTGACCGACGGGTACGCGTAGAACGCGCCGGTCGGCTCCGGGCACTCGATGCCGGGGATCTCGTTCAGCAGCTGGACCATCAGCTTGCGCCGCCGGTCGAAGGCGACCTTCATCTCCTCGACGGCGCTCAGGTCGGCGGTCAGCGCGGCGATCGCGGCCCGCTGGGCGACGTTGCAGACGTTCGAGGTCTGGTGCGACTGCAGGTTCGTGGCCGCCTTGATGACGTCCTTCGGGCCGATCATCCAGCCGACCCGCCAGCCGGTCATGGCGTACGTCTTGGCGACGCCGTTCAGGACGACGGTCTGGTTGGCGAGCTCCGGTACGGCCACCGGCAGCGAGGTGGACCTGGTGTCGCCGTAGGTGAGGTGCTCGTAGATCTCGTCGGTGATCACCCAGATGTCGTGCTCGAGCGCCCAGCGGCCGATCGCCTCGATCGCCTCGGGGGTGTCGACCGCGCCGGTCGGGTTCGACGGGGAGCAGAACAGCAGGGCTTTCGTCTTCTCGGTCCGGGCCGCCTCGAGCTGCTCGACGGTGACCAGGTAGTTCTGGCTCTCGTCGGCGAG
Source organism: Kribbella sp. NPDC051718 (assembly GCF_040681515.1). Lineage (NCBI taxonomy): Bacteria > Bacillati > Actinomycetota > Actinomycetes > Propionibacteriales > Kribbellaceae > Kribbella > Kribbella sp. NPDC051718. The sequence goes on along the minus strand of NZ_JBFAYZ010000001.1, from coordinate 626,617 downwards.
CACCTCGACCGGCACACCGCCGGCCAGCTGGATCGTCTCCGGGTACGTCGTCCAGTACGGCGCGGGCAGCAGTACCTCGTCGCCCGGGTCGAGCAGGGTGGCGAACGTGTTGTAGACGGCGTGCTTGCCGCCGTTGGTGACGAGCACCTGGCTCGCCTCGATCTCGTACCCCGAATCCCGCTTCGTCTTCTCGACGATGGCCTGCTTGAGCTCGGGCAGACCACCCGCCGGGCTGTAGCGGTGGTTCTTCGGATCGCGGGCGGCCACGACGGCCGCCTCGACGATGTAGTCCGGGGTCGGGAAGTCCGGCTCGCCGGCGCCGAAGCCGATGACCGGACGGCCGGCCGCCTTGAGGGCCTTCGCCTTCGCGTCGACAGCGAGGGTGGCCGATTCACTGATTGCACCGATACGTGCGGAGATGCGGGAGACCATGGCCCCCATCCTGGCACTGACCCGCCCGTCGTCACATCCGGGTATCGCCAGGTGACCGGAACCATGGTGGCCCCCCTGGCGTTGCACGGTCGTGGAGACGGTAAGGTTCTGCCCGCAGTACGACGTCCGGCCCGAAGTCCACGGAGGTTCGCCACCGTGGCGGGGACCGGGAGCACCCTGGGGCTCAGTTCGACCAGGTGGCCCCGACCCCGTACACTCTTCTAGTCCGGGCGTAGATGGCCCTGACTCGGCATGCCCGAGATCAGGTCCAGCGGCGTTCGGAACTTTGCAGAGGGCACTAGCTCAACTGGCAGAGCATCGGTCTCCAAAACCGAAGGTTGGGGGTTCAAGTCCCTCGTGCCCTGCAAATCCTGATCGGTACAAGGCCGATCAGGCCGCCGCTAGCGAAAGAGGTAGGTCGTGACGGAGACGCGCACCCCGGCACCGTCCGGCGCCGGCAAGCCTGCGGAGAGCAAGGGCGGGAACCGCCTGCTGCGCTTCTACCGCCAGGTGGTCGCCGAGCTCCGCAAGGTGGTCTGGCCGACCCGCAAGCAGCTGTCCACCTACTTCGTGGTCGTGCTGACCTTCGTGGTGTTCGTCATCGCGATCGTGTCGGTGCTCGACCTCGCCTTCGGCTGGGCGATGTTCAAGATCTTCGGCTGACGCCACAGCCGCCGCCCGCAGCACAGCCGGAGCCCACCCCGGTTCCACCACCCGATGCACAGATGACGGAGTACAACGTGTCCGACCAGCGCGACGACGAGGTCCTCGACGAGGACGAGTTCGACGTATCCGCTGACTCCGACGACGACCTCGATCTCGACTTGGGTTTCGACGACTCCGACGACGATGACGACGACGACCTGTTCAAGGACATCGAGGTCGAGGTCGGCGATGACGACGACGTGCCACTGGCCGCCGACAGCGAGTACGCCGCTGACGACGAGGCCGAGGACGGTACCGCCGACTCCGACGACTCCGACGACGAGCCGGTGGTGGTCGTAGCGGCCGCCGACGACGCGGAGGACGCCGAGGTGGTCACCGAGGCCGACATCGACGACGCCGCGGACGAGCTCGCCGAGGAGACCGCCGAGACGGCGCCGGACGACACCACCGAGGCGGCGCCCGAGGTCGACGAGGTCGTCTTCTCGTCCGCCGGTGACGACTCCGCCGACGAGGCGGACGAGGACGAAGCCGAAGAAGAGGTCGAGCCGGCCGAGCCGGGCGACCCGCTGGAGGAGCTGCGCAACACGCTGCGCTCCCAGATCGGCGACTGGTACGTGGTGCACACGTACTCAGGGATGGAGAACCGGGTCAAGGGCAACCTCGAGAACCGGATCAACTCCCTGAACATGGAGGACTTCATCTTCGAGATCGTCGTGCCGACCGAAGAGGTCGCCGAGATCAAGAACGGGCAGCGCCGGATGGTCAAGCGCACCGTGCTCCCCGGCTACGTGCTGGTCCGGATGGACCTGACCGACGAGTCCTGGTCGACCGTGCGGCACACGCCGTCGGTGACCGGCTTCGTCGGGAACAGCCAGAAGCCGGTCCCGCTCAGCCTCGAAGAGGTCGAGAAGATGCTCGCTCCGGCCGTCGTGGCGGCGGCCGAGGCGGCGGCTGCCGAGACCGGTGCCGCACCCACCAAGACCGCGGCCAAGAAGAAGGTCGAGGTCGCCGACTTCGGTGTGGGCGACTCGGTCATGGTCGTCGACGGGCCGTTCGCGACCCTGCACGCCACCATCACGGAGATCAATGCCGACGCCCAGCGGATCAAGGCGCTGGTGGAGATCTTCGGCCGGGAGACCCCGGTGGAACTCAGCTTCAGCCAGATCCAGAAAGTCTAAGGACCCGAGAGAATGCCTCCCAAGAAGAAGATCGCTGCCCTCGTGAAGGTGCAGCTCCAGGCCGGCGCCGCGACGCCGGCCCCGCCGGTCGGTACCGCGCTCGGTCCGCACGGCGTCAACATCATGGAGTTCTGCAAGGCGTACAACGCCCAGACGGAGTCCATGCGCGGAAACGTCGTGCCGGTCGAGATCACCATCTACGAAGACCGCTCCTTCACGTTCATCACCAAGACGCCGCCGGCGCCGGAGATGATCAAGAAGGCCGCGGGCCTGCAGAAGGGTTCGGCCGTCCCGCAGAAGGACAAGGTCGGCAAGATCACCAAGGACCAGGTCCGCGAGATCGCCACCACCAAGATGCCCGACCTGAACGCGCGCGACATCGACGCCGCGATGAAGATCATCGAGGGCACCGCGCGCTCGATGGGCGTCACGATCGAGAAGTAGTACCTCTTTCCGGTTCACCTCGGTGAGCCAGCAGGAGTGGAAGGGCGAGTAGTTCGCCCGTTTACACCACGACACGAACGCTGCAGAAGGCGTTCGTACACAGGAGATTTGAAATGGCACAGCGCAGCAAGAGCTACCGCGCGATCGCGGAGAAGATCGACTTCGACCACCTGTACACCCCGCTCGAGGCGATCAAGTTCGCCAAGCAGGGTGCGACCGGCAAGAAGTTCAACTCGACCATCGACGTCGCGATGCGGCTCGGGGTCGACCCTCGCAAGGCCGACCAGATGGTGCGCGGCACCGTCAACCTTCCGCACGGCACCGGCAAGACGGCACGGGTCCTCGTCTTCGCCACCGGTGAGAAGGCCGAGGCCGCACTGGCCGCCGGCGCCGACTACGTCGGTGACGACGACATGATCAAGAAGGTCACCGACGGCTGGCTCGACTTCGACGCCGTCGTCGCCACCCCGGACATGATGGGCAAGGTCGGCCGGCTGGGTCGCGTACTCGGACCGCGTGGTCTGATGCCGAACCCGAAGACCGGCACCGTCACCCCGGACGTGACGAAGGCTGTCACCGACATCAAGGGCGGCAAGATCGAGTTCCGCGTCGACCGGCACGCGAACCTGCACTTCATCATCGGCAAGGTCTCCTTCGACGAGGCCCAGCTGGTGGAGAACTACAGCGCCGCACTGGAGGAGATTCTCCGGCTGAAGCCCTCCAGCTCGAAGGGTCGCTACATCAAGAAGACCGTCTTCTCGACGACGATGGGTCCGGGCGTCCAGGTTGACCCCAACCTGACCCGCAACCTCCTCGAGGAGAACGAAGAGGCCTGAGCCTCTCCGGTACTTCCACCAGAACGCCCCGGTCCGTTTGGACCGGGGCGTTCTGCTGTCCCACGCGCCCTGCGCTGCTCGCTCCTGCGTCGCTCCCTGCTCCGGACGCTCCCGCCCACCCCTCTGCGAGTACACGCGTGCTCCTGCGTCGCCCGCTGGGTGAGGGCGAGGTGGCTGGCGTCTCGCGCAGGGGCAAGCAGTTGGCGTGGTGCTGAGCGGTGGTCCTGCTTCGCCCGGCTTGGTGTGGGTGAGCTGGCTGGCTCCGCAGGGGTGGGCGTCTGGTGGGGTGATGGGCGCCTGCTCCGACGTCGCCCGCCTGGTGATGGCGGGGTGGCCGGCGGCTCGTGCAGGGGGTGAGGTGCCTGCCGTGTGCCGTGCACGCGTGCGCTTGCGGCGATCCGCCGGCGTCAATGGGCTGGAGCGGGCTGGCTGGGGTGGCGGCGGCCTGGCCCGGATCGGTGGGCTGGTCCGGGTGGGTATGGCCTGCCCGGGATAGCTGTGGTCTGGCCGGCGTAGCCGTGGGCTGGCGGGTGCAGGTACGACCCCGGCCGGGGTGGGGCTGGGGTTGGCTGGCGTCGCCATATCCGTGGGCTTGCTGGTGTGGGTGTTGGCTGGCCAGGGTGCGGCCGGTCTGGCCGGGGCGGGTGTAGGTCACCGCGGTGGGCAGGGATCGCCGGATGCTGGTTCTGGGTGCGGAGACGAGAGCTATCTGGTGATGAGGTCTGGGGTTAGGTCGGCCAGTGTGGGGGCGCCGACGAGGCGCATGGCGTGTTCTAGTTCGTCGCCCAGGTCGGTGAGTAGGCGGGTGACGCCGGCGGAGCCGTCGACTGTTAGGGCCCAGAGGGCGGGGCGGCCGACCAGGACGGCTCGGGCGCCTAGGGCGAGAGCCGCGAGGATGTGTTCGCCTCGGCGGATTCCGCCGTCCACGTAGAGTTCTGTGGGGGTGCCGGAGAGGGCTGCGGCTACCTCGGGGAGGGCTTGGACGGTGGGGATTGCGCCGTCCAACTGGCGGCCGCCGTGGTTGGAGACGATGATTCCTGCGGCGCCGGCGTCGGAGCAGCGGTTGGCGTCGTCTGCTCGGAGTACGCCCTTCACCAGGACCGGGAGGCCCGTGCGTTCGGTGAGCCAGCCGATTACGTCGGGGGTGAGGTCGTCGGCCTTGTCCAGGTCGTCGTCGCCGTAGTCGCCGTCGGGCAGGTTGGCCAGCAGGTGGTCGGAGGGAGCTACCGACCAGACAGTCGGGCCGTCGTCCTCCTTGCGGCCGACCACAGGAGTGTCAGCGGTCAGTACTACGGCCCGCGCGCCCCCGGCGACAGCGGCATCGAGCATCTTGAGGGTGATGTCGCGGTTCTTCACCACATAGATCTGCACCCACCACGGCGTACCGACCTCGCCGACCGCCGCGAACGTAGTACCGGCGTTGCTGGAGACTCCGAGCACGGAACCGGCGGCGCCTACTCCGGCGGCCATGGCCAGCTCTCCGTCGGGAGACGCCTGCCGCTGCAGTGTCGTGGGGGCGACCAGTACGGGGAGGTCGACAGGTGTCCCCAGCACGGTCGTGCTGAGGTCAACCGTCGACACATCGGTCAGCACGTGCGGCCGGAAGCGGTAGGCGTTCCAGGCCGCGACCGCTTCTCCGACGCTGATCCCACTCGCCGAGCCCTGGCGGAAGTACCGGTGCACAGGCTCCGGCAGCTTCTCGGCAGCGGCTGCCTCCAGACCGTCGATCCATCGCATGCCACGGATCCTTCCACCCCGCCGGCTCTACCCCGAGCACCTCCAGGCCTTCCGCGCCATATCCACCGCCGCACTCCACGAGTCGACTTTGTGCTCGACCTGAGCGCATTCGTCCGCCTGATCTGCTCGGGCGGTGCACAAAGTCGCCCAGCGGCAGGTGTTCGCTGAGTAGGCCGGGCGATGGGGAGGAAAGGCGGGGCGTGTGGTTGGGCGGGGCGGTATGGTTGGGGGCATGAGGCAGTACGGGCAGCGATTTCTGCGCCCCGGCCGGCACGTTGGTGCCGACGGGGTGAGTCGCTGCTGCGCTCTCTCCTGAGGTGACCGCGGCCGGTCGGGGTGTGTTCTTCCCCGGACCCGCTGCTCACAGGAGAGATAACTCATGGCTGTACTCACTACCGAAGAACTCAACGACAACCTCGCCCTGCGCGACCTGGCCGATCCGGCTCAAGGACCGCATGCGATCCAGCTGGTCGTCGACCAGGTCCGTACTGCGCTCAGCCACGCCTGGCCGTACACGGAGATCTGGACCCGCCGCGACCATCCGGTCGTCACCCTGGCCGACAACTACGACAACCTCGGGTACGCCGCCGGCGCGGTCACCCGCGAAGAGCGCTACACCCGCTACGCCTCGCCGACCCAGGTACTGCGAAGCCACACCTCCGCCATGATCCCGCCAGCCCTGCGCGAGCTGGCTGCGTCAGAGGCATCCGATGTACTGATGGTCTGCGCCGGCATCTGCTACCGCCGCGACTCCGTCGACTGGCAACACACCGGTACGCCGCACCAGCTCGACCTCTGGCGGATCAGCCGCAACGTCACGCTCGGCGAACCCGAACTGGAAGCCATGATCGCCAAGCTCGTCGAGACGGTCCTGCCCGGCCAGACCTACCGCACAGTCCCGGCCGTCCACCCGTACACAATCCACGGTCGCCAGATCGACGTGCTGCTCGACGACCAATGGATCGAGATCGGCGAATGTGGAGTCGCGGCTCCCGCCGTACTCCGCAAGGCCGGGCTCGACGAGAGCTGGACGGGACTCGCGATGGGCCCTGGCCTCGACCGGCTGCTCATGCTGCACAAGGGGATCCGGGACATCCGGTTGCTCAGGTCAACCGATCCACGAGTCGCCGAGCAGATGCTGGACCTCTCGCCGTACAAGCCGGTCTCCGCAATGCCCGCCGTCAAGCGTGACCTGTCGGTCGTGGTCGGGCCGGACGTCGACCTCTCGGAGGAGCTGCTCGGGGACCGGGTCCGGCGTGCGTTGGGCGTCGCCGACGTGGCGGAATCGGTCGAGATACGCGGCGAGACGGCGTACGACGACCTTCCCGCGGCTGCGAGGGAACGGCTTCAGCTCACGAAGGGCCAGCGGAACGTGCTGGTCAGGCTGGTGCTCAGACCGCTCGACCGGACGCTGACCGATGCCGAAGCGAATCAGCTCCGTGACCGGGTGTACGAAGAGTTGCACGAGGGATCAGTGCTGGAACTGATAGGCCGATAGTCGCCCGCTCGGGGCGTGGCCGGAGGGTCCTGCTGGCGAGAACGAATGCGCAGATCGCCAGCGGGAGCTCCAGCACCAGGCCTTGGGCCAGTGCGAGATGGTGGTCGAGACCGGGACCGGAGGTGCTGATGTCGAACCAGGCGTCCGCGACCAGCAAGGTCCCGGCCGCGACCGCGGTCAGCGCCGCGCGGGGATCGCGGCGGTGCAACAGAAAGGCAGTCAGACCAGCGGTCACCGCGATGGCCAGGTCGAGCCCGATCCAGGCGAGGTTCCAGTTGTTGGCCTCGTAAGTGGATGGCAGCGTGACGGCAAGGATCAGCACCCAAGGCAGCAGCACGACCGCCACTCCGCCCGCGACCAAGGTCGCGATGCCGACCGCGGACCGGCGCGGACGGATCTTCCCGTCCAGCCGCCCCTCGGCGAGGTAGTCGTCCAGCGCCTCGGCGATCCGGTCGTCGATGGCGTCTCCCAGCACGTTATTGATCAGCGTCGTCATGCCTTCGAGAATTCCTTGATGTGTGCCATGGCACAGCCCGGCCAGCCCACGAACCCGGGTGGGGGATAACCCCCGGTCGATCCGGGGGTTTCCCGGCTGCCCAGTGGTCACGCCGGGTCGTAGGTTGTTGCTCATGGCCAACAACCTCGGTATGAGCGCAGTGCCCTGGACGCCCTGGCGGCTGTGGCGCTCGCCGTACCTGTGGCTGGCCACTGTGCACCTGGTGCTCGACATAGCCGTAGTGGTCGTCGCCGGGCTCCTTGTCCTCGTACTGCTCACGGTGGCGGCCCTTGCTCTGCCGCTGGCCGCCATAGGGCTTCCGCTGACCCAGTGGGCCACCCGGGGCGTCTACACCCTCGGCGGCTGGGAGCGCACCAGGGCGAAGCTCACCAGGGAACAGGTGATCCTTGCGCTGATCCCACCCGAGCAGACCGGCAGCACGGCCGCTGATGCTCGGGCCGCCCTCGCGGACCGCGGGCTGTGGCGCCAGTTCCTGTACTTCCTCCTGCTGCTGCCCATGGCCCTGGTCTCGCTCCTCGGGGTAGTAGTGGCCTGGTCCGTGCCGCCCGTACTGATCGCCTTGCCGGTCTTCTTCGACAAGTTCTCCGCAGGCCGGGCACAGGTCGGCCCATTCGTGATCGACTCGTCAGACGAGGCACTGCGGATCACAGGTATCGCCCTGCTGTTCCTGCTGCTGGTATCGCCCCTACTGATCCGAGGGCTCTCGGCGGTCGACGCCATGCTGGCTCGTAGCTTCCTCGGGCGGTCCGAGACAGGCGAGTTGGCTGAGCGCGTCGACCAACTGGTCACCAGCCGGCAGCAGGTCGTCGACTCCGCCGAGGGCGAGCGGCGGCGGATGGAGCGCGATCTGCACGACGGTGCCCAGCAGCGGCTGGTATCGCTGGCCATGACGCTCGGCCGGGCCAAGAACAAGGCTGCCGGTACCGAGATACAGCCTCTGATCGAGGAAGCGCACGCCGAGGCGCTGCTGGCGATCAGCGAGCTGCGCGACCTGACCAGAGGGCTGCACCCGCCCGTACTGACCGATCGAGGACTCGATGCGGCGATCTCGGCGGTGGCCGCGCGAGCGCCGTTGCCCGTGCGGGTGGAGATACAGATCGATCCGAGGCCGTCGCTGACGATCGAGTCGATCGCGTACTTCGTCGTCACCGAGGCACTCACCAACGTGGCCAAGCACGCCCAGGCCGCGCGGGCCGAGGTCCGGATCCATCGGGCCGGCGATGTGCTCACCATCGTGGTCGCCGACGACGGTCGCGGCGGCGCCGACGCCGGGCTCGGTACCGGACTCCGCGGCCTGGCAGACCGGGTCGGCGGCGTCGACGGAACTCTCACTGTGACCAGCCCGCTCGGCGGCCCGACCACCCTCACCGCGGAGGTGCCCTGTGCTCACTGATCATCGAGGACCGGACGGAGGAGTCATGCGGGTAGTGATCGCCGAGGACTCGGTCCTGCTGCGTGAAGGGCTGGTCCGGTTGCTCGAGGAGCAGGACTGCGAGGTGGTGGCCGTGGTCGGTGACGGCGACGGGCTGCTCAAAGCGGTCGACGAGCATCGGCCGGACGTCTGCGTCGTCGACGTACGGATGCCGCCGACGTTCACCGACGAAGGGCTACGGGCCGCGCTCGTGGTCCGGCAGCGGTCGCCGGAGATCGGGGTGCTGGTGCTCTCGCAGTACGTCGAGGAGCGCTATGCCAGCGAGCTGATCGGCAACAACCCCGGCGGGGTCGGCTATCTGCTGAAGGACCGGGTGGCCGATGTCGACCAGTTCATCGACGGGCTGCGCCGGGTCGCGGCCGGTGGTGCTGCGCTCGACCCCGAGGTGATCTCGCAACTCCTGGTCCGGTCCCGCCGGGCCGACCCGCTCAAAGCTTTGAGCCCACGCGAGCAGGATGTCTTGCGAGCGATGGCAGAGGGACGTTCGAACGCAGGGATCGCGGAGGCGCTGGTGGTCGGCGAGGGGTCGGTCGAGAAGCACATCAGCAACATCTTCGCCAAGCTCGGCCTGGCCGCCACGGACGGCGAGCACCGGCGGGTCCGCGCCGTACTCAAGTACCTGGAGGACTGATGACCGCGGCGCAACGGAAACTGCTGCTGCTGGGCCTGATCCCGGTACTCGCGGTCGTGCTGGGCGGTGGGGCGATCACCCTGTCGACGATTCGCGGCAAGGTGGACTACGACTTCAGTTCGGAGTACCGGCAGCCGATCGAACTGGTCACGGTCGTGTCCGACGTGCCACTCGACATCGAGCCGAGCACGGACGGCAAGGTCCATCTCCAGGTGAGCGGGACCTACACCGACGACCCGCCCCGGACCGATGCCGGGACGGTCGACGGCAAGGAGCTGAAGATCGGCGTCAGCTGCCGCAGGTCCGGCTGCGAGATCTCGGCGACCGTGCAACTGCCGTCCGCGACGTCGTTGTCGGTGACCACCTCGCTGACCTCGCTGGACCTGCGGGATCTGTCCGGCCGGGTGGATCTGCACGCCGACAACGGGTCGGTCGACGGGGTGCGGTTGAAGAGTGAGCAGGTGACGGCGTCGGTGGTGGACGGCTCGCTGGATCTCGCGTTCGTCCGCGGGGCGAGTGCGGTCGACGCGAGTACCAGCAACGGCTCGCTCCATCTCGAGGTGCCGGGGACGGCGGCGTACTCGATCGACGCCGCCGCCAGCGGTGGATCCACCACGCTCGGCGTCGCCAACGACCCGAGCGCCCCGAACACCCTGAAGCTGCGCACCACCAACGGCAGCCTCACCGTCGATCCCGCCTAGATGATCACCCAGAGCAGGGAGGCCATCCCGAAGCCGACCAGGGAGAGGATGGTCTCCAGGACCGACCAGGTCAGCAGGGTTTCCTTGACGGTCATGTTGAAGTACTTCGCGACGATCCAGAAGCCGCCGTCATTGACGTGGCTGAGGATGATCGAGCCGGCGCAGATGGCCGCCGCGATCAGCGCCAGGTGCGCCTGCGAGTAGCCCTCCGTCGTCACCAGCGGACCGACGATGCCACCGGTCGTCACGATCGCCACGGTCGCCGAGCCCTGCGCGATCCGCAGACCACAGGAGATGACGTACGCGAGCAGCAGTACCGGAAGCCCAGCGCTGGAAAGGCTCTTGGCCAGAGCGGCGCCGACACCGGTCGCCGAGATGACCGCTCCGAAGAACGCACCCGCGCCGACGACGAGCAGGATCATGCCGACCGGCTTGAGCGAGTTGCTGCTCAATTCGCTGAACTCCGCGTTCGTCATGCCACGGCGTACGCCGAGCAGGTAGTACGCGAGCAAGACGGCCAGCAACAGCGCGACGGCCGGGTTGCCGAGGAACGTGAGGAAGCTCAGCAGATCGCGCTGCGGGTCGAGGATCAGCGTGCCGAACGTCGCGCCGAGGATCAGCACCAGCGGCAGCAGGATGACCGCCATCACCAGACCCAGCGACGGCTCGGGCTTGGCCTCCTCGGGGTCCTCGGCGACGACGTACTCGTCCGGCACGGTCACCGGTACCCGCGGAGCGATGTAGAGCGGCCAGGCGATGCCGGCCACGGCGAACGCGGGCAGACCGCACGCCAGGCCGATGATGATCAGCCAGCCCATGTCGACGTGCAGCAGCCCGGCGACAGCGGTCGGACCGGGGTGGGGTGGCAGGAACGCGTGCGTCATCGAAAGGCCTGCCAGGACGGGCAGGGCGTAGAGGACCAGCGACTTGCCGCCGCGCTTCGCGGCGACGTACACGAGCGGGGCGAGCACGAAGATGCCGATGTCGAAGAAGACCGGGATGCCGAAGATCAGGCCGACCAGGCCCATCGCGACCGGGGTGCCCTTCGGCCCGAACAGCTTCAGCAGCCGGCGGCTGAGCACGTCGGCGCCACCGGACTTCTCCAGCAGCGCGCCGAGCACGGTGCCGAGGCCGATGATGACGGCGATATGGCCGAGGATGCCGCCGAAACCCTTCTCCAGCACGGAGTCGCTCGACTTCAGTGCCGTACCGACGATGGTTCGGACGTTCAGCCCGGCGGCCAGGGCCAGGAACAGGCCGGTGGCGAGCAGCGAGATGAACGGTTCGAGCTTGATCTTGATGATCAGGAACAACAGCAGCGCGATGGCCACCAGGCACAGCAGCAGCAAGCCTGCGGTGTCATGGTGCAGCCAATCGATGGCTCCGGACATAGGGGCGCTCCGAGGGGTGAATTGGGGGCGGATATCAGCTCAATGCGGCGCAGAAAGCCTTGGCGTTGCTGGTGATCTGGGACCAGTTGGCGGCGGTGATGTCGGCGGGGGAGACGACATCGGTACCGGCGCTGACCGCGAGCGCGCCGGCTTCGAGGAACCGCTTGGCGTTGCCGGCGTTGACGCCACCGGAGGGCACCAGCGGTACGCCCGGGAACGGGCCGTTGAGATCCTTCAGGTACTTCGGGCCGAGGTGGTGCGCGGGGAAGATCTTGACCGCATCCGCGCCGAGCGCCAGCGCTGTCATCACCTCGGAGGGCGTGAAAGACCCGAGCACGATGGGGATCCCGGCGCCCTGCGCGGCCGCGACGATCGCCCCGGCCTCAGGGCCTTGCCCGGGCGTGACCAGGAAGGCCGCGCCCGCGTCGATGGCTGACTGGGCCTGCGCGGCGGTCTGCACTGTACCGGCGCCGACCACTGCACCGGTATCACCGGAAGCGGCCCGCTCGAGGTGCCGGGGCAGGTCGGGGGTGGTGAACGTCAGCTCGATCACATGGATGCCACCGGCAACGAGTGCGGAGCACAGGTCGCGGGCGTCTTCGAGGGCCGGAGCGCGTACGACGCTCAGCACCCGATCGGCGCGGAGCAGGTCCAGCGTGGTCATCTAGTTTCCTTCCTGAGGGGCGGCAGGGGTCGCGTGGGCGCCGGGGGTGGCGGACGTACGGCGGATGGCGCGGCCGGGTAGGGCGTTGGTGCGGTGGCCGGAGTCGATGACGGGGACGCCGCCGACCAGCACCCAGGGGATGCCCTCGGCCTGTTGGCGGGGGTTGTCGAAGGTCGCGGTGTCCCGTACGCCGGCGGGGTCGAAGAGCACCAGATCCGCGTGGTACCCCTCGCGGACCAGCCCCCGATCGGTCAGCCGCAGCCGCTTGGCGGGCCGGCCGGTCAGGTGGTGGATGCAGTCGGCGAGCTCGAGAACGCCCAGCTCACGGACGTAATGGGAGAGGTACCGGGGGAAGGTGCCCCACGCCCGCGGGTGTGGTTTGCCGCCGACCAGGATGGCGTCCGAGCCACCCGTGTGGGTCGGGTGCTTCATGATCGCCTGCACGTTCTCCTCGTGGCCGACGTGCTGCAGGATCGTCGTCGCCAGGTTGTCCCGGATCAGCAGGTCGAAGAAGACCCAGGACGGCGGCTTGCCGATCCCGGCCGCGATCTCCGCGACGGTGTTGCCGACCGCGCCGCTGAGGGTCTCGTTCTTCACCCCGCCGATCTCGATCGTGTTCCAGTCGGTGACGCAGCCGTGGCAGCCGTCGGTGCCGACCTGCTCCAGCTCGTAGGTGATCCGCTCGCGGTCGGCCGGATCGGCCAGCCGGGCCAGTAGGGCGTCGGAGCCGCCCTCGGCGCTCCAGCTCGGCAGAATCGCCGACAGAGTGGTTGCCCCAGGCAGGTACGGATAGGTGTCGGTGGTGATGTCGACGCCGTCGGCGAGCGCCTCGTCGATCATCGCGAGCAGGTCGACGCCGCGGCCCTTGTTCGGCTCGAAGTTCATCGTCGCGTGGGTCAGGTGCAGCGCGCATCCGGACTGCCGGGCGATGTCGATCATCTCGCCGTAGGCCTCCAGCGCACCCTTGCCGTAGGAGCGCTGGTGCGGGCTGTAGTAGCCGCCGTACTCCGCGAGTACCTTGCACAGCTCGACGAGCTCCGCGGTGTCAGCGAACATCCCAGGCGTGTAGGTGAGCCCACTGCTCATCCCGACCGAGCCCTGCTGCAACCCCTCAGCCAGGAGTCGCCTCATCTCGTCCAGCTCGACGGCTGTGGCTGGGCGGTTCGCAGTACCGACCACCATCATCCGCAGCGTGCCCTGCGGGACCAGGTACGCCGCATTGCAGGCGATCCCCTGGTCGAGGCGGTCGAGGTAGCCGGCAACCGTCGACCAGGAGAAGTCGAAGTCGTCGGGCTCACCGTTCCAGCCCGCGATCTGGCGTCGTACCGCTGTCCTGGTCGGGTCGTCGATCGGGGCGAACGACAGCCCGTCCTGGCCGAGCACCTCGAGCGTGACGCCCTGGCTGACCTTGGCGGTGTGGTCCGGGTTGGCCAGGATCTGCAGGTCCGAGTGCGCGTGCATGTCGATGAAACCGGGCGCGACGACCAGCCCGGTCGCGTCGATGGTCCGGTCGGCGCTGAAGCTGCCCGGCAAGTAGTCGCCGATGGCCACGATCCGGCCCGCATCGACGGCCACGTCGGCCTGGACACCGGCCGAGCCTGTCCCGTCGATGACGGTACCGCCGGTGATCAGCAGATCGGTCATGAGAAGAACGTTCGAACGAGGTCGACGACGACCGGATCATCGGCGTCCGGGTCGTCGATGACGGGGATCAGGCCCCACTTGTCGAAGGCAGTACAGGGGTGCGACAGGCCGACCCGCAGCTCATCGCCGATCACCAAAGAGACGTCTGGCGGGAAGCGCAGGAAGCCGTGCTGGTCGTTCATTTTGGTCACCGTCATGCCCTCGACCGGCTGCAGGTGCTCGTCAGCGGATCGCGGCCGGAGCAGCTGTGGCATCGGCAGGTCCTCGTCGAACGGCAGATCCCGCTTGCCCGCGTCGAAGATCGCCAACCCTGGTTCGGGTTGCGAGGTGATCCGGATCCAGCCGTGCATGGCCGGTACCAGCCGGTCGCCGTCGGTCCGGGGCTCGGAACCCAGGGGCGAGATCCGGCGGTAGTAGCCGTCGTCATGAGCGATGTAGGCGCCAGACCGCAGCACGACCCGGGCACCGTCAGCAGCCAGCGGAGCCAGTACCTGCGCCACCTGCTCGAAATACGCGCTTCCACCGGCACTGACGACCGGTACTACGCCCTCGTCGTACTTGAGGCTCTCGTGGACAGTAGCGAGGTCCCGGAGGTAGGAGCGGACATGCTCAAGCCCCTCCTCATCGGCACCGTGCGCGATCGCCCCCTCATACCCAGCGACCCCAGCAAGCCGCAGTGTCGGAGCAGCCGCAACAGCAGCGGCTACTGCCAGCGCAGTGTCCACACCGCGAGCCCCAGTCCGCCCACCGACTCCACCAACCTCAACCAGTACGTCGAGTTGCCGCGCCCCCGAATCGACGTGCGCTGCCCGCGCCGCCTCCATGATCTCGACAGTGCGCACCGAATCCGCCCACACCATCACGTGGAACTCCGGATCGGCCGCAAGCTCATCTGCGATCCAGCGAAGCTGCAGCGGCGAGACCACCGCGTTGGCGATCATCACCCGGCTCACGCCATAGGCCCTGGCGACGCCTAGCTGGTAGACGTTCGCCAGCGTGATTCCCCAGGCACCTGCCTCCAGCTGCTTAGCCCAGAGCGCCGGAGCCATCGTGGTCTTGCCGTGCGGCGCCAACTGGACCCCATGCTCGGTGCACCAGCGGGCGAGCGTAGCGACGTTGTGCTGCAGGCCGGGTGCGGACAAGGTGAGCAGGGGAGTCGGCAGCTCGGACAGGCGCGGCTTGCCGGCCAGTACGTCGGCGACGGTCCGGCCCCAGAAAGCAGGCGGCAGCGCCTTGTCCCGCCAGCTCACCTGCTGGTCGGCCAGGGCTGCGACGGCGGCGGCATCGTACGAAGCTGACATGACGTCCTCTGCGCTGGTTGCGTTCTGCGCAACGTTCGTTGCGCATTCTGACGTCTCGGTTGTAGCATCGCGCCAGAACTTCCGTCAACGACATCCCGCCCGAGAGGACTCATCGATGGCCGATCTGGTACCTCGGGCGGTCTGTCTGGGCGAGGCGATGATCATGCTCGCCGCCGAGACCGGTGCCCCGCTGGAGGACGTCGAGACGTTCCGGCGTTCGGTCGGTGGGGCCGAGTGCAATGTCGCCGGTGGACTCGCCGCGCTGGGCATCCCGACAGGCTGGATCTCGCGACTCGGTGCCGATGGCTTCGGGCGGCACGTCTTGAGCGACCTGGCGAGCCGCGGGGTCGAGGTGGGCGGAGTCGAGGACGACCCGACCCGGCCGACCGGGCTGTACGTGAAGCACACGATCAATGGCCGGACCCGGATGCACTACTACCGTTCCGGCTCGGCTGCGGCGGCCATGGATGCCGACTTCCTGGATCGGCCCGCGGTGCGCAACCGGTTGGTCGGTGCCGAGCTCGTGCACACCACTGGGATCACTGCGGCTATCTCTACTACTGCCGCTCAGCTATTGGACCGGTTGGCGGCGCTGCGGGACACCTTGGGCTTCACCCTGAGTGTGGACCTCAACTGGCGACCGGCGCTGTGGCGTGGCACCGACCCTGCTCCGTTGTGGCGACTGCTGCGGGCGGCTGACGTCGTACTGATCGGTGCGGACGAGGCTGCTGTCTTTGCGGGCACCGGTGATCCCGACGAGTTGCGGGAGCTGTTTGGGCCGCGCGCGACGATCGTGGTGAAGTCGGATGCTCATGTGGCGGTTGCGCTGGAGCCGGGTGGGCGGCGTGCCGAAGTACCGGCGCTCACTGTCGACGTAGTGGAACCAGTGGGTGCGGGTGACGCCTTTGCTGCCGGCTACTTGGCTGGGACGCTGCAGGGGTTGCCGATGGAGCACCGGCTGCGGCTGGGACATCTGAGTGCTGCGGCCGTACTGGCTGTGCCGGATGACCATGCGACGCCGCCGGACGCCCGCGTGCGGCAGGCCCTGCTGGACTGTTCCGATGAGGACTGGGCCAGCACGCTGATCGGCCCGGCCGGTATCAGGTCTCCAGCGCTGATGGGAGGTGTGGTGTGAGTCAGAGCTTGGCTAGAGCCCTGCAGATCCTGATGAGCCTGGGGGAGGGCGACCGATCCCTGGATCAGCTTGCGACCGAGCTCGACGTCCACAAGACGACAGTGCTCCGGTTGCTGCGGACCATGGAGGTCGAGCGGTTCGTACGCCGCGACGAGGCGCACCGCTACCGGCTGGGGTCGCGGCTGTTCTCTTTGGCCGATGCGGCGCGGGAGCAGCACGTAGTACGGGCTGTTGCTGCGCCGTATCTAAGGCAGCTCAACCAGAGGACCGGGCAGACGGTGCACCTGGCGGCATACGAGAACGGGCAGGTCATCTACATCGACAAGCTCGACAGCGTGCAGTCGGTGCGGATGTACAGCCAGATCGGCGTACCGGCGGCACTGCACTGCACCGCAGTCGGCAAGGTGCTGCTCGCCGCGCAGCCGAAGCGCCAGCGGGAAGGCCTGCTGAACACCATCGAGTACCACCGGTTCACGCCGAACACGATCACCGGACCGGACGAGCTGCGCGACGAGCTCGACCTGGTCCGGTCGCAGGGGTGGGCGCACGACCGGGCCGAGCACGAGTCGTTCATCAACTGCATCGGAGCGCCGATCACCGAGCGCTCCGGCCGGGTGGTGGGGGCCGTCTCGGTGTCCGTACCGGACGTTCTGCTCAACTATGAGCAGGTGCTGGAACTGCTGCCCGACCTGCTCGCCACCACGGCCGCCATCGGCGCCGACTACAACAACTAGCCGACCACACCAACGAACCGATCGAGAGGAACCCCTCGAAATGTCTGACAAGACCGCCATCTCCACCCCCGACGCCCCCGCGCCGATGCCGGTGTTCTCCCAGGGAGTCCGCAAGGGCAACGTGCTGCAGGTCTCCGGCCAGGGCTCGGTCGACCCGGAGAGCGGCGCGTTCGTCCACGAGGGCGACGTGTTGGCGCAGACCACCCGCGTCCTGCAGAACATCGAGGCGATCCTCGAGGCCGGCGGCGCCACCTTCGACGACGTCGTGATGCTCCGCGTGTACCTCACCACCCGCGACGACTTCGCCCCGATGAACGAGGCCTACGCCGAGTTCGTCGGACCGCGCACCCCCAGCGGCATCCTCCCCTCCCGCACCACCGTCTTCACCGGCCTCCCCCTCCCCCAGATGCTGGTCGAGATCGACGCCCTCGCAGTCCTCTCCTGACCCAGGGGCACGTGGTGCTACCTGGTAGCACCACGTGCGATGTCCGGCTATCCTGGCTTCATGAGCGCACAGACCGAGATCACCCAACGCGACCTGCGGACGCGTTCGAAGGAGATCATGGACGCCGTGCAAGGGGGGCAGGCCTTCACCGTCACCAGGGACGGTCATCGGATCGGTGAGCTGATCCCGCTCCGCGGCCGGCGGCGCTTCGTCCCGCGCGGCGAGTTCGCCGCGATGTCGCACTCGGCGCCGGACATCCGGCTGGAGGACTTCCGCGCCGACCAGCAGGCCGACGTCGACCAGGAGACGGACGACCCGTATGCCCGCTGATCACCGGCAGGGGCTGCTCGACACGAACATCGTGATCCTGCGCAAATGGATCGATCCGGCCGAGCTGCCCGACGAGATGGCCATCACCACCATCACCCTGGCCGAGCTCTCGGCCGGCCCTCATCAGGTGCGCAGCGACGCCGCCTACAACGAGCATGCCGAGCGGGCCCGGCGGATGGACGTCCTCCAGCGGGTCGAGAGCGAGTTCGACCCGATCCCGTTCGACACCGAGGCTGCCCGGATCTACGGCCGGATCTGTGCGGCCGTCGTGGCCGCCGGCCGTACGCCGCGCCGCCGGATCGCCGATCTGATGATCGCCAGCATCGCCGTCGCGGAAGAGCTGCCCCTGTTCACGACGAACCCTGACGATTTCAGAGGGCTCGAGGAACTTCTCACCGTCGTCCCGGTCGCGCATCCGTCCTGAGTTCAGCTGCTGAAGTAGCTCGGAGTACGCAGGTCTTCGAGGAGGGTTGGGCCTGTGGGGGTCCAGCCCAGGAGGGTTTGGGTGGCGGTGCTGGAGGTCAGGAGGTCCAGGCCGAAGAAGCCGCCCAGCCAGCCTAGGTGGGTGATTGCCTCCTCCGGAGTTACGGAGGTGGCGGGGATGGTCAGGCCTTGGGCTATTGCTTCGGCGATTGCGCGGGTTGGGACGCCTTCCTCGGTGACGGCGTGGAGGATGGCGCCGGCTGGGGCCTTGTTGATGCCTAGGGCAACCAAGCGGGCGGCGTCGGAGCGGTGGACGGCGGGCCAGCGGTTGGTGCCGTCGGCGATGTACGCCGAGAAGCCGGCCGAACGGGCGCCGGTGACGAGCATCCGGATCAGGCCGTGGTCGCCGTCGCCGTGGACTGTAGGCGCGAAGCGTACGACGATCGGGTGCACGCCCTTGTCCTGGTAGGACAGTGCGAGGTTCTCGGCGCCGCCCCGAGGGGTGTCGGGACCGTGGAACGGCGACGGGTCGGCCTCCGTCGAGGCGCGGCCGGGCGCCGGGTTCATGCCGCCGGCGATCAGCAACCGTCGACCGGACCCGGCCAGTGTGTCGCCCAACGTCTGGACGGCGACCCGCTCGGCGTTGTTCGCGGCGGCGTCGAAGGTGTGCTTGTTCGCTAGGTGGATGACCGCGTCGGCGCCGGCCGCGCCGGTTCGCAGCGCCTCGAGATCGTCGAGGTCGCCACGGAGTACCTCCACGCCCTTGGCGGCCAGCGAGGTGGTGGAGGCGTCCGAGCGGGCGAGGCCGACGACCTGGTGTCCGTCGGCGAGCAGCTCGTCGACGGCCGCGGAGCCGATCCAGCCAGATGCCCCGGTGACGAATACGCGCATGAAAGCTCCTCAGAAAGTTATGTCAGTGACTGACATCAACAAACATAGCTCGCAATGTCAGTCACTGTCATCAACTAGACTGTCCGGCATGGTGCGATGGGAGCCGGGTGCGACGGATCGGCTGCGCGTCGCCGCGTTGGAGCTGTATGTCGAGCAGGGCTTCGAGCAGACGACGGTCGGCGAGATCGCCAAGAGCGTCGGCCTGACCGAGCGGACCTTCTTCCGGCACTTCGCGGACAAGAAGGAAGTCCTCTTCGGCGGTGAGGAGCAACTGCAACAGGCCTTCGTGACCGCGATCGCCGACGCCCCCGCCGGTCCGCCCCTCGAGCTGATCACCACAGCCCTGACCGAGACCGCCCAGTACTTCGGGCCGGAACGCCGCACCTGGTCGCGGCAGCGACAGCAGGTCATCCAGGCGAACCAGTCACTCAAAGAACGCGAACTCCTGAAGCTCGCCGGCCTCGCCACGGCACTCGCCGACGCACTCCGCGAGCGCGACATCGAAGACCCGGCGGCGACCCTCGCGGCAGAGACCTGCGTCACCGTCTTCGCCGTCGCCTTCGGGCAATGGATCACCGACGGTGAGACGCGGTCGCTGGCCGAGGTCGAGCGGGATATTTTGACTGAGTTCAGGACCCTCGCCTTGGAGACAGCCGAGCCGTAAATGGCAGCCCCCGTCAGCCTCTGGAAGATCGCGCCATCGGTTTATCTGCCGGCGCTGCTGTACGGCATCGGCTCGGGAGCGATCGCGCCGGTCGTCGCGCTGTCCGCGCTTCAGCTCGGCGCCCCGGTCGCGGTCGCCGGTCTTGTCGTCGCGGCTGCCGGCCTCGGTCAGGTGATCGGCGACATCCCGGCCGGCACGCTGGCGACCCGGGTCGGTGAGCGCCGGGCGATGGTGCTGGCCACGGTCCTGGTCACGGGAGCGCTGGTCGGCTGCCTGGTCGTACCGACGGTCTGGAGTCTGGCCATCGCGATCGCCTTGACCGGGGTCGCCGGAGCCGTTTGGAACCTGGCCCGTCAGGCCTACCTCAGCGAAGCGGTGCCGCTGAACATGCGGGCCCGGGCACTCTCGACCCTCGGCGGCGTCAGCCGGATCGGCTCGTTCATCGGCCCCTTCGTCGGCGCTTTTGCGATGAAGTTCCTCGGCACCGACGGCGCCTACTGGGTCCACCTGGTCGCCGCCGCGCTCGCCTGCGTCGTCCTGCTCAGCCTCCCCGACATCGAGTCCGTACGCCGCAAGCGCATGGCCAACCCAGTAGTCATGCAATCAACCGCCGCCGTCATCCGCGAGCATCTCCCGGTACTGCGAACGCTCGGCTCCGGCGCACTGCTCGTCGGCGCGGTCCGAGCCTCTCGTCAAGTCGTGATCCCGTTGTGGGCCGAACATCTCGGCCTGGATCCGCAGACCACCAGCATCATCTTCGGCATCTCCGGCGCCGTGGACATGCTGCTCTTCTATCCGGCCGGTTCGGTGATGGACCGCTTCGGCCGCAAGTGGGTCGCCGTACCGTCGATGTTCGTCCTCGGCCTGGCGCACCTGCTGCTGCCGCTGACCCACTCGGTCACGTCGCTGACGGCGGTCGCCCTGCTGATGGGAGTCGGCAACGGCCTGGGCGCCGGCGTGATCATGACGCTCGGCGCCGACGCCTCACCACCCGTCGGGAGGGCGCAGTTCCTCGGCGCGTTCAGGTTGTTCGCCGATGCGGGGAGTGGGGCTGGACCGTTCATGGTCGCCGCGGTCACTGCGGTGGCCGGGCTCGGGCCCGCAGTACTCTTCATGGGACTCGTCGGCTGGGGCGCCGCGACCGCGATGAACCGGTGGATCCCGGCCCGTCCGCAGGCGCCGGAGTAACCGATTTGGTCGTCGTGTCACCGGCGGTTACTCTTGACTCTGCCGAAGACCGCTGGTCGTTGCTCCCGGAGCAACTGAAAGTCCCATGAACTTCGTGGGCGGCCCGCGCAGGTGACAAGTAAGTGAGAGTCTGCATCTTCACGCCCTTGCGCCTGCGCAGGGGCGTTTTCGATTTTCTGGGTCTTGGCCGGTGCGGCGATAGAAGCCAACTCTGCTGAATTGCAGAGCGGAAGGAGACCCATGGCGAGGCCGGACAAGGCAGCCGACGTCGCGGAGCTGACTGAGAACTTCAGAAGCTCCGGCGCCGCTGTGCTGACCGAGTACCGCGGACTCACCGTGGCGCAGTTGCGGCAGTTGCGCACTACGCTCGGTGACGACGTGCACTACGCCGTGGTGAAGAACACGCTGACCAAGATCGCGGCCAAGGACGCGGGTGTGGAGTCGTTCGACTCCCTGCTCGAGGGTCCGTCGGCCATCGCCTTCATCAAGGGCGACCCGGTGGTCGCGGCCAAGGGGCTGCGTGACTTCGCCAAGGCCAATCCCCTTCTCGTCATCAAGGGCGGTGTGCTGGACGGCAAGGCACTCGGCTCCGACGAGATCACCAAGCTCGCTGACCTGGAGTCGCGTGAGGTTCTCCTCTCGAAGCTCGCAGGTGCGATGAAGGCGGCCCCGCAGCAAGCGGTGTCGCTGTTCGCTGCTCCGCTCGCACAGGCTGCCCGCCTGTTCGCGGCGCTGCAGGACAAGCTGCCGGCCGACGCCGCCCCCGTGGCGGACGAGGCTCCGGCCGCGGAGACGGTACAAGACACCGTCGACGCGCCTGCCGAGGCGAGCACCGAGGAGACCGCGTCAGCTGACAGCTGACACGTTCGATTCACTGCAGGACCCCAGTCAGTAATCACCTAGCAACACGTGAAGGAAGGACCGCCAAAATGGCGAAGCTCAGCACCGAAGAGCTGCTCGGTCAGTTCAAGGACCTCACCCTGCTCGAGCTCTCTGAGTTCGTGAAGGCCTTCGAGGAGGAGTTCGGCGTGACCGCCGCCGCTCCCGTCGCCGTCGCCGCCGCTGCGGGCGCCCCGGGCGCCCCGGCCGAAGAGGCCGCGGAGCAGGACGAGTTCGACGTCGTCCTGGAGTCGGCCGGCGACAAGAAGATCCAGGTCATCAAGGAGGTGCGTGGCCTCACGAGCCTCGGCCTGAAGGAGGCCAAGGACCTCGTCGAGAGCGCGCCGAAGGCCATCCTCGAGAAGGTCGACAAGGCTTCGGCCGAGAAGGCGAAGGAAGCCCTCGAGGGCGCCGGCGCCACCGTCACCCTCAAGTGACCTGTGCGGCCCAGCCGCACAACGAAGTGATACCAGTTGGAGGGCGGTCCTACGGGGCCGCCCTTCGGCACGTTCAGGGCGGGTCTAGGATTCCGAAGGTTCCGGTGCGTGACCAGAGTGTGACTCTTCGGTCGTGATCACTTGACAGACAGGGGTTACGCAAAAGCGTACTCGTGCGTAACCTAAGCAACCGCGCCCTCGTTGAACCGGCGAAAGCACGTCGGTCGGGGCTGCACGACGAACCCGTGAGGCATACCGACCTAGGAGGGCCAGGTGGGCGTAGAAGTCCGCGTCGAGGGACTGTCCAAGTCCTTCGGGAGCCAGCTGATCTGGGGAGACGTGTCCCTGACTCTGCCGGCCGGCGAGATCTGCGTCATGCTCGGCCCTTCCGGCACCGGGAAGTCCGTATTCCTGAAGACGCTGATCGGTCTGCTCAAGCCCGACAAGGGCCACGTGCACATCGAGGGCGTGGACATCGCCACCTGTTCGGAGCGTCAGCTCTACGAGATCCGCAAGCTGTTCGGCGTGCTGTTCCAGGACGGCGCGATGTTCGGTTCGATGAACCTGTACGACAACGTCGCCTTCCCGTTGCGCGAGCACACCAAGAAGTCCGAGTCCGAGGTCCGCTCCATCGTGATGGAGAAGATGGAGATGGTCGGCCTGGTCGGCGCGGAGAAGAAGCTCCCCGCCGAGATCTCGGGCGGCATGCGCAAGCGGGCCGGGCTGGCCCGCGCGCTGGTGCTCGAGCCGGAGATCCTGCTCTTCGACGAGCCCGACTCCGGTCTCGACCCGGTCCGGACGGCGTTCCTGAACCAGCTGATCATCGACCTGAACGAGATGACCCAGGCGACCTGCCTGATCGTCACCCACGACATCAACACGGCCCGGACGGTGCCGGACAACATCGGCCTGCTGTACCACCGGCACCTGGCCATGTTCGGCCCGCGCGAGATGCTGCTGTCCAGCGAGGAGCCTGTGGTCCGCCAGTTCCTGAACGCGCAGCGGATCGGCCCGATCGGCATGTCCGAGGAGAAGGACGCCGACGAGCTCGCGGCCGAGGCCGACCAGGAGCTGCCGCCGCTGCCCCCGATCCCGATCCAGCAACTGCCCAGTTCCGGCGTACTGCGGCCCACGCAGCGCCCGCCGGGCCAGTGGTGCGAGGACAACGGCGTGACCCCACCGCCCGGCTCCTTCGCGAGTGATGTGGTGACGACTTCGTGACCGTCGACGCCACCGCCCCGCTGAAGCACGCAGGATCGCTCTTCGCTTTCGCGCTCGACACCGCCAGGGCCTCGGTCCGGCGGCCGTTCCAGCTGCGCGAGTTCCTGCAGCAGGCGTGGTTCGTGGCGAGCGTGACGATCATCCCGACCGCGCTGGTCGCGATCCCGTTCGGCGCGGTGATCGCGCTGCAGGTCGGCGGGCTGATCAAGCAGTTCGGCGCGCAGGCCTTCACCGGTTCTGCCGCCGTACTGGCCGTTGTCCGTGAAGCGTCTCCGATCGCGACCGCGCTGCTGATCGCGGGCGCGGGCGGTTCGGCGATCTGCGCCGACCTCGGCGCGCGCAAGATCCGCGAAGAGCTCGACGCGATGATGGTGCTCGGCATCGACCCGATCCAGCGCCTGGTCGTCCCGCGGGTGCTGGCCACCATGCTGGTCGCGTTCTTCCTGAACGGTTTCGTCAGCGTGGTCGGCGTGATGGGCGGCTACGTCTTCAACGTCGTCCTCCAGGACGGCACGCCGGGTAGTTATATAGCCTCCTTCACCGCGCTCGCCCACCTGCCCGACCTCTGGCAGGGCCAGGCGAAGGCGCTGGTGTTCGGCTTCATCGCCGCGGTCGTCGCCTCTTACAAGGGCGTGAACGCCGGTGGCGGCCCGAAGGGCGTCGGCGACGCGGTGAACCAGTCCGTGGTGATCACCTTCATGCTGCTGTTCGTCGCGAACTTCTCGATGACGGCGATCTACTTCCAGCTCGTACCGCCGAAGGGGGCCTGACGATGTCTTCGATCGTCGACACCCTGGTCAAGAAGCCGCTCAACTCGCTCGACCGGCTCGGTGAGCAGCTCGCCTTCTACATCAAGGCGCTGGCCTGGTCCGGCAAGTCGGTCACCCGGTACCGCCGCGAGATCCTCCGGCTGCTGGCCGAGGTGACGCTGGGCACCGGCGCGCTCGCCGTGATCGGCGGCACCGTCGGCGTGATCACCTTCCTGGCCTTCTTCACCGGCACCGAGGTCGGCCTGCAGGGCTACTCGGCACTGAACCAGATCGGCACCTCGGCCTTCGCCGGCTTCGTCAGCGCGTACATCAACACCCGCGAGATCGGCCCGCTGATCGCCGGGATCGCACTGGCCGCGACCGTCGGTTGCGGCTTCACCGCCCAGCTCGGCGCGATGCGGATCAGCGAGGAGATCGACGCCCTCGAGGTGATGGCGGTCCCGTCCCTGCCGTACCTGGTCACCACCCGGATCATCGCCGGGCTGATCGCGGTCGTCCCGCTGTACGTCGTCGGGTTGCTGTCCTCGTACTTCGCCACCCGGCTGACCGTGACGACGTTCTACGGCCAGAGCACCGGGACGTACGACCATTACTTCCATCTGTTCTTACCACCGGGCGACGTGCTCTGGTCCTTCGGCAAGGTGCTGGTCTTCTCGGTCCTGGTGATCCTGGTGCACTGCTACCACGGGTACCACGCGACCGGCGGCCCGGCCGGCGTCGGCGTCGCGGTCGGCCGCGCGGTCCGGACCTCCATCGTCGTGATCAACGTCGTCGACCTGCTGTTGTCGATGGCGATCTGGGGCACCACGACCACCGTCAGGCTGGCGGGTTAGCGATGACCAGACGACTGCTCGGTACCACCTTCATCCTGATGCTCTGCTTCCTGCTCTGGCTGACCTACGCCTTCTACGCGAAGGTCTTCACCGCCACGGTCGACGTGAAGCTGGAGACCAGCCACATCGGCCTGCAGCTCAACCGGCACGCGGACGTGAAGCTGCGCGGCATCATCGTCGGCGAGGTCCGCGACGTCTCCACAGACGGCGACTTCGCCACCGTCGAACTGGCGCTGAAGCCCGACCAGGTGAAGGAGATCTCCAGCCAGGTCAGCGCGCGGATCCTGCCCAAGACGCTGTTCGGCGAGAAGTACGTGGCGCTGGTACCACCGCCCGGCCCCGAAGGTCGCGCGATCAAGGCCGGCGACACCATCTCCCGGGACAAGACCGCGGTCGGCATCGAGATCGAGAAGGTGCTGAACGACGCGCTGCCGCTGCTGCAAGCAGTCGACCCGGCCGACCTGAACGCGACGCTGAACACGCTGGCGACCGCGCTGGAGGGCCGCGGCACCGAGATCGCCGACACCCTGACCCAGCTCGACGGCTACCTGAAGAAGCTCAACCCGAACGTGCCGAACCTGATCGCGGCGCTGACCAAGCTGACCCAGGTCGCCAAGATCTACGGCGACGTCACGCCCGACCTGGCCCGCGCGCTGCGCAACCTGACCGTCACCGGCAACACGGTGGTGGAGAAGGAGAAGCAGTTGCAGACGTTCTTCACCGACGTGCAGACGCTGTCGACGACCGGCAACGCCTTCCTGAAGGAGAACGAGGACCGGGTGATCCGGCTCGGCGAGGTGAGCAAGCCGGTGCTGGACCTGCTCGAGCGGTACTCGCCGGAGTTCCCGTGCTTCCTCAAGGTGATGACCGACACCATCCCGACGTTGAGCGACACGTTCCGGGACGGCCGGCTGAACATCAACCTCGAGCTGATCACCAACCAGCCCACGCCGTACCAGCCGAACGAGACGCCGGTCTTCGGCGATCACCGCGGCCCGACCTGCGTCGGCCGCAACTACACGGTTCCTGGTGAGCACCCCGGCCCGTACACGCAGGACAACCCGGTGCCGTACGTGACCGGCGTGGACGGCGTGATCGGTGACCACGGCAAGACGACCCGCTTCCCGGTCAACCTGCAGCTCAACCGCGCGATGCCCGGCTTCGCCAGCGACACCGGCGGTGCCGGTACGCCGGCCGAGCAGAAGGTGATCGACGCCGTGGCCGGCCCCGCGATGGGCATCCCGGCCGATGACGTACCGGATCTGACAACCCTGATGCTGGGCCCCCTGATGCGCGGTGGGCAGGTGAACCTGAAATGAAGCTGCTGGACAAGAAGACCTCGTTCGACACCGTACGGCTGGCGATCTTCGTGGTCGTCACCACCGTGGCGACGGCGCTGCTGGCCGTGACGATCGGCAACATCAGTTTCAACGCGACCACGAAGTACCGGGCGGTTTTCACCGACGTGGTCGGGCTGAACAAGGGTGACGACATCCGGATCGCCGGCGTGCGGGTCGGGCAGGTCGACAAGATCGCGATCTACCAGGACAAACTGGCGATGGTGACCTTCAGCGTCGACTCCGGCCAGGTCCTCGACACCACGACGCACGCGACGATGCGCTACCGGAACCTGGTCGGCAACCGCTACATCGCGCTGACCGAGGGCGTCGGCGGCGGCACCCGGATGAAGAAGAACGGGATCATCGACAAGGACCGGACCGCGCCCGCGCTGGACCTGTCGGTGCTGTTCAACGGCTTCAAGCCGCTGTTCACCGCGCTCACCCCGAAGGACGTGAACCAGTTCGCGTTCGAGGTGATCAAGGTGCTGCAGGGTGAGGGCGGCACGATCGAGAGCCTGCTGGCCCGGACCGCCTCGCTGACCACCACGCTGGCCGACTCCGACCAGGTGATCGGCGACCTGATCACCAACCTGACCTCGACCCTGCAGATCGTCTCGCAGCGGCAGCAGAACTTCTCCCAGCTGCTGATCAACCTGCAGCAGTTCATCACCGGGCTGAGCCAGGACATCAACCCGATCCTCGGCTCGCTCGGCTCGATCAACTCGCTGAACACCAAGACGGCCGGCCTGCTGCAGCAGACCCGGGTGCCGCTGAAGGCGGATCTCGACCAGCTGCGCACGGTCTCGACCACGCTGGACGACACCCAGGCGATCTGGGTCAAGACCCTGCAGAACATGCCGAACAAGCTCGAGACGCTGACCCGGACCGCGTCGTACGGGTCCTGGTTCAACTTCTACCTGTGCGGCTTCGACGGCAATGTCACGCTGCCGCTGGGCGTCCGGATCCCGATCAGCCACGACGTCAACTCGGCGAGGTGCGCCAAGTGAAACCGTTCAGGGAACAGAACCAGGTCACCATCGGTGTGGTCGGCCTGACCGTGATCGGGCTGATCATGCTGGCCGCGTTCAAGGCGCAGGACCTGCCGCTGATCGGTGGCGGTACCAAGTACTCCGCGCAGTTCTCCGAGGCGGGTGGGCTCAAGCCGAACGACGAGATCCGGGTCGCCGGTGTCCGCGTCGGCCAGGTCCGCAAGGTCGAGCTCGAGGGCACCCACGTCCGGGTCGACTTCGTCGTCGACCGGGGCGTGAAGCTGGGCGACAAGACCGGCGCCGAGATGAAGATCAAGACGCTGCTCGGGCAGAAGTACCTGAAGCTCGACCCGGAGGGTGGGGGCGAGCTCAAGGAGGGCTCGGTGATCCCGCTGGCCCGGACCATCGCGGCGTACGACGTCGTCGACGCGTTCACCGACCTGGCCAACACCACCGAGCGGATCGACACCGCGCAGCTCGCGAAGGCGCTGGACACCTTGTCGGCGACCTTCAAAAACACCCCGGAAGAGGTCCAGGCCTCGCTGACCGGGCTGTCCCGGCTGTCCCGCAACGTGGCCAAGCGCGACGAGCAGCTGAAGCTGTTGCTGCAGCACTCCGACGTGGTCACCAAGGTCCTTGCCGACCGCAACCAGCAGCTGATCAAGCTGATGAAGGACGGCAACACCGTGTTCCAGGCGGTGCAGGCACGCCGAGCGCTGATCCACGAGCTGCTCGTCTCGACGCAGAAGCTGGCCGCGCAGGTCAGGGCGCTGGTGCAGGAGAACCGCAAGGACCTGGCGCCGACGCTGACCAAGGTCAACGCGGTCCTGGCGACGTTGCTGAAGAACCAGAACGCGCTGGACGCCAGCATCAAGGGGCTCGCGCCGTACGCACGGGTGTTCACCAACACGCTCGGTACCGGGCCGTGGTTCGACACCTATGTGCAGAACCTGGTGCCCGTACCGGAGATCCCGTTGCCGCAGCTCCCGATCCCGGGGCTGCCACCGATCCTCAGCGGACTGACCGGGGGTGCGGGCCGATGAAGGTCGCATCGTTGTCCCGGATGATCGCGTTCGGTGTCGTCATCGTGGTGCTCGCGGTCAGTGTCATCTCGTTGTGGCCGCACCCCGAGCGGGTGAGCGCGACGGCGTACTTCCCCCGCGCGGTCAGCGTCTACCCGGGGTCGGACGTCCGGATCCTCGGCATCAAGGTCGGCGAGATCGAGAGCGTGACGCCGGCCGGGCGCTCGGTCCGGGTGAAGTTCTGGTGGGAGGCCAAGCACAAGGTGCCGGCCGACGCGAAGGCGGTGATCGCGTCGCCGTCGATCGTCGCGGACCGCTACATCCAGCTCACCCCGGCGTACTCCAAGGGCGCCGTGATGGCCGACGGCGCGTCGATCCCGCTGGACCGTACGGCCGTACCGCTCGAGCTCGACCAGATCTACCAGAGCCTCAACGACCTGTCCGTCGCGCTCGGCCCGAAGGGTGCCAACGACCAAGGCGCGCTGTCGCGGCTGCTCGACGTCTCGGCGGCCAACCTCAACGGCCAGGGCAAGAAGCTCAACCAGACCATCACCGACGTGTCGACGCTGACGCAGACCTTGTCGAGCAACTCCAAGAGCCTGTTCAGCACGATCCGGCAGTTGCAGACCTTCGTCTCCGCGCTGGCCGCGAACGACGGCCTGGTGAAGCAGTTCAACGCGAACTTCGCGGGCGTCACGACCACGCTAGCCGGTGAACGCCAGGATCTCTCGGCCGCGCTGTCCACCCTGGCGGCGGCCCTTGGCGAGGTGGCGAACTTCGTCAAGGACAACCGGTCGCTGCTGAAGACGACGATCTCCGGCGCCACCGACGTCTCCCAGATCCTGGTCAAGGAGAAGGCCGCGCTCGCCGAGATCATCGACACCGCGCCGCTCGGCCTGGGCAACCTGGCCCGCGTCTACAACCCGCAGTTCGGCACGCTGGACCAGCGGATCAACCTGGCCCAGCTGGACGATCCGGCGACCTTCATCTGCTCGCTGCTGATCCAGGCGAACCAGCCGCTGTCGACCTGCTCGGCACTCAAGCCGGTCTTCAACGCGCTGCCGAAGCTCCCGCTGCTGAGCGCCATCACCGGCTCGGGCGGCCCAGCCGGTACGCCGTGGGCGCCGGCCCCGCAACCCAAGCTGCCCAGCCCCGACCCCGTCGACGACACGCTCGGCGGCCTGGTCCCGGGTGGTGGCCGATGAAGCGCCGTACCGGTCTGGTGGCGGGTGTGGTCGCGATGGCGACCCTGCTCAGCGGCTGCGACTTCAGCGTGTACTCCCTGCCGTTGCCGGGTGGCGCCAAGATCAAGGGGCCGTCGTACACGGTCACGGTGGAGTTCACCGACGTACTGGACCTGGTGCCGAAGTCGTCGGTGAAGGTCGACGACGTCACCGTCGGTACGGTCGAGAAGGTCTGGCTGGACGGGTACGTCGCCAAGGTCCGGGTCAAGCTGCCGAAGAGCCTGGACCTGCCCGACAACGCCCGCGCGACGATCCGCCAGACCAGCCTGCTGGGGGAGAAGTTCGTCTCGCTCGAGCAGCCGTCGGGGTCGGAGAAGCCGCACGGCAAGCTGGAGAACGGCGAGCTGATCCCGCTGTCCCGGACGACCAGCAACGTCGAGGTCGAAGAGGTCCTGTCGGCGCTCTCGCTGCTGCTCAACGGCGGCGGCGTGGCCCAGCTGCAGATCATCACGCAGGAGCTGAACAAGGCGCTGACCGGGAACGAGCCGGCCATCCGCAGCGTGCTGACCCAGCTGAACACCTTCGTCGGCACGCTGGACCAGAACAAGCAGAAGATCGTCACGGCGATCACCGCCGTCGACCAGCTGGCCAAACAGCTGAACGCGCAGAAGACGACGATCGCGACCGCGATCGACTCGCTGCCGAAGTCGATCGCCACCCTGGACAAGCAGCGCGCCGCGCTGGTCAAGACGCTGCAGGCACTGGCCACCCTGGGCGATACCGCGACGCGGGTGATCACCGAGTCGCAGAAGGACCTGGTCGCCAACCTGCAGTCGCTCTACCCGCTGCTGACCAAGCTCGCCGAGGCCGGTGAGAACCTGCCGAAGGCGCTCCAGCTGATGCTCACCTACCCGTTCCCGGACGCCGCGACCGGCGCGGTGAAGGGCGACTTCACCAACCTGAACATCACCCTCGACGTGAACACCCAGAAGGCGCTGCAGGGCCTGCTCGGGCTGAACCTGCCGAACGTCGGCCTCACCCTGCCGACCACCGAGGTCAGCCTGCCGCTGCACAACTCGCCGAAGTTCCCGACCACGAAGCCGACCGCCGGCGGCCTGCCGTCGCTGCCGATCCCGACCGGTGCGGGGACCACCTGCGTCACGATCCTCGGCCTGCCGGTCTGTACGCCGAAGCTCAACCGCGCCGGGTTCGATCCGGAGCTCGCGAAGGTCCTGATGCCGGGGGTGGCCAAGTGATCACCAGAACGGTCCGGATCCAGCTGATGGTGTTCCTGCTGATCACCCTGGTCGGCATCTCCTACGTCGGCGCCAAGTACGCCCAGGTCGACAAGCTGCTGTTCGACGACGACTACACCGTCAGCGCCAGCTTCGCCGAGTCGGGCGGGATCTTCTCCGGCGCCGAGGTGACGTACCGCGGCCAGCCGGTCGGCCGGGTCGGCGAGCTGAAGCTGCTGTCCGACGGCGTCGAGGTCAACCTCGACATCGACAAGAAGACCAAGATCCCGAACGACCTGCTCGCGGTCGTCGCCAACCGGTCCGCGATCGGCGAGCAGTACGTCGACCTGCAACCGCGCCGCGACGGCGGACCGTACCTGCAGAACAACTCCAAGATCAGCCGGCAGAACACCGCCCTGCCGATCGACACCACCGAGCTGCTGCTGAACCTGGACCAGCTGGTGAACTCGGTCGACAAGAACAGCCTGAAGACCACCGTCAAGGAGCTCGGCGACGCGCTCCGCGGCCGGGGCACCGACCTCCAGCGGATCATCGACAGCTCCGGCGCGCTGATCAGCGACGCCGACGCGAACATCCTGCAGACGATCAAGCTGATCAACGACGGCAACACCGTGCTCGCCACCCAGGTCGCCAGCGGGGACGCGATCAAAACCTGGGCGAAGAACCTGGCGCTGCTGTCCGACACCCTGGTCAGCTCGGACGCCAGCCTGCGGGCCGTGATCGACAACGGCTCGGCCGCGTCGACCCAGTTGACCGCGCTGATCCAGGAGAACAAGGCCGACATCGCGGTACTGCTCGGCAACCTGCTGACGGTGAGCGAGCTGACCGCGGTCCGGCTGGACGCGGTCGAGCAGCTGCTCGTGGTCTATCCGGCGGTTGCGATGGGCGGGTACGTCGTACCGGGCAAGGACCCAGGTACCGGGCATTACGACGCGCACTTCGGCCTGGTGCTCGGCTTCAGCCCGCCTGCTTGCCGGGCCGGGTACAACGGTACGGACAAGCGCGTTCCGCAGGACATCACCGACAAGGCGGCCAACACCAAGGCGAGCTGTACGGCGTCGCCGGGGTCGGGGATCAACGTCCGCGGGTCGCAGAACAAGCCGACGCCGTCGACGCGGTCGTCCGACGCCAACCGGATCGGGTATGGCGTCGGGTACGACCCGGCCACGGGCGCTGCCGGTGGTATCGGTGGAATGCCGTCGCTGGTGCTCGGCTCGACCGGAGGACAGGAAGAGATGCTCGGTAAGGACTCGTGGAAGGCCCTCATCCTCGGACCGGTGACCGGCAAGTGACCAGGCCGAAGGGACCGATGATCGTGGCCTGGGCGCTCAGCGTGCTCGTGCTGGTCGCCCTGGTCGGCGCGACGCTGTCGGTGGTCGCGTTGCGTGGGCAGGACGCTCGCAAGAGTGAGCGCGACGGGGCGATGAAGGCGGCCCGGCAGCTGGCGCTGGACTTCACGACGTACGACTACAGCACCTGGGACGCCGACGCGAAGCGGGTGCTGGACGACTCCACCGGACAGTTCAAGGAGGAGTTCAAGTCGGGCTCGGACTCGGTCAAGACCGAGGTGGTCGCGAACAAGGCGACCTCCAAGGGCGATGTGAAGGAGGCCGCGGTGGTGTCGAACGACAAGGACTCCGCACAGGTCCTGGTGATCGTGAACGCCGTCGTCACCAACACCGCCTCCAAGGACGGCGTCGAACGCAGGTACCGGATCAAGCTCGACCTGGTCCGCGAGAAGGACCGCTGGCTCACCGCCGACTTCCAGGTGGTCGGCTGATGCCCCGCAAGATCGCCGGCCAACGCCGCCGCCCCGAAACCACCCCCGAAGTCAACCCCCAAACCCCACCAATCAAACCAGTGACTCAGGCCACATCGGAGGCCCAGGAGGACCTGTCGAGTCGTCCGCAGGACCAGCCTGAGATCACGCTCAGTGACGAAAAGCCGGGTGTCGGTCCGTCCGATCGGCACGCCGGAGCTGCCGGCGAGCGAGTGCTCAGCGCCCCGGCAACCGGCGCCGCAGGCGCCGGGATCGCCAACGCGGGCCCGGCTGCGTTGGCTCCGACTGCGACTGCCAAAGCGGGCTCGGTTGCCTCCTCCGCCGCGTCCGCGACCGCGGAGCGGTCGCGGGTGGCGGTGGTGCTGTCTGCTGCTCTGGGGTTGCTCTTGGTGCTGATCCTGGCCCTCACCGGGGTTCTCGGGGTGAAGGCTTGGAAGGGGAAAGAGGCTGAGGATGCTCGGGATCAGGCGGTTGCGGCGGGGCGGAAAGCAGCGGAGACGGCGCTGAGTTACGACTACCGCACGCTCGACAAGAGCTTCGCGGCGGCGCGGGCGACGATGACGCCGGAGTTCGCCGGGCAGTTCGATGCGACCGCCAAGGTGGCCGGCGAGCTGGCCACCAAGACCAAGGCGACGGTCCGCGCCGAGGTCCGCGAGGTCGGCGTCCGCGACGGCGACGCGAACCGGGTCACGCTGATCATCTTCGTCAACCAGACGACCACCAGCACGATCACGAAGGGTAGTCCCCGGGTCGACCTGAACCGGACGAGATTCACAATGGTCCGAAACGGCGATCAATGGCTGGTCCAGGAGATCGCCGGACTGTAGTCTCTAAGTGACTCCGGAGAGGTCGTCCGGGCGGCTCGCAGGCTGGTTACCTGCTGGAGAACCCGGGTCGATTCTTGACGGAGTGGGTGGTCCGACGGCATAGTGTCGGACCCCATTGGACAGACTTGCCCAGATCGGGTAGCCTATTGCTTTGCGCTGCCTTTAACCGCACCCTTGTTCATCCTCAGAACTTGACGAGGGTCGTTTGGCATGCGCTCCCAGCACCGAAGTGCCGCTTCGAAGTTACTTTGCGAGCCCGTGGAAGGACGCCCCTTGGTCGCCTCGCGCAACCCCCAGTCCGACAGCACTACGAATGTTTCCGGCGCACCCCGTCGCATCTCCTTCGCGAAGATCTCCGAGCCTCTCGAGGTTCCGGATCTTCTTGCGTTGCAGGTGGACAGCTTTGACTGGCTGGTCGGAAACGAAACCTGGCAGGCCAGGGTGGCCGCCGCCGAGGCAGAGGGACGGACAGATCTGTCCTCCCCGTCCGGCCTCGAGGAGATCTTCGAGGAGATCTCCCCGATCGAGGACTTCAGCGGCACCATGTCGCTGTCGTTCCGCGACCACCGGTTCGAGCCCCCGAAGAACACGGTCGACGAGTGCAAGGAGCGTGACGTCACCTACTCGGCGCCGCTGTTCGTCACCGCCGAGTTCATGAACAACGAGACCGGCGAGATCAAGAGCCAGACCGTCTTCATGGGTGACTTCCCGTTGATGACGCGCAAGGGCACGTTCGTGATCAACGGCACCGAGCGTGTCGTCGTGTCCCAGCTGGTCCGCTCGCCCGGTGTGTACTTCGAGCGCACGCCGGACAAGACGTCGGACAAGGACATCTTCACCGCCAAGATCATCCCGTCGCGCGGTGCGTGGCTGGAGTTCGAGGTCGACAAGCGCGACATGGTGGGCGTGCGGCTGGACCGCAAGCGCAAGCAGAACGTCACCGTGCTGCTCAAGGCACTCGGCTGGACCGACGCGCAGATCCTCGAGGAGTTCGGCGAGTACGAGTCGATCCGGCTCACCCTGGAGAAGGACCACACCTCCGGCCAGGACGACGCGCTGCTCGACATCTACCGCAAGCTGCGCCCCGGCGAACCGCCGACGCGTGAGGCTGCCCAGGCGCTGCTGGACAACTACTACTTCAACGGCAAGCGCTACGACCTGGCCAAGGTCGGCCGGTACAAGATCAACAAGAAGCTCGGCCGCGACGAGACGCACGACACCGCGGTGCTGACGATCAACGACATCGTCGCCACCATCAAGTACCTGGTGGCGCTGCACGAGGGCAAGACCGAGCTGACCGCGCCGCAGGGCGAGATCGTCGTCGAAGAGGACGACATCGACCACTTCGGCAACCGCCGTCTGCGTACGGTCGGCGAGCTGATCCAGAACCAGCTCCGCACCGGCCTGGCCCGGATGGAGCGGGTGGTCCGCGAGCGGATGACGACCCAGGACGTCGAGGCGATCACGCCGCAGACCCTGATCAACATCCGTCCCGTGGTCGCCGCGCTGAAGGAGTTCTTCGGAACCTCCCAGCTGTCGCAGTTCATGGACCAGACGAACCCGATCGCAGGGCTCACCCACAAGCGCCGCCTGTCGGCACTTGGCCCGGGTGGTCTGTCGCGTGAGCGGGCCGGCTTCGAGGTTCGTGACGTGCACCCGTCGCACTACGGCCGGATGTGCCCGATCGAGACCCCGGAAGGCCCGAACATCGGTCTGATCGGCTCGCTCGCGACGTACGGCCGGGTGAACCCGTTCGGCTTCGTCGAGACGCCGTACCGCAAGGTCGTCGACGGCCGGGTCACCGACCAGGTCGACTACCTGACCGCGGACGAGGAGGACCGGTTCGTCATCGCTCAGGCCAACGCGGCACTGACCGACGACGACGCGTTCGCCGAGGACCGGGTGCTGGTTCGCCGGCGCCACGGTGAGGTCGAGCTCGTGCTGGTCGACGACGTGGACTACATGGACGTCTCGCCGCGCCAGATGGTGTCGGTCGCGACGGCGATGATCCCGTTCCTCGAGCACGACGACGCCAACCGCGCCCTGATGGGCTCCAACATGCAGCGCCAGGCCGTTCCGCTGATCACCGCGGACGCCCCCCTGGTCGGTACCGGCATGGAGTTCCGCGGAGCGGTCGACGCCGGTGACGTGCTGGTGTCGGAGAAGGCCGGCGTGATCAAGGAGGTCTCGGCCGATCTGATCGAGGTCGCCGCCGACGACGGCACGTACCAGACGTACCGGCTGCAGAAGTTCCGTCGCTCGAACCAGGGCACCTGCATCAACCAGCGTCCGCTGGTCGACGCCGGGCAGCGGGTCGAGGTCGGCTCGCCGCTGGCCGACGGTCCGTGCACCGACGAGGGCGAGATGGCTCTCGGCCGGAACCTGCTCGTGGCGTTCATGCCGTGGGAGGGTCACAACTACGAGGACGCGATCATCCTCAGCCAGCGCGTCGTGCAGCAGGACCTGCTGACCTCGATCCACATCGAGGAGCACGAGGTCGACGCCCGCGACACCAAGCTCGGCCCGGAGGAGATCACCCGCGACATCCCCAACGTCTCCGACGAGATGCTGGCGGACCTGGACGAGCGGGGCATCATCCGGATCGGCGCGGAGGTCACCACCGGTGACATCTTGGTCGGCAAGGTCACGCCCAAGGGTGAGACCGAGCTGACCCCGGAGGAGCGGCTGCTCCGGGCGATCTTCGGTGAGAAGGCGCGCGAGGTGCGCGACACCTCGCTGAAGGTGCCGCACGGTGAGAACGGAACCGTCATCGGGGTCCGCGTCTTCGACCGCGACAACGGCGACGAGCTGCCGCCGGGCGTGAACCAGCTGGTCCGCGTGTACGTCGCGCAGAAGCGCAAGATCTCCGTCGGTGACAAGCTCGCCGGACGCCACGGCAACAAGGGCGTCATCTCGAAGATCCTGCCGGTCGAGGACATGCCGTTCATGGAGGACGGCACCCAGGTCGACATCATCCTGAACCCGCTGGGCGTGCCCGGCCGGATGAACGTCGGTCAGGTGCTCGAGACCCACCTCGGCTGGGTTGCCAGCCGCGGCTGGAAGGTCGACCCGGACAGCCCCGAAGAGTGGGCCCAGCGACTGATCAAGATCGGCGCCGGCGAAGCCGAGCCGTTCACGAACGTCGCCACCCCCGTCTTCGACGGCGCGCGCGAGGAAGAGGTCACCGGCCTGCTCGGCTCGACCCTGCCGAACCGCGACGGCGACCGGATGGTCAACAGCACCGGCAAGGCCAACCTGTTCGACGGCCGCTCGGGTGAGCCTTTCCCGCAGCCGGTCGGCGTCGGCTACATGTACATGCTGAAGCTGCACCACCTGGTGGACGACAAGATCCACGCCCGCTCGACCGGTCCGTACTCGATGATCACGCAGCAGCCGCTGGGTGGTAAGGCGCAGTTCGGTGGTCAGCGGTTCGGCGAGATGGAGGTGTGGGCCCTCGAGGCCTACGGTGCCGCCTTCGCGCTGCAGGAGCTGCTGACGATCAAGTCGGACGACGTGGTCGGCCGGGTCAAGGTGTACGAAGCGATCGTCAAGGGCGAGAACATCCCGGAGCCGGGTATCCCGGAGTCGTTCAAGGTTCTCGTCAAGGAAATGCAGTCCCTGTGTCTGAACGTTGAGGTGCTCTCGTCCGACGGAAGCCGGGTCGAGATGCGCGACAGCGAAGAGGATGTCTTCCGCGCGGCGGAAGAACTGGGAATCGACCTGTCCCGGCGTGAGCCGAACAGCGTCGAGGAGGTCTGAGCGGGTTGCCGCTTTCGATCAACAGTCAACTCACTCAGACCATTTTTACAATCGGGAGATAACACATCGTGCTCGACGTGAACTTCTTCGACGAGCTTCGGATCGGCCTGGCGACCGCGGATGAGATCCGCCAGTGGTCGCACGGCGAGGTCAAGAAGCCCGAGACGATCAACTACCGGACGCTCAAGCCTGAGCGTGACGGCCTGTTCTGCGAGAAGATCTTCGGTCCCACCCGGGACTGGGAGTGCTACTGCGGTAAGTACAAGCGTGTTCGCTTCAAGGGCATCATCTGTGAGCGGTGTGGCGTAGAGGTCACCCGTTCCAAGGTGCGCCGCGAGCGGATGGGGCACATCGAGCTGGCCGCGCCGGTCACCCACATCTGGTACTTCAAGGGTGTCCCGTCGCGACTCGGCTACCTGCTCGACCTCGCCCCGAAGGACCTCGAGAAGGTCATCTACTTCGCGGCGTACATGATCACCGACGTCGACGACGAGGCGCGGCACCGCGACCTCTCGTCGTTGGAGGGCCGGACCGATGTCGAGCGCAAGCAGCTCGAGGGCCGGCGCGACAACGACATCGAGACCCGGATGAAGAAGCTCGAGGAGGACCTCGCCCAGCTCGAGGCCGAGGGCGCGAAGGCCGACGTTCGCCGCAAGGTGAAGGAAGGCGCCGAGCGTGAGGTCAAGCAGCTGCGTGACCGTGCGCAGCGCGAGATCGACCGCCTCGACGAGGTGTGGAGCAGGTTCAAGAACCTCAAGGTCCAGGACCTGGAGGGCGACGAGATCCTGTACCGCGCCATGAAGGAGCGGTTCGGCAAGTACTTCGAGGGTGCGATGGGCGCGGCCGCGATTCAGCGGCGCCTGGAGACCTTCGACCTCAAGGCCGAGGCGGACAGCCTGCGCGAGACGATCAAGACCGGTAAGGGCCAGCGCAAGACCCGCGCCCTGAAGCGGCTCAAGGTCGTCACCGCGTTCCTGGCCACCAACAACAGCCCGATGGGCATGGTGCTCGACTGCGTTCCGGTGATCCCGCCGGACCTGCGGCCGATGGTTCAGCTCGACGGTGGCCGGTTCGCCACCTCCGACCTGAACGACCTGTACCGCCGGGTGATCAACCGGAACAACCGGCTCAAGCGGCTGCTCGACCTCGGCGCGCCCGAGATCATCGTCAACAACGAGAAGCGGATGCTCCAGGAGGCCGTCGACGCACTGTTCGACAACGGCCGCCGTGGACGTCCGGTCACCGGCCCGGGCAACCGGCCGCTGAAGTCGCTGTCCGACATGCTCAAGGGCAAGCAGGGTCGTTTCCGTCAGAACCTGCTGGGCAAGCGAGTCGACTACTCGGGCCGTTCGGTCATCGTGGTCGGCCCGCAGCTGAAGCTGCACCAGTGCGGTCTGCCGAAGGCGATGGCGCTGGAGCTGTTCAAGCCGTTCGTGATGAAGCGGCTGGTCGACCTCAACCACGCGCAGAACATCAAGTCCGCCAAGCGGATGGTCGAGCGTCAGCGCGCCCAGGTCTGGGACGTGCTGGAAGAGGTCATCACCGAGCACCCCGTGCTGCTGAACCGCGCGCCTACGCTGCACCGACTGGGCATCCAGGCGTTCGAGCCCCAGCTGATCGAGGGCAAGGCGATCCAGATCCACCCGCTCGTCTGCTCCGCGTTCAACGCGGACTTCGACGGTGACCAGATGGCGGTGCACCTGCCGCTGTCGGCCGAGGCGCAGGCCGAGGCCCGGATCCTGATGCTGTCGACGAACAACATCCTGAAGCCTGCTGACGGCCGTCCGGTCACGATGCCGACCCAGGACATGATCATCGGCATCTACTTCCTGACCATGCTGAAGGAAGGCGAACTCGGCGAGGGCCGGGCGTTCAGCTCGATGGCGGAGGCCCTGATGGCCTTCGACCGCAAGGAGCTGTCGCTGCAGGCCAAGATCACGCTCCGGCTCGACCAGGCCGGTGCGCCGGCCGGCTCGACCGAGCGCCCGAACGGTGGGTTCTCGCTGGAGACCACGCTGGGTCGCGCCCTGTTCAACGAGGCGCTGCCGAGCGACTACACCTTCGTGGACACCGAGGTCGGCAAGAAGCAGCTGGGCTCGATCGTCAACGATCTGGCCGAGCGGTACTCCAAGGTCCAGGTGGCGTTCTGCCTGGACGCGCTGAAGGACCTCGGTTTCCGCTGGGCCACCCGTTCCGGTGTCACGGTGTCGATCGACGACTTCAGCACGCCGCCGAGCAAGCCGGAGATCATGGCTCGCTACGAGGCCCAGGCCGAGAAGGTCCAGAAGCAGTTCGAGCGGGGTCTGATCACCTCGTCCGAGCGGCGGCAGGAACTGATCGAGATCTGGACCGGCGCCAACGCCGAGGTCGGCAAGGCCATGGAGGAGAACTTCGCCAAGGCCAACCCGATCTGGATGATGGTGCACTCGGGTGCGCGAGGCAACATGATGCAGATCCGGCAGATCGCCGGTATGCGTGGTCTGGTGGCCAACCCGAAGGGCGAGATCATCGCCCGGCCGATCAAGTCCAACTTCCGCGAGGGCCTGTCGGTGGTCGAGTACTTCATCGCCACCCACGGTGCTCGTAAGGGTCTTGCCGACACCGCGCTGCGGACCGCCGACTCCGGGTACCTGACCCGTCGTCTGGTGGACGTGTCGCAGGACGTCATCATCCGCGAGGAGGACTGCGGTACCGAGCGTGGCCTGCCCAAGCAGATCGGCGAGGCCGGTCCGGACGGCAAGGTCGTGCACGCCGAGAACGTCGAGACGAGCGCGTACG
The DNA here is from genome assembly GCF_040681515.1 of Kribbella sp. NPDC051718. Lineage (NCBI taxonomy): Bacteria > Bacillati > Actinomycetota > Actinomycetes > Propionibacteriales > Kribbellaceae > Kribbella > Kribbella sp. NPDC051718. Next base: position 586,660 of record NZ_JBFAYZ010000001.1, on the reverse strand, counting down.
CCCGTACGTTGGCGACGGACACGTTCGACGCCAAGGGCAACCTGGTACTGAGCGCCGGCAGCGACCTGGGCGATGTGTCCATCGCCGCTCTGGTGGCAGCTGGGGTCGAGACGGTCAAGGTCCGCTCCGTGCTGACCTGTGACGCCAAGACCGGTACCTGCGCGAAGTGCTACGGCCGTTCGCTGGCGACCGGCAAGCCGGTCGACATCGGTGAGGCCGTCGGCATCATCGCGGCCCAGTCCATCGGTGAGCCCGGTACGCAGCTGACCATGCGTACCTTCCACACCGGTGGTGTCGCGGGTGATGACATCACCCACGGTCTGCCGCGTGTGGTCGAGCTCTTCGAGGCCCGTCAGCCCAAGGGCAAGGCGCCGATCGGTGAAGCAGCCGGCCGGATCGCGATCGAGGACACCGACAAGACCCGCAAGCTGGTGCTCACCCCGGACGACGGTTCCGAGGAGGTCGCCTACCCGGTGTCGAAGCGGGCTCGCCTGCTGATCGAGGACGGTCAGCACGTCGAGGTCGGCCAGCAGCTGACGCAGGGTACGCCGGACCCGCAGGAGGTTCTGCGGATCCTGGGCATCCGCAAGGCGCAGGAGCACCTGGTGGACGAGGTCCAGGAGGTGTACCGGTCGCAGGGTGTGGCCATCCACGACAAGCACATCGAGATCATCGTCCGGCAGATGCTGCGCCGGGTCACGGTGATCGAGTCCGGCGAGGCGAACCTGCTGCCGGGTGAGCTGGCGGACCGGCTGATGTTCGAGGCCGAGAACCGTCGGGTCGTGGCCGAGGGCGGTACGCCGGCCTCGGGTCGTCCGGTGCTGATGGGTATCACCAAGGCGTCGCTCGCGACCGAGTCGTGGCTGTCGGCCGCCTCCTTCCAGGAGACGACCCGGGTCCTGACCGAGGCCGCGATCCACGGCAAGTCCGACTCGCTGGTCGGTCTGAAGGAGAACGTCATCATCGGAAAGCTGATCCCGGCGGGTACCGGCATGGACCGTTACCGCAACATCCGGGTGGAGCCCACAGAGGAGGCGAAGGCCGCGATGTACTCGATGGTCGGCTACGAGTCGTACGACTACGACTTCGGCCCGTCCGCCGGGCAGTCGGTCCCGCTCGACGACTTCGACCTGGGCTCGTACCAGAACTGAAGTCCGTAGTACCTGCCGAGGGCGGCACTCCCGTTGCGGGGGTGCCGCCCTCGCGGCGTTTCCATCTCGTCCGGTGCTCTTGTTGCCCTTAGCAACAAGGGGAAACGGGGCCAGATCGTTGTGCCCGCAGGGGTTGTGGAGCGGGCCGGCCGGGCGACACGCCGAGGGTGGTCAACCGGCTGCGGAGTGTTGCGAGGGGTCGGCGTGCCAGTGTCGGCGGGATGCGCGAAGATGACGCGTATGACGGACCTCCCGCCCTACCTGCAACCGTTCGTGCTGGACGTCGCGCAGGGTGCGGAGCACCGGGTCGACCGGGTCGGCGAGCTCGACTTCCACCGGCCTGCCGGGACCGCTCGCACCGGTGCGATCCTGTTGATCCACGGTGGTCCCGGACCTGCTGATCTCGAGGTGTCGCCGCGGGACTGGCCGGTGTACCAGGGCTATGCCGCGGCCATCGCCCTGCGCGGCCAGGTGGCCGTCGTGGTCGACCACAGCCTGATCCGTGGACTCGACCAGCTGACCACCGCCGCGGACGACGTAGAGGCCGCTGTCGGCGTCCTGCGGGCTGATCCGCAGGTCGACCCCGACCGCGTCGTGCTGTGGTTCTTCTCCGGCGCCGGACTGCTGGCGGGGGAGTGGCTGGACAGCCGCCCCGACTGGCTCCGCGCCGTCGCTCTGACGTATCCCCTGCTCGCCACGCCGCCCGGTGTCGACGAACTGGTTTCCGCCGCCGAAGTGATCGGCAAACATTCAGACCTGCCGGTGCTGCTGACCCGGGTCGGGCGTGAGCGCGAAGAGCTCGCCCGACCGGTGGCGGAGTTCGTCTCCGCCGGTGGCGCCGCGCTGGACATCATCGACGTACCGAAAGGGCAACACGGCTTCGACATGCTCGACCACAGCGAAGAGTCCCGCGCCGCGGTGACCAAGGCCCTCGACTGGGCCATCGCCCACCTGGGCGAAGACCCCACCGCACCCACCCAACTCCCCATCCCAGCCACCACCATCCCCGCCCCTCAACCCACAAAAACCGCCGCCACCGCGACCCGCGCAACCACGCCGCGAGGCGAGGCGGCTGCACAGCCCCGCTCCGCAGCAGGCGGGGCTGTCGCACCTGGCCGCTCGGCAGTAGGCGGCCCTGCCGCGCCGGGCGCCGTCCGGGCGGCGTCAGCGCCGTCCGGCTTGGTGCCGGCGCCGAGCCCACGTGCAGACGCGGTGACCGAGCAGCGCGACGACGCTGCGCCTGCCACCTCGGCTTCTGCCGCTCCGGCGGAGGCGGCTGCCGTGTCGGCCGGCTCGGCTGCTGGTGGGGCCGCTGTCGGCGTAGCCGAGCAGGCTGCTGGGCCCGTCAGCCAGCAGAGTGCATCGGCGACTACCACCGATGCGGCTGCGAGCACATCGGCTCCGGCTGCAGCCGCCTCGGCTCCGGCCGTGGTGGTGGAGGAGACTGTTGCTTCTCGGGTGGTGGGGCGGGAGCATGCTGCGTTCGAGGCGCACGATCTCGAGGCGTTCCTCGCCACGTACTCGCCTACGGCTCTGCTGCAGTTTGCTGATGGGCCGGTGATGCGGGGGCGGCGTTCCCTGCGTGAGCACTACCGGCCGCAGTTCGAGGCGGGCGAGTGCAAGCGGGAGCTGGTGCAGCGGATGCTGGTCGGCGACTGGGTGGTCGAGCAGACGATCACCGACCAGGTCCCGACCGTCGCGCTGTACCAAGTACAGGACGGCCTGATCACCGAGGTCCGCTTCATCAGCTGAAACACCAAAGCCTGAAGTAGTTCGAGCGCACTGCGACCACACCGGACGCAGTGCGCTCGAACTGTTCAGGCCATGATGCCGAGCGGCGTCGGCTTCCACCCCGGGAAGACCTTGCCGGCCTGGGCTTCACTGAGCCCCAACCGTCGCATCACGACCTCCGAGAGCACATCGCGATAGTCATTGGTGCCCGGCACATCACCTTGATCCAGTACGCCGGGCGCCAACCCCTCCCACTTCCCATGCACCCCGCCCTTGACGCCCCCACCGAGCACCAGCGCCACCCCGCCGTGCCCGTGATCCGTCCCGCTGTTCGCGTTCTGCTCCACTCGACGGCCGAACTCGCTCATGGTCACCACCGTGGTGTTGTCGAGCTCAGGCCCGAGCTCAGCAGCAAACGCCGCAAGCGCCGTCGCCACCGTCTTCAGTGAGTTGGTCATGTCGCCACCGTCGACCGTGCCGAGATCCGTGTGCATGTCCCAGCCACCCAGATCCACAGTCGCCACCCGTACTCCGGCCTTGGCCTTGATCAACTGCGCCAGCGTCGCCAGCGACGCCCCGAACTCCCCATCCGGATAGCCACGCTCCTTGGCCGGCTTCTCCTGCTGCTTGGCATACCCCTGCGCCTGCGCCGAAGCCTGCAAGGCATCCAACCCCTGCACCCCCAGCGGATGGTCTATCCCGGTGTAGAGCGTCTTCAGCGCCGCCAGCGTCTGCGGTGCCACCCCATCGATGCCCTTGACCGTGAAGTCCTTCAGCGAGCTCAGCATGATCGGGTTGGAGCTCCCCAGCAGCGACCGGCTCATCCGAGTGCCCAGACCCAGCCCGCGGAACGTAGTACCGGGCCCTAGCTCCTGGAGAACTCTGTCGAGCCACCCAGACTGCACAGATGACCTAGCGGCCCCACCACGCTCCAGACAGTCCTGCGCCTGGAAGTGGCTGCGCGTCAGATCAGGAGTAGACACAGCCGGTACTGCGGCCAGCCATCCCGTCGTCATCATCGGGAGCAGAGGAGCAAGCGCCGGGTGCATGCCGAACCCACGCTGCACATTGAGCAGCGAAGCAGCCCGTACTGCGATCGACGGCCGAGCCTTGAGCAGCGCAGGGTCATCAGCCGGCACCAGCACGGACAACCCGTCCATGCCGCCGCGCAGGAACACCACGATCAACGTGCCACCCGGCGCAGCACCGGGGTCTGCCCACGAGACGCGGGTAGTCACCAGTTGAGTAGCAGCGACCCCCACTCCCAAACCACCTGCGAGTAGACGTCGCCGGGTGAAGCCCTTGCTCCACTGCGACTCTCTGTCCTCCGCATCGGCCACCACTGCTGCAGCACCGGCCCGCAGAGCGGCATCGGCCGGTGTCGGACCCAGCCGTCGCCAGTCCGGGCAGTCGGGATGCAGCGAGGCGAGTGTGTCTCTCATAAGTCAGTACTCCTTCAACGAGCAAGGAACTGTGGGGAGTCGAGGACCAGGGCGACGACATGTCCCGCCTGCCACTCCATCCGCCCCCGGTCGACCCGGGAGGTGAGCTTGGCCCCGACGAACGTCGCCAGAGCGCTCCGCTGCCGGGTGTCGGGCAGCTGCCCGAGCAACTGCACACCGAGCCGGTCGAACCACTCCCGGTAGGTATCGCCCTTCCGCGGTTGCAGAGCGGCCGGCAGCTTCGCCTGCTTCATCCCCTCGAACCAGCCGTATGTCATAGCGCGGTGCATCGACCAGCGCTCGAGCATCTGGCCGGCTGACGCCCAGGCCGGCGCCACGTCCGGGTAGCCGTTGGGGGACGGCCAGGCGAGCGGTGCATGGCCGAGGTTGTTGAGCTCCCAGTAGACGGCCTCCAGGCCCTTGGGCGTGGCCGGTCCGAACGGCAGGTCGAGCGCTCGCGCACTGCTCACCACGTCTTCCAGTGGCCGCTTCGTCTTGCTGCCAAGTGAGTTCCAGAACTCGCTGCTGCGGAACAGTGCGGTCAGCATCGGCAGGATCGCCGTGTTGTTGCGCAGGTAGATCTGCGCCAGCCGGTTGACCAGCCCGGCCGGGGGAGAGTCGTCCACGAACCGTACGACGAGCTTGCGGGCGATTGTCTTCGCAGTAGCCGGGTGCTTGGCCAGGTAGTCGAGATAGCGGTCGCCGACGGCCAGACCGCCCTTGCCCGAGCTGTTGGCCGCAGACCAGCCGAGGACCTTCACCCGGCCGGTCCGGTGCTTGTCGGCGACGTACTCGAAGACACCGTCCTTGGTGGCGCCGCGGCCGCTCAGTACATAGGCACTGGCTCGCACGTCCGTCTCTGTATAGCCGGACGACACTCCAACTGTGTGCAGCTCGAGCAGCTCGCGACCGAGGTTCTCGTTGACGCTGTCGCGAGTGGAAGCGTCGTTGTCGAGGAACCGCAGCATCGCCGGATGCCGCATCGCCGCGTGCAGCATGTCGCTGTACCGCCCGAACGCATGCCGCCTGATCACCGACACCGCGTACTGCGGCGCGACGTCCCAGCCCCGGTCCGACGGCGTCGCCACGTGCAGATGATTGGCGAAGACATCCACCACCACCTCGAACAGCTGCCGGCTGCCGAACACCTGCCGGCCGAGCGTCGCCATCCCCGTGTGGAACATGGCCTCCCACGAGTACTCATCGATCGACCTCCGGACGGTGGCGGGATCGGCACCCGCCAACGGAACAGCACGCCAGACCCGATCGCCCGCCGCATCCCTCGCCGTCGGCGACAACTGAGCCGCCAGCCACTTGTCGATCCCGAGCCGGCCAAGCGCCTGTACGTCGGCAGGCCGCGGCCCGAAGGTCACGCGATTGAGCAGATGCCGCCGGGCCTGGGCATCGGTCAGCGGACCGCTCTTGCCGGTCAGCAGGCCGGGAGAGACGCGGCCTGCCTTGGCGGCGGACGCGTAGCCGGCGTACTCGGTGGGCTTGCCGGTCTGCCCGGTGGCCTTGGAGCCCTTGCCGGCGACGAAGCTGGAGTCGCGGTCCTCGCCGTCGCTGGCAAGGCTGGGCTGCTGGGCGACCCGGGCGCGGGCGGCGACCGCAGTACCGGTCGGGTCTCCGGTACGGGCGGAAGCCAGGACGCGGTTGCGGAGGGTGTCCGGCCGGCTGAGGATCTCCGCAGCCAACCCGCCGGCGGCCAGGGTGCCTGCGACGGCACCTATGGCCGCCCGGCGGGCCACCGGCGACATGGTCCGTGGGGCGGGCGGACCTGGCGGCGGCTGCTCGTCCGCGGTGAGGCGGGGACGGTTCGAGGGGGCGGGACCGTGATCCACGTGCGTTTCTCCCGGCGAGAGCGGCGGTTACGACGGATCCCCGTTATCAGGCTGTTACACCCGACGGGCGTGACTATGCCGCAACTTTCGCCATCCCGAACGGGCCCGGAGCGATGTTTACCGGGATCAGACATAAGGAATCCGAATGGCCCGGTCCGGCCGCGGCGAGAGTGCCGTCAGGGATCCGGTAGACTGGCAGTGCGGCTGCGCCTCTGCACAGCGCGGTGTTCTGTTTTGACCGTGCTTGAGGCAGCCGCTAGTCTTAACGATCGTGCCCGGGTCATCCTGGGCCGTCATGCGTGCCCCTCGTACTTTTCGGGTCAGCGCGTGGCACGGGACTTCTGCCGACAGTCAGAAAGTTTATGACTCCGGCGTGTCCGTGCCCTCGCGACACACCCGACCGCGGGGGTCAGGTGCGCAGCAACCGACCGGACGACAGAAAGAGACCTACGCGGTGCCCACCATCCAGCAGTTGGTCCGCAAGGGCCGCCAGGACAAGGTGTCCAAGAACAAGACGCCGGCCCTGAAGGGTTCCCCTCAGCGTCGTGGTGTGTGCACGCGCGTCTACACGACCACACCGAAGAAGCCGAACTCGGCGCTTCGCAAGGTCGCTCGTGTTCGCCTCACCAGCGGCATCGAGGTCACCGCCTACATCCCCGGCGTCGGCCACAACCTGCAGGAGCACTCCATCGTGCTCGTGCGTGGTGGTCGTGTGAAGGACCTCCCGGGTGTCCGGTACAAGATCATCCGCGGTTCGCTCGACACCCAGGGTGTGAAGAACCGGAAGCAGGCTCGCAGCCGGTACGGCGCGAAGAAGGAGAAGAGCTAATGCCCCGCAAGGGTCCAGCACCCAAGCGGCCGGTCATCATCGACCCGGTCTACAGTTCCCCGCTCGTCACCCAGTTGATCTCGAAGATCCTGGTGGACGGCAAGAAGCAGATCGCGCAGAGCATCGTCTACACCGCCCTCGAGGGCACCCGGACGAAGACGGGCACCGACCCGGTCATCACGCTCAAGCGCGCCCTGGACAACGTGAAGCCCAGCATCGAGGTGAAGAGCCGCCGCGTCGGTGGCGCCACCTACCAGGTGCCGATCGAGGTCAAGCCCGGTCGCTCGACCACGCTCGCCCTGCGCTGGCTCACGTCCTACTCCCGGGCCCGTCGCGAGAAGACCATGTCCGAGCGCCTGATGAACGAGATCCTGGACGCGTCGAACGGTCTGGGTGCCGCGGTCAAGCGCCGCGAGGACACGCACAAGATGGCCGACGCCAACAAGGCTTTCGCCCACTACCGCTGGTGAGCCGGGGCCCGTCCCGGGCCCCCGCGTTCACTCTTTTGAAGCTAGACAGAAGCGAGAGGTAGACCACCGAGGTGGCCGTACAAATCACCACCGACCTGAGCATGGTGCGCAACATCGGCATCATGGCCCACATCGACGCCGGCAAGACGACGACGACCGAGCGGATCCTGTTCTACACCGGTATCACGTACAAGATCGGTGAGGTCCACGACGGCGCCGCCACGATGGACTGGATGGAGCAGGAGCAGGAGCGCGGCATCACCATCACGTCCGCCGCGACGACCTGCACCTGGAAAGACCACACCATCAACATCATCGACACCCCCGGGCACGTCGACTTCACCGTCGAGGTCGAGCGCTCGTTGCGCGTCCTCGACGGCGCCGTCGCGGTCTTCGACGGTGTCGCCGGTGTCGAGCCGCAGTCCGAGACCGTGTGGCGCCAGGCGGACCGGTACGGCGTACCGCGGATCTGCTTCGTCAACAAGCTGGACCGCACCGGCGCCGAGTTCATGCGCTGCGTCGACATGATCGTCGACCGGCTGGCCGCGACGCCGCTGGTGCTGCAGCTGCCGATCGGCGCCGAGTCCGACTTCATCGGCGTCGTCGACCTGATCGGGATGCGCGCGCTGACCTGGCGCGGCGAGACCACGATGGGTGAGGACTACACCGTCGAGGAGATCCCGGCCACCCACACCGAGCTCGCCGCGGAGTGGCACGACAAGCTGATCGAAACCCTGGCCGAGGCCGACGACGAGATCATGGAGATGTACCTGGAAGGCGAAGAGCCGACCCAGGAGCAGGTCATGGCCGGCATCCGCCGCGCCACGATCGCCTCCAAGCTGACCCCCGTGCTGACCGGTACCGCGTTCAAGAACAAGGGCGTCCAGCCCCTGCTCGACGCGATCAACGCCTTCCTGCCGAGCCCGCTCGACGTCCCCGACATCGAGGGTCACGACATCAAGGACGGCAGCGAGGTCGTGCTGCGCAAGCCGGACGACTCCGAGCCCTTCTCGGCGCTGGCCTTCAAGATCGCGGCCGACCCGCACCTGGGCAAGCTGACCTTCATCCGGGTCTACTCGGGCAAGCTCGAGACCGGCACCCAGGTGCTGAACCCGACCAAGGGCCGCAAGGAGCGGATCGGCAAGATCTACCGCATGCACGCGAACAAGCGTGAGGAGATCGCGTCGGTCGGCGCCGGCCACATCGTCGCCGTGATGGGTCTGAAGGACACCACCACCGGTGAGACGCTGTGCGACCCGGCCAAGCCGGTCCTGCTCGAGTCGATGACGTTCCCGGCGCCGGTCATCTCGGTCGCCATCGAGCCGAAGTCGAAGGCCGACCAGGAGAAGCTCGGCGTCGCGATCCAGCGCCTGGCCGACGAGGACCCGACCTTCCAGGTCCGGACCGACGAGGACACCGGCCAGACGATCATCGCCGGGATGGGTGAGCTGCACCTCGAGGTGCTGGTCGACCGGATGAAGCGCGAGTTCCGCGTCGAGGCCAACGTCGGCAAGCCCCAGGTCGCCTACCGCGAGACCATCAAGAAGAAGGTCGAGAAGGTCGACTACACGCACAAGAAGCAGACCGGTGGTTCGGGTCAGTTCGCGCGTGTGATCATCACCATCGAGCCGACCGCGGTCGAGGCGGGTGGCGAGGGCGGTTACGAGTTCGTCAACGCCGTCACCGGTGGCCGCATCCCCCGGGAGTACATCCCGTCGGTGGACGAGGGCGCGCAGGAAGCCATGGAGTTCGGCGTCCTGGCCGGTTACCCGATGGTGGACGTCAAGGTCACCCTGACCGACGGCGCCTACCACGACGTCGACTCGTCCGAGCTGGCCTTCAAGATCGCCGGTTCGATGGCGTTCAAGGACGCGGCTCGCCGGGCGACTCCGGTCATCCTGGAGCCGATGTTCGCGGTCGAGGTCATCACGCCCGAGGACTACATGGGTGAAGTGATCGGCGACCTCAACTCACGCCGTGGCCAGATCCAGTCGATGGACGAGGGCCCCGGTGGCAGCCGGGCCGTGAAGGCCCTGGTGCCGCTGTCCGAGATGTTCGGGTATGTCGGTGACCTGCGGTCGAAGACCCAGGGTCGCGCGTCGTACTCGATGCAGTTCGATTCCTACGCCGAGGTTCCGAAGAACGTGGCGGAAGAGATCATCAAGAAGGCCCGCGGCGAGTAATCTCGCCCCGGACCAACCAACCCACAGCGCGTCGGCGTACGGCGTAAGTCAACATTTCCCAGGAGGGCCCCAGTGGCTAAGGCGAAGTTCGAGCGGACTAAGCCGCACGTCAACATCGGCACCATCGGTCACATCGACCACGGTAAGACCACTCTTACCGCGGCGATCACCAAGGTGCTGCACGACAAGTACCCGACCCTGAACGAGGCGTCGGCCTTCGATCAGATCGACAAGGCGCCGGAAGAGCGTCAGCGCGGTATCACCATCTCCATCGCGCACGTCGAGTACCAGACCGAGGCCCGGCACTACGCACACGTCGACTGCCCGGGTCACGCGGACTACATCAAGAACATGATCACCGGTGCGGCCCAGATGGACGGTGCGATCCTGGTCGTCGCCGCCACCGACGGCCCGATGCCGCAGACGCGTGAGCACGTGCTGCTCGCCCGTCAGGTCGGCGTGCCGGCGATGGTCGTCGCGCTGAACAAGTGCGACATGGTCGACGACGAGGAGATCCTGGAGCTCGTCGAGCTCGAGGTTCGCGAGCTGCTCTCCGAGCAGGAGTTCGACGGTGACAACGCGCCGGTCGTGCACGTTGCCGCCCACCCGGCCCTGCAGGGTGACGAGAAGTGGGGTGAGTCGATCCTGAAGCTGATGGATGCGGTCGACTCCTACATCCCGCAGCCGGTTCGCGAGATCGACAAGCCGTTCCTGATGCCGGTGGAGGACGTCTTCACCATCACGGGTCGCGGCACCGTCATCACCGGCCGGATCGAGCGCGGTGTGATCAAGGTCAACGAGACCGTCGACCTGATCGGCATCCGGCCGGAGAAGCAGACCTCCACGGTCACCGGCATCGAGATGTTCCGCAAGCTGCTCGACACCGGCGAGGCCGGCGAGAACGTCGGTCTGCTGCTTCGTGGCACCAAGCGCGAAGACGTGGAGCGCGGCATGGTCGTCATCAAGCCGGGCACCACGACCCCGCACACCAACTTCGACGCGTCGGTCTACATCCTGTCGAAGGAGGAGGGCGGCCGTCACACGCCGTTCTTCCAGAACTACCGGCCCCAGTTCTACTTCCGCACCACGGACGTCACCGGCGTCGTCACGCTGCCCGAGGGCACCGAGATGGTCATGCCGGGCGACAACACCGACATGTCGGTCGAGCTGATCCAGCCGATCGCCATGGAAGAGGGCCTGAAGTTCGCGATCCGGGAAGGTGGCCGTACCGTCGGCGCCGGCCGGGTCACCAAGATCCTCAAGTGATTTCATGAGGTCCGCGAGGGCTCGCTGGTTGAGCCCTCGCGGATCTCTGCTTTAGGCAGGATCGCGGGGCAAGTCGGGGTCGGTGACCCCGGAACGGTCCCGGATCCCTGCCTGGAGCCACCTCGATTGGCATTCCGATGCCGATCTCTGGCACAATATTCAGGTTGCTCAGGCGAGGTTGCCGGGGCGCGCCCCAGAGAGGTTTTCTGGCTGGTGCGCCGGACCGGAGACCATGCCGAGGTGCCGGTCCGAGACCGGGCCCCGATCTCCATCCCAGGGTCGAAAGTGTGTGGTGACGCGCGTGCCGCGTCCGCGACACACCCGACCGCGGGGGTCGGAGCGACAAAGACGAAGACAAAGAGAAGGACGTAGCGAAGCGATGGCGGGACAGAAGATCCGCATCCGGCTGAAGGCCTACGACCACGAGGTCATCGACAGTTCGGCGCGCAAGATCGTCGAGACGGTGACGCGTACTGGTGCGAAGGTTGCTGGCCCGGTGCCGTTGCCGACGGAAAAGAACGTGTTCTGCGTCATCCGCTCGCCGCACAAGTACAAGGACAGCCGCGAGCACTTCGAGATGCGCACCCACAAGCGGCTCATCGACATCATCGACCCCACGCCGAAGACCGTCGACTCGCTGATGCGTCTCGACCTGCCGGCCGGTGTCGACATCGAGATCAAGCTCTGAGGGAACGCGAATACCTATGAGCAAGCAGAAGAACACGCGCGGTCTGCTGGGCACCAAGCTCGGCATGACCCAGACCTGGGACGAGAACAACCGAGTCGTCCCCGTCACCGTGATCCAGGCCGGCCCGTGCGTGGTGACCGAGGTTCGTACCTCGGCCAGCCACGGCTACGACGGCGTGCAGATCGCGTTCGGCGACATCGACCCCCGCAAGGTGACCTCGCCGATGCGCGGCCACTTCGAGAAGGCCGGCGTGACTCCTCGCCGCCACCTGCTCGAGCTGCGCACCGCTGACGCCAGCGAGTACACGCTCGGCCAGGAGATCAAGGCCGAGGCGTTCGCCGCCGGCGAGATCGTCGATGTCTCCGCCACCAGCAAGGGCAAGGGCTTCGCCGGTGTCATGAAGCGACACGGCTTCCACGGCCTGCGCGCCACCCACGGTGTGCACAAGAAGCACCGCTCGCCGGGTTCCATCGGCGGCTGCGCGACCCCCGGTCGCGTCTTCAAGGGCATGCGGATGGCCGGCCGGATGGGCAACGAGCAGGTCACCACGCAGAACATCACGGTCCACGCGATCGACGTCGAGCGCGGCCTGGTCCTGCTCAAGGGTGCCGTTCCCGGCCCCAAGGGCGGCCTCGTGCTGATCCGCAACGCCGCGAAGGGAGCTACCAAATGAGCACCGTTGACGTCGTCGTCGTGAAGGGCGACAAGGTCAGCAAGAAGGGCTCCGCGGAGCTCCCCGCCGAGCTGTTCGACGTCCAGGTCAACATCCCGTTGATCCACCAGGTCGTCGTGGCCCAGCTGGCCGCCGCCCGTCAGGGCACCCACAAGGTCAAGCGCCGTGGCGAGGTGTCCGGTGGTGGCGCCAAGCCGTACCGCCAGAAGGGCACCGGCCGCGCCCGTCAGGGCTCGACCCGCGCGCCGCAGTTCACCGGTGGTGGCGTCGTCCACGGCCCCACGCCGCGTGACTACAGCCAGCGGACCCCGAAGAAGATGATCGCCGCCGCCCTGCGCGGAGCGCTCTCGGACCGGGCCCGTGAAGGCCGCGTGCACGTGGTCGACCAGTTCGTCGACGGCGACGTGCCCTCGACGAAGGCCGCCAAGGCCGTCCTCGCCGAGGTGACCGAGTTCCTCAAGGTGCTGGTGGTCGTCGAGCGTGACGACGACGTGTCGCTGCTCAGCCTGCGCAACGTGCCGACCGTGCACCTGATCGCGGCCGACCAGCTGAACGCGTACGACGTGCTGTGCAACGACGCGATCATCTTCACCAGCAAGTCGCTGGAGACCTTCGTCGCCGGTACGCCGAAGGGCAAGTCCGTCAAGGCTGTCGCAACGTCGACCGAAGCCGAGCAGGAGGTAGAAGCATGAGCCACGGAGTCAACAAGGACCCGAGGGACGTGCTGCTGCGGCCGGTCGTGAGCGAGAAGAGCTACGGCCTGCTGGACGAGCAGAAGTACACGTTCGAGGTCGCCCCGGACGCCAACAAGACCGAGATCAAGCTCGCGGTCCAGAAGGTGTTCAAGGTCCGCGTGACCAGCGTCAACACGATCAACCGGAAGGGCAAGCGCCGCCGTACCCGTACGGGCTGGGGCAAGCGTCCTGACACCAAGCGAGCGATCGTCAGCCTTGCCGGCGACGACCGCATCGACATCTTCGGAGGCCAGTCGTAATGGGTATCCGCAAATACAAGCCGACAACGCCGGGCCGTCGTGGCTCGAGCGTGGCCGACTTCGTCGAGCTCACCCGTTCGACCCCCGAGAAGTCGCTGCTGCGTCCGCTGCCCAAGAAGGGCGGCCGGAACAGCTCCGGCAAGATCACCACCCGGCACCACGGTGGCGGTCACAAGCGGGCGTACCGCCTGATCGACTTCAAGCGGTACGACAAGGACGGCGTCCCGGCGAAGGTTGCCGAGATCGAGTACGACCCGAACCGCACCGCGCGGATCGCACTGCTGCACTACGTCGACGGCGAGAAGCGCTACATCCTCGCCCCGGCCAAGCTGGAGCAGGGCACCATCGTGGAGAACGGCCCCGCGGCCGACATCAAGGTGGGCAACAACCTGCCGCTGCGCAACATCCCGGTCGGCTCCACGGTGCACGCCGTCGAGCTTCGTCCCGGTGGTGGCGCCAAGATGGCCCGCTCCGCCGGCGCCAGCGTTCAGTTGGTCGCCAAGGAGGGCCGGATGGCCACCCTGCGGATGCCGTCCGGCGAGGTCCGGATGGTCGACGTGCGCTGCCGCGCCACCCTCGGTGAGGTCGGCAACGGCGAGCAGTCGAACATCAACTGGGGCAAGGCCGGCCGGATGCGCTGGAAGGGCAAGCGCCCGACCGTCCGCGGTGTCGCCATGAACCCGGTGGACCACCCGCACGGTGGTGGTGAGGGTAAGACGTCCGGTGGACGTCACCCGGTGTCACCTTGGGGCCAGCCTGAGGGCCGCACCCGCGGCCGCAAGGAAAGCGACCGCATGATCGTCCGGCGCCGCAAGGCCGGCAAGAAGCGCTGATAGGAGCCGGACAGAATGCCACGCAGCCTGAAGAAGGGCCCGTTCGTCGACCACCACCTGCTCAAGAAGGTGGAGGTGCAGAACGAAAAGGGCACCAAGAACGTGATCAAGACCTGGTCGCGCCGATCCATGATCATTCCGGACATGATCGGCCACACGCTCGCGGTGCACGACGGCCGCAAGCACGTCCCGGTGTTCGTCACGGACGCGATGGTCGGGCACAAGCTCGGCGAGTTCGCACCGACCCGGACGTTCAAGGGTCACGAGAAGGACGACCGCAAGGCACGGCGTCGCTGACCCCGGTCAGTGATTACGCGCAAGCAACCTACGGAGAGATTCGAACATCATGAGCGTTCAAGAGCGTAGGGCCGTCAGTGCCCGTCGCGAGAGCCTGCTGGGCGAGGAGCCCGGGGCCTTCGCGGTCGCGCGCTTCGTCCGCGTGACGCCTATGAAGGCGCGCCGCGTGGTCGACCTGGTGCGCGGCATGGGCATCGACGATGCACTCGCCACTCTGAAGTTCGCCCCGCAGGCCGCTGCCGCGACCGTGTACAAGGTCGTCGACAGCGCCGCGGCGAACGCCGAGGGCACCGAGCACCTGAGCCGGGCCGACCTGGTCGTGGTGAAGGCCTTCGTGGACGAGGGACCGACGCTGAAGCGTCACCGCCCGCGTGCACAGGGCCGGGCCACCCGGATCGACAAGCGGACCAGCCACATCACCGTCGTGGTCGGCCCGAAGGTCGAGATCGCGCCGCCGGTCAAGAAGGCCGAAGCCAAGAAGGCCGACGCCAAGACTGACGACGCCAAGAAGGCGCCGGCCAAGAAGGCCACTGCCAAGAAGGCGCCGGCCAAGAAGGCGACCGCCAAAAAGGCTGAGAAGAAGGAGACCCGATAGTGGGCCAGAAGGTTAACCCGCACGGGTTCCGACTCGGCATCAGCACGGACCACAAGAGCCGTTGGTACGCCGACAAGCTCTACAAGGACTACGTGGGCGAGGACGTCAAGATCCGTCGCCTGCTGAGCAAGGGCATGGAGCGCGCCGGCATCTCCCGCGTGGAGATCGAGCGCACCCGTGACCGGGTTCGGGTCGACATCCACACCGCGCGTCCGGGCATCGTGATCGGTCGCCGCGGCGCCGAGGCGGACCGGATCCGGGGCAGCCTCGAGGAGCTCACCGGCAAGCAGGTGCAGCTGAACATCCTCGAGGTCAAGAACGCCGAGGTCGACGCCCAGCTCGTCGCCCAGGGTGTGGCCGAGCAGCTGTCCGGCCGCGTGGCGTTCCGCCGCGCGATGCGCAAGGCGATGCAGACCACCATGCGTGGCGGCGCCCTGGGCATCCGGATCCAGTGCTCCGGTCGTCTTGGTGGCGCCGAGATGTCCCGGTCGGAGTTCTACCGCGAAGGCCGTGTGCCGCTGCACACCCTGCGCGCGGACATCGACTACGGCTTCTACGAGGCCCGTACGACCTTCGGCCGGATCGGCGTGAAGGTCTGGATCTACAAGGGCGACCTGGCCGGCACCCGCGCCGAGCGCGAGGCTCAGGCAGCTGCCCGCGCCGCGACCCAGCAGCGTGGCCGTCCGGCCCGCCGTGACGGTGGCGGTGGCGACCGCGGTGATCGCGGTGGCCGTGGTGGCGACCGTGGTGGCCGTCGCGATGGTGGCGCCCCCCGCAACGAGGCTCCGAAGGCCGAGGCGGCTCCGGCTGCCGACAAGCCGGCCGAGACGACCGGAACGGAGAGCTGAACCGTGCTCATCCCCCGTAAGGTCAAGCACCGCAAGCAGCACCACCCGAAGCGCTCCGGCGCTGCCAAGGGCGGCACGACGCTGGCGTTCGGTGACTTCGGTATCCAGGCGCTGGAGAACCATTACGTCACCAACCGGCAGATCGAGTCCGCTCGTATCGCGATGACCCGGCACATCAAGCGTGGCGGAAAGGTCTGGATCAACATCTACCCGGACCGCCCGCTGACCAAGAAGCCGGCCGAGACCCGGATGGGTTCCGGTAAGGGTTCGCCCGAGTGGTGGATCGCGAACGTCAAGACCGGACGCGTGCTGTTCGAGCTGTCCGGTGTTCCCGAGGACATCGCTCGCGAGGCCATGCGCCGCGCGATTCACAAGTTGCCGATGAAGTGCCGCTTCATCACCCGAGAGGCAGGTGAGAACTGATGGCTACCCTGACCGCCGCCGAACTGCGGAACCTGGGAAAGGACGAGCTTCTGGAGAAGCTCGGTAACGCCAAGGAGGAGCTGTTCAACCTCCGGTTCCAGGCTGCCACGGGTCAGCTGGAGTCCCACGGCCGGCTGCGCGCCGTCCGCAAGGACATCGCCCGCATCTACACGGTGCTGACCGAGCGTGCGCTCGGCATCACCGAAGAGGTCGACTCAGCACCGGTGGCCGCGGCCTCCGACGACACCGCTGACGAGACCGCGGACGACAGCGAGAAGGCTGGGAGCAAGGCATGACCGAGAACGCAGCGAAGGACGAGACCGTGAGCACGACCCCCGACACGAAGCGCAGCGCCCGCAAGACCAGGGTCGGGCTGGTGCTGAGCGACAAGATGGACAAGACCGTCACCGTCGAGGTCGAGGACCGGGTCAAGCACAAGCTGTACGGCAAGGTCATCCGTCGTACCAGCAAGCTCAAGGCCCACGACGAGCAGAACGCCGCCGGGATCGGCGACCGGGTCCTCCTGATGGAGACCCGGCCGCTGTCGGCGACCAAGCGCTGGCGGATCGTGGAGATCCTCGAAAAGGCGAAGTGACCAACGACGCCTCGCAGTACCCAATCGAAATCATTCGTTCCGCAAGGCTCACCGAGCGTGAGAACCAGCGAGACAACCAGGAGATCAACAGATGATCCAGCAGGAGTCGCGACTGAAGGTCGCCGACAACACGGGTGCCAAGGAGATCTTGTGCATCCGCGTTCTCGGTGGCTCCGGTCGGCGCTACGCCGGTGTCGGTGACACGATCGTCGCCACCGTCAAGGACGCGATCCCGGGCGGCGGCGTCAAGAAGGGCGACGTCGTCAAGGCTGTCATCGTGCGCACCGTGAAGGAGCGCCGGCGTCCGGACGGCTCCTACATCCGGTTCGACGAGAACGCCGCCGTGATCCTCAAGGCCGACGGTGAGCCGCGCGGCACCCGCATCTTCGGGCCGGTCGGCCGGGAGCTGCGCGAGAAGAAGTTCATGAAGATCATCTCGCTTGCTCCGGAGGTGCTCTGAGATGTCAGGTAAGCCCCAGCAGAAGGTGCAGCGTTCGCTGCACGTCAAGAAGGGTGATCTCGTCCGCGTGATCGCCGGCAAGTCCAAGGGCCTCGAGGGCAAGATCATCTCGGTCCTGCCCGAGGCCGAAAAGGTCATCGTCGAAGGCGTGAACCGGGTCAAGAAGCACACCAAGGTGCAGCAGGCCCAGCGCGGCGGCACCACGGGTGGCATCGTCACCCAGGAAGCCCCGATCCACGTCTCCAACGTGATGCTTCTGGTCGAGGTCGAGAAGGACGGCAAGAAGCAGAAGGTGACCACCCGCGTGGGTTACAACCGCGTCGAGGTGCAGAAGCGGCGCCCCGACGGCTCGACGTACACCGGTTTCCGGAGCGTTCGGATCGCGCGGCGTACCGGCGAGGAGATCTGATGACCACCGCAGCCCCCGAGGCGAAGACGTTGCCCCGGTTGAAGACCAAGTACCGCGAAGAGATCGTGGCGAAGCTGAACGAGGAGTTCAACTTCGAGAACGTCATGCAGGTGCCCGGGCTCACCAAGATCGTGGTGAACATGGGTGTCGGCGAGGCGGCTCGCGACTCCAAGCTGATCGACGGTGCCATCAAGGACCTGGCCGCGATCACCGGCCAGAAGCCGTCGGTGACCAAGGCCCGCAAGTCGATCGCGCAGTTCAAGCTGCGTGAGGGCATGCCGATCGGCGCGCACGTCACGCTGCGCGGCGACCGGATGTGGGAGTTCCTGGACCGGTTGCTCTCGCTCGCACTGCCGCGTATCCGCGACTTCCGCGGCTTGTCGCCCAAGCAGTTCGACGGCAACGGCAACTACACCTTCGGTCTGACCGAGCAGGTGATGTTCCACGAGATCAACCAGGACAAGATCGACCGGGTTCGCGGAATGGACATCACCGTGGTGACCACCGCCAAGAACGACGACGAGGGGCGCGCGCTGCTGCGGCAGCTCGGCTTCCCGTTCAAGGAGAACTGACGTGGCGAAGACAGCACTCAAGGTCAAGCAGGCCCGGACGCCGAAGTTCGCGGTGCGTGGATACACGCGCTGCCAGCGCTGCGGCCGGCCCAAGGCCGTCTTCCGCAAGTTCGGCCTGTGCCGGATCTGCCTGCGCGAGATGGCGCACCGGGGCGAGCTGCCCGGTGTCACCAAGTCCAGCTGGTGACCATCCGCACTGCCCGCACTGTTCTTTCTACTCAAAATCTAGTCACCGTAGGTCGCCATGAGGCGAAACCACGGCGGGAAAGAGGCCCCAGGCCATGACGATGACCGACCCGATCGCAGACATGCTCACTCGTCTGCGCAACGCCAACCAGGCGTATCACGAGTCGACCCAGATGCCGTACAGCAAGATCAAGCAGGGCATCGCCGACATCCTCCAGCAGGAGGGTTACATCTCCTCCTACCAGGTGGAGGAGCCCAAGGAGGGCACCGTCGGCAAGACGCTCGTCGTTGATCTGAAGTTCGGCCCGAGCCGGGAGCGTTCGATCGCGGGCGTTCGCCGGATCAGCAAGCCCGGCCTGCGGGTGTACGCGAAGTCGACCAATCTGCCCAAGGTGCTCGGTGGCCTCGGCGTCGCGATCATCTCGACGTCGCAGGGACTCCTGACCGACCGGCAGGCCAAGAACAAGGGCGTTGGCGGGGAAGTCCTCGCCTACGTCTGGTGACGAAGAACCGGAAGGAGGACCACTCTCATGTCTCGCATCGGTAAGCTCCCGATCACGGTCCCGTCCGGCGTCGACGTCACGATCGACGGCCAGACGGTCACTGTGAAGGGCCCCAAGGGTCAGCTCTCGCACGTTGTTGCGGAGCCCATCGTGGTCGACCGCGACGAGGACGGCACGATCGCCGTCAAGCGTCCGGACGACCAGCGCAAGAGCAAGGAACTGCACGGCCTGTCCCGCACTCTGATCGCCAACCTGGTGACCGGCGTGACGGACGGCTACGAGAAGAAGCTCGAGATCGTCGGCGTCGGGTACCGCGTCCTGGCCAAGGGACCGACCCAGCTGGAGTTCTCGCTCGGATACAGCCACACCATCACCGTGGACGCCCCTGAGGGCATCACGTTCGTGGTCGAGGCCCCGACGAAGTTCTCGGTGCAGGGAATCGACAAGCAGTCGGTCGGCGAGGTTGCCGCCAACATCCGCAAGCTGCGTAAGCCGGAGCCCTACAAGGGCAAGGGTGTGCGGTACGCGGGCGAGCAGGTGCGCCGCAAGGTCGGAAAGGCTGGTAAGTAATGGCGATCGGATTGCGTCACAACAAGCACTCCGCCAAGAAGACCTCTTCCCGGCTGCGTCGCCAGATCCGCGTCCGCAAGAAGGTCAACGGCACGGCCGACCGGCCGCGCCTGGTGGTCAGCAAGTCGTCGAAGCACCTGTTCGCTCAGGTCATCGACGACGTCGCCGGCGTCACGCTGGTCTCGGCTTCCACGATGGAGGCCGACCTGCGCGGTGCGGAGGCGAACAAGACCGACAAGGCCAAGACCGTGGGTGGCCTGATCGCCGACCGCGCCAAGGCCGCTGGCATCGACGAGGTCGTCTTCGACCGCGCCGGGAACAAGTACCACGGCCGGATCGCGGCCCTGGCCGACGCCGCCCGTGAGGGCGGCCTCGGCTTCTGACATGGCGACACAAAAGGAAGAAGGTAGTTCGAAATGAGCGGAGGCCAGCAGCGTCGCGGAGGCGGCGCCGGTGGTGAGCGCCGTAACCGCGACGGTGGTCGTGGTGCGGCAGCTGACAAGACCGCCTACATCGAGCGCGTGGTAGCCATCAACCGTGTCGCCAAGGTCGTGAAGGGTGGTCGTCGCTTCAGCTTCACCGCCCTCGTGGTCGTCGGCGACGGTGAAGGCACCGTCGGTGTGGGTTACGGAAAGGCCAAGGAGGTGCCCGCGGCGATCGCCAAGGGTGTCGAGGAGGCCAAGAAGTCGTTCTTCAAGGTGCCGAGGATCCAGGGCACCATCCCGCACCCGGTCCAGGGCGAGAAGGCCGCAGGCGTCGTGCTGCTGCGTCCGGCCGCTCCGGGTACCGGTGTGATCGCGGGTGGTTCGGCGCGCGCAGTACTGGAGTGCGCCGGGATCCACGACATCCTGAGCAAGTCGCTGGGGTCCAGCAACGCCATCAACGTGGTTCACGCCACCGTCGCGGCGCTGCAGTCCCTGGAGACGCCGGAAGCCGTGGCCGCGCGCCGTGGCATGCCGGTCGAGCACGTCGCCCCGGCGGCGCTGCTGAAGGCGCGGGCGGAGGGGATCTCCTGATGGCACGCTTGAAGGTGACCCAGACCCGTTCCGGCATCGGTGGCAAGCAGAACCAGCGGGACACGCTGCGCACCCTGGGCGTCAAGCGGATCGGCGACACCGCCGTCCACGAGGACCGGCCCGAGGTTCGCGGAATGGTCCGTGCGGTTCGCCACCTCATCACCGTCGAAGAGGTTGACTGACATGGCGCTCAAGGTTCATCACCTGCGTCCGGCGCCCGGAGCCAAGACCGCCAAGACCCGCGTTGGTCGTGGTGAGGGCTCGAAGGGCAAGACGGCCGGCCGCGGTACCAAGGGCAGCAAGGCCCGTAACAACATCCCCGAGAACTTCGAGGGTGGCCAGATGCCGTTGCACATGCGGCTCCCGAAGCTGAAGGGCTTCAAGAGCAGGAACCGAGTGGAGTTCCAGGTCGTTAACCTGGACAAGCTCGGACAGCTGTTTCCCGACGGTGGCGAGATCGGCGTAGCCGACCTGGTCGCCAAGGGCGCGGTCCGTGACAGTCTCCCGGTGAAGGTGCTGGGCGACGGCGAGCTCACGGTTGCTCTGCAAGTTTCGGTCCACAAGTTCTCGAAGTCCGCCAAGGAGAAGATCGCGGCGGCCGGAGGAACCACAACCGAGGTGTGAGTACCCAGGGCTCGTGCGAGCCAGCGCTTGTATATTGTGCGCTGGAGTTCGGACGGGCCCTGGTTCGTCTCTTGCCCAGCTGCTTTGCTAGTGCCCTGCCCTGCCCGGGGCAAGGAAAACATGTGGGAGGACAGGGTGTTAGGCGCCTTTGCCAACGCGTTCAAGACTCCGGACCTGCGCCGGAAGATCTTGTTCGTGCTCTTCATCGTCGTGATCTTCCGGATCGGCTCCGTCGTGCCGGCGCCTGGCGTCAACGTCCAGTCGCTGCGCAGTTGCATCGACATCAGCAAGAACGGCTCGAACGCGAACCTGTACAACCTGATCAACCTGTTCTCCGGCGGGGCACTGCTGCAGCTCGCGATCTTCGCGCTCGGCATCATGCCGTACATCACCGCCAGCATCATTCTGCAGCTGCTCACCGTGGTCATCCCGCGGCTGGAGTCGCTGAAGAAGGAAGGCCAGGCGGGCCAGACCAAGATCACCCAGTACACCCGCTTCCTGACCGTCGGCCTGGCGATCCTGCAGGCGACCGCGTTCGTCGCGCTCGCCCGGACCCCCGGCCGGCTGTTCCAGGGCTGTAACGACCCACTGCTGTACAAGGACGGCTGGTTCCCGGTCGTCGTGATGGTGCTGACGATGACCGCCGGTACCGGCGTGGTGATGTGGCTGGGCGAGCTGATCACCGATCGCGGTGTCGGCAACGGCATGTCGATCCTGATCTTCACCCAGATCGTCGCCACCTTCCCGACCCAGCTGTGGAGCATCCGCAAGGCCAAGGGCATCCCGACCTTCGTCGTGGTGATCCTGATCGGGTTGGTGATCATGGCCGCGGTCATCTTCATCGAGCAGGCACAGCGCCGGATCCCGGTCCAGTACGCCAAGCGGATGGTCGGCCGCAAGATGTTCGGCGGCACCTCGACGTACATCCCGCTGAAGGTGAACCAGGCCGGCGTCATCCCGGTCATCTTCGCCTCGAGCCTGCTGTACCTACCGGTCCTGGTCAGTCAGTTCCGACAAGACAAGCCATGGGCCCAGTGGATCCAGGGCAACCTGGTCAAGGGCGATCACCCGATCTACATGGTGACGTATGTCGCCCTGATCATCTTCTTCACGTACTTCTACGTCTCGATTACCTTCAATCCGAAGGAAGTTGCAGACAACATGAAGAAGTACGGCGGCTTCATCCCCGGGATCCGGGCGGGCCGGCCGACCGAGGAGTACCTCTCCTACGTTCTGTCCCGCATCACGTTGCCCGGCGCGATCTACCTGGCGATCATCTCGATGATCCCGCTGGTCGCCCTCGTCCTGCTCAACGCCAGCCAGAACTTCCCGTTCGGTGGTACCTCGATCCTGATCATGGTCGGCGTCGGTCTGGACACGGTGAAGCAGATCGAGTCGCAGCTGCAGCAACGTAATTACGAAGGGTTCCTGCGCTGATGAGAATGTTGCTGATGGGTCCGCCCGGAGCGGGTAAAGGTACGCAGGCAAAGGTGCTTGCGGACCGGCTCGGGATCCCGGCCGTATCCACCGGCGACATCTTCCGCGCGAACGTGAAGGACGAGACCCCGCTGGGTCTCGAGGCGAAGCGGTACATGGACGCGGGCAACTACGTCCCCGACGAGGTCACCAACGCAATGGTGCGCGACCGGCTGTCGGAGGCGGACGCGGGTGCGGGCTTCCTGCTCGACGGGTACCCGCGGACACTGCCGCAGGTCGGCACGCTGGACGACATCCTGGCCGAGCACGGGCACCAGCTCAACGCTGTGGTCGCGCTGATCGCGGACACCGACGTACTGGTCGACCGGATGCTCAACCGGGCCAAGGTGGACGGGCGTACCGACGACTCCGAGGATGTCATCCGGCATCGCCAGGAGGTCTACACCGCCGAGACCAAGCCGCTGCTGCGGGTGTACGCCCAGCGCGGCCTGCTGGTCGAGGTGGACGGCGTCGGCGAGATCGAAGAGGTCAGCGAGCGCGTGCTCACCGCCCTCAAGACGCTGGAAGGCTGAAACAGCGAAGTGATCTGCAGTGATTTTTAAGGACCGCGGGATCGAGATCAAGACCCGCGAACAGATCATCTCCATGCGTGCGGCCGGCCTGGTCGTCGGCCGCACGCTGGAACTGCTCCGCGGCGAGGTCAAGCCCGGTATCACCACCGGTGAGCTGGACGCCATCGCCGAGGACGCGATCCGCTCGGTCGGCGCGACGCCTTCGTTCCTGGGCTATCACGGCTTCACCGGCTCCATCTGCGCGTCGGTGAACGACGAGATCGTGCACGGCATCCCGGGCGACCGGGTACTGGCCGACGGCGATCTGATCTCCATCGACTGTGGCGCGATCGTCGACGGCTGGCACGGCGACGCGGCCATCACGGTCGGCGTCGGCGAGACCGCTCCGGAGCTGCTCGAGCTGGCCCGGATCTGCGAAGAGTCGATGTGGCGTGGGTTCGCCGCCGCGAAGCTGGGTGGCCGGCTGACCGACATCTCGGCGGCGGTGGAGCGGCACGTGCGCGCCAACTCGTCGTACGGGATCGTCGAGGACTTCGTCGGGCACGGGATCGGGACGGCGATGCACCAGCCGCCGAACGTGCCGAACTACGGCAAGGCCGGCAAGGGCCCCAAGCTGGTCGAGGGTCTGGCGCTGGCGGTCGAGCCGATGCTCACGCTGGGCAAGCAGGACAACCACACGCTCGAGGACGACTGGACGGTCGTCACCGACGACAGCCTGGCCGCTGCCCACACCGAGCACACCTTCACCCTCACCCCGCAAGGGCCCTGGGTGCTGACCGCCCTCGACGGCGGCGAAGCCAAGCTCAAGGAGCTCGGGATCACGTTCGGCCCGCTGGCCGACTGACCCACTCGGTCCACTCACCGAGTGACTCCGGCATCCACCGGCCGGGGGACGCCGTGCGGTCCTGAGCTGAGGCACACTTGAGGCATGCCCAGTCAGTACCAGCCACACCAGCGCTTCACCGAGGCCGACCGCGACAAGATCGCCGGCCGGTTGCGGGACGCCTTCGCCGACGGACGGCTGGATCAGCCCGAGTTCAGCTCGCGGCTCGACCAGCTGTACGCCGTCCAGACGTACGGCGAGCTGGAACCGCTGGTCCGTGATCTGCCCCCGGTACGGACGTACCAGACCCCTGCGGTGGTACAGAACACGACGCCCGCGCCGGCTCCCGGTGACTTCCCGGAGCGGCAGCCGAAGAACAAGCGGGGCAACGGACTGGTCGCCCTCGGCGGTGGCTTCGGCGGCATCGTCTTGCTGAACGTGGTGATCTGGTTCGTGATCGGGATCGGCAACGGCGGCCACTGGCCGAACTTCTGGCCGGTCTGGCTGTTGATCCCGTGGGCCTTCATCGTCCTCGGCCAGCTCGGAAAGCGACGTTGACGGCGGCCCCGGTCAGCGGTCACACCCGGCGTCCACGGCTACGGCCGGACTGGGTGTGGCAACTGCGGCAGGGGTCCGCGCTGGTCTTCGTACTCTGGTTCGCGATCGCGTTCCCGCTGGTGATCGTCGGCCTGCTGGTCGAACCGCGCTGGGTCGGCTGGCTCGTACTGGCCTGGTTCCTCGTCCTGGTGATCTTCACACTGGCCATGCGACTGTCCGACGGCAAGCAGCGGCGGGCCTGGGTGGAGACCGCCGAGCAGCTCGGCTGGCAGACCGACGTGGCCGACTCGACCTTGCTCGAGCGCTGGCCGTTCCCGCCGTTCAGTACTGATCCCGCGGCCGAGGTCTTCGACGTCACCGCTGGCCGGCACCGCGGTCGTGAGCTGTTGACCGGCCGCTTCCGGCACCGGGTCCGCCGACGCCAACTGGGCTTCGACTTCCTCGACCTGGCCGTCGACCGCCCGCTGCCGCCACTGCAGGTGCTCCCGGCCGAACTCGCCCCGGTCGCGGCGGCCAGCCTGCTGCCGATCAGGCTCCAGATCGCTGGGCTTCCCGGTGCGTACCAGCTCTTCAACGGTCGCGAGGACCTGGCCGGCCAGGTCCTGCATCCCAGCGCGGCCGAGGTGCTCGCGCAGGTTCCACCGTTCGGCTTCAGCTGCGAAGGCCGCCGCTTCGTCGTCATCCTGCCCGCCTACCGCGATACAGGTACTGCGCTCGCCCAGCTCGACGCAGCCTGCGACCTCCTCGACCTGATGCCGGAGCACGTGTGGCGAGCCGGCGAGCAGTGGCTGGCCACCAGACCCCTTTAGTTCTTGGCGAGTAGCCGCACCAGCACCGCCAGATCCTCGTCACCGTGGCCCTCTGCGACAGCCCGGTCGAGCAAGCTGTGGATCGGCCGCAACACCATGGGATCGACTCCCTGAGCCTCCGACGCTTCGATGAAGTTGTCGAAGGCCGCTGCCTGCATAGCGAGGTTGGAGCCGGCCGCACCCGGCTCGGCGCCGTACTCGAGATCCTTGGCCAGCCTGGTGACCGAGCCGAGCATGGCGGTCAGCCAGGGGACCAGCAGGTCATCGGTGAAGGCGGTCGGTGAGAGCTTCTCGCTGGAGGTCATCGCGAGCGCATGCGCGACACCGCCGAACATTCCGTACATCGCGCTGAGCAGTGCTAGGTCCTGCAAGGCGGCCAGCCCCGCGTCACTACCGACGTACGTCGGCCTGCCCAGTACTGCGAGGTCGCCCCGGTACTGTTCGAACGCTTCCGCCGAACCGCTGTAAAGGATGAACGCGGCCGGCCCGCCGATCATCGCGGGGACTGCCATGATCCCGCCGTCCAGGTACTGCGCTCCGTGCTGTGCGGCCCAGTCGAGGCCGCGCCGGGCCTGCTCGGGGGTGCCGTTGGTGAGGTTGACCAGCGTCCGCCGGGAGAGCTCGGACGCGGCCGGCTGGAGCGTGCTGCGGACCGAGGCGTCGTCCAGTAGGCAGACGACGACCAATGGGCTCGCGACGACGGCGTCGATCACGCTCTTGGCGCGGACGACACCTTGGTCGTCGAGTTCGGGGGAGCGGCCGGGGCTGCGGTTCCAGACGGTGGTCGGGTGGCCGGCGGCCAGGAAGGTCCGGGCGAGGGCGGTGCCCATCGCGCCGAGACCGAGGACGGTGACAGGTGTCTTCATGTGGTCCAGACTTGCCGCCAGGCTATAAAGTCGACAAGTACCTACTAAATAGTCAGGTACTCACCAAAAGGTAAGGATGGGACGATGGTCGCGGTGAGGCCCTACACCTGTGGACTGGACGCCGCGGCGGACGTGATCGGCGGGAAGTGGAAGCCACGGATCCTGTGGGCGCTGCACCACGGGCCGCGGCGGTTCGGGGAGCTGCGCAAGGACGTGGCCGGCGTGACCGAGAAGATGCTGATCCAGCAGCTGCGGGAGCTGGAGAGCCGCAACGTCGTCCACCGCGAGGTGTTCCACCAGGTTCCGCCCAAGGTCGAGTACTCTCTTACCAAGCTCGGCGAGTCGCTCAATGTGGCCCTGATGCCCCTCGACCAGTGGGGTGCTGACCACCTGGCCGAGATCGAGGCCTCCCGCCCCTGTTAGGCGGTCCTGAGGCCCGATTGGGTTTTTCCCGGGTGGGTGGCGTAAACTCTTTCCTTGGCCCTTCGTGGCCTCTTCTCGTGCTGCCCACGGCGGTGCGGGTCGGTAGTACCCAATTCAGTTGTCGTCTACAGAAGTGCGAGGACATGCCCAAAAAAGAGGGAGTAATCGAACTCGAGGGCACCATCGTCGAGGCCCTGCCGAACGCGATGTTCCGTGTTGAGCTGTCCAACGGGCACAAGGTGCTCGCGCACATCAGCGGCAAGATGAGGCAGCACTACATCCGGATCCTCCCCGAGGACCGGGTCGTCGTGGAACTGTCGCCGTACGACCTCACCCGGGGTCGCATCGTCTATCGGTACAAGTAAGACCACCACACCACCTGTCGAAGAAAGAAGCTCGATGAAGGTCAATCCGAGCGTCAAGAAGATCTGCGACAAGTGCAAGGTGATCCGCCGTCACGGTCGGGTCATGGTGATCTGCGAGAACCCGCGGCACAAGCAGCGGCAAGGCTGATTCAGCCTTACTCGAGCAGCACACAGCACTTTCGCACCACAGCGCGCATGCTCGTCCAGCACAGGAACAAGCTGGACGCTGCCCCCGGAACAGAGGCCGGGGCCTTGCCGGTGACCAAAAAACTCACCGAGGCGGGCAAGGACGCAGCGCGCCACCACACCTCTGCCGACGAAAGGAACACCGCCACATGGCACGCCTCGTAGGAGTTGACCTGCCGCGCGACAAGCGCATCGAGGTCGCTCTCACCTACATCTTCGGTGTAGGTCGCACTCGCGCCCTGAAGACGCTCGAAGCCACCGGTATCTCCGGTGACAAGCGCGTCCACGAACTGGGCGACGAGGAGCTGGTGAAGCTCCGGGACTGGATCGAAGGCAACTACAAGATCGAAGGTGACCTCCGTCGCGAGGTGACCGCGGACATCCGCCGCAAGATCGAGATCGGGTCGTACCAGGGTCGCCGGCACCGCAGCGGCCTGCCGGTGCGTGGTCAGCGCACGCGGACCAACGCCCGCAGCCGTAAGGGTCGTCGCAAGGCGATCGCCGGCAAGAAGAAGAAGTGACCCGGATGACTTTCGACCACCCCAGGAGTATCTGACCTATGCCTCCCAAGAGCCGCACCGCGGCCGGCGCGAAGAAGGTGCGCCGCAAGGAGAAGAAGAACGTGGCCGCCGGCCACGCGCACATCAAGAGCACGTTCAACAACACGATCGTGACGATCACCGACCCGACCGGCGCGGTCATCTCGTGGGCCTCCGCGGGCACCGTCGGCTTCAAGGGCTCGCGTAAGTCGACCCCGTTCGCCGCGCAGATGGCCGCCGAGGCCGCTGGGCGCCGCGCGATGGAGCACGGCATGCGCAAGATCGACGTGTTCGTCAAGGGTCCGGGCTCCGGCCGCGAGACCGCGATCCGTTCGCTGGGAGCTGTCGGCCTCGAGGTCGGCACCATCCAGGACGTCACCCCGACCGCCCACAACGGCTGCCGCCCTCCCAAGCGGCGCCGGGTCTGACCCAGAGAGAGGCAGGTAACCAACAATGGCCCGTTACACCGGACCCATGACCAAGAAGTCGCGCCGTCTCGGGGTCGACCTCGTCGGTGGCGACAAGGCGTTCGAGCGTCGTCCGTACCCGCCGGGTATGCACGGCCGCGGCCGTCCCAAGGAGAGCGAGTACCTGCTCCAGCTTCGTGAGAAGCAGAAGGCCCGCTACGCCTACGGCGTGCTCGAGAAGCAGTTCAGCCTGTACTACAAGGAGGCCTCGCGGCGTCCTGGTAAGACCGGTGACAACCTGCTGATCATCCTCGAGTCCCGCCTCGACAACGTCGTGTACCGCGCCGGTCTGGCCCGGACCCGTCGTCAGGCCCGTCAGCTCGTCGTACACGGTCACTTCACCGTGAACGGCATCAAGGTGAACATCCCGTCGTACCGCGTGTCCGCGCACGACGTGATCGACGTCCGGCCGAAGTCGGTCGAGATGACCCCGTTCATCATCGCCAGGGAGACCCACTCCGAGCGAGTGGTTCCGGCCTGGCTGGACGCGCTGCCCGAGCGGCTGCGCATCCTGGTTCACCAGCTGCCCACCCGGGCGCAGATCGACACCCAGGTCGCCGAGCACCTGATCGTCGAGCTCTACTCGAAGAACTGATTCCGTCGCCGCCGGTGGCTGTGCAGATGGCCACCGGCGGCGCGGATCGTAGAGTTCTTCGGTTCGCGACCTCAAATAGTGGTCGTCGCGGAAATCTAGAAGGAAGAACACACAGTGCTTATTGCGCAGCGTCCCACCCTGGCCGAAGAGGTCGTCGACGAGCACCGCTCGCGGTTCGTGATCGAGCCGCTGGAGCCGGGCTTCGGTTACACCCTCGGCAACTCCATCCGCCGTACCCTGCTGTCGTCCATCCCGGGCGCGGCCGTCACCAGCATCAAGGTCGACGGGGTACTGCACGAGTTCTCCACCGTCGCCGGGGTGAAGGAAGACGCCACCCAGCTGATCCTGAACCTCAAGGACCTGGTCGTCTCCTCCGAGCACGACGAGCCCGTCACCATGTACCTGCGCAAGCAGGGCCCCGGTGACGTGACCGCCGCCGACATCGCGCCGCCGGCCGGTGTCGAGGTGCACAACCCGGACCTGAAGATCGCCACCCTGAACGAGAAGGGCCGGCTCGAGATGGAGCTGGTCGTCGAGCGGGGCCGCGGCTACGTGTCCGCGATCCAGAACAAGTCCGCGGACGCCGAGATCGGCCGGATGCCGGTCGACTCGATCTACTCCCCGGTCCTCAAAGTCACGTACAAGGTCGAGGCGACCCGGGTCGAGCAGCGCACCGACTTCGACCGCCTCGTCGTGGACGTCGAGACCAAGCCGTCGATGCTGCCCCGCGACGCCGTCGCGTCGGCCGGTAAGACCCTGGTCGAGCTGTTCGGCCTGGCCCGTGAGCTGAACGTCGAGGCCGAGGGCATCGACATCGGCCCGTCGCCGGTCGACGAGCAGATGGCGGCCGACCTGGCCCTGCCGGTCGAGGACCTGCAGCTGACCGTCCGGTCGTACAACTGCCTCAAGCGCGAGGGCATCCACACCGTGGGTGAACTGATCTCGCGCAGCGAGCAGGACCTGCTGGACATCCGCAACTTCGGCTCCAAGTCGATCGACGAGGTCAAGCTGAAGCTGGCCGAGATGGGCCTGTCGCTGAAGGACTCGCCCCCCGGCTTCGACCTGCGCGCCGCCGCTGAGGCGTATGGCGACGACGCTGAGGACGAGGACGAGAGCTTCGCCGAGACCGAGCAGTACTGAGCTAGCAAGGCCCATCCCAAGGCCCGTACCCGGGCCTGAGATTTCTGGAGTAAAGACAGATGCCTACCCCTACCAAGGGCTCCCGCCTCGGCGGCAGCGCGGCGCACCAGAAGCTGATCCTCAGCAACCTGGCCACCTCGCTGTTCGAGCACGGCGCGATCACCACCACGGCCACCAAGGCCAAGCGCCTGCAGCCGCTGGCCGAGTCGATGATCACCAAGGCCAAGCGTGGTGACCAGCACTCGCGTCGTCAGGTGATGAAGCGGATCCGCGACAAGTCCGTCGTGCACGTGCTGTTCACCGAGATCGGCGAGCGCTACGCGGACCGTCCGGGCGGCTACACCCGGATCATCAAGCTCGGCCCCCGCAAGGGCGACAACGCCCCCATGGTGAAGATCGAGCTGGTCGAGGCGCTGGCCGACTCGCCGAAGGCCAAGGCCGCGGCGAAGAAGGCTGCTCCGGCCAAGAAGGCGACCGCGAAGAAGGCGGCCGCCAAGGACGAGGCCAAGGTCGAGGACACCCCGGCCGAGGACGCGAAGGTCCAGGACGTCGTCGCGGGCAAGTACGAGGGCTCCGCGGCTCCGCTGGACGGCGGCGCCGCTCCCGAGGGCTACGACATCAAGGGCAACGAGGACTCGATGAAGTACCACGGCACCGACTCGCCGTGGTACGACCAGACGGTCGCCGAGGTCTGGTTCAAGACCGAGGAGGCCGCTCAGGCCGCCGGCTTCACCAAGGCGGGCGAGACCGCCGAGGAGAAGTAACCCCTCAGCAGTGCATGAGCAGCGCCCTTTCGCCCGTTTCGGGTGGAGGGGCGCTGCTGCGTTAGATTGCCCTGTGCGCTGGCGGATCGATCTCAGGTATGACGGCACCGAATTCCACGGCTGGGCCCGTCAGGAGGGCCTCAGGACCGTCCAGGGGGTGCTTGAGCAGGCGCTGGCCACCGTACTGCGGCAGCCCGAGCTCCCGGCGGTCACCTGCGCCGGCCGGACCGACACCGGCGTCCACGCCCGGGGCCAGGTCGTCCACGTCTGGCTGCCCGAGGGAATCGTCGCGCGGAACCTGATCCACCGGCTGAACGGCGTACTGCCCGATGACGTCTGGGTGACTCGTGGGGCAGAGGCTCCGGACGGGTTCGACGCCCGCTTCTCGGCCCTTTGGCGCCGCTACGTCTACCGGATCTGCGACGACAACATCGCCCGGGATCCGCTGACCAGGAACCACGTACTGCGGGTCCTCCAGCCGCTCGACGTGGACCGGATGAACGAGGCCTCTGCCCGGCTGCTGGGCGAGCACGACTTCGCCGCCTTCTGCAAGCGGCGGGAGGGGGCCAGTACGGTCCGCGCTCTGCAGGAGTTCAGCTGGCGTCGTACTGCGCCCGGCCTGGTCGAGGCGACTGTGATCGCGGACGCCTTCTGTCACTCGATGGTGCGGGCCCTGGTGGGGTCGATCGTCCCGGTGGGCGACGGACGGCGTGACCTGGACTGGCCGGCCAAGGTGCTGGCAGCGGGGGTCCGGGACTCGGCAGTGACCGTTCTGCCCGCCCATGGGCTCACCCTGGAAGAAGTCGGGTACCCAGAAGACGACCAACTGGCAGCGCGGGCCATCGAGGCTCGCAACGTCAGGGGAGAGGTTCACACGCGTGGCTGACCATTTCTTCACGGCAGAGCCGACCTCAGCCGACGTACGCCGTACCGTCGGCGCCCGGATCTGGGGACGTGAGTACAGCTTCACCACGTCGAGCGGTGTCTTCTCCCGGGACCGCCTGGACCTCGGTACGTCGATCCTGCTGCGGGAAGCGCCCGTACCGACCAGTGGCGGCACCTACCTGGACCTGGGCACCGGCTACGGCCCGATCGCGTGTGCCCTGGCTGTGGAGGACCCTGAGGCGCAGGTCTGGGCAGTGGACGTGAATACCCGGGCACTGGAGCTCACTGTCGAGAATGCCAAGGCTGCCGGGGTCGCTGCGCGAGTGCATGCCAGCCTGGTCGAGGACGTGCCGGAGGACGTGCGGTTCGACCAGATCTGGTCCAACCCGGCCATCCACATCGGCAAGCCCGAGCTGCACAAGATGCTGCTGCACTGGCTCGCCCGCCTTGCCCCCGACGGCGTGGGATGGTTCGTCGTCGGCAAGAACCTCGGTGCGGACTCGCTGCAGCGCTGGCTGGGTGAGCAGGGCTACCCCTGCGAGCGGATCGCCAGCGCGAAGGGCTTCAGAGTGCTGCGAGTGACTGCAACGAACCAGGATCCAGCGCCGTCCTGAAGGTATGGAGGCAGCCTTGGCGGCAGCAGAGGCCCCTGACCGGGGTGGTGGGGTGGGGTCAGAATTTACACAGCCCAGTGCGATCGACTTCGAATTGTGGGTGACCGAGAAGTCGGACGCGCTGCTGCGGTTCGCGTACGTCCTGACCGGTGACAAGACACTGGCCGAGGATGCCGTTCAGGACGCCCTGACGACCGCTTGTGCACGCTGGGGCCGGGTCAGCCGGGCGAACGACCCTGAGGCCTACGTGAAGCGGATGGTGGTCAACGCGCACATCTCCTGGTGGCGCCGGTTCCGCCGCCGGGAGGCCCCCGTGGAGGAGCCGACCAGGACTGCTGCCGCAGCTCCGGACGGTGCGGGCTCCAGAGCCGAGGCAGAGGCCGTCTGGGCGCTGTGTGCGACCTTGCCGGACAAGCAGCGCACAGCGGTGGTGCTGCGTTTCTACGAGGACCTCTCGTACGCCGAGATCGCAGACCTGCTGCACTGCGCCGAAGCCACGGCCAGATCGCACGTACACCGAGCACTGGCAGTACTGAAGGACACGCTGAGCAAGGAAGGAGCCGAGGATGCCTGAGCCGGATGAGCAGGAGCTCGGCCCGCAGATCGCGGACGCCTTCCAGAGCAAGGCCCACACCGTGCAGGGTTTGCGTAGTACCGGCTATGCGACGGAGGCACGCAGACGGGTCCACAGGCGCCGGCAACGGCTCGCCATGGCCGCGGCGGCGGTAGTGGTCGTCGCGGCGATCGGCGGAGTGTGGGGGATCATCGGCGGTCCGTCGCCGGTCACCACCAGTTCGTCCGCTGGTGCTGCGGCCGACAACGGCTCGAAGCTCGCACCGGAAGCTCCGGCGGAGGCCACTGGTGCCTGTCCTGAACAGCACCCGATCCTCACGGCCGGCCGGCAGGTGGCGATATCGCAGGGGACCGGGCTGGACCTCGACAGCACTCCGGTCTTCGGACTCGAGGCCTGCCGGTATCGCCTTACCCCGGGTGCCCAGATGTTGCTGGGGTCAGCCAGGTTCAACGCGACCACGGCCCAGCAGGTGGTGGATGCGATCAAGGTGCTGCCGGAGCGCAATCCGGAGCTGCCCGTGTTCAAATGCCCGGCAGGCGACCCGTCCGAGGCGATCGTGCTGCGCTTCGACACGGCCATGGGGCTGAAGGAGATCTGGGTCGAGTACGACAGCTGCGCCACTGTGGGTCTCTTCAGCGGAACCCGCACCTACGGCCTGTACGCCGCCCCGCTCAAACTCTTCATGACGGGCACGGTCCGCCCGTCCGGCAGCATCTACCTGGACCACCTAAAGGGCTGGTGACTGCCCCTTCTCCGGTTTGGCCCGCAACGCCCGCACGTTGTCCGGTACCGCGCCGTCCCCCTGAGCCCCGCGATAGCTACCAGTCTGCGGCGGCGTCCCACCCAGAAACTTCCGCAGATGATCCACCTCAGGCGACGGCTGAGGCTGGGCGGCCGCGTTGCGGTAGTGCTCCTCGAGCCCGGCCGTCGTCGTACTCAACGCCGTAACCGCCCGCTGGGCACTCTGGTGTCCACCGATGCTCTTGGCGACATCGGAAAGCTGCCGGCTCCGTTGCGTCGTGGCGACCTCGGCGAAGGCGGGCCGCATCGACTGCAGCAGTTGGGTTCTGACGGCTTCGCGATCCTGCGGTGGCAGTACGTCGCTCAGCCGGTTCTCGATCACCAGGTCGGCGACCGCGCCCCAGCGCTGGGTTCGTGGGGTCTGGTCCAACTGCTCCCGCACCTGGCTCTGGGACAGGCCGGTGACGTCCGCCGTACCGCGCACCAGTTCGTCTGTCGCCGCCGTGTACGCCGGGTAGGAGTTGGGCGAGTCGACGCCGACGAGGTCCGGTTGCACCCGGTCCATACCGATGTCCTGGATGACGTCGTTGACGTTCTCGTGCGCCCAGGTCTCGGTCAGTCCCTCCTCGACCGCCAACGTGTCGGGGGAGTAGAGCTCGGTCGCGCCGGGTTGGGTCTCGTCGCCCAGCGCGTTGGTGAGGTGCTTGGCCTCGTGGACCACGGTGAGGACGGCGTCCTGCGCGTCGACCAGTTCCTCCGGGGTGAGCGGACGCCCGGCCGTGTACGCCTGG
This sequence comes from Kribbella sp. NPDC051718, assembly GCF_040681515.1. Classification (NCBI taxonomy): domain Bacteria; kingdom Bacillati; phylum Actinomycetota; class Actinomycetes; order Propionibacteriales; family Kribbellaceae; genus Kribbella; species Kribbella sp. NPDC051718. The sequence continues at coordinate 552,312 of NZ_JBFAYZ010000001.1, read as the reverse complement.
GCGACCGGCTTGAGCACCTTGTCGAGATTGAGCGTCATCCCGCCGTCGTCGAGCGCACTCCCGGCCACGTTCGGACGGGTCTCCTCGAACAGCTCGCCGTTCCACCGGGACGGCCGGCCGGTGAGCTTCTCCACCGACCGGACCACGCTCTGGACCCAGAGATATTCGTTGCTGTCGCGGGGGACCGGCCGACCCTCGTTCATCCGGCGGTGGTCCGGAGGTGATCGACGAGCCGGATCAGCGGGCTCGACATCCGCCGGATCGCACCGGCCTCGCGGTGCGGTGCCTGGGTCGACAGCAGGCCGATCTGCTCGATGGCGCGCTCGATCTCCGGTATCCGGGTCTGGGCGGTTCCGTCGCCCTCGATCGCCTCGGCGAACAGGATCTGCGCCTGCCGGAACTGCTCGCTGGTCGCCGGGGCCGGCCCGGCCAGCAGGCGCGGCAACTCCGCGGCGCGGAAGCGGGCGCGTTCGCGGCCGCGCTCGTCCTGGACCTGCTCGGCCATCGCTTGCAGCCGCCTGGTCTCCGCCTCGACCACCTCGGGGGCGGCGCCCTTGAGATCGGACAGCAGCCGGCGCATCTCGGCCTGGAAGGCTTCGTAGCCGGCCGGGTTGTCGTTCATCGTTCTCCCTGTTCGGTCAGGAAGACGATAACCGGTCGCGGCCGGCTGGGGCGGGCCGTCAGACTGGGGGCATGGGTCACGTCGAGGTTGCGGGGATCGGGTTCGAGCTGCCGGACGGGCGGGTGTTGCTGGACGACATCACGTTCCGGGTCGGGGACGGGGCCAAGGTCGCCTTGGTCGGGGCCAACGGGTCGGGCAAGACGACGTTGACGAAGATCATCGCGGGTGACCTGAAGGCGCACAGCGGAAGCGTGGCCCGGTCGGGTGGGCTCGGCGTGATGCGGCAGTTCGTCGGATCGGTACGAGACGACACGAACGTCCGTGACCTGCTGCTCGGCGTCGCGCCGGACCGGATCCGGACGGCCGCGGCCAAGCTGGACCAGGCCGAGCTGGCGATGACGGAGGCCGACGACGAGAAGACCCAGCTGCGCTACGCCCAGGCGGTCTCCGACTGGGGCGAGGTCGGCGGGTACGACGCCGAGGTGCTCTGGGACGTCTGCACGATGGCCGCGCTCGGGATCCCGTTCGACAACTGCCGCTGGCGTGAGGTGAAGACGCTGTCCGGTGGAGAGCAGAAGCGGCTCGTGCTCGAGGCGCTGTTGCGCGGCCCGGACGAGGTGCTGATGCTCGACGAGCCCGACAACTACCTCGACGTACCGGCCAAGCGGTGGCTCGAGGAGCAGCTCAACGCGACGCAGAAGACCGTGCTCTACATCAGCCACGACCGGGAGCTGCTGGCCAACACCGCGACCCGGATCGTCACCGTCGAATTAGGTGCTGCGGGCAACAGCATCTGGACGCACGGCGGTGGCTTCCAGACGTACCACGAAGCGCGCAAGCACCGGTTCGAGCGGCTGGAGGAGTTGCGCCGCCGCTGGGACGAGGAGCACGCCAAGCTCAAGGCGCTGGTGCTGATGTACAAGACGAAGGCGGCCTACAACGACGGGCTGGCCTCGCGCTACAAGGCGGCGCAGACCCGGCTGGCCAAGTTCGAGCAGGCCGGCCCGCCGCAGGCGATCCCGCGCGAGCAGAAGGTCAGCATGCGGCTCACCGGCGGCCGGACGGGCAAGCGCGCCGTCGTCGCCACCGGTCTCGAGCTGACCGGTCTGATGAAGCCGTTCGATCTCGAGGTCTGGTACGGCGAACGCGTGGCTGTCCTGGGCTCGAACGGTTCCGGCAAGTCACATTTCCTGCGGCTGCTGGCGAACGGCGGGTCCGACCCGGACATCGAGCACCAGCCGGTCGGCGAGATGGTCATCCCCTCGGTCGCGCACACCGGCAACGCCAAGCTGGGCGCCCGGGTGCGACCGGGCTGGTTCGCGCAGACGCACGAGCACCCCGAGCTGGCCGGCCGGACGCTGCTGGAGATCCTGCACCGCGGCGACGAGCACCGGGAAGGGATGGGCCGGGAACTGGCCTCCCGCAAGCTGGATCGGTACGAGCTTGCCCACGCGGCCGAGCAGAGCTTCGACTCGCTCTCCGGCGGTCAGCAAGCGCGCTTCCAGATCCTCTTGCTGGAGCTGTCCGGCGCCACCTTGCTGCTGCTCGACGAGCCGACCGACAACCTCGACGTCGAGTCGGCCGAAGCGCTTGAGGAGGGCCTGGACTCCTTCGACGGAACGGTTCTGGCAGTCACCCACGACCGCTGGTTCTCCCGCGGCTTCGACCGCTACCTGGTCTTCGGCAGCGACGGCAACGTGTACGAGGCGCCCGAGCCGATCTGGGACGAGGCCCGGGTCCAACGCGCTCGCTAACCTTGGGCGATGAGGGACGAGCTGGCGAAGCAGTGGCTGGACGCGGCCGTGCCGAGCTGGCTCTATCGCTGGCTGATGCCGCTCGGCTGGCTGGCCGCGCTGGCGACCTCTGTCATCGGTGACGACCGGCCGTGCTCGGTGGCGGATCCGACGATCTGTGGACCCGACCTGACCTTCTCGCTGGCTCTGATCCCCTGCCTGGCATCGTTTCTGGGGTGGTGGTGGGTGCCGCGGCTCGCTGCCGCCGGCGGTCTGGTGTTCCTCGTCCTCGACCTCCGGTACGACGACGTGCAGCCGGCGCGCGTGGGGTGGACGGCCTACGGCGCCGCCTGTATGGCGGTCCTCCTCGCGTTGACCTGGAGCCAGATCCGCAGGCGTGAGCTGCTCGCCCGCGTTCACCGGGTGCCGGTGACGATCGGTCCTGCGAACCCGATCGGTTTCACGCCTGCGTTGGCGGGAACAGCCGCCCTGGTGGTCGCAGGATTCGCGGTGCTGGGTGTCATGCGCTGGCAGGTCGACCGGGAGCAGGTGCACCTCGACCGGGCCGTCAAGACGACCGCTGTGGTCGTGGGCTTCAAGGACGACGACCTCCAACTGAGGCTTCCCGACGGCAGCATGCGCAGAACTTCGTCCCTGGACTACCCGAAGAAGGGGGACGAGCTTCCCGTCCTGGTGGACCCCCAGGACGCTGACTGGGTCCGGCTGCAGGCAGAGCTCGCCGACTACACGACGTGGTGGACGGTCGCCGGCGGCGGATGGCTGCTCGCGTTGCTGATCCTCCGCCACGACCTGGTACGCCGACGCGCACGCCCCCGGCGCACCTGGTCGGCGGCCGGGTTGCCGGTGTGGATCGAACCGGACGGCTCGATGGGGTACAGCGTCCTGCCGGGGGAGGGCAGCGAGCAGGTGCTCGGCTTCATCGCGCTCGAACTCGACGATGACGACGCGGGCGGTCGGTTGGCGGCCGCGTACGACGTACTGGATGACTTCGAGGAGGACGACGCACCACCGCCGGCTGCTGCCCGGCGGGAGTGGAGGGGCGTGCTGGGCCGCCACCGTGGCAAAGCGTTGCTGGTGGGGGAGCTGGCCGATGGCTCGTGGCCGACCGTGGCACTCGGCGAGCAGGTCCTCCGGCCGGCAACGCCTTTCCGGTTGCCCCGGAGGTCGCCATGGGGAGTCGAGGAGCCGGGAATGCGGCTGTCCGACCTCGACGACGAGCCTGACGCGGACTTGGAGGCGGTCCAGGCGGAGCCGGTTGCTGTTCTGCATGATCTGCCGTGGCGGATCCCGCTGACTCCACCGCGCTGGTGGATGAAGCCGGCGCTGATCGCGGCATTGGTTGGCGTTCCCGCGGCTGATTGGGTCCTCGTGGTGCTGTGGGACGAGTGGGCGCTCGCGATCGTCGGAGCCGCCGCCGTTGCTCCGGAGGTGATCCTCCTGGCGCGAGCGGTGTTCCAACGGGTGGTGGTGACGTCGACTGCCCTGCAGATCCGAGGCGCCGTCGTCGACGAGACCGTCAGTTGGCGGGATGTGGAGGCAGTTCAGATCGAGGACGGCGACCTGATCCTGCCCGCCCCCGGCAGCTGGCACGTCATTGCCCACGTCCCGAAGGACCGGCTCGAGGAGGTCGCGGGCGTCTTCGAAACGCTCCGTCGCCAGGCGGTTCGCCCGCAGCAGTCCGCTCGGCGACGCTTGAGTCCAGGTGCTTACGTCATTGGCTTGTATCTCGTGGCGTGCGCCGCCGTGTTCGCGGTGCTCCTGCTCACGTGAGGTTGTCGCACCACATGTCGCGGTAGGTGGACCAGTGGTCGGGGGTGGCGGCGAAGTCGACGTACAGGGCGAGGCCGAAGTTTTGGCGGGTGGACTTGTTGAGGCCTAGTTGGGCGCCTCGGATGGCGGCTTGGACGGTCTCGGCGGAGCCTCGGTGGGAGAAGTTGTCCTCCCAGTAGAAGGGCAGGCCCATCAGCAGGTCGACGTTGGGTGGGGTCACCTCCAGTGCCATCTTGGTCTGCCGGGCGACGTAACCGCCGTACAGGGATTCCAGTGGGGTCCAGGTGTCGTACGACATCACGGCGATCTGTTCGACCCGGCTGGCCACGGCGCCGAAGTACGACTTCGTCCACCACTTGCTCTGGCCGCTGACGCCGACCAATAGGCCGTTGAGGCCGGGTGCTGGGTTGATCTGCGCGGCGGCGACCGAGAGGGGGACGTTGCGGGCCGAGGTCATCGCGTGGACCTGGTCGAGCAGCTTGAGAAAGCCTTGCGAGCCGGAGCGGACCGGCTCCATGTCGAAGTGGATCCCGTCGAAGCCCTGGGCGAGAACCTGCTCGGAGGTCTCGGTCACGCGGGTGCGGACGGCAGCGTCGTCGAGATCCATTCCGGGGCTTTTCTCCGGCTGCAGGACGTCGCCGAGCCAGGCCTGGACGCGGAGCTTCGGCAGTGCCTGGTGGATGGCGTCGGTGAACCAGCGAGCCTTGGGAGAAACCTTTGCCAAGGGCAACGTTCCGTCGTGTTCGAGCGGGCCGGTATGGACGTAGAGGTCGCGGATTCCGGTGCCCTGCAGCTGGTCCGCGAGGGCAGTGATGTCGGCGGCGGTCTTCCGGCCGTCGACCCAGGCGTGGCCGAGCCAGATGGCGTCCTGGCCGCGGGTCTGGGCGGTGGCGTCACCCGTGTAGGCGATCCGGAGGGAGATCGCCAATGCGCTTAGTGGCAAGGGGATCAGCAGGACGAAGGCCAGCGCCAGGCTGATGAGCACGCGCCGGCGGCGGGACCAGGATCGCCAGCGTTTCACGACCCGGCACCGGCCCGGAGGCCGTCATACAGGAGGGCGAGCATGCGGTCGCGCGCGTCGGATTCGAGACCGGTCGCGGTGGCGCCACGGGAGGCGCCGACCAGTAGGGCGTAGACCTCGGGGAAGGCGGCGTCCCGGCGTACGGCGCCTGCCTGCTGGGCCCGGTCGAGAAGTGCCCCGAAGGCTTCGCGCATCCCTTGGCCCGCTGCTTTCGCCTCGTCGCCGGCGACGGTCCCCGACGCGCTGAGGGCCTCCGCGATGGCCAGCTTCGACGCCGATTCGGCGACCACCTGGCTGAAGAAGCCGAAGAACGCGGGGCCGGCGTCGTCGCTGTCGGCGAGTTCGAGAGCGCGGTCGCGCAGCCGTTCCAGCCGTTGCGTCAGGACCGCCTCGAGCAGCTCCACCTTGGTCGGGAAGTGCCGGAAGACAGTGGCGATCCCCACCTCGGCGAGCTTGGCGACCTCGTCGGTCGAGGCGTTCGGCGACCGGCCGAAGACGTCCTCGGCGGCGGTCAGGATCCGCTCCCGGTTGTCCCGGGCATCCGCACGCAACGGCCTCATCGCACTCCTCGCTGTGATCGTCATCAGCTTAGGAGACGTTCGAAAGCACTCCGTGGTTGTAAACGGAGTCGCAACTCCTTATATTCGGAGTCATGACTCCGGAAAACGTGTTTCTCCGCCTGGTACACGGCGTCGCCGACCGCGAGCTCGAAGCGCTGCCGGCCCTGTACGCCGAACAGACCGACGTCCGGCACCCGATGTCGCCGTACGGCGATCACCCGCTGCTCACCCGCGACGCGCTCCGCGAACACTTCAACGGCCGCGGCCCGCGGGTGGCGGAAGCAGTGCGGTTCCAGCCGGACGCGATCCGGATCCATCAGACCCAGGATCCGGAGGTGATCGTCGCCGAGTTCGACTATGCCGGGACGGTGATCGCGACCGGCGAGAGCTTCCGGGTGCCCTGCGTCTTCGTCCTGCGCGTCCGCGACGGCGAGATCGTCGAGTCGCGCGACTACATCGACCACGTGGCGATGGCGCGAGCTCGTGGCCAGGTCGAGGAACTGATCGCGGTACTACGGGAACCGGCGCCGTCGCGGTCTGCGTCGTAGTACCCAGAAGCGCAGAAACGGCCCCGATCCCTGGCAGCTAAGCCGGATCGGGGCCGTTCCCAATGGCGCTAGCGGATCAGCGGTCGCCCATCGGGACGTACTGGACGCCGCGGGCGCCGGTGTAGATCTGCTTCGGGCGCGCGATCTTCTGGTCGGTGTCGCCGAGCGACTCCTTCCACTGCGCCAGCCAGCCCGAGGTGCGCGGGATGGCGAACAGCACGGTGAACATCTCCGGCGGGAACTGCAGGGCCTCGTAGATCAGGCCGGAGTAGAAGTCCACGTTCGGGTAGAGCTTGCGGGAGACGAAGTACTCGTCCTCCAGCGCGATCTTCTCCAGCTCGACGGCGATCTTCAGCAGCGGGTTGATGCCCGTCACCTCGAACACGTCGTCGGCGGCCTTCTTGATGATCTTGGCGCGCGGGTCGTAGTTCTTGTAGACCCGGTGGCCGAAGCCCATCAGCCGCTCCTCGCCGGCCTTCACGCCCTCGATGAACGAACCCACGTTGTCGACGGTGCCGATCCGGCGGAGCATCTTCAGCACCGCCTCGTTGGCGCCGCCGTGCAGCGGACCGTAGAGCGCCGCGATGCCGCCGGTGACGGCGGAGTACGGGTCGACCTGGGTGGAGCCGATCGCCCGGACCGCGTTGGTGGAGGCGTTCTGCTCGTGGTCGGCGTGCAGGATGAACAGGATCTCCAGCGCGCGCACCAGCCGGTCGTCGGCGGCGTACTTGGGCTCGCTCATCTTGAACAGCATCGACAAGAAGTTGGCCGCGTAGCTCAGCTCGTTGTCGGGGTAGACGTACGGCTTGCCCTGGGCGTGCCGGAAGGAGAACGCGCCCAGCGTCGGCATCTTGGCGATCAGCCGGCGGATCTGCAGGCCCCGCGACTCCTCGTCGAAGATGTCGCGCGACTCCGGGTAGAAGGTGGACAGCGCGCCCACCGAGGCGAGCAGCATGCCCATCGGGTGCGCGTCGTAGCGGAAGCCCTGCATGAAGGTCTTCAGGTTCTCGTGCACGAACGTGTGATACGTCACGTCGTGCACCCAGGCCTCGTACTGCGTCTTGTCGGGCAGCGCACCGTTCACCAGCAGGTACGCGACCTCCAGGTAGTTCGACTGCTCGGCGAGCTGCTCGATCGGGTAACCGCGGTACTCCAGGATGCCCTTGTCACCGTCGATGAAGGTCACGGACGACCGGGTCGAGGCGGTGTTGACGAAGCCGGGGTCGTAGGTGGCCAGGCCACCGTCCCCGTCGGTTGCACTGATCTGCTTGAGATCGGCGGCACGGATGGTGCCATCGGTGATGGCAAGGTCGTAGTCCTTGCCGGTCCGGTTGTCCCGGACGGTGAGCGACTGTTCGGTCACAATGCCCTCTTCGGAAGCTGGCGCATCGCCGGAGTGAGTGAGGGTCATCGTCGCCGGCGGGACGCGGATCGGACTGCAATCTTCACCGCTAAACTAGTGCGGTCCCGGGTTGGTTCCAAGCCGGGGTCTCCGACCGGCTCAGGCTCGCTTTGACCCCGAGGCGTCCACGCCGGTATTCTGGGCTGCTGTTGTGCGTTCCTGGTCCTCGCCGGTGTGATTGCGGGCCGCTCGCCGACGTACCAGTTCTGATTTGTCAACCTCTGAGAAACGAAGGTCAACGACCGTGCGCACGTACAGCCCGAAACCTGCTGACGTCACCCGTGAGTGGCATGTGATCGACGCCACCGACGTCGTGCTCGGTCGGCTCGCCGTCCAGATCGCCACCCTGCTGCGTGGCAAGCACAAGCCGACGTTCGCCCCGCACGTCGACGGTGGCGACTTCGTCGTCGTCATCAACGCGTCGAAGATCGCCCTGTCCGGCAACAAGCGGACCGACAAGCTGGCGTACCGCCACTCGGGTCACCCGGGTGGTCTGACGGCCACGCCGGTCGGCGAGATCCTGGAGAAGGATCCTCGCAAGGCTGTCGAGAAGGCCGTCTGGGGCATGCTCCCGAAGAACCGCCTGAGCCGTCAGCTGCTTGGCAAGCTGAAGGTCTACGCCGGTCCGGAGCACCCGCACGTGGCCCAGCAGCCGAAGCCGTTCGAGATCACCCAGATCGCTCAGTAGTAGCGATCGCCGAGCCAGGTAAACGAGGATTCACAGCGTGAGCGACATCACCACCGAGACCGAAGAACTCGACACCGAGGTCCCCATCGACACCGAGGGCCCGGTTGCCTACACCTCCGAGACGAACCCGAGCCCGGAGCAGCGCGCCGAGTCCGGTCGCGTCGCGGTGATCAACCCGGCCGGTGCCACCGGCCGTCGTAAGGAAGCTGTTGCGCGCGTCCGGCTGATCCCGGGCTCCGGCAACATCACCGTCAACGGCAAGCCGATCGACGTCTACTTCCCGAACAAGGTTCACCAGCAGCACGTGAACGAGCCGTTCGTGGTGGCCGGCCTCGAGGGCTCCTACGACGTCATCGCCCGGATCAACGGCGGCGGCATCACCGGCCAGGCCGGTGCGCTGCAGCTGGGCATCGCCCGGTGCCTGAACGCGGCCGACGAGGAGGCGAACCGTCCGGGTCTGAAGAAGGCCGGTCTGCTCTCCCGTGACGCGCGGATCAAGGAGCGGAAGAAGGCCGGTCTCAAGAAGGCCCGTAAGGCTCCGCAGTACAGCAAGCGCTGATCACCTGATGTCGCGTTTGTTCGGCACGGACGGAGTCCGTGGCCTGGCGAACGTGGATCTCACCGCGGAGCTGGCGCTCGACCTCTCGGTCGCGGCAGCTCACGTACTCGGCGAGGCCGGTGCCTTCGAAGGGCACCGGCCACGCGCCGTTGTGGGGCGGGATCCTCGGGCCAGTGGCGAGTTTCTGGAAGCAGCGGTGGTGGCCGGTCTGGCCTCCGCCGGCGTCGATGTCGTCCGGCTCGGTGTGCTGCCGACCCCGGCCGTCGCCTATCTGACCGGCTCGACCGGCTCCGACCTCGGGGTCATGCTGTCGGCCAGCCACAACCCGATGCCGGACAACGGCATCAAGTTCCTGGCCCGGGGCGGGATCAAACTCGACGACGTCATCGAGGACGCGATCGAGGTCCGTACCGGCGAGGAGTGGCAGCGCCCGACGGGTTCCGCCGTCGGCCGGGTGCTCGACGACGGGCAGGGCTTCGAGACGTATGTCTCGCACCTGGTCCGGTCGGCCCCGAACCGTTTCGACGGCGTCAAGGTGGTCATCGACTGCGCCAACGGCGCGGCCTCGCTGACCGCACCGGAGGCGTTGCGCCGGCTGGGCGCCGAGGTCATCACCTACGCCGCGGCCCCGGACGGTCTGAACATCAACCTCAACTGCGGTTCGACCCACATGGAGGGTCTGCGCCGCGAGGTGATCGGGCACGGCGCCGACCTCGGTATCGCGCTCGACGGTGACGCGGATCGCTGCCTGGCAGTGGATGCGGCCGGCGAGTTCGTCGACGGCGACCAGATCCTGGCCGTGCTCGCGCTGGCGATGCGCGACTCGGGCCGGCTGTCCAACGACACCGTCGTCGCGACCGTGATGAGCAACCTGGGCTTCGTCCAGGCGATGGTCCGGGAGCGGATCGCGGTCGAGCAGACCAAGGTCGGCGACCGGTACGTGCTGGAGGCGATGAAGGCCGGCGGGCACAAGCTGGGCGGCGAACAGTCCGGCCACGTGATCCTCTCCGACCACGCGACCACCGGCGACGGCACCCTGACCGCGGTCATGCTGCTCGCCCGGATCGCCCAGACCGGCAAGTCACTGGCCGACCTGGCCGCCGTGATGACCCGCCTGCCGCAGGTCCTCGTCAACGTCCCCAACGTCGACAAGACCCGCGCCGGCACCGACGCCGACGTACAGGCAGCAGTAGCCGCAGCCACCGCCCGCCTGGGCGACACCGGCCGCGTACTACTCCGCCCGTCCGGCACAGAGCCGCTCGTCCGCGTCATGGTCGAGGCCGAGTCCTCCGCTACCGCCCACGAGGTCGCTCATGACCTCGCAGGCATCGTGGAGACGTCCCTCAAGCTCTGATCCGATGCAACTCCGCCTCCTCTTCCTTCCGTACTAAGGGAGACAGAGGAGAGTGGAGGGCGCGATGCCTGATCGGGATCGGGACTACGTCGAGTTCGTCGAAGCGTCCAGTACGACGCTGCGCCGGACCGCCTACCTGGTCTGTGGTGATTGGCATCGTGCCGATGACGTGGTCCAGGACGCGCTGTACAAGCTGTACCTGTCCTGGTCGAAGGTGGACCGCGGCGGGAATCCGCTCGCCTACGCCCGCCGGATCGTCATCAACGCGGCCCTGGACATCGGTCGGCGCCCCTGGCGCCGGGAAGTGTCGACCGACAGTCCGCCCGAACTGGCCCGCAACGACGACACGGCCGACGCCTATGCCGAGCGCGACGAGGTCCTGTCGGCTCTGCTCCAGCTCGCGCCGCGCCAACGGGCCTGCATCGTCCTGCGGTACTACGAGGATCTCTCGATCGAGCAGACCGCCGAGATCCTCAACTGCACGCAGGGCACGGTGAAGAGCCAGTCGGCCCGCGGACTCGAGACTCTCCGTCGAGCCATCAACCTGACCCGCTCGATCGGGCGGCTCTCGTGAAGGAGACGGAAATGCATGACCCGGAGATCGGCGCCGAGCTGCACCGCCTGGTCAGCAGGGATCCACTGGCCCCGGTCGACGCGGCCGGCCTGCTGGAACGCGGCCGCCGCGGCCGTCGCCGGCGCCGAGTGGCTTCTGTCGCCGGTGTGACCGCCGCAGTGGTCGCGATCGGGGTCGGCGCTGCGTTGGTACCGGGGATCGGTTCTGCTCATCGGGAGCCGGAGGTCGCGGAGACGGCCGCGCCGTTGTTCACGCCGATGCCCGGCGTACCGCAGGGCGAGGCTGCGCTGGGGAAGATCACCCAGGCGGAGGCAGAGCGCCGCTGCACCATCCGGTACGGCGCCCGGACCTGGGACAAGTTCCATCCCAGCGTCTACCGCGCCACGATGAACCTGATGAGCCCGCTGCCCGGGAAGCCGAACAGCTACGGCCCGGTATGCATCGTCTCGGGCGACTCGAAGCCGACGGCCGCCGCGCTGGCGAAGGTGAAGCAGAATCCGGTTCCGCGGACCGCCGACGATCAATTGCTGAGCTGCTCGGTCCAGCTGTGGCACGACCTGACGAAGTGGCGACTCGTGGCGACGGAGCAGGGTGATTGGGGGAACGGCCAACTGCTGAGGATCCTGGCCATATCCCCGACCGGCCGCAGCGCCGCCAGTTGCGACCTGCTGCTGTCCGGCCAGGCCGTGCCTCTGCCGAGGTCGTCCATGCCGAGCATTCGCACAGCACAGGACGAAAGCCTGATGTCGCTGTCGGGCGTCGCAGTGAACGAAGGCAGCGGCCAGATCGGCTGCAAGTCGAATTGCACCGGCTGGACCTACACCAACTACGGCCGGGTCGACCCAGCCATCACCCGCATCCACATCAAGGCCGCCAACGGCGCCACCCACGACGTGACCGCCACCAACGGCTGGTACGTCCTGTGGTGGTCCAACGGCGACCCCAAATCCCGCCGAGCCGCCACCGTCACCGCCTACAACGCCTCCGGCCAACTCCTCAAAACCGTCACGATCCCCGAGTTCAGCATCAGGTGATCACCCGCTAGGACGAACTGCGGCCTACGGAGGTGGGGCGGTGGATTCGCCTAAGTGGAGTTCGGCGGGGACGAGGTGGGGTGGGGGGAGTGCGGTGGCGCCCTCGAGTTGGCGGATGAGGGCTTCTGTGCCGAGCCGGCCTAGTTCGGGGCCGGGGGTGCGCATGATGGTCAGCTCGGGGTTGGACAGGGCTGCTGTGTCGGGGGCCATCAGTGAGAGCACTGAGATCTCGTCCGGGATGCGGCGGCCGAGGCGGTTCAGGCCGGACATCACGCCGAGTGCGGAGTACTCGTTCATGGCCAGGACGGCCGTCGTTTCCGGGTGATCGCGCAGTAGGCGGGTCGCGGCCTCCCGGCCCGCGCGGGCCGAGTCGGAGCACTCCAGCAGGATGGTCTCGATGCCGTACCCGGCGGTGACCCGGCGATAGGCGGCTTCGGATCGCACGTACGGTCCGTAGGTGTGGAATCTCGGGTCGGCCAGATCGCCCGAGACCAGTACCAGCCGGCGGTGCCCCAGGCCGTGCAGATAGCCGACCGCATCCTCGACCGTGGTGTCGAAGTCGATGTCGACGTGGATCAGGCCTTCCAGCGCGGTGGTCCGGCCGATCAGCGCGAACGGTGTCCCGGTCCGCTGGAGCACCGCGATCCGTGGATCGTCGAGCTGGACCTCCATCAGCACGACTCCGTCGACCAGTGCCTGCCCGACCAGTTCGGTGAGCTCGCCGCCGTCGTTCCCGACCGGCCAGAGCACCAGGTGGTAGTCCTGCTTGCGCGCCGCTTCGGCCGCACTGGTGAAGAACTCGGCCGCCGAGAACCCGAACCGGTGGTCCAGTGCCGGATAGGCCATCGCGATGATCCGGGTACGCCGGCTGGCCAGCGCGCGGGCGACCACGTTGCGGCGGAAGCCGAGCTCGGTCATCGCGCGCTCGATCCGCTCCCGGGTCGCCGGCGTCACCGGCTTGGTGTCGTTGAGCACGAAGGAGACGGTGGCGATGGACACGCCCGCCCGTTTCGCCACGTCCCGCATGGTCACCATCGGCCGTTTCCACCCCCGTTCTCGCCTGCCGCCCAGCTTGTCACGAGGACCGCCCCAGGCCCTTGACAGTGGTGTGACGTAGGGAACATAGTCCCTGACTACGCGGCTAGTTAACCGCTTTGCCAGTCATCCCACAACTGAATGACGGCCTTCCTTTCGTGATCGTGGTTAAGCGCTTGACCAGCGCCGGGACGGTGGCTGTCGCCGACTCACCCAAGGAGTGCAATGTCATGATCACGCAGCGGATCGCCGCAGCCCTGGCGGGTGCGACGGCTCTGTCACTCGTCATCGCCGGCTGCGGTGACAGCGGGAACAAGTCACCGTCCTCGTCCGGCGGCAGCGTCAGCAGCCTTTCGGTCCTGGACTACTACAACAACGACCCGGACAAGGCGTTCGTGCAGAAGGGGCTCGACTCCTGCGCGGGCAAGCTCGGCGTCACGATCCAGCGCGAGACGGTGCCTGGTGACACCTTGATCGCGAAAGTACTGCAGCAGGCCTCGTCGAAGACGCTGCCCGACGTGCTGATGCTGGACAACCCCGACGTCCAGCAGATCGCCGCGACCGGCGCGCTCGCGCCGTTGAACGACATGGGCCTGACCGGGGACGGGGTCATCCAGGGCATGAACGACGCGACGTCGTACCAGGGCAAGCTCTACGGACTGGCGCCGGTGACGAACACGATCGCGTTGTTCTACAACACCCAGATGCTGCAGGAGGCCGGCGTCCAGCCGCCGAAGACGTGGGACGAGCTGAAGGCCGCGGCCAAGAAGCTCACCAAGCCCGGCCGGTACGGCATCGCCTTCAACGCCAACGCGACCTACGAAGGCTCGTGGCAGTTCCTGCCGGCGATGTGGACCAACGGTGGCGACGAGACGGACCTGAAGAGTCCGCAGGTCGCGGAAGCGCTGCAGTTGTGGGTGGATCTGGTGCAGTCGGGGTCGGCGTCGAAGAGCGTGATCAACTGGACCCAGGGCGATGTGAAGGACCAGTTCGCCGCAGGCAAGGCCGCGATGATGGTGAACGGTCCGTGGCAGATCCCGGCGCTGGCCAAGACCCCGAACGTCAAGTGGGACGTGGTCACGTTCCCGCTGAACAAGCCGGACCAGACGCCGGTCGCCCCGTTGGGCGGTGAGGCCTGGACCGTCCCGCTCAGCAAGGACCAGGCCAAGCAGCAGAAGGCCGCAGACTTCGTGAAGTGCCTGAACTCGGACGAGAACGAGCTGGCCTGGGCCAAGGCCCGGTTCACCCTGCCGACCAAGACCGCGCTGCTCGACCAGTACGCCAAGGAGGTGCCCTCGATGAAGGCGTTCGCCGAGCAGGTCAAGACCGCCCGGGCCCGGACCGGCAAGCTCGGCGAGAAGTGGCCCGACGCCGCCAAGGTGATCTACCAGGCGATCGCGCTCGCGCTGACCGGCAAGGCCTCGGCGCAGGACGCTTTCAGCAAGGCCTCCGGCGGGTGAGCTCTCGGGGACGGCGCCGTCGCGGGGAGGACCTGACCAAGGTCCTCTTCGTGGCGCCTGCCGCGCTGGCGATGCTCGCGCTGTTCGGGTATCCGGTGCTGAAGAACCTGATGATGAGCCTGCAGGACTACACCCTGCGGACCTTCTTCACCGGGCAGGCGCCCTGGGTCGGACTGCGGAACTACACGACGGTGGTGACCGGCCAGTTGTTCTCGCAGGCGATGGTGAACACGGCGTTGTTCACCATCGGCTCGATCGCCTTCCAGTTCGCCGCCGGCCTGGCGCTGGCGCTGTTCTTCCGGCGCCGGTTCCCACTCAGCGGACTGCTGCGGTCGCTGCTCCTGCTGCCCTGGTTGCTGCCGCTGATCGTCTCCAGCGCGACCTGGCGGTCGATCCTCGAACAGGACAGCGGCATCCTGAACCGCACGCTGACCGGGCTCGGCCTGATCAACGATCCCGTGCCGTGGCTGAACTCTCCGTCGGTGGCGCTGATCGCGGTGATCGGGGTGAACATCTGGATCGGCATCCCGTTCAACGTGACCCTGTTGTACTCCGGTCTGGCCGAGATCCCGCAGGAGTTGTACGAAGCCGGGCAGTTGGACGGCGCCACCGGCTGGCGGGGCTTCCGGTACATCACCTGGCCGAACCTGCGCGCGGTGGCCAGTGTGCTGCTGGTGCTCGGCGTCGTCTACACGATCAAGGTGCTGGACATCATCCTCGGCCTGACCGGCGGCGGCCCGGCCAATGCCACCCAGACGCTGGCGACCCAGTCGTACCAGCGCTCGTTCGTCGACTTCAAGTTCGGCGAGGGCGCGGCGCTGAGCAACATCCTGATCGCGATCTCGCTGCTGTTCGCGGTCGTCTACCTGCGCGGCACCCGCCGTGCCGTCGACGAGTAGGAGGGGTACGACGATGTCCGACTCGGCTGCTCGTCGTGCGATCTACACCGCGATCGGCGTACTGATCCTGGGCCTGATGCTGTTCCCCGTCTACTGGATGGTGAACGCCTCGCTCCAGCCGTCCGGCAACACCCTGACGGCCGGCTTCCTGCCGCTGGACCCGACCTTCGAGGGCTACCGGCGGGCGCTCAGTGAGCAGGGGCGCAACCTGGTCACCAGCGTGCTCATCGCGGGTGGCACCGTGGTGCTCTGCCTGCTGATCTCAGCGCCCTGTGCGTACGCGTTGTCGCAGTTCCGGTCCCGCTGGGTGGGGATCGGGCTGCTGGCGATCCTGGTGTCGCAGATGATCCCGGGGATCGTGATCGCCAACGCGCTCTACACGGCCTACGAGCGGATCGGGCTGCTGAACTCGATCCCCGGCCTGATCGTGGCCAACTGCAGCAGCGGGATCCCGTTCGCGATCCTGATCCTGCGCTCGTTCATGCTCTCGCTGCCTCCCTCGCTGGTGGAGGCCGCGCGGGTGGACGGCGCCGGCCTGTTCCGCGCGTTCGTGGCGATCGTCCTGCCGATCAGCCGGAACTCGCTGATCACCGCGGGACTGTTCACCTTCCTCTTCTCCTGGAGTGACTTCCTCTTCGCCCTCACGCTGACCACCAAGGGTGGCGTGCGGCCGGTCACCCTCGGGATCTACCAGTACCTGGGTACCCAGGTACAGAACTGGAACGCGGTGATGGCGACCGCCGTACTGTCCGCGATCCCGGCGATCGTGCTGCTGGTCGCCGCGCAGAAGTACGTCGCCGCCGGCGCCATCGGCGGCGCCGTCAAATGACCCTCTTCACCTCCAAGGACTGACACCGATGACACTTCGCGTACTCGTCTGGGGCGAGAACCGGCACGAGCAGATCGAGCCGCATGTCGCCGAGATCTACCCCGACGGCATGCACTCGACGATCGCAGCGGGCATCACCGAGAACCTCGGTGACACCGCCGAGGTCGCCACCACGACCCTCGACGAACCGGAGCACGGCCTGACCGAGGAGGTGCTCGCCGCGACCGACGTACTGGTCTGGTGGGGTCACGCCGCGCACGGCGAGGTCGAGGACAAGGTGGTCGACCGGGTGTACCAGCATGTGCTGTCCGGGATGGGCCTGGTCGTCCTGCACTCCGCTCACTGGTCGAAGATCTTCGGCAAGCTGATGGGCACCACCTGCACCCTGCGCTGGCGCAGTGAGCAGGATCGCGAACTGGTCTGGACGGTCAACCCGACGCACCCGATCGCGCGCGGGGTGCCGCATCCGATCGTGATCGATCAGCAGGAGATGTACGGCGAGTTCTTCGACATCCCGGTGCCGGACGAGCTGGTCTTCGTCTCCACGTTCAGCGGCGGCGAGGTGTTCCGTTCCGGCTGCACCTTCCGCCGCGGCCACGGCAAGATCTTCTTCTTCTCGCCCGGCGACCAGGACTACCCGGTGTACCACCACAAGGATGTCCGCAAGGTGATCGCCAACGGTGTCGAGTGGGCCAGGACCGATCTGCCGGAGCGGGCGCTGCCGACGCTGCTGCGGTACGACACCGGCGACTTCTTCAACGGTCACGGGTACGCCGGGCCGATCGAGGCTGAGTCCGATGAAGAGCGTGCCGATGCCTGAACCCCTGCGACTCCTTCAGGTCGGCGCCGGCGGGATGGGCCGCGCCTGGCTGCGCAACATCAAGCAGAACCAGGACGTCGTACTGGCCGGGCTGGTCGACCTCGACGTCCCGCTGGCCAGGGCGGCAGCCGACGAGCACGGGTACGCCGACGTCCCGGTGGCGGCGTCGGTCGCGGAGCTGGCCGAGCGGACCGGTGCCGAGGCGGTGATCGACGTGACCGTCCCGGCGGCTCATCCGACGGTAAGCGTGGATGCTCTGCTGCGCGGTCTGCCGGTGCTGTGCGAGAAGCCGCTGGCCGAGTCGGTCCGCGAATGCCTGACGATGGTCGCGGCCGCCGAGGCGAGCGGCAAGTTGCTGATGGTCTCGCAGTCCCGCCGGTACTTCCGGACGGGTGAGGCCTTCGGGCGGCAACTGGCCGGGCTCGGCCCCGCCGGGTCGTTGTCCTGCGAGTTCTTCAAGGCGCCGCGGTTCGGCGGCTTCCGGGAGCAGATGGCCGAGCCGCTGCTGGTCGACATGGCGATCCACCAGTTCGACCTGGCTCGCAAGCTGATCGGGTCCGAGCCGTTGTCGGTGTACTGCGACTCGTACAACCCGGACTGGAGCTGGTTCGCCGGGAACGCGGCCGCGGACGCGGTCTTCAGCTTCGAAGGAGGTACCAGATTCGTCTTCACCGGAAGCTGGTGCGCGCCGGGGCTGGAGACCTCGTGGAACGGTCGCTGGCGGGCCAGTTCCGCGAACGGTACGGCGATCTGGGACGGCGACTCCGCACCGGTCGCCGAGGACGCCTCGGGGACCGCGATGCCGGTCGAGATCGGCACCGGGCCGGAGGAGATCGGCGGATCCCTGGCCGAGTTCGTCGATGCGTTGCGTACCTCCAGTACGCCGCAGACGGAGGTGCACTCCAACGTGGTCAGCGTCGCGATGGTCGAGGCGGCGGTCCGCTCGTCGGCGTCGGGTACGCCGGTCCGGATCGCCGATGTCGTCTCGGCCGCCCACGCCGCGGCCATCGAGACCGTACCGGCCGGGGTGCTGCTCGACGTGCTGCGCTCCTGGCCATCGGCTGAGCGGGTGGTCGGGCTGCCGGAGAAGGACTGAAACGATGTTCTAGCTAAAGGTCCACCGTTTCAGGAACCGGCCACCCTACCGTTGGCATATGCACTTAGGTGAGGTCGAGCGGGTCTACATCGAGTCGGATCGGTATGACGGTCCGTGGGCCGGAGTTGCGGATGTCGGTGGGGTGGCGCACTACTTTCAAGCGCTGGAAGGCCTCGACATGGACCGGCGGGTGTTCCAGGTCTGGCCGATCGTCGGCGAAACCCTCGCACTGGAGCAGGAGCAGTGGGCGATCTACGTCCGCTGGAACGACCGGCACGAAGCCGGCGAGGAGCCACTCGCGACGCATCCCGGCCACGGCGGGGTCGACAGCCGGTACGACGAACTGGAGCAGCTACTCGAGCCCCTCAGACAGCCACCGGACGACACGCTGCTGCTCAGGGCGGAAACCGTCTGGCTAGAGCCCAAGCCCCCGCGCTACTACCTCGACGGAGTGGACTACGGCATCCGCTGGAGGGCTGCGGGGGTGTTGCCCGCGTGATGGTGGGGCAACAACGGGGCAGTGTGGGGCAGGTTGTGGATAAGTGTCGGGTGGGCCGTCGTCGCGGACTTAGGGTTACTCTCCGTGCGCAATGCCCTCGTCCTCTGCGGTCCGCCCGCCAGCTCGAAGCTGGTCGCACATGCCCTGAGTGATACCGATTCGCGATTCGTGCAGTTCAGACGGCTCGACGCGATCGATCGGCCGAGTCTGGTCGAGCAGTTGGCCCACGGCGTGATTCCAATCGTTCAGTTGGATGAAGCCGAACGAGTCCGAGTCTTGCTGTCGGCGGGCCTGCCCGTGACGTGGCTCGCCGTGTGCCTTTGGGGTGCTGGAGAGGTCGATCTGCGAGGTGCTGAACCAGAGCTGTTCGACCTGAGCCTGAATACGGTCGGCCTGTCGCCAGATGTCGTGGCGGCGCTGGTCGTTCAGACGGCTGGATTGGAGCAGTTGCCGAGCCTGTCGGCCGGTGTGGTCAGCAGGCGTGCGCGGCGGCTGTTCGGAAGGCCGCGGTTCATCGGCTATCTCCAGCACTGCGGTGGAAACGAACCCGCGGCTCTGGAGTTCTACCGCTGGAACAGCACGACTTCCGCGGCGATGTGGGAGTTGCTCGGTTATCTCGAGATCGCGCTCCGCAACGCTCTTGCTGCCCGGATGAGCGATCGGCATCGTCGTAAGCGCAGACAAGGGTCGTGGCTGGACGACCCCCTCAACGAGCTGGACGCGAACAGTCGAGCCGACATCCGCAAGGCCCGGGAGCGGGTGGTCCGTAAGTCGAAGCCCGCCAGCGATGGCCAGACCATCGCGGAGCTGGGCTTCGGCTTCTGGCGCTATCTGTTGGCTCGTCGCTACAGCTCGAACCTCTGGCCGGACTTGGCGGGTGCGTTTCCCAACGCGCCGGACCGGGCTCGGGAGACCGTCGAGCTTCCGGTGATCCAAATCCACCACCTCCGGAACAGGCTTGCTCATCATGAAAGGATCTGGACGGTGCCGCTGCGGGAGTTGCACGCCGAGATGCTCGTGCTTCTCGCCTACATGGACGAGGATCTCCGGAGCTGGGTCGCGGACCAGAGCAGGGTGATCGAGCTTCTGCGCAGCTGTCCACAGCCATTGCCCAACCCTTGACTCGGCGAGTCTTCGGGCCGGTGCCGGGTTGGTGTAAAGTTGGGTTCGAAGACTTCGGGACAGTCCCTGGTAGTCCATTACGGGCAGGCCACACTTCCGAGGTTCCGGTATTTCAGAGCCCCCGGGTACGCCCGGGGGCTCTGCTGTTTTCTGGGGGCCGCACCCTGGAGTACAAGCGATTGAAGGGTGCTGTTGGTTGTTGGGTGGGTGCGGGGAGTGTTGGATGGGAGCGGGTTTCCCCTTGACCCGGGCGGAGTGCGTGGGTAACTTTCGCGTGCGGGGGCATGGTTGTAATTCAATTACCTGAGGGGTCGGTTATGTCCGCCTTGCGCCGTTTCGCTGTTGCCAGCCTCGCCGTCGTGACCATCGGGTCACTGGTGCCGGCCAGTGCTGTGAGTGCTCCACCGCCTGAGCCGCTCACGAATCTGCAGCTCGCCACCAAGACGCTGCAGGGGATGTCGCTCGAGGACAAGATCGGGCAGATGTTCGTGCTGTTCGCCTACGGGCCGGACGCGAGCAAGCCGGATGCGCGCAACACCGCCCTGTACGGCGTGGCGACGCCCGCCGAGGTGGTGGCGAAGTACAAGCCGGGCGGGTGGATCTACTTCAACGCCCGGGACAACGTGACCAGCCCGACCCAGCTGGCGACGTACTCCAACCAGTTGCAAGCGGCCGCTCTCAAGACCGGCCTGCACCTCCCGCTGACGATCGCCACCGACCAGGAGCAGGGCGTCGTCGTCCGGATCGGCCCGCCCGCCACCCAGTTCGGCGGCAACATGGCTCACGGTGCGACCCGCGACACCAAGGACGCCCGGACGGCAGCCGGTATCACCGGCCGCGAGCTCAAGGCGATGGGGATCCGGCAGGACTACGCCCCGGTCGCCGACGTCAACGTCAACGCGCTCAACCCGGTGATCGGCGTCCGCTCCTTCTCCAGCGACCCGAAGCTCGTCTCGGACATGACGGTCGCGCAGGTCAAGGGCTACCAAGAAGACGCCGGGATCATGGCGACCGCGAAGCACTTCCCGGGCCACGGTGACACCGTCGACGACAGCCACAGCGCGCTGCCGACGATCAACCACACCCGCGAGCAGTGGAACACGATCGACGCGCCCTCCTTCAAGGCCGCGATCAAGGCCGGCATCGACTCGATCATGACCGCGCACATCGTCGTACCGTCCCTGGATCCGTCCGGCGACCCCGCGACGTTGAGCAAGCCGATCCTGACCGGCGTCCTCCGCAAGGAGCTGGGCTTCAAGGGGCTCGTCATCACCGACGCGCTCGAGATGGCCGCCGTCCGGTTGAA
Organism: Kribbella sp. NPDC051718; assembly: GCF_040681515.1. Classification (NCBI taxonomy): domain Bacteria; kingdom Bacillati; phylum Actinomycetota; class Actinomycetes; order Propionibacteriales; family Kribbellaceae; genus Kribbella; species Kribbella sp. NPDC051718. The sequence goes on along the minus strand of NZ_JBFAYZ010000001.1, from coordinate 531,360 downwards.
GTACGGCGACGCCGAGGTGGCGGTCCGGGCGATCGAGGCCGGCGCCGACCAGCTCCTCCTGCCGCCCGCGCCCGACGTCCAGTTCAAGGCCGTCATCGACGCCGTGAAGTCGGGCCGGATCAGCGAACGCCAGGTCAACGAGAGCGTGCTGCGCGTCCTGCTGATGAAGCTCAAGAACGGCGTCCTGTTCCAGCCGTTCGTCGACCCGGCGAAGATCGCGACCAAGGTCGGAACGCCGGCTAGCCTCGCCACCGCGCAGAAGATCGTCGACAAGTCCGTCACGCTGGTCAAGAACGACACCTCGGCCCTCCCGCTGACCAAGGACCCGCGCAAGATCCTCGTCACCGGCTGGGGCGTCACGACGACGCAGTCACTGGCCAACAGCCTCACCAAGAGAGGCGCGACCACCACCGTCGCCCAGACCGGCGCGGCACCCACTGATGCCGCCATCACCGACGCCGTGACGAAGGCGCAGGCCAACGACGTCACCGTCGTCCTCACCCAGAAGGCCTGGGACACCAAGGTCGTCGACCCCAACGCCAAGCAGCAGAAGCTCGTGAAGGATCTGCTCGCCACCGGCAAGACAGTGATCGTCGTCGCCGTTCGCGACCCCTACGACATCGCCTACTTCACCGCCGCACCGACCTACCTGGCCACCTACGGCTACGCGGCCGTCTCGATGGAGTCGCTGGCCAAGGTCCTGTACGGCGAGATCGCGCCGACCGGCAAGCTCCCGGTCGACATCCCCGTCGCAGGCGACCCCGCCACCCCGCTCTACAAGTTCGGCCACGGACTGTCCTGGTGACTCGTACTTCCAAAGGAGAACCGATGAAGCGCCGCAGCCTGCTCGCCGGTGCGGGAGCACTCGCCGCAGCCCCGCTGATCGACATCCAAGGAGCCGCCGCGGCGGAGCCTGCCAAGAAGAAGGCCGTGACGACCGGCGCGCAGGCGCTGGCGAAGGACAACTGGAAGGCGCTGGCCGGCCAGAAGGTCGGCGTGATCAGCAACCCGACCGGCATCCTCGACGACCTCAACCACATCGTCGACACCATGCACGCCTCCGGCAAGGTCAATGTGGTCGCCGTCTTCGGCCCCGAACACGGCTTCCGCGGCAGCGCGCAGGCGGGCGGCTCCGAGGGCGATCATGTCGATCCGCGGACCGGGATCATGGTCTACGACGCGTACGGCGCGGCCGCGGCCAAGCTTGCCACGCTCTACACCAAGGCCGGCGTCGAGACCGTCGTCTTCGACATCCAGGACGTCGGCGCCCGGTTCTACACCTACATCTGGACCATGTACGAGGCGATGCTCGCGGCCGTCCAGACCGGTGCGAAGTTCGTCGTACTCGACCGGCCGAACCCCACTGGCGGTTCGGCCCGCGGCCCGATGTTGAAGCCGGGGTACACCTCGGGCGTCGGCAAGCGGGAGATCATCCAGCAACACGGGATGACGGTCGGCGAGCTGGCCAGGCTGTTCAACGCGGAGTACCTGCCGCTGGACACGAACGGCGCGCGGCTCAAGGAGCTGCAGGTCATCCAGGTGAAGGGCTGGAAGCGCGACCAGCTGTACGCCGAGACCGGGCTGACCTGGGTGATGCCGAGTCCGAACATGCCGACCCCGGACACCGCGTTGCTCTACCCGGGCGCGTGCCTGTTCGAGGCGACCAACATGTCCGAGGGGCGCGGCACGACCCGGCCGTTCGAGCTGATCGGCGCACCGTACGTCGACTACAAGTGGGCGCAGGCGCTGCAGGCCAAGAACATCCCGGGCATCGAGTTCCGCGAGGCCTACTTCACGCCGTTCATCTCCAAGAACGCCAACGTGCTGTGCGGCGGCGTCCAGATCCAGATCACCGATCCGGACTCCGCCGAGGCGATCGTGGCGGCGACGCACATGATCGTGGAGGCCAAGAAGCTGTACCCGGGGTTCGCCTGGCGTACTGGTGACAACCCGCCCGGCCGCTGGATCGACCTGCTCACCGGCTCGGACCGCTACCGCACGATGGTCGACGGCGGCGCCACCGCCGAGGCGATCGTCGCCGCCTGGCAGAGCGAGACCGACGCCTGGACCGCCCGCCGCGCGAAGTACCTGCTCTACAAGGGAGATCACCGGTGAAGAGAGCCTTCGTATTCACGGTAGCCTCTACCCTCATGCTGACCATGGCCGGCCCTGCAGTTGCTTCAGGCAACAAGTCCGGACGCTTCGACCACCCGTACGACGGCTACGCGCCGAAGTCGACCCTGCTGCGCGACTCGACTCCGGCCAAGGCCGGTCTCGACCCCGCGCCGATCGACGCCGCGCTGGCCCAGGTGGCCGGCTGGACCCAACCGTCCGGCACCACCAAGCCCCTGTACGCCGGTGCCGTCACGCTGCTCGGCCACGACGGCAAGATCGTCACCCGTACCGCGACCGGGCTGGCCCTCAAGTACTCCGACGGCAGCGGCACCGAGCTGCCGCCCGACCAGCAGATCCCGATGCGCACCGACACCATCTTCGACATGGCGTCGGTCTCCAAGCTGTTCACCTCGATCGTCGTGATGCAGCTGGTCGAGAAGGGCAAGGTCGGCCTGGACACCCCGATCGCGACGTACATGCCGGAGTTCGCCGAGAACGGCAAGGCCGCGATCACCGTCCGGCAGGCGCTCACCCACACGACCGGACTGCCCGCGTTCCTGCCGCTCTGGAAGGACCAGCCGACGCCGGAGCTCCGGCTCAACGAGGCGCTCACCGCCAAGCTGGTCAACCCGCCCGGCGGCACCTATCTCTACAGCGACCTGAACCTGATCTCCCTCGGCGAGGTCGCGCACCGGGTGACCGGCAAGACGCTCGACAAGCTGGTCGCGGACGGCATCACCAAGCCGCTGCAGATGCGCGACACGGGCTACAACCCGGACGAGAAGAAGAAGCCACGGATCGCCGCCACGGAGTACCAGACAGCCCCGCCGCGCGGGATGGTCTGGGGCTCGGTGCACGACGAGAACGCCTGGTCGCTCAACGGCGTCGCCGGGCACGCCGGTGTCTTCTCGACCGCGGACGACCTCGCCGTGCTGGCGCAGACGTTCCTCAACGGTGGCAGCTATCGCGGCGCGCGGATCCTCAAGACGGATTCCGTCACCGCGATGATCACCAACTTCAACCAGGGCTTCCCGGGCAACAATCACGGGCTGGGCTTCGAGTTGAACCAGCGCTGGTACATGGGTGGGCTGTCGGGTCCGCGGACGGCGGGGCACACCGGCTACACGGGGACGTCGATCGTTATCGACTTCGATTCGCGGTCGTTCGCGATTCTGTTGACCAACCGGGTGCATCCGAGTCGCAACTGGGGGAGTAACAATCCTGCCCGCAGGGCCGTAGTACAGGGCCTGGCGTTGTCGCTGGGGGTCGGGCCGCAGCACGGCAAGGATGCCTGGTTCTCGGGCACGACGGACGCCAGTACGACGACGTTGGCGGCCAAGGTCGCCGTGCCGGCCGCCGGGGCCAAGGTGTCGTTCGACCTGTTCGTGGACACCGAGGACTCGGATCTGCTGTACCTGGAGAGCTCTGCCGACGGGACGACCTGGACGAAGGTGCCTTTCACCGTGCGCGATCGGGGCACCGTCATCGACACCGACGGCTCGATCAGCGGGTCGGGCGACCGGCACTGGCACCAGGTGACCGCGGACCTCGGGGCCGGTGACCAGACGCTGCGCTGGCGCTACACCTCGGATCCGCTGTACCAGGGTCGGGGCGTCTATGTGGACGGCGTGAAGATCACCTCGGGGCGGCAGGTCCTTTTCGACGGTGAGCGAACGCCTGAATCATTTGTCGCAACTGGTTGGAGACTTTCGCGTCGGTGACCCCGCTCGGTGCTTAATCGCCGTACGGTGGCGTCATGACTTCAGTTACCTCTCCAGAACCCACGGGGCCGCTGCTGGTCCGGGTCCGCGCGGTGATGCCCGCGCTGGCGCCGGCCGAGCAGCGGGTGGCGAACGCGGTCCTCGCGGACCCGGGCGGAGTGGCGGCGATGACGATCTCGGAACTGGCCGAGGTGGCGTCCACCTCGGAGACCACGGTCATCCGGTTCTGCAAGCAGATCGGCGTCCCCGGCTATCCGCAGCTCCGCCTGCAACTGGCGGCTCAGTCGGCCACGGAGAACATCCGGCCTGAGGTCGGCGGCGACATCGAGCCCGGTGACTCGCTCGCCGACGTGGTCGGCAAGGTCGCGTTCGCGGACGAGAAGGCGGTCCGGGAGACCGCGCAGCAGCTCGACATCGAGTCCCTGAGCAAGGTCGTCGCCGCGGTCGCCAAGGCGCCGCGGGTCGACCTGTACGGGACCGGCGCGAGCGCGTTCGTGGCGCTCGACCTGCAGCAGAAGCTGCACCGGATCCGCCGGGTCGCGTTCGCCTGGTCGGACGTGCACGTCGCGCTGACCAGTGCCGCCCTGCTCGGCGAAGGCGACGTCGCGATCGGCATTTCCCACACCGGTACCACGGCCGAGGTGGTCGAAGCGCTCGAGGAGGCCGCCAAGCACGGCGCCACCACGGTCGCGGTGACCAACTTTCCGCGGTCGCCGCTGGCCCGGACCGCCGATCTTGTGCTCACCACGGCCGCGCGCGAGACGACTTACCGTTCGGGCGCGATGTCCAGCCGGATCGTCCAGTTGATGGTGATCGACTGCCTGTTCATCGGCGTGGCCCAGTCGGTGCTGCCGGACGCCCGCAAGGCGCTCGAGGAAACGGCCACCGCGGTCCGTAGCCACCGGCTGAAGACTTCTGTCAATGATCAACAGAATTGAAAATCCTTCAGTAGAAAACTAACATCGTATCTGTGATCACACCCACGGAGCAGCGCAACCCCCGGACGCTCGCGATCGATGCGGTGGGCACCACCGAGATTCTCCGGATGGTCAACGCGGAGGACGCCCGGGTGGCCGGCGCGGTCGGTGCGGTGATCCCCGAACTGGCGCGGGCGGTGGACGCCGCCGTCGAGGCCGTGCGCAACGGCGGCCGCGTGCACTACTTCGGCGCCGGTACGTCCGGGCGACTGGCGGTCCTCGATGCCGCTGAGCTCCTGCCGACCTTCCACGCCCCCGACGACCTGGTGGTCGCCCACCACGCCGGTGGCATGGAGGCGCTGCTGCGCGCGGTCGAGAACGTCGAGGACTCCGAGGAGGGTGGCGCCGCCGACGCCGCCGCCGTCACCAGCCGGGACATCGTCATCGGCCTCGCGGCATCGGGCAGTACGCCGTACGTCGCCGGCGCCCTGAAAGCCGCCCGAGCGGTCGGCGCGACAACGGCCCTGGTGACCTCGAACCCATCGGCTCCGCTCGCCCCGCTCGCCGACATCGTGATCGCGGCCGACACCGGCCCCGAGGTGATCGCCGGGTCGACTCGCCTGAAGGCCGGCACCGCCCAGAAGCTGATCCTGAACAGCTTCTCGACCACCCTGATGATCAAACTCGGCCGCACCTGGTCGAACCTGATGGTCGACATGGTCGCCACCAACCAGAAACTCCGAGGCCGCATGCTCCGCATCCTCGGCGAGGCCACCGGCGCCGACCCCGAGGCTTGCGCCGCAGCCCTGGCCGAGGCCGACGGCGAACTGAAACCCGCTCTCGTCCACCTCCTGACCGGCTCTCCGATCCCGGAGGCCCGTCGAGTCCTCTCCCAAGCAGGCGGCCGCGTAGCCGTCGCCCTGGGCCTGCTCAGCGCGTCTGCCTGACCTCTCCGCCCGGCCGGCGGAAAATCTGAAAAATTTCTGCCGGCGCAGTTGTGGAACAGTGCGGAATTCAAGGGATTGAATTCGGCGGGGGGAACCCTTCGCGGTCCGGTTGTTGATCGTAAAAGCTAACCAGTCGTGGTCTTGATACCGGTTTTTGGCTTAGTCGGGTGTTTGATTTTTGTGGACCGCAAAACGGAGCAGCATGGCTGATCCGGGACCGAAAGAAAAGCGATCTCGGCCACATAGCGAAGGGTAGCTTTCCCATCACTTTGGGTCCGTAGACCGACCGCGTGATCGTGTCGTATCGTCACGTCATCGCCAAGCCTTGGTGGGGGCTCTGGTGCTCTGAATCCTTTGTGTTCAAGGCAACCTCGGAGCTCGGATGACCATGGACGGTACTGTCGTGGTGCCCGGAACCACTACGGGCGCCCAGTGGGTCGATGAGGTGCTGCTGGCCGGTGCGGCCAGTGACATCTGTTTCAGACTCCCTACTCCAATTGATCGCGGAATGCTGCGCCGGCTGGTGCTGGAACGGCAGACCGAATTGGCGGAATCGGGTTTGCGCCCGGGTGGTGCAGCCGCATTGCGGTTACCCCCGTCAATGGCATTTGTGACGCATTTGCTGGCGGTCTGGCGGCTCGGTGGGCAGGCGATCCTGCTGGACCACCGGCTGACCGACTACGAGGTGCGCCGGGCGGTCGAGCGGCTGGTGCCGCAGGTCGTCGTGTCGCCCGATGGCCCGGCAGCGGCCGGGTTGCGCACGTTCGTGGACGTCGAGACGGCCGTCGCCAGCTACTCGGGTCACCCGGCCAACACCTCGCATGCCGTCGTCCAGCTCAGTTCCGGCTCGACCGGGCCGTCGAAGGTGATCGGGCGGACCGCCCAGGACCTGATCGAAGAGGTTCACCGGTACACGAAGATCGACGGCGTTCCGGTGCGGGGCGAGCGGGTCATCCTGCTGCCGTCGATGGTGCACGTGCTCGGTCTCGTGGGCGGGCTGATGTACGGGCTGCACGCCGGCGTCGAGTTGGTCCCGCCCGCGCGGTTGACCGGCGACGCCATCGTCGCGGCGATTGCCAGTGGCAAGAGTCCGGCGACGGTGCTCGGGGTGCCATTCCACATCGGGTTGCTTGCGTCGGTCAACGAGCCGCCGCCGTTGCCGCAGTTCAAGCGGATGACGACCGGTGGCGAGCTGGTGCCGTCGGCGATTTCGGGTGCATTCGAGGACAAGTACGGCGTGCCGCTCGGCAACATGTACGGGATGACCGAGGTCGGGGTCATCGGCACCGATCTGTTCGGCGCGCATCGGCCCGCGATCCAGCCGGCGCCCGGGATCGAAGTACGGGCTGTCGATGGGGAGCTGCACATCCGTCGTCCGGAGTCGCCGTACCTGGGGTTGTCGGACCCGACTCGCTGGGCCGATGGGTGGTTGCGTACCAAGGACGCGGGTGTCATCGACCCGGACACCGGGCTGGTGTCGATCAAGGGGCGGCTGGACTCGCAGGTGTCGGTCGGTGGGCTGAAGGTCGACCTGACCGAGGTCGAGTACACGATGAACACGCTCCGCGGCGTCGAGGCCGCGGTGGTGGTCCACGACGGTTCGATCACGGCGTACGTGCAGCTCAACGAGCAACGCGACGTGGCGCGGATCGAGGCTGATCTGGCGCAGTTGCTGGCGTCGTACAAGCGGCCGCGCAGTGTTCGCGTGCTGGCTCAGTTGCCCCGGACAACCACCGGGAAACTGGTCCGCGACACCGCGGTACTCCGCAAAGCGGCCCCGTGATGCTCACACACCTCGACGGCCGGAGTACCGACCGGCACGACAACAGCAACCACCGCGTCGGCCGCCACGGGCAACCGAACCAGGACAAGCCCCGGCACGGAGCCGATCGGCGCACCGACGAGAGGCAGCAAAGGGTCGCGGAGAGTGGGCGTGGGCAGCGGGTCGCGGACGGTGGGGAGGGGCAGGGGCATTTCTCGGTGGAGGCCGGTGTTGCGGAGGCCGGTGCCGAGGGCCTTGCCTACCGCTTCCTTTGCCGTCCAGAGGTGCAGGAATGCCTCGAGTTCTTCGGGCTGGAGGCTCATCCAGGCGAGCTCGGCCGGGGTGAACCAGCGCCGGGCCAGGGCGGTGACGGGTCGGGGGTAGCGGTCTTCGAGGTCTATGCCGACTGGGCCCGCCAGGCCGGCGGCGACCGCGACCAGCCGCCGGCTGTGGCTGAGGCTCACGGCGAGCGGGTCGACGTGCGGAGCGCCGGCGGCGTCGTGCCGAAGGACCGGGGCGCCCTCGAAGCTGGGGACGGCGTCGGAGCCGGAGCCGAAGCCGGAGCCGAAGCGAGTGTCGGTGTCGGCGTCGGTGAGCAGGGTGGCGGCGAGGTCGAGGAGGAGGGCGTGGGCGGCGGATCGCTGGTCGCGCTCGACGGGTTTCAGCCAGACGTGCACGGGGGCCAGATCGGTGCCCGGACGCTGAATCACAGGAAGAAGGTATCCCGATGAGGGAAGAGGTCCGCGCGTTCGTCATCGCGCAGCTGCAGGACATGAACTACGACGTCGAGGGCATCGACGACGAGACGACGCTCGGCCCGGCCGGCGTCGACCTGGAATCGCTCGCGCTGGCCGACCTGTCGGTCCGGGTCGAGGACAAGTTCGGCGTCCGGTTCTCCGACGACGAGTCCGAGGAACTGGCCCTGATGACCGTCGGCGAGTTCACCACCGCGGTGGCCGGCCGGGTAGCGCAGCAGGTCTGATGAGCAGCGTTCCCCAGCCCGCGGCCCTGCCCCCGCCCGGTAGAGCTGAGATCGTCGACTGGCTGGCCGCGCTGGGCGATCGCCAGCCCGGCGAGGTCCGGGAGCGGATCGACTCGATGGAGCTCGCGTGGCTGGTCCATCAGGTCGAGCAGCGGTACGAGCTGGAGCTGGACGACGACCAGCTGGACCGGATGAAGACCATCGACGACGCCGTGACCGTGCTCGCGGAAGCGCTGAGGACCCATGTCTGATCAGGTCTCCGTCACCGGCTTCTCGGTACTGAGCGCGCTCGGCCGTGGTGCCGAGGCGCAACTGGCGGCGGCCCTTCCCGGTGCGGCCGCCTTCGGTGAGGTACGCCGGTTCGACACCTCGAACCGGCGGGTGACCCGTGCGGCGACGGCCGTCGACGTCCGGTCACTGGAGGAAGAACTGCTCGATGCGGTCATCGACGCCTGCGCCGACGCCGGTATGACCGCGGCCCAGCGGGCGACGACACCGTTGTTCCTCGCAGTCCACGGTCGCGCCGGCGTCCGCGGGCTGGCCACCAGGGCCGCGAAGATCTACACCAGCGCGTGCGTCTCGGCCAGTACTGCGGTCGCCGACGCGGCCGCGCTGATCCGCTACGGCTATGCGGAGCGGATCGTCGTGGCGGCCGGCTACCTGGTCGAGCCGGACCAGTTCGCCCTGTTCGACGCGGGCCGGGCTTTGTCGGACGACAGCACGGTACGGCCGTTCAGCCTCGACCGCAGGGGACTCCTGCTCGGCGACGCCGTCGTCGCGGTTGTCCTGCAAAGGGGAGAAGGCAAGGCCGAGATCGCCGGCTGGGGACGAGCCGGCGACGCGCATCACCCGTGCCAGCCCGCGCCGGACGGTCAGGGGCTGGCGGCGGCGATCGAGGCTGCCCTGCGCAAGGCGGAGCTGCCGTCGGACGTCGTCGGGTACATCAACGCGAACGCCACCGGGACGATCTTCAGCGACGCGTCGGAGGCGGCCGCGATCCGGACGGTGTTCCCGACGGACGTGCCGGTCAGCTCGACGAAGTCGGTGCACGGGCACGCGCTGGAGGCATCGGGGTTGCTCGAGTTGGTGATGACGATGCTGGCGTTGCGGGCCGGGAAACTTCCGGTCAATGCAGGGTTCACGGCCGCCGATCCGATGTGCCCGCTCGACCTGATCGTCGATGCGCCGCGGCCTGCGACAGCACAGTACGGGCTGACGCTGAATGCTGCCTTCGGTGGCGCCAACACGGCTTTGCTGGTGCGTGCTGGATGAACCACCTGGTCGAGATTCCCGAACTCCGCGTGATCACGGACAGTCACTGGCCGCAGCCGGGCGACGACGCGGTGGCAGGCCCGCCGGTACTTCCTGGCTTCATCGGGTCGACGTTCAGCCCGTTGGTCGCTGTCGTCGCCGATCGTTGCCTGCAGTCGCTGTACGGCGAAGTACCAGCAAAACAAGGGGAAAAGGTCGGCGTCGTACTGGTCAGCCGGACGGGGGACCGGGCCTCGGCCGAGCAGGTCCGGCAACTCGTTGCTGATGGCAAGCGAGTCGGACCGCTGTACTTCTTCCAGTCCGTCCCCAACAGCGTGGCCGGGTACGTCGCCGCGCGCTGGGGACTGCATGGGCCGGTCGTCTGTCTCAGTCCTGCTGGTGACGCGCGGCAGACCGGATTCGACCAGGCCGCGCTGCTGATCGCGGATGGGGACGCGGACCAGGTGCTGATCGTGCTGGTCGAACAAGCAAGTCAGGGCGACACCGCCGTCGCCCTGCTGGTGAGTGGGGGAGAACCTTCATGAAGAGTCTGAGAGCTGCACTCGCCGCGGATCCGGCCATCGGAGCCGGCAACGTGCTGGCGACGGTGATCGCGCACGGTGCTGATCTGAGTGGGCCGGGGTTGACCTTCGATACGGCTGTTGACGGGTTCCCGGCTGAGCATCCGTTGACGCTCGGGGAGCTTGATGAGCGGGTGCAGGCGCGTACTGCGTGGTTGCACGGGCGCGGGATCGGACGGCGGGATGTCGTCGCGATCTGGGCGACCGAGGCGGCCGACATCGTGCTGAGCTTCCTTGCGCTGACTCGTGTCGGGGCGATCCCCGCGCTGCTGAACGGGAAGATGGCGCCGGCGATCGCGGAGGAGTACATCCGGCGGTTGCGGGTGACCGGGGTGCTGGTCGACGAGGCACACGGTGGGTTGTTGCAGGAGGCACCGATTCTCGGGGCGCCGCGCGAGCTCGGTACCGGGGATCCGGCGCTGGCGCCGGCGGCGTACCGGCATCATCAGGACGATCCGGTGGTGATCACGCACACGTCCGGTACCACCGGGGTGCCCAAGGCCGTGCTGCACAGCCACAAGACGCTGTACGCCGCGTTGAAGCACCTGCTGACGATGCCGCAGTCGCAGGGCACCGATCGGATCCTCAACGCGCTGCCGATCCCGCACACGGCGACGATCCTGATGGTCAACCAGGTGCTCGGGAACCGGGCCGAGATGTTGCTGCTGTCGACGCAGGACGCGTCGACGGTGCTGGCCCAGATCGAGCGGTGGAAGCCACATGGCGTGTACGGGTTTGCCGTCACCTGGGCGGGGCTGGCTCGGGAGGATCTGAGCTCGCACGATCTGGACTCGGTGCGGATGTGGTTCAACACCGGTGACTGCGCGCATGAGCCGCACATCCGCAAACTCGTTGCCGTCGGCACCCGGGAGACGGTCACCCGCGCTGGGCGGACGACGGTGCGTGGGTCGCATTTCGTCGATGGGCTGGGGTCGAGCGAGATGGGGCACAACGGGTTCCACATCACGCACACGATCGACTCCGACCACTACGGGCGTTGCATCGGCAAGCCTTATCAGTTTGCTGAAGCCACGGTCCTCGACTCCTCTGGTGAGGAGCTTCCGCCGGGCAAGGTGGGGCTGCTCGGGTTCCGCTCGCCGACCGTCTCGCCGGGTTACTGGAACGACTCGGTCAACACGTACAAGTTCCGTCTCAACGGCTGGTTCCTGACGGGTGACCTGGTCTATCGCGACGAGACCGGCCACTACTTCCACCTCGATCGGGTTCCCGACGCGGTCGCCGGCTTCGACGGTCCTCAGCTCTACACGTCGATGTCTGAGGAGCGCATCCTCGCTGCACTGCCGGAGATCCAGGACTGCACGGTGATCATCGTCCAGGAGGACGGCCAGTTCCTCACCGACGTACTGCTCGAGGTCGCGGCCGACGCGGACCCGATCAAGGAACGCGACGAACGGATCCTCGCCGCGGTAGGCGAAGAGGTGGCGAGCACGATCCGCCGCATCCACGTGGTCGGCGAGGACGAGGTCCCGGTCACCGTCACCGGCAAGGTCCGCAAGGTCGCCCTCCGCACCGAACGCCTTGCAGAACAGAACGTTGTGGGGGCCGGCCGATGAGCGCCGTGACCATCACCGGGATGGGGCTGATGACGCCGGTTGGGCGTGGGGTGGATGACGTGTTCGGGGCCTTGCTGCATGGGCGGTCGGGGATCAGTCGGCCGCCTGCTGGTCATCCGGTGGCGAACTCGGTGGAGTTGGCGGGGTTTCTGCCGGACTTCGACGCGGGAGCGATCGCTGGTGGGCCGGACGGGAAGGTGATGGACCGGACCGTCATCCTTGCCCAGCTGACTGCTGAAGAAGCGTTGGCCGACGCGGGGCTGGTGATCGGAGAGAACGTCGAACCCGAGCGGATCGGCATCATCATCGGTGGGGTCGGTGGGATGGCGACGCTGGAGAAGCAGGTGCTGGCGAGGGCCGAGCGGGGGCGGGCTGCAGTCAGTCCTTATTTGCTGACTGGGATTTTGCCGAACATGCCGGCCGCCCGGGCAGCGATCCGGTTCGGCATCCGGGGCTACACCTCTTCGGTTGGTACGGCGTGTGCTTCCGGTGCTCAGGCGATCGCCGATGGCGTAAGGCTGATCCGCAGCGGTGAGCTGGACGTGGTGATCTGCGGAGCCAGTGAGGCGCCGCTGTTTCCGACGTTTGCGGAGACCTTCGCCAATGCGAGGGCATTGGCGCGCGGGTGGGACGACCCGACGGAGGCCAGTCGGCCGTTCGACCTGCGGAGGAACGGGTTTGTGCTGTCCGAAGGGGCCGCACTGCTTGTACTCGAGAGCGCCGAGCATGCCGACCAGCGCGGTGCGCGGGGATACGCCGACGTCGCGGGGTACGGCGTCAATGCCGACGCCCACCACCCGACGGCGCCGCGTCCGGACGGTACCGGCGCGGCCGCTTGCATGCGACTGGCGTTCGCCAGCGGCAAGATCACCCCGGATCGAGTCGGGTACGTCAACGCCCACGGCACCAGCACGAAGCTCGGTGACGTCGCCGAGTCGACGGCGATCGGCCTTGCGTTCAACGGATCCAGCCCGGCCGTGAGCTCCACCAAGGCGCTCACCGGGCACATGCTCGGCACGTCCGGGGTCGTCGAGGCCGCCGCGAGCGCGCTGGCGATCAGCACGGGACTGCTGCCACCGACGTACAACCTCGATGACCCCGATCCGGCCTGCCCGCTGGATCACGTGCGCAAGGAGCCGCGCGAGGCGCGTCCGGAGTACGCGCTGTCGAACTCGTTCGGGTTCGGCGGCCAGAACGTCAGCCTGCTGTTCGGACCTCCGAGCACAGAGATCAAGAGTGAGGGGAAGGCCTGGTGATGGAGATCTACGGGATCGACCACGTGGAGATGTACGTGGGCGACGCCAAGCAGGCGGCGTTCTACCTGGCACACGCCTTCGGCCTGCAGGTGCACGGTCAGGGCGGACCGGAGACGGGTCTGGCCGACCAGCGCTCGCTGCTACTGCGGGAGAGCGCCGTACAGATCGTGTTGACCTCGGGGCTGGCCGCCACCCACCCCGCGGCGGAGTACGTCCAGCGGCACGGTGACGGCGTTGCCGTGGTGGGCATCGAGGTGGACAACGCCTCGGTCGCCTACACCGAGCTGCTGAACCGCGGCGCCGAGTCGGTGAGCGAGCCGTCCACGTACACCGATGAGCACGAGACCACCGTGGTGATCGCGGAGGTGGCCGGCTTCGGCGACGTGATCCACCGGCTGGTCGAGCGGCACGGGCCGCGGCGGGAGTTCCTGCCGGGCGCATTCACGATCACCGAGCCGTCGAGGGGTCCGGACGAGAAGCTGTTCAGCGAGATCGACCACCTGGCGATCTGTGTGCCGTCGGGTGAGCTGAAGTCGACCGTCGAGTTCTACGAGAACGTCTTCGGGTTCCTGCCGATCTTCGACGAGTACATCGAGGTGGCCGGCCAAGGGATGGAATCGACCGTCGTCCAGAGCCCGTCGAAGCACGTGACGTTCACGCTGATCGAGCCCGACCCGAACCGCCGGCCGGGGCAGATCAACGACTTCCTCACCTGGCACGCGGGCGCCGGCGTACAGCACATCGCCTTGCGCACCAGCGACATCGTCGAGGCGGTCGGCACGCTGAAGGAGCGCGGGGTCAACTTCCTCGCCTCGCCGTCGGCGTACTACAAGGCGCTGCCGGACCGGGTCGGCGAGGTCGAGACGCCGATCGCGGATCTGGAGGAGCTCGGCATCCTGGTCGACAAGGACCACTGGGGTCAGCTGCTGCAGATCTTCACCGAGTCGATGCACATCCGCCGGACGCTCTTCCTGGAGATCATCGAGCGGCGCGGCGCGATGACGTTCGGCAGCGGCAACATCAAGGCCCTGTACGAAGCCAAGGAGCGCGAGCTGCAGGGGGTCGAGGTATGACCATGCTCGAGTTCACGCTGTCCGCCGAAGAGATCGACCTGCTTCCTTCGGACGAGGATGTCGCCTTCTACCAGGAGCACGGCTGGTACCTGTCCAAGAAGCTGCTCACCGACGAAGAGACCGACGAGCTGGTCGACGCCAGCGAGCGGTACTACGCCGGCGAACGCGACCGCAACCTCCCCGTCGCGCCGCCCAAGCTCGCGTACTGGGATCCGTCCAAGGGCGACGTCCAGCGGCACAACGACTACGTGCACTACGAGCACGACGGCCTGGCGAAGATCCTCACCAAGCCGCTGATCGGCGCGGTCGCCGCCCGGCTGGCGCAGGTCGACGAGATCCGGATCTTCCAGTCCACGCTGATCTACAAGCCGCCGATCGAGGGCGAGCCGTCGAACATCGTGCCCTGGCACTTCGACAAGCACTACTGGTCGTCTTCGTCGTCGGACCGGATGCTGACCGCGTTCATCCCGTTCCACGACTGCCCGCCCGAGATGGGCACGATCACGATGGTCGACGGCAGCCACCGGTGGAAGGAGATCGGCAGCGACGACACCGTCGTGCGGCACTTCGCCGACCGGGACAAGTCCCAGCTCGACCAGATGCTGATCGAGAACGCGCAGTACAACGGGGTCGAGGTGGCCAAGCTGCCGATCACGATCCCGCGTGGCCACATGAACTTCCACCACTGCCGGACGTACCACGGCAGCGGTGCGAACGTCAGCGACCGTCCCCGCCGGGCGATCTCGCTGCACCTGCAGGACGGCGGCAACTCCTACCGGGAGTTCCCGCTCTCCGACGGCACCCTCGCGGCGTACAACCACGACGCGCTGGTCCGCCGGACCCCGGACGGCAGGCCCGACTACGCCGACCCGGACTTCTGCCCGACGCTCTGGGCCGACCGCTAACCAAGGAGAAGGACATGTCACGTTACGACTGGGGTCAGACCCACCCCGGCATCGAGCAGCTGGAGAAGGCCGTCTCCGAGGCCCGCGACAAGGTCGTCCAGCACCCGCTCTACGCCAACCTGGACACGCACGAGTCGCTCGTCACGTTCATGGAGCACCACGTCTTCGCCGTCTGGGACTTCATGTCGCTGCTCAAGTCGCTGCAGCGCGAGCTCACCTGCGTGACGGTGCCGTGGATCCCGACCGAGCACCGCAATAGCCGTCGGCTCATCAACGACATCGTGATGGTCGAGGAGAGCGACGAGCTGGGTGGTGACGACGGGCTCAAAGTCGACGGTAAGGCGGCGTTCATCAGCCACTTCGAGCTGTACGTCGACGGTATGCACGAAGCCGGCGCCGATACGAGTGCGATCGACAAGCTGGTCGAGCTGCTCCGCGACGGCAACCCGGTGGTCGAGTCGCTCGCGGCGGCCGGCGTACCGCAGGCCTCGATCGACTTCGCCGGGACGACCTGGACCATCATCGAGAGCGCGCCGGTGCACTGCCAGGCGGCCGCGTTCGCGTTCGGCCGGGAGGACCTGATCCCGGACATGTTCACCCAGGTCGTCGCGGTGAACGAGCGGTCGAAGAAGCTGAACACCTTCGTCGACTACCTGGAGCGGCACATCGAGGTGGACGGC
Source organism: Kribbella sp. NPDC051718 (assembly GCF_040681515.1). Lineage (NCBI taxonomy): Bacteria > Bacillati > Actinomycetota > Actinomycetes > Propionibacteriales > Kribbellaceae > Kribbella > Kribbella sp. NPDC051718. Next base: position 515,596 of record NZ_JBFAYZ010000001.1, on the reverse strand, counting down.
GAGTTCCACACCCCGATGGCGATGCAGATGGTCGCCGACCTGTGCGGCGACGACCAGGAGAAGTGGGACGCCTGCGCGGACACCATCAACACCGCGCTCGCCGCCCGCGCCCGTCTCTGGGACAGCATCCTCGCCGCGGTGAAGGGCTGACACGAGTGCTCCGGGTCGAGGGTTCTTTGGCGCTTGCGGCGCCCAGGCACGCACCTCGCGGCACTGGACGAGCATCCACGATGCTCCGCATCGAGGATGCTCCTCCAGCACCGCGATGCACGCACCTGACCACCGCAATCACTCAAACAACCCTCGACCCGGAGCACTGATGACCACCATCGATCTCTACCGGACCGTGCGGCTGATCCGTCGCTTCGAGGAGCGTGCGATCGAGTTCGTCCGGTCCGGCGAGATCGTCGGCGGTATTCACCCGTACGTCGGTCAGGAGGCGATCGCCGCCGGGGTGTGTGCCGCGTTGCGGCCGGACGACCTGATCACCAGTACGCATCGCGGACACGGTCACGTGCTGGCCAAGGGGGTGAACCCGGCCCGGATGTTCGCCGAGCTGATGGGCCGGGAGTCGGGGCTGAACAAGGGCCGCGGCGGATCGATGCACGCGGCCGACTTCAACCTCGGCATCCTCGGGGCGAACGCCATCGTCGGCGCGGCCGGCTCGATCGCGACCGGGGCGGCCTGGGCGCAGCGCAGGCTGGGCAAGTCGACTGTCGCGGTCACCTTCTTCGGCGACGGCGCGGTCAACGAGGGGATGTTGCTCGAGGCATTCAATCTGGCGGCGTTGTGGAACGTGCCGGTCTTGTTCGTCTGCGAGAACAACGGGTACGCCACGACGATGCCGGTGGACTCGGCGGTCGCGGGCAGCATCACCGGCCGGGCGAAGGCGTTCGGTATGCCTGCCTTCACGATCGACGGCCAGGATCCCGAGAAGGTGCTGGCGGCGACGACGGCGGCCGTCGAGCGGGCCCGGGCCGGCAAGGGACCGACCTTTCTCGAGTGCACGACGTACCGGTTCGACGCGCACCATACGTTCGAGCATCGGGCGCGGCTCAACTATCGCTCGAACGAGGAGCTCGCCGCGGGTTGGTCGCGGGATCCGGTGGAGATCCAGGGCGCTCGGTTGTCCGTGGACGATCGGGCAGCCGTCGACACCGAGATCGAGGCGCTGCTCGACGCGGCGGCCGGGATCGCATTGGGCAGTGCTCATCCCGATCCGGGCGCGGCTCTGCAGTATCTCTACGCGTCGCCGGAGGTGTTCAGCTGATGCCCAAACTGTCTTATCTGAAGGCCCTGAACCGCGCGCTCGGCGACGAACTCGATGCCGACGAGCGAGTCTTCGTACTCGGTGAGGACGTCCGGGTCGCGGCCTCGAACCTGACCGCCGGGCTGTTCGGGCGGTTCGGTGCGGACCGGGTGATCGACACTCCGTTGTCCGAGCAGGCGTTCACCAACTTCGCGACCGGCGCCGCGCTGGCCGGGTTGCGGCCGGTGATCGAGTTCCAGATCCCGTCGCTGCTCTTCCTCGTCTTCGAGCAGATCGCGAACCAGGCGCACAAGCTGTCGCTGATGTCCGGTGGCCAGTGCAAGGTGCCGGTGACGTACGTCGTACCGGGCTCAGGCTCGCGTACTGGGTGGGCTGGTCAGCACTCCGATCACCCCTACAGCCTGTTCGCGCACGTCGGGGTGAAGACCGTGGTGCCGGCGACTCCGTCGGATGCTTATGGGTTGTTGCTGTCGGCGATCCGCGATGACGATCCGGTTGTCGTCTTCGCGCCGTCGGGAGCACTCGGGTTCCGCGACGATGTCGACTTCTCGACCTTGGCACCGGTACCGCTCGGTGTCGGGCGGATCGCGCGGGCCGGGTCGGACGTGACGGTGGTTGCCCTGGGCCACTTGGTGCAGGACGCGCTCGCGGTGGCCGACGAGCTGGCGAGCGAGGCGTCGATCGAGGTGTTCGATCCGCGGACGGTCTATCCACTGGATGTTTCTGGGCTGGTTGAGTCGGTGGCGCGGACCGGGCGGCTGGTGGTCATCGACGACTCCAATCGGACGAGCGGGTTCGGGGCGGAAGTACTGGCCGTGGCTGCTGAGCGCTGTGAGTTGGTTGCGCCGCCGCGGCGGGTGACCCGGCCGGATGGGGCGGTGCTGCCGTTCGCGCTGGCGCTCGATCGGGCGGTGCAGCCGGGACGGGACGACTTGGTCGCGGCGATCCGCGGCGTACTGGGGAGGAATGCGACGTGACCACTCGACCATCGGCCGCCGAGCTCTGGCCGGTCCTGCCGGAGCCGGTCCGCGAGAAGTTGCTTGCCTACGGCCACAAGTACTGGCAGCAGGTATACGACGATGTCGCACTGCAGAACCAGAACTGGATCCCGCTCCGCTCGCCGGTCGCGACCCATGCCGGGTTCGCCGAGATGAACCGGATCACCCAACGCGTCTCGCAGTTGGTGCTGGACGCGTGCCGCCGGAGGGCGCGCACGGCGGGTGAGCTGCGCACGGTACTGGGGGTCTCGGAGGACCGGATTCAGCTGCTGGACGACAGCGAGCCGCTGACCGGGCGGCTGATCAACGCGATCCGCTCCGACCTGCTGCTCGAACGCGGGGTACCGCGGATGGTCGAGTGCAACGTCGAGAGCGCGCTGGGTGGGGTTCTGGATGCCGATGGCGTGATCAAGCGGTGGATGGAGGTCTATCGCGACGAGCCCGTCTTCACCGCCATGGGGGCCGCCGCACCGCCGTCGGCGATCGATGGGCGGTTCGACGCGATCCGCGCGGACGTCGGGCCGGGCAGGACGACCGGGATGATCTACGCCGCCGGCGGTGGCTATCCGCGCGCGGACGACGCGGAGTACATGATCAACCGGCTGCGGCCGTTCGCCGATCGCGGTCGCGAGCTGGGCGTCGATCTGATCGTCTACCCGCTCGAGTGGATCGTGCAGGACGCGGACGGCCGGCTGCTGGCGGGCGACCGTCCGCTCGATGCCGTGTGGCGGATGTTCGTGCCGACGTACGACGAGGGATCCGCGGGGATGGCCGCGCTCAGAGCGGCGAACGCGGCGGGGAAGTTCCGGATGTTCCTGCCTTCCGCGGTCTGGTTGCTGAGCAACAAGACGATCTTCGCCTGGCTGTGGGACGACCTCGACGAACTGCCGGAAGAGGATGCCGAGATCGTCCGCGCGCACATCCCGCGGACCTGGCTCTACGGACCCGAACTGCGGCAGCGCACCCTCGACGAGCGCGAGCGGCTGGTGTTCAAACCGACCGACGACTACGGCGGGCACGGTGTGTTCATCGGGCCGCTGACCTCGCCGGAGGACTGGCTGGCCGCCGTCGACGGGGCCGAGGGGCCACACCTCATCCAGGAACTGATCGAGGCGGATCCGCTGACCATGCAGTTCCTCAAGCCGGAGTCGGGCGAGGTGGTCGAGGCAGACGTCTCGTACTGCGTCTCGACGTACCAGTTCGACCGGGTGCCGGCCGGTGGTTTCACCCGCTTCTCGCCGCCCGGTGCGGGTGGCGTCGTCAACCTGACCCAGGGCGCCCTGACCGGCGGCCTGTTACTCGTGAACTTGGGGGAGCACTGATGGACTTCGACTGGCAGGCCACATCCTTCGACTACTGGGAGGAGTTGCCGCAGGCAACCAAGGACAAGGTGCTCGCGGTCGGTGCCGAGGACTGGAAGAAGGTCTTCAGCGGCGTCCTGACCTTCAACAAGTCCTGGCGTCCGCTGCGTCCGGTGATGATCCACCAGAAGACGTACGACGCGCTCGGCGAGGTGATGGACCGGTTGCTCCAGTTGCTGCTGGAGACCGGGCGGCGGCGGGCGCGGACGGCGGGTGAGTTGCGCAAGCTGCTCGGTACGCCGGACGGCCTGGTCGGCTACCTGGACGACGAGGAGGAGCTCGGTGAGCACCTGATCCAGTCGGGCCGGCCCGACATCCTGATCAGCGGTGGCGTGCCGAAGTTCGTCGAGTTCAACGTCGGCAGCGAGGCCGGGTGCGTCTGGGACACCGAGAGGGTGTCGACGCGGTTCCTGACGTCGTTCGCCGAGCACGGGCTGACCACGCTTGATGGTGCTGACGGTCCTGTTGAGGTGCTCGCGCCGCCGTCGCCGGTCGATGGGCGGTACCAGGCGATCATCGACCTCCTCGGGCTCAAGCCGGGCGATCGGTTGACGACCGTGCTGCGGACCGAGGGGGAGTACCCGGGGAGTGACAATCTCCCGGCGATCGTCCGGTCGCTCGATCCGTACGTCGAACGTGGAAAGGCTCTCGGGATCGACGGTGACGTTGCGCCGCTGATCTGGTTGGAGACCTCCGAGGACGGTTCGCTGGTCAACCAGGGACGGCAGGTGGACGCCGTCTTCCGGTTGTTCGTCTGCACGGACATGCCTGATGTGCCGGGTGAGGCAGCGCTTCGGGCCGCGGTCGAGTCGGGGAAGACGAAGCTCTTCACGTCGACCGCCGGCTGGTTGCTGGCCAACAAGATCATGCTGACTTATCTGTGGGATGACATCTCGCTGCTCTCGCCTGAGGACCAGGAGTTGGTGCGGCTGCATGTTCCGTGGAGTCGGCTGCTCACCGAGTCGATGCTCGAGGATGCCGTTGCTCAGCAGGCTTCACTGGTGCTGAAGCCGGCTGATGAGTACGGCGGCGCCGGTGTCCTGGTTGGGCACGAGACCGATCCTGATGAGTGGCGGGAGGGACTCTCGGCGGCGATCCGCTCGGGGGGCTTCCTGTTGCAGGACTACGTGCGGCCGGATCGGTTGACGATGGACTTCACGAACATCGACACCGGCGAGGACCTGCAGGTCGAGGTGCCGTACTCGGTGGGGCCGTACACGTTCGGGCGGAAGGCCTACGGGTGCTTCCTGCGGGTCGGGTCGCATGAGCACGGCGAGGTGCTCAATCTGAAGCGGGCGATCCATGTGACCGGGCCGCTGCTGGTGACGACGTGACCGGTTACGACTGGGCCGGTCATCGCGGATTTGATGCCTGGGGCAACTTGTCCTCCGAGGTCCAGAAGGCGGTACTGGCGGCTGGGTCGGATGGGTGGCAGACGGTCTTCGACGAGGTCGCGACGTACAACGAGACCTGGAAGCCGCTGCGGCCGGTGCTGATGAGCAAGCCGTGGCTGGAAGAGCTGTATGCGTTGAGCGATCGGATGCTGCAGCTGTTGCTGGAGTGTTGCCGGCGGCGGGCCAGTACCGCGGGTGAGCTGCGTGAGCTGCTGGGGATCCCTTCCGGGCGGGTTGAATTCCTCGATGACTCGGAGCCGCTTGGGGATCACCTGGCGATGTCGGGGCGGCCGGACATCCTGCTGACCGACGGGGTGCCGAAGTTCGTCGAGTTCAACGTGGGTAGCGATGTGGGGAGCGTGTGGGACTCCGAGAAGGTGTCGGCGCGCTTCCTCGAGCTCTTCCGTACTTCCGGACTGGACGAGTTGCTGCCGGTGGAGGCGCCGCCGTCGGCTGTCGATGGGCGGTTCGCCGCGATTCGGTCGACCCTCGGGTTGGAGCCGGGGGCTCGGCTGACGATGGTGTTCCGGACGGATGGGGAGTATCCGGAGTCGCATGATCCGGAGAAGCTGGTCGCGTTGCTGCAGCCGTTCGTGGAGCGTGGCATCGAGAACGGCTACGACATGGACGTGCAGCCGGTGGATTGGCTGACGCTGGATGCCTCTGGCTCGCTTGTGGGGCGTGGGCGGCGGGTGGAGGCGATTCTGCGGCTGTTCGTCTGCTCGGAGATGCCGCCGACGGTTGGGTTGCAGGCGATCAAGGATGCGCTTCGGGGTGGTACGGCGTCGCTGTTCACATCGGCTGCGTCGTGGTTGATCAGCAACAAGCTGGTCTTTGCTTGGCTGTGGGAGGACGCTTTGTCGCTGCCGGCCGCTGATGCCGAGCTGGTACGGACGCACTTGCCGCGGACGCGGATGCTGACGCCTTCGCTGGTGCCGTCGGTGATTGCTGAGCGGGAGCAGCTTGTTTTGAAGCCGACTGACGAGTTCGGTGGGTCCGGGGTTGTGGTTGGCCGGGAGGCATCTGCTGGGGAGTGGCAGGGGTTGATCGAGCGCGGGGCGGCTGAGGGGCTGCACCTGGTACAGGACTACTCGCGGCCGGACCGGATGACGATGGACTTCGTGCACCTGACCAGTGGCGAGCACGAGACGGCGGAGGTGCCGTTCTCGATCGGGCCGTACACGTTCGGGCGGCGTGGGTCCGGGTGCTATGTGCGGATCGGTAGCCAGGGCGAGGGGGAGGTTCTCAACCTCAAGCGCAACGTACACGTCACCGGCTCGCTGCTGCTTGGCGGCGCGTGATGTCAGACGACGTACTCCAGCACTCGTGGGCCGGCCGTAGGGTGGTAGATCGCCTTACGGCTGAGGCCTGCAGCTGCGGCGACGTCGTCGTACTGGGTGAGGGTGCGCTCCCGGCCGTGGCCGAGCACGAGCATCAGCAGGTCCATGGTGGCGAAGACGGCCGGGGTGGCGTCGGAGGCCTCCATGACGAAGATCGATCCTCCTTCACTGAGGGCCTTCCGGCACTTGGCGAGCGCCTCGATGGCTTGGTCGTCCTCGAAGGAGTGCAGGAGGTAGCGCAGTACGAACGCGTCGGCCTGCGGCAGCTCCAGCTCGAAGAGGTTGCCGGCGAGGACGCCGCAGCTCACTCCTGCTTCGGAAAATTTCTGTTGTGCTGTGGCGATGCTCGCGGGGAGTTCGACGAGGGTGCCGTGGAGATGCGGGAAGGCGGTCAGCAGCGCTACGAGCTGCGCGCCCGTACCACCACCGACATCAACCACCTGCTCGAACCGCCGCCAGTCGAGCACCTCGGCCAGGGCCGGCCCTTCGGTCCGGGCCCGCTCGGCCATCAGTTCATCGTAGGAGGCGGTGGCACCCACGCTGAGACTCGTCTTGTTGCCCGCAGCAACCGGCCCGCCGGCCCGGACGGTACCGAGCAACTCGAAGAAGGCACGATCCATGTGCCCACCAAACCCCTCCAGATCCAGCCACTTCCTCGCAGATCCAGGCGCATCATCCAGCAACCACTTGCCACCCTCACCCAAAGCAAAGGTGTCGGCCGTGGAGGTTTCGAAGAGTCCTCGGGCAGTCAGGTAGCGCATCAGCCGGGCAAGGGCTTCTGGGTCGGCTTTGGCTTCGGACGCGAGTTCTGTGGTGGTGAGGGGGCCAGGGGCGAGCAGGTCGGCCAGGCGGAGGGTGGCTGCTACTCGGATGGCCATCGGCAGGATCAAGTCGCTGGAGGCGGCCAGTTCGGCGGGGGTCATCCGGGTTCTCCTGCGGGTTGGGCGGCTTCTGTGGCTGGGGGTTCTGAGGACTGGCGGTATCTGAGGAGGGGGATCAGCGTCAGCGTGAGGAGGACGGCGCCGCCGACGAGGATGGTGGGCTTCAGGCCTGCGCCGGCTGCGGCTACTCCGGCCAGCGCGCTGCCGATGGGGATGCCGGAGACGGCTACCGCGGCGACGACGCCGAAGACCCGGGTCTGCAGCTCGACCGGGATGCGTTCGTACAGGATCGCGCCGACGACCGGGTTCACGCTGGCTATGCCGAACCCGGCGAAGAATGTCACCGCGAGCACCACCGCCAGGTTGTCCGTCAACCCGAGCACCAGGATTCTCGGCGCCCCGCCGATCGCCGCGCCGATGAAAAAGGAAAGCATCTGCGGAAGCTTCGTCGAGAAGATCGTGAATACGACGTTCCCGGCCAGCGACCCGGCCGCGAAAACTCCGAGGACGATTCCGATCCGGGTCGGCGAACCGAACACTTCCTGTACCCAAAGCGGCAGCAATACCGTACTCGCCGCCTGCTGGAAGAAATTGATCAGGAACAATGTCGTGATCATCCCGAGCAGCAGCTTGTCGGTGCGCAGGAAACTGAATCCACCGCGCAATGCCGTCAAGTACGGTTCCTTGGCCGGCGCGACCTCCTCCGGCTCCGGCGCCGGCCGCACCAGCGCCCACACGAGCACCGCCGCCGCAAGGAACGTCCCCGCGTCCAGCCAGATCGTGTGCCGCGCCCCGAGCGTCGCGACCAGGATGCCCGCGAGCGGTGCCCCGATCAGCCCCGCGGTGCGGTTCATCGCCTCATATGCGCTGGTCACACGGATCATCGGGATCCCCGACTCTGCCGTCACCGGCCGCAGCAAGACGTGCTTGACCCTGTCCCCGACGCCCCGCATCCCGCCGCTGACGGCGATCAGCAGCACCAGTTGCCAGAAGCCGAAGTCGGGTGTCGCGGCGACGATGCTCATCGCCACGGCCGAGCTCAGATCGCACGTGATCGACGTCCGCCGCATCCCGAACCGGTCCGCGATCGGCGCCGCCAGAACACTGGTCAGCAAATACGGGATCATTTCCGCCGCCGCGACCAGTCCCATCTTCGCGGGGCTGCCCGTGGTGATCAGTACCAGCCACGGAATGGCGACCACCGAGAACCGGCTGCCGAATGCGGAGAACACATCGGCGGTGAGCAATGCGTAAAGCCCGACTCGCCGTTTCTGAATCACAGTCTCCCCCATGCTCGTCGCGTCCTCCCCCGACTGCCAGCGTACGGCACGGATTCGGTGGCGGTAAGTGTTCCGCAGTACGTATCAATGCGGCGGAAAGAAAGCGCGCAAGGCGATTTCGGCATGCCGGAATGTTGGGGGAGAAAATGACTTCGGACACAATTTTGCGGGCCTTGGCGGCCGGCGGGACGGCCGACCCGTACCCGCTGTACGCCGAGCTGCACCGGCTCGGTGAGGCGGTGCCGGTGACCGCGCCCGAGCTGCCGTACGCCGCGGCCGTCTTCGGCTACCGGGCCGTCGACCGGATCCTGCGCGACCCCGCGTTCGAGGTGCACGACGCGTTCCGGCTGGAGCCGATGACACCGGGCTGGCGCGACCACGCGGTGCTCGTGACGCTGATGAACTCGATGATGTTCAGCAACGGCGACCGGCACGGCCGGATGCGCGGGCTGTTCCGCAAGGTGTTCACCCCGCGCCGGGTCCAGGCGATGGAGCCGGACATCATCCGGATCACCGGCGAACTGCTCGACCGAGTCGCCGAGTTGGGGGCCGATGGCAACGAGGTCGACTACATGGCCGAGTTCGCGTATCTCCTGCCGGCGCGGGTCGTCGGCCGGTTGCTCGGCCTGCCGGACGAGGACATCGCCTGGTTCCGCTCGCAGGTCGATCTGATCAACGACTGGCTCGACTTCCGCCGCAAGGGTTTCGACGTACTGGATGCGGCGGATCAGGCTGCGACCCGGATCACCGACTACTACCTCGACCTGATCGCGCAGCGGCGGGCCTCGCCCCGGCAGGATTTGATCAGCGACCTGGTCCAGGCGGTCGGGCAGCACGAGGTCACGGACCTGGAGCTGGTCGGCAACCTGCTGGTGCTGTTCAACGCGAGCTTCAGTACGACGATTCATCTGTTCGGCAACGCCCTCCCGCTGCTGCTCGAGCGCCCGGCGGTCCGGAGTACGCCGGAGTCGATGCCGGCGTACGTGGAGGAGGTGCTGCGGTTCGACACTCCCGCGCACGTGTTCATCCGGGTGGCCAGTGCGGATACCGAGCTGCTCGGAGTACCGCTGCGGGAGGGGGAGCTGGTCGTAGTACTGACTGGAGCCGCCAACCGGGATCCGCGGCGGTTCGCCGCGCCGGATCGGTTCGACCCGGCGCGGGTGGACAACCAGCCGATCAGCTTCGGGGCCGGTGTGCACTACTGCCTGGGGGCCGCGCTCGCCCGGGCCGAGGCGCAGATCGCGCTGCCGATGGTGCTGGAGCGGTTCCCGCACCTGGCGCTCGGAAGCGCCGCGGTGCGGACGGACCAGCTGATCCTGCGTGGCTACAAGTCGCTGCCGATCACGGTGACCGACCGGGTGCTGGTTACGGCCGGGGGTACTGCTGATGCATCAGGGTGATGTCCTTCAACTCCGCGTCGTGCGGCGTCTCCAGCACGTTGCGGATGGTCCGGGCCATCGTCTCGGGCTGTACCCACGTGTCCGGCACGTACTCCTTGCCCTCCTGGGCGTGCACCTTGGCCTGCAGCGGCGTCGCGACCCGGCTGGCGAAGATGCTGCTCACCCGGACGCCGGTCTCGAACTCCTCGAGCCGCAGCGTCTCGGCGAAGGCGCGCAGGCCGTACTTGCTCATCGCGTAGCCGATCCAGCCGGGCCACGGGTACAGGCCGACGAGGGAGTTGACCAGTACTACGGTGCCGCGCGCTGCTCTGAGCGCGGGCAGGGCGAGGCGGGTCAGCTCGGCCGGGCCGACCAGGTTGACCTCGAGGTGCTCGCGGATCTGGGCGGGATCGCTGTCGCTGAGCGTGCGGCCCTCGCAGATGCCGGCCGCGTGGACGACGCCGGCCAGCCTTTGCGGGAGCTCGAGGTTGCCCGCGAGGGTGTCGGCCCGGCCGATGTCGCCGACCACTACTTCGGCGTCGGGGAGTTCGGCGGCGAGCTTGCCGAGGCGGTCCGGGTCGCGTCCGAACAGGACGAGGGCGCGGCCATCGGCGTACAGGGACCTGGCCAGCGTGCTGCCGATGCAGCCGGTGGCGCCGGAGATCAGGATCGGGTCGTTGTCGGCCATGGCCGGACTGTAGACGAAGTCACGACATTTCGGCAGTGTTCGGAAATCACCATCCGGGGAAGTCCGTGAGTGAGGAGCAGCCTGTGCCGAGTGCGCCAGACCCTAATGTCGTCTATCCGTTCAGTGATCGACGGCGCACTGTCTTTCTGAAACCCCTTGTTACGGTTCCCTATGTCCAAATCGGGGAATTCACTTATTACGACGATCCGGACGATGCTGCCGGTTTTGAGCGGAACAATGTGCTCTATCCGTTCGGGCCGGAGAAGCTGATCATCGGCAAGTACTGCCCGATCGCGGCCAAGGCGACGTTCCTGCTGTCCTCGGCCAACCACCCGCTGGTCGGCGTCTCGGCGTACCCGTTCTTCATCTTCGGCGGCGCCTGGGCGGACCAGACGCTGGCGCCTGCCCTGGAGGCCCCGCGCAAGGGCGACACGGTCGTCGGCAACGACGTCTGGATCGGCTACGCCGCCACGATCATGCCCGGCGTCACCATCGGCGACGGCGCCATCATCGCCACCGGCTCCGTCGTCACCACCGACGTCCCCCCGTACGCCGTAGTCGGCGGCAACCCGGCCCGCGTCCTCAAACACCGCTACTCACCCGAAGACACCACCCGCCTACTCCGAGCCGCCTGGTGGCACTGGCCGGTAGACCTGGTCACCAAACACACCCACACCATCTTCACTGGCTCCCCCGCCGCCGTAGAACAGATCGCCGTAGACCACGGCCTCACCACCGACCAGTAGCCCCACCTACCCAGACAGCCACGCAGCCCGCAGCCCCTACACGTGCACCCTGCAGTCCACCTCGCCGCCACCTGTGCGTGCAGCCTGCCGGCCACCTGCGCGGGGCTCGTGGCCTTCGGCCACCTCGCTGCCTGGGGTGGGGGCTAGCGGTTGGTTAGGTGGGCCGCCAGGCGGCGGATGGTTTCGGCGGTGGCTACTGCGTCGCTGCGGGCTGTGCCGTGGCGGCCGTCGGGGGAGTAGAGGGTGGGGTCGCTGGAGAGGGGGTGGTCGGTGAGGTGGACGTGGATGGTGTTGAGGCGGGTGGCTAGGGCTTGGGTGCGCTCGGAGAGGAGGGTCATGCGGGTGCGTAGGCCGGGGCGGAGCCAGTCGGGGATGGCGGGGGAGTAGGAGACGTTGAACATGCCTAGGGTGATTACGTCGGCGCCAATCGACTGCAGGGCGGTCACCATGGCGGCTAGTTCGGTGTCTACTCGGTCGGGGTTGTAGCGGGCGGAGAAGGCGTCGTTGCCGCCGCCTACCACCAGGGCTAGGTCGGGGGTGAAGGCTAGGGCTGGGGCTAGCTGGGTGGTGCGGATCTCGTGGGCTCGGAGGCCGGAGACGCCTAGGTTCAGGTAGTGGGGGACGGCTAGTTCAGCGGCGATGCGGTCAGCCCATTGGAGGTCGGAGTAGCCGGGGACGGGGGAGCAGAGGCCTTCGGCGACGCTGTCACCCAGGACTGCGAAGCGGCGCCAGCGGTGGCCGGCCAGGAGTTTGGCGGACTCGCCCTCGGCTAGGCAGTACTCGTCGGTGGCTTCGGTGATCATGCGGCCTCTTTGGAGCGGTAGTTGGGGAGCTCGACGGGGTTGCGCCACCAGCGGTAGACCGGGACGAGGGTGACCAGGAGCAGGATCACGCCGGAGCCGATGACCGCCGGGCGCAGGCCGAACGTGGCGGCGGACCAGCCGGCCAGTACGCCGCCTAGTGGGATGCCGATGAATGCGATCGCGCCTGTCACGCCGAAGACCCGTGTCTGGAGTTCGGCGGGCACTCGCTCGTACAGGGTTACGCCCATCACGGGGTTGACTGCTGCGTTGGCGATGCCGCAGGCGAAGCTGACGGAGATCACTACCCAGAGGTGGTGCGACAGGCCGAGCGTGAACAGCCGCGGGGCCCCGCCGATCGCGGCGCCGATCACGAAGGACGAGTACTGCGGGAGGCGCGGGCCGAGCAGCGTGAAGATCACGTTGCCCAGCAACGCGCCGGCCGCGAAGCCGCCGAACAGCAACCCCAGGGCGGCGGGTGACTTGAGGACCTGCTCGACCCAGAGCGGCACGAAGACCGCCGTGCCCGCCTGGTTGAAGACGTTCAGGAAGAAGATCATCACGATCATCCCGAGCAGCAACTGGTCCTTGCGCAGGTACGCGAACCCGCCCCGCAGCGCCTGGAAGTACGGCTCCCGAGGCGGCGCGGGGGTGTCGTCGACGACAGCCGGCAGTCGCACCAGGAAGCCGATCAGGGCGGCGCAGACGACGAAGGAGATCGCGTCCACGGTGATCGCCTTGTTCGGTCCGATCCAGCTGATCAGCAGGCCGCCGAGCGGTGCACCGACCAGGGTCGCAGTACGGGTGAATCCCTCGTACGACGAGGTCACGCGGATCATCTTGACCCCGGCCGCGTCCGCCATCGGTTTGAGCATCACGTGCTTGACCCGGTCGCCGCAGCCGCGCAGCGCACCCGCGATGGCCACCAGCAGGCACAGCAACGCGAAGGACGACCCCGGGGTCAGGACGATCGCAGCCATCGCCAGGGCGCTCCCGAGATCCGTCACGATCGATGTCCGGCGCAGGCCGAACCGGTCGGCCAGGGGCGCGGCCAGCACGCCCGATACGACGTACGGGAGCATCTCGGCCCCCGCGACGAGCCCCATCTTCGCGGGGCTGCCGGTGGTGGTCAGGACGAGCCAGGGGATCGCCACCATCGACACCCGGTCGCCCAGCACCGACAGCACGTCCGCGCTGAACAGCGCGATCAACCCGGCCCTGCGCCGCCCGGACGCCTGCCCCGGCGGCTGCCCCGGTTGCCCCGACGACTGCCCCTGCGACGGCTGCGACGGCTGGGTCGACGGCTCGCTCACGCCGGCCGCGCTTCGTGTCGCGCCCGCAGAGCCACCTTGTCGACCTTGTGGGCGGACGTCAGCGGCAACTCATCCAGGAACTCGATCTCCCGCGGCGTCCACATCTCGTTGAACTCGTCCCGCACCAGCGTCTGCAGCTCGCCAGCGGTCGCCACAGCCCCGTCGTACCGGACCACATACGCGTGCGGCACCTCCCCGAACGCCTCGTCCGGTACGCCGATCACCGCGGCCGCCCGCACCCCCGGATGCGACTGCAGCAGGTCCTCGATCGGCCGGCAGTACACGTTCCAGTTGCTCGACCCGGTGACGATCGTGTCCTGCACCCGGTCGACGACGTACAGGTACCCGTCGGAGTCGAGATACCCCAGGTCACCCGTCCGCACCCAGTCGTCGACGATGGCCCGTTCGGTGAGGTCCGGCCGCCCCCAGTACCCCGCGAACCGTAGCCTGCTGGTCGCGTAGATCTCACCGGTCTGCCCCGGCGGCACAGCACTGCCCGCCGAGTCCCGGATCTCCACCTGCACGTCCCCGTACGGCGTACCGCTCGACCGCAGCCGCTCGGGATGCTCCGGGTCCTCGGTCAGCCCCGGCTGAGCCGTCACCACGATGACCTCGCTCAGCCCGTACACGATCCGCAGTACCGGCCCGAACGCCTTGATGGCCTGCCGCAGCCGCGACGGAGCGGCAGGGCCGGCGCCGACGTTGAGCATGAACAGGCTGCTGACGTCAGTGGTCGGCAGGTCCGGGTGGTCGAGCAGCTGGTAGAGCAGGGGCGGCGACACGTACGTCGAGTTGATCCGCTCGCGCTCGATCGTCGCCAGCGCGCGGCCCGCGTCCCAGTCGTCCTCGAGGAACAGCACGCCGCCCATGAACAGGTTGAAGAAGCTGGTGATCTGCCCGCTCGCGAACGCCATCGGCGAGTGGGACAGGTGCCGCAGCACGGGCAGCCCGGCGGCCAGGTAGTCGGCGGCCAGCGTCAGGATCTGCTCGTAGAACGCCTGCCGGTGATGCACCAGCTTGGGCTCCCCGGTGGTCCCGCTCGTCTGCAGACAGGTGGCGGGCGTCAGCTCGCCGTACTCCGGTTCGAAGGCCGTGACCGGCGGTGCCAGCAGGTCCGGCCCCAACCCGCCTGCACCGAGGCAGTGCACCGGTACTGCGAGGCTGACGGCCAGCCGCTCGCCCAGGACGGCCTTGGTGCGCGCGTCGTAGACGAACACGTCCGCCTCGGACAGCCGGGCGAACGCCTCGATCTCCCGGCGGCCCGCGATCGGCGCGATCCACATCGTCCGGGCGCCGACCAGGTGCAGCGCGAGCTGGAGGGCCGGCAACTCGATCGTGTTGCCGGCCAGTACGAGCACGCCGGTACCAGGGCCGACGCCGCGATCCTGCAGCGTCGCGGCCAGGTCGAGCACCTGCGCGCGCAGGTCGGCGTACGTCAGCCGCCGGCCGCCGGCGACGATCGCCTCGGCCTCGCCGTACTGCGCGAAAAGCCGGAGCGCAGCGACCACATAAGAACCGGACCGCTCCAGGTTCCGGTCCAGCACGAAATCGACCGACATGGCGCCCCACCCTTTCGGTATCCGGGGCGACTGTACTTCCGATATTTCCCGGCGGCCAGCGGTCGGGTGAATTCAAGCGAACAATTCAAAGCGCCCGTTGACGTGTCAGGAATCCGGAACTAGGTTTCCGTCACCGCCACTCGCGCAGGGTATTTCTCACCCGCCGCGCGCCAACCCATTGGGGGGTTGTTCCATGCGCATTCCCAGTACCGTCAGATCGGCCGCACTAGCGGCCGCCGTTTCACTGGCCGGCTCGGCCCTGGTCTTCACCGGATCGTCTGCTCAGACGTCCGGCGGCCACGGCGACCGGCCGGAGTGGGTGGGCAGCTGGTCCGCCGGCATCGTCAAGCCCGAGACGGCCGGGTTCACCAACACCGGTCTCAACAACCAGAGCGCCCGCTACGTGGTCCGGCCGTCCGTGGGGGGCGACAAGGTCCGGATCCGGTTCACCAACATCTACGGCGACCGGCCGATCACGATCGGCGCGGCGACCGTGGCGTTCGGGGACACCTCGACGCCGGTGCAGTCCGACATCGTGGTGGCGTCCAAGCGCACGCTGACCTTCAACGGCGGCTCGCCGACCGCGGTGATGAACAAGGGCGCCGAGCTGCTCAGCGACCCGGTCAAGCTGGCCGTGCCGGACCTGAGCACGCTGGTGATCAGCGTCTTCTACCCGACCGCGACCGGCCCGACCAGCTGGCACGCGTCGTCGGACCAGGAGAACTTCTTCGGTCCGGGCGACCTGACCAACGCGCCCGACGGTACGCCGTTCGACCGGACCCGGGCCTGCTGCTGGACGTTCCTGTCCGGCGTAGACGTGCTGACCGAGAAGTCCGCGGGCTCGATCGTCGTGCTCGGTGACTCGATCGCGGACGGCCTGCTGAGCACGCTGAACGGCAACAACCGCTGGCCCGATCAGCTCGCCGAACGGCTGGTCGCCGACCGTAACCACAACGCTCCCGGCGTACTGAACGTCGGCGAGGCCGGCAACCGGCTGCTGCAGGACAGTGACGGCCTGATCCTCGGTGGCCCGAGCGGCACCGAGCAGCTCGGCCCGAACGCGCTGGCCCGGCTGAACGAGGACGTCTACGCCCAGACCAACGAGCGGACCGTCATCACCCACCTCGGCGTGAACGACATCTGGATGAACGGCGCCAGCTCGGACCAGATCATCGGCGCGCTCAAGCAGATCAACAGCCAGCTGCACGAGAACGGCATCACCAGCATCGGCGCCACCATCACGCCGTACGGCGGCTTCACCACGCCGGGCGGCTGGACGCCGGAGAAGGAGGCGACTCGCGTCGCGGTGAACAAGTGGCTGCGCAACCAGCACGTGTTCGACGGCGTCATCGACTTCGACAAGGCCGTTCGCGACCCAAGCGCGCCCGAGAAGCTGCTCGCGGCGTACGACGGTGGCGACCACATCCACCTGAACGACACCGGGTACCAGGCGATGGCCGACTCGATCCCGCTGCAGCTGGTGCGGTGAGCCGCTGATGACCACCGCCGCCGATCAAGTGCTCAAGGGACTCTTCAGCGAAGCCGGTCTGGACGATCCATACCGGTACTACGCGGAACTCCACAAGCTAGGTCCAGTCTCCCTGTTGGGAGGCGATGGCGGATATGCGGCGGTGGTCACCGGCTACCAGGCAGCCGACGAGCTGCTGCGCGACCCGCGATTCCACGTTGCAGACGACGTGTACAGCGACGACCGCGGCGGCCCCGGCTGGCGCGAGCATCCGCTGCTGGCGGTGCTCAACAACTCGATGATGTACAGCAACGGCCCCCGGCACCTGACGGCCAGACGCCTGTTCCACCAGGTGTTCACGCCCCGCCGGGTGACCGAGCTGGAGCCGGCCGTCGGCCAGTTGGTCGACGGCCTGATGGATCAGCTGGCCGAACGATTCGACACCGACGGGGAGGCGGACTTCATGACCGAGTTCGCCTACCCGTTGCCGAGCAGTGTGGTCGCCGCCCTGCTCGGCATCCCGCAGGCCGACCTGGCCTGGTTCCGGCCCAGAGTCGAACGAATCAACGACTTTCTCGACGTGGTCGGCAAGACCGACGAGGTCCTGGCGGCCGCCGATCAGGCGACCCGGGAGCTGTCCGACTACTACCGCGACCTCATCGTCGCGCGGCGGAAGTCGCCGAGCGACGACCTGATCAGTCAGCTGGTCGCGGCGATCGACGCCGGGCTGCACGAGGTGTCGGACTACGACCTGATCTGCAACCTGCTGGTGCTCTTCAACGCCAGCTTCGTGACGACGATCCACCTGATCGGCAACGGGATGTGGCAACTGCTCGACCGGCCGGAGCTACGCGCGGCCGCCGGTTCGCCTGCCTTCGTCGAGGAGGTGCTGCGGTACGAAGCGCCGGTACAGTTCGTCGCCCGTTGGTCCGAAGAGGATGCCGCGATCGCCGGCACCGTCCTTCCAGCCAAGGAGATCGTGTTGGTGATGATCGGTGCTGCCAATCGGGACTCGCTGCGCTACCCCTCGCCGGATCTGTTCGATGCGGGGCGGACCGATGTGAAGCCGTTGAGTTTCGGGGCCGGTCCGCACTACTGCCTGGGTGCCGCGCTGGCCCGGGCGGAGGCGCGGATCGCCTTTCCCCGGTTGCTGGAGCGGTTCCCGTCTTTGCGGGCCGCGCGCGCGCCGGTGCGGAATCCACAGCAGTTCCTGCGCGGGTACAAGTCGATGCCGGTGGCAACATGACTGCCGACGAGATCCTCGCGCTGCTGCAGACCGACGAGGGGCGGCGGGCGCCGTATCCCTTGTACGAAAGACTTCATGAGCTCGGGCCGGTGAGTTTGACCCCGGCCAGTACTGCGTACGCGGCTGTGGCCAACGGGTATGCGGCGGTCGACCAGATCTTGCGTGATCCGCGGTTCGTCAAGGGTGGTCCGGCGCCGGGGCCATCGGCTGATCCGGTATCGAGGGCGTTGGGGAACTCGATGATGTTCCGGACCGAACCCGATCATGGGCGGATGCGGCGGGCGTTTCATCAGGCCTTCACGCCGCGGCGGGTCGCCGAGCTGGAGCCGGAGATCGTCGCGTTGACGGACTCGCTGCTGGATCGGCTCGAATCGCTGGGCGCTGATGGGCCGGTCGACTTCATCGCGGAGTTCGGGTATCTGCTGCCCGCCGGCGTGATGAGTGCGTTGCTGGGGATCCCGGCGCCGGATCTGGAGTGGTTCAGGACCCGGGTGCAGCGGGTGGAGGACTATCTGGACTTCGGTGGGCGGACTGCCGAGAAGGTTGCCGCCGCCAACGAGGCGGCGGTCGAGATGTCGGCCTACTACCAGCGGCTGATCGATGATCGGCGTGTTGCTCCTGGCAACGATCTGATCAGTGGGCTGGTGCAGGTGATCGACTCCGGCAGCGATGTGCTGACCGATGAGGAGCTGGTGGGCAACCTGCTGGTGCTCTTCAACGCCAGTTTCGTCACCACGATCAACCTGCTCGGGAACGCGTTGCCGCCGTTGCTCGAACGGCCCTCGCTCGTGAAGGCGCTGGCTGCCGATCCGGTGGTGGCCGAGGCGTGCGTCGAGGAGGTGCTGCGGTGGGACGGGACGGCGCAGGTCGTCGTACGGACTGCGTCTGAGGACCTGTCCGTTGGTGGGGTGACGATCCCGGAGGGTGGGTTGGTGTTGGTGATTCTGGGCGCCGCCAACCGGGATCCGGCGCGGTTCGCGTCGCCTGAGGTGTTCGATGCGGAGCGGGCGGACAAGCGGCACATCACCTTTGGGGCCGGCGCGTACTTCTGTATCGGGGCGGTGCTTGCGCGGGCGGAGGGGCGGCTGGCGTTACCGCGGTTGTTCCAGCGGTTCCCGGAGTTGGCGCTGGCCGGGGCGCCGGTACAGAGTGCCGGCTTCGCGCTTCGTGGGTTCGCGACCATGCCTGTCACGCTGACTTGAGAGGTGCTTGTCATGCCATTGGATCCTCAGGTCGAGGAGATGCGGGCGAAGCGTGCGGCGGACAACGTGCCGCAGCTCTACACACAGACGCTGGCCGAGGCGCGGGCTGCCGACCTCGCCTCCATCCAGGCGGGTGGCGGCTCGGTTGAGCCGGTGCACTCCGTCCGGGATGTTGTGATGGAGGAGTCCGGGCTGACATTGCGGATCTACCGTCCGGTGGGGGATGGGCCGTTGCCGACGCTTGTGTACTTCTTCGGCGGCGGCTGGACCCTCGGCAGCATCGAGACCGCTGACGGGGTGTGCCGTCGGTTGGCGAACCTCGTCCCCTGCCAGGTCATCACCGTCGGCTACCGCCTGGCGCCCGAGAACCCGTTCCCTGCGGCGGTCAATGACTGCCACCGAGCGACCCAGTGGATCGCCGCCCACGCTGTAGAACTAGGCGTGGACGTAGCCCGCCTAGCCGTCGGCGGCGACAGCGCCGGCGGCAATCTGGCGGCGGCAACCACCCTATTGGCAAGGGATTCCGGCCCGTCGCTAGCTGCCCAGCTCCTGATCTACCCGAACACCCTGTATGGCTCGGATACCGCCTCCATGCGCGTCGGCGACGACCCGTTCCTCTTCAATCGCACCTCAGTCAACTGGTACTGGCAGCACTACCTACGCGACGAGTCCGACGGCACGAACCCGCTCGCCTCCCCACTCCTGGCCCCCTCCCACGCCGGCCTCCCGCCGGCCCTGGTCATCACCGCCGAGTACGACCCCCTACGCGACGAAGGCGAGTATTACGCCGAAAAGCTCTACGCCGCCGGCGTCCCCACCGAACTGACCCGCTACGACGGCATGCCCCACGGCTTCTACACCATGTCCGGCATCCTCGACACCGCCCGCAAGGCTTTGGCCGACTCAGCCACCTGGCTAAGAACCACCTTCACCAATGCCTGACCTCCAAGCGCCTCCGAGTGCGGCCGCGTTGTGCCTCGAGGACTTCGAGGAGCTCGCGGCCGGGGTGCTGCCGGTTGAGGTTCGTGAGTTTGTTGGTGGGGGGAGTGGGACTGAGACGACGCTTCGGTTGAACCGGGCGGCGTTGGATGCGGTGACGTTGACGCCTCGGGTGCTGGCGGGGGTGGGTGAGGCTGAGTTGGGGTGTCGGTTGGTGGGTGGGCAGGTGGGGATGCCTGTGGTGGTGGCGCCGATGGCTTATCAGCGGTTGGTGCATCCGGAAGGGGAGTTGTTGCTGGCTCGGGCGGCTGCGGCGGCTGGGGTGCCGTATGTGATCAGTACGTTGAGCAGCTACCCGCTGGAGGAAATCGCGGGGGTGGCACCGTCGTGGTTTCAGTTGTACTGGTTGCGGGATCGGGCGATGGTGGAGTCGCTGGTCGACCGGGCCGAGGCGGCTGGGTGTGGCGCGTTGATGGTGACGGTGGATGTTCCGGTGATGGGTCGGCGGCTGCGGGACGTGCGGAATGCCTTCGCGTTGCCAGAGGACGTTGTCGCGGCCAACCTGGTCGGGGCGCGGAGCGAGGCGCATGTCGGCGTACCGGGGTTGTCTGCTGTTGCGGCGCATACAGCATCGGCCTTCGAGCCCGCAGTGTCCTGGCGGGACCTCGAATGGCTGAGAGCCAGGACCAAGCTTCCCCTGCTGTTGAAGGGGATTCTCGACTCGCGGGACGCCGTCCGAGCGGTGCAAGTAGGTGCTGACGGCATCGTTGTGTCCAACCATGGCGGCCGCCAGCTGGACGGAGCTGTTGCCTCGATCGACGCGTTGCCGAGGATTGTGGATGCCGTGAGCCAAGAGTGTGAAGTGTTGCTGGACAGCGGGATCCGGAGCGGTACGGACGTACTACGTGCCCTCGCGGTCGGCGCCTCCGGAGTACTGATCGGCCGTCCGCTGCTCTGGGCCCTCGCCGTCGACGCCTGCGGAGAAGCATTGGACCTGCTGCGCAAGGAACTGGCCGACGCGATGCTGCTGGCCGGCTGCGGGAATGTCCAAGCCGCGGCACGCCTCACCACCGGGAGGGCCTGATGGCCGATCTGGACGTCACCGACCTGCACGGCTCGCTCACCGACCGCGCGCTGAACTCGATGAACTTCCTCAACGAGGTCGCCAACCACTACCCCGACGCGATCTCGCTCGCGGCCGGGCGGCCGTACGAGGAGTTCTACGCCCTCGAGGACCTGCACTCCTACCTCGACACCTTCGCTGGGTATCTGCGCGACGAACTCGGCTACGACGAGGCCGGCGTGCGGCGGCAGATCTTCCAGTACGGCCGCACGAAGGGCATCATCCACCCGCTGGTCGCCCGCAACCTCGCCGCCGACGAGGGCATCGCGGTCGACCCGGACGCGATCGTGGTGACGGTCGGCTGCCAGGAAGCGATGGTCCTCGTACTCCGCGCGCTCCGCGCGACCCCCGCCGACGTCTTGCTCGCCATCTCCCCGGCCTACGTCGGCATCACCGGCGCCGCCCGACTCGTCGACCTGCCGGTCCTCCCAGTTGCCGGGGGCAACGACGGCGTCGACCTCGAAGATCTGGTGGCGGTCGTCAAGCGAGCCCGGGCCGACGGCCTCCGCCCGCGCGCCTGCTACGTCATGCCCGACTTCGCCAACCCATCCGGCCTCAGCCTCGACCTGGAGACAAGGCGGCGACTGCTGGAAGTCGCCGCCCAGGAAGACCTCCTGCTGCTCGAAGACAACCCGTACGGCCTGTTCCCCGCCGCCGGCGTCGACCGAGTACCGACTCTCAAGGCCTTGGACACCGAGCGCCGCGTGATCTACCTCGGCTCGTTCGCCAAGACCGCGCTGCCCGGCGCCCGAGTCGGCTACGTCGTCGCCGACCAGACGGTCGCCGCACCCGACGGCACCGTCGGCTTGCTGGCCGACGAACTCTCGAAGCTCAAGAGCATGCTGACGGTCAACACCTCAGCCGTCGCACAGGCGGTGATCGGCGGCAAGCTCCTCCAAAACGACTGCAGCCTCATCACCGCCACCCTGCGCGAGCGCGACATCTACGCCGCCAACCTCCGAGCCATCACCGACGGCCTGGCCGCCCGCTTCCCCGATGGCGAAGTCACGTGGACCGTCCCGTCCGGAGGCTTCTTCATCGTCGTCACCGTCCCCTTCCCGGTCACCGACGCCTTGCTGGAGAAGTCCGCCCACGAGTACGGCGTCCTGTTCACCCCGATGAGCCACTTCTACGACGGCGACGCCCCGCTCAACGCCCTCCGCCTCTCCTGCAGCTCAGTGACCCCCACCCAGATCGACGCCGCCCTGAACCGCCTCACGGCTCTGATCCACGACCAACTCTGAAAATTGGTACTGCCACCTGCCATAGAACTGGATCTGTAGACCGGACCGCTTGCTTCCTACGGTGGTTTTATGACCGATACAGCCTGCGAGCGTCCAATCCTGGTTCCAGTGGTCGTTGCCGAGCCCCTGGTGACGCCGGCTTTCGGGCGACTGCTGCTGATTGTGTTCGGGTCCGGGCTGAGCATGTACCTGCTGACCTCGGTGGTGCCGCTCTATCTGGCAGCGAACGGAGCCGGCGGCATCGGAGCCGGCCTGTCGACCGGGGCGATGATGCTGGCAGCCGTAGTTGTCGAGCTGCTGGTGCCGCGGATGCTGAGGCGCTTCGGGTACCGCGGAACGCTCGCGCTAGGGCTCGTACTGCTCGGGGCGCCGGCCATCGCTCTGGTCGTCACCTCATCGCTTCCACTCGTCCTGGCCGTCTGCGTGGTGCGCGGCGCCGGGCTGGCGATCATGGTCGTCGGCGCGGTCGCCCTGGTCGCGGACGTCGCTCCGGCTCACCGGCGAGGCGAGGCCTTGGGGATCTACGGAGTCGTCGTCGGGCTGCCCGCCGTGATCGGGCTGCCGTTGGGGATCTACCTCACCGGCGTGATCGGGTACGACGCGCTGTTCGTCTTCGCCGCCGTCGCGTCGCTGACCGGCCTTGCGATGGTGCCGGGCGTGGCGGCGCTTAGTACCGGCGGGGAAGAGCAGCACGTGAAGGTGCTGGGCGGATTGCGGGGGAGCGGATTGCTGATGCCGACGTTCGTGTTCGCGGCCGTGACCGTTGCCGCGGGCATCAGTGTGACCTTCCTGCCGTTGGGATCCGGCAACCACCTGGTGGTCGCCGTCGCGTTGCTGATCCAGGCGATCGCCGCACCGGGCGCCCGCTGGCTGGCCGGGCGGGTCGGTGACCGCGTCGGACCGGCCAAATTGTTGCCTCCGGCCATCATCCTGGCCGCGCTGGGCGCCGGGTCGCTCGTCTTCATCGGCAACGCGGCAGCCGTCATCGCCGGCGCCGCGCTCTTCGGGATCGGCTTCGGCGCGGCCCAGAACCTCACCCTGGCGATCATGTACGACCGCTCACCCAAGACCCGGTACGGCCAGGTCAGCGCCTTGTGGAACCTCGCGTACGACGGCGGCTGGGGCGCCGGCGCGATCATTTTCGGCTTCGTCGTCGCCGGTACCGGCTATCCGCTCGCCTTCGCGCTGACCGCCGCCCTGGTCGCCGTGGCCGTTGTTCCCACCCTCGGGGCTCACTCCAGGTAACGAACTGACTGCTGTTCCTGCACGAACCGGCAGCAATCCATTGCACGAAGATGCAAAACTCACGCGCGTCGCCTGGTGGCGAAGTTACCGTCAGTTCGGTCCCGGGGTGCCCTGGACCGACCTGCTTTGCCCGAGAGGATGACCTCAATGAAGTTGCAGCGCCTCGCAGTCGCAGTTGCCGGTGTCGGAATGCTCGCCGCCACCGCCGCGTCCGGACCGGCCCTCGCCACCACCCAGAACGACCCGACGCCGTCCTGGGCGCAGCGGGCCGCCGGCGCGAAGGAGGCAGCGGCGAAGTCGGACAAGTCCGTGGCCGCCGAGGCCGAATGCGTCCAGTCGCTGGTCTATCCCAAGTACACGCACGTCACCGGAACAGTCGACGTCATTCCGGCGAAGCCGCCGCGGGTCGACCAGTACGCGCCGTTCAACTTCGGCCCCGCCCGCTACACGGCGACCTGGTACGCGGCGGCCAACGCCTCCGCCACCCAGTACTTCGCCTACGGCGTCTTCCTGGACGGCGATTACCTGTACCGGCACTCGACCACCCTTCCCGCGTCCGGTGAGCCGAAGACCACCAGGGTCAAGATCGGCTCCGGCTGGACCAACTTCAGGGCCATCGCGACCTCGAACTACCAGGTCGCCGCGCCGACCCACGCGTACCTGTACGGCCTGAACACCAACGGCAAGCTGTACCGGTACGCCAAGAACGGCACGACCTACACCTACAAGGCGCTCGGCTCCTTCGGCGGCTACGCGTCGTTCAAGTCGCTGGCCGTGATCAGCGAGACGGCGACCTACGACACGCTGCTGCTGAACACCAGGGCCGGCGGGCTCTACACGATCCGGATCCCGATCACCGCGTCCGCGAAGCCGGTCCTCAAGACCATCCGGTCCTCCGGCTGGTCGGCGTACGAGTCGCTCGCGACCCAGGCCTGCGGCAACCGCGGCGGCACGCTCGTCATCGGCGTCGACCACGACACCGCCACCGGGTACCAGTACGCCTTCGGCCACGCGAACGGCACGGCGACCGTGATCACGTCGTACGGCAAGATCCCGGCCGTCCTGGACGGCAACAACCACGCCCCCTTCACCTGGTACAAAGACAACCTGAACGGCGAGTAACACCTCGAACCGACCGGGGACAACCGTTTCGACGGTGTCCCCGGTCGGTCCTTTTTCCGCCCTGGAGGGGGACTCCTGAGATGAAGTTGCAGCGCTTCGCACTCGTACTGGCCGGCGCCGGCCTGGTCGCCGCCACCACCGCATCCGGACCGGCGCTCGGCGCCACCCAGTCCGAGCTGGCTCCGTCCAGCGGGCCCCAGTGCGGGAACCAGATCGTCTGGCCGACGGCCTCGAACACGGTTGGGTCAGCAGAGGTCATTCCGGCCAAGCCGCCGCGGGCATGGCGGTACGACCCGTTCAAGTTCTTCGTCAGCCGTTATACGGCGACGTGGTACGTGGCACAGAACAGCTCAGGCAGTCAGGTCTACACGTACGGCTTGTTCCTCCAGGGCGCCAACCTGTACCGGCACACCAGGACCCTTCCCGGCGACGGTAGTGCGCCTCGGCTGACCGCGACGAAGGTCGGCCCCGGCTGGGCGAGCTTCAAGTCCATCGCAACCTCCAACCACAGTGTCGATGCTCCGAGCCACGCGTACCTGTATGGGCTGAACACGAACGGCCGCCTGTACCGCTACGCGAAGAACGGCGCCGGCTACAAGGCGCTCGGATCGTTCGGAGGCTTCGCGTCCTTCAAGGCGATGACCGTGATCAGCGAGACCCAGACGTACGACACGCTGCTGATGACCACGAAGGCCGGTGCGCTCTACACGATCCACATCCCGATCACCGCGAAGGCGACGCCGGCCGTCAAGCTGATCCGCAAGTCCGGCTGGGCAGCCTACGAGTCGCTCGTCGTCGAAGGCTGCAACTCCGGCGGCTCCCTGGTCGTCGCCATCGACCACGACACCGACTCCGGCTACCAGTACGCCTTCGGCCACGCCAACGGCGCCGCGACCCCGATCACGTCGTACGGCAAGATCCCGGTGGTCTTCAACGGCATCAACCACGCAGCACAAATCTCTCACTACACCATGCTGGAAGGCGAGTGAATGAAACTGCAGCGCTTCGCGCTCGCACTGGCCGGTGCCGGTCTGTTCGCCGCCTCCGCCGTCTCCGGTACGGCCGTCGCGAAGGCCGATCCTTGCTTCAGCGCGGTCGGCTGGGTGAAGGCTGACGGAGCTGTCGGCTCGGTGGACGTCATCGCCGGCAATCCACCGAAGGTCAAGCCGCTGGTCGACTTCAAGTTCTTCGGCGCCAAGGCGTCCGGCAGTTGGTACCTCGCGCAG
This sequence comes from Kribbella sp. NPDC051718, assembly GCF_040681515.1. NCBI lineage: Bacteria > Bacillati > Actinomycetota > Actinomycetes > Propionibacteriales > Kribbellaceae > Kribbella > Kribbella sp. NPDC051718. The sequence goes on along the minus strand of NZ_JBFAYZ010000001.1, from coordinate 489,772 downwards.
AACGCGTCGGCGACGCAGCTGTACTACTACGGCGTATTCATCCAGGCCGGCAACCTGTATCGGCACACGACCTACATCAACCAGGACACCGGTGCGGTGACGCCGAAGATCGCGAAGGTCAGTGGAGGCTGGGCGAGCTTCAAGACCATCGCGACCTCCAACTACAGCATCGCGGCGCCGCGGCACTCCTACATCTACGGCCTGAACGCGAACGGCAAGCTCTACCGCTACTCGCAGGTCGGCACCGCGGTGAAGTCGCTCGGCAACTTCGCCGGGTTCGCGTCGTTCAAGGCGCTGACCGTGGTCAGCGAGACCCCGACGTACGACACGCTCCTGATGACGACGACCGGCGGCGCGCTCTACACCGTCCGCATCCCGGTCGCCGCCAGCACCAAGCCCGTCCTCAAGCAGGTCCGCAAGACCGGCTTCGCCGCCTACGAGGCGTTCACCGCGCACACCTGCGGCGTCCGCGGCGGCTCGCTGATCGTCGGCGTCGATCACGACACCGACTCTGCCTACCTGTGGGCTTTCAGCAAGTTCAACGGCGCGGCCACCGCGACGACGGCGTACGGCAAGGTTCCGGGCACGTTCACCGGTGTCACCACCTCGCCGTTCACCACCCACTACGACCAGCTGGTCGGCGAGTAACTCCAAGCGAACACCCAGCTGGGCCAGGGCTTTCGTAGCCCTGGCCCAGTTGTGCTTCCCGGACCTTTGCGGGTCGGCGCAATAGTCGCGGGAGGGGACCGGTGGCGTGGTTACCGTCGGCTTGACCGAGCCAGTTCTGTTCCTGGGAGGGGAATCTCGATGAAGCTGCAGCGTCTCGCGCTCGCCATGGCAGGGGTCGGCATGCTCGCCGCCACCGCCGCGTCCGGACCGGCGATCGCCGCCACACAAGGGGAACCGACGCCGTCCTGGACGGCGAAGGCAGCCGCCAAGCAGCCGTCGGCGAAGGCTGTCGCCGCCGGACCCTGCATCAGCTCGATCGCCTGGCCGACCGCGGCCAACACAGCCGAGGCGGTCGACGTCACCGCCGCCACGCCGCCGCGCGCGGCGAAGTACGAGCCGTTCGGCTTCTTCCCCGTCCGCACCGCCGCGACCTGGTACACCGCGGTGAACGCCTCAGGCACTCAGTACTACATCTACGGCCTGTACCTCCTGGGCGGCGACCTGTACCGCCACACCGACGTCCTACCCGACTTCGACCCGCCGAAGCCGACCACCACCAAGATCGGGTCCGGCTGGGGAGCCATGAAGACCATCGCCACCTCCAACTACAGCATCGTGGCGCCCCGGCACGCGAACCTGTACGGCCTGAACACCAACGGCAGCGTGTACCGCTACGTGAAGAACGGCGCCGGGTACAAGTCGTTCGGCTCGTTCCCCGGCTTCAAGTCGTTCAAGGCGATGACGGTGATCAGCGAGACCGCGACCTACGACACCCTCCTGATGACCACCAACGCCGGCGCCCTCTACACGATCCGGATCCCCCTCGCGGCCGGCTCGAAGCCGGTCGTCAAGCTGATCCGCAGCAGCGGCTGGGCGGCATACGAGTCCCTGGTGGTGCAGGGTTGCGGCACCCGCGGCGGCTCGCTCGTGGTCGGCGTCGACCACGACACCGACTCCGGTTACCAGTACGCCCTCAGCAGGGCGAACGGCACGGCCACCGCGATCACGTCGTACGGCAAGATCCCGACCGTCTTCAACGGCGTCAGCCACGTCTCCTTCGTCACCCACTACGACCAGTTGGTCGGCGAGTAACCCCAGCTGACCTTGAGCGGTGGTCCGTTGCAACAAGCTGCAACGGATCACCGTTCTGTCCGTGCCAGACGCTATGGTCGGCTCGATCTCGGGGGTCATGCGTTCTGGAGGGGACTACAAATGAAGTTGCAGCGCTTCGCGCTCGCCATCGCAGGTGCCGGCATGCTCGCCGCCACCGCCGCGTCCGGACCGGCACTCGCCGCGACTCAGGGAGAGCCGGCGCCGTCCTGGACGCACAAGTCTGCCAACGCCGGGCCCGCGGAGCAGAAGTCCGCGTCCGCGGTCGCCGCATCCTGCGTCCAGGCGATCGTCTTTCCGACGGCCGCGAACACCGTGGGGGAGGTTGACGTCACCGCCGCCAAGCCGCCGCGGATCGAGCAGTTCGAGCCGCTGGACTTCGTCGAGAGCCGCTGGACGGCGACCTGGTACGGGGCGACCAACGCCTCGGGCACCCAGTCCTACGCGTACGGAGTGTTCCTGCAGGACGGGAACCTGATGCGGCACACGACGACCTTCCCCGACAACGCCGCACCGCGGGCGACGACGGCCAAGGTCGGGGCCGGCTGGGCGAGCTTCAAGTCCATCTCGACCTCCAACTACCAGGTCGCGGCACCGGCGCACTCGTACCTCTACGGACTGAACACCAACGGCAAGCTCTACCGTTACGCCAAGAGCGGCACCGGCTACAAGAACCTCGGCAACTTCGGTGGGTTCGCCTCCTTCAAGGCGATGACCATGATCAGTGAGACCGCGACGTACGACACGCTGCTGATGACCACCAAGGCCGGCGCGCTCTACACGATCCACATTCCGATCACGGCGACGGCGAAGCCGGTCGTCAAGCTGATCCAGGGCTCCGGCTGGTCCAACTTCGAGTCGCTGGTCACCCAGAGCTGCGGCGCCGGCACCCTCGTCACGGGCATCGACCACGACAGCGACACCGGCTACCAGTACGCCTTCTCCCACGCGAACGGCACGGCCACCAGGATCACGGCGTACGGCAAGATCCCGGCCGTCTTCGACGGAATCAACCACGCCTCCGGTACCTGGTACAAGAACCAGCTGACCGGCGAGTAGTCACCCCGGACAGACGGCGGTCCATTGCACAAAGCTGCAACGGGCCGCCGTTTTGTCGTACCCGGGCGCTATGGTCAGCTCGACCTCGGGGGGACCGAGGCGATCATGCGTTCTCCGGAGGGGACCACTCGATGAAACTCCAACGCCTCGCGCTCGTCGTAGCCGGAGCCGGCCTGCTGGCCGCCACCGCCGGGGCGGGCCCGGCTCTTGCCAATTCTCAGAGTGACCCGAAACCGGCCTCGACAGGGAAGGCCGCCAATGCGGTGAAGGCGGCTGAGAAGGCCTCGACCGCCGCGGCCGGACCCTGCGTGCAGACGGTCACCTGGCCGACCGGTGACAACTTCGTGGAGAAGTTCGAGGTCACGGCCGGCAAGCCGCCGAGGGTCTCGGAGTACGCGCCGTTCAACTTCGGCACCTCCCGCTACATGGCGACCTGGTATGAGGCGACCAATGCCACCGGCACCCAGAACTTCGCCTACGGCGTGTACCTGGACGGCGGAAACCTGATGCGGCACACCACTGTCTTCGACCAGGACGGTGGGGTGCAGGTGACGAAGACCAAGGTCGGTGCCGGCTGGGCGGCCTTCAAGTCCATCTCGACCTCCAACTACAACGTCGCGGCCCCCAAGCACTCGTACCTGTACGGACTCAACACCGACGGCAAGCTGTACCGGTACGCCCAGAACGGCACCGCCTACAAGAACCTCGGCAACTTCGGCGGATTCGCTTCGTTCAAGGCGATGACGGTGATCAGCGAGGCGCCGACGTACGACACGCTGCTGATGACGACCAAGGGCGGCGCGCTCTACACGATCCACATCCCGACCACTGCGGTCGCGAAGCCGGTGGTCAAGCTGATCCGCGCCTCTGGATGGTCCGCCTACGAGTCCCTGGCGACCGAGAGTTGCTGGCCGCGCGGCGGCAGCGGCACCCTCGTCATCGGTGTCGACCACGACACCGACTCCGGCTTCCAGTACGCCTTCAGCAAGGCGAAGGGAACGGCCACCGTGATCACGTCGTACGGCAAGGTTCCGACGGCTTTCGACGGCACCAACCACGCCGCCTACACCTGGTACAAAACCCACCTGACGGGCGAGTAGCCAAGGCAACAAGGGACTGTTCAATGAAGCTGCAACGCCTCGCTCTCGCCCTGGCCGGCGTCGGTCTGCTGGCATCCACGGCTACCAGCACCGCTGGTGCCACCAGCACTGCTCCGACATCGACCGGCGCGGTGGCCGAGATCTGCTGGAACACGGTCGTCTGGCCGACCTTGTCGGGCCTCGTGGACACAGTCGACGTCACCGCCCATAAGCCGCCGACCGTGGTGGGCCCGCCGTACGTGTACTCCAAGTTCTTCGCCACCCGCTACATGGATACCTGGTACTCGGCGTGGAATGCCTCGCTCACCCAGAACTACGCCTTCGGGCTGTTCCTGCAGGGCCCGAACCTGTACCGGCACACGACCGTCCTGTCGGCGCGTCCCCCGTTGCGGCCCAAGGTGGTCAAGGTCGGTACCGGCTGGGCCGGCTTCAGAGCGATCGCCGCCTCCAGCGATCCGCTGAAGGGAATCCGGTCCACGTACCTGTACGGCCTGAACAGCAACGGCAACCTGTACCGCTACGCCCCGAACGGCGCCGGGTACAAGGCAGCCGGCTCGTTCGCGGGCTTCAAGAGTTTCAAGACGATGACCGTTGTCGGCGAGGGGACGATGTACGACACCTTGCTGATGACCACGAAGGCGGGTGCGCTCTACACGATCCACATCCCGATGAGCGCCAAGCCGAAGCCGGTCGTGAAGCTGGTCCGCAAGTCCGGCTGGGCATCCTACGAGTCACTGGTCGTCGACGGCTGCGGTGCCGACGGCGGCTCGATCATCACCGCGGTCGACCACGACACCAACACCGGCTACCAGTACCTCTTCACCAAGTTCAAGGGAACGGCCACCGCGATCACGTCGTACGGCAAGGTCCCGGCCAGCTTCAACGGCATCAACCATGTGGCTGTCAGGCAGTACAACTGGGGCCTGCTCGGGGAGTAACACCCCAACCGAGCGGGCGTGAGAGGCCGCGTGCGGGCAACTCCACCACAGCCAGTTGGGCGCGTGGGGGGTTCAGAGTTTGCGGAGGCGGACCCAGCGGACTGCGTGGTCGGCGCCTTTGCGGAGGACCAGGGTTGCCCGGGAGCGGGTGGGGAGGATGTTTTCGCGGAGGTTGGGGCCGTTGATGCCGTCCCAGAGGGACTCGGCCTTCGCGATTGCTTCGGCTCGGCTGAGTTCGCCGTAGCGGACGAAGTAGGACTCGGGGTTGCGGAAGGCCGTTTCCCAGAGTTTGAGGAAGCGGTGGACGTACCAGGAGCGGATGTCGTCGGCGGCAGCGTCGACGTACACCGAGAAGTCGAAGAAGTCGCTGACCGCGAGGCCGCTCTTGCCGTCCGCGTGCCGCGGGGCCGGCTGGAGGACGTTGAGGCCTTCGAGCAGCAGGATGTCGGGCTGTTCGACGGTGGTACGGACGCCTGGCATCCGGTCGTAGTGCAGGTGGGAGTAGACCGGCGCCTCGACGTTGTCCATGCCGGACTTCACCTCGACGACGAAGCGCAGCAGCGACTTGCGGTCGTACGACTCCGGGAAGCCCTTGCGTAGCATCAGGCCGCGGCGCTCGAGCTCGGTGTTCGGCCAGAGGAAGCCGTCGGTGGTGACGAGGGCGACACGGGGGTGCTCGGGCCAGCGGGCGAGCAGTTCGCGCAGCAGCCGGGCGGTGGTGGACTTGCCGACGGCAACGGATCCGCCGATGCCGATCACGAACGGGGTCCGGGTGGCGGCCGGTTTGCCGAGGAACGTCTCGGTGTCGGAATGCAGCGCCCGGGCGTGCCGTACGTAGAGTGACAGGATCCGGGACAGCGGCAGGTAGACCTCGCGGACCTCGTCGATGTCGATCTCGTCACCGAGACCGCGCAGCCGCTCGACCTCCTCGGCGGTCAGCGGCGACTCGGTCGTCTCGGCCAGCTGGGACCAGGCGGCGCGGTCCAGCTCGGTGTACGGGGTCACCTCCCGCGACGGCTGCAGCATGGGGCCCATTCTTCCCACACCTGGCGGGGATACGCTGACCGGCATGTGCGGCAACGAGACTGTGGGTGTGGCAGTTGTCACACCAAGGACCCCATGATCGTCGGCGTGGGCATCGATGTGGTCGACGTGGAGCGGTTCATGAAAACGCTCGAACGGACCCCGATGCTGCGTGATCGCGTCTTCACCGAGGCGGAGGCGAAGAAGCCGCCGGCCTCGCTGGCGGCCCGGTTCGCGGCCAAGGAGGCGCTCGCCAAGGCGCTCGGCGCGCCGGCCGGGATGCAGTGGCACGACGCCGAGGTCCGGACCGACGAGACCGGCCGGCCGTGGCTGGAGATCACCGGTACGGTCGCCGAGCAGGCCGCGCGGCTCGGCGTACAGAGTCTGCATCTGTCGTTGAGCCATGACGCCGGCATCGCGTCGGCGGTCGTCGTCCTGGAGGGCTGAGATGCGCCGCGCTCACACCGTCGACCAGGTCCGCGCCGCCGAGGCCGCGCTGATGGCGAAACTCCCCGACGGCACGCTGATGCAGCGCGCCGCCACCGGGCTGGCCGTTGCCATCAGCAACTTCATCGGCTTCACCTACGGCGCCCGCATCATCCTCCTGATTGGCAGCGGCGACAACGGTGGAGACGCCTTGTACGCCGGTGCCCACCTCGCCCGTCGAGGCGCAAAAGTCAGTGCGGTGCTGTTGTCGGAGAAGTACCACCGCGAAGGCCTCGCTGCCCTCCAAACAGCAGGCGGCCGGGTCGGCACCACCGATGCGATCGAAACAGCTGATGTCGTTGTCGATGGCATCGTTGGGATCGGTGGGCGGCCGGGGCTCAAACCTGAAGCGCTGGCGGTGGTGAAGCTCGCGGAAGAGCACCAGGTGCCGATTATTGCCGTCGACATGCCGTCGGGTGTCGACGTGGACACCGGCGAGACCCCAAAAGAGCACGTCACAGCAGCACTCACCGTCACCTTCGGCACCCATAAGATCTGCCACCTGATCGACCCCGCCGCGGCCTCCTGCGGTCCGGTGCACCTGATCGAGATCGGCCTCGACCTGCCGCCGGCGGCCGCCGAGTCGCTCCAGGACGAGGACGTCCGCGCCCTGTACCCGACCCCGACCGGCGAATCCGACAAGTACTCTCGCGGCGTCCTCGGCCTGATGGCCGGCTCCACTCAATACCCGGGCGCCGCCGTCATCGCCACCTCCGGCGCCCTGGCCGGCCCGATCGGCATGCTCCGGTACGTCGGCCCCGACCCCGTCGCCGAAGCAGTTCGCGCCCAGCACCCCGAGGTCGTGGCCGGTGACGGCCGGGTCCAGGCCTGGGCGATCGGCTCCGGCCTCGGCGACGAGCTCGACGTCGACAAGATCCGCGACCTCCTCGACGCCGAAGAGCCGGTACTCCTCGACGCCGACGGTCTGAAGGCACTCGACGACTCAGGCGACCGTACGAACGTCCTGATCACCCCGCATGCCGGCGAACTGGCCCGGTTGCTCGGCGTCGAACGCCACCGGGTCGAGGCCGAGCGCCTGAAGCACGCCCGCCAGGCCGCCGAACGGTTCGATGTGACAGTGCTGCTGAAGGGCTCGACCACGGTGATCGTGGCCCCTGATGGGCAGACGAGAGTCAACACCAACGCCGGCGCCTGGCTGGCCACCGCGGGCGCGGGCGACGTACTGGCCGGCCTGACCGGAGCCCTACTTGCAGGCGGCCTGACCCCGATCGATGCCGCCGCCGTCGGCGCCTATTTGCACGCAGCCGCCGCGAACCTCGCCTCCAAGGGCGGACCGATCACCGCGATGCAAGTTGCTGCCAACGTTGCAGAGGCGACGCGCCAGGTCTTGCTTGAAGAGTAAATAGCCGGGTAGGACGAGAAGTGCCAGTGCCTCCACCGCCCGAGGAGATCGCACATGAAGCGCACGCTCGCCCTGCTCGCCGCCGTCCTGCTCGCCGCCGTCCTGCTCCTCACCACCGGAGCCCAAGTCCAGGCGCAGGCATCCCCCGAAGCCGGCAAGCCGTATGTCGCCGACGAGGCGACGAAAATCGACGTGATGGGCGAGTGGGCCCACCCCGACGACGACACCAGCATCATCGGGCCGTGCGGTGTCTGGCATCAGCGTTACGGCACCAAGTGCGGGATCATCATGGTCACCCGCGGCGAGGGCGGCGGGAACTCCGCGGGCAACGAGCTCGGCCCCGACCTCGGCCTGCGCCGGGAGAACGAGGACCGCGTCGCGCACTACCGCTCCGGCACCGTCGACATCTTCAACCTCGATCGCGTCGACTTCTTCTACAACCAGAGCGCCCCGCTGACCCAGTACTTCTGGGACGAGCAGGAGACCCTGCGCCGCGTCACGCGGGTGATCCGGACGACACAGCCGGAGATCTACATCGGCTTCACGCCTACCCTGCAAGCCGGTCACGGCAACCACCAGCAGGCCGGCCGGCTGATCTGGGAAGGCGTGCTGGCCGCGGCGGACCCGACCAAGTTCCCCGAGCAGTTGAAGGGCCCCGGCGCGCTGAGCACCTGGCAGGTCAAGAAGGTGTTCTCGGGCGGCAGTACGGCGGGCACCGGCGGAACCACTACGGCCGCCAACTGCACCACCGGCTTCGTCCCCACCGGCCTGGACCCGGTCGCGGGCGTCTGGACCGGCTACGACTCCCCGTACAAGTGGCCGGCCGGCAACCTGCAAGGCCAGCCCGCCGGTACGCCGAAGAGCTGGCAGCAGGTGGCAGACGAGGGACGCGCGGCCTACCCGACGCAGAGTCGCGTGATGTACAAGGGCGTTTCGGCGCCCGCGTGCCCCCGCTTCGGGATGACGCAGTCGTTCGTACCGTTCCAGCCGAACAGCAGTCCCGCGGCCGGTCAGGACGACGCCATCCTGTTCGGCGCGACCAAACAGGATCCGGGCGGTCTCCCCAAGGGCACGCTCGAGTACCTGACCTTCTCGCGCTTCCTGAACGTGGCGGGCGACCCCTTCCAGGCAACCCTCCACCTCAAAGGCTCGCTGCCCAAGGGCCAAGCCGCGCTGACGGTCCCGGCGGGCTGGACAGTCAGCGCGCCGCAGCAAACCGGCAAGATCAACGGCAGCAAGGACCTGACCTTCACCATCACGCCGAGCTCCATCGCCGCGGTCAACCAGAACTTCAAGATCTCCGCGCTCTTCACCAGCGACCAAGGCAAGACCGGCTACACCGACAATGTCGTCCGGATCGTGCCGCCGGTCGAAGGCCGCTTCCAGCGTTGGGGGAACTGGCAGGAGTACGACCAATGGCTCGCCAACACAGCGCCGCAGGCGACGAGGCTGGGCAGGTCGGCGGCGATCCAGTCGATGGCGGTCGGCAGCACGATCGCGCTGCCGGTCGTCGTGCACAACTGGTCGAGCCAGCCCCGGAGTGGCACGGTCGGCCTCACCTTGCCGGCCAACTTCACCGCTGACGCGACCAGCAAGCCATACCCGGTCATCCAACCGGGCGCCGAGACCACGGTGACGTTCCAGCTCACCAACACCGACACGGTCTTGCCGGCGACGCAGAACGTGCAGATTCCGGTCGTCACCGACTCGAGCAGCGAGACGCTGACGCTCTCGCTCGTTCCCAAGACGGCAATCCCGCAGGCAGCGAGCACACCAGTTGTCGACGGCGTAGCGACACCAGGGGAGTACGAGGGAGAGACGCTCGACATCGGCCGGGTCTGGCAGGGCGCTTGCTCGGATGCCAAGGACTGCGGCGCCGGAAGTACCGCCAACGTCACCTGGTCCGACGACGCGCTCTACTTCTTCGTCCACGTCCGTGACGAGTACCAGTCCTACGCGGTCACCCCGCAGGAATGCGTCGGCCACTGGCAGGCCGACTCGGTGGAGATCCTGCTCGACCCGCGCGGCACCGCCTCGCAGGTCCTCAAGGACACCGCGAACACCTTCAAACTCGGCATCTTCCCGTTCACCAACGACCCGGGCAACGCCAACGGCCCCTGCTGGGAGCGCGACGCCGACAATCACCAGGGCTACTCGTCCGGCCTGCTCAGCATCGGCAACGCCCCCGGCGTCCAGGTCGCCACGACGGCCAAATGGGTCGGCAGCAACGAGACGACCACCCCGCACGCGTACGACGGTGGCGGGTACGACGTAGAGGTCAAGATCCCGCTCTCCGCCCTCCCGGCTGCCGTCGACCCCGCCAGACTCGGGCTCAACATCACGCCGTACGACAACGACGACACCTCCGCAGCCGGTACGACGACCCTGCGGCACATCGACATGAGCACCCGCACCGGCTGGTCAGCACTCGGCTCGGTCCAATCCGACCCGTACCGCTGGGGCCGGGCGACGCTGACCGGCTACACCCCGCCGGCCGATCGCCCGACCACCCCGGCGCCGCCCAACGTGTCCAACCCCAACCTCGACGGAGCGCTGTCGCCCCAGACGATCGCCCAGTCCGCGCGTACCGGCGTACCGATCTCCGGCCGCGTACCGACCAAGGACCTCAAGCTCCTGTACGCCGAACTCGGCCGCAACTCGGTGGACGTCTACACGTACGCCAAGTCTCCAGGGACGGCGAGGCTGCTCCTGTGGACAGGCTTGATCGGCGCGATCCCCGTCTACACGACGAGCTGCTCGCCGGCCGCCGACCCTGCGCCTGACTACGGCCTGACGCCCTGTGCTGTCACCGATGGCGGCTATCCGCCGTGGTCGCCGGACATGAGCGGGCACGTGGTCAAGCAGTCGAGCCAGCAACTGCAGGCCGGGGTGAAGCACGTCTCCATCCCCTTGACCAAGGCGCAGCGCACCCGGCTGGCGGCGGACGGCCGACTGCTCGTGTCCTTCGAGACGGCGCAGAACCAAGTGCAGGCGTTCGACGTACGGCTCAGCCGGCGATGAGGTCGAGGCCCTCGCCGTCTGCGGCGCGAAGCTGCAGGCGGTCGGCCTCGATCGTGTAGGTCAGCTCACCGCGCAGGGCGGACAGGACGCCCCGCTCGAGCTTGGCCGCGTCACCGGTGCAGCCCGCGGCTGTCACGGCCATCTCCCCGAGGGTGAGCTTGCCCGCCGGGCGGGCCACCACGCCCTCGAAGTCGTTGCAGCCGGTCGAGCCGGTGATTCGCTCACCGCTGATCGTCAGGTGAGCCTTCTCCGCTCCCACCATGTGCCACTCGGTATCGCCGTCGACGACCGTTTCGAGCTTCCAAGTGGTCCCGTCGAGCGCCTTGTCGGGCTGCACGACCTTGCGATCCTGCAGGACCACCGTGGTGGCGCCACGGGTGAGGGTGAGCTTGTCGGCGTCGAGCTTCCAGGTGGGCCGGTCCTTCAGCAGTTGCTCGACCCAGTACTGCTGCTCCTGCCGAGGTGTGTCGCAGCCCATCTCGGTGCCGCCCAGGACATCGATCGTCAGCTTGCCGCCGGCGGTGGAGACCTGGCCGCCCACCTGATTGCAGCCGGTCTCGGCGTGCACGTTCCCGTCGGCGAACCGCAGCCCGATCCTGGTCTTCGGCGCCAGCTCCTTCGGCTTCCCGTCCTCGGTCACCGACACGGACAGGAAGGACCGCCCGTCGAGCGACCCACCGCCGCCAGGTGCAGGGCTGGTAGACCCACCGCCGCCTGATCCACCCGTGGACGGCTCGGTCCCACAGGCCGCCAACATCATCACTGCGGCCACCGCCGCAACTACGTTCCGCATCCTCACAATCTAAGGACGCCGCGGGGCGTCCAGACGTTGCAGGTGAACACCTCGGATGCCGGAAGCAAACAGTCGCCAACGCTGGTTTCGGCGCGGCGTTCGTAGCACCATGCTCCTCGGTGGGAATCAACTCGATCTAGGTGGGGGAACATTCAAGTGGCACATTCCAGAGCGCGCTGGCGCATCGTGGCGGCAGCGTTACCGCTGGCCGTCATCACGGCGATGGTGGGGCTGCCCGGCACCGCGAACGCCCTGTCGACCGACGTGGTCATCTCCGGCGTCTACGGCGGTGGGGGTAACAACCTGGCGGTCTTCAAGAACGACTACATCGAGCTCGCGAACCTGACCGGCAGCCCGGTCGACCTGTCCGGCTGGAGCGTCCAGTACGCGTCCGCCGCCGGTGCGGTCTTCCAGATGACGAACCTGACCGGCACCATCCCGGCACACGGCAAGTACCTGGTCCAGCAGGCCGCGGGTGCGGGCGGCACGGTCGCGCTGCCGACCCCCGACGCGACCGGCTCGGTCCCGATGTCGGCGACCTCCGGCGTCGTCGCCCTGGTCACCGCGCAGGTCCCGCTGGTGGGCTGCGGCATCAGCTGTGCGACCGCGCCGAACGTCAAGGACCTGGTGGGCTACGGCGCGACGGCGAACGTCGAGACACTCGCCGCCCCCGGCCTCACGAACACCACGGCCGACGCGCGCAGCGGTGCGATGACCGACACCGACAACAACTCGGTCGACTTCACCTCCGGCATCCCGAAGGTGACCAACTCAGCCGGTACGACGGTCAGCGCCGGCGACCCGGGCGATCCCGGTGACCCGACCCCCGGTACCGTCCGCATCCACGACATCCAGGGCACTGGCCGGATCTCGCCGATCGTCGGCACCTCCGTCACCAACGTCCCCGGCATCGTCACCGCCGTCCGGACGACGGGCTCCGCGCGCGGTTACTGGTTCCAGGACCCGACCGCCGACGCCGACCCGCTGAGCAGCGAAGGCATCTTCGTCTTCACGGGCACCACGACCCCGGCGGTCGTGGCCGGCGACTCCGTGCTGGCCACCGGCCGGGTCACCGAGTTCCGCCCGGCCACCGGCGCGCAGTCGCTGACCGAGATCGGCGGCCCGGTCAACACGATCAAGCTGACCAGCGGCAACGCGCTGCCGGCGCCGGCAGCGGTCGTCTTCCCGGACGCCTACACCAAGACCGGCTCCCTCGAGGCGCAGCCGCTCGAGCCGAACAGCTACGTGCTGGACTGGCTCGAGACGCACGAGGGCATGCGGATCTCGATCGACCAGGCCACCCGGCTGGTCAGCCCGGTCAACACCCAGTTCGGTGAGCTCTGGGTGACGCTGAAGCCGGGCCAGAACCCGACTCCGCGTGGCGGCACGATCTACAAGTCGTACGACGACCAGAACAGCGGCCGGCTGATGATCGCCTCGCTGATCGGCGCTCCCGCGGCGAACGTCGGCTCGACGCTGGCCGCCGGTACCACCGGACCGCTCGACTACCAGTCGTTCGGTGGCTACGCGCTGATGGCGACCCAGCTCGGCATGATCACCGAGGGCGGCCTGAAGAAGCAGATGGTGCAGCCGCCGAAGAAGGCCGGCGACCTGTCCGTCGCGACGTACAACGTCGAGAACCTGGCCGCCACCAACCCGGACTCGAAGTTCGCGAAGCTGGCCCAGGCGGTCGTCAGCAACCTCGGCTCGCCGGACATCCTCGCGCTGGAGGAGATCCAGGACAACAACGGCGCCACCGACAACGGTGTGGTCGCGGCCGACCAGACCGTCGCCAAGTTCATCGCCGCGATCCAGGCGGCCGGCGGACCGGCGTACGACTGGCGCTCGATCAACCCGAACAACGACACCGACGGCGGCGAGCCGGGCGGCAACATCCGTCAGGTGTTCTTGTTCAACCCGGCCCGTACGACGTTCGTCGACCGTCCCGGCGGTGACGCGAACACGGCCGTCCAGGTGGTCCGCGCGCGGCCGACCAGCAACCAGGTCTCGCTGTCGGTCTCGCCCGGCCGGATCGACCCGACCAGCGACGCGTGGCCGTCCAGCCGCAAGCCGCTCGTGGGTGAGTTCCTCTACGACGGCAACAAGCAGCTGTTCGTCGTCGCCAACCACTTCAACTCCAAGGGTGGCGACTACCCGCTGTCGGCCGCGGTCCAGCCGCCGGTGCGCAGCAGCGAGGTCCAGCGGACCAAGCAGGCCAACGAGGTGAACGAGTTCATCCAGGACCTCGCCACCAAGTCGGCCGGGCGCGCCCGGGCGATCGTGCTGGGCGACCTGAACGACTACCAGTTCAGCCCGTCCGTCGCGACCCTGACCGGCAACGGGACGGTGCTGAAGACGCTGATCGACACGCTGCCCGCCGACCAGCGGTACAGCTACATCTTCGACGGCAACTCGCAGGTGCTCGACCACATCGCCATCAGCCCCGCGATCAAGGGCTACTCGTACGGTGTCGTGCACATCAACGCGGAGTTCTCCGACCAGGCCAGCGACCACGATCCGCAGATCGTCCGCATCCTGACCGGCTGCGACGTCGACCCACTACCGACCCGCTGCCTCCCCGGCAGCCCGGTGGTGGACGTTCCGTAGAGCTTGGCCTCACCACCATCTCGGGGGTTAACCCCCGAGATGGTGGGTTGCCACCCGTGGTTCTGGGGAGGCAACCCACCAGGTGAGGGGTTAACCCCCGAAATGGCGTGGGGATGGCGGCGGCCGGCGGGGGCGCGGGAGTGCGTAGGGTGCCGGTGTGAGTGGACCTGGATTGGTGATCTTCGACAATGACGGCGTGCTGGTGGATTCGGAGCGGCTGGCCAACGGGATCCTGGCCGAGCTACTGACCGAGGCGGGGCTGCCGTACACGTTCGAGGAGACCGTCCGGGACTTCATGGGCGGCAGCATGGCGTCGATGCGGACGACGGCCGAGGCCAAGCTCGGCTCGCCGTTGCCGGCTGATCTCGAGGACCGGTACCACGAACGGCTCTTCGCCGGATTCGCCCGGTTGGAGCCGATTCCCGGCGTCCGGGAGGTGCTGGACCAGCTCGATGCCGAGGGCATCACGTACTGCCTGGCCTCGTCGGGCACGCACCGGCGGATCCACACGGCGTTGACCACGGTCGGTTTCTGGGACCGTTTCGAGGGCCGGATCTTCAGCTCGGAGGACGTCGCGCACGGTAAGCCCGCGCCCGATCTCTTCCTGCACGCGGCCGCCACGATGGGCGTCGAACCGGCCGACTGCGTGGTCGTCGAGGACAGCCCGCTCGGCGTCGCCGCCGCCAACGCGGCCGGCATGAAGGTCTTCGGTTTCGCCGCGATGACGGACCCGGCCAAACTAGCTACCGCAACGCAGGTTTTCCACAAGATGACCGACCTCCCGGAGCTTATCCACGGCGCCTGATGGACACTGGTAGGGCTATGTCAGAGCTTGAAGCCCCCTCGAAGGTTCGTGCTGTCGCGGTCGTGGACCTCGGCGCGATCCGCCACAACGTGGCCACGCTGCGTGCCCGCGTGGGCTCGGCGCAGGTCATGACGGTGGTGAAGGCGGACGCGTACGGGCACGGGATGATCCCGGTCGCGCGGGCCGCGCGGGAGGCCGGCGCGGACTGGATCGGCGCGGCGGTACTCGACGAAGCGCTTGAACTGCGGGCGGCCGGGGACACCGGGCCGATCTTCTGCTGGCTGACCACGCCGGGGGAGCCGCTCGAGCGGGCCATTGCCGCCGGCATCGACCTGTCGGCGTCGGCGCCGTGGGAGATCGACGAGTTGGCCGCGGGCGTGGATGATCGGCCCGCCCGCGTGCACCTGAAGATCGACACGGGGATGAGCCGCGGCGGCGCGGTACCGGAGGAGTGGCCGGCCCTGATTCGTGCTGCCCTGGCCGAGGTGGCGACCGGGCGGATCGAGATCGCGGGCATCTGGTCGCATCTGGCGTCGTCGGACGAGCCGAAGAGCCCGGTCAACGAGGCGCAACTGGCGACGTACCTGCACGCCGTCGAGGTGGCCGAGTCGTTCGGGGTCGACCCAGGGCTGCGGCATCTCGCGAATTCGGGGGGCACGCTGGCGCTGCCGGAGACTCATCTCGATCTGGTGCGGCCTGGCATCGCGACGTACGGGCTGTCTCCGTTCGGGCATGCGCTGCCATCGGGGGAGCTCGGGCTGCGGCCGGCGATGACGTTGAAGGCGCGGTTCGCGATGGTGAAGCGGGTGCCGGCCGGCGCGGGCGTTTCGTACGGGCTGACCTGGATCGCGCCACGGCCGTCGACGCTCGGACTGATCCCGCTCGGGTACGGCGACGGCCTGCCGCGGCACGCGTCGAACGGTGCGCCCGTCCAGGTGGCCGGCGAGCGTCGTACCATCGTCGGCCGGATCTGCATGGATCAGTGCGTGGTGAATCTCCAGGACGACCAGGTGGTCGCGGGTGACGAGGTCGTGCTTTTCGGCCCGGGTACCGACGGGGAGCCGACCGCGGACGACTGGGCGGATGCTGCAGGGACCATCAACTACGAGATCGTGACCCGGCTGGGAGCTCGCATCCCCCGCCGGTACGTCGACAGCGGGAGGTGACCGGGATGGCGAAGGTAGGACGCACTGCCGGTCTGATCGGCGCCGCGGTCGGTGTGCTCGCGGCAGGTGCTGCCGCCGGCGTGGCCGTCGAGCGGCAGGTGATCGGGCGCCGGTCGGGGCAACGCGCGCAGCTGGAAGCCGAGCCGTTCGGCTCGCTGCGCGGTACGCCGCACGTGTTCACGGCCGACGACGGGGTCGAGCTGTACGTCGAGGTCGACGCGCTGAAGAGGTCGCGTCGTCCGGAACCCGCACCGAAGCGGCGACTGGGTCGTAAGGTGCCGCCGCCGCTGGAGGATCTGACGCTGATCTTCCTGCACGGCTACGGGCTGAACATGGACTGCTGGCACTTCGAGCGCCGCGACCTGGCCGGGATCGGGACGATGGTCTTCTACGACCAGCGCTCGCACGGGCGGTCCGGGCGGTCGCCGAAGGAGAACGTCAGCATCGACCAGCTCGGGCGGGATCTGTACGGGATCCTGGAGGAGTTCGCGCCGACCGGGCCGGTGATCCTGATCGGGCACTCGATGGGCGGCATGTCGATCATGGCGCTGGCCGGCGAGCATCCGGAGCTGTTCGGGGATCGCGTGATCGGGGTCGGGCTGTGCTCGACGAGTGCCGGTGGGCTGGACGACGTACCGATCGTTTTCCCTGGGCGGGTGGGGATGCTGGCGAGGGCTCTGGCGACGCCGACGGTTGCGGCGCTGGCGCGGATTCCTGATGTGGTGGAGCGCAGCCGGAAGGCTGGGACGGACATCAGCTACCTGCTGACCCGGAAGTACTCGTTCGGGTCGGAGGTACCGCCGGCGTACACCGAGTTCGTCAACGAGATGATCGCGGCGACGCCGATCTCGGTGATCGCGGAGTTCTATCCGATCTTCGCGCTGCACGACAAGTACGACTCGTTGGAGCCGTTGCAGAAGGTCGAGTGTGTGGTGATCGGTGGGGACTCCGACCACCTGACGCCCTTCGAGCACTCCGAGGAGATCGTCCGGCACGTGCCGGGAGCGGAACTGGTCGAGGTACCGAACTGCGGGCACCTCGGGCTGATCGAGCATCATCGTGAGTTCACCGCGGCCCTGCTCGGCATGATCGAGCGCGCCGAACTAGCCCTGGGACAGACATGACCGATCTGCACGTGGTGGATGCGACCGCGGAGCACGTGGACGAGATCGTCGCGGTGATCCACCACGCGTTCGCCGCCCGCCGCACCCTCGACCCGCCGTCCACCGCCTTGTCGGAGAACGCTGCGACCGTCGGTGAGGCGGTCTCGACGTACGGCGGACTGCTGGTGCGTATCGACGGCGAACCCGCCGGGGCGATGCTCTTCGAGGTCTCCGGCGATGTGCTCGGCCTGCGCCGGGTGTCGGTCGATCCGCGCTTCCAGGGCCGTGGGGTGGCGTCGGCTCTCGTCGGTTGCGCCGAGGATGCCGCGCGGGCGCGCGGGCTGCGTCGAGTGCGGTTGATCGCGCGGGTCGAACTCCCCGACACCGTCGAGTTCTGGCGGCGGCGTGGCTACTCCGTCGTGGCGCAGGAGGGCCAAGACCTCATCTACGCCAAGGCCATGCCCGTCTTCCTCACGGTCCCCACCGCCAACGACATGCGCTCTATCGCCGAGGAACTGGCCGGCCAACTACGTGCCGGCGACGTGCTGGTCTTGTCGGGTGATCTGGGCGCCGGCAAGACCACCTTCACCCAAGGCCTAGGCGCAGGCTTGAAGGTCCGAGGCGACATCACCTCCCCAACCTTCGTCATCTCCCGGGTCCACCCTTCTCTCTCCGGCGGCCCCGCCCTCGTCCACGTAGACGCCTACCGCCTAGGCGGCTTCGCCGAACTCGACGACCTGGACCTCGACGCCTCCCTGGAAGAAGCAGTAACCGTCGTCGAATGGGGCCAAGGCCTAGCCGAATCCCTGGCCCCCGACCGCCTGGACATAGTCGTCACCCGAGGCGACGACGACACCGACGAAACCCGAGCCCTCCGCATCACCCCAGCCGGCCCTCGCTGGGCAGAAGTCGGCATCCATCTCACTGCGCCGGCGCTCGAGGAGAACTGATGCTGCTTGCTTTTGATACGTCCAGTGCTGCTGTGACTGTGGCTTTGGCTGATCCGGTGACGGGGGCGACTGTTGCGTCGTCTTCGGCTGTGGACGGGTTGCGGCATGGGGAACTGTTGGCGCCGGCTATAGCTGAGGTGTTGGCGGGGGCTGGGTGCTCGGTGCGGGAGTTGACGAGGATTGCGGTGGGGGTTGGGCCGGGGCCGTTTACCGGGTTGCGGGTTGGGTTGGTTACTGCCCGGACGATGGGTGAGGTGCTGGGGATCGAGGTTGCTGGGGTTTGCAGCTTGGATGTGCTGGCTCGGCAGTCGTCGTTGCAGTTGCCGGTTGCGGTGGCGACCGATGCTCGAAGGAAAGAGATCTACTGGGCGTTGTATGACGGGCCAGCGGCTGATGGGAGTCGGCGGCGGCTTGAGGGGCCGGCGGTGGACAAGCCTGCGGAGGTTGCGCATGTGCTGGCTGGGTTGCCGGTGATCGGGCGTGGGGCTGTCTTGTATGGCGAGGCACTGGGGCTCGAGAGGGTAGATGTGATCGAGTACCCGTCGGCCGAGGTGCTGGCGCTGGGAGTTGCGACCGGTACGTTGCCGACTGTTGCGCCGGATCCGCTTTATCTGCGCCGCCCCGACGTCACCATGTCGGGCGGGCCCAAGAGCGTGCTGCCCAAGTGAGACCTGCGATCCGACCAGCTACGGGAGCCGACCTCGATGCGCTGGTAGCGCTCGACAAGGTTTGCTTCGGCGACTCCGCGTGGAGTGCCTCGGCGTGGGACGACGAGTTCGCCCGGCTCGCGACCGATCGCGTGGTGCTCGTGGCGGATGAGGGTGAGGTCGTCGGATACGTCGTGCTGCTGGTACCGCCGGTGGTGGAGGACCCCGTGGATCTGCTGCGGATCGCGGTCAGCCCGGCGGAGCGGCGTACCGGGATCGGTGGGCAGTTGATGACCGCCGCGTTGCAGCGATGCGCCGGCCGGACAGTACTGCTGGAAGTTGCCGCGGGCAACGAGGGGGCCGGGGCTTTGTACCGCGGCTACGGTTTCGAGGAGATCAGCCGGCGGCGCGGGTACTACGCCGGCGGCGAGGAGGCACTGATCATGCAGTGGCAGGAGAAGGCACTATGAGTGACAACGAACCGCTGATCCTCGGGATCGAGACCTCGTGCGACGAGACCGGGGTCGGCATCGTCCGCGGGCAGACGCTGCTCGCCGACGCGATCGCCTCCAGCGTCGAGGAGCACGCGCGGTTCGGCGGCGTCGTACCGGAGGTCGCCAGCCGCGCGCACCTCGAGGCGATGGTGCCGACGATCCGCCGCGCCTGCGAGACGGCCGGGATCAAACCGACCGACGTCGACGCGATCGCCGTCACCAGTGGCCCCGGCCTGGCCGGCGCGCTGCTCGTCGGCGTCGCCGCTGCCAAGGGCCTCGCGCTCTCCCTCGAGAAGCCCTTGTACGGCGTGAACCACCTCGCCGCGCACGTCGCCGTCGACACCCTCGAGCACGGTGACATCCCCAAGGGCGCGATCGCGATGCTCGTCTCCGGCGGGCACTCGTCGCTGCTAGCGGTCGAGGACATCACCGTCGGCGTCGAGCCGATGGGTTCGACCATCGACGACGCGGCGGGCGAAGCGTTCGACAAGGTCGCGCGCGTGCTCGGGCTGCCGTTCCCCGGAGGTCCATATGTCGACAAGGCGGCACGGGACGGCGGGGACGCGCTGTACGTCCGGTTCCCCCGCGGGCTGACCAGCCAGAAGGACCTGGAGCGGCACCGCTTCGACTTCTCCTTCTCCGGTTTGAAGACCGCCGTCGCGCGCTGGGTCGAGGCCAAGCGGCGCGACGGTGAGGACGTCCCGATCAATCACGTCGCCGCGGCCTTCCAGGAGGCGGTCTGCGATGTGCTGACCCGCAAGGCGATCGACGCCTGCAAGGACCGTGGCTACGAGCACCTGCTGATCGGCGGCGGGGTCGCGGCGAACTCGCGACTGCGGGCGATGGCCGAGGAACGCTGCACCGCGGCAGGCATCGCAGTACGGGTTCCGCGTCCGGGGCTGTGTACGGACAACGGGGCGATGGTGGCCGCGCTGGGGTCGGAGCTGGTCCGGGCCGGCAAGGAGCCGTCGCCGTTGGGATTGCCGGCCGACTCGTCGATGCCGATCACGACGGTGCTGAACTCATGAGGTGGCAGCACGACGGCGGTTTCGTCGCCGATGACGATCCGGCGCGGATCGATGTCGACGTGGTGCACGGGTTCCTGCGGACGGCGTACTGGTCGCCGGGAGTCCCGCGGGACGTGGTCGAGCGGGCGATCGCCGGGTCGTTGAATCTCGGTGTGTACGACGAGGCCGGCGCGCAGGTGGCGTACGCGCGGGCGGTGACCGATCGGGCGACGTTCGCGTGGATCGCCGATGTGTTCGTGCTGGAGTCGCATCGGGGGCACGGGCTGGGCAGGTTCGTCGTGTCCACGCTGCTGGAGCACCCGGAGTTGCGTGGGCTGCGGCGGGTGATGCTGGCGACGGCCGACGCGCACGAGTTGTACCGGTCGTACGGCTTCGGCGACCTGCCGGACCCGAGCCGGATGTTGGTGGTACAGCGCGACCCGGCCACGCTGTACGGCAGTCGAGCGTGAGTTTTCCGAGGATCGATCTGCTGGTGGCGCCGGCCGACGCGACCGAGCTGATCCTGCTCGCCCACGGTGGCGAGGAGGAGTCGCGGGAGCCGGCGGGCGCTTGGCGGCCGGCGATCCTGCGCATGTGGTCCTTTGTCCCGGCAGCCCGTGCCGGCGCACCGGGAGCCGCCGTCGGGCTGATGCGTTACCGCTACCGCGGCTGGAACGGCGCCGACCCTGTCGCAGACCTCCGTGCAGTGCTCGATCGGTTGCCGGCGCGGATCACCCGGGTCGTGTTGATCGGCCACTCGATGGGCGGCCGCGCCATCGTTGCTGCGGGCAACCACCCGCTGGTCGACGGAGTCCTGGCTCTCGCGCCCTGGCTGCCGGACGGCGAGCCGCTGGTGCAGCTGCGGGGACCGGTCGTGTTCGCCCATGGCACGGCCGACCGGATCACCGACCCGGCCCAGACGGCTGCCTACGCGAAGCGGTTGCGGGCTTCCGGCGTACCGGTTGCTCTGTTGTCGGTGGCAGCTGAGAACCACACGATGCTCCAGCGCAGCCCCGACTGGAATGCGCTGGTACGAGACTTCGCTGCCGGAACGTCGTACGAGCCGAGCCTCGACTCCGATCACGTCGACCCGCTGCCGCACTCGAAGCACGCGGACAACGCGGTGCGCGGCGTACTCGACATCGCCAAGGCTCGGCTGAGCCTGCGAGTCGTCGGGCGTCTCTAGAAAACTGCGGACCAAAGTGCACCGCTAGGTCCCCAGTAGCGGCCAGCGGTAGGCCGGTTCTGGGGATCAGCCTGCCTGGACGAGGTGAACATCCTCCGGCATCCGCGTGACGCCGAGCTGTCGAATGACGGCGTACAGCATCAGCAGTAGTGCCACGGCGACGACCGTTGAGAGTGCAGCGAGGCCGACGCGGGGCCAGTGCATCAGGTAGTGCGCGGTGTCGAGTCCTGGCCTGTACTTGGGTGCGACTGGCTTGCCTGTCTGTTCGGCGAGGCGGTAGGGCTTCAGGAGGTAGTTGAGGTAGCAGGTGAGCGAGGCTGCCTGGACCAGGACGGGTACTGCGATCAGTGGCGGCCTGGGGAGTGCGAAGGCGGCGACCACGGTGAGGACCTCGGCCAGGTAGAAGTAGCGCTCGTGCATGGAGGGCAGCAGGAACGGCACGAGGAGGGTGCAGAGGGCGCTGATGAGGACGATGCGGGTGGGGGTCGGTTCGATCCGTCGGGCTGCCAGGTAGGCGATGGCGCCGAGGAGGATGACGCCGGTGGCTAGTACGCCGGCGAGCTTGGCCGTAGTACCGGGGGCTGCGCTGAGGAAGTTGTAGATGGTTGGGGCGTTGATGCTGAGGGCGTGGTCGGTGTCGGCTTGTTCTAGGTAGATCAGCAGGAGGCGTCGGGGTGAGGCGCCCAGTAGGAGCGCGGGGACATCTAGCAGCAGGTAGACGAGCGGTATGGCGGTCAGGGCCTGCCAGGGGAGCCAGCGGCGAAGTACGAAGAGCAGTAGGGCCGGGAAGAGAAAGATGGCCTGTAGCTTGAGGGCTAGCGCCAGGCCGAAGAGGACGCACGCCACCCAGGGTCTGCGGGCTATGAGGTAGTAGAGGGCGCCGACGGTGAGTGCTGCGTAGCTGGCGTCGGCTTGGCCCCACATCGAGCCGTTGAGGATCACTGTCGGCAGGAGGACGGCAGTCAGCCCGGCGGCGATGGGGGGCCATTGGTTGAGTCGGCAGAGGCCGACCAGGCGGTACACGTACCAGCCGAGCATCACTTCGAAGACCAGCGAGACGAACTTGACCGTGGCCAGCGGTGACAGCGGCAGGTAGCTCGCGAACGCCATCAGGTAGAGGTAAGTGGCGTTGTAGTTCGAGAACGAGTGCTTCAGCGCCGCGAAGCCGCCATGACCGTCGATGAAGCCGGCCCACGGCTCCAGATAGCGCTGGTAGTCCCACGACTGGTAGTCGAGCAGCACCAGCCGCAGCAGGCCTGCCAGTACCAGCGCGCAGCCAACCACTACCGGCCGCAGGTCCACGGCCGCCGGCCGCAGGTCCCCCCTGGGCGTCGCCATTCCCCGTCCTCACTCTTCGCAGTCAGGTCTTGACGGTTCAGGTCTAGACCAGCGTCTCTACAAAGAGATGTCCGAACAGGGATGGAAGGTTCTGCCCGATCGGGCGGAGTTGCTTAGTGGCGGGCTCCTGGCCGGGGCGGCGGCAACAGACGCAGCACCTCGTCCGTCGGCGAGCCGGCCAGGAGCCCGCTCGTGAGATCGATCATATGTTCGAATGTCCTGCGAATGCAAGTCAGGGCCGGACGACCCGCCGGCAGGAGTACGCGACGGCGTCCCGGCCGATCCGGGTGACGATCAAGGTGGCGCTCTCCGGGCCCTTGGGTGCCAGCTTCTTGCGCAGTACGGCGGGGTCGAAGTCCACGCCGCGCTTCTTGATCTCCAGCGTCCCGATGCCCTGTGCGCGCACCCAGGACCGCAGCGCCTTCTCCTTGTAGGGCAGCTCTTCGACCACCTCGTACGCCGAAGCCAGTGGCGTCGCCATCAAGCTATCGCTGCTCACATAGGCGATCCGGGGATCCAGCAGCCACCCGTCGACGGCTTCGGCCACTGCGGTGACTAGGCCCGCCCTGACGACGGCGCCGTCGGGCTCGTAGATGTACTGGCCGACTGGAGCGCTGTCGACCTCCGGTGCGGCCGTCACTGTCGCGCCGCTGGGCAGGAGGGTCGCGCGGCGCGTAGTACCGGCGTAGAGCTTGCCGGACCACAGAGCTGCCTCTTTGACCTCACCTGCGTCGCTGACCCACTCCGCCTCGACACCTTCCGGCACGGCCTCGTGCGGGATGCCCGGGGCGACTTTCACGCAGGCAGTGCCCGCCAGTAAGTCGGTGATGAAGGACCACGGCGGCGAATAGGCGTTGTGGTCGAACACCCGCTTCCCGTCCGCCCGCCGCGCCGGATCAGCAAACACCACCTCGTACTGCGAACAGTCCTGCGCCTCAGCGTCTCCCACCAGGACCTGGCCGGGCAGCTCCAATGCGGCAAGGTTCGCCTGAGCCGCCGCAGCTGTCGCGGGATCCCGCTCGACGCCGGTGACTCTCAATCCAGCTCGCGCTGCGCTGATCAGGTCGCCACCGATCCCACAGCCGAGGTCGACCACAGTCGCACCCGGGAGCGTCGTCGCGATGCGAGCAGCCCGGTGCACCCCGACGGTGGTCCGAGTGGCCTGCTCCAGGCCGTCCGGGGTGAAGTACATGCGTGCTGCGTCCTCGGCGCCGAACTTGGCGACGGCCCTGTGTCGCAGCGAAGCCTGCGTAACGGCAGCGGTGACCACAACGGCGTCGTACCGGCGTCTGAGCTTCTCGACCAGGCGTAGCTCGCCTCCCGGCGTGAAACCGGCGCAAGCCTCGGCTAGTACGTCAGCTCCGGCCGGCGCCAGCAACAGCGAGATCGAGTCAGGTGTCACCCGGCACAGTCTGCCCCGCCGCTTACAGCGGGCTCGAGCAGGTCTTGCTCCAGGCGTGCTTCTGCAGCGAGTACATCCGCCAGTTCATCGCGGACCTGGTCTTCGGGCCGTAGATGCCGTCGGCAGTGACCTTGAGCTTGCGCTGGACCTTCAGCACCGCCGCACGGGTCTTGCTGCCGTACTTGCCGTCGACGGTGAGCTTGCTGCCGTAGCAGTAGTTCAGATCCCGCTGCAGGGCCTTGATCGCCGACGCGGGATCCCCGACGTAGTCCGGGCCGTAGCGCCGCGGCATGTCGCCGTACTTCAGGTTGCAGTTGGTGGAGGTGTCCTCCCAGCCGCCCGGAACCTGTACGGCCCAGCCCTTGCCGACCGGCTTCATCAGCGCCGACAGACACTGCTCCAGCCCCTTGGCCTTGACCGATGCGGCCTCGGCCGTCGTGGTCGCTACCACTGCGCCGCTGATGGCCATCACGGCCGTCGCGCCGACGGTGATAGCGGTACGTAGAAATCCCATGGTGTGCCCCTCGAGTATCCGATCCCCCCTCTGGGATCGCTTGCTCGTTGAGACCGCACGGACTGCCCTTTTGTTCGATCCGACTTCAGAGCGGGCTGGAGCAGTTCTTGCTCCAGGTGTTGGTCTTGGTGGCGTAGAGGCGCCAGTTCATCGCCGAACGGGTCTTGGGGCCGTAGATACCGTCCGCGACGAGCTTGTGGCGCTTCTGGACGGCCTTGATCACTCCGCGGGTGTTGCTGCCGTAGATACCGTCCACTGTGAGCCGGTAGCCGTAGCAGTAGTTCAGGTTGCGCTGGAGCACCCGGATCGCGGTGTCGGGGTCGCCTCTGTGGTTCGAGCCGCGGAACGGGTCGTCGCCGTACATCAGGTTGCAGGTGGTGCTCGGGCTGTTCCACAGCGACGGCATCGGGATGCCCCAGCCGGTCTTGCCGATCGGTACCACTCTGGCGTACAGGCACTGCGGAGTCGCAGCGGCCGCCGCGGTTGCTTGAGCCTCCGTCTGGGCGGCAGCGTCCTTGGCCTTGAGCTGTACTGCGGGCGCGGCGCCGCCGGGGGCCGCGTTGCCGGGGCGGGCGGAGGAGTCGTGTGCGCCTTTGGCCGCCAGGCCGGCGACCGCGAACGGGCTGATCACCAGGAGAGCGATCACCACCGCCTTGCGGGAGGTCAGCTTGGGCAGTGACGGGAGGCGGAGCGCCATGGTTCTCTCCTCGGGCGGGGTCGGTCCCGGGGCGGCCGGGATCCCTACAGAGACGACGGTCCCACGACCGGATGGGGTTCGCCCAGCCCTTGATGGCAGAAAGCGGCGGACCGGACACGAGCGGTACGGGCGTTCGCCGGTGGCGAGATTCTGGCACTCGAGTTGACCGAGTGCTAATCGCGGCCTAGATTCGGTGTTGGCACTCTCCACTCGAGGGTGCCAGCGGCCCGGCCTCTGATCCCCGCGACGGCAGAGGTGGAACGGCTGCTCGCAGCACCCCTTGAACACACAAGAACTCGACCGTGGAGGTCAGCAAGTGTCGGTCACGATCAAGCCGCTCGAGGACCGTATCCTCGTTGCGCCGCTCGAAGCCGAGCAGACCACGAAGTCCGGCCTGGTGATCCCGGACACCGCCAAGGAGAAGCCGCAGGAGGGCGAGATCCTCGCCGTCGGGCCCGGCCGCATCGACGACAACGGCAACCGCGTCCCGCTGGACGTCAGCGTCGGCGACAAGGTCATCTACTCCAAGTACGGCGGCACCGAGGTCAAGTACGACGGCCAGGACTACCTGATCCTGGGCGCCCGCGACATCCTCGCAGTCGTCACCAAGTGACGATCGCTCGTTCCTGACTGACACCGCTCCGGCGCCGCCTCGGCTCCGGAGCGGAGTCGGTTCGGGTCGCGAGCATCATTGTTGAAACTCAGAGAGGGACTTGTTTTTTATGCCGAAGATCCTCGAGTTCGACGAGAACGCGCGGCGCGCGCTGGAGCGTGGCGTCGACAAGCTCGCGAACACGGTGAAGGTGACGCTGGGGCCCAAGGGCCGCTACGTCGTGCTGGACAAGAAGTGGGGCGCCCCGACCATCACCAACGACGGTGTCACCGTCGCGCGTGAGGTCGAGCTGGACGACCCGTTCGAGAACCTCGGTGCGCAGCTGGCCAAAGAGGTTGCCACCAAGACCAACGATGTCGCCGGTGACGGAACCACCACCGCGACCGTACTGGCGCAGGCGCTGGTGCACGAGGGCCTGCGCGCCGTCGCTGCCGGCGTCAACCCGATGGGCCTGAAGAAGGGCATCGAGGCCGCCGTCGAGGCCGTCTCGAAGAAGCTGATCGAGACCGCCCGCCCGGTCGACGACAAGGGCGACATGGCCCACGTCGCCACCATCTCCGCCCGCGACGCCGAGATTGGTTCGCTGATCGCGGAGGCGTTCGACAAGGTCGGCAAGGACGGCGTCATCACCGTCGAGGAGTCGAACACGTTCGGCACCGAGCTGGACTTCACCGAGGGCATGCAGTTCGACAAGGGCTACATCTCGCCCTACTTCATCACCGACGCCGAGGGTGGCGAAGCGGTGCTGGACGACCCGTACATCCTGATCAACCAGGGCAAGATCTCCGCGGTGTCGGACCTGCTGCCGCTGCTGGAGAAGGTCGTCCAGTCGGGCAAGACGCTGCTGATCATCGCCGAGGACGTCGACGGCGAGGCGCTGTCGACCCTGGTCGTGAACAAGATCCGCGGCAACTTCACCTCCGTCGCCGTCAAGGCGCCGGGCTTCGGTGACCGCCGCAAGGCGATGCTCGAGGACCTGGCCGCCCTGACCGGCGCCCAGGTGATCGCGCCCGAGGTCGGCCTCAAGCTGGACCAGGTCGGTCTCGAGGTGCTCGGCACCGCCCGCCGGATCGTCGTCACCAAGGACAACACCACCGTTGTCGAGGGTGCCGGCAAGTCCGACGAGATCGAGTCCCGGGTCAACCAGATCAAGGCCGAGATCGAGCGCACCGACTCCGACTGGGACCGCGAGAAGCTGCAGGAGCGGTTGGCCAAGCTGGCCGGTGGCGTCTGCGTGATCAAGGTCGGCGCGGCCACCGAGGTCGAGCTGAAGGAGAAGAAGCACCGGATCGAGGACGCGGTGTCCGCGACCCGGGCAGCGATCGAAGAGGGCATCGTCGCCGGTGGCGGTTCTGCTCTCGTCCACGCTGCCGCGGTGCTCGACGAGGGTCTGGGCCTGGAGGGCGACGAGCTCGCCGGTGTCCGGATCGTCCGCAAGGCGGTCGTCGAGCCGCTGCGCTGGATCGCCGAGAACGGTGGCTACGAGGGTTACGTCGTGACCGCCAAGGTCGCGGAGCTCGAGGTCGGCAGCGGCTTCAACGCCGCCACCGGTGAGTACGGCGACCTGCTCGCCCAGGGTGTCCTGGACCCGGTCAAGGTGACGCGTTCCGCGCTCGCCAACGCCGGCTCCATCGCCGCTCTGCTGCTCACCACCGAGACGCTGATCGTCGACAAGCCCGAAGAAGAAGAGCCCGCCGCAGCCGGTCACGGCCACGGCCACGGCCACTGATCTCTTCGCGCCAAGCATCACCCGAACTGCCCGGCCGGTCCTCGGACCAGCCGGGCAGTTCTTTCACCCGGCTAACTCTTCCGCTGGGGGTGAACCGCCAGGCCATCAAACCCCACCATCTCGCCCTCGACGCGCCGAGCTCCACCCGTACGGCCGCCCGTTTGATGCACTGGCCGTCCGCCCGCCCCACCGCAGCCACCTGGTAGGCCCCGGCGTCGCTATCGTCGGATGGGTGAAGTACTGCTGCGAGTACGCCTACGGCTGCCCCGAGCGGGTGGCGGTGGTCTGCTATGTCCATGGCGGTGAGGACCCGTGCTGCCTGGACGAGGGTGCGCACGAGTGCCTGGAGGACATGTACGGCAGCGAGGACGGGCTGATGCTCGGGGACGGGTTCGTCTGCTTGCGGTGCGGGAACTACGAGATGGTCGGGGTGGCGCACGGGCCGGCCACCGAGCCGGGCTTCCCGCGGAAGCAGGGGCTGCCCCGGGAGAGCTGGCTGGACGTGCCGGACGAGGTGGCGCCGGTGGTCTTCTCGGTCGAGGAGGTCTTCGATCTGGACTCGCGGGGTGGGTTGCTGGTCGCGGGGCAGCTCGTCACGGGGAAGGTCGGGGCGGGGTCGGTACTGCGGACCGCCGATGGGATTGCGGTCAAGGTGCTCGGGCTGGAGCTGACCGGGGTGGGCGGTGGACGGTTCACGCTGCTGGTCGAGCGAAGCGGAGTACCGGCGCTGGCGGCGGGGGTCGTGCTGACCTCATGATGCCGATCACTGATCGTAATGAAAAAAGCTCGGTTCTCACCGATAGCCACTAGGCAAAGGGAGGCCGGCGTCGTATTCTCTTGCAGGCTGGTCAGTCCGTGAACTAGGGGGGCGAGGGGTGACCGAGGTCCAAGTGCCGCACACCCAGGATCGCGTTGAACTTCGTGATCTCGCCGCTTTGGCGAGTGCAGGCGACCGGAATGCCCTGAACGACCTGCTCACCCGGGTCCGGGCCGTTGCTCACCGCTACGTGCGGTCACGGCTGTGGACGTATCCCGGTGGCGCCGACATGGTCGATGACGTCGCTCAGGAAGTGTGTGTCGCGGTTTTCGGCGCGTTGAGCCGGTACCGGGACGAGGGGAGGCCGTTCGAGGCCTTCGTGTACGGCATCGCAGCCCGTAAGGTGGCCGATGCGCAGCGTGCGTTCGCGGTGGCGGACTTGTCGACTCCGGATCTTCCGGACGGTGCGGACGAGTCGCCGACGCCGGAGGAGCACGCGGTCAGACATTCAGAGGTCCAGCACATCGTGGGGTTGCTGGACAGATTGCCGGAGAAGCTGCGGGAGATCCTGCGGCTCCGGGTGGTAGCGGGGATGTCAGCCGAGGAGACCGGCCGGGCACTGGGGATGACACCGGGGGCGGTGAGGGTCGCACAGCATCGGGCGTTGAACACGCTCAGGGGGTTTGTGGGGCATGAGGCAAAGTTGCAACGAGAGGCAGGGGAGGAGTGACCATGGCTGACCGTTTCGATCTGGACGCAATAGAAGCCGATGACGCACTGCTCGACCTGCTCGCAGCCGGTGGGGAGTCCGCCTGGCAGGCGGGCGAGCACGACCCGGCCCTGAAGCTGCTGGCCGATCTGCGGCTGGCGGTGGAGGTCGAGGGCGAGCTCCCGGTGGAGTCGATCGACGATCCGGAGAGCTTCCTGGCGCGCTGTGCCGCCTTGAACCCGGTGACCGACCCGTTCGCGCGCAAGCTGGCCGCCCGCGGCCTGGCGCTGGGTGTCGCCGCGGTGGCGGCGTTGTCGGTGTCGGGTGTGGCCGCGGCCGTCACGGGCAACCCGCTCTCGCCGTACGAGAAGGTGATCGAGAAGATCGCCGACGGCCTGCGGCCCGAGACGAGCCTGCCCAAGGAGCAACTCGACGGTCTGCCGGCGTTCGACAAGACCAAGATCGTCAGGGTCGCGAAGAACTACAAGGAATCGCAGGAAGAGGCACGGACCGGGCAGAAGGCGAAGGACAGCCAGGACGACGGCAACCCCGAGCAGCCGGCCGCCGCGGTCGAGCTTCCGCTCCAGCCGCCGCTGGCTCTGCCGCAGAAGCAGACCACCCAGCAGCTGCAGATCGAGACGCCGGTCAGCCAGCCGCCAGCGGATCCGAAGCCGGCCGACCCGGAGCCGTCGGACGGCAACCCGCCGGCGCCGGTGGACCCGAAGCCGACGGACGCGCCGTCCCAGCCGACGACCGAGCCGAGTGGCGACCCGACCGGAGAGCCGACCGAGCAGCCGAGTACGCCGGAGACGCCGCCGCCGAGCGAGACGACGCCCAGCACGCCCCCGTCGACTCCGCCGACCGACAACGGCTCGACCGGCAACCCGGGCGAGAACCCAGGCGACAACCCGGGCACCACGCCGAGCGCTCCGGTCACCGTGCCGACCACGCTGCCGAGCAACGGCAACGGGGAAACGAGCACGGGGACCGACTCCGACGACAACGGGACGCCTCCCGCCAGCGACAACGGTGGGGACAACCAGACGGCGCCGGGTGGCCAGACCGGCGACGACAGTGGCGACCAGTCGGGTGACTCGAAGGGTGAGGTGCCCACGGGCGGCCTGCCCGTCGAGCTGCCTGCCGGCCAGGTCGGTGACCAGAGTGGGGACGCGGAGGGCGACCCGATCTCGGAGGTCGTCGAGAGCGTGCTGCCGGTGCTGCCGACTCCGACCGGTGCTCCGGTCGAGGAGCCGGCCCGGATGGCGCAGTACTTCGGCAAGGGCTTCACCGGCCACGGCAAGCACTCCAGTGGCAAGCCGGCGCTGGGCTACGCCAAGTCGCAGTACGCCAAGGGCAAGCACTCGACCGGTCACTACGCCGAGGGTCGGCACGCCGCCATCACCCGGGCACACGGCTCGATGGCGCCAGTCACCATCCGCCAGATCCTCGGAGTCCTCAACACCCCGATGTCCGACCGCTGACCCACCTCCGACCGCCGCCGCTGCCTCCGGCAGCGACGGCGGAAGAGCGTGGC
>NZ_JBFAYZ010000001.1:0-458855 GCF_040681515.1 Kribbella sp. NPDC051718 | reverse complement strand
CGCGCCCCGCGCCGGGGTGGGGCGGAAGAGCGTGGCGCCCCGCGCCGGGGTGGGGCGGAAGAGCGTGGCGCCCCGCGCCGGGGTGGGGCGGAAGAGCGTGGCGCCCCGCGCCGGGGTGGGGCGGAAGAGGGGGAGTGCGCTGGGCGACGGGGCTGTGGAGTGGTTCTGTTCGGTGGCTGCTGGTGGGGTGGTTGGGGAGGACCGATTCGGGGGGCTGGGTTCGGGCGGCTTACGATGGGAGCCCGTTCTCGCCGTGCAAAGGTGCTTGCCTTCCTCATGGACATCACACCCGCTGGAGTTCCCGACAAGTTCGCCGTGCTCGGACTGACGTTCGACGACGTGCTACTGCAACCGAACGAGTCCGACGTGATCCCGTCGGAGGCCGTCACCAAGTCCCGCGTCAGCCGCAACATCGAGGTGAACATCCCGCTGGTGTCCAGCGCGATGGACACCGTCACCGAGGCGCGGATGGCGATCGCGATGGCCCGCCAGGGCGGCCTCGGCGTGCTGCACCGCAACAACTCGATCGAGGACCAGGCCCAGCAGGTCGACCTGGTCAAGCGGTCCGAGTCCGGGATGATCGCCCAGCCGATCACCATCGGCCCGGACGCGACGATCGGCGAGGCCGACGCGCTCTGCGGTCAGTACCGGATCTCCGGTGTGCCGGTGGTCGACAACGCCGGCGTCCTGGTCGGCATCGTCACCAACCGTGACATGCGCTTCGAGAACGACCCGAGCCGGCCGATCCACGAGGTGATGACCCGGCAGCCACTCGTCACCGGCCCGCAGGGCATCTCGGCCGACGACGCGATCAAGCTGCTCAGCCAGCACAAGATCGAGAAGCTGCCGCTGGTCGACGAGTCCGGCAAGCTGACCGGCCTGATCACGCTGAAGGACTTCGTCAAGCGCGACCAGTTCCCGCTGGCCACCAAGGACGCCTCCGGGCGGCTCGTGGTCGGTGCCGCGATCGGCTTCTTCGGTGAGGCCTGGAAGCGCGGCATGACGCTGATCGAGGCCGGCGTCGACGTGCTGGTGGTCGACACCGCGCACGGTCACTCGCAGGCCCAGCTGGACATCATCCGCAAGCTCAAGGCCGACCCGGCCACCCGCGGCGTCGACATCATCGGCGGCAACGTCGGCACCCGGGCCGGCGCCAAGGCGCTGGTCGACGCGGGCGCGGACGGCGTCAAGGTCGGCGTCGGACCGGGCTCGATCTGCACCACCCGAGTCGTCTCCGGCGTCGGCGTCCCGCAGGTCACCGCGATCTACGAGGCGTCGCTGGCCTGCAAGCCGGCCGGCGTACCGGTGATCGGCGACGGCGGCCTGCAGTACTCCGGTGACATCGCCAAGGCGCTCGTCGCCGGCGCGGACACCGTGATGCTCGGCTCGCTGCTGGCCGGCTGCGAGGAGTCGCCCGGCGACCTCGTCTTCATCAACGGCAAGCAGTTCAAGGCATACCGGGGGATGGGCTCGCTCGGTGCGATGCAGTCGTCCGGTGGCCTGCGCAAGTCGTACTCCAAGGACCGGTACTTCCAAAGCGACGTCGGCAGCGACGAGAAGCTGATCGCCGAGGGCGTCGAGGGCCAGGTCCCGTACCGCGGCCCGCTGTCCGCCGTCGCCCACCAGCTGATCGGCGGCCTGCGCCAGTCCATGTGGTACTGCGGCTCCCGCACCGTCCCCGAGCTGCAGGAGAAGGGCCAGTTCGTCCGGATCACCTCGGCCGGCCTGCAGGAGTCCCACCCGCACGACATCCAGATGACGGTCGAAGCGCCGAACTACTCCGGCCGCTGAGCATCAGCACCGCCGGCGGCTGTGGTCCGACGGGCCGCCGGTGGTGAATGTCTTGTCGAATGACAAGGTTCCGTTGTTACGCTCTGCGTGACGGAAGGTGCATTTGTGGCTGGAGAGGTACCACTTCGGCAGATCAAGGTGAGTGGCCTCACCTCGCTGGACCATGCTGTCCTGGATCTGTCCAGCCCGGTCACCTTGCTGGTGGGGCCGAACGGCGCGGGTAAGAGCAACGTCGTCGACGCCTTCGAGATGCTCGGCCGGGTGATCGATCAGCAGCTGAACGACCACCTGCTCAGGAGCGGTGGTTTTGCGGCCATTCTGCATCGATCAACCGACCCGGCGCTGACCCCGACGGCCATCGAGATCGAGGTCTGGGGTGAGTGGCAGGCGGAGATCTCGAACGGTTACAAGGTCCGGATCGAGCCCGGTCCCGATGACCTCGGTCTGATCCGTGAGACGACGATGTTCCATGATCGCTCGAGGTACGACCGGCCGCACGAGACCGGCCTCGGCACTGCGCGTGAGAGTCGGCTACGGGCAGAAGCAGCCGGCGACGCGAAGGCGTCCTATGTCCTTCACCTGGTTGCCGGCTGCAGGGTCTTTCATTTCGACGACACCAGTGCCGACGCACCGCCCAAACGCCGGATCGACCCAGCGGACAACTTGACCCTGGCACCCGACGCGCAGAACATCGCCGCGGTGCTCCTGCGGCTTCGCGCGGACGACCCGTCGCGCTACCAACGGATTGTTCGCGTGGTGCGCGGCGTTGCGCCGTACTTCGACGACTTCGTGCTCGAGCAAGAGGGCGGGGCGATTCGGCTCAGGTGGCGGGAGCGCGGGCTGGATTCAGTCTTCTCCGCGGACAACCTGAGCGACGGCACGCTGCGATTCGTCTGCCTGGCCGTGCTTTTGCTGCAGGACAATGCGCCGGGGACAGTGGTCCTCGACGAGCCCGAACTCGGTCTCCACCCGTTCGCCATCCACCAACTGGCAGCGCTGCTCCGGCGCGCGGCACGAGATCGCCGCGTCGTCGCGGCCACCCAGTCGGTGACGCTGCTGGAACAGTTCAGCGTCGACGAGGTGGCGATCGTCGAGCGAACCAGATCGGGAACGCAGATCCAGCGCCCGGATCCCGCTGCGCTGGAGGAATGGCTGTCCGAGTACTCGCTCGGCGAACTCTGGGAGAAGAACCTGCTCGGCGGCAGGCCACGTCCTGACGACTCCCCACGCGTGGTGGGTGGATGACGGACTTCCGCCAGATCGCGATCCTGGTCGAAGGACAGACCGAATCTGCATTCGTCACCGAGATCCTCGCCCCGTACCTGCAGTCGTTCGGCGCCTATGTCACACCGGTGATCGTCAAAACCGCACGCCTCGCGGACGGTACGACGTACAAAGGCGGCGGGATGGTCTGGAAGCACTACCAGGAGGACCTGCTCCGCCTGTTGGGGGCGTCGCACTATCGCTGTGTGTCGATCCTGGTCGACTTCTACGCCTACCCGAGAAACGCGCCGGGCGTGGACTGTTGTCGGCGTCCTCACCAACCTCGCAGGTGCACCGAGATCCGCGAGCATGCGATGGCGGCCGCGATCGGCAACCACCGGTTTGTGCCTCATGTGGTGTTGCACGAGTTCGAGACCTGGGTGATCGCTGCCGCCGTGGGGGCCGGATCCCTGCTCGGTGATGTGTCGGTCGCGAAGGCGCTGCAGGCGGAGGCGGCCACCGTCGGCGGCGATGTCGAGTTGCTGAACGACTCGCGCGAGACCGCCCCGTCCAAACGAGTGCTGCGCCGCTGGCCCGACTACGACAAGGTCATCGACGGCGTCGAGGTTATCCGTGAAGTGGGGCTCGAGGCCGTGATGGATCGGTGTCCAGGTCTGAAGGCCTGGGTGGCGGAACTTCTCGGCCGCTGACAGGCGCCCGGTTCCACTTGGCCTAAACTGCGGCCATGACCGAGATCGAGATCGGCCGGGCCAAGCGGGGTCGGCAGGCTTATGCGTTCGACCACATCGCGATTGTGCCGTCGCGGCGGACGCGGGATCCGGAGGAGGTTTCGGTCGCTTGGCAGATTGATGCGTACCGGTTCGAGTTGCCGATCCTGGCGGCGCCGATGGACTCGGTGATGTCGCCGGCCACCGCGATCGCGATCGGCAAGGCCGGCGGGGTCGGGGTGCTGAACCTCGAAGGACTCTGGACCCGGTACGACGACCCGACGTCGCTGCTGGAGGAGATCACCAGCATCAGCAAGGAGCAGGCCACCACGCGGCTGCAGGAGATCTACTCGGCGCCGATCAAGCCCGAGCTGATCTCCCAGCGGGTGCAGGAGATCCGCGACTCCGGTGTGACCGTGGCCGGTGCGCTGTCACCGCAGCGGACCAAGCAGTTCGCCAAGCACGTCGTCGACGCGGGTGTCGACCTGTTCGTCATCCGCGGTACGACCGTGTCGGCCGAGCACGTGTCGGGCCAGGCGGAGCCGCTCAACCTCAAGCAGTTCATCTACGACCTCGACGTACCGGTCATCGTCGGTGGTTGCGCGACGCACCAGGCAGCTCTGCACCTCATGCGGACGGGCGCTGCCGGCGTACTGGTCGGCTTCGGCGGTGGTGCGGCGCACACGACCCGCAAGGTGCTCGGGGTCGCAGTGCCGATGGCGTCAGCGGTCGCGGATGTCGCAGCGGCCCGGCGGGACTACATGGACGAGTCCGGCGGCCGATACGTGCACGTCATCGCGGACGGCTCGGTCGGTCGCTCCGGTGACCTGGCCAAGGCGATCGCCTGTGGCGCCGACGCGGTCATGGTCGGCTCACCGCTGGCCCGCGCGAGCGACGCACCGGGCGGCGGCTTCCACTGGGGCGCCGAGGCCTGGCACGCGGACCTGCCCCGCGGCGAGCGCGTCGAGGTCGGCGTCAGCGGCACGATGGAGCAGATCCTGTTCGGTCCGTCGTTCGTCCCGGACGGCACGATGAACCTCGTCGGCGCCCTCAAGCGCGCGATGGCCACCACCGGCTACACCGAACTCAAGGAGTTCCAGCGGGTCGAGGTCGTCGTCGGCTGACCTGGCCCGGGCGGGACGCGGCGGTTTGCTGAGTCTGCGAGGATTGCTACATGGGACTGTTCAGCAGCCGCCGTACCGAGGTCGACAACGTAGTGCTCGCCGAGGCGCGCTCCCGGCTCACGTCGGAGGATGTCGATCAGATCCGTTTTCTCCTGACGACCAAGAAGACCGTGTTCGCGGTGAAGTACGTGATGGACCGGACCGGCATCCAGCTGAAGCACGCGAAGGACATCGTCGAGGACATCCGGCTCGGCCGGTATGTTCCGCCGGTGACCGACACGCCGGTACTACGGGTGCCCGGCAACAACCTGGCCGAGCGCACCCGCGCCCTCAAGGCAGCCGGCGAACTCCACCAGGCCACCGCCCTGGTGGTCAGCGAGACCGGCATGACCGAGCTGGAGGCCGGCCTCTTCGTCGGCGCCCTCCGCGCCGAGAACCAGTCCTCCCAGGACGCCTGACCTCAGCCCTTGACGTAGGAGAGCTTCTCCGCGACCTTGCCGTCGCGCAGCCGCATCACGTCGACGCCGCGAATATGGCCGCGACTGCCGTCGTCCGACGCCCAGGAGAACTTCCACCGGACGATCGCCCGGTCGCCGCGCACCACCCATTCCTCGGTCTCGAAGAGCGGATCGGGCGTCTCGGCGAACAGCTTGCGCCACTGCTCCCGTACTGCGTCCGCCCCCTCGTACCGAGCACCGTCCGGAGCCGGTGAGGTCGACTCGAAGACGCAGTCCTCCGTCATCTGCGCCATGATCCCGTCGACATCGCCCGCGCCGAAAGCCGCACCCAGCAGCGCGACTGCCGTATGACCGGGCGTCCACGCAGGATCACGACCGAAGGCGCCGATCAGCGAATCCGTAGCGCTCGAGAACCCGTCGACCCGCGCCCCGATCGCACCGCCACCGCGATAGAGCTCCTCCCGGTCCTTGAACCACGACGACACTGCCTCGACCACCTCGGGATCGAGCTGAGCGGTGCGGCCGATCGCGACGGCCAGATCCCAGCCATGCACCAGATGGTCGGCTGCCAGCTGATACGCGTACTCCGCGGCCGACTCCTCGCCATACGACAGCTGCACGGTCGCCGCGCGCGGGATGCCCTCGGCCAACGCGTCCTGGGCTGCGCGGGCCGCTTGATCCGCAGCCGACGCAGGGTCGTCGCCGAGCAGGTCACCGTCGAGTGAGGAACCGACGTCCGAGATCGTCCGGCCCGCCATCAGCGGCACCGTCCAGCGCTCCTCGCCGACGACGTGGTTGACCAGCTCGCGCACATCCCAGTCCGGGCAGGGCGTCGGAGCGCCCCACTGATCCGCCCGGACCGCAGCCACTTGCCGGACGAATTCCGCAACGGCCCGCCGATGGAGTTCCACAACGTCCATGACAACCTCCCCCAAGCGTCAGAGTGCGCCCGGGGGAGAACCAGGTCAATGGTTACAGCTGGGCCGCCGCCTCGTGAGCGTGCTGCGAAGCCGTGAAGTCACCCTTAGCGGCCAGCAGGTCACCGTGGTGGCGCAGACAGTCGCCGGCCAGGATCTTCATCTCGAGGTCCGTCATTGTGAACGGGATCAGCGCGGTCGCCACCTCGGCGCTCCAGCCGGCCAGGTCGAGCGCCATCTCCGTCTGGCCGCTCGCGTGATAGGCGCCGGAGATGTCGAGCAGTACCTTCGCCCAGACCGGCGCGTAGGTGCTCGTCTCGTAACGCATCCGCTGCGATTCACGCTCCGACGAGATCGCGAAGAGATAGTGCGCCTCGAGCCCGAGCGTCAGGGCCGTCTCGGCGTCGTGCGCGAGCATCGGGCGGACCAGCTCGGCGAGCTCGGTGGCCCGGACCGCCGCCGACTCCGGATCGGTCCGGCCGGACACCGTCGCCAGCGTCATCCCCGGCGCGGGCTCGCTCAGCGCGACCAGCCGGTAGTACTGCTCGTACGGACCGAGCTTGATCTCCGCCGTCTCCAGCGCGGTGGTCAACGACGGCGGTACGCCGCGGTCGAGCTCCTCGGTGACGAGCGCGGCCGTCGTCGGGTCGGTCGCGAACGCGGTCCGCAGGCAGTTCTCGCCTTCCAGCACCCGGCCGACGATGCCGAGGTGTTTGCCCTTGCGGGTCAGCGCGGAGACGAGCGTGCGCAGGTCCGTCGCCGACTCGGAGTCGGCCAGTGTGTCCGCGGTGTTCAGCCCGATCTCGTCGGCCTCCAGCGCGAGGTCCAGCCGACCCTCGGCGGCGTGGATGTCGGCCGAGACGGCTGTCGCCGAGCAGAGATAGCGCGCGTACGACAAGGACTGCGAGCTCGCGTTGATCTGGTCGGCCAGCTGCAGGAACAACTGGGTCGCCGCATCGGCGGACGCGACAGCCAGATCGGGATCGCCGTACCGGCGGAGGATGAGCGCGTTCATGGCGAGCACCCGGGCGAAGTCCGGCTGGTGCAGCAGGCCGTCCGTGCCGCTGACCAGCTGGCCGTACGCGATCACCGCGCCGTCCATCTCCAGTACTGCGGTCGCCCCGTACCCGCGATGCGCCTGCGTCATCGCCCGTCGCGCGCGGATGTCCGCGAGGAACGAGGTGCTGTCCAGTACGTCGGCATCGGCCAGCTCCGTATAGCCGAGCTGGGCCTCGTGCAGAGCGGCAAGCGCTTCCTCGTGCCGGCCCGAGGCGTTCAGCGACCCGGCCAGCTCGTACTGCGTCGCCGCCATCAGATGCTTGGCCTCGTAGTGATCCGGGCGATCCCCGGCACGCTCCCTGGCCAGCTCGATGACACGCTGCTGGTACGGCCCGGCCTCGTCGGCGCGGCCCTCCTCGATCAGCACCTGGGCTGTCTGCAGCGCCTCGCCGAGCTCGTCCTCAGGGGGCGTCCAGAGCCCCCCGCTGTCCACCATCTTTACGTTCAACCCCTTCACAGGTTCAGTCGCTCACCCTATAGCCAACAACCACCCGGAAGCGCGCGTTGACGACCGTTACATCGGTGCCGTGGCACCCGAGTGCTGTCTGGCAGCACCCGAGTACTGACACGAGCTGTTACCGGCAGGTAGCCTGGGTGGATGAGCGAGCAGACCTCGATTCCTGCCGACCCCGAGCTCGACCCGACCGCGTCGTACGCGACCGACCAATCGGTCATCCGTCGGCTGGCCGGTCTGTTGCGCGCGACGGCGGGTACGCGCACCTCCTATGCGCCGGCGACCGGGCAACCGGTTGCCGAGTTGCCGGTGTCCGGTCCGGACGACGTGGTGCGCGCGGTCCGGTCCGCCCGCAAGACGCAGCGGAGCTGGAAGGGCACGTCGTTCGCCGACCGCTCGGCCATCCTGCTGCGGTACCACGACCTCGTCCTGGACCACCGCCACGAACTCGTCGACCTGGTGATCACCGAGTCCGGCAAGGCCCGTAAGCAGGCTTTCGAGGAGGTCGCGCACGTCGCGCTGACCGCCCGGTACTACGGCCGCAAGGGCGCCGAAATGCTCGCCCCACAGCGCAAACTCGGCATGTTCCCGGTGCTCACCCGCGCCGAGCAGCGGTTCGTACCCAAGGGTGTCGTCGGCATCATCTCGCCCTGGAACTACCCGCTCAGCATGGCGATGGCCGACGGCATCCCGGCGATCATGGCCGGCAACACGGTCGTCCACAAACCCGACAGCCAGACGCCGCTCACCGCTCTGCGCGCGATCGAGTTGCTCTACGAGGCCGGCCTCCCGCGCGACGCCTGGCAGCCGGTGAACGGCGACGGCCCGACCGTCGGCGGCGCGATCATCCAGAACACCGACTACGTCTGCTTCACCGGCTCGAC
This sequence comes from Kribbella sp. NPDC051718, assembly GCF_040681515.1. Lineage (NCBI taxonomy): Bacteria > Bacillati > Actinomycetota > Actinomycetes > Propionibacteriales > Kribbellaceae > Kribbella > Kribbella sp. NPDC051718. The sequence goes on along the minus strand of NZ_JBFAYZ010000001.1, from coordinate 450,237 downwards.
CAGGACCGGCAAGCTCGTCGCCCAGCAGGCAGGCGAGCGCCTGATCGGCTGCAGCCTCGAGCTCGGTGGCAAGAACCCGATGCTCGTACTACGCGACGCCGACGTGCACCGAGCCGCCGAGGGCGCCGTCCGGGCCTGCTTCTCCAGCGCCGGCCAGCTCTGCGTCTCGATGGAACGCCTCTACGTCGCCGACCAGATCTACGACGCGTTCATCACCGCGTTCCTGGACCGGGTGAAGAAGCTCAAGCTCTCGGCCGGCACCGGCTGGGACGTCGACATGGGCTCGCTCATCTCCAAGGCCCAGCTCGAGACCGTCACCCGGCACGTCGACAACGCCCGCGAGCACGGCGCCGTCGTACTGGCCGGTGGCAAGGCGCGGCCGGACATCGGCCCGCTCTTCTACGAGCCGACCGTGCTGTCCGGTGTGACGCCCGAGATGGAGTGCTTCGACAACGAGACTTTTGGGCCGCTGGTGTCGGTCTACCGGTTCTCCGACGAGGCGGAGGCGATCGAGCGCGCCAACGAAGGCGAGTACGGACTGAACGCGAGCGTCTGGACCAAGGACGGCCGCCGGGGCCGCGCGATCGCGGCTCAACTGGTCGCGGGCACGGTCAACGTCAACGAGGGCTACGCCGCGACCTTCGGCTCGATCGACACCCCGATGGGCGGCATGCGCTCCTCCGGCCTCGGCCGCCGCCAGGGCGTCGAGGGCATCCGCCGGTACGTCGACCCGCAGGCGATCGCCACCCAGCGCGTCCTCCCGATCGCCGCCTCGCACGGACTCAAGGACGAGGCCTACGCCGAACTGATGACCGGAGCCCTGCGGGTCTTGAAGAAGCTGGGCCGCGCATGAGCTTCGACCACGACGTCCTCATCATCGGATCGGGTTTCGGTGGCAGTGTTTCAGCGCTGAGGCTGGTCGAGAAGGGGTATGACGTCGGGGTCCTGGAGGCCGGCGCGCGGTACGAGGACCAGGGGTTCGCGAAGAACTCCTGGGACAAGAGCCGGTTCCTGTTCGCGCCGAAGCTCGGCTGGTACGGGATCCAGCGGATCAGCGCGCTGCGCGACGTGATCATCCTGTCAGGCGCCGGAGTCGGCGGCGGCAGCCTCGTCTACGCCAACACCCTGTACGAACCGCTGCCGGCCTTCTACACCGACAAGCAGTGGGCGCACATCACCGACTGGAAGGCCGAGCTCGCCCCGTACTACGACCAGGCCAAGCGCATGCTCGGCGTCACCACCTATCCCGGCTTCACCCCGGCCGACAAGGTGATGAAGCAGGTCGCGGACGACATGGGCGTCGGCGACACCTTCCACCCGACACCGGTCGGCGTGTTCTTCGGCGAGCCCGGCGTCGAGGTCGACGACCCGTTCTTCGGCGGCGCCGGACCGCGGCGTACCGGCTGTATCGACTGTGGCGAGTGCATGACCGGCTGCCGGCACAACGCGAAGAACACGCTCACCAAGAACTACCTGTACCTGGCTGAGAAGGCCGGCGCGCAGGTGTACCCGATGACCACGGTGACGTCCGTCGAGGAGCTGCCCGGTGGCGGCTACGCGATCGAGACGCGCCGGACGTCGAACAAGAAGGCGACCCGCAAGTTCACGGCCCAGCAGGTCATCTTCGCTGCCTCCGCCCTCGGCACCGCGAAGCTCCTTCACCGGCTCCGCGACGAAGGCAAGCTGCCGCACCTGTCCGACCGGCTCGGCGTACTGACCCGGACCAACTCGGAGTCGTTGCTCGGGGCAATCGCCCGGGACAAGACGGTCGACTACACTAGGGGTGTCGCGATCACCTCGTCGTTCCACCCGGACGACATCACCCACATCGAGCCGGTCCGGTACGGCCGGGGCAGCAACGCGATGTCGCTGCTGCAGACCGTGCTGACCGACGGCGGTGGCGACAAGCCGCGCTGGCGGACCTGGCTGCGGGAGATGGCGCTGCAGCGCAAGAACCTGCGCCGGCTGTACGACCTGAAGCACTGGTCCGAGCGGACCGTGATCGCGCTGGTGATGCAGACCGCGGACAACTCGATCACCACCTACGGCAAGCGGGACAAGCTCGGCCGCTGGAAGCTGACCTCGAAGCAGGGGCACGGCGCCCCGAACCCGTCCTGGATCCCGGTCGCCAACGAGGTGGTCCGGCGGATGGCGAAGCTGATGGGCGGGACGCCGGGCGGCACGATCGGCGAGCCGTTCAACGTGCCGATGACCGCGCACTTCATCGGTGGCTGCGCGATCGGCGACTCGGCCGCGACGGGCGTGGTGGATCCGTACCACCGGGTCTACGGGTACGACGGGCTGCACATCGTCGACGGCTCGACCATCTCCGCGAACCTCGGGGTGAACCCGTCCCTGACGATCACCGCCCAGGCGGAGCGGGCGCTGGCGTTCTGGCCGAACAAGGGGGAGGACGACGGCCGGCCGGCGCTCGGCTCGGAGTACCGGCAGCTGACACCGGTCGCACCGGCCAACCCCGAGGTGCCCGCCGATGCCCCAGCGGCACTCCGCCTGCCCATCGTCACCATCACCCACCCTGACAAGCCAGGCGCGACCACCAGCAGCTGACCCACCCCGGCTGCCGCCTTGGGGGCTGGGAGGGAAATGCACCCGGATCGGGGTACAACACTCCCCGGCCGCGGACGAGTTCCTCCCCGAACCGGGCGAGCAGGCTGTGACGAAACCGTGACCCAGTGATGACAATGTCCCGTGACCAGTGATGGTCACGGGACGTGAATGCACTGCTGTGAAACTGAAAAACCCTCAGAACAATTGTTCTGAGGGTTTGTCTTTGCCGTAAAAGGGAGCAAGCCCCTCGGGAACGTTTCCGCCCAAATCGTTTCCCGAGGGGCTCACTCAAGCCGGGGTGAGGCGCCCGGCGCTTTGGGATCGGGTCACCAACCATAGCTGGCGACCCGAGTTCGTGGTCCTCACTCTACTACCGATCCGAGCCATTTTGACCTGCTCGCGGTGACCGTAATCACTCTGCGTGCTGTTCGTAATGTGCGACCTTGCAGTCGCTCCTCGTAACCGGAAGCGGTGTTCTTGCGATCACCGCCTCTGCACACATCAACGAGGCCACTCACAAGGGGTTACGAGATTCCCCAAAACTTTTTCTGGCGGGGTGACGCCCCTCGCAGCGGCCACCCGGGCCCTGGCTTACTGTGGGCCGACCGTTCGATGAGGCAGGAGAACCATGAACGACATCCTCGATGTGGCGCGTGAGCAGGTTCTGGAGCGAGGGATCGGCCTCACCCAGGAGCAGCTGGTCGAGGTCCTGCGATCGCCGGACGAACAACTCGACGCATTACTCGCGCTGGCGCACGAAGTACGGGTCAAGTGGTGCGGTGAGGAGGTCGAGGTCGAGGGGATCATCTCCCTGAAGACCGGCGGCTGCCCGGAGGACTGCCACTTCTGCTCCCAGTCGGGCCAGTTCACCTCGCCGGTCCGCTCGGTCTGGCTGAACATCCCTGAGCTGGTCGAGGCCGCGAAGGAGACCGCGAAGACCGGCGCGACCGAGTTCTGCATCGTCGCCGCGGTCCGGGGCCCGGACGCCCGGCTGATGTCGCAGGTGAAGGCCGGCATCGAGGCGATCAACGCCGAGGTCGACATCAACATCGCCTGCTCGCTCGGCATGCTCACCCAGGAGCAGGTGGACGAGCTCAAGGCGATGGGCGTGCACCGGTACAACCACAACCTGGAGTCGGCCCGCTCGTACTTCGGCGACGTGGTCACCACGCACTCCTTCGAGGAGCGCTGGGACACCTGCCTGATGGTCCGCGAGTCCGGCATGGAGCTGTGCTGCGGCGGCCTGGTCGGGATGGGGGAGTCGCTCGAGCAGCGTGCCGAGCTGGCCGCGCAGCTGGCTGAGCTGGAGCCGCACGAAGTACCGCTGAACTTCCTGAACCCGCGTCCTGGCACCCCGTTCGGCGACATGGAGATCATGGCCGGCAAGGACGCGCTGCGCACGATCGCCGCGTTCCGGCTGGCGATGCCGAAGACGGTACTTCGGTACGCGGGCGGCCGTGAGCTGACACTGGGTGACCTCGGCACGCGCGAGGGTCTGCTCGGTGGCATCAACGCCGTCATCGTCGGCAACTACCTGACCACGCTGGGCCGCCCGGCGACCGCCGACCTGGACCTGCTGGCCGACCTGAAGATGCCGGTGAAGGAACTCCAGAAGACGCTATGACCACTCTGCTCTACTGCGGCCACTGCGGCCGTGACACCGCCGACGGCAGTCACTCGGACTGCCGTCGCGCGTTGGCGATGGAACCGCCGCGGTACTGCGCCGAGTGCCGGCGCCGGATGGTCGTCCAGGTGCACCCGATGGGCTGGACCGCCAAATGCTCCGTCCATGGCGAGCTGGCCGGATGACCATGTGGTCGGCTGAGGAACTGCTCGGGCGGGATGCCGCGACGTTGTGGCATCCGTACTCGTCGTTGACCGAGCCCGCGCCGATGCACTTGGTGCGCGGGGCATCCGGGGTGCGGTTGCAGCTCGACGACGGGGCTGGTGGCACGGTCGAGGCGATCGACGCGATGGCGTCGTGGTGGTGCATGATCCACGGGTATCGGAACCCGGTGCTGGATGCGGCACTGAAGGCGCAGGTGGACTCGTTCAGCCATGTGATGTTCGGTGGGCTGACGCACGAGCCGGCGGTGCGGCTGGCCGAGCGGTTGGTGGAGATCACGCCGGAGCCGATCCGGCAGGTGTTCTTCTGCGACTCGGGGTCGGTGTCGGTCGAGGTCGCGATCAAGCTCGCGCTGCAGTATCAGGTTGCCCGCGGCAACAACGGGCGGACCCGGATGCTGACCGTCCGGGGTGGGTACCACGGCGATACGTTCGCGCCGATGAGCGTGTGCGATCCGGTGAACGGGATGCATTCGTTGTTCACGGGCGCGCTGAAGGAGCAGGTGTTCGGGCCGCAGCCGCCGGCTGGGTTTTCCCGGGCTGAGGATGATCCGGAGTACTTGGCCTGGGCCGCGTCGATGCGGGCGATTGCTGCGGAGTACCGGGATCAGGTGGCGGCGATCATCGTCGAGCCGATCCTGCAGGGTGCTGGTGGGATGTATCCCTACAGTCCGGCTTGCCTGAAGCTGCTGCGCGAACTGGCCGACGAGCACGGCTTCCTCCTCATCCTCGACGAGATCGCCACCGGCTTCGGCCGCACCGGCACTCTGTTCGCCTCCGAGCACGCTGACGTAGCCCCCGACATCCTCTGCGTCGGCAAGGCTCTCACCGGTGGCTACCTCTCGATGGCGGCCACCCTCTGCACGACAGACGTAGCCCACACCGTCTCAGCCGGCCCCGGCGGCGCCCTGATGCACGGCCCCACCTTCATGGCGAACCCGCTCGCTTGCGCGGTATCACTGGCCAGCATCGACTTGCTGCTCTCCCAGGACTGGTCGGCCCGGGTCTCCGAAATCTCCACCGGCCTCACCACCGGGCTAGCCCCCGCGGCTGCGCTCCCCGGCGTAAAAGATGTCCGAGTCCTAGGTGCGGTCGGCGTCGTCCAGCTGGCCGGCCCGGTTGACATGAAACGCATGACAGACGCAGTACTGAGCCGAGGCGTCTGGGTCCGCCCGTTCCGAGACCTCGTCTACACGATGCCTCCCTACACCTGCACGCCCGAGGAAATCACCACCATCACCACAGCCATCACCGAAGCCATTGCTGAGGGCAACTGATGTTGAAGGACTGGCTTGGGCCGAAGGCGGCTGCGTTGGAGGCGCGGGGGCTGACTCGGCGGCTTCGGGCGCGGGCTGCCGACGAGGTGCTGATTGATCTGGCTGGCAACGACTACCTCGGGCTGGCGTGCGATTCGCGGGTTGTGGAGGCTGCGGTTGCTGCGGTGCGGGAGTGGGGGGCGGGGGCGACTGCGTCTCGGTTGGTGACTGGGACTACTGCGCTTCATGCTGAGCTGGAGTCTGAGCTTGCGGACTATGCCGGGCATGAGGCTGGGCTTGTCTTCTCCTCCGGGTATCTGGCCAACCTTGGTGTCGTCACCGCGTTGGGTGGGCCGGGGACCGTATTGGTTTCGGATGAGCATGTGCATGCGTCGATCGTGGATGCTTGCCGGTTGGCGCGGTCTCGGGTCGAGGTTGTGCCGCACAGCGATGTCGAGGCTGTTGGGAAGGTGCTGGCTGAGCGCAGTGAGCCGCATGCGGTGGTGCTGGTGGAGTCGGTTTACAGCGTGCTCGGGGATGCGGCGCCGTTGGAGCAGTTGGCGGGGCTTGCGTTGGAGCATGACGCGGTGCTGGTGGTTGATGAGGCGCATGGGCTCGGGGTTACCGGGGGTGGGCGTGGGTCGGTGGCTGCGGCCGGGTTGGCCGGGCTGGAGCATGTGATCGTCACCATGACGTTGTCGAAGGCAATGGCTAGCCAGGGTGGGGTTGTGCTCGGGCCGGCCGTGCTGCGGGAGCATCTGGTCAATCGGGCGCGGTCGTTCATCTTCGACACCGGGCTCAACCCGGCTGCTTGTGCGGCGGCTCTTGCCGCGTTGAGGGTTCTGCAGGGCGAGCCGGATCGGCCCGCGCAGATTCATCGGACCGCGGCTCGGCTGGCTGAGGCGTGTGGGGTCAGGCCGTCTTCGGGTGCTGTCGTGTCCGTGCCGATGCCTGGTCCGCGGGAGGCGGTCGCGGCGGCGGAGGCTTGTTTGGCGTCCGGAGTACGGGTCGGTGTGTTCCGGCCGCCGTCGGTGCCGGACGGGATCAGCCGGCTCCGGCTGACGGCGCATGCGGGACTGTCGGACGAGGATCTCGAGCGAGCCTGCCAAGTCATCAGCAGTGCGATCCAGGAGGTTTCGTGAGCGGGGTTCTGTTCGTCACGGGCACTGACACCGGCGTGGGGAAGACCGTGGTTACGGCGGCGCTCGCTGCTAGTGCGGACGGCTGTGTGGCGGTGCTGAAGCCTGCGCAGACCGGTGTGACGGCGGATGAGCCGGGGGATCTGCAGGATGTCGCGCGGCTGACCGGGCTGGATGATCTGCATGAAGGCGTCCGGCTGCTGGAGCCGTTGGCGCCGACGACGGCTGGACGTCGGCAGAAGGTTGCCTTGCCGTCGGTCGACGAGCACGCGCGGGCGATCGAGAAGCTTGCGGTGGATCGGGATCTGGTGCTGGTCGAGGGCGCGGGTGGGTTGCTTGTCGGGTTGGATGACGATGGCAACGATCTGGCCGATCTCGCTGCCCGGCTGGAGATTCCGTTCGCGTTCGTGGTCGTTGCGCGCGCGGGGCTCGGGACGTTGAATCACACCGGGCTCACGGTCGAGGCGCTGCGGGCGCGCGGGTTGCCGATCGCCGGGCTGGTGATCGGGTCGTGGCCGGCTGAGCCGGATCTGGCTGAGCGGTGCAACCTGGAGGACTTGCCGGTCACGACCGGCGTACCGGTGATCGGCCGGATCCCGGCAGGTGCCGGCGCATTGGACAGGGATGTATTCGTCGCTGCGGCGGCCGGCTGGTTCGAGTGAGTTGCAGGTTTGACATCTCCCGGGCTGTAGGAGATCGGTTTCTCTGCGGGTAGGACAGAGCAGAGTCCGATCAACCGTGGGGGATAGATGAAGATATTGGGATCGATGGCGCTGGTGAGTCTGCTGGTGGCGGGGGTGGCCGGGACGGCAGCGGCTGCGGATCCGGTGGGGACGAAGAAGCTCAACGGGGTGCGGTCGGAGCAGCCGCGGATCAGGGTGCTCGGCGCATCGAGCGCGGGCACGCTCTACCAGGTGAGCCGGGTGGGCGACTCCGCTGAACCGGCGACCTGGGTCAAGCCGGCCGGGGCGCCGGCGTACCAGACGGACTTTTTCAGCCGGCTGGCCGGCGACAAGATCTACCGGAGAGGGCCCGGGACGAACTATCAGCTGATCGGCGACCCGCAGACCCGAACCTGCCCGCCCGATACGCCGGCAGCGGCTGACGACGGTGGGATCGATCCGTCGGACATCGCGTTCCTGGCGGTCACGCCGTTCGGGTGGATCGGCCGCTCCGGCGAGCGGGTCGACGTCTCCGCGAGCGGCTGCACGGTCAGCACGCCTGGCTATCCGTCCGGCGGTGACATCGTCGCGACCGGCCCGAACGGCTATCTGATCACGCCGCAGTCCTCGACCGCCGGCAACGTCACCGTCACCTACGTTCCGTATGCCGCGCCGGCCGCGCAGGTGGTGCTCGCCGACCTGCCGAGGGACAGTGTGTGGGCGTTCTCGCTGTCCGCGACCCATGCCGGCTGGGCGAGATTCAACGGCGCCGACGGTGGCAGCGCGATCTGGCTGGCCACTCTCGGCAGCGCCGGCTCGGGACACGCGATCGGCACCGTGCCGGACCGGGTCTCCCGGACCGCGGTCGCCGGTACCTCGGTCGGCTGGGACATCTGCTCGCAGAGTGAGGCCGACAACTGCACCTCCGGATCGGTCACCGCGGGTGGTGTCGCATCCACGCTGACCGGCACCAGGACCGTGACGTCGAACGGATCCAAGCTCGTGTACGACGTAACGGGCGCGCGCCGGCCTCGATCGTGAAGGCAGCGGCGGTCAGCGCTGCCGCGGCCAAGACCCAGGTGCAGGCGATCCAGCGACTCGTCCCGATCACTGGATCGGTTGCCCTCGGTGCCGACCGGGTGTTCTACAGCGACGGCCGGGTAAGGACACGCTCTACCAGCGCAGCTACAAAGTGCAGGACGGCGTGGTCGATCTCGGTGCGGAGACCACGGTCGCACCGGTGGTCCGTGCGACGCAGGTGACGGTGGAGGGCCGGAGCACGGCGTATCTCGACGCGCACGGTGATCTGCGGCTGATCTCACCGAACGGGAGTCAGTCGCTGGCCTTCGTCTCGCACCAGGATGGGCTGCGCGCTTCGCCGGACTTCGCGATGAGTGTGACCGGCCGGTGGGTTCGGTGGACCCGGGAGCAGTACGCCGGACCGCCTTGTGAGGATGGGGTTTGCGAGGGCTTCTATTCCGATCAGACCGCGATGCTCTACGACCAGGCGACCGGGACGAACACGGTACTGGGCGAGGAGGACTTCCTGCCTGTTGCCGATGGCAAGCTTTATCACTACGACGACGACCTCGCGATCGTGCAGAAGGATCTGGCGACCGGGACCGAGACGGTGATGCGGCCGGCCGGGTCGGAATCGCCGTTGGCGGTGGATGCGGACTCGCAGTACCTGGTCTGGCTGAGCTACACGGGTGCGGGGTACCGGATCGGCTATCGCAATCTGGCGACCGGGGTGGTGACCGAAGGGGTCGCGCTCGGCGGGGAGTTGGGGTACGGACAGCTCAAGGTGGGTGGCGCCAAGGCGGCGTACACGGTCCAGCATGGTGGGGATCAGCAGGTGCGACAGGTGCGGGTTCTCGATCTGGTGACCGGTATGTCGACGGAGGTCGGTGAGACGCGGCCCGGCTTCGATGTCTCGGGCAACGCGCTCGCGACGATCGGTGCCGATTGGACAGCGCGGATCACCCCGCTCGGTTAGATCTACACTCGCTCGGTGACCCACTGCCCTGCCCGGTACGACGAAGCGCTGGGCATGTGGGTCATCGACGAGCCGGACGAGGTCCGCGAGGTGCTGCTCGATCCGGGGACGTTCCGGCCGGACAATGCGGTGGTCGCTCACACTGCGTTGAGTGTGAAGGCACTGCGGGTGCTGCAAGGGGCCGGGTTCGCGTTGCCGCCGACGCTGGCGAACAACGCTGGGGCGTCGCATCGGCCGATCCGTGCTGCCGTTGCCCGCTTCTTCAGCCCGGCCCGGGTTGCTGCCGTCGAACCGCTGACACGACGGTTGGTCTCCGAGCGGGTCGCCACTGCCCAGGCACTGCTGGAGGACGGGCCTGTGGATCTGGTCGAGGTGGTCGCCGCTGAGCCGCCGGCGGTGGTGTTGCTGCATTTGCTCGGGCTGCGCGATGTCGACGTACCGGCATTGAAGGCGTGGGGCCGGGAGTCGCTCGAGTTGTTCTGGGGCTGGCCCGACGAGGACCGCCAGTTGGAGCTCGCCCACAGCGCAGCAGAGTTCTACAACTGGCTACGCAAGCAGGTGAAGGCTTCGAGGCGACTGCCCGGAGATGACCTGTTCGGCGTGCTGGTGCGGTTGGGGTTGAGCGACGAAGAGGTGTGTGCAGTTGCCTACTTCTTGCTGATCGCAGGCCAGGAAACAACCACCCAACTGATTTCTACTGCCTTTCAGAAGACTCTTGGACGAGTGGTGGACAACCCCACAGAAGTTGTCGAGGAGGTGTTGCGGGAGGCGTCTTCGGTGCCGACCTGGCGGCGGGTTACGGCGGGGCCTGCTGTGGTCGGTGGGGTTGAGGTGCCTGGTGGGGCGCCCTTGCTTCTTGGGCTCAGCGGGCATGGCGGGCCGGCCGATCTGGCTTTTGGGCTTGGGGTTCATCGGTGTCTCGGGGCGGGGCTGGCTCGGTTGGAGGCGCGGGTGGCCTTGGAGTGTGCGGCGTCGTTGCTGTCCGTAGTACGGGCGGTTGAGGCCGAGCCGCCGATGATTGAGTTGTTGTCGTTCCGGGCGCCGGCGAGAGTGCTGATTACAGCGGAGCTGACCTGCACCGATACCCTTGACAAGTGACTGAGCATGAGCTGGTTCTGGTCGTCGACTTCGGGGCGCAGTACGCGCAGTTGATCGCGCGCCGGGTGCGCGAGGCCAACGTGTACTCCGAGATCGTGCCGTCGTCGATGGCGGTCGAGGAGATGCTGGCCCGGAATCCGAAGGCGATCATCTTGTCCGGCGGACCGCAGTCTGTGTACGCCGAGGGCGCGCCGCGGGTCGAGTCGGGGCTGTTCGAGGCCGGGGTGCCCGCGTTCGGGATCTGCTACGGGTTCCAGGCGATGGCCCAGACGCTCGGCGGCGACGTCCGGCGTACCGGGCTGCGTGAGTTCGGCCGGACCCCGGTGACCGTCGGTGCGGCCGGCACGCTGCTGGCCGGTATCCCCGCGGACCTCAGCGTCTGGATGTCCCACGGTGACGCGGTGCACGCCGCGCCGGCCGGGTTCGACGTACTGGCTGCCTCCGAGGGTGCGCCGGTGGCGGCCTTCGAGGACCTGGACCGCAAGCTGGCCGGTGTGCAGTGGCACCCGGAGGTGCTGCACTCGCAGGCCGGGCAGGCCGTGCTCGAGCACTTCCTCCTCGACATCGCCGGCTGCAAGGGCGACTGGACGACCACCAACCTGGTCGACGAGCAGGTCGAGCTGATCCGCCAGCAGGTCGGCGACAAGCAGGTCCTGTGCGCGCTGTCCGGCGGCGTCGACTCCGCCGTCGCGGCGGCCCTGGTCAGCAAGGCGATCGGCGACCAGCTCACCTGTGTGTACGTCGACCACGGGCTGCAGCGCGCCGGTGAGTCCGACCAGATCGAGAAGGACTTCGTCGCGGTCACCGGCACCCGGCTCGAGGTCGTCGACGCGGAGGACCAGTTCCTCGGCGCGCTGGCCGGTGTCACCGAGCCGGAGCAGAAGCGCAAGATCGTCGGTCGCGAGTTCATCCGCACCTTCGAGGCGACCGCCCGCAAGCTGGACGCCGAGCGGCACATCGAGTTCCTGGTTCAAGGCACCCTGTACCCGGACGTGGTCGAGTCCGGCGGCGGTACCGGGACGGCCAACATCAAGTCCCACCACAACGTCGGCGGCCTGCCGGACGACCTGCAGTTCTCGCTGATCGAGCCGCTGCGGACGCTGTTCAAGGACGAGGTCCGCGAGCTCGGTATCGCCCTCGGCCTGCCCGAGACGCTGGTCTACCGGCACCCGTTCCCCGGCCCGGGCCTCTCGATCCGGATCATCGGCGAGGTCACCAAGGACCGGCTGGAGATCCTCCGCGCGGCCGACCTGATCGCCCGCACCGAGCTGACCGCGGCCGGCCTCGACCGCGACATCTGGCAGTTCCCGGTGGTGCTGCTCGCCGACGTCCGCTCGGTCGGTGTCCAGGGTGACGGCCGCACCTACGGCCACCCGGTCGTGCTGCGCCCGGTCACCAGCGAGGACGCGATGACCGCCGACTGGGCCCGCCTGCCGTACGACGTCCTGGAGAAGATCTCCACCCGGATCACCAACGAGGTGGACGAGATCAACCGGGTCACCCTGGACATCACCAGCAAGCCGCCGGGCACCATCGAGTGGGAGTAGCCCTCACCACGGTTCAGCTCCTCGTCGTCCGCCACGGTCAGTCGACCTGGAACGCGGACGGCCGATGGGCCGGGCAGGCAGATCCACCGTTGACCCAGCTCGGCAGGCAGCAAGCAGCCAAGCTGGCTCGTCGTTGTCGCGACGCCGGAATCGGAGCCGTCAGCTGCTCCGACCTGAGCCGGGCACGAGAGACCGCCGCGATCGTCGCCAAGCCCCTGGGCCTCGCCGAGCCGAACCTTTCGACCTGTTCGCCGACCGGGTCCAGCGAGGGCTGAAGAGTGCTGCGGCTCTCGCGCCGGTGGTCCTTGTGGTTGCCCATGCAGGCGTACTCCGCGCCGTGGCCTCGCTGACGGCAACCGCGACGGTCGGCCAACTGCTGAACACGGACGGTCGGCGAATCGCCGTGGCGGGGGACCAACTGAAGGACGACGGGCCGGCCTTCGCTAACCGGTAGGAGCCCCGCCATGTGGTGGATTGCTGAGAGTTCCTGCAGAATTCGGGGGGATCGGTTGTGAGGCCGTGGGTCGAGACGCAGAGTAGGGATTGTGGGGACGTCTGTGGGTGGGGTGAGGCTGTCACGCCGTCGTCTGCTCGGATTCGGGGCAGTCGCGGTCGCCACGGGTGCGGCGATGGTCGCGACGTCGAACTCGGTCTCGGCGGACACCTACGGCTCCGGGCAGCTTGATCCGTGGGAGGGGCTGAACACCTCCATCTCCTCCGACGACCAGATCCGCCGGGTGGTCGCGGCCGACGGGGTCTTCCTGTTCGGCGACAGCATCATGGTCCAGGACGGCAACCACCTGGCCCGCCGGGTCCTCACCCTGACCCACAAGCCGATGGCCATGCACAACTGGGCCGGCCAGCCCACCGAGGCCGCTGTCGACGCGCTGGAACGCTGGAAAACGAAGTACGGCCTCCCAAGCCGGATCGTGATGGCAGTCGGCTCCAACGACATCTTCAAGCCGCCGGCCTTCGGCCCCCAGGTCGACCGCGCGACGCGCATCATCGGTCCCGCTCGCGAGGTCTTCTGGGTCAACTCGTACGTATGCCGCACCCGCGAGTCCGACCTCGTCCAACGAGCCGACCGCCGCAACACCAACTGGGTCAACCGCCAGTTGGACGACGCCGAACGCCGCTACCCCAACCTCCACGTAGTCCGCTGGGCCGAATTCATAGCCAAAGTAAGATCCACCCGCCACTACGTCCGAGACGGCGTCCACACCACAGTCCCCCTAGGCCAACGCTTCCGCGACGAACTGATCACCGACGCCTTGATGTCCAGCCGCCAAGCCACCGGCTCCTGAACCAACCCTGCCGTACGTCGGCAGCCGTCCTCGACCACCGCGAGGTGTTGCTGGGGCAACGGACGGATCGCCAGGCCATCAAACATCCGGGGGCGGGTGCCTGGCTCGGCGTGTCGGGTGGTTGATGGGGGCGTTTGATGGGCTGGCGGTCCGGCCCGGTTCGCCAGCGCACACCAAACCCGGCGAGCAAACGCTTACCAGGGCGTGTCGCAGCCGTTCGCGAGGGTTGTGTATGCGTGGCGGTGCGGTCGCCGAGGTGACGCGAAGCGTCGGCTGCTACTGGTTCGTGAGTTGGGCCTCTAGGGCGGTGGCTTCTTCGGTGCGGCCTTGGGTGCGGAGGCGGTCTAGTAGGAGGTAGCCGGAGCGGTACCAGAAGTCGTCGCCGGGGTGGGTGGAGTTGAAGATCTCTCGGGCCAGTACTTCGTCTGTGGTGCCGTGTTCGGCTATCAGGAGTTTGGCGTTGGTCAGTTGGGATTCGAAGGCGCCGCGTTCGTAGTACGCCGCCGCCTGGTGGGCCTGGGCTACTGCCGCTGCGGGGTCGCCCTTCTGGAGTTCGAGCATGGCCAGGTCCCAGTGGATGCCTGCCTGCTGGAAGATGACCGACTCGTCGGCCGAGGGGAGGGCGTCGAGTACTGATTGGGCCTTGGCCAGGAGCTCCGGTACCAGGGGGAAGTTGCCGCAGTAGCGGGCCGACTGGGCGGCGAGACGGATGGCTTGGACGTACTCGATGGGTTGCTCGGCGGCTTCGAAGTACTCGGCTGCGGCGACCAGGGCGTCGACTGCCTCCTCGTCGCGGTCCATTCGTTCGAGGAGCATGCCCTCGTCCTTGCGCAGCAGGCCCAGCCAGTGCGGATGCGCGTCCTCGGGAGCATCGGTCAGCTGGGCGCGGACCTTGGCCAGCGCGGCCTCCAGTTCACCGAGTGCGCGGTAGGCATCGACCAGTACGCTGCGAGCGTCCGCCAACGTCCAGGCGAAGTCAGGGTCGCTCTCCAGGACCGGCGACGCCTCCTCAGCCGTCTCGGCTGCTTCGAGAGGCCGACCGGCCATCAGATAGGCGCGGGCCAGGTCGACCTGGCCGAAGGCGACGTGTGGTTGCGAGACGGGGAGGCCGGAGGCGATGGCGATCCCCTCCTCCAGGTCATCGACCGCCTCGGCTGCGCGATCCAGCTTGGCGCGGACCCGGCCGCGCTGCCGGTAGGCCACCGAGCGGGCCAGGTCGTCGCTGGCGGTCAGGCCGACGGTGGCGGCTGCCTCGGCCTCTTCCAGCCGGTTCAGCTGGACCAGGAGGTTGCTCAGCAGGATCGACGAGCTGGCCAGCTGGTCAGAGTCGGTGTCGGGGAGTTGGCGGGCGGCTTCGAGCTCGGCCACGGCGTCTTCGAAGCGGCCGTCCTGGGCGTAGAGGGTGGCCAGCGAGTCCTGCCAGCCGGCGCGGCGACGGGGTTCGTCGTTGGCGATCAGCCAGCGCATCGGCTGCTCGCCGGTGGCCAGGGCCTCTTCGACCTGACTCAGGTGGCCCAGCATGCGGGCGATCCGCGCACGGTTGCGGAGTAGCCGGGCCTCTTCGCCTAGGTCGGCGTACAGGGTCAGGGCGTTGCGCCAGGCGTCGAGAGCGACCTCGGGCTCGTCCTGGGAGGTCAGGCCCCAGAGGTCGAAGAGGCGGGCGCGGTCCAGGGGAGTGCGGGCCTCTTCGGGGACTTCGGCTTCGAAGGACTTCCAGGCCGCGATGGCGTCGTCGCGACGGTAGTGCTGCCAGGCTTCCTCAGCCCGGTCCAGCCAGCCGCTGCCCTGCGGTGTTTCAGCCGGTACTTCCGCCTGCTGTGGTTGGGATTGTGGCGCCTCGACTCTTGCCCGAGCCCGGCGCGCTGTCTCGGACAGCGGTAGGTACTCGACCCAGGGCTCGGCCGTGAGCACCGACTGGATGACCTGGGTCTGGTGCGCCGTCCCGTTGCGTTCGTCGAACCGAGCCGCGAGGCCGAGCGCCCGGTCGGCCAGCTCCTCGGCGAGCTGAGGCGCCGGCACGTCGTCACCCTGGGGACGTCGGATCATCAGGGAGCCGACTCGCCGCAGAGCCAGCGATGCGGCCGCGGCGAAGTTCATCTCGGCCAGCGTGGTCGGCGGGTCGTCGAGGTCGGCCAGATGCCGCTCGACCAGCTCGATCGCCTTTGTTTCGTTGCCGGTCCGGGCGAGGAAGACGACGTGGTCGGCGTAGGCCTTCAGCTCGCCGGGAAGGTTGCGGAGCGCCCGGTAGGACCGTCGGTGCGCGTCGACGGCTTCCGAATACATGCCCTCGGCAACATAAGCCGGCAG
Organism: Kribbella sp. NPDC051718; assembly: GCF_040681515.1. Lineage (NCBI taxonomy): Bacteria > Bacillati > Actinomycetota > Actinomycetes > Propionibacteriales > Kribbellaceae > Kribbella > Kribbella sp. NPDC051718. The sequence continues at coordinate 434,515 of NZ_JBFAYZ010000001.1, read as the reverse complement.
CAGCGCGGTCAGCATCTGCTGCGGTTGCTCGTTGCAGGTCAGCGTCCCGTCCAGTACGCCGACAGCGAGCGCTACTGCGTCGGCCGGGCGGCCGATGTCGATCAGGTGGCTGACCTTGGAGGTCGGGTCGCACCCGACGCAGTCCGACAACGAGTCACGCGGAGCCGTCGACCAGAGCCGGTACTGCTCGGCCGCCGTCTCCGCATCGCCGACATGACTGGCGACCAGCCAGCGGTACTGGTGCACCGCATGCATGCTGTGCCCGCCGGTCCGCCACCGCCGCTCCATGTCGTCCAGTACGCCGTACGTCTGCGCCAACGGCACCTCGGGGAACTGGCTCAACGTGCTCGGCGCGTACTTGAACGTCCACAGGAACGTGTGCGTGTGATCGCTGTACCGCTCCGGCTCCGCATCCCAGTCGGCCACGCAGCGCGCGAACGGCACCAGCGACTTCCGCGCCTCGCCACCCATCACGTACGCCGTGACCAGGCTCAGCCGCGAGTAGAACGACAGCTCCTGGTTCTCGGCCGCGTCGGCCCGGCGGACGACATCCTCCAGCAACGCCGACCGCGCCTTCCCGTACGGCGTACTCTCCGCGCGCTGCAGCCGATCAACGAGATCGTCACTCATCGCGGGTCCTCCTGGGACGGGACGGCCTGATCGAGCAGGCCGAGGAAGGAGCGGTTCACCAAGGCGGAGTCCGCGGGGCCGATCGGGTGGTAGCCGAGCATCAATGCGTGCCCGTAAAGGCCTTCCACGGCTAGCCGAGTCAGCTCGGGATCGGTCAGCGAGACCATCCTGCGCACCAGCGGGCTGCGGTGGTTGAGGACGAGTTGCGGCCGGCTGTCGTCATGCGTGTCGAGCGCGCCGAGCACCTCGGCCCACAACGCATCCGCTTTGCTCTTCGTACTGCGAAGCTCAGCCGCGAACTGTGCCGACCGATCGACCAGGTAGATCGCGGGCAGCCCGGCCGGGTCGAAGGCGCGGACCACGACCTCGCACCCCACGGCGTCGAGCGCGTCCTGGGCAAGGCGGATGAACGGCCGCAACGCCAGCTCGGTGGCCGGATCCAGACTGTCGAAGCTGGTCGACAGCTCGGTCGGGTCGAAGCGGCTCGTGGTCAGGTCGGGGACGACGTCGGGGAGCCGTTCGAGCAGTTCGCTGTCGTAGGTGTAGCCGCCGTTGACGACGGTGAGCTGTTGCGCGGCAGCGACGGCCGCGAGCTGGCGGAACTCCTCGATCGTCGCAACATAACGGATCTCGCCGCGCCGCTCGTGCAGCTCGGCGGCGGTCATCCGGCCGTGGTTGGTCTCGAACCGCAGCCAGCGATACACCAGCCGGAGCATCTCGTCGTCGTGCAGCGCGAGCGCCTTCACCCCGAGCTGGTGGATGCCGAGGAACCGGTCGAGCTTCTGCGGATCGGTACTGCCCAGCCGGACCAGCCAACCGCGCAGTTGTGCGCCGAGTGCTTCCCGGGTGGCCTCGAGGTTGCCGTCGTCGAACAGGGCTTCGCGGCTCGCGGTCGGGCGCAACTCGGAGGTGTCGATGACGGCGCGGACGAAGAACGCCCAGTCCGGCAGCAGGCCCTCGACGCCTTCCGCGAGCAGCATTCGCTTGAGGTAGACGCGATGGGTCGCGCGCTCGGCCGGGCTGGCGGGGAAGGGCAGGACGAACGCGACACCGGTCAGCCCGGCGGCCGGGATGTTGAGTGGAATGACGTCGAAGGGGGTGAACCCCAACTTGTCCTGCGCGTAGCCGAGTAGCTCGGCGCGTTGCGTAGTACCGGTTGCTTCCCAGGGGGCGCGGCCGTCGGTGACCTGGTCGCCGTTGACCTTGATCTCCAGCGGGAGCAGGGCTCCGAAGAGGCGGATCAGCTCGATCACGGTGGCCTGCTTGTACCACTGCTCGGCGCCGCGTCTGGCGGTCAGCGTGACGGTGGTACCGACCTCGTCGCGCGGGCTGGTCTCCTGCAGCGAGTAGCTGCCGTCCGCCGTACCGATCCAGAGCGTGGTGGGGCCGTCGGCCGGGCGGGTGACCACCTCGATCTCCTCGGCCACCATGAACGCCGACAACAGCCCGATCCCGAACTGGCCGAGGAACTCGGTCCGCGCGAACCCGATCTCGTCCCGCTTGGAGCTCCGCCCGATCGTCGCGAGCAACTCGGTCACCTGGCCGGGGAGCAGCCCGATCCCGGAGTCGCTGACGCTGATCCGCCGGTCGTCGACCTGTACGTCGATCCGCCCCGGCGCGCCGGCGTCGACGGCCCGGCGCGCGGTGATCGCGTCGACGGCGTTCTGCAGCAACTCCCGCAGGTAGACCCGCGGACTGCTGTACAGGTGATTGCTCAGCAGATCGACGACCCCGTGCAGGTCGACCTGAAACTTCTCGCTTCCCATCCCCAGCCCCTCTCCACACCCCGGTCGCACACGCTACCGTGAGGCAAGGGGTATCGAGCCTGGGGAGGGCTGATGGTGCTCACGGTGGGGACGTTCAATCTGAACAACCTGTTCGACCGGTGGAACTTCGCCGGTGCGGTCGAGGTGCTGGCGGCGGGGACGAGTTCGGTGCCGGCGACGTACACGTTCGACAACGAGGACCGGCGGCGGCTGCAGCTGGACGGGCACGGGAAGCTGCTGGTCTCCAAACCGGCCGAGGACACGGCCCGGATCGCCGAGCGGCTGCTGGCGGCGGATGTCGACGTCTGGGTGGTGCAGGAGATCGAGAACGTCGACGTGCTGCGGGAGTTCAACCGCGAGCACCTGGGCGGGGCGTACGAGCACGTGATGGTGATCGACGGCAACGACTCGGTCCGGTTCATCGACATCGGGATCCTGTCGCGGCGGCCGCTCGGCGGGGTGACGAGTTATCAGCGGGTGTTCCATCCCGACGTACCGGACCGGCCGATCTTCTCCCGCGACCTGGTCGAGGCGGAGATCCTGGACGCTGCCGGGCGGCGGATTCTGACCATCTTCGGTACCCACCTGAAGTCGAAGTTCGTCGACTTCACCGTCGCCGATCCGGTCGCAGCGGCCGCGGCGGCCCAACTGCTGCGGCAGCGGCAAGCCGAGACGATCACCCGGATCATCGCGGCCCGTACTTCGAGCCGCCAGCGCTATCTCCTCTGCGGCGACATGAACGACACGCCGGACTCGCCGGCGCTGGTCGCGTACGAGCAGTCGGGGATGGTCAGTGCGCTCTTGTCGCCGACCGAGGTGGGGATGGTGAAGACGACGGTCGAGCTGCCGGTGAGTCCGGCGTGGACGTCGACCTTCAAGGAGACCGGGCAGCCGCGGTCCTTCGACCTGATCGACCAGATCTGGCTGTCACCCGCCCTCGCCCCACGGCTGACCGGCGCCTTCATCGGCCGTCGCCGCAAGCTGGCCCGCGATGGGACCGACCACGACCCCGCCTGGATCACCCTCGACCTCTAGTCTCTTGGGGTGGACCTCGAACTGCTCATTGCCCAAGTGGACCGGCTGGTGTTCGGTGCGGATCCGGCGCTGGCGCTGGAGCCTTCGGGCGGGCGGTCGCGGCGTACGACGCCGAGCCGGATCCGGAGCAGCTCGACAGCTTGCTGACCACCTTCGGGTACGTCGTGCTGCAGTTCGACGAGTATTCCGGGTTGCCGCTCGACCGGACGCTGGACCTGCTCGACGATCTGGAGCGGCGGCATCGGGCGGCCGGGAACAGTCTGCGGATCGTGCACTTCTGCCGGTGGCTGGTTGCCAGACATCTCGGCGACGCGGCGGTGGCGGAAGCGCAGTACCAGGCGTGCCTGGCGGCTGAGCGGGACGACTTCGCCTGGTGTGAGGGTTGTGAGCAGATCTACCAGGTCAGGCATCTGATCGAGACGGGCCGCGCTGCCGAGGCCGTCGCCGTGACCGAGGCGGCCTTCGCCTCGCCGGTCGATGGTTGCCACCAGCAACCACAGGCGTTGCTGGCGGCGGCGCTGCCGGCCTATGTCGCGGTGGGGGAGCTGGAGGCGGCCGCTGATGCTCATCGGGTGGCTTATCGGTTGGTACGTGACGATCCCGACGAGTTGTTCGCGCATGCCCAGCACATCAGGTTCTGCGTGCTGACGGGGAATCTCGAGCGGGCTCGGGAGCTGGTCCAGCGGCATACGGCCGGCCTCGACGCCAACGTCTCGCAGGCCGATGCGCTGGCCTTCTGCGTCGCGGCCGGGCGGATCGACGAATCGCTCACCGAGCAGGCGTGGAAGCTGGCGGCGTCGTTTGATCAGCGAAACGGCAACCGGCACCAGAGCGATCTCGCCCGGTCACTGCTGGCCGAGCGGCCGTGGGTCGCTTCGCTGGATCTCTTCGGCGACGGTGGTTGCGCGGAGCAACTTGCCGCGGTCGCTGCCCGGCCGGACGACCCGGTGGCCGGTTGGGCGCTCGCCAAGGCGCGGATCGAGATGGCACATCGGATGCACCTTCAGGAGCGCAACCTGGAGGCTGCGGAGATCGCGGAGCAGGTGCTGGTTTCGCTGACCGACTCGCGCATCGCGGGGCTGGCCGAGCCGGACAGCTTGCGGGTACTACGCAACGTGCTGTTCGCGGCGTACCTGGACCTCAACGAGGCGGCGGCCGCGTTGCCCCAGGCCGAGCTGGTACTTGCCGACGTACCGCCCGATGCCGGGCCGGAGTGGCTGGGGATGATCCTGCGCAAGAAGGGCGAGCTACTCGAACAGCTCAACCAGGACTCCGAGGCTGTTGATGCCCTGGTCGCCGCGGCCGCGCAGTACGCGCTGGCCGGGGAGTTGCACGACCAGGTGGCGGCGCTGCGGCTTGCTGCTCAGTCGGCGCGCTATACCGGCTCGTTGGACCAGGCGGAAGGGTTGCTCGACGAGGCCCGGGCCGTGGTCGACGAGTTGCCTGCGGATGACCTGCGGAGCCCGACGAGCGATGCGGTGGTGCACTGGGAGCTGGCGCTGGTACGGGACATGCAGGGGCGGTTGCTGGAGGCGATCGAGCTGGCCACTGTGTCGGCGGGCCTGTACGAGTCGGTCGGGCAACTGGAGAGCGCCTCGAATGCTCGGGACTACATCGCTGATCGGCAGGGGCGGCTCAGGGCTTCCGGCTCTTGAGGGACTCGATCCCGTCCAGGAGGCGGTCGAGGCCGAAGCGGTAGGACTCGTCGGCGGCCTCGCGGGTGCCGTCGCCGTAGCCCTTGGCGTTCCAGATCGCCGTCATCGTCGGGTGGCGGTCCTGGTCGAAGTATGTCTCCCAGAGGTCCCAGCGCTCGGTCCACCAGGCGTCGTGGCTCTGACCGGTCTCTCGCTCCAGCTGGTCGCTCTCCGCCTCCAGGCCGGCGGCAGAGTCGATGTACGTCGTGATGGCGAGGGCTGCCGTGTTGGTCTGGCGGGGGGAGAGGCCCAGTACCGCGCAGGCAGACAGTAGGTACTCGCGAGCGGCCAGCATGCCGGGGCCGACGGGTGGGCGGATCGTGGAGATGCTGGCCAGCCAGGGGTGCCGGTGGAACATGGCGCGGGTCTGTTCGGAGTACAGGTTGATCTGGTCGCGCCAGCCGGTGGGGCGTGGTTCGCCGGGGGCGGGGAGGTCGCGCTCGGCCAGTACCTGGTCGACCATCAGGTCGAGGAGCTCCTCCTTGGAGGGGACGTAGGTGTAGAGCGTCATGGTGCCGACGCCGAGTGCCTTGGCGACGCCGCTCATCGAGGCGGCGGCCAGGCCGTGGGAGTCGGCCAGCGCGATACCGGCGTCGACGACCTTGTCGAGGTCGAGGGTGGGGCGGCGGCCGAGCTTGGTCTGCTGACTCGGCTGGGCCGGCTTGTGGTTCCGCCAGAGCAGGGCCAAGGTGCGGTCGGCCGAACCGCCGCCGCTGTGCCGAACTGCCATCGTCGCCTCCCCGTTCCTGCTGTCGAGGAACTTTCTCATATGCGCGCCTTTGCTATTCTCGTATAGCCTACGAGAATAGCAAGCTGAGGAGTGCGGATGACGATTCTGGTGACGGGTGCGACGGGCAGTGTGGGGCGGCTGCTGGTGGATGAGTTGGTGGCTTCTGGGGTTTCTTCTGTGCGGGCGCTGACGAATGACCCCGTGCGGGCTGCGTTGCCTCCTGGGGTGGAGGTTGCGGAGGGGTATCTGGGGCGGCCGTCGACGCTGCCGGCTGCTTTGAAAGGCGTGGACACGGTCTATCTCGCGCCGCTGCCTGCCCGGGTGGACTCCTTTGTGGAGTGTGCGTTGGAGGCGGGGGTGCGACGGGTGGTCGTGTTGTCGGGGGAGCCTGCGGAGTACGAGGCGGCGGGGGATCCGTCGGCGTGGCATTACTACAAGGTCGAGCGGGCTGTGGAGGAGGCCGGGTTCGAGTGGACGCATCTGCGGCCGGGGCAGTTCATGAACAACACGCTGGATTGGGCTGAGTCGATCAAGGCTGAGGGGGTGGTGCGGGCGCCCTATCCGGAGGCGGTGCAGACGCCGATCGATCTGGGGGATATCGCGGCGGTGGCTCGGGTTGTGCTGCTGGATGAGAGCTATACCGGGCATCGGTTGGTGATGAGCGGGCCGGAGGCGATCACGCAGCCGGAGGAGGTTGCGTTGATCGGTGCGGCCATCGGGCGGTCGTTGCGGTTCGAGTCGTTGTCGCGGGCGGAGGCGCTAGCGGCCTGGTCGCCTTCCATGGGAGTGGAGACGGCCGAGTGGTTGCTGGACGGGTTCCGGATGATGTCGGAGTACCGGATGACGCCTGAGCCGACCGTGCTGGAGGTGACCGGGCGGCCCGCTTTGCCCTATCGCGAATGGGCCGTGCGGAACGCTGCTGCCTTTATTTGATTCCTGGCCGAACATGTGTTCGACTGTTGTCCATGCGATGGGCTGGGCAGCGGATCGAAGCAGAGGCGCCGGGTGCGCTGCCGGGGCTGGGGTCGATCGCGGGGTTGGTGCGGAGCGTGACGACCCCGGAGTTCCGGGGCGTCACGTTCCACGAGGTGCTGGCGCGCTCGGCGCTGAACTCGGTGCCGGGCTCGGGGATGCCGTTCAACTGGACGATCAATCCGTACCGCGGCTGCACCCACGCCTGCCGCTACTGCTTCGCCCGGCCGAGCCACCGCTACCTCGAGCTCGACACCGGGCTGGACTTCGACCAGCAGATCGTCGTCAAGACCAACGTGGCGGACGTACTGCGCCGCGAACTCGCCCGGCCGTCCTGGGGTTTCGAACAGGTTGCCCTCGGCACCAATACCGATCCCTACCAACGGGCCGAGGGTCGCTACCAGTTGATGCCCGGCATCATCGAGGCGCTCGCCGCGTCCGGCACTCCGCTGTCGATCCTGACGAAGGGCACGCTGCTCCGGCGCGACCTCTCCGTCCTGGCCGCCGCCGCGGAAGAAGTCCCAGTCGGCCTGGGCGTCTCGCTGGCCCTCGCCGACGAAGATCTCCGCCGGTTGGTCGAGCCCGGCGTCCCGTCAGTACGCGGTCGCCTCGACCTGATCCGCGCCATCCGCGAGGCCGGCCTCCCTTGCGGGGTGATGGTCGCACCCGTACTTCCCTGGCTCACCGATTCCCCCGAGCAACTCGACCACCTGTTCGGCGAGCTAGCCGACGCAGGCGCAACCGGCGTCACCACCCTGATCCTGCACCTGCGCCCAGGCGTCAAGGAATGGTTCATGAAGTGGCTGGCCGAGGACCGCCCCGACCTGGTCTCCCGCTACGACCAGCTCTACTCCCACGGCTCCAACGCCCTGCAAAGCTTCCGCAACGCCTTCGAGGAGAAGGCCCGCCCCCTCCTGGACAAACACGGCTTCGGCCGAGGCGCCCGCCACCGCTCCTCAACCAACGGCGTAGTAGAAGCCTCCGGCCCAGGCTCCCGCTCAGGCTGGGGCGAACCAGACCCCACCAACGCCCGCTTCCGCACCCGCCGCCAACCGGTTGACTACACCCGCAACCGCCGCACCCACCGCGCCTCGGCTCCAGTCCCACCCCTAACCCCAGACCCCAACCAACAAACGCTCTTCTAGCTGAGCTGGTTTCGCAGGGCCCGGACCGGTGCGAGGAACTGTTCCTCCGGGATCTGGGGCTCTGGGTGCCGGGGTGCTGGGAAGGGGAACGGCTGGCCGGGGCGGGGGTCTTCGGTGTATCTCGGTAAGAGGTGGGTGTGCAGGTGCGGGCTGGTGTTGCCGAGGGTCTCGTAGTTGAGTTTGAGCGGCTGGTAGATCGCGATGATCGCCCGCGCGACCCGGAGCGTCTCCAGCCAATAGCCGGCCGCTTCCTGGTCGCTCAGCTCGACCGGCTCCACGACGTGGCCCTTCCAGATCGACAGCGAATAGCCCGTCTGGACGGCAGCGCTCTGCAGATACCCGTCGATGTACTGGCCCTCGAAGATCCGCGCGCCGTACTCGTTGCGGTCCTGTCCCATGCCGTGGCAGAAGTCGCACTCCTCGCCGGACACCAAAGCGGCCCAGTTCTCCGGCCAGCGCAGAGTCATTCGCGGGCCGTGAGGATCTCGGGGCCTTCGGGGGTGATCGCTACGGTGTGTTCGGCGTGGGCGCCTCGGGTTTGGTCTGTGGAGCGGAGGGTCCAGCCGTCGTCGTCGATGACGTAGACGCTGCCCGGGCCGTGCCAGAACCAGGGTTCGATGGCGATGACGTGGCCGGGGCGGAGCTTCAGGCCCCGGCCGGGGTGGCCGCCGTTGGGGACGTGGGGTTCTTCGTGCATGCGGCGGCCGATGCCGTGGCCGCCGAAGTCGAGGTTGGTGCCGACGCCGGCCCGGCGGCCGATCTCGCCGATGGCCGCGCCGACGTCGCCCAATCGAGCACCCGGGACGGCGGCCGCGATACCGGCCGAGAGTGCTTGCTCGGTCGTCTCGATCAATTGGAGGTCCTCGGCGCGCGGAGTACCGACGACGAAGCTGGTGGCCGAGTCGGCGCACCAGCCGTCGACCGAGGCGCCGCAGTCGACGTTCAGCAGGTCGCCGTCGGCCAGCCGGAGATCACTCGGCAGGCCGTGCAGGACGGCGTCGTTGACCGAAGTACAGATCACGCCGCTGAACGGCCTGGTCGCGAAGCCGGGCTGGTAACCGTCGAACAGCGACACCGCGCCGGCGGACCGGAGCACCTCGCGGGCGACCTCGTCCAGCTCGCGCAGCGAGACGCCGACCGAGGCATGCTTCTTGACCGCGACCAGGGCCGAGGCGACCACTCGTCCGGCGGCGCGCATCTGCTCGATCTGGTCCGCGGTCTTCAGTTCCACCATCCGCTGAGGTTAACCCGCTCACAGGGCCCCAACTTTTCCGGCCGCCGGGGCGTCTCCTCAGCAGGACCGCGGGGTGCGGACCTGCTGAACCGGGGGACACAGATGACAGGCTTGGGGCGGGCTGCACGGAAGATGGTCGCAGCGTTCCTGCTGATCGCGGGCATGGTGGCGGTCACCGGCTGTATCGCCGATACCGAAGCAGCGGAGAACAAGCCCGCTGCCGCGCCCAACAAGAAGCCTGCCAACGGACCGAACCAGCCGGACCAGCTGACCCTGGTCGCGACCGGCGACGTCCTCCTGCACGAGCGCCTCTGGAACACCGCCAAACGCGACGGCAGCAACGGCGAATGGGACTTCGCCCCGCTCCTCAAGGGCGTCAAACCCCTGGTAGAGCAAGCCGACCTGGCCGTCTGCCACCTCGAGACCCCGCTCGGCACGCCGCCCAAGGGCTACCCGCTCTTCCAAGGCCCACCGCAGATCGTCCCGGCCCTGGTCAAGACCGGGTACGACGCGTGTTCCACGGCCAGCAACCACAGCTTCGACCAGGGAGCGGCCGGCATCGACCGCACCCTGAAGCTGCTCGACAAGGCAGGCCTGAAGCACACCGGCACCGCCCGCACGCCCGAAGAGGCCGAGACCCCGACGATCGTCACGGTGCAAGGCGTGAAGGTCGCCCTGCTCAGCTACACCTACGGCTTCAACGGACTCCCGTACCCCGACGGCCAGACCTGGCGGGCCGGCAAGCTCGACGTCGACAAGATCAAGGCGATGGCTGCGAAGGCCCGCGACAACGGCGCCGAGATCGTCGTGGTCAGCTGCCACTGGGGTGACGAGTACAGCAAGAAGCCCAACGACCAGCAGCGTACGGTCGCCAGGGAACTCCTTGCCGACAGCAACATCGATCTGATCCTCGGCCACCACGCGCACGTGGTCCAGCCGGTCGAGCAGATCAACGGCAAGTGGGTCGTCTACGGACTCGGCAACCTGGTCGCCGCGCATCGGCAGCCCGACAGCACGAAGGCCGAGGGGCTGCTGATGAAGTTCACCTTCCGCAAGGACGGCGACCGGTGGAAGGCCGAAGCGCAGTACGCGCCGTTGCTGATGACCGACACGCTGCCCGTCCGCGTCCTCGACGTACAACGCGAGCTCGCCAAGCCTGACCTCTCCGCGGCCAGGAAGGACCGGCTGGAGCTGGCGCAGCGGCGTACCAGCGAGACAGTCACGTCGTTGGGCGCGCAGCCGAAAATGCTTTGATGGCAAGGCGTTCCACACTCTAAGGTCGACGCATGTCTATCAACTACTTCGTGATGGTCCGTCGTGCCCGGCTACGGGCAGGCGAGGGGTGCCTGGGGATGGCATCCGCTCGATAGTCGTTGGGCCCAACGCGTCGTCGACGCCGCCGGAGTCAAAGCCGGTGATCTCGTCCTCGACGTCGGTGCCGGCCTCGGCGCGCTGACCGCGCCGCTGGTCCGTGCTGGAGCCCAGGTGGTCGCTGTAGAGCTCCACCCTGGTCGCGCCGACCGATTGCGTCGGCGGTTCGCGGACGATCCGGTCACGGTGGTGCGTGCCGATGCGAGTGACCTCCGGTTGCCGTCACGGCCGTTCCGGGTGGTCTCCAGTCCGCCGTACGGGATCTCCACCGCGTTGCTCAAGAGATTGCTTGCCCCAGGCACCCGCCTGGTCGCGGCCGACCTCGTCCTGCAACGTCAAGTGGCCAACCGCTGGACCAGCCACCAAGCACCGGCCGCTTCCAGATGGAGCCGGTACTACGACCTGTCGATCGGCCTGCGTCTTCCCCGAAAGGCCTTCACACCCCCACCTCACGTCGACTCCGCCGTCCTGACAATCCGCAAACGACACTAGACACCGGCCTCCACTTCAACTCGAAGTGGAGGCCGGTGTCGTCAAAAAAGCTCAGCCGTGCCAGGAGTTCCAGAGCGCGGCGTAGGAGCCCTGATGGGCCACTAGTTCGTCATGGCTGCCCAGCTCGCTGATGCGGCCGTCCTCGACCACCGCAACCCGGTCGGCGTCGTGCGCCGTGTAGAGGCGGTGGGCGATGGCGATGACCGTCCGGCCTTCCAGTACTGCGGCCAGCGACCTCTCCATATGCCGAGCCGCCCGTGGGTCGATCAGCGAGGTCGCCTCGTCGAGTACCAACGTATGAGGGTCAGCGAGCACCAGCCGGGCCAGTGCCAATTGCTGCGCCTGCGCCGGTGTCAACGCCAGCCGGCCCGATCCGACCCGTGTGTCCAGCCCGTCGGGCAACGCCTCGGCCCACTCGCGCGCGTCGACCGCCGCCAACGCCTCGAGCAACTCGGAGTCGGTGGCGTCCTGGCGCGCCATCGTGAGGTTGTCCCGCAGTGTCCCCACGAAGACGTGGTGCTCCTGGGTGACCAGCGCGACCTGCTTGCGGAGATCGTCCAGCGGCAGCTCCGTCATCTCAACCCCGCCGACGCTCACCGAGCCGGTGCGTGGCGGATGGATGCCCGCGACCAGCCGCCCGAGCGTCGACTTGCCCGCGCCGGACGGACCGACCATCGCGATCCGCTCGCCCGGCTGGACGGTCAGGTCGACGCCATGCAGCACGTCGCGGCCGTCGACGTACGAGAACCGCACGTCCCGGGCCTCGACCAGCTCGCCGTCCGGAGTGTGCCCCGACGGGGTCCGGTCGTCCGGTACGTCGGTGATGCCGAGCAGTCGCGCGAGCGAGGCGCCACCGACCTGCAACTCGTCGAGCCACGAGATCAGCCGGTCGACCGGATCGATCAGCTGGTTCACGTACAGCACGCCGGCCGTGACCGCGCCGAGCGAGACATGTCCGTTGATGTGCAGCCAGCCGCCGAACAGCAGCGTGCCGACGATCGGCACGAAGTAGCCGAGCTCGACGACCGGGAAGTAGATCGTGCGCAGGCGCAGCGTGTACCGCTCGGCCTGGTACGACCCGTGGATGTCGTCGTCGGTACGCCGCACCCGCTCCTCGTACCGCTGCAGCGCCTCCACCGTGCGGGCGCCCTCGACCGTCTCGGCGAGCGAGCTGGTCAGTTGCGCGTACGCCGCGTTCTCGCGGAGGTACCCGTCTTTGGCGTAGCGCAGGTACCACCGGGTGCTCAGCACGAGCGCCGGCACCATCGCGAGCAGCGGCACCAGCACCCAGACGCCGACCAGCAGCGTCGCGGCGACCGTGAAGACAATGGTGACGAGGGCAACGATCGTCTCCGGTACGGCGAACCGCACCGTCCTCGACAACGCATCGACGTCCCGCGAGGTCCGCGACAGCAGATCGCCGGTCCCGGCCCGCTCGACCGTGCCGATCGGCAGCGCCAGCGCGTCGTCGACGAAGTCCTCGCGCAGCTCGGCCAGCACCTGCTCGCCGAGCGCGAACGACCGGAACCGCGCCCAGCGGGTGAGCAGCGACTGCAGCACGATGAAGACGGCGATCACCAGGATCACCTGGTTGACCTTGCTCGCCGTCGTGCCGCGCTGGACATCCTCGACCAGCGTGCCGATCAACCGCGGCGCGGCCAGCCCGGAGACGGCCGCGACCGCGTGCAGGCCCATCGTCGCGAGCAGCGCCCGCGGATGCCGCCGCGCGATCCTTCGAGCGTGCCGACGAACCTCCGCCGAGCTCGCCACCGGCAAGATCTGCCTCATGCCGATACCTCCTCGTCCTCGGTCTGCCGGGTGACTGTCCTGCGGTACCGCGGGTCTTGCTCGAGCAGCTCCCGGTGCTTGCCAGTGGCAACCACCCGGTCGCCGGCGAGGAAGATGACCTCGTCGACACGATCCAGCAGCAGCGGGCTCGAGGTGAGCACCACCGTGCTGCGACCGGACCGGTGCTCGCGCAGCCGATCCGCGATCCGCGCCTCGGTGTGCGCGTCGACGGCGGAGGTCGGCTCGACCAGCACCAGCACCGACGGATCGGCGAGCAGCGCGCGAACCAGAATCAGCCGCTGCCGCTGACCACCGGAGAACGAGCGGCCTTTCTCCTCGACCTCGGAGTCGAGCCCGTCCGTCAACGCGACCAGCACGTCCTCGGCCGATGCCGTCCGCATCGCCGTCATCAGTTCCTCGTCGGTACGCCGGTGATCCGGGTCCAGCTCCTGGCGCAGGGTGCCGGTGAACAGCTGCGAGCCGGTGTCGCTGACCAGGATCCGGGCGCGCACATCAGCACGAGTCGCGCTGGCCAGGGTGACCCCGCCGTACCGGACCTCGCTCGCGTCGTCGTACCGGCCGAGGCGGTCGGCCAGCAGGGCGGCCCGGTCGGGCTCGGCGGACACGATGGCGGTCAGCAGGCCGTTGCGTGCGCGGATGCCGGAGACGGGGTCGACCAGGTCGCCCGCCGAGGGCAGCCGCACGGGTCGGGCCGGGTCCACGACGTCGGGCGTCAGCGCCAGCACGCGGTTCACCCGTCCGGCCGCGACCAGGCCTCGCATGAGCTTCTCGGCCGCTTCGGTCGCGGTCCGCAGCGGTAGTACAAGGAAGGTCGCATACCCGTAGAAGGCGACCAGGCTGCCCGGGCTCAGCTCGCCGCGGAGGGCGAAGTGCGCGCCGAGGCCGACGACGACCACGGTGAAGATGCCGGGCAGCAACACCTGCGCCGCGTCGAGCACCGACTGGATCCGGGCCACCTTCACGCCGGCGGTACGGACCTCCTGCGACTCGCGCCGGTACCGCCGGGAGAACGACTCCTCGCCGCCGATGCCGCGCAGCACCCGCAGGCCCGCGACGATGTCGGAGCCCAACGAGTTCAGCTCGCTGACCGCCTCGCGTTGGGCGGACTGCCGCGCGTGCAACGGCCGCAGCATCGGGCCGAGGCAGAACACCATCAGCGGTACGCCGATCAGCACGACCAGGCCGAGCAGGGTCGACGACGACAGCAGGATCACCGCGACCACGAAGAACGTGACGACCGCACCGGCGAACCGGCCGGACACCTCGAGCAGGTTGCCGACGTAGGCCAGGTCGCTGGAGCCGACGCTGACGACCTCACCGGTGGCCAGCTGCTTGGGCAGCGTGGCGCCGAGGTCGGCCGACTTCCGGGTGACCACCTGGACCGTCCGGTACGCGCCGCTCAGCCAGTTCACCACCACGAACCGGTGCCGCATGATGCCGGCCAGCGCCTGCAGCAGACCGACCCCGACCAGCACGCAGCTCCACAGCAGCAGCTGCTCGGTGTCACCCGCCGCGATGCCCTTGTCGATCGCCTGGCCCAGCACGGCCGGCACCAACGCCTGGGCGCCCATCGCGAGGATGCCGAAGATCATCCCGCCCGCGAGCGTGGCCTTCTGACCGCTCGCCACCCACAGCAGGTAGCGGGCAGGTGAACGGTGATCGGGGATGCCGGGATCGGCCAACGGAAGCTGTTTCATAACCCTTCGAGGCTAGGTGCCCGCACCGACAAAAGCATGTGATTAAAGACCGGCCCAGCTCACTCGGCGGAGGGGAGGGAACACAGTTGGTGGGCGAGCTTCACTTTGCGTTGGGCAACGAGTTCCCACCCCGCCACCTCGGCCGCTTGTCCTGGAACCATGCTGGTGATCGCGCATCGGGGAGCGAGTGGCTACCGTCCGGAACACACGCCGCAGGCCTATCGGCTCGCTGCGGCCCTAGGCGCCGACTATCTGGAGCCTGACCTGGTCCCGACGCTCGACGGCGTCCTGGTGGTCCGGCACGAGAACGAACTGTCCGGTACGACGGACGTCGCGGAGCACGCGGTGTTCGCGGACCGGCGGATCACCAAGATCGTCGACGGCACGGCCGTGACCGGCTGGTTCGCCGAGGACTTCAACTACGAGGAACTGCGCACGCTGCGAGCCCGGGAGCGGATGCCCGCCTTACGGGCCGCCAACACGGCGTACGACGGCCGCGAGGGGATCCAGACCTTCGACCAGGTGGTCGCGCTGGCGCGGCAGGAGTCGGCCCGGCTCGGCCGCCCGATCGGGGTCATCCCGGAGATCAAGCACCCGGCGTACTTCCGCCGCCTCGGCCTGCCGCTGGAGGAGCTGCTCGCGGAGCGCCTGGTCGCGCTCGGCCTGCACAAGGGCGAGGCGATGATCCAGTCGTTCGAGCCGACCAGCCTGCGCCGGCTGTCGGTGATGACGGACGTCCCGCTGGTCCAGCTGATCGACTCCGAGAACGCGCCCAACGACTTCCTCCGGGCCGGTGACCCCCGGACCTTCGCGGACCTGATCGAGCCGGTCGGCCTGCGCGAGATCTCGACGTACGCGCAGGTGCTGGCGCCGCACAAGGACCTGGTCATCCCACGGACCCCGACCGGCGCCCTCGGCGAGCCGACCCGCCTGGTCGACCTGGCCCACCGGGCCGGCCTGTCGGTCCAGCTCTGGACCTTCCGCGCCGAACGCCGCTTCCTCCCCACCGGCCTCGACCTGGCCGGCGAACTGGCTCGCTTCGCCGCCACCGGCGTAGACGGCGTCTTCTCCGACCACCCCGACATCGCCGTCGCCGCAGTCGCCAAGACGTCGCTGAGGGTCTAGCGCAGCGCGGACCGCAGCTCCTTCAGCACGGTCCGCGCAGGCTCGGCCAGCTCTTTGTCGATGACCTGGCTCTCCTCGATCTCCAGCTCCACGAGCGGGTCCTGCGCGGGCCTGGTCCGGATCAGCTTCGCGCGGAGATTCGTCGGCGGGTGAGTCGAGTCGCTCCGGGTCTCCCGCAGCCGGCTGACCCGGATCCTCCGCTCGACCTCACGGGCCGGGATCTCCTGGACGGCCCCGGCGGCTGCCTCCAGCGGGTCCACGTCCGAGCCGAAGCGCAGTGCCTGCTCCATGGCCCGGTACGAGGTCGAGGCGAGCTCGTACCGCTCCAAGGCGCCAGCGGCCGCCTCCGAGCCGGCGATCTCCGCTGATCGCCGGTCGGCGAGGTACTCCTCGCGCTGCTGGGCTCTCAGGTCCGCCGTGGTCAGCAACCACTGCACACCTCGGGCCAGCGAGCCGATCGTCGCGTCGAGGAAGCTGTTGACCGCGTTGTTGCTGTATCCGTTGAAGTGATAGGTCTGGAGCTCCAGCCGGTACTCATCGGACTCGTCGTTGCGAGACGTCATCTGGATCTCCTCCAGTGCGTCCACCGCCGAGCCGACGACCCAGCGGTGCAGGCCGTCACCGTTCTTGCCATGGCCGAGCTCATGGGCCAGTACGGCGACCCGCTCCTGCGGCCCGAGCCCGGCCCACAGCGGCAGGCCGATGTTGATCACCGGCGTGATCCGCCACCCGACCTTGCTGAAGCCGATCGCCGGATAGGGACTGAGCTCGATGAACCCCACGCTCCTGGTACCGATCTTGGCGGCGATCTCGTCGACCAGGGCGAAGAGCCGGGGAGCCTGCTCTCGGTGCACGACATGGGCGTCCGGGCCGAGGTGGTGGGCCCGGGGGCGGAGCAGGAACGTGACCCCGAACGGGATGACCGACAGCAGGATGCCGATCCAGAGCGGCCGGTACGAGACCAGCGCGTAGACGCCGCCGACCAGGCCGGCCAGAGGGAGTACTACCAGGATCAGCGTCGACAGCAGATAGGTACCGACCCGGGCGACGGTCCAGCCCGGCCGGCGGATCTCGCCGTGCTCCAGCTCGCGGTACAGAGTGTCTGCCAGTCGATGCTCGCGTCGCCGTCGCCTGGCCGAGACCTGATGGGTCGGGCCGGTCGGGTCCACGTTCCAGTCGCACTGGTCACACCACGTCACGTGCTGCGGATCTACGGCGATCTCGTGGTCGCACTTGGGGCAGTGGTTGGCCCCCTGGTCGGTCTGCACTTGAGGAGTGTGGCAGGCGAGGTCAGTCGCTGAGCGCTGTCAAAGCTGTTTTTGCACGAACTTGCAGGGTGTGGCGTCGGTCGGCACGGCAGCAAGGGTGGGGCGCCGGTGGCCTATCTGGTGGCGCTGTCACCTTGCTGCCGTGCGTCCGCCCGTCACGCCGCCGGCGGCTTGTCGTCGTAGATGCGAGCGGCGATGTCGGACTCGGGGGTGGACTGCTGCTGGGGCTGCTGGACCGACTGCCAGACGGCCTTGCCGTCAGCTTCGGGCATCACGATCCAGGCGATAACGTAGCCGATCAGCGCGGTGCCGCCGGTGATCAGGGTCAGGCCGACGATGGCCAGCCGGACCAGCGTGGCGTCGATGTTGAAGTACTCCGCCAGGCCACCGGAAACACCGGAGAGCATCCGCTGGTTACGGGAGCGGCGAAGCGACTTGCCGGACAGGTTCGAGAACGGTGCAGTGGAGTTCGTCATGTCCACTACTCTGCCGCCGCGGACCCCTTCCCCACATCGGGATCGGTACCGACCCGACCCTGGTCGCACCCCTGGTCCGGGTCAGCCGGGGCGGGTCCGGGCCCCTGACTACTTTCGATATTTTCTGTCGGTGGAAGGTCTTACCGTCAGGGGATGGATGCTGAGGCGGTGACGAAGATGCTGCTCGCCCTGCCCGGGGTCGAGGAGCATGTGGGGTGGGCCGGGCAGCCTGCGTTCAAGGTGCGGAAGAAGGGGTTCGTCTACCTGTCGGCGGACGAGACGTCGGTGATGCTGAAGGCGCTGCGCGAGGAGCAGGAGGCGCTGGTGGCGGAGGATCCCGAGGTCTACACGCCGTCGTGGGCGTCCGGGCGGTTCGCGTGGCTGGAGGTCAAGCTCGCTGTCGCGGATGAAGGGGAGCTGCGGGAGCTGTTGACCGAGGCCTGGCGGTTGACGGCGCCCAAGATGCTGGTCGCCCAGCTGACCGATGGAGGTCCGGATTGATTCCAGCCACTGGCTGTAACGTATCCGGGTATGGCGCGGCCACGGGATGCGGAGCTCGACGAGGCGATCATCGAGGCGACCCGCAACCGGCTGGTCCGGGACGGCTACGCGCAGATGACGATCGGCGACATCGCGTCCGACGCGGGGGTCAGCCGGCCGACGCTGTACCGGCGGTGGGCGACCAAGTTCGCGTTGGTGGTCGACGCGCTGGACTACGGATTCCGCAAGCAGGAGGACCTGTACACGCTGGACCTGAGTCGGTTGGCGCCGCGGGAGGCGTTCGCTGA
Source organism: Kribbella sp. NPDC051718 (assembly GCF_040681515.1). Classification (NCBI taxonomy): domain Bacteria; kingdom Bacillati; phylum Actinomycetota; class Actinomycetes; order Propionibacteriales; family Kribbellaceae; genus Kribbella; species Kribbella sp. NPDC051718. Next base: position 416,283 of record NZ_JBFAYZ010000001.1, on the reverse strand, counting down.
GGCGGTCCGGCGGCTGGATCCGGCGTACTACAACCCTGATGCGATGGTGCTGATGGCCGACTTCGCGGGCGAGGCGATCCGGACGCCGGAGCTGCTGGAGATCCTCCGCAAGCATGCGGTCGAGCCACGCCTCGCACTCCTCGAGAACCTGCTCGGCCGGCTCGAAGAGCGCGGAGCCGTTCGCGCCGGCCTCGACCGGCACACCATCGCGACACTGTGCTTCGGCAGCTACTTCGCCGCGTACTACCGCGGCGACCCCCGCGAACAAATCCCGGCAGCCGTGGTCGCCGCCCTCTGGCCCGCGATCGCCTAGCTGCGGCCGTGTGTCGGTGGGCGCAATCCGTATCTCCGCACGACATCGTCCAGCCAGTCCGGCTCGCCATAGGTGAGCCCGTACTTCTCGGCCAACTCGGCGAACCCAGGGCGGGCAACGACCTGTACTCCGTCCGCCGGCTCCGCGAGCAGCTCACTCAGCTCGCGGAAGTAGTTCTCGAACCCGCCAGGGGTGATCACCTCGATGATCCGCCCGGGCTGGTCGCCGGCGTTCCACATCGCGTGCAGCTGGCCCCGCGGCTTGGTGATGTAGCCGCCGGGGCCGAGCACCACCTCGCTGTCGTCGGAGCGGAACCCGATCTCGCCTGCGAGCACGATCGAGTGCTCGTCCTCCCGGGTATGCCGGTGTGGCGCCGTGATCGTGCCGACGGCGAACGGGTGCTCGACGATAGACACCTCAGCGCCGGGCACCCGGCTGGCCAGCTTGAAGACGGCGCCGAAGCCGGGGATGGCGACGGACTCGCCTTCGCCGGGGCGCAGTACGGACAGTTCGGCAGTCATCGCCCACCTCCTGTTTCGTTACAGGCCTTGATTGTAACTCGACTTGCGATAGGCGCTGGGCGTGGTGCCGACCGCGCGGCGGAAGTGGGTGCGGAAGTTCGCTGCGCTGCCGAAGCCGGTGGTGGCGGCGATCCGCTCGACCGACCAGTCGGAGGTCTCCAGGAGTCGGCGTGCGCTCAGTAGGCGCTGCAGGGCGACCCGCTGCATCGGGGGCATCCCGGTCTCGGTGGTGAAGTGCCGGATGAAGGTCCGGCGCGGCAGGTTGGCGTGCTCGGCCAACTGCCGCACGGTGAGCGGTTCGCCCAGCTGCTGCATCGCCACTCGCGGGTGGTCGACAGGTCTGAGCGGGGCGGGGTCAGTACGTCGACGTACTGGCGCTGATCGCCGCTCCGGGCCGGGCCGGCCACGACGTGCTTGCCGGCCTCGTACGCGGCGGCGGCGCCGACGTCGGAGGCGATCAAGTGCAGGCAGGCGTCGATGGCAGCGCCGCCGCCGGCCGAGGTGAGGATCTTGCCGTCCTCGACGTACAGGCGGTTCTCCAGGACGTTGACGAGTGGGTGGTCGGCGCGAAGGCGGGCGACGTACTCCCAGTGGGTGGTCGCGTCCCGGCCGTCCAGTACGCCGGCCGCCGCCAGCGCGAGCGTCCCGGTGCAGATGCCGACCAGCCGGGCGCCCCGGTCGGCGGCTGCGCGGAGCAGGTCCAGGTACTCGGCGGGTGGTGGGAGCTCGGGGTCGTCGTACCCGGGTACGACGATGATGTCGGCGTCGGCCGCCGCGGCCAGTGGCTGCGTGGACATCGCCTCACCGCAGACGGTCACCCGGTAACCGGCGTACCGGCCGAGGATGTGCAGCGGGATGCTCAGATCGAGCGGGATCAGGCGCGGTACGCCGAGGATCGCGACCGTCAGGCCTGGCATCATCCTTGCCTCCTTTGGCATCGTCGCCGCTGGTGACAGGCGGTACTCGAATCCTACGGTTGATTCAATATTCAGCTTTCGGATCGGGAGAGACATGACCGCGACACAGGTGGAGAGCTTCGGGCTCCCGTGGGAGAGCGTGTACGGCTACGCCCAGGCCGTCCGGCACGGGGACACCATCTACCTCTCCGGCCAACTGGGCCACGCCGGCGAGAACCTGGTGGCGCCGGCACCGCTCGACGCGGCCGGCGAGGTGACGGACTTCTCGGGGATGGCCGACCAGATGCGGCAGACCTACATCAACGCTGCGGACCTGCTGAGCCGCTTCGGCGCCGGCCTGGAGAACGTGGTCGAGGAGGTCCTCTACGTCCTCGACATCCCGTCAGCCTTCGCAGCCGCCGGCCCGGTCCGCAAGGCCGCATACGGCCGAGAAGACCCCCAGGTCGCCAGCACCCTCGTAGGAATCACCCGCCTGGCCCTCCCCGGCCAACTAATCGAAATCAAGTTCATCGCCAAGCTCTAGAGCTCCTTGCGAACCAGCACCCACTGCGCCGACGTCCGGCTCACCTCCGCGAAGCCTGCCTCCAGATAGACGGACAGCGGACCGCGGTAGAGGTCAGCAGAGGGGATCCGGCCCATGTAGGAGAGATCCACCGCGCAGGCCTCCAGTACTTCGGCCCCCTGGGTGCGGGCGAAGTGGATCGCTCCTTGGAGGAGCTCACCGGCCAGTCCCTGACGGCGGTGGCCGACCGGTACGACGAAACAGGTGACCACCCAGGCGTCGGGATCGTCGGCGCGCCAGTTGGGGGAGGCGAGTACGCGCGGATAGGCCGAGCGGGGAGCTACGGCACACCAGCCCACCGGCGTACCGGCGTCTGTTGCGAGGACGCCTGGTGGGCGGTCCGAGGCGATCTGGGCGCGCAGGGCCTCGCGCTTGGCGGCGGGGGAGGTGTCGGACCACTCCTTGCCGCGGAGGCGGAAGTACTGGCAGAAGCAGCGGGCCGGGTCGCCGCGGTCGCCCATCACGGTGACGACGTCCGGCCAGCGGTCCGGGGTGGCCGGTACGACCTCCAGAGTCATCTCAGCACCGTACTGCGGACCGGGGGCTGGCTTGCACTCGCTTGGGTCGAGTGCTAATACTTGGTTAGCACTCGATGGGCGAGAGTGATAACTGCTCGCGCCCGGACGGTGTGACCATAGACGGCCTCGATGAGGTGCCGGAGGCGTGGCGGGACGTGACCGCCGCACCGATAGCACCGTCCGTCGCGGGCATCCGGCCGGCTGAACAAAAAACTCGACGCGGGAGGACTCGCGGAGAATGCCCAAGCTGATTTCTTTCAATGAAGAGGCGCGCCGTGGCCTCGAGCGGGGTATGAACACCCTCGCCGACGCCGTGAAGGTGACGCTCGGCCCCAAGGGCCGCAACGTCGTGCTGGAGAAGAAGTGGGGCGCCCCCACGATCACCAACGACGGTGTCTCCATCGCCAAGGAGATCGAGCTCGAGGACCCGTACGAGAAGATCGGGGCCGAGCTCGTCAAGGAAGTTGCCAAGAAGACGGATGACGTCGCTGGTGACGGCACCACCACGGCGACCGTGCTGGCCCAGGCGCTCGTGCGCGAGGGTCTGCGCAACGTCGCCGCCGGCGCCAACCCGATGGGCCTGAAGAAGGGCATCGAGAAGGCCGTCGAGGCCATCAGCGAGCAGTTGCTGGCCCAGGCGAAGGACGTCGAGACCCGGGAGCAGATCGCTTCCACGGCCTCGATCTCCGCCGCCGACACCCAGGTCGGCCAGATCATCGCCGAGGCGATGGACAAGGTCGGCAAGGAAGGTGTCATCACCGTCGAGGAGAGCAACACCTTCGGTCTCGAGCTCGAGCTCACCGAGGGCATGCGCTTCGACAAGGGTTACATCTCGCCGTACTTCGTGACCGACACCGAGCGGATGGAAGCGGTCCTCGAAGACCCGTACATCCTCGTGGTGAACAGCAAGATCTCGAGCATCAAGGACCTGGTCCCGGTGCTGGAGAAGGTCATGCAGACCGGCAAGCCGCTGGCGATCATCGCCGAGGACCTCGAGGGTGAGGCGCTCGCGACCCTGGTCGTGAACAAGATCAAGGGCACCTTCAAGACCGTCGCCGTCAAGGCGCCGGGCTTCGGTGACCGCCGCAAGGCCATGCTGGTCGACATCGCCGTGCTGACCGGCGGTGAGGTCATCTCCGAGGAGGTCGGCCTCAAGCTCGACACCGTGGACCTGGAGCTGCTCGGCCAGGCCCGCAAGATCGTCGTCACCAAGGACGAGACGACCATCGTCGAGGGTTCCGGCGACGCCGACCAGATCTCCGGCCGGGTGAACCAGATCCGCGCCGAGATCGAGAAGTCGGACTCCGACTACGACCGCGAGAAGCTGCAGGAGCGGCTGGCCAAGCTGGCCGGCGGCGTTGCGGTGATCAAGGTCGGCGCGGCCACCGAGGTCGAGCTGAAGGAGCGCAAGCACCGCATCGAGGACGCCGTTCGCAACGCGAAGGCCGCCGTCGAAGAGGGCATCGTCGCCGGTGGCGGCGTGGCGCTGCTGCAGGCTTCGGTCGTTGCGTTCGAGAAGCTGGAGCTCGAGGGTGACGAGGCCACCGGTGCCGCGATCGTGCGGTCCGCGGTCGAGGCTCCGCTGAAGCAGATCGCCTTCAACGCCGGCCTCGAGGGTGGCGTCGTGGTGGAGAAGGTTCGCAACCTCGAGCCGGGCTGGGGCCTCAACGCCGCAACCGGTGAGTACGTGGACCTGATCGCCACCGGCATCATCGACCCGGCCAAGGTGACGCGCTCGGCGCTGCAGAACGCAGCGTCCATCGCGGCCCTGTTCCTCACCACCGAGGCCGTCATCGCCGACAAGCCGGAGAAGGCCTCGGCCGCTCCGGGTGGCGCGCCCGACATGGGCGGCATGGACTTCTGATCTCCTAGAAGTTCCTTCTGTACAAAGAACCTGGCCCCGGGCACTTCGCCCGGGGCCAGGTTCTTTTTATGCGTCTGCTGCTGCTTTGAGCAGGCGGAGCTGGCCGATCTCGGCGGCGTTCTTCATCAGCTCGGTGTTGACCCAGGCGAACTGGTCGGCCGTCGAGCGCCCTGCTTCCGGCGGCCAGGGGAACACGGCCGGGCGGGTGAGGTCGGTGATGTCCTCGAGGACGTGGGACCACTGGTCGCGGAGGGCCCGCATCCAGCCGAGGGTTCTGGCGAGGTCGCCGGGCCACAACACCGCAGTACGGTCCGGTGGTACTGCGCCGCGCGCGTGGGCCGCCGCGGTCGACCACCACCAGCCGATGTGCCAGGTGAGCCAGCCGATCGTCGGGACCGGGATCGGATCGAGCGCGCTGTCGGACCAGTCCGCCCGCCAGTTACCGATACTGTCCGGGCGGACTGTCCAGCAGAGCTTGGCCGGTTCCCAGAGCAGATCCTCCGGGGTCAGGCGTTCCAGGTGGTACTCGAACAGCGCCCAGGTGAGCTCGAACTGGTTGCGCAATACGTTCTGGATGTCTGACGTCACCGGCCGATTCTCTCAGCCGTTCTCGTTCACCAGACAGAAGGACGCGTAATGGTCGCCTGCGGCGGCAGGGTGCTGAGGCCGCAGGAGGGGATCGCGGTGACGGCGGACGGTACGGCGTACCGGGCCCATCTCGATCGTGAATAATCGGTGGACTGTGACCTCGGCCAGGTTCTAGTGTCTGCCTGGCGAGAACGACCCCTCGAGTGGAAGGAGCGACCGATGAAAGCTCTTGTTCCGGCGCGCCTGATCCGCTCGTCCAGCTCGCACTGAGCGGAGCCGCGCGCCTCCTTTCTGGAGGATTCGTGAAGATCCGCAACACCGTCGAGGCCGACCTCGACATCATCCACACCCTGATCGCCGACCAGTCGCTCAACACCGTCACGCGTGAGCGCTGGGACTCCTATCTGCTCACCGGCGCCTATCGCCACGAGTGGTCGTGGGTCGCCGAGGATGACGGCAAGATCATCGCGCTCGCCATTTGGTGGGGGATGGAGCAGTTCGCCCATCCGTTCAGCATCGACGGCCTGTACGCCGTACCGGGCGTCGATCGGGTCGCTGCCTGGACCTCGTTGATCCGGCACGCGCTGGACACCTTCCCGACGGACGGGGAGGAGCCGGAGTACCACATCTTCCTACCGACCGGCTGGCGCGATCAGCCTTCTGTGGTCACCGAGCTGGAGCCGCGACTCGCGGCTGCGGCCGGCGCTGGGCTGTCTCAGCTGACCGAACGCCTGCGCTACGAGTGGACGCCATCCGACGGCCTCCCTCTGCGCTCAACCCGCCTGCATTTCAAGCCGGCCGACGATGAGGCCTTCCTCGACGTCTTCCGCCGAGTCATCGAAGGCAGCCTCGACGCTGCGACTGCCCGGGCGGTCGCGCGAGTCGGGGTCGACGGCGCTGCGAAGGAAGACCTGGACATCTACCAGTCGATGCCGGGGGAGCGCTCGTGGTGGCGCCTTGCCTACAACGCTGACGGCTCTCTGGTCGGTTTCGCCCTTCCGTCAGCCAACAACGGCGGGCCTGTCGTCGGGTATCTCGGCGTACTACCCGATCACCGAGGTCATGGTTACAGCGATGACCTCCTGTCCGAGATCACCCACCTCCTGGTCGAAACAGGCGCCGACCGAATCCGAGCTGACACCGACCTGACCAACAAACCGATGGCCGCCAGCTTCGAACGACTGGGCTACCGCAACCACGCAGTACGAATGGTCGCCAGCTACCCCATCCGCTAACCGATTCCCGACGTCGGCGCTCGCTCCTGCGTCGCTCCCGTGGCGCTGAGCTCCCACCCACCCTGGGGCGCGGGCTGCTGCGCCGCCCGCTTGGTGAGAGCGGGTGGTTGCCGCGGAGCCGCTTGGGGAGGTGACTCGGGTTGCAGCCGCTGCATCCCTTGCAGGGTGGGGGAACTCGCGACCTCTCGGTCATCGGTTCAGCTGCGGATGGCCTGCGAACTCGAGTTCGCAGGCCATCTGGCTAGTTGGCCCAACGCCTCGGGAGTCGCGGGGTGCTCGCTTCGGGCGGCTTCGCGATGGGGGCCTTCTGAGTCGTGACGTCATTCGGGCGCGGTGGCAACCAGTTCGTTCTCACCAAGCGGGCGACGTAGGAGCCCGCGCGCCGGGTGGGTGGGAGCTCAGCGCCGGGGCGCCGGCGTGGGGATTTTCCTTGGGTTGAGGGGGAGACGCGGGGGAATGGGAGGGCTAGGGTTCGCTGACATGTCAGGTTGTTCGGCTGATGCGTGACATCGCGCTGATTCTGCATGTGGTGGCTGGGCTGGTCGGGATGGTGTTCGGGCCGCTGGCGGTTGTTGTCACGTTGGTGCGGCGGAAGCTGACCTGGGCGGGGGAGGTTTTTCACTGGGCGGTGGTGTTGATCTGTCTGACGGCGCTGGTGATGGTGCCGTACGACTGGGGGCGGTTGTGGGTGTTCTGGCCGTTGTCGATCGCCGCCTACTTGTTCGTGTACCTCGGCCAGCGAGCCGCGGAGTCGACCGGTGAGTTCTGGTACCGGGGTGTGCTCCGCGGCTACGGTGGCAGCTGGATCGCCTTGTGGACGGCGGTTCTGGTGGTCAACGTGCCTGATCATCCGTGGACCTGGCCGCTGCCGATCGTGCTCGGCGGGGTGGCGGTCGAGTGGCTCAGCGCAAAGGGCGGAAAAAGGTTCGCAGATCGGCCGTGAGTAGCTCCGGTACCTCCATCGCGGCGAAGTGACCGCCGCGCTCGTACTCGACCCAGTGCTCGATCTCGCCCGCCGGATCGGTCAGGCTCTTGATCGCCGTCTCGTCCCCGAACACCGCGACCCCAGTCGGCGGCCCGGCCACCGCACCCCAAGCCTCGCCCGAGCCATCACTGGCGTCACCCCAGCCGCCACCGCCCGACTGCATCGCGACGATCGCCTTCCATGCGGCCATTCCGTCGTAGACGGCGTGCGCGGACGAGGCGCCCGAGCCGGTGAACCAGTACAGGCTGACGTTGGTAAGGAGCTGGTCGCGGTCGACGGCGTCCTCGGGCAGTTCGTGCGCCGGGTCGGTCCACTCGGCGAACTTCTCGACGATCCACGCCAGTTGCCCCACCGGCGAGTCGTTCAACCCATACGCCAGCGTCTGCGGACGCGTCATCTGCTGGACCAGATATCCGAACCCCTCGTCCAGCATCCCGTTGAACCGCTCCGCCCGCGCCCGGTCTGACCCGTCCAGCCCGTCCAGCGGAATCGGATCCCCGAACGGTGCCGCCGCGCTGACCCCGGCCAGATGGATGCCGATCACATGCGCCGGATCGACCATCGGCAGCATCCCGGCCACGCCCGACCCGGCGTCCGTACCGTGCGCGGCGTACCGGTCGTAACCCAGCCGGCCCATCAGTTCGGCCCACATCTGCGCCACCCCGAACAGGTTGAACCCACCCTCGCCAAGCGGGTTCGAGAACCCATACCCAGGCAGCGACGGTACGACGACGTGGAACGCGTCCGCCCGATCCCCACCATGCGCCACCGGGTCCGTCAGCGGCCCGATCAGCCGCTGGAACTCGACGGGCGACCCCGGCCAGCCGTGCGTCAGGATGAGCGGCGTCGCGTCCGGCTCCACCGAGCGCTGGTGGAAGAAGTGGATCCGCTGCCCGTTGATCTCGGTGACGAACTGCGGGATCTCGTTGAGCGCCGCCTCCTGCGCCCGCCAGTCGAAGCCGTTGGCCCAGTACTCCGCCAGTTCCTTCAGATAGCCGGTCGGTACGCCGCGGCTCCAGTCGTCCACTCGCGGCGTGGCCGGCCACCGGGTGGCCGCCAGCCGGGTGCGCAGGTCGTCGACCTCGCTCTGGGCGATGTCGATCCGGAAGGGCCGAATCTCGCTCGAGTTCGTCATGTGCCCAACGTTAGAAGCAGAAGCGGCCAACTCCTGGCCGCTTCTGCAACCACCTGTCAGGCCTGGCCGGCTTGTTCCTCCGGAGTGGACTTCCGTACTACGAGACGCGTCCAAGCACCCACATAGACACGATCGTCGGCGTCCAGCTCCCGTCGTTGGCCAGGAGTGATCGGGTCTTCCGGCAGCGGCCCAGACGACGGGCCGACGAACGTGCCGTTGGAGGACTGGAGGTCCTCGACCCACCAGCGTTGGCCGTCCGTGGTGAGCTGCGCCTGCCGGCGGCTGACCCCGGTGTCCTCACCACAGTCGATCTCCGGAGTGATACCGCGACTTTTGGAAGGGCGGCCGACGAGGACGCTCTTCGCGGTGACGGGGATGACTACCGGCAGGCCCGGCGACGGGCACGGGTCGTCACTCTGCTGGACCTCGTACCAGTCCGGGTCGACCCAGCGCTCCACCACCCAGTCGGCGACCTCCTGCGGCGCAGGCGGTACCGGGGGCGGCGTACCGAGGTCCAGTGTCGAGGCCGGCCGGGGCATCGTGCCGGTGGTGAAGTCGTAGCCGCAGTTCTCGCAGAACAGGGCGTCCGGGGCGGCCGGCTCCGAGCAGTTCGGGCAGGCCTGGGTCGTGGGACCGGGGGCCGCCACGGCCGGGGCGGGCACCGACGTACCGGACAGTGCGGCGGCTGCGTCGATCGGCAGGCCGCAGACGTCGCAGTAGTCGGTGGAGACGGACGGGTGCCCGCTCGGACACGTCGCTGAGGTCATTTCTTCACCCGGGTGGTCTTGGTGGAGGCGGTGTCGAGTGCCATCTCGTCAGCCTTCTCGACGGTCCGCTTGAGCCGTACGGTGCCGTTGTCCTGGTCGTCGATGTCGACCACCTTGCGCAGCCGCGTGGTCGCTTCCTCGTTGCCGGTCTGCGCAGCGAGCTGCACTGCCCGGCCGAGCTTGGTAGTCGCGGTAGCTGTGTCGCCGGCCGCCTTCGCTGCCAGGCCTTCCTGGATCGCATCGGCCAGCTCGGTCTGCCCGGTGTAGTGGGCGACCTCTGGGCTGATCCGGGTGGTCAGTGCCTCGTCCTCGGACCACAGCGCCCGCACGAGGCCCTGCGCCACCACCTGGTCGCCCAGTGCCAGCTGCACCCGCGCAGCGAGCTGCTCCTGGCCGATGCCCTTGGCCGCGAGCCGGATAGCCACGTGGTAGTCGCGGGACTCGTCACCCCACGAGCCGGTCGGGTAGGAGCCGGTCAGCGCGTTCACCTCGGTACGCCGGGACGTCAGGTCATCCACTGTCGGGGCAACCTGCCGCACGAACAGCACCTGCGCGCCCTGCGGAGCCCAGACCCGCATGTCGGCCTGCGCGACGCCCTTGCTCATGGCGTTCTGGATGATCTTGGCGAACTCGGCGGCGAGCTGGTCCTTCGCCGGGATGATGTCGACCGTGCCGAGCAGAGCGGTCGCGATCCGGCGTACCTCGTCGACCTGCCAGGCGACGCCGACACCGCGGCAGTCGCACTGGAACTGGCCGGTGACGGACTGGATCGCTTGGGTCAGTGCCTCGGGCGTCTCGTGCTGGTTCTCGCCGTCGGTGAGCAGCAGCGCGTGCTTCTGGGTCAGCGACGGTACGGTCGCGAAGACCCGCGAGGCGAGCCGGAGCCAAGTGCCCATCGCGGTGCCGCCGTCGGCGTAGAAGCGGGCCACCGCGTCCTTGGCCGCTTGCCGGGTGAACTGGTCCATCTTCACCATCACCGGCTCGGGCGACGGCGGGAAGGCCAGCTGGGCCCGGTCGTTGCCGGAGATGACCGCGAACCAGACTCCATCGAGGATCTGGTCGAGCGCGGTCTGCGCGGCGAAGGCGGCGGCCCGGACGCCCTCGGCGCCCATCGAGCCGGAGGTGTCGACGATGATGATCTCGCCCGCGTCGCCGCTGCCACTCTGGCCGGCCGAGCCCGCACCGCTGCAGGACACCGTGACGATCGCGTGCACATCGGTGCCGCCGTCGGGCAGGAACTCGTTCTGGTACACGGTGGCGGAGAACTCGGCCATCTCAGGCGTCCTTTCGGTGGAGCAGAATCAGATACGGGCAAGCGCGACGGTGATGTTGTCCTGGCCGCCCTGGGCGTTGGCCCAGTCGACCAGCGCGGATGCCGTGGCCAATGGCTCGTTCGCATTGGCCGCAGCGGTCTGACGTACCAGGTCGGCCAGTGGTGCCGCCTCGGAGCAGTAGTTCCACAGCCCGTCCGAGCACACAACGAGCCAGCCCGGCCCGGCCACCTTCAGCGACGTAGTACGGGGTGTGTGGTCAGGAGCGTCCTTGCCCAGCCAGCGGGTGATCGCATGCGCCTGCGGCCCTGTCTCGGCCTCATGCCGCGGTACTCCGGTAGCGATCAACTCAGCAGCCCAGGAGTCATCCACTGTCAACGCAACAGCCTCTGCGTTGTCCGGGAACCAGTACGCCCGGCTGTCACCCACCACACCGGCCACCAGCAGGTCGCCCTCGAGCACAGTGGCCACAAACGTGCAGGACGCCGGGTTAGGACTGTCCGGCGAAGTATTCGCCAGTACTGCGTCGCTAGCGGCATCCGCTGCAGCCTTGAGCCGCGCGATGACCGCACTGTTCCGGGAGGACTCGGTCCCCATCCCCTGCGCATGACCAGCAGCCAGTACGTCGCGGGCTGCGCGGGCAGCGGCCAGGCTGGCCACGTCGGAGTCGAGCGATGAGCTCACCCCGTCGCAGACCACCAGCAGGGCGCGACTGCCCGGCTCTGGGTCGGCAGCGATCGCCGCTGCGTCCTCATTGCGGCTGTGCCGGATCCCGCGGTCGCACACGGCCGCCACCCAGGGAGCGGGCTGCTCGCTGAAGTGGTCGCGCGCCTTGGTCGCCTTGGTGCCACAGGTCTCGCAGTACCCGTCTGCGCCGATCGTCCCGCCGCAGGAGCGGCAGGGGCCAGGCAGTGCCTCGGCACCGCGTGCAGCACCCGGGTTCAGCTCGACCGTGGGCTCGGTGTCGGTGTCGATAGCCGGCGTCGGAGTGGCCGGGGTGGCAGGCGTGAGCTCGGCCCCGCACGCCTCGCAGAAGCGGTCGGCGTCGGAGATCGGTCCACCACAGCTGGGGCAGGCCGTCTGGGTCGTACTCGTCATCGCAGCGTCCATCCTCGAACATCGTTGGCCAGGTCGACCAGGGCGACACGTTCCTGCCGGCTGTGCGCATGGCCGGCGAGTTCACGGTAGGCCGCCTCGAGCCCGTCCCGCAGGTCCGGCTCGACCGCCTCCCGGCCGGCGATCTTCAGCCCGGGCTGTGGGCCGCTGCCGAGGACCTCCGCCAGCGCAGTCCGGAAGATGCTCGCGGTCAGGTTCGCCCGGTCGACCGGGTCGATCGTGACGCTCTCGATGTTGCTCATGGCTTCGGCCAGCGCAGACAGTCCACGCCCCGATCCTGCCAGCAGACCGGCTCGCGCCCGGCGAGCCCGCACATACGACCCGCTGGTCGGCGGTACCAGGTCGAGCGCGCCGACCGCGCCGTCGAGGTCTCCACGCGTGGACCGGATCGCTGACAGCCCGAAGGCGGAGGGAGCGATGTAGTTGGCGTCGGTACGGGCACAGGTCAGGTACAGGCCCTCGGCCACGTCGTACTCGCCGCTGGTCTCACAGGAGACGGCCAGTGCGAGCTTCGGCGCCAACTCGCCCGGCACCTGGCCGTAGACCGCATTGAACGCCGACTGAGCCGTAGCGGCGTCGTTGCGGGCTAGCGCGACCAGTCCGGACATCCAGACCGCACGCCACTCCCACGGGTCGTCCGCGAGCAGGTCGGAGACCGCTGTGTCGACCATGTCGTACCGCGACGGGCCGATCTCCAGAGAGGTCTGCGCGATCTCCAGCAGGATCTGGGGAGAGGACTCGGGCGCATCCACCAGCAGGTTGAGCCGCTGCTCCGGGTCGGGCACGCTGACGGTCTTCAGCCAGCCGGCCATCTTGTCGCTCTCGTCCCGCACCAGCGACGGCAACCGCCGCCACGGCTCGGCCTGGTCGCCCAGACCGGCAGCGAGGTCTCCCGGGCTGCCGAAGAGCAGGGACGACGTGGAGTGCTGGGCAGCCTTCACACCCTGCTTGTCGGCCACCACCTCCCGCAGTACGCCGAGGAGCTGCACCCGGAACTCGTCGGCCGACACGAAGCGGTCGGCCGGGTCGGGCGCGCAGGCCTTCAGCAGCAGCCGGTAGACCGAGTCGTACTGCTGGAACAGCGGCACCTCCGCCACCGGGGGCAGCGTGCCGACGTACTTCGACTGGTAGCCGCGGAACTCGAAGGCGAGCACGCACAGCGTCCGGCCGAGCGTGTAGATGTCCGACGCGATCGACGGGCCGACCTCTGCCACCTCAGGCGCCTGGAAGCCGACAGTGCCGTAGATGGCCGAGTCCATGTCGTCGATCCGCCGCACGCCACCCAGGTCGATCAGCTTGACCGCGTCGCCGACCTGGATGATGTTGTCCGGCTTGAAGTCGCAGTAGACCAGGCCGAGGTCGTGCAGGTAGGAGAACGCCGGCATGATCTCGAGCATGTAGGCGATCGCCTGGTCGATCGGCAGCGCGTCGTACTGGCCGCGGTTGGCCTCCATCCGCTGCTTGAGCAGGGTCTTCAGCGAGGTACCGCCGACGTACTCCATCACGATGTAGCCGGCGCCGTCGTGGGTGACGAAGTTGTAGATCTCGACGATCAGCGGGTGCTCGACCCGGGCCAGGAACTGCTGCTCGGCGATCGCGGCCGCGACGGCGTCCGGGTCCTCCGAGTTCAGCAGACCCTTCAGCACGACCCAGCGGTTGGAGACGTTCTGGTCCTGGGCCATGTAGATCCAGCCGAAGCCACCGTGCGCCAGGCAGCCCCGGACCAGGTACTGGCCGCCGACGAGGTCGCCGTCCTTCAGCTTGGGCGAGAACGAGAAGGGGCTGCGGCACTTCGGGCAGAAGCCGTCGGTACGGCCCGGCTGGTCGCCTCGCGAGCGGCCGACCGGGTTGCCGCAGTTGGGGCAGTTGCGGCGCTCCTCGGGGACCATCGGGTTCTTCAGGATCGCCTTGCTGGCGTCGATCGCGGGGATCGGCGGTACGTGGGTCAGGCCGGCGCCCAGCCGTGCTCCGCGCAGTCGCGTGGACGACGTACCGAGCTTGCGGGTGAGCTTGGAGCCGGCCACTGTCGCCCGGGCCGAGCCCAGCGGGGTCGAAGCCAGCCGGTTGGACGCCCGGGACACGGTCGAGGCAGTACTGATTGGGTCTAGAGGCGCAGAGCTGCTTCCGGACCCAGGAGTACCGCAGACATCGCAGTAGCCGTCTACAACAGTTCCCGAGCAGCCAGGCTGAGTACACCTGCCTGCTGTGGCAGTAGTTGCACTACTGGTCGTAGGAGTAGCTGCAGGTGAGCCGCAGACGTCGCAGTAGCCGTCCAGGATCGTGCCGGTACAACCCGGCTGTGTGCAGGCGTTGGTCGTCATGTCGTCACTCCCAGATACGTCTGGTACGCCGCAACGAGCGCGCCGAGCCGAACCAGGTCCACTGGTTCCGCGTCGAGCACCTCACGGCCGCGCCGGTAGAGCTCTGCCAGGTCATCGGTGGTACCACTGCTCCGGGGGACGCTGCCGGCTTTCACCTGATACGCGTCCAGCCGCCCGGCCAACTCGTCCTTGCGCTCCAGTGCGGAGCCGTACGCCGTCTGCGCCTGCCCCAGTGCACGCCGTACCGCGTCCAGCCGGGTCAGGTACTTCTCCAACTCGGCCGGCGTGTTCGGCACCGGCCCCAACGCAGTCACATCCGGTACTGCGAGCCGCGGCGCCGGCGTGACCGTGGCGACGCAACGATCGGCCAGCGTCCGTACAGCCTGCCCCTGCGCTTCGAGCTCGGTCCGTACCGCGCGAGCCCGGGCCACATCGGCCGCGCGCTCGCGCCGGGTGGCGGCACCGACGATGAGGTCCCGCTCGGCATGCGCGGCATCGATCTCCAGCGGCCCGATCAGCCCGCCGATGTCCGCGCCACGCTTGGCCCGCTCGGTCAGGTCGGTGGTACGCCGGTCGAGATCGTGGTGCGTCGCGATCGCCGCGTTGCGGGTGGCCGCGGGCTCGATCGCCACCAGGTCGTTGATCCGCTCGATCCCCGCACGCAGTTGGCGCAGTCGTGCGGCCAGGTCGGCGTCACCGGGTTCGAGCGCGAGCTTGGCCCGCAACGTCGACGCCAGCGCGTCCGACAAAGTGCATGCCTCAGGCAACGAAACCGCGAGCGAGCCGGCTGCGCCACCGGTGTCGAGGCCGCCCCAGATCAAGGTCGAGATCCGTTCGGTCTCGGTGGTCCCGACCCGGCCGGAGTCCCAGGTGACCAGGATCAGCTCGTACCGGTCCGAGACCGCCTTCCAGACCGCCATCGACAGCACGATGTCGCCGCTCAGCGCGTCGGCGTCGGCCGAGTTCAGCGCGGCCTGGTCGAGCTCGTCCAGCTCCGCCCGCCGCCGGTCGCGCCAACTCCCCAAAGCATCCAGGAACGCCAGCAGCTCCTTCGCAGGAATGCTGCTGCCGATCCGGCCCGGGGGAGACGGCGCGGTGGCCGTCGGCGTACCCACTGTCATCAGGGCGCGACTCTCCCGTAGACAGCCACCGGCGGCGTCGCCTTACCAAGCGCAGGCTCGAGCCACCGCTTGTACGACGCCTGCCAGGCCGTGTTGCCTGCCGGCTCCGTCTTCATCTTTTCCAGCACGCCGTTGACGAACCTGACGAAGTCGACCTGGTCCTTGTTGATCCCGAGTCCGTACGGCTCGTCGCTGATCTTGGCCGCGGTGGTCACCCGGGCGTACGGGTCCTGAGCGGCATCGCCGGCCAGCACGGTGTCGTCGCCGGAGATGCCGACGACCTTGCCCTGCTGGAAGAGCGCCAAGCAGCCCGTGTCGGTGTCCGCGGTGACCGGGATGATCTTGGGGTTCGCCTTCACCATGTTGTCGAAGCTGGTCGAACCGGCCGGAGTGCAGATCTTCTGGCCGCTCAGTTGCGACAGGTTCTCGACCTTCAGATCGCGCTGGACGAGCAACTTCTGACCCGAGTGGTAGTACTCGGCGGAGAAGGCGATCTGCTTCCACCGGGCGCAGTTGATCGTCATGTTGCGCGCGACGATGTCCACGTCGCCGTTCGTCAGCGACGGGATCCGTGCCGGGCTGGAGATCACCCGGTACTCGACGTGTCCCTTGGCCTCGCCGAAGATCGCGGCCGCGACGGCGTTGATCATGTCGATGTCGAAACCCTCGATCACGCCGGTGATCGGGTTGCGCGACCCCAGGTTGAGACTGTCGGCCGAGACGCCGGCGATCAGCCGGTTACGGGCGTGGATCTTTTCCATCGTCGACCCGGCCGGCATGCTTCCGGCCGGCGGCAGCGGTCCGACCGGCGCATAGGACTGCAGTGCGTTGTTGCAGTCCTGGACCGGAGGAGCGGCCGGCTTGGCCGGGGTCGGTACCGGCTTGGCCGGGACCGGTGTCGCGTCGTACGAGCTGGAGCCGCAGGCGGTGGCGGCGAACAGGAGGGCGAGGGTGCCGGCGATCAGGCGGGTCTTGTTCATCGGTACTCCTCCAGTCGCTGTGAGAATCCCCAGGCGGCGAGCAGTGCGGCGGCGATCCCGATCGGCAGGCCGAGCCAGCCGATCGGCGGCAGCCCGTTGCGGGCGTCGCTCAGCTCGGCCCGGGTCTGGTCGCTGAAGTCGGCCAGCTTGCCGGCCGACTGGTCGTCGAAGGTCTTGAACGTCGCGTTGGACGTCCCGTTGCTGGATCCGATGGCCTGGTCGACCGCCTTGTCCCAGAACCCGTCGTCGTCGCTCTTGCGGATGGCGACGTGCACCCCGCGGTAGTTGTCCCATGCCGAGCCGAGGCCGGGCGCGAGGGGGCCGACGGCCCTGAGCTGGTCGCTGGTGTTGTTCGCCGCTGCCTTCCAGGCGACCTCGAACGCCGTACCGGAGCCGCGGGCGATCAGGGTCAGGCTCTCGTTCGACTTCGCGTCGTACGCCGAGATCCGGGCCTGCGAGAGCGCCAGCGTGTCGGCGTACGCGTTCTTCCTGGTGTCCTTGGCCGAGCTGGCCGCGCCCGCGAGGGAGGCGCCACCAATGACTGTGGTGAGCAGTACCAGGGCTGCGGCGGCCGCGACCGGCACGTTCACCCAGCGGTGGGTGCGCTTGGCCAGCCACCACAGGGCGAAGACCAGGATCGCGAAGCAGAGCAGCCCGCCGGTGAGCATCCAGATGTTGCCCAGGTTGACGCCGTTGAACTCGGTGTCGACCCGGTCCTGGTTGGCGGTGACCAGTGCGTTCAGCAGCGGCAGTGAGTCGTTCTGCAGGGTTGCGCTGGCGTCCTTCAGGTACTGCGAACCCAGCGGCAGGCCCTGGCGGTTGTTGGCCCGCGCCTGCTCGATCAGGCCCTGGTACGTGAGCAGCGTGACGTTGAGCTCGCCCAGTGCCTTCTGGTCGGCGGGCTGCGCGGTAGCGGCCTCGGAGATCAGCTTGGCGGCGGTCGTCATCGCGTCGGTGAAGTGCTGACGCTGTGCGGGTGGCTCCAGGCCGCCGACGAGGAAGGAGTTGGTGGCGTCCGCGTTCGCGCTGACCAGGTTGGTGTGGATCGCCTGGACCCGGACCAGCTGGGCAGTGTTCGCCTCCGCTCGGGACAGAGCGCCGTCGGACTGGTTGAAGCCCTGCGCGGCGGTCAGCCCGAAGACGACGCTGAACACGGCGGCAAGGATGAGCATCGCGCGCATCTTGCCGGGGGTGCCCTCGAAGAGCTGGGCGACCCTGCCGAGCTGTTGCCGCTGGACGGGCGGCGACGTCGGCAGGCCCGGCGTCGCGGCCTGCGGAACCACCGGCGACCTGGTCGCGGGTGGCGCACTGGCTGTCTGTGTCACGCCGTCTCTCCTTGCTCCGGTTCTACCTGCTCAGCGATCTCAGCTTTTTCTGTCTTGATCTCTTCGTCCGTCAGGTCTTCGGCGAGGATCTGACGCAACTGCTCGGTGGTCGGTGCCGTCACATCGCGCAGCCGCCACGCATGCCGGCCGATCGCGGCCTCCAGCATGTTGCGGGCGAACCGCCCGTTGCCGAACGACCGATCCCGCCGGGTCGATGCGAGGATCACCTTGAACTCATCCAGCGCGTTCGGTGTCAGCTCGTAGTCGGCGCCCTCGGCCAGGCCGGTGAGGATGTCGGTCAGCTCGTCGTCGGTGTAGTCCTCGAACGCGATCGTGGTCCGGAACCGGCTGGCCAGTCCGGGGTTGGCGGCGATGAAGTCCTCCATCGGCTCGGGATACCCGGCCACGATGACGACCAGGTCGTCCCGCCGGTCCTCCATCTCCTTGACCAGCGTGTCCACGGCCTCGCGCCCGTACTGGTCCGCGCCCAACTCACCCGCGGTCAAGCTGTACGCCTCGTCGATGAACAGCACCCCGCCCGCCGCGGACGCGACCACCTCAGCCGTCTTGGTAGCCGTCTGCCCCAGATACCCAGCCACCAGCTCCGACCGGTCCACCTCGATCAGCTGCCCCTTGGACAACAACCCAAGCGCCTTGTAAATCCCACTCACCAGCCGAGCCACGGTCGTCTTACCCGTCCCCGGATTACCCGTGAAAACCAAGTGCCGGGTGATAGTCGGACTCTTCAGCCCCGCCTCCACCCGCAACTTCTCCACCCGCAACACAGCAACCTGCCGATGCACTTCCCGCTTGACCTTCGCCAACCCGGTCAGCTCATCCAGCTCACCCAACAACTCCTCAACCGACCGCTCCGGCACAACCGGCTCCGCGTCCACAGCCGGCTGCGCCACGCTCGCCACCGCGCCTGCGGCGCCCACGCTCGTCCCTGCGCCCTCGACGCTGTCGCTCCCGAGAGCGCCAAGCGGGCCTGGCGTTCCGCCTACTTCCAGGCGCCTTGCGCCTGCTGCTTGCAGCTGCGCAGCAGCTGCGACCGAGGCGTTGCCAATGACTCGCATCGTCGGTTCGCCGAGCGAACAAGCAGCGGAGGCTACCTCGGCCAGTGCGACGGCGTAGGGGACTTTCTCGGGGGAGCCTTGGGCGACTAGGTCGGTGAGGACGGCAGTGGGGGCGCCGCGCCAGCGGCGGCCTCGTACTGCTGCGTCGAAGAAGTCTTGGGTGCCGGCGCCGGGTGTGACAGCGGCCCAGTCGGCCGGAGCGCCTGGGGCTGACTCGGCCAGGGCGGCGGCCAGTGAGAGGGCCTCCGCGCGGGCTACCGACTCAGCGACGCCCGCGCGTGCGGCGACGGTGAGCAGGCCCGACAGTGCGTCCTGCAGCGAAGTACCCCCCGCGCCGCTCATGCGCCTCCTCGTCCAGGTGGTGGTTGCAGTGGGCCGGACCCGGTGTCCGGCGGCGGTGTCGACTCCGTCGGGCCGAGAGCGAGACTGCCACCCGTCGACCCGGTACCGAACTTCTCCTGCAGGAACCGGCCATGGGCGATCAGTGCCGCCGCGTCCGCCCGGTTCACCGCGTCGAACACCTTGTCCATCGTCGACCCCAAGAGGTCCAGCTGATCGATCAGGAGCATCAGCGAGGTCCGCCCGCGATCCACCGGCCGGCTGTCCGCCCACTGTCGCGGCAGACGCAGGTAGCCCCCGATGGCCTCCGGCAGGTAGTCCGTCGCAGTCGCCATCACGGAGTACGCCTGCGCACTCCCACCGAGGTTGCCCAGCCGCGGGATGGTCTCCCGAACGATGCGGACCACCCGGTTCACCCGGGACGCCACCACGGCCGGTACCGCGCCGTCCGCGACCAGTTGCTCGACCCTGACCAGCGCCAGCAACAGGTCGTCGTTGGTGGGTGCGCGGGGGATCGGGGCAGGCTCGGGCTCCGCCTTGCGACCCGTGAGCCGCGCAAAGAAGTCACCCAGCGCCATGCAGTCCGTCCCCGCTTCTGTGGTCCCCAGAGCCGGACCGGGCCTCACCTGCGCCCGGCCGGCTGCTTCCGGCGTACCTGCTGTGTACTTGTGCTCAGCGACCGAGGTCGAGGGTGCCGGACACGACCCGCTGGTCCTGCTTGGCGACCCGGTCCAGGTAGCTGCGGGACTTGGTCACCTCGCCCTCCAGCGTGCCGATGGTGGCCGCCATGTTGTCCAGCGCCTCCACCTTGAAGGTGTCGATCGCGTCCATCGTGGCGTAGATGTTCGCGAACGCCGCCTGCAGCTGCGGCAGCCCGATGGTCGCCGAGGCCGCCTGCTGCTGGATCGCGACCGAGTTGTCCCGCAGCATCTGCGAGGTGCGCTCGATCATCCCGCTGGTGGTCGTGTTCAGCGCGGTGATCTGGTCGAGCACCAGCTTCTGGTTGCCCAGCGCCTGCGCGACGATGACCGCGGTCCGGAGCGCCGAGACGGTCGTCGTGGACGCCCGGTCGACACCCTTGATCAGCTCGATGTTGTTCTTGATCACGATGTCGATGGCCAGGTAGTTCTGGATCGACACGGCCAGCTGGACCAGCAGGTCCTGGTGCTTCTGGCGGACGTAGAACAAGACGTCCTCGCGCAGCGCCCGGGCCTTGTCCGGGTCGGTCGCCTCCAGCTCGGCGATGGTCGCCGACAGCCGGGCGTCGAGCCGCTCGGCGACGTACACGTACTGGTTCAGCCGGCCCATCGCGTCCCAGAGCTGCTGCTTCTCCAGGTTGAGCGCCGCATTGTCCTTGCCGAGTTCGTCCTGGCCGTTGCGCAGCGAGTGCAGGATGCCCTCGAGGTGGCTCTGGGCGCTCTGGTACTTGCGGAAGTAGTCCTCGATCTTGTCCCCGAACGGGATCATCCCGAGCAGCTTCTTCGGGCCGGTGGCTTCTTTCGGGTCCAGGTTCTCGACCGTACGCCGAAGCTCCAGCAGCGTCTTGCCGACCGTCGAGCCCTCCGCCAGCCCGCCGCTGGTCAGTGCCTTGACCGGCGACTGCAGCAGCCGGTTCGAGCTCTCCGCGGCGTGCCGGATGTCGACGTCACCCATGCTGCGGACGTCGCCGGCCTTCTGGGCGAACTCCGGCGAGCGCGGCGCGGCGGTCATCAGCGAGGTCAGGAACGAGTCGACCTTCGAGTCCAGGCCGGGCAGTGCGGCCGGGTCGACCGCCGGGGCCAGGCTGGGCGCCGCAGTGGCCGCTACTGGCTGTGTCGGTGCCGGCGCGGTTAGTATCAGGCCAGGCGCGGTCGCGGTGGGCGGCTGCAGTGGCGACATAGCCGGTGCAGCGGCTGCTTGCTGCGCTGCTGCCGGTGTAGCCGCGGCGCCCTGTGTGTTGTCAGCTTCGGTCATCGTCGTTCCCCTCGGTGGCCTACCGCGAGCCTCCGGCTCGCGTCCCCTGTCACACACTCCGTGACGCGCACACAATCTACGCGGTTCCCGGTCATCTGCGGGGAACCTTCCCCGATCCGTGATCAGCTCCTTGCCAGAGACCGATGGCGGAGCCCAGAATCGGTGACTGACCGAGGGGGGCCTCGATGAAACGGTTACAGCGTGGAGTGAACATCCGTTTGCTCACACTCGTATTCATAGGAACATTGATCGCGGTACTGCTGACCGCAACCGGCGGCCGCACGGTACAGGCCGCCACCGATCCCGGCTACGACTGGGACGACGGAACTCTTCAGGGGTGGAGCCTGGACTGGGGCGACGCAGCTCCGGTGAACTCCACGACAGCCGCCCGCAGCGGCGACCGATCGCTGGCGCTGCCGGTGGACGGGGACGAGTACCCCGGCTTCCAGTCGCCTGCCAAGCCTGCGGGACTCGGCGTCGGGTCGGTGGTGACGTACCACGTCTATGCGCCGAGAAATGCCAGGACGCTCGCTGTCCAGCCTTACGTGACCGACGATGCGTTCCTGGAACACTTTGGCGCCAAGGTGGACCTCAAGCCGGGCGAGTGGACCACGGTCACGTGGACGGTGCCGTCGGTACCGAACCTCCACCACTTGGGCATCGAGGTCGACAGCGCTTCGTGGAGCGGACGCGTGTATCTGGACGACGTGCAGTGGACGGCACCGACCGAGTTGCCGCCCATCGTGACGACGGGGCCGGTGCGGGAGGTTCGCAGTACGACGGCCGTCGTCACCGGGACCGTGGATCCGCGCGGGCTGGCGACCACATGCCACTTCGACTACGGCACCTCCAAGCGGTACTCCGCTGCGACGCCTGACGTAGCTGCCACGGCGGACGTGTCGGCCAAGCTGACCGGCCTCAAGGCTGGTACGGCGTACCACTACCGCCTGAACTGCCAGAACTCCGGCGGACGTCTCACTGGCGCCGACGCGACCTTCACGACGGCCACCAAGGCGACGGACCCGCGCGGCCCGCTATTCGAGGCGCAGAACCTCATCTACGGCTCGCATATCGGCGCCTGGGACATGGACGGCGGTACTGCGATCAGCAACGCCACCGCTAGCGCCAACGTCACGGCCGCCAAGATCCGGGTCATCAAGTGGCAGATGTGGAAGCCGCCGTGCGAGTTGCGGCCGACCGACTGCCAGACGGAGGCGCAGTTCAACGCAGCCATCGACGGAATCCGCCGACTCGGTGCAGAGCCCCTGGTCGGCCTGCCGCCGATCTGGGACCAGCAGTGCGCGACAGCGCCCGACCCATGGTCGCTTGCCTGGCAGCAGTGGATCATCCGGACCGCAGGTAGCCGGGTGAAGCTCTACGAGCTGGGCAACGAGCCTGACCACTACTGCAATATGACTGGGCAGCGGTACCACGACGAGCTCTGGGTGAACGCGCCAGTGCTGAAGGCCTACGCCCGGACGCTCGGCCACCAGATCTTCATCGGTGGACCCGGCTGGTCCAACAGCGACACGGCGGACCTTGCAGAGCTGAAGGTCTGGCTGGCCGCGACCAAGGCCGACTACCTGGCCCATGCGCAGGACCGCGACTGGCTACCGGACTACATCTCCACCCACACCTACCTGGTGACGCCGACCGAGAACGACACCCAGGCTCACGCCCAGGCCCGGATAGATGCCTGGGGCACCTTCTACGACGGCCTGCAGGCCTACGTGAGTACGACCTTCGCCGGCCTCACCGACGAGGGCTACCCGATCGCCGACGAACTCAAGCTCGTCGACAGCGAGTGGAACGACACGATCGAGCTCACCTGGCAAGGCAACGAGGACCAGGCGTGGACCGACTTCTATGTGCACGCCATGTTCACGATGCTCCGCAGCCACAACGTCTGGCTCTCGAACCAGTCCACCATCGCCTCCCACACCGGCCAGGCGCTGGACCTGCTCCAGACAGACGGCACACCCAAACCGGAGTACAACTCCTACAAGGCCGAGAGCACGACCGACCCGCGCAACAACTAGCGAACGTAGGTGACGAACGCGAAACCGTCGTGCTCGATGCGGGCGGTTTCGCGCCAGTCGGTGCGGTCGAAGGTGGGGAAGGTGACGTCGCCGTCGGGGGACTGGTCGACCTCGGTCAGTTCCAGGCGGTCGGCGTACGGGAGGGCCTGGCGGTAGATCTCGCCGCCGCCGGCCACGTAAAAGTCGTTGCCATCAGCAAGTTTCAGGGCGTCGTCGAGATCGTGCGCGACCTCGACGCCGTCCACGGACCAGTCGAGCTGCCGGGTGACGACGACGGTACGCCGGCCAGGCAGCGGCCGGCCGATGGAGTCATAGGTCTTCCGCCCCATCACCAGCGTGTGGCCGAGCGTGAGCGCCTTGAAATGCTGCAGGTCCTCACGAATCCGCCAGGGCAGATCGTTGTCCCGCCCGATCACGCCGTTGGCGCCGACCGCAGCGATCAGAATGACGGTCATACCGCGATCGGTGCCTTGATCACGGGGTGCGGGTCGTAGCCGTCGAGTACTACGTCCGCGATCTCGTACGAGTCGATCGAGTCGCGCTTGGCCAGCTGCAGTGTCGGCAGCGGACGGGGCTCACGGGTGAGCTGGAGCTTGGCCTGGTCGAGGTGGTTCAGGTAGAGGTGCGCGTCGCCGAGCGTGTGGACGAAGTCGCCGACCTCGAGACCGGTCTGCTGGGCGACCATGTGGGTCAGCAGGGCATACGAAGCGATGTTGAACGGGACGCCGAGGAAGATGTCGGCGGAACGCTGGTACAGCTGGCAGGACAGCTTGCCGTCGGCGACGTAGAACTGGAACATCGTGTGGCACGGCGGCAGCGCCATGCCGTCGACGTCGGCGACGTTCCAGGCGTTGACGATGTGCCGGCGGGAGTTCGGGTTGGTCTTGATCGACTCGATCAGGGCGGCGATCTGGTCGATGTGCCGGCCGTCCGGGGTCGGCCAGGAGCGCCACTGGTAGCCGTAGACCGGGCCCAGCTCGCCGTCGGCGTCGGCCCACTCGTCCCAGATCTTGATGTTGTTCTCGTGCAGCCACTTGATGTTGGTCGAGCCGCTCAGGAACCAGATCAGCTCGCCGATCACCGACCGCAGGTGCAGCTTCTTCGTCGTCACCGCGGGGAAACCCTGGGTGAGGTCGTAGCGCGACTGGTAGCCGAAGACACTCAGCGTGCCGGTGCCGGTGCGGTCGCCCTTCTCGACGCCGGTGGTGAGGACGTGGTCGAGAAGCTCCAGATACTGCCGCATGCCGCCAAACTAACAGGCCGCGAAGTCGGCGACCTGACAGACTCGGCGGGTGAGTTCTGATGAGTATGCGGCGACGCCTGAGTATGTGCTGACGCTGGTGCTGCAGGTGGAGAAGGCGGAGCGGCCTGGGCAGACGGATGCGCTGGAGACGGCAGCGCGGGCGGCGCTGGCGATTCTGGCGGATGAGCGGTCTGTTGGTGAGGGGGAGTGGGCCGAGGCGATGCGCGGCTGGCAGGACGCGCGAATCCGGAAGGTGGTCCGCCGGGCCCGCGGCGCCGAGTGGCGCCGAGCGGAGGCGCTGCCCGGGATCACGGTGACGGGCGGGACGGCCGTAGTGCGGGTGTTTCCCCCGGTACCACTGGACGACGTACCCAAAGACCTAGCGAAGCTCCAGGTCACCGGAACCGACCTGGAGGATCCGGAGGAGCTGCCCGCGCTGGCCACCGGGGTGCCGGTGTTGTGGGTGAATCCGGGCCTGGAGATGTCGACCGGCAAGACGATGGCGCAGGTCGGCCATGGGGCACACCTGGCCTGGTTCGAGTTGCCCGACGCTGATCGGAAGGCCTGGCAGGAGGACGGCTTCCCCCTCGCCGTCCGGACCGCCACCCCCACCCTGTGGAAAGACCTGATGACCACCGGGCTCCCCGTAGTACAAGACGCAGGCTTCACCGAAATCGACCCCGGCAGCTACACGGTCATCGCGGACCACCCCGCACTTCGCTAGCCGTCCTCGTCTAACTGTTCGTGCCGGGTCGGTCACCGTGGCTACGTTCGCCGTATGAGCAAACGAATCGCAGGAGCCTTCGCAGCCTCGGTGCTGCTGGTGACCGGTTTGTCCACCCAGGCTGCCTCGGCCTCGACCTCCACCGTCAACGCGTGCGCGCCGGGCCGCGTCTGCGGCTACAACCAGGGCAACCTCGTCTTCGACATCCTGCCGATCAACCCCGGGCAGTGCATGCGGATCAGCCAGTCGTCCGTCGACTACGTGGACAACGAGTCGCACCTGGATCAGCGGATCTGGTCCGGCACCAACTGCACCGGCCGCAACACGGTGATCCGCTCCGGCGGCCAGGGCCCCGTCAACCTCTTCTGGAGCGTCGGCGGACTGTAAGTGCTCTAGCTGATCTTGTAGTGCAAGTGGGTGACTCGGTCGCCTTCGGTGACGGTGGGGTTGTCGAAGAGTTGCCGGCGGCCGGTGTAGGTGCCGAAGAAGGGGATGCCGGTGCCGAAGACGACGGGGGCGATGTTGAGGACGAGTTCGTCGATCAGGCCGGCTTCGAGGGCTTGGCCGGTGAGGGTGCCGCCGGGGAGGGCGACGTTGCGGTCGCCGCAGAAGGCTTTGGCCTGGGCGATCGCGTCCTCGAGGTTGTCGACGAAGGTGAAGGGGGCGTCCGGGAAGGGCCAGTCCGTGGGGGCGTGGTGGGTGACGACGAAGACGTGGTCGCCGACCGCCGGGACGCCGTTCCAGCCGTTGGTCAGGTCGAACAGGCGGCGGCCCATCATGGTCGCGCCGATGTTCGGCCACGTCGACCTCATGTAGTCGGCGCTGGCCTGGCTGACGTGGAACGGGCGTCCTTTGTCGGTGCCGTAGATCTCGACCGGCCCGTTGTCGTACCAGTCGAACAGCGGGCCGACGGCGTCGGAGGTGTCGGCGATGAAACCGTCCATCGAGACCACCGCGGTGGCGATCACCTTGCTCATGCGCCCTCCCCACGGGCGAGCAGCTCGGCGAGCCGGTCCATCGAGTCGTTGATGCCGTGCTCCATCCCGCTCTGCACAGCGGCATCGCGGGACTCGACCGACGGGAACACGGACTGGGTGTGCAGCCGTACGCCGGTGTCGGTCTTCTCGTACGTCGCGCGCTCCAGGCAGACCTCGCCGGGCGCCCCTTCCCACTCGAAGGTCTGGATCACCAGCGTCTCGGGCTCGACGGTGTGGAAGACGCCGCGGAACGCGTACTCCTCGTCGCCGCGCCGGTGGATGTACCGGTACCGGCCGCCCGGGCGGACGTCGTACTCCTCGATCGTCATCTCCAGGTCGCGCGGGCCGAGCCACTGGGCGACGAGTTCGGGATCGGTCTGGACCCGGAACAGCTGGGCCGGGGTCGCGTCGAACTCACGCGTCGTCGAGACGAACGGAGTCCCCGCGGGGGCCTCGATGATGGTCGGGTTGGTGCTCATCTGTCCTGCTCCTTCACGGTGTCGAGTACGGCGTCGAGCCGGCGGAACCGGGCCTCGGCGGCCAGCCGGTATCCGTCGATCCAGCTCGTCAGGCTCTCCAGAACGGCCGGGTTGAGATGGCACGGACGGCGCTGGCCGTCCCGGCTGCGGGTGATCAGACCGGCGGCCTCGAGCACCTGCAGGTGCCGCGAGATCGCCTGCTTGGTGATCTCGAACGGCTCCGCGAGCTCGTTGACCGTCGCCTCACCGCGCGACAACCGCGCGATCAGCGCCCGGCGGACCGGATCGCCGAGCGCGGTGAACGCCCGGTCCAGTGCCTCTTTGTCAACCGACATCTTTATCAACCATTCCGTTGATCAACTGATGTGTTGACTATAGGCAGAGCCTGGCCGCGGGGTCAAGATGCCGCTTTTAGCAACCTGGGTTGACATCACCTGATTGTCAACCTAAGTTGCTAGGCATGGAGAAGTTGGTGGAGACGGACGATCCCGGTGCCGGCCTGGCGTCGGTCGTCGCGTTGCGACGGCTGGCCGACCGGATCGAGGACAGCCAGGTGGAGCAGGCGATGCGGGCGGGCTGGAGCTGGTCCGACGTCGCCGAGGTGCTGGGCGTGACCCGGCAGGCCGTGCACAAGAAACACGCCAAGCGGCTGATCGCCGCCGGCGTCGCCCTGAGGAGGCGTTGATGACGACGAAGGTGAACGATGTCCGGGCTGTTCTGGTCCGCGGTGCCCGCGCCGAGGCTCTCGAGGATGGCTCCCCAACGATCGAGGCCGAGCATGTACTACTCGCCCTGACTGAACTATCCGGTACTACGACCGCCCGCCTGCTAGCCGATGCCGGCCTGACCCACGACTCCACCCGAGCGGCACTCGACCGCGAATGGGAACAGAGCCTCTCGACCGCCGGCGTCGCCGTGACCATCGCCGAGTTGCCCAAGGCAACACCGGATCGCACCCGAAGCCCGCAGATCGGCGAAACCGCCAAGCTGCTGCTCAAGCGCGCGATGGCCACAGCATCAGCCACCGGCGGCGGCCGCATCGGCGCCGCCCACCTCCTGGTAGGCGCCCTCGACAGCACCCTCGGTCGCATCCCCCGCGCCCTGGACCTGTCCGGCATCGACCGCAAGGCCCTCCGCGACCAGGCCTACCAAGCAGCCACCCGAGCCGAGCACTGATGACCACCACCGCCCACCTCCCGGCGATGCGAACCCGCCTGCTGAACTGCGGACTGCTGGCCGGCCCGCTCTTCGTCCTCACCTTCCTGCTGGAGGGAGCCTTCAAAGGCAACGGCTACAGCCAACTACGTCACCCCGTCAGCTCCCTTGCCCTCGGCAACAACGGCTGGATCCAGACGGTGAACTTCCTGGTGGCAGGAGTGTTGACGGTCCTGTTCGCCATCGGCCTCTGGCAGACGTCCGCTCCGGAGGCGGTACGAAAGGCGCGCCTGGGCGCAGTACTGGTCGGCGTCTGGGGCGTCGGCCTGCTCGGCGCCGGTCTCTTCACCACCGACCCGGTCAGCGGATTTCCGCTGGGCACACCCGCCACGGTGGAGTACACAACCTCCGGTGCGCTACACGACGCCTTCTCCCTGCCGGCCTTCTTGGCCTTGGGGGTGGCGATGGTCGTGCTCGCTCGTGGCTGGGTGCTCTACTCCCTGCTGAGTGCCGCCTCTTTCGCGATGACCTTCATGCTCGCCAGCGCCGGCTTCTCGCAGACCGAATCGTTGGTCGAGGTGGGCGGGTTCTTCCAGCGGATCGCCGTGATCATCGGCTGGAGTTGGCTGGCTGCGCTCGCCTGGCGGAGGCGTTAGAGGGTTTCGAAGGCGGCCATCATCGCCATGTCTTCGTGTTCGAGGTTGTGGCAGTGGATCAGGTATTTGCCTTTGTGGGTGGTGAATTTGACCAGGACGTCGACTACCTCGGCGGGGCGGATGTCTACGGTGTCTTTCCAGCCGGTGTCGTAGGGGCCGGGTTCGGCGCCGCCTCGGCGGAGGATCTGGAAGGGGGCGAGGTGGACGTGGACGGGGTGGTGGACGTCGGTGACGAAGGACCAGACCTCGTACTGGTCGAGCTTGACCGATGCCTGCATCTGCTGGAGATCGAAGGGTTTGCCGTTGATGGTCCAGCCCTGGTGGCCGTTGGCCGTGCCTCGGCGGAAACGCCATTCGCGGTGGATCAGGCCGGACGGTTCGGGGATGGCGGCGTACGACGAGAGTTTGGCGGGGATGTTGCTGTCGTCACTGGCTTTGCGGGCGACCTTGAAGCGCATGACCTGGCCGGGTCGGCCGCTGTCCAGTTTGTTGAGGAGGATGACTTCGCTGCCGGGCTGGTAGTGCGAAAAGTCCACCACCACGTCGAATCGCTCGGCCGGCGCGATCGCCAAGGTTTTGTGCTCGACGGGTGAGCCGAGCAAGCCGCCATCGCTACCGATCTGGACAAACGTCGCCGGGCCGGGATCCAGGGCCAGCTCGTAGCGCCGGGCGTTCGAGGCGTTGAGGATGCGGAAGCGGTACCGCGCCGCGTCCACCTCGAGCACCGGCCAGGGAGCGCCGTTGACCAGCATGACGTCGCCGATCACGCCCTCCATGTACTTCTCCTCGACGCCTGGTCCATCCTTCGCCGCCGGATAGAGGAACGAGCCGTCGGCCGCGAAGGCCCGATCCGCCAGCACCAATGGGATCTCCCGATCGCCACCAGGCAAGGGAAGTGCGTCCTCCTCGGCGTCGCGGATCAGATGCAACCCGAACAGCCCGCGATAGACCTGCGGAGCCGTGTAGTCCATCCGATGATCGTGGTACCAGAGCGTGGCGGCGCGTTGCGTGTTCGGATACGTGTACGTCCGGCTGCCCATCGCCATGTCGCCGTCGCCCATACCGCTGTGCTCATGATGCGCACCGTTCGGCATCAGCAGATCCAGCGGCCAGCCGTCGCTCGCGGCCGGTGTGTGCCCGCCATGCAGATGCACAGCCGTCGGTACGTCGAGCTGGTTGACCTGCTCGACGACGGTCGTCCTGCCGCTGCGTACATCGAAGGTCGGACCTGGCAGCAACCCGTCGTACCCGAGGATCTCGGTCTTCAAGCCGGGCAGGATCTCCAGCGACGCCTTCTGCTGGACGACTCGGTAGTAGTCGATCCCTGCCTGCGTGCGGATCGGCTTCTTCACCGGCGGGATCGGCAGCGGCACCTTGAACGCTTCGGGCAACGGCGCCTTGCTCTTCAGGAGTTCGGCGCTCTGGGCGGGGGAGGCGTCGAGGCCGCAGTTGGCCAGTGTCAGCGCGAGGCCGGTACCACCGGCCGCTCCCAGGAATCCACGGCGGGACAGCTTCATTTGTTGACCTTTCGGCGTGCGCCGGAGTGGAAGGACCAGACCGTCATCCAGAGCACGGTGATCACGATGGCGGTGCCGAGCGGCACGTGGACGGCGAAGTTCTGCTGGTAACCGAAGACGACCTGGGTCAGCTCGGCGACGATCAGGCCGACCGTGACGAGTGCGGGCCAGAGGCGGCCATGGCCCGGGCGCCAGTACAGGATCGCGGCGACGAGCTGGATGAAGGCGACCAGGAACAGCGACGATCCGATCGGTCCGTGCCACGCCATCGCGTCGACCTCCCCGGAGAGGAAGTAGCCGGCGAGGATCGGCTGCGCTGCGACCAGTACCGCATGCAGGAGAAGAGTCATCCTCAGCAACCACAGGGTGATCACGAGGGCCTCGCTGCCGGGCGGAAGGTCCAGACGGCGAAGGCGCAGACGAGCGCGACGATCGTGATGCCGAGTGGGATGTGGACGGCGAGCTGGCGGGTGTAGCCCATCGAGATCTGAACGGCTTCCGCGGCGAGGAGCAGCAGCGTCGCCAGGACGGCCGAGCCTCGGCCGCCGGAGCGCCAGTAGATCGTCGCGGCCAGCAACTGGCCGAGCGAGAGGAAGGCGAGGCCGAGCCCGATCGGCTCGTGCAGTCGCAGCGCGGCGCCCGAGCCGTTCAGGTAGACGCCCGCGAGCACGGGTTGCAGGCAGACCGCGACGGCATGCGCCACCGCGACAGCCCGAAGGACCACCAAAGACTTCATGGTGGCGAGAGTAGTAGCCTGTCTACATGTAGCGCGACCAGTTAAAACCCTGGCCGAACCCTCAGGTCAAATGGCCGAGAGGAGATACCGATATGCCTGCACGCTCGCAGACCCAGTGCGGGTCTGGGCCGAGCTCGGGCTCGATTCGGAGTTCGTGGTCGTTGAGGTCGTCGCAGGCTGTGCAGCGTGGCCAGCGGACGCCGGAGTCGGAGAGGCGGTCCTGGACGTCCTGGGCGACCAGGCCGGCGATGTGCTCGGCTCCGTCCGGCCATTGGTCCAGCCACCATTGCCGTCCGGCGACGGCGTCCTCCAGCAGGGACACCATGATGGCGTCGTCGAATCCCCGCGCGGCCAGGTCGTGAAGCACCTGTGCCCGGGCCGTCAGCAACACACCTGGTTCGTTCATCGCCCTTCAGAGTGCCAGACGGAACCGACAAAACCCCAGGCCGATCGGCCTGGGGTTCTGTCGCCTTGGGAGAGGTCAGCTAGCCAGCGGCTCGCACCGGGGTGCCGGGTCGAGCCGATCGGCGAGTTTGAGCTCGCGTTCGGCGGCGGTCCGCAGTACGGCGCCAAGGCGTGCCCGGACGGCGATACCGCGGCGTGCCGGCTCGTAGTACTCCTCCTGAGGAGCGTTCGGCAAGGCGGACTGGGCGAGGGACCTCGCGTTCTCCACTGCGGTGTTGCCGGCGATGAAATAAGTCATGGTCGTGCTCCCTTCCGAGGGCGTGGTGATCAGAACCCATGGCCAGGCGGCCATCGGCGAGATGTGGGTTGATTCAGTTGCGGGGTGCCGGACCGCTGCTGGCGCGGACGACCAGCTCGGTCGGCATCGTGAGGTGCCGCTCGGTCTCGTTCGGGTCGAGCAGCAGCCGGCCGACCGCGCGGCCCTTGTCCTTGATCGGCTGCCGGATCGTGGTCAGCCCGGCCGTCTCGGCGGCGGGGATGTCGTCGAAGCCGGTGACGGTCAGATCCCGGCCGGGGACCAGTCCGCGCGTCTTCATCGCCTCCATCGCGCCGAGCGCCTGGACGTCGCTCAGCCCGGCGATCGCGGTCGGCCGGTCCTGTGAGTCGAGCACCCAGCCGGCCGCGGCCAGCCCGGACCCGAAGGCGTTGTGGCCGCCAGAGACGACCCGGAACCGTGCGTCGGGCATCGTCTTGCGCAGACCCGCGATCCGGAGCTCGCAGTCGTCACAGCCGATCTGGTCGAAGTCCAGCTCGATCGGCTGACTGCTGGTGGCCTGGTGGTTGTCGACCAGTACGACGACGTCGCGGTGGCCGAGCCTGGCCAGGTGCTCACCCATCGCCGCGGCACTGTCCAGCTCGTCGATGGCCACCCAGCCGTCGGCCAGGTCGTGACCGCGTTGGGTCGAGACCATCGGGATGCCCCGGTTCTTCAGCATCTCCAGGGCCGGGTGGCCGTGGTCGACGCAGAAGATCGCGGCGGTGTCGATCGCGGCCTGACGGACCGCGTTCGTCCCGGACTCGATGTCGACCGAGCTGATCGGCATCAGCAGCAGGCTGGTGGTGAACTCCTCGGCGACCTCGGCCAGGCCGGCCAGGAAGCCGACCGCGTACGGGTCGGAGAACGCGTACGACAGCTTGTCGGTGAACAGCACGCCGACCGCGCCGGCCTTGCCGCTGCGCAGGGCGCGGGCGGAGGCGTCGGGGCCGGCGTACCCGAGCTCCTGGGCCTTGGCCAGAACCCGCTCGCGGACTGCGGCGGAGAGCTGGTCGGGCTTGTTGTAGGCGTTGGAGACGGTCGACGGCGAGACCCCGGCGGCCTGCGCCACGGTCTTGATGGTGACTCTCGGTGTCATCGGTCCACCTCCTTCTGCATCGTTCTACTAAATCGTTCTAGAAAAACGATACAGAAGACTTCCGGAGAGTGCAACAGCTATTTCCGGCGCGGTGCCGTGGGCCGATGCAGGATGATGGCGGCATGGGTTCGTTGCTGGAGATCATCGCTTTGCATCCGGCGGATGCCGAGGCGGCTCAGGAGGGCGGCGCGGACCGGCTGGAGCTGTGCGCCTCGATGGAGGCCGACGGCCTGTGTCCGTCGGTGTCGACGGTCAGTGCGATCCGCCGGGTGACCGACCTGCCGTTGCGGGTGATGCTGCGGTTGTCGAACTCGTTCGGCACCGACGGCGCGGAGCTGAACCGGCTGACCGCCATGGCGCAGTCCTATCTGTCGGCGGGTGCGGACGGGTTCGTGTTCGGGTTCCTGAACGCGGACAACGAGGTGGACGTCGAGTCGGCTGCATCTCTTGCCAGCACCTTCGCTGGTACGCCGTGGACGTTCCACCGGGCGGTCGACGCCGTGCTCGAGCAGCAGAAGGCGTGGCGGGCGCTGCGAAGCCTGCCGGGTCTGGACTGCGTGCTGACGGCGGGGTCGTCGCTCGGGGTCGGGCATGGGCTGGACGATCTGCTCAAGCTGGCTTCCGGTGACGAGCAGGTGGCAAAGGTGATGATGGCGGGCGGGTCGCTGCAGCCGGAGCATGTGCCGTGGCTGTACGGCGCCGGCGTCCGCCGGTTCCATGTCGGCTCGTCGGTGCGGCAGGACGGGTCGTGGACGAAGGCATACGTGAACTCCCGCTTCGTCCGGGCATGGCGCAATCTGCTCGACGCGCAGGATGAGAAAGCATGATCTATATCGACCCGCCGGCCTGGACGGCCCACAACCGCCTGTGGTCGCATCTGGTCAGCGACACGTCCTACGAAGAACTGCACGAGTTCGCCCGTGCCGCCGGCATCCCCGCTCGTGGGTTCGATCGAGATCACTACGACGTACCGTCCGAAAGCTACGACGCCTTGGTGAAAGCCGGCGCGGTGCCGGTGTCGAGCCGGGTAATCGTCGAACGGCTGCTCGCGGCAGGGCTGAGGCATCGCAAGGGGAGCCGAGGTGGACGCTGAGCTGGACCTGTCGGCCTTCGCCGGTCTCGGAGCGGTGGTCGGCGTCTCGGACCGCGGCGACCGGCGGACGGCGGCGACCGGCGGACGGCGGCGACCGGCGCGACGGTGGATACGCCCTTCCGGATCGCGTCCCTGACCAAGACGCTGACAGCGGCGTCCATGCTGAGAGCCCTGTGGGACAAGGGGTTTGAGCTGGCGACGCCGGTGGCGGTGATCCTGCCAGAGCTGGATACCGAACTGACGGTCGAGCAGGTCCTCGCCCAATCCTCTGGTCTGAGGCAGACGGCGGAGGCCGCGGCGGTCGCCGCGCTGGGCGAAGGCGACGAGGTGTTCCTGGAGGCCGCGAAACTGGTGGTCGCCGGCGGGCAGGAGTATCCGCCAGGAGAGCGCTGGGCCTACTACAACGGCAACTACTTCCTGGCCGGTGCGCTGCTGGAGAGACTGACCGGAGGAACCTTCGAGGAAGGTCTCGCCGAGCTGATCTCGGCCGCCGGCCTCCCAGCCACCGGCTTCGCCGCGCCGCCGGCGCGCGCGGGCGAGGGAGCGGGCGGCGGAGCGGGGGCGCCTTATCCTCGGGCTCGCCGGCCCAGTGGTGGGCTTTGGTCCACGGTGCCCGACCTGTTGGGGTTTTGCGAGTTTCTGTTGCGGGACGAGGGGTTGCTGGCTGAGATTGCGCAGCCTCGGGTGTGGACGCCGTTGGTGTACGGGCTGGGGTGGGCGGTGGGGCCGGCGGGGATGCTGTACATCAACGGGCGGCTGCCGGGATATCGGGCGGGGATGCTGCTGTCGCCGGGGGATGGGTGGGCGGCTGCGATGCTGGTGGACGACACCGATGCGTTGCCGGCGATCGCGGAGTACCTGGATGAACTGCAGCGGCCGCTCACCGGCGTACCGATGGCTGAGATGATCGATGCGTTCGCAGCATGAAGAAAGGTGCCCCGGGCAACTAGCCCGGGGCACCCTCTCTTCAATCGAGTAGTTCGGTCACCGTGCCGGCGGCGACGGTGTGGCCGCCTTCGCGGACGGCGAAGCCGAGGCCTACTGTCATCGCGATCGGCTTCTCCAGTTCGACGCCGAGCTCGATCGTGTCGCCGGGCATGACCAGGGCGATGTCACCCAGGTCGATCCCGCCCGACACGTCCGTGGTCCGGAAGTAGAACTGCGGCCGGTAGTCCGAGGCGAACGGCGTGTGCCGGCCACCCTCGGCGGTCGACAGCGCGTGCAGTTGCGCCCGGAACTTGCTGTGCGGCTGCACAGTGCCCGGCAGTACCAGTACCTGACCACGACGGACCTCGTCGCGCTTGATGCCACGCAGCAGTACGGCCGCGTTGTCACCCGCCTCCGCGGACTCCAGCGACTTGCCGAACGTCTCCATCCCGATCGCCGTACTGGTGATCGTCGGGCCCAGACCCACGACCTCCACCGCGTCGCCGAGCTTGAGCGAACCCTGCTCGACCGCGCCGGTGACGACCGTGCCACGACCGCTGATGGTGAGGACGTTCTCGATCGGCATCAGGAACGGCTCGCCCAGCTCACGGTCGGGGACCGGTACGTAGTCGTCGACCGCGTCGAGCAGATCGCCGACGGCCTTCATCCACTCGGGGTCGCCCTCGAGCGCACGCAGACCGGAGACGCGCACGACCGGTACCTCGTCGCCCGGGAAGCCGTACTCCGACAGGAGTTCGCGGACCTCCAGCTCGACCAGGTCGAGCAGTTCGGGGTCGTCGACGGCGTCGGCCTTGTTCAGCGCGACGACCAGGTACGGCACCCCGACGCGGCGCGCGAGCAGTACGTGCTCACGGGTCTGCGGCATGGCGCCGTCCTGCGCCGACACGACCAGGATCGCGGCGTCCACCTGCGCGGCGCCGGTGATCATGTTCTTCACGTAGTCGGCGTGCCCGGGCATGTCGACGTGCGCGTAGTGCCGGTTGGCGGTCTCGTACTCGACGTGCGAGATGTTGATCGTGATCCCGCGCTGGACCTCCTCGGGCGCCCGGTCGATCCCGTCGAACGCGACGAACGAGTTGAGGTTCGGGTAGCGCTCGGCGAGCACCTTGGTGATCGCGGCGGTCAGCGTGGTCTTGCCGTGGTCGACGTGCCCCATGGTGCCGATGTTGAGGTGCGGCTTGGTCCGCACGAACTGGCTCTTGGCCATGATGTGTTTTCCCTTGCTGGTCAGAAGATTCGACTGAGCCAGGACCCCACGGCCCACACCGGCCAGCAACGGTCGGAGGGGGCCGGTTCTGAGGCCACCCTCCTCCGCGGGTCCTGCGGTCAGCAGGAGGAGGGTCGGCTTCGGGCGCCGGTGAAATCAGCTGAATCGACTGACGTCCACGCAACAGCGCCTGACAGGCTCAGGCCTGACAGGTACGCAACAGAATCCGCGCGGAACATGGTCATCACGTTATGGGTCAACGCTGCCGTCGGCAACGGATATTCCCCTACAGCAAGCGGTCGACCAGGTTGTCGACGTACTCCGGGGTCAGCGGGCCGATGCCGAACAGAACGCGGATGTACATCGGGGCCATCACGTGGTCCAGCACGTCGAGTGCGTCGAGTGCTTGCTCGCCGCGTTCGATGGCGCGGTCGAGCATGGACTGCAGTTGCCGGGCGCGGTCGGCGAGGAGGTCGTCGAGTGCCTGCAGGCCTTGCTGGCCGTTGCTCGACAGGGCGACGGCCAGGCGGAGCAATGCCAGGCCGTCGGGTCCGGTGATCTCACGGGCCACGTTGGCCGCGTAGGTGCGCAGGTCGCCGGCCAGACTCCCGGTGTCGGGCATTGGAGACCGTGCGTTGAGGCGGGTGAGCACCACGTCGCTGAGAAGGATCTCCAGGCTGCCCCACCGGCGGTAGATGCTGCTGTCGGCCACGCCCGCGCGTGCTGCGACGTCGCCGACGGTGAACTTCCCGTAGCCGCGCTCGCTGAGCAGGTCGGTGACCGCCTGGTGCACCGCCGCGCCAACGCGGGCGGCGCGCCCGCCGGGCCGCCGGGCCGGCTGTTGCTCGTCCATACCCGTGATCTTAACGCAGTCCTGGCTTGCGTTTACGGGACGGTCGCTCTACAGTCGCTTAACGCAGCCCAGAGCTGCGTTAGAGGTCATCGATCGAGAGGAATCCCCGTGGCTGCATCGCCCGCGGCCGTAGGCAGTCGACCGAAGCCGGTTGTGCTGCTCGCGGTGACCTGCCTGGGCCAATTCATGGTGCTGCTCGACAACACGATCGTCGGAGCGGCGCTGCCCGATATGCAGCGTCGGCTGCATACCGAGCTGACCGGTCTGCAGTGGATCGTCGATGCGTACGTGCTGTCGGTCGCCATGCTGCTGTTGTCCGGCGGCGTTCTCGCCGACCGGTTCGGCCGCAAGCGGGTGTACCTGGCTGGTGCCGTGGTGTTCACCGCCGCGTCGGTACTGTGCAGCCTCGCGCCCAGCGTCGGATGGCTTGTCGTCGGCCGGGTGCTGCAGGGCATCGGAGCCTCGGCGCTGAGCCCTGCCTCGCTGGCCCTGCTCGCGGCCGCCTATCCCGTTCCCCAGGAACGCATCAAGGCCATCGGGCTGTGGGCCGGATTGAGCGGACTCGGCCTGGTCGCGGGACCGGTGGCCGGCGGTGTGCTGACGAATGCCTTCGGCTGGCCCGCCATCTTCCTGGTCAATCTGCCCATCGGCGCGTTTCTGCTGCTGGTCGGCGTGCGTCACCTCGCCGAGTCCCGCAATCCGA
This sequence comes from Kribbella sp. NPDC051718, assembly GCF_040681515.1. Lineage (NCBI taxonomy): Bacteria > Bacillati > Actinomycetota > Actinomycetes > Propionibacteriales > Kribbellaceae > Kribbella > Kribbella sp. NPDC051718. The sequence goes on along the minus strand of NZ_JBFAYZ010000001.1, from coordinate 379,229 downwards.
ACGCGCCGGCGAGCGACATTCCGGGGACGGCGCTGTCCGTACTGGCGACCGGAACACTTACGTACGGGCTGATCGAGGGCGGCTCCCGGGGCTGGACCTCACCGGTCATCCTGGGCAGCTTCGCCGCCGCGGTGATCCTGCTGGCCGCGTTCGTCGCCGTCGAGGCGCGTCGCTCCGCACCGATGCTGCCGTTGCGGCTGTTCCGCGAGCGGCTGTTCACCGTCGCCAACACCGCCATGATCGTGGTGGGGTTCGCGCTGATGGGTTCGTCGTTCTTCTTCTCCCAGTTCTTCGTGTACGTCCAGGGCAGCTCGATCCTGCGCGCGGGACTGCAGACCCTCCCGACCTCGCTCGCCATGGTGATGCTCAGCCCGTTCGCGGGCCGGCTCGCTGCCCGGTACGGCTTCCGGATCGTGGTGACCATCGGCCTGGCGCTGGCCGGAGGAGGCCTGGTGGCGCTGGGGATGGTGCACGCCGACACCGGCTACGGGAACGTGTGGTGGCGGTTGGGTGTCGTCGGCATCGGCTTCGCCCTGACGATGTCCCCACTGACAGGCGCCGCCATCCAAGCGGTCAGCCTGCAAGAAGGCGGTCTCGCCGCCGGTATCAGCAGCACCACCCGGCAGATCGGCGCGGTGCTGGGCGTGGCGGTACTCGGAGCCATCGTCCGTACCCGGCAATCCGGCGGCGCCTCCTTCGCGACCGGCCTCGGCAGCGCCTTCATCGCTGCCGGCGCCGTCACCTTGGCCACGGCGGTCTTCACGGGCCTGTGGCTGGCGAGGTCCAAGCGCGCTACTTCAGCTTCTCCCGGGCGTAGCGCAGAGTCGGTTTCTGCATAGCGGATTCATGGGTGCGGAGGAAGGCTCGCAGGGACGGTTGGTCCAGTACACCGGCGTATTTCAGGGCGATGCCGACCGGCTTGGAGACGACCGGGTTCTGGTCGTCGAGGAGTAGTTCGGCGAGGGCGTAGAGGTCGGTCAGGTCTGCTGGGGTGCCGTAGCGGGCGAAGTACAAAGGAGCTGTGATCGCCGTCCGCCGGCGTAGTGGGTCGGCGGTTCGGGCAAGGTCGAACAGTGGTGTCCTGTCGCGGTTCAGCAGGTGACGGCCGATCACGTGCGGCGCAGCCCGATCCACCATGTCCCAACTGTCGATGGCGTCGTGCCGGCGCAGATACAGCTCGTACGCCGCCTGCCGCTCGTCCTCCGACGTCTTCTTCCCGCGAGCCTTGAAATCCAGCACACAGAACCCAGCCAGCCGACTCTCGTACGACGTTTGGTCCAGCAGCCGCTCGACCTCCCCGAACGTCATCCCACTGAACACCTTGGCGGTGTCGAAGGTATTCCGCATCGGCACCCCGAGCACCTCGCCCGAGCCGGAGTAATGCTTGTGCACAACCTCACCCGGCCTGGCGTGCGCGCGTAGCGCCGCCATCAACGCGCCTGCGCTGAGATCCATCGGCCGAGCGTAGCTCCGCAACCGAGCGAAGCGAAGCCCATCCACAGACGAGGTCACGCTGCCCGCGACCTGGTCCAGGCCCCGGCAGCCGAGCGAAGCGAAGGCGATCCGGTCCGGGCCTCGGGACGGCCCCGCCTTCCTTACCCCAGAGCGTTGATCGCGGCCGCGGCAGCGGCTGCGATCAACGCGTCGTCTGTCTTTGCGTCTTTGATGCCCTTGGTGGACATGACGGCCAGCAGGATGGGGGCGTGGTTGGGCGGCCAGAGGACGGCTACGTCGTTGCGGGTGCCGTAGCCGCCGGTGCCGGTCTTGTCGCCGACCTTCCAGTCCTGCGGGACGCCGGCGCGGATGGTGGTGGCGCCGGTGGTGTTGGTGACGAGCCAGGTGTTGAGGATCGCGCGTTTGGCGGGTGGGAGGGCTCGGCCGACGGTGAACTTCTGGAGGCTGGTGGCCAGGGCTCGCGGGGTGGTGGTGTCGCGAACGTCGCCAGGGGTCGCCTCGTTGAGGGTGGGCTCGGTGCGGGTGGTGTTGCTGACGTGGTCGCCGAGTCTGCGGAGCGACTTCTGGAGACCGGGCGGCCCGCCGATCTCGTTGAGGATCAGGTTGGCGGCGGCGTTGTCGCTGTAGCGGATCGCGGCGTCGCAGAGTTCGCGCAGTGTCATGCCGGTGGCGACGTGCTTCTCGGTGATCGGCGAGTTGGGGAGCAAGACGGACTCGTCGTACCGGATCAGTTTGTCCAGGTCGGGGGCTTGGGCCAGCAGTACGCCGCAGGCCAGCGACTTGAAGGTGGAGGCGAAGGCGAAGCGTTCGCCTGAGCGATACGAGACGGTCCGGTGTGATCCGGTGTCCAAGGCGAACACCCCGAGCCGGGCGGCGTACTGCGCCTCCAGCTTCCGGAACTGCCCGGCACCCGGCGCGGGCTTGGAGGCAGCCACCGGCAGCGGGGTCGAGGGGCCCGCAGCGGGCGTTGGCGTCGAGGCTGGTGCGGCTGTTGCTGCGGGCTCCGAGGAGCAGGCGGTGCTGATCAGTACCGCGGCGGACAGGGCGGCAAGGAGGGCTCGTCGCATGCCCCGACCCTATTCAATCGATCAATTGAGGGCGAAGAGGCGGGTGCCGTCGGTGAAGATGGGCCGGCCGGTGGCTACGGTGACGGCCGGTTTGTTGCAGGTGACCTTCTTGGTTTCGGCTACCGAGGCCGCGGTCGGGCCGGGGACCAGGGGGCGTGGCTGGATGCCAGTAGTCCCGACCATGACGGGGGAGCAGCTGCCGTCCGCTTGTGGCATCAGGGTGACCACCCGGCCGTCCGGGAGCAGGCCGAAGCCATCGCGGGGGAACTCGGGCTGCTGCAATTTGGGCGGTACCTGCAGAAGGTGGTGCCACTGCGGTGTGCCGTCCGACGGGTTGAGGGCGGACACGTCGTACGTCTGGTCCTCGCCTTCCTCGGTGCTCGTCCGGCAGGTGACCAGCACGATCGAGTTGTGGGTCGCGGCGAGCTGGGCGTCGCAGGACGACTGCCCGAGCCGCGGCCTCGGCGTACCGGGCACTGGGTCGGTCCAAAGGATGCGGCCCGAGCCGACGTCCACTGACCACTGGTAGAGAGTGCCGCCGGCGGCGCCGGTCCAGACGAGCCCCGATACCTCGCGGGTGTCCGGTACTGCGACCAGCTCGCCGATCCACGTCGACGGGTCCAACTCGGCGCTGAGCTCGAACTGGATGCCCAGGTTGACCTCCCAGCGCTGATCCCCGTCCACGAGGTCCAGCCCACGCACGACCGCGCCGTTGCCGCCACAGGCGTCGACCACGACGGCTTGGTCGGCCAGCAGCACACCTTGGGTGACAGCGCACTTCAGCCGCGCCCGCCAGTGGGTCGGACTGCTCACGCCGTGGGCCACTACCTCCGTACCTTCGGCCACCAGCAGTTGGTTGGCGTCGACCGCAAGCGCCGTACCGTCCGTGTGAACCTCAGTGAGCACTCGCCCGCTCACAGCGTCCAGTACTGCGTACGTCGGCAAGTCGATCCCGCGAGGAGCGTTCCCGTTGTCGTACGGCAGATGCGCCGCGATCGTCCGGCCATCGCTGGAGACCAGTAGCCCGTCGGAGCCGCTGGACGCGGCGTCATCGACGTCTGCTCGGGTGTATCTCCACCGGGTCTGGCCAGTAGTCGCGTCGGACATCACGACACCGTCCGACCGCAGTTCGGCCACGCCACCCGCAGTACCGGCGATAGCGCCCGTCGGGGGTACCTCCCGGCTCCAGGCGACGCCACCGTCGAGCTGCACCGGCAGCGTGCCGGGTGCTTCATCAGTGGTCGTGCTCACCGTGTTGGCCGTCTCCAGCCGGGCCTGCACGAACGGCTCACCGGCAGACACCACGATCCAGGCGAGCAGTGAAGCGCACGCCACGGTCACGCCGAGACTCAGCGCCCATGGAGGAGTAAGCGCGTACGGCGGAGCGAGCCGTAGCCGCCGTGCCAGTCCGAGCAGCGCACCGGCGAGCAGGAGGGCGAAGGAGGCGAGGATGAGGTACGGCCAGCGCTCACTCATGGCTGCACCGGGCTTGGCCGCGGGCCACTGCCACCAGCAGACCCCGATGGAGATCACCCCGACGACGGCGAACACCAGCGCAGGGATCGTCACCAGTCGAGGCTGTGCCCGGCGGAACCAGGCGCACGCCAGCCCGGCCGCGACCGCAGTACCGGCGATCGGTGCCCAGACCGGGAAGCCATTGACGTCCCCGGGCCCGGCGGGCCAGCGGGCGGCCGCTCCGAGTCCGCGGCCGAGTAGTACAGAGGCAGCGATGACCACGCCGAGCGCTGCGCCCAGGTAGATCATCGGGATCAGCCCGGCGATGGGACGAGCCGCCTTGGGGCCCCACTGCTTCAGCTCGCGCTGGAGGTTCTCCCGGGCCGCCTGCTCCCAGTGCTCGCGACCGTGCTCCGTCGCGTACAGGGAAGTCTCGGACAGGCCCTGCAGGAACTTCGTCCGGCCCCTGGCGAAGTCGCGATCGGCGACGTGCGCGTACTCCGCACGGATGCCGACCGCGTACTCGTCGTACCGGGCCGCGGACATGCTCAGCACGCGCAGGTCCGCGTCGCACAGGACGGCGCCGTTCGCGTCGCCCGGCTCGCAGTCGTGCTTGGCGGTCAGCCGGATCAGCCGGCCGATCTCGGCCACCCTGGCGGCCTCGACGCCGTACGCCGAGAGTTCGAGCTCGGCCAGCTGGGCGGAGACCTCTTCGTTCTCGCCCGAGTCGGCCTGCGGGTCGTAGATCGCGTCGTGGAACCAGGCCGCCAGCCGGACCGCGTCGACGTCGTCGGCGACCGCGGCGAGCTCGTCGATGGTCTCGAGCATCTCGGTCAGGTGTCGCTGGTCGTGATAGTGGCGATGTTGCTCTGCGTAACGAGCCAGCAGATCATCGCCCAACGGCTGCGCGTGCGGCAGCAGGCGATTCCACTGGTCGCGCAGGTCCATGGCGGTGAGTCTCGCACCCGGTGACGGCCCGTACCGACCGATCCGGGGCTCCCGGTTAGGGTCGTGGCCAAAGCGATATCGGCTCGTCACAAGGGAGACACCATGCGCTTCGGATTGGTCGGAACAGGGCCTTGGGCTCAGTTGACCCAAGGGCCTGGCCTTCAGGCTGCCGAAGACGTCGAGTTGGTCGGTGTCTGGGGCCGGAACGATGGCAAAGCGAACGTCTTGGCTACAGATCTGAAGGTCACGGCCTATACCGATTACGCAGAGTTACTCGCCGATGTGGATGCGCTCGCCTTCGCGGTACCTCCGAACGTGCAGGCGTCGATGGCGCTGGAGGCCGCGGCGGTCGGCAAGCACCTGCTGCTCGACAAGCCGGTGGCCGATTCGCTCGACGATGCCAAAGCACTCGCCGAGGAGGTGACCAACGAGGGAATCGCCTCAGTGGTCTTCTTCACGGGCCGGTTTCAGCCGGAGACCCGGGCATTTTTCGATCAGACCCAGCAGGCGGGCGGCTGGAAAGGTGGCTGGTCCCGGATGCTCGCTTCGCTCGACGCACCCGGTAACCCCTTCGGCGGGTCGCCCTGGCGCCGGGAGCAGCGGGGCGCGCTCTGGGATGTCGGACCGCACGCCTTGTCCAACCTGATCGGTCTGCTCGGCCCGATCGGCGACCTGCGCGCAGTGGGTGGTCAAGGCGACCTCGTCCACCTCGTCCTCACCCATGAGTCGGGTACAACGAGCACTGCGAGCATGACCCTGTCGGCGCCGCCGGAGGGCATCAGCTTCGAGACCGCCGTCTGGGGAGAGACCGGTACTGCGATCCTGCCGACCCCCGAGACCACAGCCGTCGACGCGTTCGCCCTGGCCGCCACCGAGCTGGTAGCCGCCGCCGAGTCCGGCGACTCCCATCCGGTCGACATCACCTTCGGCACCCGAGTCGTAGAACTACTTGCCAGTGCCGAGTCTCAGCTCAGTGCAGGGCGATGACGCCGGCTGGACCTGAGGTGAGGACCAGATTGCCGATGGCTACCGGGTCGCGGCTACAAGAGATGCCGGTGGGGAGGGCGACTCGGCGGAAGCCGCTGCTGTCGATGATGTTGGCCGCACAGCCGCCCGAGCTGCTGCCGCCCAGCGACACGACCCGGCCGTCCGCGGTCACTGCGACCCGAGTGCGAGGGTCCACCGGCGCGGTGGTCTGCCAGGCGGTCTGACCGGTCTGCGCGTCGATCGCGGTGACCACCGTCTTGGTGTTCTGCTGACTCTCCGGCCCAGGGCAGTCCACGACGATCAGCAGCCGCCCCGCCGGCTTCAGTAGCGTCCGGCAGGACCAGTTCGCCGGTACCGGCCACCGCCACTTCGTCTCACCGGTACGCGGCTCGATCGCCACCAGCGCGACCGGTACGTCGGAATCGCCGCCCGGCTCGGCCACCACGACCAACCCGCCGACCACGACCGGCCGCCGGTACATGTCGGTCGGCGACTTGCTCCAGAGCTTCTTGCCGCTCTTCAGATCCAGCCCGGCCACCTCATCGGGCTGGCTGCCGCAACTGTGCCCGAGGAAGGCCACCACAGTCTCCGAGGTCGCCACTGCTCCGATGTCAGTACAGCGGCCCGGCTCGAAGGTCCACCGGCTGTCGCCGTCCGGGTCGACTCCATAGAGCTTGTCGGAGCCGCGGGAGAACCGCTGGCCGGTCAGCAGCGGGTCGGCCTGCTGGATGCTGTGGTCCCGCGTACTACCCGGCCAGGCCGCCTTGCGCTTGCCGGTGTTCGCGTCGAGGAGGAGGTACCCGATGTCGGGAAATGACGCCAGCACGTACTCACCGTTGCCAGTGGCGACGATGTCCGGCTTCTCGTCCGAGTCGGACCGGCTGTAGCGCCACCGCAGCTCACCGGTGGCGGCGTTCAGCATCTCGACCACACCGCTCTGCCGCGGTACAGCGATCCCGTACTTCGTCCCGACAGCCTCCTCGGCGCCGGCGCTGGTCAGAGCCCTGCTGACCCAGGTGACGCCACCGTCGAGCAGCGAAGCAGGCATCTGCGCGGCCGGCCCGCGTGGACCTTCCGACCGCTCGTTGGAGCCCAGCACATATCCCCGGGCGATCGGCTGCACGACCAGCAGAAGCAGCAACGCGATCACGCCCGGGACAGCGAGCCATGAGAGTTGCTGGCCCAGATTCCGGGTCGGCAGGAATCGTGCGTTCCTGGTTCGCAGCAGGGAGGCGACCAAGGCCGCAGTACCGGCTAGGAGAAGTAATAGGAGGGCGGCGATGACTAGTGGGACGCGGAGGCCGATTCCGACGGCAGGGTTGGTCACTGGGACCTTCGCCCAGGCAACCAACAGTCCGGTGACCGCAACGGCCACCACCGTGCCAGCGATCAGCCTTGCGGGCTGACTCGCGCTGCGGGACGTCCGGAAGAGCAGTGGCGCGCAGATGAGCGAGAACACGGCCAGAGCGACCGGCGGCCAACCAGCCTCGGGCTCCACCGCCGGCACCTGCCAGGGAGCTCCAGCCGCAGCTATCGAGGTCACTGTCGCCGCAATTGCCGAGAAGGTCGCAGTAGCCGCCAGGGCAGCCTGCTGCCAACCACGCCAGGGCGCCGGCAACTCGCTGTCGAGTCCGGTGAGCTCGGCCTCCAGGTTGGCGCGAGCGAGCGCGCCCATCCGCTGGCGAGCCAGTTGAGTCCGGTAGAGATGCCCGTCGAGCAGGACGCGCACTTCGTCGTACCGGCGTCCGATGGCGGTGGTGCGGTCGCCCGCGTCCCGGCGTACCTCGGAGGCATGCGCGGCATAGCGGGCCGGCGCCGTTGCCATGATGCCGTTGACCGCATCGAGCAACACGTCGCCGTTCGCGTCGCGCCGCGGCGGTGCATAGGAGTCGGTCGGCGGAGTCGCCAGATCGCCAGTGAGCCGGACGAGCCGGGCCACCTCGGCGATGCGGATCGGATCCACTCCGTACGCCGGGAGCGTCTGCTCGACCAACCGGGCCGACGACTCCGCGTCCTCGGCGGACCCGCCGCCGGGCTGGTGCACCGCCCGATGGAACCAGGCCGCGAGCCGCACCGAGGTCGGGTCGGTGCTCAGCTGGATCAGCGAATCGAGAGTGCTGAGGACTGCTTCGAGGTACTGATCGCGGTAAGCGCGACGGCTCCGCTCGACGTAGCGCGCGACGAGGTCGTCCGCCAGCGGCGCAGAGCCGGGCAGCAGCTCGTTCCACCGTTCACGCAGGACCACCACCGCCACAGTCTGCCAGCCCGACCACAACGGTGACCGCTCGATCGGCGCACCTCTGCCTTGCGGTTGCGGATCAGCGGCGTGCTGCGAGGACTCCGGACAGCAGGCCGGGGTAAAGCTCCTCCAGGTCTTCGCGCCTGAGCTTGCTGATCCGGCGGGTGCCCTCGGTGTGCGTCGAGAGCACGCCGGCCTCGCGCAGGGTGCGCAGGTGATGAGCCCGGGTCGAAGCCGTCACCGGCAGCTCGATCTCGCCGCAGGCGATGCCCTCGGGGACGTCCGCCAGGGCTCGGACGATCTGCAACCGGACCGGTTCGCCCAGTGCCTGCAGGACGGCCTCGACGCGGATCTCCTCGCGGTCGGGCTGTGGCAGGGCTTTCGAGGTGCTCATAGGTCCATAGTACGACGCCGGTCGAACTTCGATGACAATCGTAGTACGATCAACATCGAACAAACCCCTGAGTCTTCTGGAAGGTTGTTTCATGTCCGCACGGATCTACCTGCTGGCCGCCGGCGCCTTCGCCGTCGGCACCAGCGCGTACGTCGTGTCCGGGGTGCTGCCCGCCGTCAGCTCCGAGCTGCACGTCTCGCTGACCGCCGCGGGCCAGCTCGCCACCGCCTTCGCCCTCTCGTACGCCGTCGGCGCGCCGCTGCTGTCGACGTTGACCGGTCGCTGGGAGCGCCGCACGCTGCTGATCGCCGCGCTGCTGCTGGCCGCGCTCGGCAACGGGATCGCGGCGATCGCGACGAACTACCCGATCCTGATCGTCGGCCGGATCGTGGCGGCCTTCGGCGCCGCTGCTTACACGCCTGCGGCCACCCTGTTCGCGACCAAGTTCCTGCCGCCCGAGGAGCGGGGTCGAGCTGTCGCTGTGGTGTTCGGCGGATTGACCTTCGCGCTCGTTCTCGGCGTACCGGCGGGCAGTTTGCTCGGTGACAGCCTCGGCTACCGCGGGGTGTTCGCCCTGATCGCCGCTGTCTGCCTCGTGGTCACGCTGGCCGTCCGGTCCGCGCTGCCGACAGTCGAGGCTCCTGAGGCCGTTAGCCTGCGTGAGCGCTTCGCCGGCCTGGCGGACCGCCGCGTGCAGACCGTGCTCGCGATGACCGTGCTCGCCGTACTGGCGACCATGAGCGTCTTCATCTACGTAGTGCCGCTGCTGGCCGAGACTGCCCACCTCAAGGGCGGCACTGTCAGCATCCTGCTCCTCGTGTACGGCGTGGGCGCAGTGCTGGGCAATCTGGTCGGTGGTCGCGCCACTGACCGCTTCGGCAGCCTGCGGACGCTGACTGTCACCCTCATCGGCTTCACCGCCGTCATCGCCACTCTGACCTTGACGGCCACCACCGTGGCCGGTGCGGCCGTCGCACTGTTCGTGTGGAGCCTCTTCACCTGGGCGTTCAACCCGCCGATCCAGAACCTGCTGCTGGAGATGGGCGAAGGCGGTGGCCTGCTGCTGGCCATGAACGCGTCGGCGATCTACCTGGGCGCAGGACTGTCCGCCGTGGTCGGTGGCGTGATCATCAACCTGGTGGGGGTACAGATGCTGCCGCCGATCGCCGCAGTACTCGGCTTGCTCGTCATCGGCCTCCTGGTGACGCTCCGCCGCAACCCCGCGCTGCAGCAGGTCGAGCACCTGGACGAGGAGACCGAGTACGTGACTGAAGCGGCCTAGCGGCCCGTGTCGCTAGCTGAAGGACAGGTGGGCCAGCTTCTCCGGGTTCAGCATCCACTGGATCTCGTCGATGCCGTCGGCCGAGGCGCTGATGCTGATCACCACGAAGACCTCGCCGTCGCGGGAGGCCACGGCGGACCAGCCGCCGTTGGTCTCCGCGAAGGTGAGGTCCGAGCCGGTCCAGAAGGTGCCCGCGAAGGCGGCCGTGACCTTGGCGATGACGTCGCCGCCGACCAGCTGCACCTTGGTGGCGCGGACGATGCCGCCGCCGTCGGAGTAGCTCACGGCATCCTTGGCGAGCAGCTCGACCAGGGTCGCCAGGTCACCCTCCTGGGCGGCGGCCATGAAGGCCGCCAGCAACTTCCGCTGCTCGTCCTTGTCGACCGGCTCGCGCCGCTCCTCGGCCAGCCGCTTGCGCGACCGGCTGACCAACTGCCGGACGTTCGCCTCGGACAACTGGACGATGTCGGCGATCTGGTCGTACGGGTAGTCGAAGGCCTCGCGCAGGATGTACGCCGCCCGCTGGGTCGGCGACAACTTCTCCAGCAGCACCAGCATGGCCAACTCGAGCGCCTCACCCCGCTCGGCGCCCAGCGTCGGGTCGGCGCTGGTGTCGACCGGCTCGGGCAGCCACGGCCCGACGTACGTCTCCCGCCGGGCCCGGGCCGACTGGCTGGCGTTGATCGCCAGCCGGGTCGTCGTGGTCGCCAGGAACGCGGCCGGCTCCCGGACCGTACTGCGGTCGTAGGCCTGCCACTTGACCCACACGTCCTGGACCAGGTCCTCGGCCTCCTGGACGCTGCCGAGCATCCGGTAGGCGATCCCGAACAGCCGGGGCCGTACCCGGCCGAAGTCGACAGCAGCCTCGTCCAGGTCAGTAGTCACGAGACCCAGCCTACGATCAGGCCGTCAAGACCCCGGGTAGGTCCTCGCTGTGCAGGACGGCGAGCGAGGTGACCGCACGCGTCAGGCAGACGTAGAGGCGGCGCAACCCGGTCCGCTCGTCCGCCTCGCCCGCGACGATCCCGGCCGGCTCCACCAGCACTACGTGGTCGAACTCGAGACCCTTAGCCAGACCGGCCGGTACTACGTCCACGTGAGCCTCGACGTCGTCCTCGTCGCCCAGTACTGCGTAGCTCAGCCCCTTGCCGTCCAGAGCCTTCCGGGCCGCCGGGACCAAGGCGTCCGGAACGATCAGCCCGATCGAGCCCGGCCGGTCCATCACGCGGCCGACCGTGTCGACGGCGGCGGCCATGCTGTCGGGCACCCGCGTGATGTCCAGCTCACCGCGGGACCGTCGTACCGCGGTAGGCGGCGTCAGGTGGGGCGCGATCTGCGGGAGGAGGCGTGCGGCGTACTCGATCACCTGGCCGGGTACGCGGAAGCCTGCGGTCAGCTCCTCGGTGTGGGCGCCGCTCTTGCCCAGGTGCCCGAGCGCCTCGTCCCAGGACGGTGTCGCCCACGGGGTCGTGCCCTGGGCGATGTCGCCGAGCACAGTCATCGAGCCGGTCGAGCACCTGCGCCCGACCGCTCGGAGCTGCATCGCCGACAGGTCCTGCGCCTCGTCCAGTACTACGTGTCCCAGGCTGGGCGTCCGGTCGACCAGGTCAGCGATCTCGTCGATGAGGGTGGCGTCCGCAACCGACCACTTGGCGGCTCCTGCCGAACGGGGAGCCTTCTCCCAGAGCAGTAGCGCCTGCTCGTCCTCGGTGAGGACCCCTGCCGCGTGTTCGGCCAGTAGCTCGGCGTCGGTGAACAGCTGGAACAGCAGCTTGGCCGGGTCGATCGCGGGCCACAGCGCATCGGCGTACTGCTTCACTGGGCGGCTCCGGGCCACGGAGTCCTGCACGCGGTCGTCGGGGGAGTCACCGGCCGCTTCCATCCGCAGTAGGACGGCATGCGCGAGTCGCTGCGGCAGCATGGCCCGGCCGGCGCCGTACCGGACTCCGCGGGTCCGTAGCTCGTTGACGAGCTCCTCAGCCTGGTACGCCGCCACTCGCCATCGGTGAGATCCCCTAGGGACTACTAAGGGTTCCTTGGGCAGCTGGACCTGAGACCAGACCGCCCGATGCAGTACTTCCGCCAGCCGCGCATCTCCCTTGAGCACGTCCAGCGCGGCCGGACCGGGCCCGGAGACCTTGACCCGGGCGACCATCTCCTCGACCGTCGTCTGCTTGGCCTCGATCTCGCCCAGCGCGGGGAGTACATCGCCGATGTACCGCAGGAAGCTCGCGTTCGGGCCGACCACCAGGACCCCGGACCGGCTGAGCTGGTCCCGGTACGCATAGAGCAGGTACGCCGCCCGGTGCAGCCCGACGGCCGTCTTCCCGGTGCCCGGCGCGCCCTGGACGCAGATGGTGTCCTCGACGCCCGCGCGGACGATGATGTCCTGCTCGGGTTGGATGGTGGCAACGATGTCGCGCATCGGGCCGGAACGGGGCCGCTCGATCTCCGCGTCCAGGATGTCGCTGTGCTGCTCGGGAACGGCCGAGCTGGTCAGGTCCTCGTCCTCGAAGGCGGTCATCTCGCCGTGCGTGAAGCCGAACCGGCGGCGGATCCCGACGCCCAGCGGGTCGGTCTTGCTGGCCCGGTAGAACGGCACCGAGATGTCTGCCCGCCAGTCCACCACAAGCGGTTCGCCGGCCTCGTCGTTCACGTGCCGGCGGCCGATGTGGAAGGTCTCCTCGGCCGGTTCGAGGTAGTCCAGCCGGCCGAAGAACAGCGGTACGTCGGGGTCGTCCTCGAGCTCCTTCATCCGCCGCCAGATCGCGGCCTTGAGGAACTCGGTGTTGACCGGGTCGGCGCTGGCGATCTCCAGCGATCCGGTCTTCTCGCGCATCACCGCGAGCGCGGCGCGGGACGTGCTGAGGTAGGTCTTCTCGGCCTGAAGGATGGGGTCGTCGGGGGGCATGCAGGGACCTCCGCACAGCGGTCGAGGGTCAGGGAAGCCCCGTCACGTTACTTGAGCGCCAGCTCCGGAGCGACTGATTTATCCACGACAGGCCGGTCGGCGTGCAGTCCGGGCCTGAGCAGCAGCGGCAGCGTGACACCCAGCAGGATCAGCGCGACGATGCCGTCGAGCCAGTAGTGGTTCGCTGTCATGACCACCACGGCGAAGGTGATGATCGGGTGCAGCAGCCACAGCCAGCGCCACTTGGTCTTGGTGATCAGGATCATCGACAATGCGATCAGGGCGGCCCAGCCGACGTGCAGGCTCGGCATCGCGGCGAACTGGTTCGCCACCCCGCCGGAGGCGTCGGGGCCGTACACCGACTGGCCGTACAGCAGGCCGGTGTCGACGAATCCCGGCATCATCCGCGGCGGCGCGAGCGGGAACAGGATGTGACCGACCAGGGCCAGCCCGGTCAGCGCGACGATCGTCCAGCGCACGTTGGAGTAGGCCTGGGGCCGCCAGATGCTCAGCCAGATCAGTACCGCGCCGGTGAGTGGCGCGTGCACCGAGGCGTAGTACAGGTTTGCTCCCTCGACCAGATGGGGGACCTGCAGGGCCGCGTGCTGCAGCGTTGCCTCATTGGGCAGATGCAGCCAGTTCTGCCACGCCAGTACGTCGCGGGCGTGGCCGCGGGCCGATCCGGTGTGCTTGCCGGCGAACTGCCGGCCGGCCGTGTAGATCCCGAACATGGTGGCCAGCAGGACTGCTTCCCGCACCACCCGCCACACGACCGGCGCAGCCCCCGATGGGGCGCGCCCCCGCTCACCAGCCAGCTCCACCTGCTCCAGTGCGTGTGTCCCCATACGCCTCGACGGTACCGGTCAGAGCCTCGAGAATGACCCAGGCTGAACCCTGATGTTGCCCTGGGCAACCCCCGAGACACGCTTCGTGACCGTGCCGTCACCCCCCAATCCCCGGTTGTCTGCCTTCTATTACGCAACCCGGGGCGGGCCTGGTCCATTCCTTTTCGGTCAGCCCTTCACCGCGCCGGTCAGTACGCCCTTGGCGAAATGCCGCTGCAGGAACGGATAGACCAGCAGGATCGGCACGATCGAGACCACCAGGATCGCCATCTGGATCGACGCCTGGGGCGGCAGCCGCTCGGTGCCGAGCTCGGCGCTGCCCAGTTGGGTGTCGTTGATGACGTACGTGCGTAGTACCAGTTGCAACGGCCACAGCTTGCTGTCGTTCAGGTACAGCAGCGCGGAGAAGAACGCGTTCCAGTAGCTCACTGCGTAGAACAGGCCGATCACCGAGAGCACAGCCTTCGACAGCGGCAGCACGATGTAGCCGAACGTCTTCAGCTCACCGGCCCCGTCGATCCGGGCGCTCTCGGTCAGCTCGCCCGGCAGATTCGCGAAGAACGCCCGCAGCACGATCACGTTGAACGCGCTCACCATCGTCGGCACGATCAGCGCCCAGAGGCTGTCCAGCAGCCCGGCCCCCTTCACCACCAGGTACGTCGGGATGATGCCGGGCGAGAAGAGCATGCTGAACAGCACGACGAGCAGGATCGGCCGTCCGGCGGTGAAGCCCGGCCGGGCCAGCGAGTACGCCAGCAGGGCGGAGACCGTGAGGCTGAGCAGCGTACCGATCACCGTGACGAAAACGCTCACGAACAGTGCCTGGGTGACCACGCCACCGGAGAACAACGTCCGGTACGCCCCGAAGTCCACCGAATGCGGGAACAGCACCAGGCCACCCGACTCGTTGACCTGCTTGTTCGGCGCGATGCTGGTCGAGATCACCGCCACGAACGGCACGATCACCGCCGCACAGAACACCAGCAACACCGCCCCCTTGAACCCTCGCATCGGCCAGGACGGCAACTCCACGCCGTTGACGATCCGCCGGCTCATCTGCTGTACACCCCTTGCTCTCCGAAGATGTGTGCGACCTTGTTGGCGGCCAAGACCAGGACGACGCCGACGATGCCCTTCACCAGGCCGACCGCCGCGGCCACGCCCCAGGCGCCGCCGATCACGCCGTTGTTGTAGACGTAGGTGTCCAGTACTTCGCTGACGTCGCGGCCCACCGCGGCCTGCTGCAGGATGATCTGCTCGAAGCCGACGGTCAGCGAATCGCCCAGCCGCAGGATGAAGAGCAGGATGATGATGCCGCGCAGGCCGGGCATGGTGACGTGCCAGAGCTGTTTCAGCCGGCTCGCGCCGTCGACGCTCGCCGCCTCGTAGAGCTGCGAGTCGATCTGCGAGAGCGCCGCCAGGAACAGGATCGTCGCCCAGCCCGTGTCCTTCCAGATGATCTGCGAGGTCAGCAGGACGTGGAAGAGCTCGGAGTTGCCGATGATGTCGAGGGTCGCCAGGTCGTGGGATCTCAGGTAGTTGTTCAGCAGGCCGCTGCCGCCGAGCATCTGCTGGAACAGGGCGACGACGATCACCCAGGACATGAAGTGCGGGAGATACAGGATGCTCTGCGCGATCCGCTTGATGCGCTCGGAGAACAGTGAGTTCAGCAGCAGGGCCAGGGCGATCGGTGCGGGGAACACGAAGACGGATTGCAGGCTGGTCAGGATCAGGGTGTTCCTCAGGGCGTCGAGGAAGGCCGGGTCGCCGGTGAAGATGACCGAGAAGTTCTGCCAGCCGGCCCATTCGCTGCTGCCGATGCCGAGGAACGGCTGGTAGTCCTTGAAGGCGATCACGTTGCCGAGCAGCGGTACGTAGTGGAAGGCAACGATCAACGCCGTACCGGGCAAGGCGAACAGCAACAGCACCCGATCGCGTCTGAGCTTTTGGAGCATCTAGCGGCCTGCCGCGTCGGCGAAGGCCTGCTCCAGCTCGGTGCGCATCGCGTCGCCGCCGGCGGACCTCCAGGTCTTGACCGCCGTGCTCCAGTCCGTCACCGGCTTCTTGCCCTGGACGATCTGGTTCTCCAGGTCGGTCAGCGTCTTGGCGAGTTGCGTCTGCTTCTTCGACTGGGTGTCGGAGTACAGCCCGTACGACGCGTCGTAGGTGAGCCGCGACGCGACCTTCGCCTGGATCGCGTGCTGCTTCTGCGGTACGTCCGGCTTGCCCGCCCAGTAGAGCGCCAACGTGGAGTCGCTGATGTACTGCAGGCCGATCCCCGTCTCGACCGAGCCGAGCTTGGTCGGTACCGGATCGGTGCCGGTGAGCGCGTAGTGGCGGCCCTCGAGACCGTACTTGCGGAACAGGTACTCCTCCGTGCCGAACGGCGCCGCCATCCAGTTGGCGACCTTGAGCAGCGTCTCGACGGAGTGCTTGCTGCTCTTGCTGAACGCGGTGAGGTTGTTCAGCGCCGACCCCATCCAGGGCGCGCCCAGGCCACCGTCGAAGCCGGGGACGTCGAGCATGTTCACCGAGAACGCGTCGCCGGCCGAGTTGTCGGCGTAGTACTGGTTCCAGGCGACGAAGCTGTCGTAGTCGAACGCGGCCGTACCGCCGTTGAACCACTGCTTGCGTGCGGTCGCCTTGTCGTTGAACGCGTCCGGGTTGATCACCCCGGCGGCGACCATCTTCCGGCCGGCCTCCAGCGCCTCGGCCTGCGCCTCGTGTTCGTACATCGAGGTGAACTTGCCGCCGTCCTCCTTCCAGACGTTGGGCACTGCGAGCATCTGCCGGATGGTCGACAGTGGCACCCGGGTCCAGGCCCACTTGTTCTGCTTGGCCGCGGTCATCTCCTTGGCCAGGTCGAAGAACTCCTGGAAGTTCTTCGGCGCGGGGTCCTTGATGCCCTTGGCAGCGAGGAGATCCGCTCGATACAGAGGTAGTGACGTCCGGGACATTCCACGCGGGACCGGTACGCCGTAGATGCCGCCGTTGAAGACGCAGCCTTTCCAGTACTCGCTCGGGATGTTCGCCAGGAACGGGTACTTCGCGATCGCGTCGCCGGAAAGGTGCTCGGTGAGATCCATGCACTTGGCCTTCACCAGGCCGGGGATCTGCACGGTGTCGACCGGGATGTTGAGCAGGTCGGGCAGGTCGCCGCCGGCGATCCGGGTGGCGAACTTGTCCTTGTACTCGTCGTTCGACGCCATGCTGATCTGCAGCTCCGAGCCGAGCCGCTCGTTCAGCGCCTGCCAGAAGGCGTTCTTGTCCAGTGCCGGTGGGATCGCGCCGGGGATGTTGGTCAGGAACGTGATCGGCCGGCCGTCGCCCGGCTTGTCGGTGATCGTCTTCAGGGGGTCGGCCGGGTACTTGAGGAAGCCGTCGAGCACCAGGTCCGTGCCGGGCAGGTCGGGTTTGACGCCGGTGAAGCGCGTGAAGGTGGGGAGTTTGACGGCGAGGTTGGCGGCCGCCTGGTTCTTCTTGCCGGCCGCGCAGCCGCTGATCAGCGGGGTGCCGGTGACCGCGACCGCCGCCGCGGCCAGGCCGCCACCGAGGAACGTTCGTCTGCTGAGCTGCATGAGGCCTCACTTCAGGGGAGCGATTGTGACTGCGGCCTCACAGTGACATAGTACGTCCTATGTCTTCAAGAGTCGGCGATCCTTCAATCGTCTTCGAGCCGGGTGGTGGGCGCCATCACACGTATCGGACTCCGGCTGTAATCGCTGCTGGGGAGGCGTTACTGGCGTTCTGCGAGGGTCGGCGGCATTCGGCGGCGGATGCGGGGGAGATCGAGGTCGTCCTACGTCGGTCGGTGGATGGAGGTCGGACGTGGGCGCCGGAACAGGTAGTTTCTTCGGTTGCCGGGAAGACCTGTGGGAACCCGGTGCCGGTGGTCGACCCGGCGAGCGGCGACGTTGTACTGGTCACCTGCCAGAACGGGGCCGACGCGGACGAGCTCTCGGTTGCTCGCGGTCTGGATGCTGAGGTTGGGCGTCGGGTTTTCGTGCAGCGCAGTGGTGATGAGGGTTTGACCTGGACTGCGCCGGTGGAGATCACGGCGTCGGTGAAGGCCGCGGACTGGGGTTGGTATGCGACCGGGCCGTGTCATGGGATCGCACTGGCCGGCGGGCGGCTCGTCGTACCGGCCAATCATTCCTTCGTGCCTGAGCAGGTCGACGGTGGGCACTGCATCTTCAGCGATGACGGTGGGGTCACGTGGTCTTGCGGGTTCGTCGATCGGAACGACGGCGATGAGATCAATGCGAACGAGACGACTGTGGTGGAGCTCGGTGATGGGCGGCTCTACTTCAACGCGCGTAACCATCGTGGGACGGGGGCGGCGCGGGTGCATGCGTGGTCGTCGGATGGTGGGCGCACGCTGGATGCGCCGTACGAGGGGATCGCCGGTGTGATGGCGCCGGGGATCCAGGGGAGTGTGTTGCGGGTCGGCGATCGGTTGTTGATGTCCACGCCGGTGGATCCTTCGGTGCGGCGTGAGCTGACCGTTTTCGTCAGCGACGACTCGGGCGTGAGTTGGCGGCCGGGGGTTGTGGTCCATCCGGGGATGTCCGGGTACTCCGATCTCGTCGCGCTGCCTGGCGGGCGGGCCGGGATCTTGTACGAGGCGGGGGAGACGTCGTCCTTCGCCACTCTGCGGTTCGCAAGCTTCGATTGGAGATCTTTGTGACCACCACCGCCCAGAAGCTCACCGGGGTTGTGCCGCCGCTCGTCACGCCGCTGACCGCGGAGTACGACGTCGACACTGCGTCGCTCGCCTCGCTGGTCGCGCATCAACTCGAGGGCGGGGTGCGGGGCGTGTTCGTCCTCGGTACTTCGGGTGAGGGGACGTTCCTGACCGACGAGCAGCGGCAGACGGTGATGGAGACGGTGGTCTCGGAGGTGGCCGGCCAGGTGCCGGTACTGGCTGGGGCGATCGATACGTCGACGGCGCGGGCGGGGGCGTATGTGTCGGCGGCCCTGAAGGCCGGGGTGGACGGGATTGTTGCCACGGCCCCCTTTTACGCGGCGACGCATCCAGCGGAGATCGAGCGGCACTTCGTCCGGCTGGCGTCGGTTGCTGGGTCGACACCGCTTTATGCGTATGACATCCCGTCTCGCTTGGCTGGGATCAAGCTGCCAGCGGGCTTGCTGATCGAGCTCGGCCGGCAAGGCGTGCTGGCCGGGGTGAAGGACTCGAGCGGACAGGAGACGAGTCTGCGGCGGCTGGTGCTCGATCGGGCTGATGCCGGGCTGGCTGACTTTGCGGTGATGACCGGGTCGGAGCTGACCGTTGACTCGGCGCTTTCGTTTGGCGTCGACGGGGTCGTACCGGGGTTGGGCAATGTGGATCCGGCTGGGTACGTACGGATCTTCGACGCTGTGGCTGCCGGGGACGCTTCGGGTGCTCGGAGGGAGCAGGACCGGTTGTTCCGGTTGTTCGAGATCGTCGAGGTGGCGGACCGGGGGCGGATGGGGTTGAGCTCGGCAGCGCTCGGTGCCTTCAAGGCCGCGCTGTACCTGCTCGGGGTGATCGCTTGCCCGCTGACGGCGTACCCGTCGATCCCGCTCGACGCGGATGAGATCAGTCGGGTTGGCGAGTTGCTGGACCAGGCCGGGTTACGGTGACTGCGTGAACCAGTCCTTCATCCGCGATCAGATGAAGTCGTTCATCCTCGAACGCGGCCTGCAAGCGGGCGACCCGCTGCCCAACGAACAAGAGCTGATGGTCCAGCTAGGCGTCGGCCGCCACCCGCTCCGCGAGGCAATCAAGGCCCTGCAAGCAGTAGGCATCATCGAAATCCGCCACGGCCACGGCACCTACGTAGGCCAGGTGACCCTGCAATCCCTCGAGGACGGCCTGGCCTTCCGCATGTCCCAGTCGATGGCCGGCGACCTACGCGACGTCCGCAACGTCCTGGAAGTCCGCCAGGCTCTGGAGGTAGGCCTCGCGTCGGAGGTCGTCGCCCACTTCTCCACCACCGGCGTCTCTCATCTGGAAGCCCTGGTCTCCGCCATGGAGTCCAAAGCGTCCGCCGGCGAATACTTCCCCACCGAGGACTGGGCCTTCCACGAAGCCCTCTACAAACCCCTGGGCAACGCCCTCATCATCGACTTCCTCAGCGTCTTCTGGCGCACCTTCGCCGACGTGGACCCCCGCCTCCCCGGCCCCCGCTACACCCCCTCCGACGCCGCCTCTTGGCACCGGGACCTCCTCACCACCCTCAAGTCCGGCGACCCCGAATCCTTCGCCCACTCAATGAAGTCCCACTTCATCGGCATCCACACCAGGCTCGGCGAATGACCCTCCTAGGCATCCTCCTAGCCACCCGCCCACGACGCAGCTCAAGCCAACCGCTCCGCAGGCCCTTACCTCAAACGAGTCCCCTGCCCTTTGATCCTTTGCGACGATCTTCTGGACTAGGCGAAGAGGTTTTCGGCGTCGACGATTGTGTAGGCGTAGCCTTGTTCGGCTAGGAAGCGTTGGCGGTGGGCGGCGAATTCTGCGTCTACTGTGTCGCGGGCGACGATGGAGTAGAAGCGGGCTGTGCGGCCGTCGGTTTTGGGGCGGAGGACTCGGCCCAGGCGTTGGGCTTCTTCCTGGCGGGAGCCGAAGGTGCCGGAGACCTGGACGGCTACCGAGGCTTCGGGGAGGTCGATGGAGAAGTTGGCTACCTTGCTGACTACCAGGCGGTCGATTTCGCCGGTGCGGAAGGCTTGGAAGAGGCGCTGGCGTTCCTTGACCGTGGTTTCGCCTTTGATTACTGGGCATTCCAGGCGTTCGCCTAGTTCGTCCAGTTGGTCGATGTACTGGCCGATCACCAGCATCGGCTCGCCTTTGTGGTGGTCGGCGATCTGGCGGACCAGGCGGGACTTCGCCGGGGTGGAGGCGGCCAGGCGGTAGCGGTCTTCGGGCTCGGCGGTGGCGTAGACGAAGCGTTCGGTTTGTTCCAGGTCTACCCGGACCTCGACGCAGTCCGCGGGGGCGATCCAGCCCTGCGCTTCGATGTCCTTCCAAGGGGCGTCGTAGCGCTTCGGGCCGATCAGCGAGAAGACGTCGCCTTCGCGGCCGTCCTCACGGACGAGGGTCGCGGTCAGGCCGATCCGGCGGCGGGTCTGCAGGTCGGCGGTCATCCGGAAGATGGGGGCGGGGAGCAGATGCACCTCGTCGTACACGATCAGGCCCCAGTCGCGGGCGTCGAGCAGCTCCAGGTGCGTGTAGACGCCCTTCCGCCGGGTCGTCATCACCTGGTACGTCGCGATCGTCACCGGCCGGATCTCCTTGCGGGCACCGGAGTACTCGCCGATCTCGTCCTCGGTCAGCGTCGTCCGCTTGAGCAGCTCGTCCTTCCACTGCCGCGCCGACACCGTGTTGGTCACCAGGATCAGCGTGGTCGCCGACGCCTGCGCCATCGCGGCCGCGCCGACGATCGTCTTGCCGGCGCCACAGGGCAGCACGACGACCCCGGAACCGCCGTGCCAGAACGCGTCGGTCGCCTGCTGCTGGTACGGACGGAGGTCCCAGCCATCTTTGACCAGGTCAATCTTGTGCGCCTCGCCGTCGACGTACCCGGCGAGGTCCTCGGCCGGCCAGCCGATCTTCAGCAGCGTCTGCTTGAGGTGCCCACGCTCGGACGGATGCACCATGACGGTGTCGTCGTCGATCCGAGCGCCGATCATCGGCTTGATCTTGGCCGAGCGGAGTACCTCCTCCAGCACCGGCCGGTCCGTCGTGACGAGGACCAGCCCGTGCTGCGGGTGCTTCTCCAGCCGGAGCCGCCCGTACCGATCCAATGTCTCCGCGATGTCGACCAGGAGCGAGTGGGGGACCGGGTACCGGCTGTAGCGCAGCAGTACGTCGATCACCTGCTCGGCGTCGTGTCCGGCCGCCCGGGCGTTCCACAACCCCAGCGGCGTCAGCCGATAGGTGTGCACGTGCTCGGGCGCCCGCTCCAGCTCTGCGAAGGGTGCGATCGCCTTCCGGCAGTCGGTCGCCTCCGGGTGGGCGGTCTCCAGCAACAACGTCTTGTCGGACTGAACAATCAACGGCCCGTCAGTCACTACAGCTTCTCCCGTCACCAGCAACAGGTGGAACACTCCACCCGACCCTCCATTGTGCCTCGTGCTGGCAAATGGCCGCCTAGCGGACTCGGCGCTGGCGGTCGTCCTCCTCGGCCTGGCTACGGCCGCTCTGGTCGCAGCCCGTTGAGCTGACTCCGCTGGGCCGGAGCCGGCTCAGGTGCTCTGATCGCGGTAGTGGACCGTGCGGCCGTTCAGCGGCTGCATCATCCGGCTGTCACCGGCTGGGAAACGAAGACGGAGGTTGTGCAGCGACGCCGCCTGGATCGACCGGTGGCTCCTGAGGATCAGCCAGGACACCGGCTCGCTGTACGGCGGGGTGGTCAGTGAGCCCTCGTACCGGAAGGTCGAGAGGTCATCCGGCAAGCTGGCCGCCAGGGCGGCTTGTGGGACGTACACGTCCGGCCCACCCTCCTCCGGCACTACGGCGAGTACTTGGTCCTGGACGGTCCCGCCCTTGCCGCCGGAGGTCAGGAACAGCGCGATGACGAGCGCCTCACCACCCGGCCCGCTGTGCACGAAATGCTGCTCCAGCGGGAACTGCCGGCCGTCCAGCCGGTGCTCGGAGAAGGTGTGGAAGTGGAAGTTGACCAGGTCGTACCGGACCCCGCCCAGCGTCACCCAGGCCGCACCGGCCGGGATCGGGGCGAGCACTGTCCTGCCGCTGCCTTCATACCGGAGCGACAGGTCGAGTGCGGACGGGTAGTGGACCCGTAGGGCCGGCACGCCCGGGTTGTTCACCGCATGGATGCTGTGGATGTTGATCGGGCTCTGCGGCACGGCTGAAAGGTAGCCGATGCCGCAGTTCTCAGTGCTGCGGGCGGTACTTGACCGTGCGGCCGTTGAGCGGGTGGACCGGGCGGCTGTCCCCGGACGGGAAGCGGGTCTGGAAGTGGTGCAGCGACGCAGGCAGGATCGCCCGGTGGCTCTTCAGGACCAGCCAGGACACGTGCTCGGTGTACGGCGAGGTGGTCAGCGAACCGTCGTACCGGAACGTGGACAGGTCGGTCGGCAACGCGGTCGCCAGGTTGAGGTGCTGGAGGTGGATCTCCTCCCCGCACTCGAACGGCACATTGGTGAGCACCTTGTCCTGCAGGGTGCCGCCGGTCCCGCCGGTCGTGATGAACAGTCCGATGACGAGCTTCTCGCCGTTCGGCCCGGAGTGCACGAAATGCTGCTCCAACGGGAAGTGCCGGCCGTCCAGCCGGTGCTCGGACAGCGTGTGGAAGTGGAAGTTGACCAGGTCGTACCGGACCCCGCCGAGCGTCACCCAGGCCGCGCCGGCCGGGATCTCGGCGAGCACGGTCTCCTCGGCGGTACGCGACTCACACCCGCCGGGCTGGCCCTTGTCCTTGCTCTCGTACCGGACCGACAGGTCCAGCGTGGCGGGGTAGTGGATCTGTACTGCGGGCAGCTCAGGACTGTGCACCGCGTGAAGGGGCTGGATGTTGATCGGGCTCTGCTGCGGGACTTGCGCCGACGCGCTCGACAGCAGGCCGGGGGACGCTACGGCCGCGGCGGTCGCCGAGGCTCCGAACAAAACGGCACGACGGGATACGGAAGATGACACGGATGAACTCCGAATTCGGGCGGGAATAAGGGGTCGAACGACAGGTGCCTCATACACCTGTTCGAGGAAGGTAGCTGATCGTGCAGTTGGCCTCCGCGCGGGTTCCGGATAATTCGATGTCCCTGGAAACCGGTTCGTGGGAAGGTGCGGGGATGGCCGTCCTGAGTCTGACGCGCGCCGAAGCCGAGGAACGCGCCCGGCTACTGACCATCCAGCGGTACGACGTCGCCGTCGACCTCACCGACCTGCCCACCGGCACGCGGGTGGTCTGTACGTCGACAATCGCGTTCAGCTGCCACGAGCCGGGCGCGACCACCTTCGCCGACTGCGTCGCGGAGATCGAGAGCGCCGTCCTCAACGGCGTCACGTTGCTGGCCGCCGTCGACGGGCGGATCGCGCTGACCGGGCTGGCCGCGGACAACGTGCTCGAAGTGACGACCGTGATCGCCGACAGCACGGCGGCGCAGGGACTCCGCAAGGCGGTCGATCCGGCGGATGGACGGGTCTACTTCTGGACCGACCTGCCCCCGGAGGTCACCCGCTACGTGTGGGCTTGTTTCGACCAGCCCGACCTCAAGGCGCCGCATGCCTTCACGGTCACCGCGCCGGCCGATTGGCTCGTGCTGACCAACAGCGGCGACCCGCAGATCGAGACGGTCGAGGGCGGACGGCGGTGGGTCTTTCCGCCGACGCCGCCGCTGTCGACGTACAACCTGGTGATCAACGCCGGCCCGTACTACGAGTTGCGTCGCGAAGGTGCCGGGCATGACCTCGGGCTGTTCGCGCGGCAGTCGCTGGCGCCGATTCTGGATCGCGACGCCGATGAGCTCTTCACGCTCACCACGCAAGGGCATGAGTTCTTCGCCGAGGTCTTCGGGATGGCGTTCCCGCAGCGGAAGTACGACCAGGTCTTTGCGCCCGAATTCGCGGGTGCGATGGAGAACTACGGCTGCATCACGTGGATGGACTGGTTCCTGCGGCGCAGTACGCCGACCAAGGCCGAGTGGGATCTCTTCTCGCGCTATCTCCTCCATGAGCTTGCACACCAGTGGTTCGGGAACATCGTCACGATGCGCTGGTGGGACGATCTGTGGCTGAACGAGGCGTTCGCCGAGTTCGCCAGCAACTGGGCCGCAGTCCGTGTGACTTCGTACTCCGATGCGTGGGCCGCGCACCTGGCCGGCGAAAAACTCAAGGCCTACCTGGTCGACCAAGGCCCCACCACGCATCCGATCCGCCAGCCCGTCAACGATGTAGCCGAAGGCGCCGCCACCTTCGACGCCATCACGTACCCCAAAGGCGCGTCGGTCCTCCAGCAACTGATGACGTACGTAGGCGAAACCCCTTTCTCCAAAGGCTTAACCAAGTACTTCGCCAAGCACGCCTGGTCCAACGCCACCCTGGAGGACCTGATCACCGCCATCGCCGGCGAAACCGACCGCGACCTCCAACGCTGGAGCGCCGGCTGGCTGGACGAGTCCGGCACCGACCGCCTGACCCTGGAACAGGACGACACCGGCTGGACATTGGTTGCCGAGGGCCCCCACGGCGAACCCCGCCCACAGATCCTCGCCGTAGGCGCCTACCGCCGCCGACCCGAGGCGCTTGAGCGGGTTGCGTTGGTTGAGGTTGAGGTGGTTGGGCGGCGTACTCGGCTTGAACTACCTGCTGGGGCTGACTTTTTCCTTGTCAATGACGATGACCTGACCTTTGCGTCGACGCGGCCGGATGTGAAGACCCGGGGCAGCTTCTTCGGGGATGCGGCTGGGTTGCCTACTCCGATTTCGCGGGCCGTGGCGATTGCGACGGCGTGGGACATGTTGATCACCGGTGAGGCTACGGCGGCTGAAGCGGTGCGTTGTTTGACCGGTGTGGTGAGGGTGGAGACGTCCGAGTCGCTGGTGGAGCCGCATCTCAATCGGGCTGTCGATGGCGCGTTGCTATGGAGTTCGGAGACGGTGCGGGATGAGTTGGCGGCTGAGGTGGCTGCTACCTGCCGCGCTCTGGCCGGCAACCCGCGGGTTCGCAAGGTGGCGCTTCGGGGGTTTGCCAGGACTGCGGCGGACCTGGACAGCGTTGGATGGCTTCAGAGTGAAGCGGGCGACGACGTAGACCTGCAATGGCGAGCTCTGGTCCGCAAGGCTCAGCTCAAAGCTGATACCACCGCCGAGGTGAAGGCTCTGCTGGCCAGGGACCAAGATCCTGAAGCCTGGGTCAGCGAGCTGACGGTTCGTGCGGCGATACCTGAGCAGGGCGAGAAGCAGGCGGTCTGGGACCGGTTGGTGAATGAGCAGGACGTGCCGCTCGGCTCGCTGCATCAGGTGACAGCTGCCTTCTGGAGCCCGGGGCAGGACGAGCTGTTGAAGCCGTTTGCCGCGAAGTTCCTCGAACTGGTCCCCGAGATCAGCAACTGGGGACAGATGGCCGCGACGACCTACACCCGGGTCCTCATCCCAGTCTTCGGGGTCGACAACACCTTCGCCCCGAAGATCCAGGCACTGGCTGCGGACGCCGAGCCGGTGGTCCGCGCCAACCTACTGGAGAAGACCGACCTGCTGACCCGCATGCTGCGAGCCCGCGCCTGACCTACTTCTCGACCGGCCGCGCGTTCGCGATCCGGTGCAGCGCATAGGTCCGCGGCTGATCGGCATCTTCGTCGTACGCCGTAAGCCACCCATCCGCGACCCGCACCGGCTCCACGATCCGTTCCGCCGGCGTCCCGTTGTGGTCGACGTACGAGATCCAGGTCCGCGTATGCGCCTCAGCCGCCTCACTGAGCACGCTGATCGTCTCAGCAGGCGCCGTCGTATCGCCCGACGTGTGCTCAGCCGGCCGCTCGGCCGCGACCCGATCACCCGACCGGACCTTCTCGATGACCGCCTTCACCTGGTCCTCGGTCAGCTCCATCGCGTTGTCGGCGAAGTCCCGGCTGGTACGCCGACGAGGCGGCTCACCCCGCCGATGCCCAGCCGTCGTCACGTGCACGACGCCATCGAAGGTCTCACCCAGCGGCGCCAGCCCCGCATCCCGCAACCGAGCCAGCACCAGATCAGGCGCCGACGGCGACACGACCACAGTGGGCGCCAGCCGCCGGAAGCGGATACCAGGCAGGTTGGCGCTCAACAGCCCAGTCAGCACGTTCTCGTCATCACACCGCAAGTACGTCGAGGCAGCGCCGATCCGCAGCACACCATGCCGCCGCGCCACATCGTCGATCAAATACGTCAACGGCTGCGGCACAGGAGTCCGCGAGTGCTCAGCCAACCACTTGTGCAGCTGATCGCTGGTCTTCCCGAGATCGAAGGCCCGCCGCACCGAGCTCTCACTGAAGCGATAGACCCCACCGCCACCATGCGACTCCATGTCGGCCATGGAAGCCAACTCATCCTGTACTTCGCGCACAAGCGGCCCCGGCGCGACAGCGGTCAGATCAGCCTGCAGCAGCACCTCAGACACAGGCTCAGGCACCAGCGGCTGGATAGCAGCTGCCAGCTCATCAGTAGTCGGCTCATCCCTCAGCAGCACCGCAGAGTGCGAGGCAAGCGTGCCCAGCCCAGTGAGCCCGAGCAGAGCCGCCTCGGTGATGGTCCACTCGACCAGGTCATCCCGGAACTGCCCACCACGCCGCGGCCGATGCCACGCGACCCAGGTGACCACGGACTCGACAGCAGGCGCAGTACCTGAGGCAGCCTCCGACAGTGCCCGCAATGTGAGCAGCCGGATCTCCGGCGCCAGCAACCGCTCCAGATCCGGCGCCAGCGCATTCACCAGCCGCTCGCGAGCAGCAGCCGTCGCACCGCCGCTGTCCCGTCGACCGATGAGTCCGATTGCCCGCAGCCCGGTGAACCAGGCGTGGACCAGCACGGCCCAGCGGTGCGCGGTATCGAGCTCCAGCCAGTCGTCGTAGGCGCCAGTGGGCAACCACATCTCGCTGTTGCCGACCTCAACGGCCGCGACCAGCCCTGCGGAGTACGCGACCTCCAGGACGGCTCCAGCGGTCTGCTCCTCGGCGCCGATCTTGGTGGCGAGGGTGCGGAGCTCACGGACGCCGATGCCACCGGTACGGAGTACAGGCGGAGGTTCTGTGGCTAGTTGCTCAAGTGTGCGGTCCACCTGGCGTACGAGATCCAGTGCGGCTCCAGCCGCGGCACGGTCGGCTATGGCGTTCGATACCGGCTTGCCGTCCAGCGGGGGAGGCGTGGGCCGAGTGGAGGCCAGCACCCGACCACCGCGCAGATGCAGGCCGATCTGCCGCGGCAGCACGACAGTGGTCGCGTCCTTCGGTACTACGAGCCCGCGCGCCAGCAGTTGCTCGATCGGAGACCGGGCAGACGCGATCGTCACCGGGCGCTCGGCCTTCTCGACCGTGCCGGTGGGCGGACCCCAGGTGAGCTTGTCGAGCACCTCGCGGGCTTCCGGGCCGGCGTCCTCGATCAGCTGGTCGAGATCGCCGAAGTGCCGGGTCGTGAGCGGTCCGAGCCCGGCCGGTGTCGGCCCGAGGAGCTCGTGCACGGCCCTGATCGGGCGCAGGTCGTCCTCGGTACCCCAGACCAGCGCGAGTGCGAGCAGCTCGGTCACCCGCGGCTGAACCACCTCGACCGGCTGGTCGACGCCCTTGGCCAGCGCCTCGACGTCCACCGGCTCGGTGAGCGCTGACAGCGCCTCCAGCAGATCGACGCTGAACTCGTCGAGCCGGTTGATCGCGCGGGCGGCGGAGGCGTTGGTAGTCGCCCGGGCCGCGAGCTGGCCGGTGTCGGCCGGAATCGGGGTCGCCAGGTCAGGCCGGTGCCGGAGCAGCTGCCCGAGGGCAAGGTCGTCCCAGCCGCGCAGTGCCTCGGCGAGGGTACGGGGGCGGGTCCGCTCGGTGTTGCTCATCCCTCCAACGGTATGCCCATTACCCCAACCCGAACGATTCCCGGCTCAACTCTTGTCGCTATTCAGCAGGTTCAGCAGGCTCGGCGGCGCCCGCATGGCCGATCCGGCGGAAGCCGACTCGCTCGTAGACCGCCGCGATCGCGTCGCTGCCGGCGGAGAGCAGGACCAGCTCCACACCGTTGGCGAAGGCATGCTCGACCAGGCAGCTGGTGACCGCGGCGCCCAGACCCTGGCGACGCATCGCCGGGAGGGTGGCCACGCCGACGATCTCGCTGGCGTCGCCGACGGGCTGGTGGATGCCGGACGCGACGATCCCCTGGTCGCCGTAGACGCCGGCTGTGATGGACAGGCCAGCCTCGGCCCGCTCGACGAGGGCCGCAATCTTCTCGTCCGTGGATTCGGCTGCGCTGGCGTCCCGCGCCTCGATCCCGCCCTCGCCGATCGCCGTACCAGGCGTGCCGAAGCCCACATCGGCCACCGCGCGGGCCTGCCGCAGCAGGTCGGGGGTGGCCGGCAGGATCTCGCATTTCAGCGAGGTGGTCAGCGGGGTGAAGTCGGCCCGTTCGAGCACGAGCAGTGGGTACTCGGTCACCTCCAGCCCGGCCTCAGCAGCTGCCGGACCGAGCGAGGGACAGGTCTCGACCACCCACTCGAGGTTGAACGGCAACCCGAGTTCGGCACACCGAGCCCGCAGCTCTTCGAGGTCGGCGGCGGTGACGGTCGCACCCGACCCTGGGACCGGGCGAGCGTAGTACGGCCAGATGGTCGTGGACCGGAACAAGGTGAACGGCCCGACATCCAGCGCCTCGGCACCGGACAGCGGGGCGGCGTGCAGGTAGTCGTCGACTCTCGAGAGATAGCTCATCACCGCGCAGTGAAGCAGGCCGCCGGGCTCACCAGCAACCAAATATGTCGAGGACCGCCAGGCCGCTCCGACGTCACCGGCATGGACACCACACGCTCAGCAGACGGTACGACGATGGCCTACGACCGATCCGGCTCCGGTACGCCGGTGATCCTGGTCAACGGAGCACTCTCCACTCGCAGCGGCATGCAACCGTACGCCGAAGCGCTGGCGCCGGAGTTCACCGTCATCACGTACGACCGCCGAGGCCGCGGCGACAGCACCGACACCAGCCCGTACTCCGTCGCCCGCGAGATCCAGGACCTTCAAGCGCTCATAGACGCGGTCGGTGGAAGCGCAGCCGTCTACGGGCACTCGTCAGGCGCTGCGCTCGTCGCGATGGCCGCCAGTAGCCTCCCGATCACCCGGGTCGTGCTGCACGAGCCGCCGTACGGACCGGACGACGAGGAGTCGCAAAAGCAGTCCGATGAGGACGGCGCGGCAGTACTACGCCTGCTCGCGCAAGACCGCAGAATCGACGCCGTCGCCACCTTCCTCACGATGGCGGGCATGCCGTCGGAGGCTGCGACCGAATACGCGAAGACACCCGGCATGGCCGAAGTCGCGCACACGCTCGCCTACGACTTCGCCGTCATGGACCACCCCGCGAAGGGTGGCATCGTGCCGGTCAGCCTGCTCGAGACCATCCAGCAGCCGACGCTGGTCGTCGCCGGCTCGGCGAGTCCCCCGTTCATGACCGAGGCGGCGCGTTCCGTCGCCAAGGCGCTGCCGAACGGGAGGCTCGTCGAGCTCGACGGCCAGCATCACGTAGTACCGGCGGAGGTGCTTGCGCCGGTACTCGCAGAGTTTCTCAGTCCGCGATGATCTCGATCGAGACGCGGTCGGGGTAGAAGGCGACGTGGTCGCGGATGTCCGCCACCGCGTCGTACGGCTGCTCGTAGGTCCAGACGGCGTTCACGCCCTGCTCGCCACCGGGGACGATGCTGAAGTAGTTGGCGTCGCCCTTGTACGGGCAGTAGGTCTCGTTGTCGGTCCGCTGGAGGAGCGTCATGTCGACGTCCTTGCGCGGGATGTACTGCGCGGCCGGGTAGTTGGCCTCCTGCAGCGACAGCGCGTCACGGCTGTCCGCGATCACCTGACCGGCAACCTTCACGACCACGCGGTCCGGGTTCTTCTGGACCGTGATGGGGTGGTCGGGACCAGGAATCTTGACCGGCTTGTCAGACATGGCTCAGCTCCAAAGGGCGTGCGGCATCTACTTCAAGCGTCAACCACCCCTGGCGCCGGGGCATTCCGTCAGATCGGCAGCAGTTTGACGACCAGGCAGGGCCCGCCGTCGAAGGTACCGCCGTCGATGCCGAGTGCCAGCCCGTCGGCGTACAGCAGCGGACCGGTCAGGTACGCCGGGTCGATGCCGAGCTGGTCGGCCACGATGCTGTGCCCGTGCACGATCCGGCGGCCGCCGAGCCGGTCGAGCAGTTCGGCCGCGATCACCGGGCCGGCCTCGCCGCGGAACGCGTACCGCGACGTCATCCGGCGCCAGATCTCCCACCAGATGGTGATCTCGTCGCTGTGCAGCTCGGTCCGGACGTTCGCGTTGATCTCGTCGATCGAGTCACCCCAGGCGAGGTACTCCTCGGTGTCGGAGTGCATCAGCAGGTGATCGGCGTCCAGCCCGAGCATCGGCCGGTCGAGCAGCCAGGCCACGTCGTCGTCGGTGAGCAGCTCCTGGTCGCGGTCCTGGCCGCCGTTCAGCGCCCAGCTGCGCTCGAAGCTGCGCGACGTGATGCCCTCGTGCGGTACGAACGTGTCGCCGAACTTCCGCATCCCGAGCGCCAGGATCTCGTGGTTGCCGAGCAGCACCCGCACCTCGCCCTGCCCAGCCTCGGCCTGCGCCACCAGCCGGCGGACCAGCGCCAGTACGCCGACGCCGTCCGGACCGCGGTCGAAGAAGTCGCCCAGGAACCACAGCCGGACGTCCTGGTCAGACCAGTTGCCCTCGGCGTCGATCAGCCCGGCCTCCTGGAGCGCCGCGACAAGTTTGTCCGGATGGCCGTGAATGTCGCTGACCGCATACACCGCGGTCACGCGCGGTTCACCCGCGCAGCGTGAGCACGATCAGTACGACGTTGAGGGCCGTGACGGCGGTTGCTACCAGGCATGCCAGGAGAGTAGTCGGCAACCGGTTGACAAGCTCACCCATGACGCGCCGGGAAGCTGTGAGCCGTACCAAAGGCCACAGCGCGCACGGGATGCCGAAGCTCAGCACGACCTGCGAGACGACCAGCGCGCGGCTGGGGTCGATCCCGATCGCCAGGATGATCAGCGCCGGGGCCAGCGTGATCAGCCGCCGCGTCGCCAGCGGTACGTGCCGCTTCCAGAACCCTTCGAGAATGACCGAGCCCGCGTACGTACCGACCGAGGACGATGCGAAGCCCGACGCGAGCAGTGCGAGCGCGAACAACAGCGCCGCCGTATGACCGAGCCGATCGCCGATCGCGGCGTGGGCGGCGTCGAGCGAGTCGGCCCCGGTGCCCTTCAGCGCGGCGGCCGCGAGCACGACCATCGCCAGGTTGACCGCGCCGGCCAGCGCCATCGCGACCGCGACATCCATGCGAGTGGCGCGCAGTACCCGCTGCTTGCCCTTCGCGGACCGGATCGACTTCCAGTGCCGGTCCGTGACGAGGGCCCCGTGCAACCAGATCGCGTGCGGCATCACTGTCGCGCCGAGCATGCCGGCGGCGAGGACGATCGACTGGGTGCCGTCCAGGCGCGGTACCAAACCGCCCACGACGCCCGACGCGGATGGATGCGACTGGAACGTCGACACCACGAACCCGACCAGTACCACCGCCAGCAACCCGACGATCGCCGCCTCGAACGGCCGCTGCCCGCGTTTCGACTGATAGATCAGCAAGGAGAACGAGACCGCGCCGGTGATCACGCCGCCGAGCAGCAACGGGATCCCGAACAGCAGGTTGAGCGCGATCGCGCCGCCGACCACCTCGGCCAGGTCGGTCGCGACCGCCACCAGCTCGGCCTGCGCCCACAACCCGGACGAGGTGGATCGCTTGAAATGCTCCCGGCACAGCTGCGGCAGGGTCAGCCCGGTCGCGATGCTCGCCTTGGCCGCGAGGTACTGCACCAGCACGGCCATCAGGTTCGCGCCGACCACGACCCAGCAGAGCAGATACCCGTAGGTCGCGCCGGCCGCGATGTTCGTCGCGAAGTTGCCCGGATCGACGTACGCCACCGCCGCCACGAAGGCGGGACCGAGCAGCAACAGACCCGAACGATTCAGTTGTCGCCTGAGCGGAGCCGGTGCGTACATGGCTCGACCTTAGGTACCGGACCCCGTTCCGTCATCTGCGCAAGCGTAGGAGAGTCGTCTCAATCTGAGACGGCCCCAGCCAGGTACGGATCAGGTCCCGGTCTTGGGGGCGCCGAGCACCTTGATTGCCTTCGCGGCGGCGTCGCCGAGTGCTCCGTCCAGGACGTCGGGCGCGTCGAAGCTCATCGCGAGCACGACATCACCGATCCCGGTGAAGGCGAACAGCACCTCGAAGCCGTCCAGCGGACCGCCGCTCGCCACGAACCGGCCGCCGACCGGGCCGGTGCCCGCCTTGGGCACTGAGATCTCGCTGACCTGGACGGTCGAGCTGCCGGTGCCGGGGACGGTCAGCTTCGCCGACTTGCAGGACCTGATCGCCGTCCTGGTGCGGTTGAGCAGCGCGGTCGCCGCGGCGGGCGAGCCCATCGCATCCAGTTCCTCGTCGAAGAACGGGCCCTGCTGGCCGCCGGTGTACGTGCGGGTCGCGACGACTTTCGCGCCGGGCGGGGTCTCGGCATTGAAGAGCAGTACCAGGTCCTTGCAGCGGGCATCGGTCGACGACAGCTTGGTGTCGTCTGCCTCGTCGGGGGAGTTGTCGATCGAGAAGCCCGACGGGAGATCCGGCAGCTCCAGGAGTGCCTTGGTCAGCTCCGCCTTGGTCCGCGGCGCCGGGACCGGGACCGACTGGGTGACCGAGGGGGTCGTCGGTGCCGGCGTGGTGCTCGGCGGCGGGGTCGAGGAGGTGGTGGTGCTCGGCGACGTGGTCGCCTTGTCGGAGCTGCCGTTGCAGGCCGCCAGCGACGTCGCAAGCCCAGCGGCAAGAGCGAGCGACAGGAGGGTTCGAGTGTTCACCAGGGTCACCGTATGCCCTGCCGGCCGCTCCGGCGCCACTTTGCAGCTTTTTGCAACGTGTCAGGCCCAGTTCCAGCGGACGTCGAGGGAGATCTGGATGGTCTGCTCGCCAGGCGTGATGGTCAGGGCCGAGTCGTAGGCGCCGGAGGCCTTGGAGACACTGAGGGCCATCGGGATCGGGCCGTGGCCGTAGGTTTCGGTGACGGCGGCGATGGAGCCGAGGGACTGGCCGGCCAGCTCGGCCAGTTGAGCGGCCTTCTCGCGCGCCTGGGCGAAGGCGAGCTGCCGGGCCTGGTCCATCAGCGGCTGCTTCTCGGCGACGTCGAAGTTCAGCCCGTCCATCCCGAGATCGTTGCCTACCGCATCGACTGCGGCGTTCAGCAGGTCGCCGAAGCCGGTCAGGTTCCTGGTCGTCACGGTGATCGAGTGCGACGCGCGATAACTCGCTACCGCCATCGAGTCCTTGTACTGGGGGTACACGTTGACCGTGCTGGTCTCGATGTCCAACGCCTCGACCCCCTGCGCACTCAACGCAGCATGAACAGCATCGGTCTTCTCGGCTACTTGGGCGACAGCAGCCGCCACATCGGCCGCATCATGACCGACACTCAGAGTCAGCCGCAGTAGATCCGCCGGCGCAGTAACCTGCCCGGTTCCGGTAACCGTGATCCCAGTGTCCATACGGGCCAGTCTGACAGGAGAACCGTGATGCGCAGGAAGACATTGATGGCAAGCGTGTTGGCCGGGGTGCTGGTGGCCGGGTTGTCGGTCGTCGGCGCCGACGCCGCCGGGCGTGATGACAAGGTTGCTCGCGCTTTCGAGGCGACGACGCGGAGTACCGCGTGGACGCAGGTCGCGCGGATCCCCTTGAAGTTCCCGACGTACCACCCGCAGGGGTTCGCGCTGGTGGGCGACCTGATCTACCTGTCGAGTGTCGAGGTGCTGGAGGCGCCGGTGCCGTATCCGGTGCCGGTGGACGGGTACGACCGGACGCCGGGCAAGGGGATCGGGCATGTCTTCGTGCTGGACCGCCAGGGCAACCTGTTGAAGGACATCCGGGTCGGGGAGGGCACGGCGTACCACCCGGGCGGGATCGACTACGACGGCGAGAACGTGTGGGTGCCGGCGGCGGAGTACCGGCCGAACTCGCGGGGGATCGTCTACAAGATCAACCCCCGGACGTACCGGGTGACTGAGCAGTTCCGGGTGAAGGACCATGTCGGTGGGGTCGTGCGAGACCGGCGTACCGGGCTGGTGCACGGGGTGAGCTGGGGGTCGCGGACGTTGTATGCGTGGACTCCCGCCGGCAAGCAGGTGGACGCGCAGCCGAACCAGAGCCACCTGCTGGACTACCAGGACTGCGATTACGTCGGTCGGAGCAAGCAGCTGTGTGGCGGGGTCACTGGGCTCAAGACCCCGACCGGTGGCAACTTCGAGCTCGGTGGGCTGGCACTGCTCGACCTGAACGACGACAACCGGATCCTGCACGAGATCCCGTTCCCGGCGTACTCCACGGCCGGGCACTCGGTCACGCGCAACCCGGTCGCGCTGGAGGTCGACGGGTCCAAGCTGCGGCTCGTCACGGCACCGGACGACGGCGAGGGCGCAACCGGTACTGAGCTACTGATCTACGAGTCCCCGATTAGCTAGCGCGCGGGACGATCCGGGCAGGGATGTCGTGCTGATGGCAGAGGGCAAGCAGGCCGGTGCCGTCGATCAGCTGCAGTGGCTTCCCGTTGGCGAACTGGTAGCTGGACGGGCCGAAGCCACTGGTGGTGATCAGGATGCCCTTGGTGGCTCCGGCGTCCAGCACGGTTCCGAAGAGGTCCCGTACGGCCGATGGCGGGACGGTACGCGTGTAGAGCTTGGCCTGTACGACGAACTTGCCGCCGGTGATCGGTCGTGGATCGTAGGCGACGCAATCGATGCCACCGTCGTTGCCACTACGGAACAACCGCGTCTCCAACCCCATCCGGGTCAGCAGGTTGTGCACCAGATGCTCGAACTCGTCAGGGGTGAGCTCCAGCAGGTTCGGCCGGCTGTCGATCTCGCTGATGACGTCGATGGGCCGGATCGTGCGCGGGTCGGCCAGGTCGAAGTCCAGGACCGGTTCGACCGGCTGTAGTTCCTCTGGGTGGCGCGAGACCTCTGCGGCGAAGTAATGGCGGACGCAGGCAACTGGGTCGAGCTGGTCGAGTACCAGGGCTTCGAACTGCTCGCGGGTGGCCCTGAGGGTGATGAGGCACGGGCGGACGGTCTGGCCGGTGGGGAGGTCCACGGACTCGACCATGCCGTTGAACACCACGGTGTCGATGACGTTGTAGCGGTCGCTGCCGAAGACCACGTGCAGGGCCCGCAAGGCCAACTGGGCAACGAGTTGCTGGTACAGGAGTCGCACTTGCTTCTCCGGTCGGGGCACAGCGACTACCGCGTCTGCCTCACGGTCGTAGCGGTACGACGCCTCAGCCGGTACGACGCTGAGGTCGGGGAGGTCCCACTCGACGGCCAGCAGCGTCGACTCGGGCACGTAGCCGACCCTGCGCCGGCGGGGGAAGTCTGGCGGCTCGGTGACCCGTTCGAGGGCCTTCCGGAAGTACCGGGTGACCGCCTCCCGGTCGTGGTTCTCGACCGCGCGCTGGTAGGCGTCGATGCGGGCGTGCTGCTCCTCGGTCGCCTCGTCCAGCCGGCGCTGCTGCTCGGCCTGCTCCCTGACGGCCCGCGCTACCCGCTCACGCCGGGAATCCTCGGCCGCGCGGTGCCGGTCGATGGCCTCCGCGAACCGGTCCTCGGCCTCGGCCAGCCGCCGCGCGTACCGGCGTTCGGTGCCCCACCAGCGGAACCGCCCCAGCCGCGGGGGCACGAACGCGTCCCAGACAGGTCCGGGACGCGCCGCGAGATCAGCCGCCGGGACGGTCGGCGGGGCCCGCCGGGGTGCCCGCTTCAGCGTCTGCAGATCGGTGCCATGGACATCGATCGCCAACGCGCTCGCCAGGATCCCGCCCAGTTCCAGGACGCGCTCCTCCACCGCAGCGGTACGTTGTGCCGCCTCGGCGGTACGCCCGGGCGGCCGGTCGCTGCGGGCGTGACCTTCAGCGGTTCGGCCCATCGCCTCACACCTCTCCCCACCAAGGTAACCGCCCCACCACGCTCCGCGACCGAAATGACGGAGAGTTGGCAAGGACATTGCTTGCCGTCCACCCCTTGTTTCCTCCTGCACCTGCACCTGCAAACGCACCGTGTCCAAGGGATCCGGCGCCCGGCCGGGTACTAACTCTGCGCGACTTTCTGGGCGCTCTCGAGCAGCCTGGTCGCCCAATCCACGCTCTTGCTCGCATCCGCCGCACAGATCGACTCGGCCTGGTACTGCGATTTCGACTTGAGCCTGAGCAGCCGCGAGAACGTCGAGCTGATCTCCCGCCCTACCGGACCGGCCGACTTCAACTCCGCAACAGCTTCGGTGTGGTTGTCCCCCTTCCGGGTCCGGCCGGTCAACGTCAGGCAGATCGCATCCTTCGAGTTGATGCCCGAGGTGACCGCGTTGGACGCGGCAGCGTTGAAGAGCTCCAGGTC
The DNA here is from genome assembly GCF_040681515.1 of Kribbella sp. NPDC051718. Lineage (NCBI taxonomy): Bacteria > Bacillati > Actinomycetota > Actinomycetes > Propionibacteriales > Kribbellaceae > Kribbella > Kribbella sp. NPDC051718. The sequence continues at coordinate 342,507 of NZ_JBFAYZ010000001.1, read as the reverse complement.
GTTGGTGAGCTCTGCCGCTTCGAGGAATTCCCGGGCTTTGGTGAGGTGGGCCCGGGCTTCGTCCAGTGCCGTCATCAAGCTGTCTTTCGGTTGAGGGTTTGCTGGGGGGAGGAGCCGGCGACGGGGACGGCGTCGCGGCGGAGTTCGGTGACGAGGCGTTCGCGGCGGCGGATCAGACGCTGCAGATCAGTGCTGCTGTACTCGACGATCTCGCACGGGTTGCCGGACCAGCGGGTGGCCAGGTCGGCGAGGGTTTCGAGCTGTGCCAGCCAGCGCGGATCCGAGTCGGAGACGTCGTCCGGACGCACCACCAGGACATCGACGTCACTGTCGGGCCCACCTTGTCGTCGGGAGGCGGAGCCGAACAACCAGACAGAAGCAGCCGGCACCTCCCAGTTCTGCGCCTCGGCCTGGAGCCGGCTGATGAAACGGTCTCGAAGGTTCGCCAGCTCGATGATCGCGGGAGCCGCGACATGTTCCCGGTTCAACGTATAGAGCTTTGCGCGCCCGGCGGGCTCGGCGAGGACGACGCCGTTGCGGACCAGTTCGTCGAGCACTCGCTGAACCCCGCTCACGCTCGAGGGAGGAGTCAGCAGTCCGCCGACAGCGCGGCCGGTCAGTGGTTGTTCGGTTCTGGCGAGCACACTCAACACCCGGCCATGGAGACCGGGAGCGACTGCCGAGATCGGGTTCGAGAACTGCATGCTGATCACCTTCCTGATGACCACTATAGCGGTCATATGTCCACTTTATCGGTCATATGACCGATAAAGTGGACACACCGATTCGTGTCGCCTTGTCGTTGGTGGGGTGTGGGGTGACGATGGCTGGATGAGTCTGCCTTCGTATGCGTCCGGGGTGTCTTCGGTTCCGTTGCTGGGGGAAACGATCGGGCAGAACCTGAGACGGACGGTTGCGGAGTATGGGGACCGGGAGGCGTTGGTCGAGGTCGTCAGTGGGCGGCGGTGGACGTATGCGTCGTTCGGGGCTGAGGTCGATGAGTTTGCCCGGGGGTTGATGGGGCGTGGGATCGCGAAGGGGGACCGGGTCGGGATCTGGGCGCCGAACTGTGCTGAGTGGACGATCACGCAGTACGCGACGGCGGCGATCGGGGCGATTCTGGTCAACATCAATCCGGCGTACCGGACGCATGAGCTGGCTTATGCGCTGAATCAGTCGGGGGTGAAGCTGCTGATCTCGGCGACCGAGTTCAAGACGAGTGACTATCGGACGATGGTCAGTGAAGTGCGGCCGGACTGTGCGGCGCTGGAGGATGTCGTCTACATCGGTACGCCGGACTGGGACGCGGTCGTCTCGGCGGCCACGGAGGTCAGCCAGGAGCAGCTGGACGAGCGCGCCGACGAGTTGAGTTTCGACGACGCGATCAACATCCAGTACACGTCGGGGACGACCGGCTTCCCGAAGGGCGCCACCCTCAGCCATCACAACATCCTCAACAACGGGTACTTCGTCACCGAGACGATCGGCTTCGGGCCGGACGACCGGCTCTGCATCCCGGTGCCGTTCTACCACTGCTTCGGCATGGTGATGGCGAATCTCGGCTGCACGACGCACGGTTCCTGCATGGTGATTCCGGGGCCGGCATTCGACCCGGCGGCGACGCTGAAGGCGGTTCAGGACGAGCGGTGCACGGGGCTGTACGGCGTACCGACGATGTTCATCGCCGAGCTCGGGCTGCCCGACTTCGGCTCGTACGATCTGAGCAGCCTGAGAACGGGCGTGATGGCCGGCTCGCCCTGCCCGATCGAGGTGATGAAGCGTTGCGTCGCCGACATGCACATGGCCGAGGTGGCGATCTGCTACGGGATGACCGAGACGTCGCCGGTGTCCACGCAGACCAGGCGCGACGACGATCTGGATCGGCGGACGTCGACGGTCGGCCGGGTGATGCCGCACGTCGAGGTGAAGCTGGTCGATCCGGCGACCGGTCTGGTCGTACCGCGCGGTGAACCGGGCGAGCTGTGCACCCGTGGGTACTCCGTGATGCTGGGCTACTGGGACGACCCGGAGAAGACCGCCGAGGCGATCGACCAGGCGCGCTGGATGCATACCGGTGATCTCGCCGAGATGCGCGAGGACGGCTACGTCAACATCGTCGGCAGGATCAAGGACATGGTGATCCGCGGCGGCGAGAACGTGTACCCGCGGGAGATCGAGGAGTTCCTTTACACCCACCCCGATATCGCGGACGTGCAGGTGATCGGCGTACCGGACGACCGGTACGGCGAGGAGCTGTGCGCCTGGATCAAGCTCAAGGACGGGGCTCCCGCGCTGGACGCCGCCGGGGTGAAGGAGTTCGCCACCGGCAAGCTCGCGCACTACAAGATCCCGCGCTACGTCCTGCTGGTCGACGAGTTCCCGATGACCGTCACCGGGAAGATCCGGAAGATAGAGATGCGCGAGAAGTCGCTCGGCCTGCTCGGACTGAAGTAGCCAGCGCGCCCAGACTGAAGGTTGCCCCTAGCAAGCAAACCGCGGTCCAGCCGGCTGCTTCGTACAGGGCGGTCGAGAGGATCGCGCCGAGCGCGCTGCCGATCGAGTAGAAGATCATGTAGCCGGCGATCAGGCGACTGGCCGCTTCGGGGCGCAGATCGATGATGCGGCTCTGGTTGCTGACATGGATGGCCTGTACCGCGAGGTCGAGCGCGATCATGCCGAACGCCAACGGCCAAAGGGAGTGTGGCGTCCAGACGATCAGGAGCCAACTTGCTGCCAGTAGCACCGAGGCGGCTGTCGTCACCAGCTGGCCGCGGCCCTGATCGTTGAGCCGCCCGGCAGGCCCCGCGGCGATCGCACCGACCGCCGCGATCAGGCCGAAGGCGCCGATCTGGGTGTGGGACAGGGATTGCTCGGTGAGTGGGAGAACGATCGAACTCCACAACGTGTTGAAGGCGGCGAAGATGAAGAAGGCCATCAGGGCGCGGGCTCGGAACACCGGCTCCTGCAGCCAGAGTGTGATTGTCGAGCGCAGCAGCGCCGGGTAGGAGAGCGCCGCCCGCGGTTGGGGTGCGGCCTTGAAGAGGGTCAGGGCGAGCAGCAGGCTCAGGCCGCAGGAGATGAGGTAGACCGAACGCCAGCCGGCTAGGTCGGTCAGTGCGCCTGACGTCGTACGGGCGAGGAGGATGCCGATCACCACGCCGCTGGTGACTGTGCCGACTGCTCGTCCTCGCTCGGCCGGTGCGCTGAGCGAGGCGGCGAAGGCGACCAGGGATTGGGTGACTACGGCTAGCAGGCCGACCGCGGCGAGACCGATCAGCAGCATGGCGGCGTTGCGGGCGATGCCGACGAGGAGGAGGGCCGCGGCCAGTACGACGAATTGCGCCCGGATGAGTTTGCGGCGATCGACGAGGTCGCCGAGGGGGACGAGGAAGAAGAGTCCCAGGCCGTAGCCGAGTTGGGTGACGGTGACGAAGACGCCGACCGTGCCGGGGGAGATGCCGAGGTCCGTGCCCAGCGTGGCCAGCAGGGGCTGCGCGAAGTACACGTTGGCGACCGCGACGCCGGCGGCGACGGCGAGGAACAGCCTCTGAGGTTGCATGTTGAAACCGTAAGGCGAAGTGGTAGCATTTTGCAACCATGGTGAAGCGAACGAGTTTCGGCGACGCGGATTGCCCGGTTGCGCGGTCCGTCGACGCGGTCGGCGACTGGTGGTCGCTGCTGATCGTGCGGGACGCGTTCGACGGGAGCCGCCGGTTCGGCGAGTTCCAGCGCAGCCTAGGCGTCGCGAAGAACATCCTCAGCGCGCGGCTCAAAGCGCTGACCGACAACGGCATCCTCGAGCTGGTCCCGGCCGGCGCGCACAACGAGTACGTCCTGACCGCCAAGGGCGAAGCGCTCTTCCCGGTGATCGTCGCACTGCGCCAATGGGGCGAGGCGTTCTCCTTCGAACCAGGCGAGCCACACTCCGAGCTGCTGGACACTCGAGACGGCAAACCACTGCGCCCGTTGGAGATCCATGCCACCGACGGGCGGATCATCACGCCGGCGGAGACCGAGGTCCGCAAGCTCGCGTGATCGCGGCGCGCACGGCCGGCTGCTGAGAGATCGTGGTTACCCACGCGAAACGTGCGGGGGTGATTCGGAAACCGGAGTTTGTTCCGGGGGCAATCGGGTGGCAATCGGGCGGTTCTTCACTGGATGACATCCAGGCCGCACCGAATCCCCGGGAGCCGACATGCCGCAGGTCAGTCTTCGTGAGGGCGCTCACTACCCGGTGGTCGTCGTCGGCGGTGGCCAGGCGGGTCTGGCGACCAGTTGGCAGCTGACTTCCCGCGGCCTCGATCACGTCGTACTGGAGGCCGACCGCGTCGGCAGTGAGTGGCGCAACCGCCGGTGGGACTCGTTCTGCCTGGTCACCCCCAACTGGCAGTGCAGGCTCCCCGGTCTCCCGTACTCCGGACCCGACAGCGACGGCTTCATGCTCCGCGACGAGATCGTGGCCTACCTGGAGTCGTATGCGGACTCCTTCGACGTACCGCTGGCCGAGGGTGTGCGAGCGACGGGCCTGGAGCAGACGGCGCAGGGCTTCCGACTTTCCACCGACTCAGCCACCGTGACGGCTGACCAGGTAGTCCTGGCGACCGGTCCTTACCAGCGGCCGAAGATCCCGCGTCTCGCTGATCGGCTGCCGGGTGGGTTGCAGCAGCTGCACTCTTCGGAGTACCGGAATCCGGAGCAGCTCGAGGCCGGCGAGGTTCTGGTGGTCGGTACCGGTCAGTCGGGCTGTCAGATCGCCGAGGATCTCCATCTGGCCGGTCGGCAGGTCCATCTGGTGACGGGCTCGGCGCCGCGGGTCGCACGGTTCTACCGCGGCCGCGATGTTGTCGCCTGGCTGGACGAGATGGGCTACTACGCCAAGGGGATCGACGAGTTCGACGACGTCGACGCCGTACGGTTCCGGGTCAACCACTACGTCACCGGCCGCGACGGCGGGCGCGACATCGATCTGCGCCGGTTCGCTTTGGAGGGTATGCAGCTCTACGGCCGGCTGGTCGACGTCGACGGCGGCATGCTGCGGCTGAAGGACGATCTCCGCGCCAACCTCGATCACGCCGACGCGGTCTCCGAAGGCATCAAGGACTCGATTGACGCCTTCATCGCCGCCCGCGGCATCGAGGCGCCCGAGGAAGCGCGCTATCAGGCGGTGTGGGAGCCGGTCGCAGAGCCCGAAAGCCTAAGTTTACAAGGGATCAGCGCCGTTGTCTGGAGCACCGGTTTTACCCGCGACGACGGCTGGATCCGAGTCCCGGTCTTCGACGGCCGCGGCTACCCGACCCATCACCGCGGCGTGACGAGCGTCCCCGGCCTGTATTTCGTCGGCCTGCCGTGGCAGTACACCTGGGGCTCCGGCCGCTTCGGCGGGGTCGCCGACGACGCGGCTTACCTGGCCGAGCAGATCGTCCAGCGCCGGATGCAGACCGGCGTCCGCTGGATCGCCGGCCTGCCGCGCTCCCAGAAGACGGTTGCGTAGGGCAATAGACATGTCGACAAACGACGCTCACCGGCATCTCGGTGTCCTCCCGGCCTACCCTTTCTACGGCGGCCCACCGGTCAACCCCGACCTCACCGCCCGCGCCACCATCGACGAGTTGCTCGCGGATCTCGACGCCGAGGGCACCGAACGCGCAGTGGTGATCCCCAACTACGGCGTACCGGACGTTGCGGTCTCCTTCGGCTTCAACGAGCTAGTCGTCGAGGCGGCGGCTCGCGACGACCGGATCCGGGCCGGCTTGTGGGTCTCGCCGCGACCGCAGGACGCCGAACTGACGGCCAAGGCGCTGACGCTGGCGACTGAACCCGGCGTACGGGCACTGAAGTTGAGCTTCCTGCTCGGCGGGCATCCGGCCGACGAGGAGGTCCGGCCGCAGCTGGACGAGATCTTCAAGACAGCAAGGCGAAACGGCCTCGTCGTCCACGTCCACACCTCTCCCGGCGCCGCGTCCGACATCGACCACATCGGTTTGCTGGTCGAGACCTACGCCGATCAGGTACCGCTGCATCTGGTCCACTTCGGCGGCGGGATGAGCGGGCACATCAAGCTGATCGGTTCGCGCTTCTTCGACTGGATCGAGGCCGGCAAGCGCGTCTACACCGATCTGTCCTGGGCGATCGGCTTCGCCCCGGCCTGGCTGGCCGCCGAGATCGAGCGGCGCGGCATCGGCCACGACCGGGTGCTGTTCGCCAGCGACCAGCCCTGGGGCGACCACGCCGGCGAGTACGCCAAGGTCCGCGCCGCGATGGGCGACGGCGAGCTCGGCGACCACGTTTTCCACCACACCTTCAACCATCTCTACGACTGACCCCGAGGAGTAGCAATGCCCGAACTGGCCGAACTGACCGAGCTCGAGACCAAGAGCCTGGAAGAGATCCCGCACCCGTCCCTGCCGCAGGGCTCCAGCATCTACGGCGGTACGAAGGTCTTCCCCGACTACCAGGCCGAGGACGGCGAGACCTACTTCACCCTCGTCCACGGCATCGCGCACGAGTCGTCGGTGAGCTTCGTCGCGATCCTGCAGGCGACCCGGGCACAGCGCAAGGGCTTCGAATCGGCGATCTACTTCTACGGCCCCGGCTCGCTGAACTGCCTGGCGACGCGGGGTTTCCCGACCACCGGCAACTCCGCGTTCCCCGGCGAGCACAACATCAACGAGTCGCTGAAGACCTTCATCGCCGAGGGCGGCAAGGTCTACTGCTGCCGGTTCGGGCTGTCGCTGCACGGGGCGCGCGAGGAGGACCTGATCGAGGGTGTCATCCCGACGCATCCGCTGGACGTCCAGGACGCGCTGATCCACTACGCCCGCAAGGGCGCCATCATCAACTCGACGTACATGTTCTGAGGGGTTGCTCATGCCAGACCGGGGCGGTGGGGTGGGGCAGAGATGAACACAGCTGGCACCGAAGAAGCTTTGGCGGCCCGGGCCGAGATGGCCGTGTACGGCGTACAGGTGGACGCCCCGGTCCGCCGCAGCAAGGGCGCCGGCCCGAGCGACGACGGGCACCTGGTCGTCGACGGTGCCAACGCCACCCTCCCCATCGTTGCTGACAGCCCCTATCAGGTGCGGGACGGCGGGGTTTACCGCAACGGCCTCAGCCTCGGCCTGTCGGTCGAGCCGGTCCGTCGTCCTCACTTCTACGACCTGACGACGGCCGAGGGCATCCCGTACCAGCAGATCGCCTTGCTGCACGGGAAGGACGTCTTGGCCACGACCGTCGTCCAAACCTGCATCCGGTACGACGAATCGACCCGTTGCCGCTTCTGCTCGATCGAGGAGTCCCTGCGCGGTGGCGCAACCGTCGCCGCCAAGACCCCACGCCAGCTGGCCGAGGTGGCCGAGGCCGCCGTCCGTCTCGACGGCATCACGCAGATGGTGATGACCACCGGTACCACCACCGGCCCCGACCGAGGCGCCCGCAACCTGGTCCGCTGCGTCCGAGCCGTCCTCGAAGCCGTCCCCGGCCTACCGATCCAAGTCCAGATCGAACCCCCGGGCGACCTCTCGGTCCTCACCGACCTCCACGACGCCGGCGCCACCTCAATCGGCATCCACGTCGAGTCGTTGGACGACGAGGTCCGCCGCCGCTGGATGCCGGGCAAATCAACGGTCCCCCTGTCCGAGTACAACGCCGCGTGGGACGAGGCCGTCCGAGTCTTCGGCCGCAACCGCGTCTCCACCTACCTCCTGATCGGTATGGGCGAAGACCCCGACGAGTTGGTAGCCGGCGCCGCCGAGCTGATCTCCCGAGGCATCTACCCCTTCGTAGTCCCCCTCCGCCCCATGCTCGGCACCCTCGCTCGTCTAGATGGCGTGCGCCCGCCCGATCCCCAGTTAGTGCGAGACATCACCGCCCGGGTGGCCGCTTTGCTGAAGACGGCCGAGATGCAAGGGGCGGATCAGGGCGCAGGGTGTGCCGCCTGCGGCGCCTGCAGTTTGCTCTCGGCGGCCGGCGCATGAGCAGCGCTGAGGCACTCAGCATGCGGCCGAGCGCGATGGCGGCTGTACCGCCGCAGCTGACCGGGGTCCGGCGGGCCGCTGACGTCCACGCGCTCTTGGGTGATCCGCCTCCGCGCTTTCTGATCGAGCGGGCAGCAGACGCTGAGACGCTGCGGGCCTACTACGCCCTGCGGCACCAGGCGTTCGTCGAGACCCAGGGCTTGTTCGCCGGCAGCGACCGCGACGACCGGGACGACGATCCACGCACCGTCGTCCTCGTCGCCCGGGCGCAGTCCGGGGAGGTGGTCGGAGGTGTCCGGCTGGGCCCGGCAGCAGACGGTCCAGATATCGGCTGGTGGCAGGGTGGCCGCCTGGTAACCGCGTCCGGCGCTCATCGCGCTGGAACTGGTGCGCACCGGGCAGCTGGTGGTGCGGTAGGCGGGGTTGGGGCGGCATTGGTTCGGGCTGCGGCGGCTTGGGCCGAGGCGGCGGGGGTGTTGCGGTTTGAGGCGACTGTGCAGATGGGCACCTACCGGTTCTTTCAGCGGTTGGGGTGGGAGACGGTTCGGCCGGTGGAGGTTGTGGGGAGTCCGCATGTGTTGATGCGGTGGCCGATCGGGCGGGTCCAGCGGTTGGTCGAGGCGACTAAGAGTGAGCTGGGTGAACTGCTGCAGGGGATCGGGCCGGCAGGGTTCGTCGGGGACGACGGAGCGCCGGTGCCGGGGAGTGAGCTCGTGGCTGCTTGCGATGCGATCGTGCCGGCGATGGTGGAGCGGGATCCCGAGTGGGCCGGGTGGTGTTCCGTGCTGGTCAACGTGAACGACCTGGCGGCGATGGGTGCGACGCCGGTGGGGTTGCTCGACTCGATCGGGGCGCGGGACAGTGCGTTTGCGATGCGCATACTGAGCGGGCTGAGGCAGGCTGCGCAGGCTTACGGTGTGCCCGTGCTGGGTGGGCATACGCAGTTCGGCGTACCGGCTGCCTTGAGCGTCACCGCGCTAGGGAAGGCGGAAGAGCCGGTACCTGGGGGAGGCGGCAGTCCGTGGGATGCGGTCAGGTTGACGGCTGATCTCGGGGGCGGGTGGCGGCCGGGCTATGCGGGACGGCAGTGGGATTCGACCAGTCATCGCAGCAGCGAAGAGTTGCAGACGATGGTGAAGGCTGTTCGTAGGGCGAAACCTCAGGCAGCGAAGGACGTCTCGATGGCGGGCATCGTCGGCACGCTGGGCATGCTCGCCGAGGCCAGCGGCTGCGGCGCGATCCTCGATGTCACCGACGTCCCCAAACCAGAAGCGGCGTCGATGGGCGACTGGCTCACCTGCTTCCCAGGCTTTGCGATGTTGACTGCCGGTCCACAGGAGCTCGACGCCGGGCCGGCTGAGAGCCGCGTCTGCGGGCGGCTGACCGAAGGGCAAGGCGTGAGCCTGCGCTGGCCGGATGGCGAGATCACGGAGGTCATCCCTGCCGGGGTGACCGGAATGGGAGTGGCATGACGACCGTGCGGATGGCGGCCGTCGCTGCCAACTTCGACCGTGACCTGGAAGCCGACTTCCAGCGCATCGCGCGGCTGATCGCCGATGCCCGCGCGGCCGGCGTACAGCTTCTCGCTCTCCCGGAAGGTGCCCTCGGCGGTTACCTCCTGAGCCTCGACGGTACGGCCGACTCCCCGCCCGCCTTCGCCCTCGACAGCGACGAGATCTCCAGGTTGTCGAAGCTGGCCGGCGACCTCACCGTCATCGCCGGGTACGCCGAATCCGACGGCGGGCTGATCTACAACAGCGCCGTCTGCGTCAACGGCGACGGCGTCCTCGGCCATCACCGCAAGGTCCACCAACCCCTGCAGGAAGATGCGCACTACGCGGCGGGCGATCGCTTCGAGGCCTTCGACAGTCCGGTCGGCCGGCTGGGCCTGATGATCTGTTACGACAAGGCGTTCCCCGAAGCGGCTCGCACTCTTGCCATGGACGGCGCCCAGATCATCGCCTGCGTCTCCGCCTGGCCGGGCGCCCGGACCAATTCCGATCCGGATCTCGCCAAGGACCGCTGGAAGCGCCGCTTCGACCTGTTCGACCGCGCCCGCGCCCTCGAGAACCAGGTCGTCTGGCTGTCGGCCAACCAGTCCGGCATGTTCGGCGCGCTCCGCTTCGTCGCCAGCGCCAAGATCGTCGACCCTGGCGGCGAGATCATCGCCGACACCGGCATCACCGAAGGCATGGCGATCGCCGAGCTGGATGTCGAGGCGGCGCTGGAGCAGGCTCGCCGGTCGATGGGCCACCTCCGCGACCGCCGCCCGGAGACGTACGGGACGCCCGAGCTAGTACGGACCTGAGGCCGGCCGTGCTGAGGACGGAGCGGAGGGCTGGATGCTGAAGATCGGGGCGGTGGCGGCTGGGTTCACGCGGGATCTGGAGTTCGATCTGGCTCGGGTGGAGCAGTTGATCAGGCACGGGCGGCGCGAGGAGGTACAGCTTCTCGTGTTGCCCGATGCCGCGCTGGGCGGTTATCTCTCCGACCTCAGTCGTTCCGATCACGACGACCTGCCGCCGGCGCTCAAGCTCGATGATCCGTTGATCGCCAAGATCATCGCGATGGCCGGGGAGATGGTCGTCTGCTTCGGGTTCTGCGAGTCCGCCGACGGCAACCGGTACAACACCGCCCTCTGCGTGACCGGCGACGGCGTGCTGGGCCGCCACCGCAAGGTGCACCAACCGCCTGGCGAGCGCGCCGTCTACACGCCCGGCGACCGCTTCGAAGCGTTCGACACCCCGATCGGCCGGCTCGGCCTGATGATCGACTACGACAAGACCTTCCCCGAAGCGGCCCGCGCGCTGGCCGTCGACGGTGCCGACATCATCGGTTGCCTCAATGCGTGGCCGACCAGCATCACCAACCGCGCGCCGCGGATGAACGAGGACCGCCAGTCCCGCCTCTTCGACCTGTACGACCGTTCGCGCGCCGCCGAGAACCAGGTCGTCCTGGTCTCCTCCAACCTGACCGGCTCGATCGGCGGCATGCGTTTCCTCGGCCAGTCGAAGGTGGTCGGCCCCGGCGGCGACATCGTCGCCCGCACCTGGTCGAAGGCCGGGATCGCGATCGCGTCCCTCGACGTACGGGCCGAGATCGAGACGGCGCGCCGCGTCCTGCATCACCTCGACGAGCGCCGCCCGGAGGCCTACTGATGCGCATCGCCCTGCTGAGCTACTCGACCAAGCCCCGCGGTGGCGTCGTCCACACCCTCTCGCTGGCCGAAGCCCTTGCAGCAAAGGGCGCCGACGTCACGGTCTGGTCGCTCGGGCGCGGCGGCGACACCACCTTCTACCGCGCCGTCGATCCGCGCGTCCGGCTCTCGGTGGTCCCGTTCCCGGACCAGCCCGGCGAGGGTGTCGGTGACCGGATCCTGCGCTCGATCGCGGTACTGCGCAACGCCTTCGACCCAACCGCCTACGACATCATCCACGCCCAGGACTGCATCAGCGCGAACGCCGTCGGCCGCTGCATCCGTACCGTCCACCACCTCGACACCTTCACCACCCCCGAGCTGGTCGCCTGCCATGAGCGAGCCATCGTCACGCCTTACGCGCACATCTGCGTCTCCACCGCCGTCGCCGCCGAACTGGCCACCGGATGGGGGCTCGAAGCAACAGTCATCCCGAACGGCGTCGACGCGGCCCGCTTCGCCGCGGCGGCGGCAGATCCCGCCGCACTCGCCCGCCAACGAGAACGCTTCGGCCGGTACATCGTCACCGTCGGCGGCATCGAGCCGCGCAAAGGCTCCTTCGAACTCCTGGAAGCATTTGCTCTGATCAACGACCCGGACCTCTCCCTGGTGATCGCCGGCGGCGAAACCCTCTTCGACTACCGCGACTACCGAGCGTCCTGGGAGAAACGCGCCGCCGAGCTAGGCGTCACCCCGCTCGTCCTGGGCTCGGTCGCCGACCCCGACCTCCCATCCCTGGTCGCCGCCGCCGAAGCCTTCGCTTTCCCTTCCATCAAAGAGGGTTTCGGCCTCGCCCCACTCGAAGCCCTCGCCGCCGGCGTGCCTCTGGTCGTCTCCGACCTCCCCGTCTTCCACGAGATCTTCGGCACCGCCGCCGCGTACGCCGCCACCCCGGCCCAACTAGCCGCCCACCTGACCGCCCCACCCGACCCATCTCGCCGCGCAGCCGGCCAAGCGCTGGCCACCTCTTACACCTGGCAAGCCGCCGCTACCGCCCACCTGGAGTTCTACTTTAAGAATCTCTGAAGGTCGGCCCCGACGATCGAGCCATGCGAACCTCACTCAAGAAAGCAGCCGGCATCGGTGTCCTCGCCGTCTCGATAGTCACGATCGGATCAGTGGCCTCGGCAGCAGCGCCGGAACCGACCATCAACGGCTGCGTCGGCAAGTTGACCGGCCTCCTCCGGGTCGTCGACCCGGCCAAGAACCAGCGCTGCTCGGGCCTCGAGACCCCGATCAGTTGGGCGCAACGCGGCCTGCCGGGAGCGCCAGGCGCGCCCGGGGCTGCTGGAGCGCCCGGTGCGACCGGCGCCCAGGGCCCGCAGGGCCTGCAAGGACCAGCCGGACCTGCCGGGAGCAGCAATGCACTGTGGGCCAGGGTGAAGACCCGGGACAGCGAGGACCACCACAGCTACGTCGCCAGCTTCGTCACCCAGAAGCACGCGATCGGGCTCAGCTACAACCAGCAGAACTCTCACTACCTGGTGCAGTTCGACCGTCCGGTCGATCAGTGCGGAGCACAGGCGACCATCATCAGCAGCAACAACAAACTCGCGATCGTCGACTACCCCGCCGACGCCCCCGACACCATCGACGTCACCCTGTGGATCGACGACTGGAGCTCAGCCCTCCCAGGCGATTTCGTGCTAACGGTCAACTGTTAGGCCTTGCGGAAGACGATCCAGCGCAACGCGCAGTACATGTAGACGCCTTCGCAGGCGCCGGCGATGATCCGGGCGACGTGGTACTCGACACCGAGTGCGCTGAGCCCGGCGCCGGCGCCGAGGATCCAGACGACGTAGTTGACGACCACCACGACGACGTACACCGCCAGCTGTGGACCGACCGCGCCGTGCGAGTGGAAGTTGAGTGCCCGGTTGAGGACGTAGCTCAGCCCGAAGGCGCAGGCATAGGCGATCGTGATCGACAACCACAAGGGCAGCTGGATCCACGACCGGAAGACGGTGAGCAAGCCGAGGTCCACCCCGAAGGTGAACCCGTTGATCACGATGAACCCGAGCAGGCTGGGCGGTACGACCCGCGACAGCCCCCACGGCAGACGGCGCACGATCGCCGCCATGGCCCCACTGAACGACGCGCCACGCTGCTCGGCACGGGTCAGCACCGTTGTCATGCGGCCCAGCCTGCCAGACCGCCAAAACTAACGAACGGCGGCCAGGGCTGCTGAGTCCTCGTCGCCGAAGACGTCTTCGAGCTTCTCGGGGGAGTAGTCGAGGTCGATGCCGGCGACATCCGCGCCGACCGCCGACTCGATCGCGCCGAGGCGGCGGGTCGCGCGGTCGCCGGCGTACGTCATCAGGGCGGTCGGGTCGATCTCCGGCGGGATCTCGGGCATGTTCTCGAGCGCCCATTGGATCTGGGTGAGGGCGTGGGGGAGCAGCTCCTCCATGGTGTCGGTGACGACCTGCCAGTTGGACTCGTCGGCGGCGATGTGGCGACGGCAGGTGAAGGTGCCCCAGGCCATGTGTCGACGCTCGTCGTCGCCGATGCGGCGTACCAGTTCCTGCATGCCGGGGAGGACGCCGCGGGCGGTACAGAGCAGGTTCCACGCGTGGTAGCCGGTGAGGGCCAGCGTGCCTTCCACTACGTGGTTGTAGGTGACGGATGCCTTCACCTGGTTCGCGGGGGACGGGTCGCCGGCCAGGGACTTCAGCGCGACCGGCAGCGCCTCGTAGAAGATCGCCCGGTAGCCGGGGTTGTTCTCGATGTACTTGTGCAGGTCGTCCTTGACCCCGACCGCGTCCAGCCACATCCGGAAGACCGCCGTGTGCTTGGCCTCCTCGAAGCAGAACTGGGTCAGGTACATCTCGTCCCCGAGCCGCCCCTCCGCGGCCATCGCGGCCAGGAACGGCTGGATGTCCTCGGTGACGGCCTCCTCGCCGGCGATGAACTGCGCGCACAGCATCAACGCCGCCTCGCGCTCGTTGTCGCTGAAGTTCTGCCAGTCCAGCGCGTCCTGGCTGAAGTCGATGTCGCGCGGGTTCCAGAACTTGCGGTTGCCCTTGTCGAACAGCCGCAGCGGCAGTGCGTCCCAGTTCAGCCCGCCTTCCCGCAATGAGCTGAAACCCTGTCTGTGAAGGGGATTCGTCATGTTGACCTCCGAGCGCTGAGAAAGGGACCGAGCACCCGGGCGACCTGATCGGCGACCACGGCCGGAGCCGCACCGGGGTTGACGATGTGACTCAGTACTACGCGCAGCGCGACGTCCACGCAGGTAGTGGCGTCCTCAGCCGGTACTTCGGGCCAGTGCTCGCGCACATGCGCATCAAGCCGTTGATGGCTCAACTCCAGCACCTGCTGCCCCCGCGTGGTGAGCAGCTGACTCGCCTGATCCGACCCCGGCTGCCCAAGCGCAGCCTTCACCAGCGGATTGTCCGCCGCCATCCGCAGCGCGCACTCGACCGCGGCCCGCAACCCATCGATCGGATCGGTGTGCGCGGCCAGTGCGTCGTTGACCTCGACCAGGAACCGCTCGGTCTCCCGGACCACAGTGGCCTGCAGGACACCCCACTTGTCGCCGAACTCGTTGTAGACGGTCTGCCGCGACACCCCGGTACGCCGCCCGACGTCCGCCATCCGCAACCCGTCGTACCCACCGGCGACGATCGCCTCGTACGCAGCGTCCAGCAACTCGTCCCGCAGCCTTCGCTTGGTCCGGTCCGTGAACGAGTCCATGCAGCTCAGGGTTTACATTTCCCGCCCAGATGTCAAGAGCCCGGACATCTGGGCGGTCGATGTCAACGAGAGAAGTGCGTCGCGTCTCCGGTCCGAGGTGTACTGCGGACGCCGTCGACGCTGACCGGGATGTCGCCGGCCAGCGTGATCCGGTGCAACCGGCGCGGCTGGTCGTCGTAGTCGGCGACGCCGTAGTGCTGGGTCGCCCGGTTGTCCCAGATCGCCAAGTCGCCAGGCTGCCACTGCCAGCGGACGGTGTTGTCCAGGTTCGTGACCCTGTTCTGCAGCAGCTGGAACAACGCCGTCGTCTCGGCCGAGCTGAGCCCGACGAACCGGCGGACGAAGTGCCCCAGTACCAGCGAACGCTCACCCGTCTCGGGATGCACCCGGACGACCGGGTGCTCGGTCTCGAACAGCTTCGACACGAACTGCTTGCGATGCTCCTCGACCTTCACGTCCACCCCGCCGATCCGCACCTCGTCCGCCGCGCCCACGTAGTCGTAGACGTTGCTGTGCACGGCCCAGAGCTTGTCGACCAGCGCCTGCAGTGCGACGGGCAGTTTCGCGTACGCCGCAACGGTGTTGGCCCAGGTGGTCGCACCGCCGTACGCCGGCAGCGTGACCGCCCGCAGGATGCTGATCGCCGGGATCCGGTCGACGAACGTGACGTCGGTGTGCCAGCTGTTGGCCTTGCCGTAGTCGGAGTCGATCGGCAGCACGTGCTCGTTGCCGTCGAGGCTGGTGGAGGTCGGGTGGGCGAGCGTCGGCGTACCGAGCAGCTTGGCGAAGGCGAGCTGGCCGGCGTCGTCGAGGTGCTGCTGGTCGCGGAAGAAGATGACCTTGTGGTCGAGCAGAGCCTGCCGGATGGCGGCGACGGTCTGCGGGCTGAGGTCGCCGCCGAGGGCGACGTTGCCGACGACGGCGCCGATCGCGGCGCCTGCCTTGGTGACGGTGATCGCGGGTGCTTCGAGCTGGGTTGTCATAACAGCTATATTCCAACTGAATTAGTAGACTATTGGGCCGTTTCGGGATGCGAGACCGGTTGCGGGAACGGGCCACGTAAGGTTGGGGACGTGTCAACCGCCGAGATTCAGCCGTCCCAGCCTGCCCAGCCGGGCTCTACCGACGTACCCGAGCTGGTCGTCGGGTTCGACCTGGACATGACGCTGATCGACTCGCGGCCGGGGATCAAGGCCGTCTGGGACCTGCTGGCGGCGGAGACCGGGGTGGCGATCGACACCGAGCTCGTGGTGAGCCGGCTCGGGCCGCCGCTGACCTGGGAGATGGCCAACTGGTTCCCCGCCGACCAGGTCGACGCGATGGTCGCGCGCTATCGGGAGCACTACCCGCACTACGCGATCACCGGCAGCCTGCCGCTGCCCGGGGTCGAGGAGTCGCTGGCCGCGGTACGGGCGCTCCGGGGGCGCACGGTCGTGGTGTCGGCGAAGTACCGGCCCAGTGTCGACCTGCACCTGCAGCACCTCGGTCTGGACGTCGATGAGCCCGTTGGTGACCTGCACGGCGCTGAGAAGGGCACTGCGCTTCGGGAGCATGCAGCGACCATCTATGTCGGCGATCACACGGCTGACATCGACGGCGCTCGCGCTGCTGGAGCAGTGGCGGTGTCGGTGGCCACTGGGCCGTTCACTCCGGATGAGCTGCGCGCTTACGGAGCAGACGTCGTACTGAACGACCTGACTGAGTTCCCGGCCTGGTTGGACGAGTATGTGCTCGAGCAGCGGCTGTCAGCGCTGATGGAGCGACTGTCCAGCTACGGGAGCCTGGTAGTCGCCTTCAGCGGCGGCGCCGACTCTGCCTTCCTGCTGGCAGCAGCGGCACGTGCTATCGGCCCGGCGAACGTAGTGGCGGCCACTGCCGTCAGTCCGAGTCTCCCGGTCGCTGAGCTCGAGCCGGCCGCTCACTTCGCCGACAGCATCGGCGTACGGCATGTCACGCCGCACACGCACGAGATGGAGCGCGAGGGGTACCAGGCCAACGCCGGTGACCGTTGCTACTTCTGCAAGGCGGAGCTGGTCGAGACGCTGCAGCCGATCGCGGACGAGTTCGGCATCGAGGCGATCGCGACCGGTACGAACGCGGACGACGCCATCGCCGGCTTCCGGCCGGGCATCCGGGCTGCCTTCGAGCGCGGCGCGATCACCCCGCTCCGCGACGCCCGGCTGACCAAGGCGCAGATCCGCGAGGCATCCCGCAGCTGGGGGCTCGAGACCTCGGACAAGCCGGCCGCTGCCTGCCTGTCCAGCCGGATCGCGTACGGCATCCGGATCACGCCGAACCTGCTCGCCCGGGTCGACCGCGCCGAGATGGCGGTCCGCAACCACCTCACGCCGTACGGCGTCCAGAACGTCCGGGTCCGTGACCTCGGGGAGTCGGCGAGCATCGAGATCGACGCGGATCTGCTGGGCACCGTCGACAACTCCGCGCTGGTCGAGTTGGTACGCGCCGAAGGGTTCGCGGCGGCCGCTGTCGATGCCCGCGGATTCCGCTCCGGCTCGATGAACGAACGCTTGACAAATCCGGACCGTTATCGCTGATCCGCGATAACGAGACGCCTGGGTGCGGAATCGTTCCCGCATCAGGTAATTTCCGGGGCGTGGGTACCCAGAGTCACGTACGCTGGGGCTTCCGTCCTGTTCCGACGATCAACACCGAAGAGGTTCCCGTGCCTGTTGGCAAGGTCAAGTGGTATGACTCCGAGAAGGGGTTCGGCTTCCTCAGCAAAGAGGAAGGCGGGGACGTCTATGTCCGTGCGGAGGCACTGCCGGCCGGTGTGACCAACCTCAAGCCGGGCCAGAAGGTCGAGTTCGGAGTCGTCGAGGGCCGCAAGGGCGAGCAGGCACTCCAGGTCCGGCTGATCGATCCGCCGCCGTCGGTGGCCAAGGCGATGCGGCCGAAGCCGGAGGAGATGGCCCTCGTCATCGAGGACCTGATCAAGATGCTCGACAACATCGGCGAGGGCTACCGTCGCGGCCGCCACCCGGACAGCAAGGCCGCCCGCGGCGCCGCCACCGTACTGCGCGGAGTCGCCGACCGCCTCGACATCTGATCCTCCGTACTACGCCCGCCGGGCGATCAGCGCCTCGATGCCGTCCAGTACCGCGTCCAGGCCGAAGATGAACTCACCGGCGTCGTAGTCCACATCGAAGTCCTCCGCGGGCCTCGACTGCAGGTTCCTGGCGATCGTCGGGAAGCGGTCGGGGTCCGCGAGCATTGCCAGCCGCTGGACGTAGAGCCGGTTGGCCTCCAAAACCTCCTCCGACCCTGACGGCGCACCGACCGTGATGGCGCCGGCGCCGCGGACGTAGATGTTCACCAGCAGCATCGCCGACAGGCTGTCGCCCGGGCTCAGGCCGGTGTCCTCGAACGCGCGCAGGCCGTTCTCCATCCACTCCAGCTGCAGCGGTGACAGCGGCGGCTCGACGATCGGGATCTGGAGCGCCCATGGGTGTCGCCGGAGTCCGTCGCGGAAGGCGAGCGCCCAGGTGGTGATGCGCTGCCGCCAGTCCGCGCCGGGGTCGACCGCGGCCGGTGGCCCGAACGCCTGCTCGAGCATCACGACGTACAGCTCGTCCTTGGAGTCGACGTACCGGTAGAGCGACATCGTGGTGAAGCCGAGCTCGGCCGCCACCTTGCTCATCGAGACCGCGCCGAGGCCGCCCGCGTCGGCGAGCTTGATCGCGGCGTTGCCGATGTCGCTGATGTGGAACGTCGGCTTCGGGCCCGGCCTGGCCGGACCCTCCATTCCCCACAACTGCTGCAGCACTCTCGGCAGCTCCGTCATCGATCGATCCCTTCTCGCGGCTATCTGTTTACATCATAGACAGATCGTGTGTATGGTCTGTGTATGGCGCACACAGTGTGCGGCGTAGACAGATCTTCGGAGGGGTAGACATGAGCGCATCGGAGCTCACCGGTCAGAAGGCCGGCCGCAAGGAATGGATCGCTCTCGGCGTGCTCGCGCTGCCGCTGCTGCTGGTCTCGATGGACGTCTCGGTGCTGTACTTCGCGGTTCCTTACATCTCGGCGGACCTCGGGGTGAGCGCGACCCAGCAGCTGTGGATCTTCGACATCTACGGCTTCGTACTGGCCGGCCTGCTGATCACCATGGGGTCGCTCGGCGACCCGATCGGCCGGCGCCGGCTGCTGATCTTCGGCGCGATCGCCTTCGGGCTGGCGTCGGTCGCTGCGGCGTACGCGCAGTCGCCGGAGCAGTTGATCGCGGCCCGGGCGGTGCTCGGGATCGGGGGCGCGACCTTGATGCCTTCGACTCTCGCGCTGATCCGCAACATGTTCCACGACCCGGTACAGCGCGGGAAGGCGATCGCCTTCTGGAGTGCGGTGATGCTCGGTGGCATCTCGCTCGGGCCGGTGCTCAGCGGCGTACTGCTGGAGCACTTCTGGTGGGGTTCGGTGTTCCTGATCAACACCCCGGCGATGCTTCTGCTGCTCGTCCTGGCGCCGCTGCTGCTGCCCGAGTTCAAGGCCGCTGTGACTGGCCGGTTCGACCTGTTCAGCTCGGTGCTGTCGCTGGCGGGGGTACTGCCGGTGATCTGGGGGATCAAGGAGCTGGCTGCCAACGGTTTCGACACCCTGCCGATCGTCGCGATCGTCGTCGGTCTGCTGATCGGTTACGTCTTCCTTCGCCGGCAGCGGACCGCTGAGCACCCGATGATCGAGCTGGGGATGTTCCGCAACCGCGCCTTCAGCGGGGCGCTGGCGGCGAACACCATCGGCACTCTGGCGCTGGTCGGCAACGCGGTCTTCATGACCCAGTACCTGCAACTCGTACTCGGCATGGGACCGCTCAAGGCCGCCCTCTGGTCACTCGCTCCGTCGGTCATCGTCGGTGGCGCCGCTCCGCTCGGTGCGGCGCTGGCCCGGAAGATCGACCGAGCGTACGTCCTGGGCCTCGCCTTCCTGATCGCCGCTGCTGGCTTCGCCGTACTGACCCAGATGCACGTAGACGGCCACCTGGTCGTCCTGCTCGGCGGCGCTGGTCTCCTCGCCGGCGGCCTGGTGATGGTGATGTCCCTGGTCACCGAGGCCATCGTCGGCTCGGTAGCCCCCGAGCGCGCCGGCTCGGCCTCCGCCCTGATGGAAACCTGCAGCGAATTCGGCGGCGCCCTCGGCATCGCCATCCTCGGCAGCATCGGTACCGCCGCCTACCGCAGCGACCTCCACCTGCCGTCCTCGGTCCCCGCCGCCGCAGCGGACGCCGCCCACGAAGGCCTGGCCGGCGCCACCGCCGCAGCCGCCCAACTCCCCGCGAACCTGGCCACCACCGTCCTGGACGCAGCCCGCCACTCCTTCAGCCACAGCATGAACGTCGCCGCTCTGGTCGGCACCATCCTCCTGCTCGCCACCGCAGTAACCGTCACCCTCGTCCTCCGCGGCACCACCCACACCCCCGACCCCATCAGCACCCCCGAAGCAGACCTCGCCGAGCAGCCCACCTCTCTGGAGCGCACCGCAGCAGCAGTCAGCTGACCCCGACACAACCAACGGAGGGTCCACCCGAACCACCGGGCGGACCCTTCGCAGGCGTCCGAGACTTGTGACCGGCGCCGGGGCGGATATTCGCCCTGTTCGGGGGCAAGATCCTCCCCAGGCCCCGCCCCACCCTGTCAGCGAGGTCGCCGAAGGCGACGAGCCCGGGTGGGGTTCAGCGGGGTGGGCGGCGCCGACGGAAGGGGTTGCTGCGGCGGGGTGGTTCTGGTGCGGCGGGATGTGGCTGGGTGGGCTTGTTTTCTTGGGTTTTCTCGGCTGCCCAGGGTGCCTCGTCGACGGTTGTCGCGTCGTCGTCCTCGTCAGGCTGACCACTCCACCACCGGCCGACCGGTGGGGTGGTTGGGCGTGGGGTGTCACGCGGGGTGTCTGGGGACTGGATGACGGTCGGGTCTACGCGGACTTCGACGGTGGGCTCCGTGACGCGGGGGGTTGCGGCGGCGCGGGCGCGGGCGGCTCGGCGTTCGGCGATCGACTCGGGGGCGTTCGGGGCGGGAGCGCTCTGGTCGGGTTCGCTGGTGAGGATCGTGCGGGTGGTGCTCGGCTCGCGGGTCGGCCGCCCGGCGTCCGGCTCGTGGTCGTGCGCGGAGCGGGCCTCGTGGTCAGGCGCGGGACGGGGCTCGTGGTCTGGTACTGGGCGGGATTCGCGGTGTTCGCCGGGGATGACGGTGTGGGGGCCGGGGCCGTTGGTGCCTGGGGTGCGGGGGCGGGATGGCGGGTGCGGGGCCGGCTTTTGGCGGATTACCAGGAAGACGGCGACGACCAGGACCGCGGCGAGGAAGCCGAAGCCGAGGCGGGGGATGAGGGGGAGGAGGATGCCGCAGCCGCCGCCGATCACCCAGGCGAGTTGGAGGACAGTCTCCGAGCGGGCGAAGACCGACGTACGGACCGTCTCCGGGACATCTCGCTGGATCATCGCGTCCAGCGACAGCTTGCCGAGGGAACTGCACAGGCCGGCGACCAGGCCGAGCACGATCAGCAGTGGGAAGCCATACAAGACGGCGACGGCGACGGCGACCACCGTGTCCGCGAGCAGGACGGCCAGTACGACGGCCTCCGGTTTACGGGCCTTGAGCAACGATCCGGAGAGCGTGCCGAGGCTGTTCCCGATCCCGGCCGCCGCGATCACCGCTCCCGCCGCGACCACACCGTCGATCCCGCTGATCGGTTTGTCTCGCAGCAGGAACGCCAAGTACATCGTCAGGAAGCCGGATACGAACCGCAGGCCCAGGTTGCAGCGGATGCCGCGAGCCACCGCGGCGGTGATCGCCTTACGCCGGGCGTCGCGCCCCGCAGTACCGGTCATCTCTTCGCCGGCGGGCGAGTCGACGCGAGCAGGCAGCCGGATCGCGAGGATCAGCCCGATGAGGTAGACGAGCGCCGCCCATCGCAGTGACCACTCCGGGCCGATCGCGGCGAAGGCTCCCGCGATACCGGCGCCGATCGTCGCGCCCGCCACACCCGCGAGCGAGATGCGCGAGTTGGCGGTGACGAGGGTGACTTCTTTGGGGAGCAGCCGCGGTACTGCGGACGCACGCGTCACGCCATAAGCCTTCGACGCGACCAGACATCCGAGCGCCGCCGGATACAACCAAGTCGAGCTGTCGTGGATCGACGCCGCCAGACTCCACACCAGGAACCCGCGCAGCCCGAGCGTCGCCCCGATCGCCCACCGCCGGCCGTGGCGGAACCGGTCGAGCACCGGCCCGATCAGCGGCGCCATCAACGCGAACGGCGCCATCGTCAGCAGCAGGAACAAGGCGACCCGGTCCCGCGCCTGCGAACTCGGCACGGCGAAGAACACCGTCCCCGCCAGCGACACCGCGAACGCCGTATCACCCGCCGAGTTCACGAACCCCAGCTCGATCAACCGCGAAAGCCCCGACTCCCGCGCCCCCTGCGCCCCCGTCAACCCACGGATCCGCCGCCCGGTCGCCTTACCAACCCGCCCGGTTACTCCCGCCGTCTTCTTGGACACGCTCGCAAACCCGGCCGCGCCAACCTTCGACGCATGCCCAACCTTCTTCCCCGCAGCGCCGACCTTCTTGGTGGCATCGCCAAGCCGCTCCCCAGTACTACGCTCACCCGCCCGCGACGACCCGCCGCCACCGCGTTCGCCCGGTCGTTCCGAGCCCGGACGTGGACCGCCTTCGGCGCCTTGGCGCGGGGGGTTCTGGGGGTCCGGGCGTTCCATGTCACCATCCTGCCTTGTGAGGGGGACAGACCGGAGTCTCCACGCGGTTCGGATCGTGGCGGCGGCCGTGCGAGAATGACCGATTGTGACTCCCGTCAAGACTCCGGAACCGGTCCGCGCCAAGCCGGACGCCATCAGCGTCGCGGCGGTCGAGCCTGCTCGCGAGGCGGCGATCGTCGAAGCCGGCGCCGCCCAGGTGGGCGATTACCTCGGTTATCTCGTCGAGGGTGAGCGGCTCGTCACGCACTACTTCGCCTCCACTCACCCCGGCTACCGCGGCTGGCGCTGGGCGGTCACGCTGACCCGCGCCTCCCGCGCGAAGAACGTCACGATCAACGAGGTCGTGATGCTGCCGGGCGAGGAAGCCATCGTCGGCCCCGACTGGGTGCCGTGGTCGGAGCGCGTCCAGCCCGGCGACCTGCGGCCCGGTGACCTGTTCCCGACGCTGCCGGACGACCCGCGGCTCGAGCCCGGCTACACCGAGACCGGTGCGCCTGACGAGGTACTGGCTGTCGTCGAGGAGCTCGGCCTCGGTCGTGAGCGGGTGCTGTCGGTCGACGGTCGCGAGGACGCTGCCGAGCGCTGGTACGCCGGTGACTTCGGTCCGGCCTCGGCGATCGCGCAAGCGGTTCCGTACAAGTGCTTCGCCTGCGGCTACTGGATCCGGCTGAACGACAGCCTCGGCCAGGCGTTCGGGGCCTGTACCAACGAGATGGCGCCGGGCGACGGCCGGATCGTCTCCTACGACTACGGCTGCGGTGCGCACTCGGACGCTGTGATCGAGGCGCCCGACCACCCGTCGACGGAGCACGCCTTCGACACCACCGGCTACGACGACCTGTCGATGGACGCCGTCGAGGCCGAGGTCGAGGTGACCGAAGCCGCGCAGGCCGAGCTCCAGGCGGCCGACGCTGCACAGGCCAAGGTGCAGGAAGCCGAAGCCGCGCAGGTCGAGGAAGCCGACGCCGTCCAGGTCGAGGTCGAGGCAGCCGCCGAGCCCCCGTCGGACGATGAGGTCCAGGCGACGACCGCCGAAGACGACGACATCGACGAGTTCCCGATGCCCACCGCGGAAGAGATCGCGGCGGAAGCGAGCGCGAACTACTAGCAGCCGGGCAGCGACCGGGGATTCAGTCCTCGGTCGCCGGGCGGTGGCCGGCCTGGATGGCGGCCCAGCGGCGGCGGCAGTACAGCAGGCCGATCCAGCCGAGCCCGAAACCGGCGACGGTGACCCACAACCACCACTCATCGCCGTCCTTCTTCAGGTCCGAGCGGAAGATCAGCACCACCACGAACGCGACCGCCCAGGCGCAGATCCCGAAGATCACCGTCGGGATGCCGGACAGATCCAGCGGCTTCACCTCGGCGTGCACGATCTCGCCGCGGGCCAGCTGACTGGTCGGGTCGTTCCGCTTCTTCGCGGCCGGTACCTGCTCGGGATCTGACACGCCACCACCTTAACTCTCCGGAATACCTCGCCATCGGGCGACGCCACCTGGCACCATTCCGCCATGAGCTCAGGCTTCCTGGATTCCTTCTTCAAGATCAGCGACCGCGGGTCGACGCTGGGCCGTGAGGTTCGCGGCGGCCTCGTCACCTTCTTCACGATGGCCTACATCGTGGTGCTGAACCCCCTCATCATCGGCACCGTCAAGGACGGCGCCGGCCAGTACATCGGCGGTGGCACCGACCCGGTCGCCGCGATCGCGAAGGTCGCCGTGGCCACCGCGCTGGTGGCCGGCGTGGTGACGATCGCGATGGGCCTGGTGGCGAACTTCCCGCTCGCACTGGCCGCCGGCCTCGGCCTGAACGCGTTCATCGCGTTCAGCGTGGCTTCCAAGATGACCTGGGCGGACGCGATGGGCCTGGTGGTGATCGAGGGCATCATCATCTTGATCCTGGTCCTGACCGGCTTCCGCAAGGCGGTCTTCGAGGCGGTGCCGGTGCAGCTGAAGATCGCCATCAGCGTCGGCATCGGCCTGTTCATCGCCTTCATCGGCGTGATCGACGCGGGCTTCGTACGCCGGCCTTCGGCGCCCGGCGGCCCGCCCGTCGAACTAGGTGTCGGCGGCAACCTCCGCGGCTGGCCGGTGCTCGTCTTCGTGGTCGGCCTGGTGCTGGTGATCGCCCTGTACGCCCGTAAGGTGAAGGGCGCGATCCTGATCGGCATCCTGGCCGCGACCGTGCTGGCGATCGTGGTCGAGGCGATCTTCGACGTCGGCGGCCGGACCGTCGACAACCCCGGCGGCTGGGGCCTGAGCGTGCCGAAGCTGCCCGACGACTGGTTCAGCAAACCCAACCTGGACACGATCGGCGAGTTCAACCTGTTCGGCTCGTTCGACAAGATCGGCGTGATCTCCGCGCTGCTGCTGATCTTCACCCTGATGCTGGCCGACTTCTTCGACACGATGGGCACGATGACCGCGATCGGGGCCGAGGCCGGGCTGCTGGACAAGGAGGGCAACCCGCCGCACGCGCAGCGGATCCTGATCGTCGACAGCGTCGCGGCCGCCGCCGGTGGTGCCGCCTCGGTGTCCAGCAACACGTCGTACATCGAATCGGCATCGGGTGTCGGTGAGGGCGCCCGGACCGGGCTGGCCAGCGTGGTCACCGGGATCTGCTTCCTGATCTCGATGGTGGTCGCGCCACTGGTCACCCTGGTGCCGTACGAGGCGGCCACCCCGGCGCTGGTGCTGGTCGGCTTCCTGATGATGACGCAGGTGAAGGGGATCGACTTCGACGATCTCGAGGTGGCCATCCCGGCCTTCCTGACCATCATCCTGATGCCGTTCACGTACTCGATCACCGCCGGCATCGGAGCCGGATTCGTCTCCTACGTGCTGCTCAAGCTGGTCCGCGGCAAGACCCGCCAGATCCACCCGCTGATGTGGGTGGTCTCGGCCCTGTTCGTCGTGTACTTCGCGATCGGCCCGCTGGGGGACTGGCTCACCTGAGCCTGGAAACCGATTACTCGCAGTTAGTTGTTTGCTAAATTATCGTCCGGCTCCTTGGGTCGGACGACGCTTTCCGGCTACGCTCCCCCGGGTATACGGCGACTCGGGGGAGTTCGGTGTGAGGCATGGACAGGCTCGTTTGATCGAGCGGGACCAGCACGTCCAGGAGTTGCTGGACGTGATCGCAGCAGGCGACAGCACGGCCGTCCTCGTCGCCGGCGAGGCGGGGATCGGCAAGACCAGTTTGATCCGGGAGATGGTGGCCCGGGTCGGCCCGGAGTACCGGGTGCTGGCCGGTTCCTGCGACGACTTCCTGGCGCCGCCGCTGTTGCAGCCGATCCGGGACGCCTTCCGCGTCGCGGGCGGCCCGATGGCGACGGCGACCGAGCCGGAGGCGGTGTTCAACGACTTCCTGGCCGAGTTCCGCCGGCCGACCGTACTGGTGATCGAGGACGTGCACTGGGCCGACGACGCGACCCTCGACGTACTGCGCTACCTCGTGCACCGGCTCGAACAGTTGCCGGGCGCAATCGTCGTGCTGACCTACCGGGAGGACTCGCTCGACGCGCGGCACCCGTTGCGCGGCTGGCTCGGATCGCTCGCCGACGTACCGATCCGGCGGATCAGCCTGCAGCCGCTGTCGCGGGACGCGGTCCGCTGGATGTCGGCGGGCAGCGGCCGGGACGCCGACGAGCTGCACGCACTGACCGGCGGCAACCCGTTCTACGTGACCGAGGTGCTGGCCGGCCCGATCGACGCGATCCCGGCGACCGTCGTCGACGCCGTACTGGCGCGCTTGAGCCGGCTCGACAAGGAGAGCCTGGCCGTTGTCGAGCAGCTCGCCGTGATCCCCACGACGGTCGAGCTGCAGCACATCACGCAGGTGATCGGCAGCAAGCTCGACGGGTTGAGCCGTGCCGAGCAGGCCGGCGTACTGGAGGCGCACGGCAGTACTGTCGGCTTCCGGCATGAGTGGGCCCGGCGCGCGATCGAGCAGGCCCTGCCGCCGGTCCGCCGACGGCTGCTGAACGCGCACATCCTCGAGCTGATGCTCCACTGCGACGACGTCCATCAGTTCCGGGTCGTCCACCATGCCGTCCAGGCGGGCAACATCGCAGTACTGCTCGATTACGGTCCCCGTGCGGCCCGCGAGGCGAGCGAGGCCGGCTCACACCGGCAGGCGCTGGCGGCCTTGGAAGCCGTACTGCCGTACGCCGATCGCCTGGACGTGCCGGAGCGAGCCGCGCTGCTCGACGCCTATGCGTGGGAGCTCCACATCGCCCATCGGTTCGCCGACGCCGTCCAAGCAGGACAGCAGGCGCTCGACCTGTTCGAGCAGTTGGGTGAGTCGCTGCCGTTGGTCGAGACCTTGATGCGGCAGTCCCGGTTCCTCTACATGGCCGGCGACACGGCCTTGGCGATCACCCTTGCGGACAAGGCGATTGCGATCGCTTCGCGGGTCGGTACCGTCGCAGTACGGGCCTCGGCCGCTGCTGGTCGGGGAATGCTGATGGCGCTCACCGGCGATGCCGTCGACGCCATCCCGGAGCTGGAGCGAGCCCACGATCTCGCCTGCGAGGCGGGCCGGTCGGACATCGACGCGCTGTGCCACAACTACCTCGGCCTGGCCTGGTGCGATCTGGGCTCGCCGACCGGGCTGAAGCATCTGCGGACGAGCATCGAGCTGGCGACGCAGACGGGCGACTACGAAGCCGTTGCCCGCGGCTACACCAACCTCGCCGAGATGCTGTACCGCGAGACGCACTGGACCGAGCTGGCCGACTGCCTGCGGGACGGGCTGGAGTTCGTCCGGGAGCGGGGCTTCGGCTCGCACGCGTACAACCTGGAGGTCCACCAGGCCCTGCTGGACCTGCGGCTGGGGGAGTGGGCGGCGGCCGAGAAGCGGCTGCGGCGGCTGATCGACTCGGTGGACGACCAGGGCATGCTGTCTGTACTGAGCCTGTCCAGCCTCGGCCGCGTACTGGCTCGGCGGGGTGCTCCGGAAGCGGGCGGCCTGCTGGCCGACGTGTGGCAGCGCGCCCGGCGGCAGCGGTCGCTGACGGGCTGGCGTATGCCGCGACGGCGTACGCCGAATGGGCCTGGCTCAACGACCAGCCGTTCCTGCTCAGCACGATCCGGGAAGAGATCCGGCATCTGACCGAAATCCAGGCGTTCCGCCGGCTGCCGGGAAGCTACGGCTGGACCAATCCGGACGACCCGTACGAGCAGGCGCTCGCGCTGGCCGAGTCGGACGATCCGGACGACGCGCTCCACGCGCTGGAGACGCTGGACCGGCTTGGTGCGGCGCCGGCCGCTGCGATGGTCCGGCGCCGCCTGAAGGAGCTCGGCGTGGCTAGGATCCCCCGAGGCGCCCAGACACGGACCCGGCAGAACCCGCGTGGGCTCACCGAGCGCCAGCTCGAAGTACTGGTACTGCTCGCGGACGGACTGACCAATCCGCAGATCGCTGCCGAGCTGGTGTTGTCCACGAGAACAGTCGACCGCCATGTCTCCGCCATCCTGGCCCGCCTGGACGCCCGCACCCGTCAAGAGGCAGCAGCGGCCGCTCGCTCGCTCGGGCTGTCCCGGGAGCGCTCGGCCTGATCCCGCTGAGGTGAGCGGGGCTCGGCTGAACCCTGCCCACCTCAGCGGGATTGTTGGTCAGACCAGCGGGCGGTTGCCGCGGATCAGGTTGGTGGGGTCGACCCGGTTCTTGATCTCGCGCAGCCGGGTCAGGGTGGCGGCCGGGTAGACGTCCTCGACCGGCTCGCCGTGCGCCATCGTCGGCGGCAACAGCCCGCCGGCCCACGGGGCCAGCCCGGCGACCACGGTGTCGATCTCAGCCTGGAGCAGCGGGCCGTGCTCCGGCGCCATCGCCATTCCGCCGAGCAGTACGAAGTACGGGTCGGTCATCGTGCCGACCGCGGACTCGTGGCCGCCCGGCCGGGTGAGGGCGCCGCCCACGTGCCGGACCTCGACCAGCATCAGCGGTGACGGCTGCGGCCGGTCCAGGACGAGCTCGAGCAGTGCGTCGATCGTGTACTGACTGAACTCCTTCAGCATCGCGACCTTGCCGATGCCGGGCATCGGGTCCTCCGGCTCCTGGGCGATCGCGCCGACCTGGTCGAGCGTGACCTCGCCGACCCCGTCGACCAACGGCTCGGCCACCGCCCGGATCGGCGCGAGCAGCTTCTCGGCGTCGTCGCCGTCCCCGAGGTAGGTGGAGTCGATCGCGACCATCCAGCGACCCCGCATCGGCGGCGGGACGAACTCGACGTCCGGCATGTTGATCAGCCAGGCCCAGAGGCTGAGCTCCTCCGGCGCGGCCGCGGTCACCTCGCTGAAGGCGCGCAGGAGTTCGCGGGCGTCCTCGGCGTACCACATCATCCGGCCGCCGTAGATCTTCGGCTCGGGCAGCAGGTCGAGCTCCATCGCGGTGACGATGCCGAACTCGCCGCCACCGCCGCGCAGCGCCCAGAACAGGTCCGGGAAGGCGTCCTTGGTGACCCGCAGATGGTGGCCCTCGGCATCGACCAGCTCGAACGCGCGGACGTGGTTCGCCGCGAAGCCGTGCTTGCGGCCGAACCAGCTCACGCCGCCGTTGAGGGTGTAGCCGACCACGCTCGGGTCGCCACTGCTGCCCGGCAGCGAGGTCAGGCCGGTGCCGGTCAGTGCGGTGTTCAGGTCGCGCCAGCGGACGCCGGCGCCGACCCGCGCCACACCGTCGGCGATGTCGATGGAATCCAGCGCGCCGGTGCGGAGCAGGATCATCGCGTCGCTCCCGGTCGCTTGCGTAGCGCCGTGCCCCACCGGCTGAGCCCCCACGGTCAGCCGGTGGCGGCGCGCCAGGCGGATCGCCGCCTGGACGTCCTCGGTTCCCGTCACGTGCACGACGGCGGCCGGACGCTGGTCGACCAGCAGGAACCAGGCCTGCCGCTGCACGTCGTACTCCGGGTCGCCGGGGCCGAACACCTCGCCCTTGACGGCCGCGCGCAACTCTTCGATCAGTGTCATCCGGTCTGCATCCTTCGTTCGTACGTTTCGGTGCCTCCATTGGACGGTGCCGGAGTCGCTGCCCACATCGGTCACGCCTGCTCACATTTGGGGGACCAGCTACCCACATCAGCCGGTATTGGTAGACTTACTCTCATCTGGGTGTCCCTTTCAGGGCTGCCCAGACTCCTGTTTATGGACACTTACGCATTCCCCACCCAGTCGGCCCGCACCCGCCGCTTCACCCTCGGCCTACCCCGCGACTTCACCCTGTCCCCGGACGGCGAGCGCATCCTCTTCCTGCGCACCCGAGGCCCCGAAGACCCAGTCGTATGCCTCTGGCTCCTCGCAGACAACGAGGAACACCTGCTGGCCACGGACGTCGGCACCTACACCACCGACACCGCGATGAGCACGGTCGCCTACACCACCAACGGCGAACTCTGGTCCCTCAGCCTCGACCCCACGCCGGGCGCGACTTCGCCGCCCGCTGCTTCTCCATCTTCTCCGCCGCCCGCCGCGGCGCAGCCGCGGCGGGCGGCGGTTCCTGGCCCGGTGTCGGACCCTCGCCTCGATCCCACGGGGCGTCGAGTCGCCTACGTCAGCGGGCGATCACTGCGAGTGGTTGATGTCGCTGGCAGCAACGACCAGTTGGTCGCCTCTGACGACGACCCCGAGGTGAGCTGGGGTGTGGCGGAGTACATCGCCGCCGAGGAGATGCACCGGACACGCGGACACTGGTGGTCGCCGGACGGCACTCGCTTGATGGCGGCCAGAGTCGACCTGACCCCAGTCCAGCGCTGGTGGATCGCCGACCCCGCCAACCCGGCCGAGCCACCCCGGCAGGTTCCCTACCCCGCAGCGGGCACCCCCAACGCGCTGGTCTCACTCCACACCTTCGACCTGGCCGGTGGCTCAACACAGCTGCGCTGGGACGCTACGGCGTACGAATACCTGGCCACCGCCGACTGGGACAGCCACGGCCCCCTCCTGAGCGTCCAGTCCCGCGACCAACGCACGCTCCAAATACTCGCCGCTGACCCCGATACCGGCGAAACCCACCTACTGCACGAGCAGCGCGACGCAGCCTGGGTGCAACTCATCGACGGCGTCCCCGGCCGCACGACATCCGGCAAGCTCGTCCACACTGAAGACGCGGGCGAGACCCGCTACCTGACCGTCGACGGCGCCCGCGTCACCCCGGACGGCCTTCAACTCCGAGTGGTCCTCAAGGTCGACGGCGAGTCAGTCCTCTTCCTGGCCAGCGACGAGCCCACCGAGTGCCACCTCTGGCTGTACGACGAAACGGGCCTCCAGCAACTAAGCGACGCCCCCGGCTCCCACGAGGGCTACCGCGCCGGCAACACCCTCCTGCTCAGCTCCAACACCGAGGCGGGCCGCACCTATGTAGTGCGCCGCAACGGCCAAGAGCACCCCATCACCTCCCATCGCGCCACCCCCGCGGCCACCCCACACATCACCTGGCTCCAAGCCGGCGACCTGCAGATCCGTACCGCCCTACTGCTCCCGTCCTGGCATCAACCAGGTACCAAGCTCCCTGTAGTCATGGCCCCCTACGCCGGCCCCGCTATGTCCCTCGTCATGAAGGTCGCAGCCCCCT
This sequence comes from Kribbella sp. NPDC051718, assembly GCF_040681515.1. Lineage (NCBI taxonomy): Bacteria > Bacillati > Actinomycetota > Actinomycetes > Propionibacteriales > Kribbellaceae > Kribbella > Kribbella sp. NPDC051718. The sequence continues at coordinate 311,354 of NZ_JBFAYZ010000001.1, read as the reverse complement.
GGTTCTACAAGGCCCAGTGGTACGCCGACGCCGGCTTCGCCGTAGTTATCGCCGACGGACGCGGTACCCCGGGCCGTGGACCCGCCTGGGAGAAGACCGTCCACCACGACCTCCTCGCCGCCCCGATCGAAGACCAGATCACCGCACTGCACGCCGCAGCCGAGCACTGCCCCGACCTGGACCTGACCCGCGTCGGCATCACCGGCTGGAGCTTCGGCGGCATGCTCGCGACAGCCGCCGTACTACGCCGCCCCGACGTGTTCCACGCCGGCATCTCCGGAGCAGGACCGGCTGAGCAGCGCCTGTACGACACCCACTGGCGCGAGCGCTTCCTGGGCCACCCGGACGAGTACCCCGCCGACTACGACCGCTCATCCACCGTCAACGAGGCCGCCAAGCTCGAACGGCCACTACTCCTGGTACACGGCCTCGCTGACGACAACGTGTTCGCCGCCCACACCCTGCGCCTCTCAGCAGCCCTACTGAAGGCAGGCCGCCCCCACCAGGTCCTGCCGCTGACAGGCGCCGCTCACTCACCCACCGACGAGGCCACGGTCGTCGGCCTGCTCCTGCACGAACTCAACTTCCTGAAGACGTCGCTGGGAGCAGACGAGCCCGCAGCTCCAGGTACTCCGCGCGAGCGGTGAACAGTTCGCGCAGCTCGATGGTGACGTTGTCGAGGAAGTCGGTGCGGTAGGTCGCGTCCGTCATCAGTGAGATCGAGTAGTACAGCCCGGTGAAGGTCGCGATGCCGGCCGCGACCTTCACCAGCGTCGCGCAGAGCAGTAGCGGGTGATCCAGCAAGATGAACTGGTGCGACCAGCTGCCGGGGTCGATGCCCCACAGCTCGTAGACGTGCCGGCTGATCGCGAGCAGGCCGAAGCCGACGAAGAACAGGCCGACGCCTGCGCTGACAACGAGCACCTGCATCCATTGCCGGATCACCAGGCTGATGCTGAGGTTCAGGCGCTGGATCGGGCGCAAGGGCGGCCCCGATCCGCTGTCGCGTTCGATTTGGTCCAGTTCGCGCGGCAGCCGGAGTACCAGGAACAGGTTGCTGAGCACGGCGAAGGCCGCGGCCAGGAAGACGATGAACACCGTCGGCATGCCCGCGAACACCTGCCACATGTCGGCGGTCATGAACAACACCAGTGAGAACACCAGCAGCAGAGGCAGGGCCCGGACCAGGCTGGCCACCGAGCTCGCCAGCTCCGAGCCGAGCCGGTGCAGGCCCCAGAACGTCGTACCGATCAGGCCGTAGCCGACCACCAGGTAGACCACCCCGACGAGCAGCAGGTTGCCGAGGGCAACGCCGAAGAACTGCCGCAGCTGGACCTCGGTGGCCAGCGGCAACAGGGCCGGCAGCAGCACGAAGACGGCCAGCTCCGGCGTACCGAAGCGGGTCGGGAACGACCAGAACCGGCGGCCCCGGACCCGGTTCAGCAGCCCGAAGCCGGCGATCAGGACGACCAGCCCGCCGATCGCGGCGAGCAGGTTCTGCCACCAGGTCCACTCCAGCGAGGTGGCACCGAGCATCTCCACCAGGAAGACCAGCACCAGCACCGGCGTCGCCCGGTTGAAGATGTCGTGGGCCGGTGAGAAGTCCTCGACGAACAGCGGCAGCCCGGCGCGCCGGAAGCGCTGCTCGTACCGGGCCAGCTCCGGTGGTGTCCCCATGGGCGGAACATTAACCTACTCGATTTTGTTAGCAAAGGTAATGAGCTATGCTAACGATATGCCCGAAATCGTCGCCCAGCAGGTGAAGAGTGACGTCGGACTGGCCAGTGCGCTCAGGTCGTCCACGTTGCGGTTGTCCCGGCAGATCCGCCGGCAGCGCGTCGAGGGCCACGACCTGACCGCGAACCAGCTCGGCGTGCTAGGTGCGCTCGGCAAACACGACGCGATGACGATCGGCGAGCTGGCCGCGCACGAGCAGGTCAAGCCGCCGTCGATGACGCGGATCGTGTCGAACATGGAGGAGGCGGGCCTGGTGGTCCGCCGGCCGCATGCCACCGACAAGCGCCAGATCGTGGTCGAGCTGACCCAGGCCGCGCACGACCTGATCCACGCCAACCGGCGCCGGCGCGACGAGTGGCTGCAGACGAAACTGAAGAAACTCACCCCTGAGGAGCGCGACATCCTGCGCAAGGCAGCACCTGTTCTCGAACGCCTGGCGGCCCAGTGAGTCCGACCTTCCGCGCGTTCAAGGTCCGCAACTTCCGGCTCTACGCCACCGGCGCGATCATCTCCAACATCGGCACCTGGATGCAGCGGGTCGCCCAGGACTGGCTGGTCCTCGAGCTGACCCACTCCGGTACCGCCCTCGGCATCGTCACCGGCCTGCAGTTCCTCCCCGCGCTGCTGATCTCCCCGTACGCCGGGCTGATCGCCGACCGGTTCCCCAAGCGCCGGGTGCTGACCATCACCCAGATCGCGATGGGCGCCGTCGCGCTCGTCCTCGGCACGATGACGGTGACCGGCATCGTCGAGGCCTGGCACGTCTACGCGCTCGCCTTCCTGTTCGGGATCGGTACCGCGTTCGACGCGCCGACCCGGCAGGCGTTCGTGGTCGAGATGGTCGGCAAGGACGAGCTGTCCAACGCGGTCGGCCTCAACTCGGCCTCCTTCAACGCGGCCCGGCTGATCGGCCCCGGGCTGGCCGGACTGCTGATCCACTGGATCGGTACCGGGCCGGTGATCATCATCAACGGCTTCAGCTACGCCGCGGTGATCCTGTCGCTGCACCTGATGCGCTCGAAGGAGTTGCACACACCGAAGGTGGCGGCCCGCGAGAAGGGCATGATCCGCGACGGGATGCGCTACCTGTGGCGCCGGCCGGACCTGATGATGGTGCTCGTCGCGGTGTTCTTCGCCGGTACCTTCGGGCTGAACTTCCAGATGACGTCCGCGCTGATGGCCACCCAGGCCTTCCACAAGGGCGCGGGGGAGTACGGCATCCTCGGCTCGATCCTGGCGATCGGCTCATTGGCCGGCGCGCTGCTGGCCGCCCGCCGGGTCCGGACCCGCGCCCGGCTGGTGATCGGCGCGGCCCTCGCCTTCGGGTTGATGGACATCGTCAGCGGCCTGATGCCGACGTACCTGTCCTTCGCCGTGGTCCTGCCGCTGGTCGGCTTCACCGCCCTGACGATGCTGACCGCCGCCAACGCGACCATGCAGCTGGGCATCGAGCCCACCATGCGCGGCCGGGTGATGGCCCTCTACATGACGGTCCTGATGGGCGGTACGCCCCTGGGCTCACCCTTCATCGGTTGGATCGGCCAGGAGTTCGGCGCCCGCTGGTCGCTGATCGTGGGCGGTGCCATCACCATGCTCGGCACCACCGCCTCAGTCCTGTACTTCTCCCGCCGCCGGGGCCTGGCGATCCGGCCCCGCCTGTTACCCCGCCCTCGCCTGGACGTCCTGACTCCCACCACCGACCTCCTCGGCGAGAAGTCCACCCTCACCGGAACCCCGCCCGCGCCGGAGCCGGCACCCAAACCCCAGGTCGCCTGACCCGGCTCGGCCCGCCGTCGGCTCAGGAGTCCGCCACATCCTGACCGCCGGTGGGTTCTGGTTGCCCGACAGGCGCACAATGGGGTGTGACTCATTACGACTTGGTGGTTGTCGGGACCGGCTCCGGGAACACGATCGTGACCAAGCAGTTCGCGGACCGGAAGGTGGCGATCGTCGAGCGCGGGATCTTCGGCGGGACCTGCCTCAACGTCGGCTGCATCCCGACCAAGATGTTCGTCCACACGGCGGACCTGGCGGCGGTACCGTCGCACAGCTCGCGGCTCGGCGTGGACGAGCAGCTGGTGGGGGTTCGCTGGCCGGACATCCGGGACCGGATCTTCGGGCGGATCGACCCGATCTCCGCGGGCGGAGCGGAGTACCGGGAGCACCACCCGAACAACGTCAACGTCACGCTGTACCACGGCACCGGACGGTTCACCGCTGAGCGCGAGCTGACCGTGACGGCGAACCACGGCGGTTCCACGGAGGTACTGACCGCTGACCAGTTCGTCCTCGCCGCGGGGAGCCGGCCGATCGTGCCGTTCATCCCGGGGCTGGAGGAGACGGGGTTCCACACCTCCGACACAATCATGCGGCTGCCGGAGCTGCCGCGGCGGTTGGGGATCATCGGGAGTGGCTTTGTCGCCGCGGAGTTCGCGCATGTGTTCTCGTCGCTTGGGGTCGAGGTGACGCTGATCGCGCGTTCCGACCGGATGCTGCGGCATGAGGACAGCGAGATCGCGAAGCGGTACACGGAGCTGGCTGCGGAGAAGTACACGGTGAAGCTGCTGCACGAGACGGTCCACGTCTGGCGGCGCAACGACGCGATCATCCTGAAGACCCTCAGCCCGGCCGGTGCCGACGAGATCGCGGTCGACGAGGTGCTGGTCGCGGTCGGCCGTACGCCGAACTCCGACCTGCTCGACGTCGGCGTCACCGGGGTCGAGGTGGAGAAGGACGGCCGGGTGGTGGTCGACGAGTTCCAGCAGACGGCGGTCGAGGGGATCTATGCGCTCGGCGACGTCTGTTCGCCGTACCAACTCAAGCACGTCGCCAACCACGAGGCACGAGTCGTCCAGCACAACCTCCTGCACCCCGACGACCGCATCAAGTCAGACCACCGCTACGTCCCACACGCCGTCTTCGGCTCACCCCAGGTCGCTTCGGTCGGCCTCACCGAGGAAGAGGCGATCGACCAGGGTATCTCCTATGCCGTCGGCCGCGAGGCCTACGCCGACATCGCCTACGGCTGGGCCATGGAAGACACCACCGGCTTCGCCAAACTCCTCGCCGACCCCGACACCGGCCTCCTCCTGGGCGCCCACATCATCGGCCCCCAAGCCTCCACAGTCATCCAGCCCATCATCCAGGCAATGTCCTTCGGCCTGGACGCCCACACCATGGCCCGAGGCCAGTACTGGATCCACCCCGCCATGCCCGAACTAATCGAAAACGCCCTCCTCAACATCAAACTCAAGAACTAAGAACAAGAGCAGCGGATGGTCCCGGCTGCTGCTGTTGGTCTACGCGGTGCCGGGCTGGCAGGGCGAGAGCTGGTGTGGTCCCGCTCGACAGGAGGTGGTCGACGGTGGGGCGCGCGCGGGTAGCTGGCTGAGCGTGGACAGAGTGCAAGTCGGCGACTACCTCCTGTCGAGCGGGACAGCGAGGCCAGCGTGTTCAAGGCGTGGGCTGATTGTCTCGGCCTTGCCAGGTGGTTATGCAGGCTTCGTTGCCTTCGGGGTCGGAGAGGACCCAGAAGGCTGGGGCTCGGTGGGCGGAGAGGAGGGTGCCGCCGGCGGAGAGGGCGGCCTTGAGGCGGTGGGGGGCCTCGTCGTGGGGGACGCAGATGTCCAGGTGGATGCGGTTGCGTTGGGGGCGGGGGTGGTCCATTTGCTGGAACCAGATTGCTGGGCCTTGGGATAGGGGATCGACTAGGGGCGCTTCGGGGGCGTCGGCGCCTGCTTCGGCGGTGTAGCCGAGGATTGCCTTCCAGAAGGGGCGGATTGCGGCGATGTCCAGGGCGTCGATGCCGAGTTCGACTAGTTGGACGGATCGTGGGGCTTCCGCGGTGATGTCAGGGTCGGTCTGGTGGACGGCGGCGGAGATTCGGTGGGCCAGGTCGGTGTCGCGGGTGGTTACGGCGGCGTGGGTCAGTGACTGGAGGGTGAGGATCACGCGGGTGGGGCGGAGGTCGATTTGAAGGTGCTGGTCGGCGTCGTCGCCACAGGCCTCTACCGCGCGGGACACGATCTGGGCTCCCTCGGTCAGGGATCCGATCGGTACGGTCGTTCGCAGTGTGCCGAGGAGGAAACGCCACCCCGCATCACTGACCGCTTCTGAGGCTTCCGTCCGGCTCAGCTTCTGGTCCATGGGTACATCCTCGCAGGACCCAGTGGCAGTCAGCGGAAGGCGGCGATCACCTCGGCCGCGGTTGCTAGTGGGGAGAGGGCGTCGTCCAGGTCGGGCAAGCTGAACATCACCTCGGTGGCGCCGGCCTCGGACAGTTCGCGGAAGCGGCCGATCTGGTCGGGGATGGTGGCTGCGTTGACCGAGGCGGCGTACTTGGCCGGGTCCTGGTTGCGGGGTCGGAGGCGGTCGATCAGTGCGGTGAGGTGCTGGGGATTCCGGCCGATGAGGGTGGTCGAGAGTTGGGTGAGGCGTGGTGGTTCCTTGCCAGGTGGGGTGTTTGCCTTCAGGTAGGCGGCTTTCTCCTTGACCTTGCCCGCGTTGCCGAAGACGTTGACGGCATCGGCGTACCGGGCCGCCAGGCGCAGTGTGCGGTTGCCGCTGCCACCGACCAGGATCGGTAGCGGGTCCTGCAGTGGACGCGGATAGCAAGCAGTCTCCGGTACGTCGAGAACCTTGCCGCGCCAGGGTTTGTTGCCTGGTCCCCACAACACGGGGAGCAGCTGCAACGCGTCCTCCAGCAAGGCATACCGATCACCAACCGACGGAAACTCCCACCCGTACGCCTTGTGCTCGGCCTCGAACCACGCCAGCCCCAGCCCGCACACCGCGCGCCCACCACTCAGCACATCGAGCGTCGCGACGATCTTCCCGAGGTGCGCGACGTTGCGATAAGTGATCCCGCTGACCAGCGTGCCGAGCTGCACCCGCTCCGTACTGGCGGCGAGATAAGCGAGCGTCGTCCAACTCTCCAGGAAGTCCTCCCACGCCCGCCCGACCTGCGGAATCTGCCGGAAGTGATCCATCACGTAGATCGCATCGAACCCAGCCGCTTCCGCCGCGGCGCCGACCTCCTTGATCCACTGACCCGTCGTCTTCCGCCCCGCCTTGTGCGTATAGCTGCTCAACTGCAACCCGAACCGCAGCTGCGCCGGCGCCTCTCGCTGCCGCTGCGCCGCTTCCCCAGCACCCACAAACGCCTCCGGTACGACGCGTACCGCCGTAGGCGCGAGCACTTCGTCATACCCTTCGCCCGGCAACTCCTTCTTGACCGCCGCCCAAGTCTTGAGCTGGCCGGTCAGCACCTCCGCCGGAATCCGCTTGGCCCGTTCCCGATTTCGCCGACGGCACTCCTCCGCCGGCGTATCGAACCCAACCGCCACACAAGCAATCCCGGCCGCCCGAGCCATCGCCAGCCAGTTCAGCCGCCGCTCCCGATCCAGCCCGAGCGTGTCGATCACCGTCGTCAACCGCCGCCCGATCCGCTGCCGAACCACGTCCTCCAGCAACGCGAACGCATCCGCACTCGCCGCCAGGTCGTCTTCCCCCGCCCCCACCAGCGCCCGCAACCGATCGCTCGACACCACCAAATCAGCCGCAAACGTCTCCGCAGCCCAAGTCGACTTCCCCGCCGCCCCCGGCCCCACCAACACCACCACACAAGGCGCCGGCAGATTCCGCCCCTCGATCTCCATACCCCAGTCTCACCCCGCGAATCGGGAACGCGCGAACTGAATCGGGACTTTCGGCGTCTCATCTTGTGCAAGGCCCCGGAAGGGGGCCGCTTGATCAACGAGGAGTCGTCATGTCCCGCAAGCTCGGTGCCTTCATCAACTTCGGCATCGGGGTGTCGGCGGTCTTCGTGATCGTCGGGGCGGTTGCTTTCGGGCTGGGACAGGCGAACCAGGCGGCGGCGAGCGCGCCGGTCAAGACGGTCTCCCCGACGAAGGTCTCGACCACGACGCCGGCGAAGCCGCCGGCCGTTGTGCCGAGTTCGACTGCTCCGGTTGAGCCGGCCGGGAACCCGAAGGCCGTTGCCGGGGGCAAGAAGGTGTTGTTCTTCACCTTCGACGACGGGCCGGATCCGGTCTGGACGCCGCAGATTCTCGAGGTGCTGGCGAAGTACGACGCGCACGCCACCTTCTTCGAGCTGGGCAGCATGCAGGCCGAGCACCCAGGTCTCAAGGAGCAAGTACTTGCCGCAGGCAACTCGATCGGCAGTCACTCGATCTCGCACGCCCAGCTGACCAAGGTGTCGGCGGCCAAGCGGCACCACGAGATCTTCGACGGACCGCAGTCGAAGTGTTTCCGGCCCCCGTACGGCGCGGAGAACGCCAAGGTCAAAGCCGACATCAAGGCAGCCGGTATGACCCCGGTGCTGTGGGACGTCGACACCCTCGACTGGCAACGGCCGGGCAAGCAGGCGATCGTGAACAGCATCCTCAAGGGCGCCCACGACGGCAGCGTCATTCTCATGCACGACGCCGGCGGCAACCGCAGCCAGTCCGTCGCGGCGCTCGACGAGGCGCTGGGGACGCTCAAGGCGCAGGGATATGCCTTCGCGGCGATGGACTGCTGACCTCTAAGGTCGGGGGATGCGACTGTTTGTGGCGGTCATCCCGCCGGTGGAGGTTGTCGAGCATCTGGCCGAGTTCGTCGGCCCCCGAAGAGATCATCCGGACGAGGACATCCGCTGGGCGTCGGACGAGAACTGGCACATCACGCTCGCGTTCCTGGGGGACGTACCGGAGTACAAGACCGAAGATCTGGCCGAAGGGCTCGAGCGGGTGGCCAACCGGCAGAAGCCGTTCGATCTCCGGCTCAGGGGATCGGGAGCGTTCCCGAGCGTGGCGGACGCGCGGGTGCTGTTCACCGGCGTCCAGGACGAGTCCGCAGCCCTGCCGCATCTGGCGATGACGACGAGGTCAGCGGCGAACAAGGCCGGCGTGACCGTGGACGGGCGCAAGTTCACCCCGCACCTCACGCTCGCGCGTTTGAAACAACCGATGGGCGTGGTCCGCTGGGTGCGGGTCTTCGACACCTACGAGGGGCCGTCCTGGACCGCGGAGAGTATCGAGTTGGTCTCATCGCGTCTAGGGGAGGGCCCGAGCCATGGTGCGGCGTACGACACAGTGGGCGAATGGGAGTTCTTAGGCTAACCTTCGGAAGGTTAGCCGTACCTAATATCTGGAGTTCCCGCCATGCTCGCCAACTATCTGATCGGCCTTCGTGAAGGTCTCGAAGCCTCGTTGGTGGTCAGCATTCTCGCCACCTTCCTGGTCAAGGCCGGACAGCGGGACAAACTCAAACTGGTCTGGGCCGGAGTGGTCGCGGCGCTCGCCGTCGCGGCCGTCGGCTGGGGTCTGCTGCAGTTCGTCACCGCGCTGACCGCCAAGTCGTTCACCGCCCAGGAGACGATCGGCGGGGTGATGTCGATCGTCGCGGTCGGCTTCGTCACCTGGATGATCTTCTGGATGCGCAAGGCCTCCCGCAGCATCGCCCGGGAGTTGCGCGAGCGGATGGGGGAGGCGCTGGAGCTCGGCTCCGGCGCCGTCGTCCTGCTCGCCTTCCTCGCGGTCTTCCGGGAGAGCATCGAGACGGCCTTCATCGTCTACGCCTCGGCCGCGAACGCGACGACGGCCGCGCCGCTCACCGGCGTACTGCTCGGGCTGATCACCGCGGTCGGGCTCGGCTTCGCGATCTACCGCGGCGCGGTGAAGATCAACCTGGCCGTCTTCTTCAAGTGGACCGGGGCGCTGCTGGTCCTGGTCGCGGCCGGCATCTTCGCCTACGGCTTCCACGATCTGCAGGAGGCGAACATCCTGCCCGGCCTGCAGAACGTCGCCTTCGACATCTCGCACGTGATCCCGCCGGACAGCTGGTACGGCGTGCTGCTCAAGGGGATCTTCAACTTCAGCCCGGCCCCGACCGTGCTCGAGGCGACCGCCTGGCTGGTCTACCTCGTACCAGTGCTGTTCCTGTACTTCCGCCCGATCAAGTCGACGCCGTCGCCCGCGGTGCCCGTCCGAACTGCCCAGGAGAACTCATGATCACCACCCGCCGGGCCGCCGCCATCGGCGCAGCACTGCTGCTGGCCGGCCTGACCGGTTGCGCGGACGACAAGCCCGCCGCCGGTGCCGACGACGGAACCGGCCCGGTCGCCGTCAAGGCGACCGACACGGAGTGCGGCCTGAGCCGTACCGACGTGAAGTCCGGGACCAGCACCTTCTCGGTCTCCAACGGCGGCAGCAAGGTCACCGAGTTCTACGTGTACGCCGAGGGCGACCGCGTCATGGGTGAGGTCGAGAACATCGGCCCCGGCCTCAAGCGGGAACTGATCGTCGAGCTGCCGACCGGCAAGTACCAGGCGGTCTGCAAGCCGGGCATGGTCGGCGACGGCATCCGTGGCGACCTCACCGTCACCGGTGACGCCGCGGCGCAGGTGAACGAGGACACCGCGCTCAAGCAGGCCGCCGACAGCTACCAGCGCTACGTGAACTCGCAGGCGATCGCGCTGGAGCAGAAGACCACCGAGTTCGTCACCGCGGTCAAGGCCGGCGACGTCGCCAAGGCCAAGGAGCTGTTCCCGGTGTCGCGCACCTACTGGGAGCGGATCGAGCCGGTCGCGGACTCGTTCGGCGACCTGGACCCGAAGATCGACGCCCGCGTCAACGACGTCGAGCCGGGCACCGAGTGGACCGGGTACCACCGGATCGAGCAGGCCCTGTGGGAGAAGAACACCACCGCGGGTATGGCGAAGTACGCCGACCAGCTGCTGGTCGACGTGAAGACCGTGGTGGCCAAGGCCAAGGTCGTGAAGCTCAACCCGCTGCAGCTGGCCAACGGCGCCAAGGAGCTGCTCGACGAGGTCGCCACCGGCAAGGTCACCGGTGAGGAAGACCGTTACTCGCACACCGACCTGTGGGACTTCCAGGCCAACGTGGAGGGCTCGCAGGCCGCGATACAGGCCCTGCGCCCGGCGCTGCAACAGCGCGACCCCGCCCTGGTCACCACGCTGGACACGAACTTCAAGGCAGTCTTCGCCGCGCTGGACAAGTACCGCGTCGGCGACGGCTTCAAGCCCTACACCGCGACCGAGGCCGAGAAGAAGGAACTCGGCGCGGTGGTGGACGCGCTGGCCGAACCGGTCAGCAAGGTCGCCGGCGTGATTGCGAAGAAGTGATGACCCAGCGCCAGGGAATCTCCCGTCGCGGCCTGCTGGGCGCGGCCGGAGCGGCCGTCGCCACCGGCGTCGCCGGGTACGCCGCACACTCGGCCCTGACGACCGAAGAGTCGCAGGCCGCTGACAACTCAGGTCCGGTCGAGTTCCACGGGGCTCACCAGGCCGGGATCGTCACGCCCGCGCAGGACCGGCTGCACTTCGCCACCTTCGACGTGACGACCGACAAGCGCGACGCCGTCATCTCCTTGCTCAAGGAGTGGACTGCGGCCGCCGCGCTGATGACGGCCGGGCGTGACATCGGCCAGTACGGCGCGGTGAACGGTCCGGGCGAGGCTCCGCCCGAGGACACCGGCGAGGCGGTCGGCCTGCCGCCGGCCCGGCTCACGTTGACGATCGGGTTCGGCCCGAGCTTCTTCAACCGCTTCGGCCTGAAGGACAAGCGTCCGGCCGCCTTGGTGGACCTGCCCCATTTCATCGGGGACAACCTGGATCCCAACCGTAGCGGCGGCGACATCGCAGTACAGGCTTGTTCGGACGACCCGCAGGTCGCGGTGCACGCGATCCGCAACCTGGCCAGGATCGGCTTCGGTACGACGGTCGTGCGTTACTCGCAGCTCGGGTTCGGGCGGACGTCGTCCACGTCGAGGGCGCAGACGACCCCGCGCAACCTGTTCGGCTTCAAGGACGGTACGAACAACCTGAAGCTGGAAGACACTGACAAGCTCGAGCAGCAACTGTGGGTCCAGCCCGAGGACGGCCCGGACTGGATGGTCGGCGGCTCGTACCTGGTGTCGCGGCGGATCCGGATGACGATCGAGATCTGGGACCGGACGTCGCTCGTCGAGCAGGAGCAGATCATCGGCCGCGGCAAGGGCACCGGCGCTCCGCTGGGCAAGGCGGACGAGTTCGACCAGATCGATTTCAACGCCAAGACGTCTGACGGTACGCCGAAGCTGGCCAAGGACTCGCATGTCCGGCTCGCGCACCCCCAGTTCAACAAGGGCGCCGAACTGCTCCGACGCGGCTACAACTTCGTCGACGGCTCAGACGGCCTCGGCCGGCTCGACGCGGGGCTGTTCTTCCTCGCATACCAGCGCGACCCCCGCAAACAGTTCATCCCGATCCAACAGCAGCTGTCCCGATCCGACGCGATGAACGAGTACATCCGCCACGTCGGCTCCGGCATCTTCGCCTGCCCACCCGGAGTCACCCCCGGCTCCTTCTGGGGCGAGAAGCTGTTCAATTAGACCAGCATCTAACTGTCTCGCCGCCGGACCGGTGCGGATCTAGGGTTCGGCCGTGAAGAACTTCGCGTTGGTGTTCTGCCTGGGCGTCGCCCTGGCCGCGGCGGGATGCGGTGCTGGGGACGGCAGCATAGGCGAGGTGGCCAAGCCATCCGCCAGCCGCCCGACAGCCGGCAGCAGCCCGCCCACCAGCCCGCAGCCGAGCCGGCCGACCACCAAGCCTGCGGCATGCAACGGCTGTTTCCCCGGCATCACCTACAGCGGTTTCGTCAAGCTCGTGAAGAGCAAGGGCTTCGTCTGCAAGGTCGACCGGATCCTCGGGACGGAGTGCGCGAAAGGCCTGCTGGAGCTGCACATCGAGACCGACTACAAGCTGAAGAACCAGATCAGCAACATCGACGTGACCGGTCGGGCCACCGGCAAGGGCGACTACGCGCGTGGCCCGAGCGACGCGTTCGCCAGACTGCAGGCCGGGCTGCCCGGCGTACTGCCGATGTTCATCGCCGATCCGGCCGTCCGGCAGCAGATCATCGTCTTCGCCGCGAAGAACACCGGGCACCCGGCGACCGGTCCCGCCGCGGTGCGGGACGCCAAGGCAGGTGGGTTCCGGATCTCCTGCCAAGGCGTCCACGGCTTCACCGTCCGCAAGAACGGCCGAAGCGCCTCCAGCTACTCCACATCAGTCGACATCTACGGCCCGTCGGCCTACTGACCTACTTCACGGCTCCAGCGGTCACTCCGGCGACGAAGTGGCGTTGGGCTAGCAGGAAGCCGATCACTACCGGGATGCTGACCACCAGGGCGGCGGCCATGATCTGGTTCCAGTAGATGTTGGTTTGGGTCGAGTACTGCCGTAGTCCGACCGACAATGTGCGGTTGGACTCGGTGGTCATCACCGAGGCGAAGAGCACCTCACCCCACGCGGTCATGAACGAGTAGATCGCCACCGCGATGACGCCCGGCCGGGCGGCCGGCAGTACGACGCGAGCCAGCGCGCCCATCGGACCGCAGCCGTCGACCAGTGCCGCCTCGTCGAGTTCGCGGGGGATGCTGTCGAAGTACCCGGCGAGCATCCAGATCGAGAACGGCAGGCTGAACGTCAGGTACGTGATGATCAGGCCCAGCCGGGTGCCGACCAGCTGCACCCCGACCGAGTTGTTGATGTTGACGAAGATCAGGAACAACGGCAGCAGGAACAGCACGCCGGGGAACATCTGCGTCGACAGCACCGTGGTGGTGAAGACGCTGCGGCCGCGGAACCGGAACCGGGAGACCGCGAACGCGGCCAGGATCGCGATCGCGACCGAGCAGACCGTGGCCGCCACCGAGACGATCGTGCTGTTCACGAAGTACCGGGCCAGCGGCACCGTCTTCCACATGTCCACGAACGGGTCGAGGGTGATCTGCGACGGCCACCAGGTGAAGGCGCCCTGGACGTCGCTCAGCGGTTTCAGCGACGAGGTCACCATCACGTAGAGCGGGACCAGCACGAACAGCCCCAGCACGATCAGCACGACCGCGCGATAAGCCTTGAATCCCTTGGTGTCACGCACGACGAGACCTCCGGCCGGTGACGAGCAGATAGGCGCCGGTGACGATCATCAAGAAGATCAGCAGCAGCACGGACATCGCCGCCCCGGAGCCGAAGTTCCAGGTCAGGAACGACGCGTTGTAGATGTGGAAGGTGATCAGGTCACCCGCGGGCGGCTGCGCGTTGCCGAACAGCACGTAAGGGGTGTTGAAGTCGCTGAACGTCCACAGGAACAGCACCAGTACGAGCACCAGGTTGACCGGCCGCAAGGCGGGCAGCGTGATGTTGCGCCACTGCCGGATGGAGCCTGCGCCGTCGACCGCGGCCGCCTCGTAGACATCGCGCGGGATGCTCTGCAGCCCGGCCATCAAGGTGAGGAAGGCGAACGGCCACAGCTTCCAGACCGCGACGGTGATCAGCGAGACGAGCGCGTTGCCACCGATCAGCCAGAACGGCCGGTCCGAGGTGAGGCCGAGGTTGTCGACCAGCACGTGGTTCACCGCGCCGGTGTCGCGCTGGAGCATGAAGTTCCAGGTCAGGATCCCGGCGTACGCGGGCAGCGCGTACGGCACCAGGAACAACGTCCGTACTGCGCTGCGCCCCTTGAACGGTGGTTGCAGGGCGACCGCCGCCGCCATCCCGAGAATCCACGAGATGACCAGCGTGATCAGCGAGAACGCGACCGTGACGCCGAAGGACTTCAGCAGGCCTTCGCCGACCGCGTTGTGGAAGTCGACGGCCACCCGGTAGTTGTTGAAGCCGGCCCACGGCGCCGCCGACCAGTTCGAGATGAAGAACTTGGTCAGCTTCACGAAGCTCATCCAGATGCCGACCAGCATCGGGATGATGTGGATCAGCAGCTCCAGCAGTACCGCCGGAGCGAGCAGCAGGTAGGGGAGTTTCCGGCTCAGCCCCGGCCGGCGGTCGAGCCCCCGCTTCGCCGGCTTGGTAGCCGGCGAAGCGGGGGCTGTCTGCTCGGTGACGACAGCCATCAGCTGCCGGCCGCCACTTGGTCCTGGGCCGTCTGCAGCACTGCCTTCACGTCGTCCGCGCTGACCGTGCCGCCGGTGGCGATCTTGGCGAACAGGCCGTTCATCGCCTTACCGACGGTGCTCTCGAACTGGTCCTCGGCCGGTACCAGCGGCAGCGGCTTGGACTTGGTGTTGTAGACGTCCTGGAAGGTCGCCGCCTCGGCCACGTCGGTGGTGAAGACCGGCTTGGCGTCCTTGAGCACCGGCAGCGAGGAGAACGGCTTGCCCAGCGTCGTCTGGGTGGTCGCGTCCGTCATGTACTTGACGAACTTCAGCGCCGCGTCCTTGTGCTTGGTGTTCTTGAAGATCGACAGGTTGATCCCGGCCACGTGGCTGGCGGTCTGGTTCGGCGAGCCGGCCGGCGCGGGGAACGGCACGACGCCGTACTCGCCGGCCTTCATCCCGTTGGCGACGATCGAGGAGTCGGCGTTGTTCTGGTTGATCACCATCGCCACCTTCTTGGTGGCGAAGTCGTTCACCGACTTGGTGCCGTTGTCGTACTGCGCGTTCGACGGGTTGGCGACCTTGTCCTTCTGCATCAGGTCGAGGTACCGCAGTACGCCCTGCACGTTGCCGTCACTGGTGAAGGTCGGCTTGCCGTCCTTGTCGAACCAGTCGGCGCCGTTCTGGGCACCGTTGATGAAGGCGAAGTGCACGTTCTCGGTGTAGCTGCCGGCCGCCAGCGCCATCCCCCAGGTCTTCTTCGCCGGGTCGGTCAGCTTCTGCGCGGCCGAGACCATCTCTTCCCAGGTCTTCGGCGGCTGCAGACCGGCCGCCGCGAACATCGCCTTGTTGTAGTACAGGCCGTAGGCCAGCCCGTAGAGCGGGACCGAGGTCGGGTCCTCGCCTTCCTTGCCGCCGGTCGCCAGAGCCGTCGGCACGAACTTGTCCTTGCCCCCGATCGCGGTCATCGCGTCGTTGTCGAACGGCAGGAACGCGCCGGTCGCCTGCAGGGACGCGGCCCAGGTGTTGCCGATGTTGAGCACGTCGGGGCCCTGGCCGGAGGTGGTCGCCGTCTGGATCCGGGTCTGCAGGTCGTTCCAGCCGATCACCTCGAGGTTGACCTTGATGCCGGTGTCCGCGGTGAACTTCTGCAGGACCGGCGTCAGCACCTCTTTGTCGTTGTCCAGGCTGGTGCCCTGGTTGCTGGCCCAGTAGGTCAGCGTCTGGTCTCCACCACTACCGCCATCGGAGCTGCCCGAGTCGCTGCCACCGCAGGCGGCCAGGCTGATCCCCAGGGCGGTCACCGCTGCTGCGGCTACAAACGAACGCAGTCTCACGTCGGACTCCCTCGTCCCGTCGAGCCTCCGGCAGGAGAGCGGAGGCTGGTGCGGCCATAGTGGCCTAACCGGTTAAGTAGCGGAACCCTAACCGGTTCAGTTGACCCGGTTTCGTTACTCCACCGTGACTTTTCAGGCTGGCGCCGTCGAGTCCCGCACGCGTAGTACCCCAGAAGGGGTCTCCCAATGCAGCCCAGACTCGCCGGCCGCGATCCGGAACAGCAGATCGGCCGCCATCCGGCCGCGCTCCATCGTCTGCTGGTCCACGGCGGTGATGCCCGGGAGTGCGAGCTCGCACAGCGGCGAGTCGTCCCAGGCGATGATCGAGAGCTCGTCCGGTACGGCGGTACCGAGCTCGACGGCGACCCGGAGAGCGGCGACCGCCATCAGGTCGTTGCCCAGGATGAGCGCGGTCGGGCGGTTCTTGCTCCTCAGCAGCTTGCGGGTCAGCGCGGCGCCGTCGGCGTACTGGTAGCTGCCTTCGAGGTGGGTGACCCGGATGCCGCGTGCCTCGGCGTGCTCCTTCAGCAGCTTCACTCGCAGCTGCTCGTGGACGAACGTGAACGGGCCGCTGACATGCGCGATGTTCTGGTGGCCGAGCTCTTCGAGGTGGTCGACCAGGAGTCGCACGGTCTGCTCCGGCGAGCTGATCAGCCGGCCGACGCCGTCGTCGGGCGCGTTGGAACTGACCACGACGCAGGGGACGCCGAGCTCCTTGAGCAGCGGGATCCGGGGGTCGTCGTCGTGCTCGTCGAACAGGATGAACCCGTCGACGCGGCCCTGTCGGCTCCAGCGGCGGAGTACGTCGAGGTCCTGGCCCTGCTCGCCGGTCAGCCGGAGCAGGAGCGAGGAGTCGACCTCGTTCAGGTACTGCTCGATGCCGACCAGGGTGCGCATGTAGAACGCTTCGGTCGAGATCAGCGCCGGGTCGCGGGCGATCACGATGCCGATCGTCCTGGTGCGGCTCGCGGACAGCGCGACGGCGGCGGAGTTCGGGTGGAAGCCGAGTTCGGCGGCGAGACTGAGTACGCGTTGCCGGGTCTCCTCGCTGACGCCGGAGCGGCCGTTCAGCGCGTACGAGACCGACGCCTTGGAGATGTCGAGCCGGCGCGCGAGGTCGCTGATCGTGACGCGCTGACTGCGCTGCCCCCCACTGCTGCCGCCTTGCATGGGCGGAACGTTAGCAGCGCAAATTTCTGGATAGCGTTATCCCATGACCTCGTCCGGTATGACGTCCGCCGCCCATCGCCTGGATTTCCTCCCCTGGGAGTACGCCGGCGCCTCGCCCGCCGAGCGTGAACGGCAGGCTGCCCGGTGCCGCGAACTGACCGGCTCGGTGTCGCTGGCCGCCGATGCGTATGTCGCGGAGAGCGCGGCGGTGTTCTGTGAGGTGCTGCGGATGGGGGCGCGGTCCTACATCGCCGCCCACGCCTACGTCACCGGCGAGGTGGTGCTCGGCGCCGACACCACGATCAACCCGTTCACGACGGTCCGGGGCAAGGTGGTCCTCGGCGACGGTGTACGAATCGGCGCCCACACCTCTCTCCTCGCCTTCAACCACGGGACCGCCACCGACCGCCCCATCCACCAGCAGCCCCACACCTCCTCGGGCATCACCGTCGGCGACGATGTGTGGATCGGCTCGAACGCGGTCGTCCTCGACGGCGTAACCATCGGCTCGCACAGCATCATCGGCGCCGGCGCGGTAGTAACCAAGAACGTCGACGCCTGGTCAGTCGTCGCAGGCAACCCCGCCCGAAAACTCCGCGACCGCCGCGACCCGCGCTCACCCGAGCCCAGCCCGGCGCCGGCCTCCACCACCCACCCGGCGCCGGCCTCCACCGCCCGCCCCGCGTACATCCCGGCCTCCGCGCCCGGCGCTCCCGCTCTTCTCGCCGCCGCGCCGCAGGCGCGGCTGCCTGAGTTGGCCGCCGACTTGGCCGGCAAGGCTCGAGCGCAGGTGGATGCCTTGTTGGCAAGGTGTTTTGAGGGTGGGCGGTTTGTGGATCAGCCTGGCGGTGAGGCTGCGGTCAGGCCTTGGTGTGATGCTGTGGAGATTGCTGATCTGCTGCTTCGGCGTGCTCCCGCCGGGCACTCGGCGGATGATCTTGTGCGGCGGTTGCGGACGGCTGAGGTGTCCGTGCTCGACGGTCCTGCGAGCTACCACGTGTTGTGCGTCGGCTACGCCCTCCAGCTGTTGGGTAGTGGCTTCGAGCAGCCAATTCCGTTGGACTTCGAGGTGGCGCGGCTCGATGAGTTGCCCTGGGCAAGGAATGCGTGGAGTGCGGGTGCTGCGATCGACTCCGTCGGTACGGCGATCGCCCGGAACCTCAAGGATCATGGCGATTCCACCATGCTCTTCACCTTGATGGGATGGCTCACCGCCCGCGCCGACCCCGAGACCGGCATGTGGGGGCAGCCGCACCCCGACGACGGCTGGCTGCAAGTGGTCAACGGGTTCTACCGGCTGACGCGCGGCACCTACGCGCAGTACGGACTCCCGTTGCCCTACCCCGAACAGGCGATCCGCACTCTGCTGGTCCACTCGCAAGACCAGCGTGTCTTTAGCGGCGACGGCCTCAACGCCTGCAACGTACTAGACGTCATCCATCCCCTCTGGCTGGTCGGCAAACAGACCGACTACGGCCGAGCAGAAGGACGCCAATGGGCCGAACGCATGCTGGCAGCAGCCCTCGATCGCTGGGTCGACAACGCCGGGTTCGCCTTCGCGGCCGACGGTACGCCCGGCCTCCAGGGAACGGAGATGTGGCTCGCCATCATCTGGCTCCTCACCGACTACCTCGGCTTCTCCGACGTACTCGGCTACCGCCCCCGCGGAGTACACCGCCCCGAACCACTCATCACGCTCACTCGTTGAACCAGCCGTCGGTGTGGAGGGTGCGGCCGAGGCGGCCGGCGTACTGGCTGAAGAAGATGCGGGAGGAGAGTTCGCGGCGGCTGGAGACGCCTACCTTTTCGAAGATGACCTTGAGGTGGTCCTGGACGGTGTAGGGGGACAGGTGGAGGGCGGCGGCGATCTGGTTCGTACTGTCGCCCAGGAGTACGTGCTGGACGACGTCGCGTTCGCGGTCGGTCAGACCGTAGGCCTCGACGATGAGGGGGATGACCTTGGCCGCGCCGGCGGCTTCGATCGTCACGGCGATCTGGGTGGTGAGGCCGTTGCGGTCGCGGATCGGCGTACCGTGCAGGGCTAGCCACTCGCCGGACCTGCTGCGGAGACGTAGGTGCGGCAGGTAGTTCGCGGAGCCGGCGGCGGCTGCGCGGGCGGCGGAGACGATAGTGGTGACCGTTGAGGGCAGCCGGCCCCACAGGTCGCCACCGAGCTCGGCGATCCGCTCCTCGGCGCCAGCGCTGGCCGAGATGACCTCGTTCGCGCCGTCGAAGATGACCACCGCGGCGGACGTGTCCTGCCCGGTCTGGTCGACGTTGGCCGCGATCAGTCCGCGCCGGAGCCCCAGTGCCATCGTCGTCTCGATGCGGTGCATGAATTCGGCCTCAGCCGGGGAGAAGCCGACCCGGCCGACAGAGCGGTACAGGGTGCAGACGCCCCACATCCGCTCGTCACTGCGGACCACACCCCGCAACTCGTGCTCCAGCCCGAGGGTGGGGAGGTAGTCGCGCTGCCGGGGACTGTGCAGCCGGTTGCCGTTCGTGGCGTCGTCGAGGATGCCGACCGCGACGTCGCGGCGGGCCAGGTCGGCGAAGTGGTTGAAGTCCGGGACCTCGTACTCGTACTGGACGAACAGCGCCTCGTCGGAGTGCTCCAGGTCGACCATCACCCGGCCGGTGATCAGGTGGGTCGCCGGGTCGGTGAGCCCGATACAGATCGAGTCGAACGGAATCGCCCGCTCGAGCAGCTCGACCGCGGCCAGCGAGAAGTCCTGCCAGGAAAGCCCTGCCTGCGCAGCAGCTTCGAGCCCTTCCCGCGCCGATTCCGCGTGGTACGTCTTCACCAAATCCCCAGATTACTGGGATACCGGCCCGCTGCCGCAGCGACGATCGTCGAACTCATGACCGACAACCTGCTCATCATTTCCCCCGTGACCCCGACCCGCGTAACCGCCGGCGCGTACCGGCGTCCTTGAATCAAGTATGGGCAGATGCCGGTGGCAACCAGAACCCCAGAAAACTGGGATAGCGCTCAGGTTCACCGGTGGCCAGGCTTCCCGGCATGATCGAATCACTGCGCGAAGTACTGACCGGCCGGGTGGTCACACCCGAGGACCTGGACTGGGAGTCCGTACGGACGGCCTGGAACCTCACTGTCGACCAGCGGCCGCTGGCAGTCGTCGAGGCCGCCGGACCGAGCGATGTCGAACACACCGTGGCGTTCGCCGCGGCCCATGGGCTGAAGGTCGCGGCGCAGGCCGGCGGGCACGGCGCGACCAAGTCCCTCGACCAGACGATCGTGGTGCGCACCAACGCGCTGGACGATATCTGGGTCGACTCGCACGCGAGGATCGCCCGGGTCGGAGCAGGGGTGCGGTGGGGTGCTCTGCAGTCGGCCCTGGACGGTACCGGGCTCACTGGCCTGCTCGGCTCGACCGGGAACGTCTCGGTGGTCGGCTTCTGCACCAACGGTGGTCTCTCCTGGTTCTCCCGCCCCTACGGCTCGGGGGCCGCTAGCTTGCGGGCAGCAGAGATCGTCGACGCGTCGGGATCCCGGCGGTGGATCGACGACTCCACCGAGCCGGACCTGATGTGGGCGCTGCGCGGTGGCGGCGGCAACTTCGCCGTCGTCACCTCGGTCGAGGTGGAGCTGTTCCTGGCGCCGGAGCTCACCGGTGGCCGGCTGATGTTCCCGATCCACCAGGCGGAGGCGGTACTGACGGCGTACAAGGAGGCGACCGAGTCTGCGGCCGGCCAGGTGACACTGTGGGCGTACCTGACTCACTTCCCGGATGCGCCGTTCATGCCGGAGCCGATCCGGGGCCAGTCGTTCTGCATGATCGACGCAGTCACCCCGTTCGACCCGGCCGCACTCGAGGCGGCCCTTGCTCCGATCAGGGCAGCCGGTACTGCGGTAGTCGACTCAGTCGGGCCGCAGACGCCTGGTTCGATCGGGGAGATCACCCAGGAGCCAGTGGAGCCGACTTCGTTCACCATCCAGACGGCGACCTTCGACGAGCTCACGCCTGAGCTGATCGGAGTACTGCTGAAGCATGCGGGCCAGCCGTCGCTGATCTTCCAGGTGCAGCTCCGGCATCTGCGGGCGAGCCAGGAGGTGGGCCACGAGGGGGTGGCGGCAGCGGATCCGGCGGCGAAGTACTCGTTCAGTGCGCTGGCGATCCTGCCGGTGCCTGAGCTGGAGCAGCCGGCGACTCAGGCCTTGCTGGCGCTGAAGGACGCGGTGGCGCCCTGGCACGCGGGGGACTCGGTTCCGTCGATGCTGCCGACCGAGGGAACGCTGCAGGACGTGATCAGCGAGCCGGACCTCGCCAGGCTCCGGGAGATCAAGCAGCGGGTCGATCCGGTCGGCCTGCTGGTCGGCAACTTCCCGGTGGTCCACTAACCTGGGCCGGTGGACCCCCGGACCCGACGGCTCGTCACCTCTGTCGTACTAGCGACGCTGGTCGCGATCGTGGTGATCGCGGCGCTGGTGAAATGACGACCAGGTCGTCGTATTTGCTCCGGGCCGGACTGGTCCGCAACGTGCGGACCGGGGAGCACCTGACGACCTTCGTGGTGTCCGGGGTCTCGACCGTCCTCATCACTCGCCTGATCCTCGGCCTGAGCGGCTACCCGCAGATCGGCGGCAAGGGCCTGCACATCGCCCACGTCCTGCCCGGCGGACTGCTGATGCTGCTGGCGATCTACCTGCTGCTCTCGTACGTCGGCCCGGTCGTGCGGCCGGCGGCGGCGCTGGTGGGCGGCATCGGCTTCGGGCTGTTCATCGACGAGGTCGGCAAGTTCATCACCTCGGACAACAACTACTTCTACCAACCGACCGCGGCGATCGTGTACGTCATCTTCGTGCTGATCGTGCTCGGCTCCCGGTACGTCAGCAACCGGCGGCCGATCGACGAGCGGGAGCAGTTGGCCAATGTGGTCGACCATGCGGTCGAGGGAGTCGCCGGTGGGCTGTCTCGGCGTCGGCGGGCACAGGCGTCCGCACAGCTGAGGGCTGTCGGGCTGGAGGTCGTCGGACGGCGGGAGACCCGTGCTCTGTTGGCTGCATGTCCGCCTGACGAGGTGGAGCTCGCTGCGCCGATCGATGCTGCCTGGCGGGCACTGCACCGAGGGTTCGACCGGCTGGCGACCCATCCGCTCGCCCCGGCCGTGGCGGTCTTCGTGCTGACGCTGCAGGCGCTCGGTGCCCCCGCTATCGCGGCCGGTCTTCGGTTGGGTGACGGGCGGTTGCTGACGGACCTGCCGGTGGTCGGGGTGGCCGCGGGGAGCTTGCTGTCGGCAACCTTCACGATCCGGGGCGGTTTGCGGTTGCGGGCTCGCGATCGGATGCGTGCTGTGCGGCTGTTCGAGCTCGCAGTACTGGTGTCGCTGCTAGTGACTCAGGTATTCCAGTTCGCCGGCACGCAGTTCGCTGCGGTCGGTGGGATGACGCTCGACCTTGTCCTGCTCGGCTTGCTCGGTGCTGAGGGGGAGCGGCTGCGACGACTGGCCGCCCCAACTCTCCTTGCGGCCGAACAGCACCGGAGCGATGGTGGCGAGTAGGTAGAGGGCACCGGCCACCAGGAAGGTGGGGGTCAGCCCGATACCGGCGATGGTCGCTCCGGCCAGGACACCGCCCAGCGGGACGCCGGCCCAGCCGACGGCCTCGGCCAGTGAATTGACCCGGCCCAGCATCGGCCGCGGTACCCGCTCGATGAACAGGGCGCCGAGAACCGGGTTGATGAAGCCGCCACCCACACCACCGACGGCGTAGGTCACCAGTACGACCCAGAGCGGGACGTCCAAGGCCAGTACTACGAAGCGCGGTGCGCCGCAGACCAGGAAGCTGAGGATGAACGCGGTCCGGCGGGGGATGCGCTCGCCGATGCCCGCGGCGACCAGGGCGAACGCGGTGGCGGTGACGAAGAAGGCGGTCAGGACCATGCCTGTCTGACCTGGCCCGTAGCCGTGCGTGCGCATCCAGACCGGGATCATCACTGCTACTACTGCCGCGTCCAGCAGGTTGGTGAGCGAGATCATCAGGACCAGCGGCATCATCAGCCTGTCCTTGCGCAGGAAGGTCCAGCCCTCGCGGAGGCGCTGGGCATAGCTGCCCTCCTCCTCTTCTGTCTTCGTCGTGGTCTTGTGGCGACGAGGCGCCCAGATGAGGAACAGGGCGGCGCAGAAGCCGAACGAGGCGGCGTCGATCCAGAGCGCGTTGACCTCGCCCAGCAAGGCGATCAGGCCGCCGGCCAGGCCGAACGCCAGGAAGCCGGCGAGGCGCTCGGTGGTGCTCTCCAGGCCGGTCACCCGCTCGAGCGGTACGCGGGCTGCCTCGGCGATCTCGGGGACGAGGGTTCCCTTGGCGGCGTCGCCCGGGCCGCGGAGGGCACCGGCGATCCCCACCAGGACCAGGAGAGTCGGAAAGTTCAGAGCGTGGAGCGAGTGGAGGAGGGGGATCAGCGCGACCACCAGAGTGCTGCCGGCGTCGGCGACGATGCTGACCCGGCGGGGGCCGATCCGGTCGATCAGCGGGCCGCCGAAGGCCTTGCTGAGCACCAAGGGGAGCATCTCCGCCAGCGAGACCAGGCCGGTCTTGGTGGGGGAGCCGGTGCTGATCAGCACGAACCAGGGGATGGCGATCGCGCTCACCCGGGTGCCGCAGACCGAGACGACGTTGGCGACCAGGAAGGCGATCAGGGGCGTGCGGTTCGGCGTACTGGTCGTCATCGTGTCTCCCTCGGGAAGGCCTGGATCTGGACGGTGACCTGCTCGGTGCCGTCGGGCAGGGGCTGGGTGAGGTCGGTGCTGTACTTCTCGAAGACGGCCTGGATCTCGGTCATCATCGACTTGAGTCCGGCCGGGCTGAGCTGGAACAGGTAGTCGGAGATCAGGCTGGCCTCGACCCACTCCGGTGACTGGGTCTGCAGCTCGTCGATCGCGCGGAACAGGTTCTCCGCGTAGAGCTGGCCGATGCCGTGCAGGAAGCCCATCGTCAGCTCGGGCTCGCTCTCGAGCAGGGCGCCGGTGTCGAACGAGGTGCCGAGGTGGGCGGCCTTCCACCAGCGGTCGCGGGCGTTGCCGCGGCTGTCGTCCTCCAGTACCAGCCCGGCGTCGGCGAGCTGGCGGAGGTGGTAGCTGGTGGCGCCGGTGTTGACGCCGAGGCGGTTGGCGAGCGTGGTGGCGGTGGCGGGGCCGTACATCCGGAGCAGGCCGAGCATCCGGTTGCGCATCGGGTGCGACAGGGCGCGCAGCGCGGCACCGGCCAGTTCGACGACGGGGTGTCCTGCTTGCTCATCGGTCATGGGTTCAGCGTAGGACTGCAAAATCTGTTTGCAAAGAGGTTTTGCAAACAGATTTTGCAGTTGGGTTGTCCACAGGTCCGGAATTCGTCGTCGGAGCGCGCTGGGATCGCGGCATCTTCTCTGGTGAGAACCCGATTCGACACGAAGGAGAAGACACATGGTCCGGGTGATGCTCGAGGACGCCGACTACTGCGACGTCCCGTCCGACCTGATGACATTCGACGACGGCGTGGTCGTCTTCTGGCGCGATGGCGAGGAGGTCGGCCGGCACCGGCTGCTCCGGATCAGAGCCCTGGAGCTGCCCGCCGGCCGCTCCTACGGCCGCCGCGTGGAGGAGGCCCGCAAGACCTATCCCAACGCCTATCGCGGCTGGACCGCGGAGCAGGAGGAGTTGCTCAGCCAGATGTTCCAGGACGGGGCCGGCAAGGAGGCGCTGGTGGCCGCCCTCGGACGCCAACCCGGCGGCATCGAAACCCGCCTGAAGGCCCTCAACCTCCTCCCCGAGGACGGCAAGCTGGTGTAGTCGAGGCGAGACCCTTTTGTGATCTCGCGGAGCGGTCGGCGACAATGGCGCGATGCAGGCTGACCAGGAAGCGATTGAGCGTGCCGGCGACGCGGGCGAGGAGTCTGTTGCGCGGGCGGCGGTTCGGGAGGCTTTGCTGGAGCCGGGGGCGTTGGTTCGGGCGGTCGGGTCTGGGCGGCGGCGTGGGGAGGACGCGCCGAAGTACCAGCGGGTGGAGCTGCGGTATGTCGATCTGAAGGGTGTTCGGCGGCTGCAGGTGACCGAGTTCGACGAGCGGCAGGCGCACACCCGCAACGCGGACGCCGGTGGCGCGGGCAAGGTCGTGGACGAGTTGCTGGGGCTTCCGTACGGGAACTGGCATGTCGAGACGACCTCCGAGACGCTGCGGCTGCGGTACACCAAGAAGGGCCGGTCGCTGCTGCACCGGCAGGCCGAGCAGCACGAGCAGGAGACCTCGCACGACCGGGCCAAGCACCGGCTGCTGGATCCTGCCGCGCCGTTCCTGGTCGAGCTGGGGATCAGTGACCATCTCGGGCGGGTGAAGCCGTCGCGACAGGCGAAGTACAAGCAGATCGAGGAGTTCTGCAAGCTGCTGCTGCCGGCCCTGGAGGACGCGGTGTCCGCGGGCCGGATCGCGACCGGGCGGCCGTTGCACGTGGTCGACCTCGGTTGTGGGAGTGCCTACCTGACGCTTGCGGCGTACCACTTGCTGACCGATGCCGGGCATGACGTGCGGATGACCGGCATCGATCACAACCCGGCCGCCCGCAAACGGAACACCCAGCGCGTCACCGCGCTGGGCTGGCAGGATCACCTGGAGTTCGTGGACGCGACGATCGCGGACGCCCGGCTCGACACGCCGCCGGACGTCGTGCTCGCGCTGCACGCCTGCGACACCGCGACCGACGACGCGCTCGCCCGGGCGGTCGGCTGGGAGGCGCCGCTGATCCTCGCGGCGCCTTGCTGCCACCACGACATCCAAAAACAACTCAAGAGCGTCGAACCACCGGCGCCTTACGCGCTTCTCACCAGATATGGCATCGTTCGGGAGCGGTTCGCCGACGTCCTGACGGATTCACTCCGGGCGGCGGTGCTCCGACAAGTCGGCTACCGGGTAGAGGTGGTGCAGTTCGTGGACAGTGAGCACACGCCGCGCAACCTGCTGCTCCGTGCTGCCCGGACGGGCGCGCCGGCCGGTCCGGAGGTGCGCGCGGAGTACGACACGCTGACCGCGGAGTGGCAGGTCACGCCACATCTCGCGACACTGGTGCTCGCCCCCGACCGCGAGGCGGTGCTTTGAGCTTGCTGCGCAATGCCCTGACCCTGACTGCCGTTGCTCTGCTGAGCCTGGCCGGGGCCACGATCCCGGTCGGCGCGGCCGACGCGGCCGATCCGACCCCCGGGGCGCCGAAGAAGCTGTTCACGATCGACGACTCCCGGGTGGACGAGTCGTCCGGGCTGGCGAAGAGCTCTCGCTACGAGGGCATCTGGTGGACGGTGAACGACTCCGGCGACACCGCCCGGGTGTTCGGCATCGACAAGACCGGCAAGGTCCGGGTCCAGCTGAAGTTCAAGGCACCGGTGAAGGACGTCGAAGCGATCGCGGTCGACAGCGACGGCACCATCTACATCGCCGACATCGGCGACAACAACAAGAACCGGGACCAGATCTACGTGTACACGATCCCCGAGCCCAACCAGCTCGAGGACGAGGACGACGTCAAGTTCCACCGGTACGACTTCGAGTACCCCGACGGCCCGCACGACGCCGAGACGCTGCTGATCGAGCCGCAGACCAAGCGGTTGTACTTCGTCACCAAGGTCAAGAAGGTCGCGGGCACCATCTTCGCGGCTCCCGAGACCGCGTCCCGGGAGGGCACCAACAAGCTGACCGAGGTTGCCGACGCGCCTGCCTCGACGTACGGAATCACCGACGGCACCTTCATGCCGGACGGCAAGACGGTCGTACTGCGGACGTACCTCGACGTCGCCACCGTGGCCTGGGGTGACACCCCGACCCTGGTCGCAAGGTCCGCGACGCCGATCGCGCAAGGCGAGTCGGTCGCGGTAGGACCGACGGGCAGCGACATCCTGGTCGGCAGTGAGGGCAAGAACTCACCCGTCTACGAGATGGCCGCGCCCGCCAAGAAGACCGCCGCGAAGCCACCGGCAGCCACGAACCCGGCCGCCACCCCGAAGCCGGCCGCGAACAGCAGTTCGACGGAGCCGAAGAAGAACCACAGCCTCCGCTGGATCGTCGTCGGCGCAGCCCTCCTGGCCCTCATCATCACCTTCGTCACCTTCCCCGCCGGCCGCCGCGAACGTCTCGACCGAATGGCCGAGAACGCCCGCCTCACCGGCCAGCCACCACCCAACCCGCACGGGCGCCGCCGCTCCAACGCCTAGTTGGATCCGACCGGTTTCCCGAAGTGGACCCGGCGATGGCCGTGGAGTTCTTCGCGATGAGTCTCCGTGTAGCCGTGCCGCGGGTAGTAGGCGAGGTTCTCGGTCATCTTCTCGTGCGTGTAGAGCACGATCCGCGAGAATCCGCGGGCCCGAGCCTGCTCCTCGACGAAGGCCAGCAGAGTGCTGCCTACTCCCTGCCCCTGGGCGTCCGGAGACACCGCGATGACATCGAGCAGCAGGGCATCCGGCTGGTCCTCGAGCAGTACGAATCCCAGCGCCAGGCCGTCGTCGGAGCTGCGCCTGGAGGGCAGAGTCTCGGCTTCGGCCAGCCAGACCTTGTGCTCGGCGATCGCGGCGGCGTAGTCCAAGGTCATCGGCATCGCGGGGCGGCCGATTCTCTCCGTGTACCGCTCGAAGGCAGCGATCGCCAGCCCGGTCACCGCCGCCGAGTCAGCCGCGACGGCAGGACGGATCGAGATCATGTCCCATCCTCACCCCAGCAGACCACCCGATAGCAACCGGCCGCCGCCCCGTGCGGGGGATGGCGGCCGGTCGAGTGGTCGGGTCAGCGCAGTTTCTCGACGGTGTAGTCGATGGCTTGGGTGAGCTTTTCGACGTCGTCGGGGTCGACGGCCGGGAACATCGCGACGCGGAGCTGGTTGCGGCCGAGCTTGCGGTAGGGCTCGGTGTCGACGATGCCGTTGGCGCGGAGCACCTTGGCGACGGCCGCGGCGTCGATCGAGTCGTCCAGGTCGATGGTGCCGATCACCAGCGAGCGGGCGTCGGCGTCCTCGACGTACGGGGTGGCGTAGTCGGACTTCTCGGCCCAGGTGTAGAGCCGGTTGCTGGAGTCGGTGGTGCGGCCGACGCTCCACTCCAGGCCGCCCTGGCTGTTGATCCACCCGGTCTGCTCGGCCATCAGGAACAGCGTGGACAGTGACGGGGTGTTGTAGGTCTGGTTCTTGCTGGAGTTGTCGACGGCCGTCGCCAGGTCCAGGAACGCGGGGATCCACCGGCCGGAGGCGGTGATCTCCTCGACCCGGGCCAGCGCGGCAGGCGACATCAGCGCGATCCACAGGCCGCCGTCGGAGGCGAAGCACTTCTGCGGCGCGAAGTAGTAGACGTCGACCTCGTTGATGTCGACCGGGAGGCCGCCGGCGCCGGAGGTGGCGTCGATCGCGACCAGCGCGCCCTCGTCGGCGCCCTCGACCCGCTTGATCGGGGCCATCACACCGGTGGAGGTCTCGTTGTGCGGCCAGGCGTACAGGTCGACGCCGGCCTCGGCGACCGCGGCCGGGCGGGTGCCCGGGTCGGCCTTGATCACGGTCGGGTCGCCCAGGTGCGGCGCGAGCTGAGCGGCCTTGGCGAACTTGGACGAGAACTCGCCGAAGCTCAGGTGCTGGCTCTTCTCCCGGATCAGGCCGAAGGTCGCGATGTCCCAGAACGCGGTCGAGCCGCCGTTGCCGAGCACGACCTGGTAGCCGTCGGGCAGCTGGAAGAGGTCGGAGACACCCTGCTGGACGCGGGCCACCAGGTTCTTCACCGGGGCCTGGCGGTGCGAGGTGCCGAGCAGCTTGGCCCCTTCGGTCGCCAGGGCCGCGACGGCCTCCGGGCGCACCTTGGACGGACCGGCACCGAACCGGCCGTCGACGGGCTTGAGCTCTGCGGGGATCACGATGTCGCTGGTCACCAGCGGTTCCCTTCGTCGTCTGGCTGAATCCTGCCGACGACGCTGTCAGCACTTCACAGTCTTCCACATCACCCCACGCCGTCCACCGCGGGTCTCAACAGCCGCTACTCGTGCTTGCGGGTGACCTTCTCCTGCCCGGTCATCACCGCGACCGGTCCGTCCTCGCCAGGCACCCACTCGCCGCAGGCTCCACCGCCCTCGGCGATCCCCAGCTCCAGCGGCGAGCCGTCCATCCGCAGTGCCGGGTGGTAGTACTCAGCGACCTGGGCGGCCTCGCCCTGGATGTAGTGGCCGATCAGCGCGCGCCGGAAGCGGTCACTGCTGACATTGGGCGCACTGCCGTGGACCAGTGCTCCGTGGAAGAACAGCACGTCGCCAGGGGCCATCTCAACCGGTACTGCCGACTCCTGCGACGGCAGCGGGACAGTGACGTCCGTGAAGCTCACCTTGGTGTCGGCCTTCTCGGTGCAGAGGATCGGCCAGCGGTGGCTGCCCGGTACGACCTCCAGGCACCCGTTCTCCACATCGACCGTGTCGAGCGCCATCCAGGCCGCTACGCAGGTGCCCGGCTCGGCCTTCAGATAGAAGTTGTCCTGGTGCAACGCCTGCCCCCGCGACCCCGGCGGCTTGAAGTAGATCATCGTCTGTACTGCGTAAGGCGACCGCCCGAGCAACCCCGTCATCACCTCGTCCAGCCGGCGGTCGATCAGCCACTGCAGCGACAACTCGTCCCACCGATGCATCTGCGCCATCCGCGGATACCGCCGCAACGGATCCCGGCTACCAGCCTGTACGCCGACCACGTCGCCCGGGTAGGACCCCTGCCCGCGCAACTCCATGTAGTGGTCCCGCAGCCGCTCCACCTCGTCCGCCGCGAACAACCCACGTACCAGCGTGTACCCCGCCGTATCGAATTCCTGCTTGTACGAAACGCTCACCGCTGGCTCCTCACGCACTAGGCTGACAGGAAGATCCTCCCCGTCCACAACAGCTGTGGCGACGGATGATTCACGCAAGGAGTTGACCTTTTGACGCATCCACCTGTTCTGGCCAAACCGGTCGCCCTGGAACTTCACTCGCCGCCGACCTTCTGGCGATGCGAGCCGTCCTGGTCGTGGGTTTCACCGCCGCAGCAGGATCACCTGCTCTGGTGCGTGCTGGACGGCATCGGCCGGCTGGAGCTCAACGGCAGCACCCGCGAGCTAGGGCCGGGCGTCTGCGCAGTGTTCGCGCCAGGGGATGCGCCCACGGCCAGCCACGATCCGCGGCGTCGGCTGCTGGTGTTCGGGATGCATTTCGCTGTCGACCCGCAGGGCGTAGTACCGGCGACGCGGTGGGCTGAGGTGCAGGACCGGGTGTTGCTCGGTGCGCTCGCCCGCAGCAGCGATACGGCGTACAGGCGGGGTGATCCGCTAGGACGACGGCAGGCCGAGCTATGCCTGGAACAGTTGCTCGGACTGATCTGGGACGCAGCGCACAGTCCTCAGCCCAGTGCGACCGACACTGCCGTCCAGGAGGTGGCCCAGGCGATCAGGCAAGACCCCAGCCGGGACTGGAGCGTCACAGAGATGGCCGCCCAGGCGGTGCTCTCGAGAGCCCAGTTCACCCGCAGATTCGTCGCCCAGCACGGCACCTCACCTGCCCAGTACCTGATCCAGGCCAGGGTGGAGCGAGCGCACCAGCTCCTGACGGAGACCGCTATGACGGTCACCCAGGTCGCTGCCGTGCTCGGCTACACCGACGTCGCTTACTTCAGCCGCCAGTACAAGTTCCGCACCGGCAGCTCACCGAGCCAGACCCGTTAGAGGGCCCACTTCTCGTTCCAGCCCTCGATCTCCGTGGCGGGGCGGGAGGCGGGGCCCGAGTAGATGGCAGAGGGGCGGATCAGGCGGCCGGTGCGCTTCTGCTCGAGGACGTGCGCGCTCCAGCCCGCAGTACGGGCGCAGGTGAACATCGAGGTGAACATGGGCGGCGGGACCTCGGCGAAGTCGAGCACGATCGCGGCCCAGAACTCGACGTTGGTCTCGAGGACCCGGTCCGGGCGGCGCTCACGCAGCTCGGAGAGGGCGGCCTGTTCCAGTGCCTGGGCTACCTCGTAGCGGGGTGCGTCCAGCTCTTGCGCCGTACGGCGCAGTACCCGCGCGCGGGGGTCCTCGGCCCGGTAGACCCGGTGGCCGAAGCCCATCAGGCGCTCGCCGGCGTCCAGCAGACCCTTCACGTACGAGCGGGCGTCGCCACTCTTCTCGACGCCCTCGATCATCGTCAGTACGCGAGCAGGAGCGCCACCGTGCAGCGGGCCGGACATCGCGCCGACCGCACCCGACAGGGCCGCGGCGACGTCAGCGCCGGTCGAGGCGATCACCCGGGCGGTGAAGGTGGAGGCGTTCATACCGTGCTCGGCGGCGGAGGTCCAGTACGCGTCGACTGCCTTGACGTGCTTGGGATCGGGCTCGCCGCGCCAGCGGATCATGAAGCGCTCGGTGATCGTACTGGCCTTGTCGACCTCACGCTGCGGGACCATCGGTTGCCCGATGCCACGAGCGGCCTGGGCGACGTACGACAGTGCCATCACGGCCGCCCGGGACAGGTCGTCGCGTGCCTGCACGTCGTCGATGTCGTAGAGCTGGCGCAGGCCCCAGGCCGGGGCCAGCATCGCCAGCGCGGACTGCACGTCGACCCGGACATCACCAGTGTGCACGGGAAGCGGGAAGGGCTCGGCGGGCGGCAGACCCGGCGTGAAGGCTCCGTCGACGAGCAGGCCCCAGACGTTCTCGAACGGCACCCGGCCGACCAGATCCTCGATGTCCACCCCGCGATAGCGAAGAGCCGAGCCTTCCTTGTCCGGCTCCGCGATCTGGGTGTCGAAAGCGACCACACCTTCGAGACCGTGCTGAACATCGACCTTTGGATCTGACATCCCCTGAGACTCCCTTGTCCGGCTGTTCGATCTAGGCGCTCAGGCAGCATAGTTCTCCGCCTGACCGCGCGGACAGATCTGTGACCGGTTCGGCGTGGACCCTGGTTGTGCCAGACTCTGGGCGCGCGGACCAGCCTGCCCACTGGTCTGGTACCGATCCGACCTTTCGCCGGGATGCAA
This sequence comes from Kribbella sp. NPDC051718, assembly GCF_040681515.1. Lineage (NCBI taxonomy): Bacteria > Bacillati > Actinomycetota > Actinomycetes > Propionibacteriales > Kribbellaceae > Kribbella > Kribbella sp. NPDC051718. The sequence goes on along the minus strand of NZ_JBFAYZ010000001.1, from coordinate 279,235 downwards.
CTTTTCCGGCCTCAATCGCATCTGGCAGGGCATGGAAACTGTTGTGGCATACGCCTTCGACCGCTTCGCGGGTCCGGAGAAGGCAGCGGCCGGCGTACGACGCGTCGAGGCGTACTACGGCGAGCTCTGGCGGGGCCAGGCCCGACGGGACGGCTGCGACGCCGGGACGGTCGGCCTGCACAGCTGGAGCCGGCGCGAGCCCGACTACCACTGGCCCGCGTGGCGCGACGACGACGACCTCTGTGTAGCCAGTCTGCACGTGCCACTCGGCTACCAGCAGATAGTCGGCGACCTAGCGCCGCAGCGGGCTGCTACGCCACTCGCACGCGCAGTACTTGCCGATCCGGCCCGCATGGCGGAGCTGGCGCCTCCCTTCCTGCTGGCGGTGCTCGACCCGGCCGACGAGCGACTGGAGCTCTTCACCGACTCCGTTGGTCTCGGACGGCTGTTCCAGCTCCGTACTGCGGACGGCTGGGTGTGGAGCAACCGCGCGGCCGCCGCATGCTTGTTCGCCGACGTGCCTGCTGTCGCATCGGATCGAGGCTGGCGGTACGCCGCCGGCTGTGGCTGGTTCATGGGCGACACCACCCCGTACGACCGGGTGCTGACCGTACCGGGCGCCACCCGCATCGTGACCGAGGGACGGCGCAACCGTCGTACTGTCACGCGGATCGAGGCCACGAGCATCTGGTCCGGGCCCAGCGGCGGCGAACTGCCACACCGGCTGATCGAGGAGACCGCCGAGGCCCTGCGTGGCGTCGCTCGGTCCGTGAGCAAGCTGTGGCCCGGTACTCCGACAGTGGATCTCAGTGGCGGCAGGGATTCTCGTGTTGTCGCCGCGGCGTTCCTCTCGGCCGGAGTGGAACTCAAGCTCAACAGCTACGACGCCGTACCAGGGGAGCTGGCCGTAGCCGAGGAGTTGGTGGCAGCCCTTCCCTACAAGGTGGAGCACATCGTCACCGGCAAGCCCGCACCGGCGGCCACTGCCACTCCCGCACCGGTACCGCCGCCGATGACGCCCGTGATCGAGCGGATCCGGCGCTGGCACCGGTTCGCCGAGGGGCTGCGTCCGGCGAGCTACATCTTCCACAACCCGCCGGAGGGGCTGACCGATGTCGCCCACCTGGCGATCGGTGGTGCGGGCGGCGAGATCGCTCACGGGCACTTCTACCCGCCGGACGTGCTGAAGCTCGACCAGAGCCCGCTGGAGGAGAAGCTGGAGCTCTTCAACGCGCGTCTCCGGAATCGGCTCATCCCCGCGGTCGGTCCGTCGGAAGCGGTCAGGGACGCAGTGGCCGGGCAGATCGACAACGTGTTCCGCGAGGCGATCCAGGGCGGCTTCGAGGACGCCACGATGCTCGACTACTTCTATGTGGTCGAGCGACTGCGCCGCTGGGGCAGCGCGGGGGAGCGGACCGGCATCGTTTCGCCTCTGCTCGTACCGGCCTTCGTGCGGGGTGCTTTCTCGATGAGTGCGCCACAGCGGCTGGAGAATGCACTGCACCGCGCGCTGGTACGTGAGCTGGTGCCGGAGTGGGCAGACATCCCGTTCTTCAAGCCGCAGCCCGCAGCCGGGGCCACGCCTCGGCCGTCGGCACCGGTGAAGCGGCTGGGCGCGGCGCCCGACCGCGACCTGATCGGCGAACTGCTAACGACTGACCAGACCGGAGACTTCGACCCGGCGGAGATACAGCAGCTCTGGACCGCGTCACTGGCCGGCGAGAGCACAGTCGGCCAGGAGGTCGCACTGCGCCAGCTCCTCTGGCGAGCCGTCTTCGACGACCACCTCGCCGAGGTCAACAAGCACATCACCAACCCGCCCAAACCCAAACCCAAGCCGGTACCGGCACCGAAGCCCGTGGCCACAGTCCCGCCCGACCCACCGCCACCGCCACCGCCACCGCCTGTGCCCGCGCCAGCTCCGGCTCCGCAGAAGGCAGCAGCCCCCCTGGTGAGGAGCAGCTCCTTCAAGACCAGACTGCGCCGCAACCCGTCCGTACGCCGGCTGGCACGCAGCTCCGCCTGGCGTGCTGTTCGGAAGGTGCTGCGCTCCAACTAGGCTCGCCCCCGTGGACCTTCAAGACATGCGGGAGACGTACGGCCTGGGTGAGCTGCTCGAGGGGCAGGTGGACGCCGACCCGGTGAAGCAGTTCGGGGTGTGGCTGGCCCAGGCCGCCGAAGCGGGCCTGCACGAGCCCAACGCGATGGTGCTGGCGACCGTCGGCGGCGACAACTCGCCGTCGGCGCGGATCGTCCTGCTCAAGGGCCTCGACGAGCGCGGTTTCGTCTTCTACACCAACCAGCAGTCCCACAAGGCCGACGACCTGGCAGCCAACCCGGCCTGCGCCCTCGTCTTCCCCTGGCACGCGATGGAACGCCAGGTCCGCGTCGAAGGCACCGCCACCAAGCTCCCGACCGCCGAGGTCGACGCATACTTCGCCAGCCGCCCCCGCGGCTCCCAACTAGGCGCCTGGGCTTCCCAGCAAAGCCAGCCGGTCGACTCGCGTGAGGAGCTGGACCTCCAGTACGAGTCCTACGAGCGCCAGTGGCCCGAAGGCACCGAGATCTCCACCCCGTACTTCTGGGGCGGCTACCGAATCGCCCCAACCACCATAGAGTTCTGGCAAGGCCGCACCGGCCGCCTCCACGACCGCCTGCAGTACAAGCGATCCGGCGCTAGCTGGCAGTTGCAGCGTCTCCAACCTTAGGTTTCACCGCTGGCGGTGTGGCGGGCTCGGTCTCGCGGAATCCATACCGCTTCCACCAGCGGGCCAGGGGTGCGGGGGCCCACCAGTTTGCTCGGCCTAGTAGGCGCATTGTGGCCGGGACCAGGAGGGCCCGGACGACGGTGGCGTCGATCGCGATGGCGATCACCAGGCCGACGCCGATCATCTTGACGAAGACGATGCCTGAGGTGGCGAAGGCGCCGACGACGATGATCAGGAGCAGGGCGGCGCTGGTGATGATGCCGCCGGTGCGTTGCAGGCCGAGTGCGACGGCCTGGCTGTTGTCGCCGGTGCGGTCGTACTCCTCCCGGATCCGGCTGAGCAAGAACACCTCGTAGTCCATCGACAGCCCGAACAGGACCGCGAACAGCAGCACCGGGTTGGTCGCATCGAGGAAGCCTGCCGGAGTGAAGTCGAGGAAACCGGACAGGTGGCCGTCCTGGAAGATCCACACCATCGCGCCGAACGACGCGGACAGCGACAGCACGTTCATCAGCAACGCCTTGGCCGGCAGCACGACCGAGCCGAAAGCCAGGAACAGCAAGGCGAAAGTCACCAGCACGATGAACCCGGCCATCCACGGCGCCCGCTCCCGCAGTACGTGCAACAGGTCGACCAGCGCCGCCGTATCGCCACCGGCCTCGACCGTCACCCCGGCCGGCGGCTGGACCGCCCGGACACCCGCGACCACATCCCGGGCCGGCAGCTCCTGCGACGTGTAATGCGTGTGCACGACCACCGAGGCGACGCCGTCGCGATAGCCACCCAACCGCACATCGGTGACGTCCTTCACCTGCCGGAGCTCCGCGAGATAAGGCGTCAGCGCGTCCGGCGACGACGTCCGAGCCGCAACCAGTACGTCCGACCCGCCGGCCGCGGCGAAGTCGCTCTGCAGCACCTCGGTCACCGTCCTGCTGTTGGCGCCCGCGGGGAGCGCCCGATGGTCGACTCCACCCAATTGCGCTTGCAGGAAAGGGATTCCGAGAACCAGCAGCAACGGCACGAGCACTACGACGTACCGGATCGGGCGGCGCATCACGCTGTGGGCGAGCTTGTACCAGGTACCGTGCTCGCTTGAGCCGAGGCCGCCGCCGCGCCGCAGGAACGGGAGTCGCAGGTTGTTCACGCGGTGACCGAGAACGGCCAGCAACGCGGGCAGAGCCGTCAAAGCCGCGACCATGGCGACCAGGACCGCGGCAGCGCCGCCGTACGCCATCGAGCGCAGGAACATCACCGGGAACAACACGAGACTGGAGATCGCCACCCCGACGGTGACCCCGGAGAAGGCGACCGTCCGGCCGGCCGTGCTCATCGTCACCGACAGGGCCGTCTCGACATCATTGCCGAGGGCAAGCTGTTCGCGGAACCGGGTGACGATGAACAACGCGTAGTCGATCGCCAGGCCGAGCCCGATCATCGTCACGATGTTGATCGAGAAGACCGACACGTCGGTGAACGTGGTCAGCGCACGCAGGACGACGAAGGCGCCGAGGATCGCCAGACCGCCGACGAACAAGGGCAGGCTGGCCGCGACCAGGCCGCCGAAGACCACCACCAGCAGGATCAGCACGATCGGCAGCGAGATCGACTCGGCCTGCACGATGTCGTGCTCGGTCTGCGTGTTCACCTCGTCGAACACGGCCACCTCGCCGCCGACCTTCACATCGAGCCCGGCCGGCGAGGTCCGGACCTGCGACGCGATCTTGTGGAAGGTGGCCAGTCGCGCCTCCGGATCGGCGCCGGCCAGGGTCAGTACGGCGTACGTCGAGTGCTGGTCCTTCGACACGAAGGCAGCCGACTTGGTCGTCCAGAAGGTCTTGGTGTCCAGCACGTCGGCGGCCGGGAGTTGAGCGAGGTGGCTCTCGACGATCTGCTGGAAGGCCGGCGACGAGACGGTCTGCGAGTCGCTGCGATAGAGCACGATCACGTCCGTACCGGTCCGGCCGACGGTCTGCTCGATCGTCTTCACGGCCCGCGCCGCCTGCGTGTCCGGTGCCTCGAACCCACCGTTGGCCAGGGAGCCGAAGACGCCCGTGCCCCAGGCGATCGCGGCGACCACGAAGAGGCCGGTCAGGGCCAGCACCAGGCGGCGGCGCCGGTAGGTGAACCTGCCGAGTGTCTCGAACACGAAGCCCTCCCGAGGGCGTACTTTGAACAGTGATCGCTGGAGTGAACACCGTTAACAGTTAACGGTGTAAACTTTAAGCGGCTCTAGGGTGTGCTTGTCAAGGGAGAGATGTGGTTGAGCTGACCCGGCGGGACCGGCAACGGGCTGCGACGGTCGCCGAGATCAAGACCGCGGCGCGCAAGCTGCTGGTCGAGGGCGGCGCGCCGTCCGTCGGCCTGCGCGCGGTCGCCCGCGAGCTCGGCCTGAGCGCCCCCGCGCTCTACCGGTACTTCGGCAGCCACGAGGACCTGATCTCCGCCCTGATCGCGGACCTGTACGACGAACTGACCGACGCACTGATCTCGTTGCGCGACGGCGATCCCGACGCCGACCTCGGCGACAAACTGTTCCTGATCGCCGGCGGACTGCGGGACTGGGCGCTCGCGCATCCGGCCGAGTTCGGGCTGCTCTTCGGGGCGCCGGTGCCGAATCCGGACGCCGACGATCACGAGCTGACGCCCGGCCATCTGGCGGCGATGCGGTTCGCCGCGGTCTTCAAGGAGCTGGTGGCGCAGATCTACCACCACCAGCCGTTCCCGCATCCGGACGAGGAGTCGCTCGGCCCGGAGCTGCTGGCCCAGCTCCGGCGGAAGTCGGAGTTCTTCGACGGGATGCCGGCCGGCGCCGTCTACCTGTCGCTGACCTACTGGACGCGGCTCTACGGGCTGATCTGCATGGAGGTCTTCGGCCAGCTGCACTGGGCGTTCGAGGACGCCGGCGCCTACTTCCAGGCCCAGCTGTTCGAGATCGGCGAGGCCCTCGGGCTGGACTGCCCGGTCCCAGAATAAAAGTCCCAGAATAAAGAGACCCGCAGGCGCTTCCTGGGACACGACCGGGTGGTCGAACCAAGGGTCAGGCGGACTTTCCTGACTACCTGCGGGCCCGGTGACTGGCGTGAAACTGGCTAGCCACATGCCCACCACAAAACTTCAGTGGTTGACGGGACTCAGCCCGCCATCACCTCACGAGTCCGATTGCAATTCATGCGTTGGACCACCTCCCTTCGCGTGTACTCAGAACCTACGTCGCGAACAACCCGCGTTCAACCAGTTTTCGTGATCCCATGTGAGCCATGTCCGTACTGCCTTCGCACCTCGAACTGGTCCAGGGCATCGTGCTGCCGAAACCGGTCGGCGCCGACCCGGTGCTGGACTTCCTCAACACCCGCTCCGACTTCGCCGGCCGAGGGCTCGCGGTGAACGAGTGGCTCACCTCGTACGAGGCGTTCATGATCTGGAACGGGTACGTCGGGCTGCTGTCCGACGCGAGTGTGTTCCGGCTGATCGAGCAGGCCTCGCTCAAGCCGACCGACGCGACTCGGCGGCTGGGCGCGGTCCGCGAATTCAGGGCCGACCTGTACGACGTACTGACCGACGTTGCCGCATCGGGTTCGTTCGAGGCGGTGGCTCGCGTGGTCGACCGTGCCCTCGCTAGGCGGCACCTGAGCGCGGTACCGGCGGACGGGCTCGGAGTGCGGGCTACCTGGGAGTTGCCGGAGGACCTGGGGCTCCCACTGGATCAGTTGGCGTTGCTTGCATCGGAACTGCTGACCGGTGCGTCCCGGGACCACATCCGGCTGTGCCCGGGGGACAACTGTGGCTGGCTGTTCATGGATCCCCGCGGCCGTCGTCGCTGGTGCTCGATGGCGACCTGTGGCAACCGGGCCAAGGTCAGGGCATACGCGGCCCGCTCCCGCTAGCAATTGCAGCTAGCTGCAATTGCGGTCTGGGCCCCAACGTTCCGGACCGCTGGAGCGTGTTTACAAGTATGGAGAACTGGGGTGGGGTGTCGCGGCGAGTCTTGCTCGCAGGGGCTTTGGGGGTGGTCGCCGTCGGCACCCCGCTCTTCTGGGAGTCGACCGGCTCCGGGGTGCCGTTCCGAGCACCGACGCCGAAACCGGCGGCTTCGGTTGGCTTCGGCTCTGGCCAGCCGGCGGACTGGAAGAACTACAGCAAGCTGATCTCCAGCCGCCAGCAGATCGAGCGGGTGGTCCGCACGGATGGCGTCTTCATGTTCGGGGACAGCCTCGGCGTGACCGGCGGTCCTCTTCTGGCGGAGCGGCTCGCGGCCCGTACTCACGACACGCTGGCCATGGACGCCTGGTCGGGCCGGCCGACCGCACCGGCTGCGGATGTTCTCGCGCTCTGGGCCCGGACCTACGGACTGCCCGGCCGGATCCTGATCGAGACCGGGAGCAACGACATCTTCAACCCGCCGGTGATGACCGCCCAGATCGACAGGGTGATGCAGATCGTCGGTAAGACCCGGACTGTCATCTGGGTGAACGTGTGGGTCGCGCGCCGCAGTACGGCCGCCGCGGACCGGTCCAACAGCGCCCGGATCAACCGGCAACTGGCAGCGGCCACCCGCCGCCACTCCAACCTGCAACTCGTCCGCTGGGCCGAGTTCGTCAATGCGGACCCGAAGCGGGAGCGCCGCTATCTCCACGACGGCGTCCACACCACCCCACTGGGCCGGGATGCCCGCAACGAGCTGATCATCCGGGCACTGGCAGCCGCGAAGGTCAGTTGAAGAGAGCCGGGTCGACCAGGATCCAGGTATGGCGGGCACGAGCCAGTACGCGGCCGTCGGAGTCGTACAGGGTGCTGGCGGTGTGCGTCTTGCGGCCGTCCTCGCCGAGCACCCGGCCCATCACGACGCAGGGCTCGCCTGGTCGCGGGCGGGCGTCGATGCAGGCGGTCATCTGACCGAGTACGGAGGGACGGCCCTCCAGGTCGATCGCCCAGCCGCCAGGGCAGTCGAGTGCCGACCAGAGGTAGACAGGGTCGACCAGGCGGTCGCTAGCAGCCAAGTCGGCCGCCGGATGCCAGGTACAGGCCGTCCTGCCGTCGCCTAGCGGACCTGGCTTCAGTTGCAGCCCCTCGTGGTTCTCCGGGCCGCAGACGAAGCAGCCGGGGAACGGGTGGTCTACCAGCCCCTTGTACTTCGCTTCGGCCGCCAGCGCCTCGTCCGGGCCGACCGGGTCGACTGTCGCGTCGGCCAAAGTGGCCGCGCTCACCGGGACGCCCTCGGCAACGGGAGCAGTTCCGGCCAGCCGAACGCCGGACGGATCTACCGAGAGCTCTAGGTCGGTCTCCATCGGCGGAGGCACCAGTAGACGCACCCGCGGAACCGTGTCCGCAGGGGCTGCGGCAGCGAGCGCAGTACCGACCAAACCTGCGACATAGCCCCCGTTGCCTGACTTGGCCGGCCCCCGGAAGCGCGGCGCGATCCGCATCGTGGTCATGCGCAAAGACCTTAGTCCCCGCCGATTGCGCCCCGGAGCGCGGGGATTCCCGTGTTTTCTGAGCTTCTTTCCAGATTTACTGCTCTGACCACTCTCATTCAAACGTCCGTTTGAACTATGCTGTGGCCAGGCTACGGCGCGTAAGCAGGTGGGGTGCCTGAGCGAGCGGTAGCCGGGGGGAAGGAGAACTCTGTGGAAACACCCGTGGAATCCACCCGGGAGAGATTGCTCAACATCGCCGAGCAGAGATTCGGCGAGGGGGGTTACGAAGGAACGTCGCTGCGCGCCATCACGGTCGCGGCGGCCGCCAACATCGCGGCGGTGAACTACCACTTCGGCTCGAAGGAAGCGTTGTTGCGCGCGGCGGTGGCGCGCGCGATGGCACCGGTCAACACCGAGCGCCGGCGCCGGCTGGACCAATTGGAGGCGAAGGGCGAGCCGACTGCCGAGCAACTGATCCGGGCCTTCATCGAGCCGGGCCTGGATCTCGTCCTGCGCCGCGGCGAGCGCGGACCGGTGGTGGCCCGGTTCATCGGGCGGGTCGCCTTCGACCCGAGCCAGCGGATCCGGGAGCTCTACGCGGCCGAGTCCGATCCGGTCGAGGCCCGCTACCTGGCCGCGCTGCAGACAGCGTTGCCGAACGCGGCGCCGGAATCGGTCGCCTTCGGCTACCTGAACATGCTCGGACTGCTCGCTCTGCATCAGTCACAGGCGTTGACCAGACCACCGGGCGCCGAGCCGCCCGGTAGCGACGACGGGGAGGATCCGGGCAAGCTGGCGGAGAACCTGATCGCCTTCCTGGTGGCCGCCTTCGACCGGGGACTGCGCTGACCGGGCTCCCCGAAGTTGTCCAGAAACTGCTCACGGATGTTCGAACCGGCAGGTAACGCTGCATAATGGCGCTCCGTGGACCCCTGTGAAGTCGTGGTTGCCGTCGATCTCGGTGGAACCCGGATGAAATGCGGCCTGGTCGCCGCCGACGGTGCCGTGCTGCACCGGGAGACCAGGCCGACTCCGCGTGAGGCCGGGGGCCGCGCAGTGCTCAGCGCCCTGCTCGAAACCGTGGTGGAGCTGGCGCAGAAGGCCGCCGCCGACGGTCACCGCGTGCGCGCGGTCGGGGTGGTCGTACCGGGCATCATCAACGCCGAGCGCGGCACCGTCAGCGCGGAGAACCTCGCCTGGTCGGACACGCCGGTGCTCGCCGAGCTGCAGGCCGCGATCGGGTTCGACCAGCAGGTCCTGCTCGCTCACGACGTGCGCGCCGGCGGCTATGCGGAGCTACGCCAGGGAGCACTCACCGGTACGACGAACTCGCTGTTCCTCCCGCTCGGTACCGGTATCGCCGCCGCGATGGTCGTCGACGGCAAGCTGGTCAGCGGCGACGGGTACGCCGGTGAGCTCGGCCACACCAGATTCGTCCACGGCTCGGCCGCCGAGCAATGTGCCTGCGGCCAGTGGGGGTGTCTGGAGACGATCGCCTCCGCCGCCGCGCTGGCCCGTCGCTACGCCGTCCGGACCGGCCGGGTGGTCGACGGAGCGCGTGAGGTGATCGAGTTGCTGGCGCAGGGCGACGCCGACGCCGCAGTGGTCTGGCGCGAGGCCCTGGCCGCGCTGACCGACGCACTGGTCATGTACACGACCCTCGTCGCGCCGACCCGGATCGCGATCGGCGGCGGACTGGTCGGGGCGGGGGAGACCCTGCTGGCGCCGCTGCGGGAAGGTGTGCACGCGCGACTGACGTTCCAGCGCGAGCCGGAGATCGTGGCCGCGGAGCTGGGCGAAGAGGCCGGGATGCTCGGCGCCGCATGGATGGCCTGGGACCGGGTGGCTGCCGACGAGAGCGGAGAAGAGACGGTATGACGACCTACAGGGTGGCGCGGCTCGTCACCCCCGACGATGTCCTCGAGAACGCCTGGCTGCAGGTGTCCGGCGCCGACATCTTCGCCTTCGGGCGGCGCTCCGACGGGATGCCGGCCGACGGTCAGCGGCCGGAGGACCTCGGCGACGTCACGGTCGTGCCGGGGTTCGTCGACATCCACACGCACGGCGGGGGCGGGTCGACGTACTCGACCACCGACCCCGAGGAGGCGCGCAAGGTCGCGGCCTTCCACGCCAAGCACGGCACCACCACGACGATGGCCAGCCTGGTCACCGCGCCGCTCGACGACCTCGTCTCGCAGACGGCCTGCTTGGCGGACCTGGTCACCGATGGCGTAATTGCCGGTGTGCACCTGGAAGGGCCGTTCCTGTCGGCCGCTCGGTGTGGCGCGCACGAGCCGACGCTGCTGCGCGATCCGGTCGAGGGCGATGTGGCCAAGGTACTCAGCGACGCGGTGGCGATGGTGACGATCGCGCCGGAGCTGCCGAGCGGGCTGGATGCCATCCGCCAGGTCGTCGATGCGGGCGTCGTCGCGGCGCTCGGGCACACGGATGCGACGTACGAGCAGATGATCGCGGGTGCTGACGCCGGCGCGACGGTGGCGACGCACCTGTTCAACGGGATGCGGCCGTTCCATCACCGTGATCCCGGTCCGGTCGGTGCCGCGCTGAACGATCCGCGGTTGCTGCTCGAGGTGATCAACGACGGCATGCATCTGGACCCGCAGGTGGTTCGGGTCGCGCTGGCGGCGGCGGGAGTCGACCGGATCGCGTTGATCACGGATGCGATGGTCGCGACTGGGATGCCCAACGGGCGTTACATGTTGGGCAGTCTGGAAGTAGACGTGAAGGACGGGCTGGCGACGCTTGCCCATGGCACCCATTCGATCGCCGGCAGCACGTTGACGATGGACGTTGCCTACCGCAACGCGGTCAAGGCCGGGGTGTCGCTGGTCGATGCGTCGCGGATGGCGTCGACGACGCCCGCCGGGGCGTTCGGCTGGTACAACGTCGGTGCGATCGAGACCGGCAAGCGGGCCGACCTGGTGCTGCTGGACGAGGACTATCAAGTCCAGAAGGTGATGCGGGCCGGCGCGTGGCTGGACTGATCGGCACCGTCACCCTCAACCTGGCGCTCGACGTCACCTACGGCGTCGACGAGCTGGTGGTCGGTGGCAGTCATCGGGTCGACGCGCCGCAGCAGCGGGCCGGCGGCAAGGGCGTCAATGTCGCCCGGGTCGCCGCTACGTTGGGCCATCAGGTGCTTGCGCTGGGGTTCGTGGGCGGGCTGACCGGCGAGATCGTGGCCGAGGAGCTGTTCGACGCCGGGCTGACTGCGTTGCTCACCCCGATCCGCGGCGAGACCCGGCGGACCGTTGCCATCGTCAACGGTGTCGACGGCGACGCGACGATCTTCAACGAGGCCGGGCCGTCGGTGTCCGAGGACGAGTGGCGCGCCTTCCATGACCGGATGCCGTGGGCGCGACTCGATGTACTGGCGTGCTCGGGGAGTTTGCCGCCCGGCCTGCCGTCTGACGCCTATGCCGAGTTGGCGGTGCGCGCGCGGCATCACGATGTGTTGTCGGTGATCGACGTCGGCGGGGATGCCTTGGTGGCGGCCGCGAAGGCCGGCGCGGTGGTTCGGTCCAATGCCGCCGAGCTGCGCGAAGCGTTGGGGGATCTCAGCGTCGAAGAGGGTGCTCGGCAGTTGGTCGCCGCTGGTGCTACTGCGGCGGTGATCACGGACGGCGCCCGCGGGATGGTTGCTGCTAGCAATCAAGGCGCGTGGCGGGCGTTGCCGGTCGAGCGGGTCGCGGGCAACCCGACCGGCGCCGGGGATGCCTGTACTGCGGTCGTCGCGGCCGCCGTTGCGGGGTCACCCGAGCCCGACTGGCCTGTGGTGCTCAAATCGGCCGTCGCGGCGTCTGCGGCTGCCGTGCTGACCCCGGTTGCCGGGGACATCGATCTCGAGGCGTACCGACGGTGGCAGCCGCAGGTCGTCGTACAAGCGCTTTAAAACAAGGGAGTTCGCTATGCCGCTCGTTTCCGGGGCCGAGGTTGTGCTGGGTGCCGCCAAGGACGGTCGTGGGGTCGGCGCGTTCAACGTGATCCAGCTGGAGCACGCGACCGCGCTGATCGCAGGGGCCGAGCAGCTCGGCGCGCCCGTCATCCTGCAGATCAGCGAGAACGCGGTGAAGTACCACGGCTCGCTCAAGCCGATCGCCGTCGCCACGCTGGCTGCGGCGGCCGCGGCGACGGTGCCGGTCGTCGTGCACCTCGACCACGCGATGGACCGCGACCTGGTCACCGAGGCGGTATCGCTCGGCTTCACGTCGGTGATGTACGACGCGTCGAAGCTCGACTACGCCGACAATGTCGCGGCCACCACCGAGGTGACGAACTTCTGCCACGACCACGGCGTCTTCGTCGAGGCGGAGATCGGCGAGGTCGGCGGCAAGGACGGCGTCCATGCCCCCGGCGCCCGCACCAAGCCCGAAGAGGCCCTCGCCTTCGCCGAGGCCACTGGCGTCGACGCCCTGGCGGTCGCGGTCGGCTCCTCCCACGCAATGACCGAGCGGACCGCCGAGCTCGACTTCGAGCTGATCGCCGCGCTGCGCGCCGCCGTACCGGTTCCCCTTGTCCTGCACGGTTCCTCCGGCGTCGCGGACGCTGACCTGACCCGCGCGGTCGAGGCCGGCATGACGAAGGTCAACATCGCCACCCACCTCAACAACGTCTTCACCGCCACCGTGCGTCAGGTCCTCGCCGACCAGCCCAACCTGGTCGACACCCGCAAGTACCTCGGCCCCGCCCGCACCGCGGTCGCCACCGAGGTCACCCGCCTGCTCACCTTGCTGAAGGCGGTCTAGAGGGAGCAGTTACCCCGGATCCAGCCCGCGCGGAGCTCGTCGCGGGCGGTCTGGACCTGGCCGCGGGCGACCGGATCCGGGACCTCGTAGTCGTCGATCAGCCGGGTCAGCGCGAACTCGATCGCGGCCACCACGGCGTCCTCCTGGGAGACCTCCGCCTCGTTGACGCCGGACACCCCGGCCGTCAGCGCGACCACTCCGGCCAGCTCCTGCGGGGTCAGCCGGAGCAGGAAATCTGTTCTGGTCGGCACGGATCCTCCTTGTGTCCCGTCAGCGACGACGTTGGTAGAGTCATCCTGCAATGCAACGACCATGTTTCACAAGGGGAGCCCGATGACGGCAGCGGCGGTGGACGAGACCCTGCGCGCGGCCACGGTCGCGGTGCTGGCCGAGCACGGCTGGGAGGGCGTCACCCTCGAGCGGGTCGCCGAGCGGGTCGGCCGGTCCCGGGTCACCCTGTGGCGCCAGGGGCTGACCGTCGAGGGTCTGCTGAACGCGCTGCTGGACGAGTTGGCCGAGGACTACCGCGACACGATGTGGCCGGTGCTGACCGCGACCGGCACCGGGCGGGAGTTGCTGATCCGGTCGCTGAACGCGCTCTTCGACGTGATCGACCGGCACGTGCCGCTGATGTTGTCGTCCGACCTGGTCTTCCACCGGGAGCAGGAGCGCAACGGCTCGGTGTCCTTCATCGACCCGTTCGAGCGGTTCCTGCGCGAGGGTGAGGCGGACGGTTCACTGCATCCGCACGGCCGGATCAGCGACGTCGCCGAGGTACTGATGGTGGCGGCGGCCTTCACCTACGTGCACATGCGCGGCCGGCATCACTGGTCGCGGTCCCGGGTCCGCGCGCTGACCCTCGACCTGGTCCTGCGTGGCGTCGTCGATCCCTAGTGAGGATGCAACATAGGTGTTGCATTATTCGCAACGAGGGCGTTACATAGTTCACATCAGTCGCAGCGTTAGAGGGGACAGTCCGATGACCTTGCCGTATGCCGAACCGCTGACCCGCGTCGAGTTGGGACCGCGAGTGATCCCCGAGCCGCCGCGTGTCGGCGAGCCAGGTGGGGAACCCTGCGGGCTGTGCAAGTGGTTCGCCCACTTCGACGAGTCCGAGCACACGCCGATCTGGAGCAACGACGAGTGGGTCCTGTGCCGCGCCACCGAGGTCACCATCCCCGGCGTGGTGTGGCTGGCCAGTCGCGGCCACCATGATTCCTTCGCCGACCTGCCGGACAAGCTGGCCGCCTCCTACGGCCCGGTCGTGGCCCGGATCGAACGAGCCATCCTGAGCGTCGGCGACATCGCCCGAGTCCACGTCTACCGCTGGGGCGACGGCTCCGCCCACTTCCACATCTGGTTCTTCCCGCGCCCCCTCGGCATGCTCGAAGCCAGCCGCGAGATGCTCCCCCTCTGGGCAGACCTACTCCCAGAAGCCCCAAAATCCGAGGTAGCCGAAGCCGAACAGAAGATCGCCGCAGCGATGGCCGCCGGTGACTGACAACCGAGACGCCCACCACCCGGGCGGGGCCCCCGGGCCGGCCGGCGGGCCCGGGCGGGCTGACGGAGCTGGGCGGGCCGACCCGGCCGAGCGGGCAGGGGTGGCCGGCGGGGCTGGGCCGGGTCTTGCGCGGCGGTTGGGGGTCGGGGATGCGGCGGTGATTGGGCTTGGGTCGATGGTTGGGGCCGGGGTTTTTGCGGTTTGGGGTCCGGCGGCGCGGGCTGCGGGAGGTCTGCTGCTTGTCTCGTTGGTTATTGCTGGGTTGGTCGCCTACTGCAATGCGGCGGCGTCTGCGCAGTTGGCTGCCGTCTACCCGGTCTCGGGTGGGACCTACGCGTATGGCCGGGAGCGGTTGGGCGAGTGGTGGGGCTACACGGCCGGCTGCGCCTTCGTGCTCGGGAAGACGGCGTCGTGTGCGGCGATGGCGTTGACCTTCGCGACGTACGTAGTACCGGGTCATGAGTGGGTACGCCGGCTGGTCGCGTTGGCTGCGGTGCTCGTGCTGGCTGCCGTCAACTACCGCGGCGTCACCAGGACCGCCGCCCTCACCCGCGTCCTCGTCGCCTGCACGCTGGTGGTTCTCGCCGTCGTCGTCGTCCTGCTGCTCACAGCGGAGCACACCACCAGCTGGACCGCGGACACCAGCCCGTACGGCGTCCTGCAGGCAGCCGGGCTGCTCTTCTTCGCCTTCGCCGGCTACGCCAGGATCGCGACCATGGGCGAAGAGGTCCGCGACCCGGCCCGCACCATCCCGCGCGCCATCCTGATCGCCCTCTTCGTTGCTATGAGCATCTACCTGGTAGTCGGTGTCAGCCTGCTACTGGCGCTCGGCCCCGACCGCATCGGCGCGGCCTCCGCCCCACTCGCGACCGCACTGCAAGCGGTGGACGCCGCGTGGGCCCAGCCGGTCGTCAGAGTGGGTGCCGCACTCGCCAGCCTCGGAGCGCTCCTCGCCCTGATCACCGGCATCGGGCGGACCACGCTCGCGATGGCCCGTACCAAGGATCTGCCGACCTGGCTTGCAGCGGTGCACCCGCGTTTCCAGGTGCCGCATCACGCGGAGATCGCGCTGGCGGCGGTGGTCGGCGTCCTGGTGCTGACCACCGACCTCCGTGGCGTGATCGGGTTCTCGTCGTTCGGAGTGCTGCTGTACTACGCGATCGCCAACGCCTCGGCGTACACGCAACCGGCCGAGCAGCGGCGGTGGCCGCGAGTCCTCAACATCCTGGGACTGCTGGGATGCGTCGTCCTCGCGGTCACCTTGCCGCTGACCTCGGCCGTCACCTGCGCGGTACTGCTGGCGATCGCCTTGTTCGCCAGGTGGATCAGGCTCAGGTCAGGTCGCGCTTGATCCGCCAGAAGCTGAAGCCGGTCAGAGCCGCGGCCAGGAAGAGGAACAGGCCGGTCTCGCGCCACTGCAGGTCCCAGAAGCTGCTGGCGGGGAAGTACCGGATCTCTTGCCGGTATCCCTCGTCCGCGAGCCGCTGGAAGCAACTGCTCATCGGCGGCCTGGGCGCGGTCTCCTCCACGTTCGGTGGGGGCGGACCGCAGGCCGCGAGGTAGCTCGGCAAGGTCTTCTGGACCACGCCGGCCGAGTTGATGGTGTGCTCGGAGATCTTCCAGAACCCTTCGCCTGGGAGCTTCGCCTCGATCCGCATCACTTCGGCATTGTTTTCAGGGCCGGACAGTTGCAGTCCGCGCATGTTCTCGGTGGTGACGATGATGGTCGTCTCGGTCGGCGTCATCAGATGCGGCCGGAGCAGCATCGGCGACAGCACCTCCACCGCGACCACGGCTGCCAGCGTCACGGCGATCGCGACGATGCTGCGCCGGGTGACGAGCCCGATCGCCACCCCGAGTGCGAAGGCGAAGGCCGTGTAGCCGATCGGCACCACCCCTCGGGCGCCGAAGACAGCCGGCAGCAGCCGGGGGATCTCGTAGGGGCCGGCGGTCTGCCCGCCGTTGATCGCGTCGTCGATCGGGTCGGCCCACCAGGTCACGGCGAGGGTGAGCAGGCCGGTCACGGCCATCGCTCCCAGCCCGGTGATCGCGAGCTTGACGGCCAGCCAGCGCACCCGGCTGATGCTCTGGTTCCAGACCAGCCGGTGAGTACCGGCCTCGAGCTCGCGGGCGATCAGGGGAGCGCCCCAGAAGGCTCCGATGATCGGGGGAGCGGCGTACAGGCCGACCTGGCCGCCGTAGTACAGGTACTGGTTGATCCGATCGAAACGGATCCGGTCGAGGAAGCTTTCATGGGCGAGGTTGTAGTTGTGCAGCAGTCCAGGGCCGGTGACGGCGAGGAAGACGACGATCACTGCGACGGCCGCGGCGATCACCAGTACCTGCACGCGGAACTGCCGCCAGGTGAGCCAGATCATCGCTGCACCTCCAGTACGGGCCGGTCGTTCTGCCGGGACGGATGGGAGCGGCCCATGTAGGCCAGCACGAGGTCTTCGAGGGTGAGCTGGGTGACCGTCCAGGCCGGGTCGAGGATGTGCTCGTCGGTGCGGATCAGGAAGGTCGACTGGCGATCGGTATGGCTCGCGGAGATGACGTGCTGCCCGCTGGGCAACGACTTCTCGTCGCGACGCGGTCCGACCAAGCGGTAGTGCGTGGCGAGCAAGGTGTCGATCTCGCCGCTGACCTGGACACGCGAGTCGACCAGGACGACGAGGTAGTCGCAGGACCGCTCGACGTCGGAGACCAGGTGCGAGGACAGTACGACGCTCAGCTCCTGCTCGGCGACGGCCTCCATCAGGTCCTGCAGGAACTCCCGCCGGGCCAGCGGATCGAGCGCCGCGACCGGCTCGTCGAGGATCAGCAGCTCAGGACGCTTGGCGACGCCGAGGGTCAGCGCGAGTTGGGCGCGCTGACCGCCGGACAGCCGGCCGGCCCGCTGCTTCGGGTCGAGTCCGAGCCGGTCGATCCGGCCATTGGCGATCGACTCGTCCCAGCCCGGGTTGAGCCGGGCGCCGAGCTTGAGGTGGTCGGCGATACTCAGTCGCGCGTACGTCGGCGTGTCTTGCGCGACGAACCCGATCTTGGCCTGCTGCGTCGTACCGGCCGGGTTGCCGAGCACCTCGATCGAGCCGGTCGTCGGGGTCAGCATGCCGACCGCGAGGTTGAGCAGGGTGCTCTTGCCGGCGCCGTTCGGGCCGACCAGGCCGACCACGCGACCGGCCGGAACCTCCAGGGTGCAGTCGGTCAACGCCTGCTTGCGGCCGTACTTCTTGCCCAGTCCAAGGGCTTTCAGGGCGGCGCTCATGCTATGTCCTCCTGAGCGCCGGACCGAAAGGTAGTGGCGAACAACGCCTCGATACTGTCGTCGTCCAGACCCGCTTTACGGGCCTTCAGCAACCATTGCTGCAGGTCCCGGCGGAGCGGGGCATGCGCGGCCAGGCTGTGATCGGTCAGCGTCCGGGTGACGAAGGTGCCGCGCCCCGGCCGGGCCGCGACCAGGTCCTCGTGCTCCAGTTCGCGGTACGCCTTCAGCACCGTGTTCGGGTTGATCGCCAGTTGCCCGACGACGTCCTTCACGGTCGGCAGCTGATCCCCCTCCCGCAACAGCCCCAGCCGCAGCCCGTTCTTCACCTGCTGAACGATCTGCTGGTACGGCGACACCCCCGAGCGGCCGTCCAGATGGAACTCGATCATCCCCATCTCCATTCATCTAGTTAACTAGTACAATACCTAGATGACGGAGAAGGTCAAGTGTCAGCGGATCGCGTCGTACCGGCGCAGCGCCTCCAACCGGGCCTCGGCGTGGTCGACGATCGGCTCGGGATAGTCGGGCGTACCGAGTTCGGCGATCCAGCGGCGCTGGTACTCGCCGTCCGGGTCGAACTTCTTCGCCTGCGTCGACGGGTTGAAGACCCGGAAGTACGGCGACGCGTCGGCGCCGCAGCCGGCCACCCATTGCCAGTTCAGCGAGTTCGACGCGAGATCGCCGTCGATCAGGTTCTGCATGAACCAGCGGGCACCGAACTTCCAGTGCACATGAAGGTCCTTGACCAGGAAGGACGCCACCACCATCCGCACCCGGTTGTGCATGAACCCGGTCGCCGCCAGTTCGCGCATGCCCGCGTCGACGATCGGATAGCCGGTCATCCCACGGCACCAGGCGTCGAAGGCGTCGCCCGGTTCGTCGTACTCCATCTTGTCGAACTCGGGTCGCAGCGGCTTCCAGGCGGCGTCCGGGTGGCCGGCCAGCAGGTCCGCGCAGAACTCCCGCCAGGCAAGCTCGCGTCGATACCCCTCGGCTCCGGCGCTGCGCTTCCGGGCGAGATCGGCAAGCATCGTCCGCGGATGGATCTCCCCGTACTTGAGCGGCACCGACATTCGCGACGTCGCATCGAGATCCGGCCGATCGCGGACCTCCCCGTACTCCGCGACTTCGTCGAGGTACGCCAGCCACTGCTCGCGAGCAGCCCCTTCCCCGGCAATCACCTTGCTCGGTGGAAGCCGGTCGCCCTTGGTGTCCACCCATTCGACGTCGGCCGGCGCATCGACGGGCTGCCGCCACCCGTGTTCGAGCCAGGCGCGGAAGTACGGCGTGAAGACCCGGTAGGACGACCCCTGCTGCGTCAACACTCGGCCGGGCGCAACGGCGTACGGGGAACCGGTGCTGACGAGCGGACACCCAAGCGCCTTCTCGACCGCTGCGTCGCGCCGACGTCCGTAAGGCCCGTAGTCCGCCGAGATGTGCACACTCACCGCGTCGATCTCGGCCGCCACTTCACGCACCACCTCGACCGGATCCCCGCGCCGGACGACGAGCCGTCCAGCCATCGACTCGGACAGACTCCGCAAAGACCCCGCCAGATGCTCCCGGCGCGGCCCACCTGCCTGATCCCACAACAAAGGATCGAGCACGAACAGCCCGAGCACGTCACCAGTAGAGCCTGCATCCAGCAGTGCTGGATTGTCGTGCAGCCGAAGATCCCGCCGGAACCACATCACCGCAGTAGCCATTCCAAGATCCTCGCGGATGAACAACTTTTCACGACACTTCACGAGATTCGAACACACGATTGGGTAAGGCTTGCCTCAGTAGGTGAGAATGGATGTCGTGAGCGAGCTGATCGATACCACCGAGATGTACCTGCGGACCGTCTACGAGCTGGAAGAAGAAGGCATCCTGCCGCTGCGCGCGCGGATCGCCGAGCGGCTCCACCAATCCGGACCGACGGTCAGCCAGACGGTGGCCCGGATGGAGCGCGACGGGCTCGTCACGGTCCAGGGTGACCGTCACCTCGAGCTCACCCAGGTCGGCCGGATGCAGGCCACCCGGGTGATGCGCAAGCACCGGCTGGCCGAGCGGCTGCTGGTCGACGTGATCGGGCTGGAGTGGGAGGACGTGCACGCGGAGGCCTGCCGCTGGGAGCACGTGATGAGCGACGCGGTCGAGTTGCGGCTGCTGAAGATCCTCGACAACCCGACCGAGTCGCCGTACGGCAACCCGATCCCGGGTCTGGAGGAGCTGCAGAAGGAGAGCCTCGCGACCCCGATCGGCGAGTTCCGGATCGGCGTCGAGCCGCTCGACAAGGTGCTCGACCAGGCCACCGGCGACAGTGTCCGGGTGCTGGTCCGGCGGATCGCCGAGCCGGTGCAGAGCGACGACGACGCGATGTCGGTGCTGCGGCGCGCGGGTGCGCTGCCGGGCCGGGAGGTCGACTCGATGCTCGACGCGGAGGGTGTCCTGATGGGCAGCCGCGAGGCCGGCGGCGTGATCAGCGACGAGACCGCCGGGCACATCTTCGTCAGCCTGGTTTAAGACTCGACCAAGAAATCCCACGGACAGCGCTCGATGCTGTACTGAGCGTGTTCAGGCAGTAACGTCTGTCCGCGATGCCTGAGAACGATATCGACTGGCCGGGATACCTGCGGGAGTTCCACACCGCCGCCCCGGGCAGCACTGAAGCCCTGTTGTCACGAGCGGTGGCCGGGGACCACACGCCCTATCGCTGGTTGGTCCGCGCGGTCTCCGGCGAGGCGCGACGCATCCTCGACCTGGCCTGCGGCAACGGCCCGGTCGCCCGCGAGCTGTACGGGCGGTGGGTGGTCGGCGTCGACAACAACGCCGCCCAGCTGGCCGGCGCGCCCGGTCCGAAGGTCCAGGCGGATGCGCTCCACCTGCCCTTCGCCAACGAGGCCTTCGACGTCGTCACCTGCTCGATGGGCCTCGCGGTGCTGCAGCCGCTGCCGGACGTACTGGCCGAAGCAGCCCGCGTACTACGCCGCGGCGGCGTCCTCGCCGCCACGGTCCCCGCGGTGCGGCCGCTGCGCCGGGGTGACCTCCGCACGCTCACCAGCCTGACCACGCGGCTGCGCTCGACGCCGCAGTTCCCGGGTGGCGGTGAGATCAAGGACCTGAAGGATCAGCTGCGCGCGGCCGGTTTCGACGTGATGGAGTCCCAGCGCGAGCGGTACGCATACACCGTCCGCTCCCTCGACGACGCCCGCCGCCTGGTCGGCGCGCTCTACCTGCCCGGTACGTCGGACGCCCGCCGCGAAGCCGCCGCCGGCTGGCTGGCCGAACGCGGCGAAACCAAGGACGGCCTCGAGGTAGCCATCCCCGTCCGCAGGATCACCGCGATGCGCACCAAGGTCGCGCTGGCCTGAGCCGTCATCCGGACCAGGGGCGACTGACCGCCTGCCGGTAGGTACCGTTCATGCTGTGCCTGCACTGACCTGGTCGATCCGTGCGCTGGATCGTGCGCTGGACGGCGAGCGGTTCTACCGCGAGTTGCTGGCGGACGAGCCGGTCGCCTTCTGGCTGGACGGCAGCCTGACCGACCGCGGAGGCCGGCGCGTCTCGGTCCTCGGGACGTCTGCCGGCGCCGACGTCGTCGTCCGGGATGTCGCCGAGGGGGACGTCTTCACCGAGCTGCAGGACCTGCTCAGCGCGCGATCGGTGCAGCTGGGCGAAGTACCGGCGGTGCTGCGGGACGTCTTCAGTGGCGGTTACGTCGGGTACTTCGGGTATGAACTGAAGGCGCTCACCGGTGGCGCCGCCGCCCACGAGGCGCCGACTCCGGATGCGTTGTGGATCTGGGCGAACCGCTTCGTCGTCCTCGACCACGAGGAGGACCGCACGCTACTCGTCGCCGTCCATGCGCCGGGTGACAGCACGGTGGATCCTTGGCTGGATCGGGCCGAGGCCGCGGCGGCGAGCTGGTGGATGAGTTGGCGGGAGGCGCCGCCGATCGCCGAGCTCGACCTCGAGGCGCATCTGGAGCAGGACCGCGCGACCTACCTGGCCGGGATCGACGCCTGTATGGCCGCGCTCGAAGCCGGCGAGACCTACGAGGTCTGCCTGACGAACCGGGTCCGCCTGCCCGCCATCGACGACCCCTTCGAGTTCTACCTCTGGCAACGACAGAGCAACCCGGCCCCGTACTCCGCCTTCCTCCGGTACGGCGAACTGGCCGTGGCCAGCTCCTCGCCCGAGCGGTTCCTGACCGTGGACGGCGACGGCTGGGCCGAATGCCGCCCGATCAAGGGGACCGCGCCGCGGGTGGAGGACCCGGCGCAGGACCAGCTCGTCGCCAAGGCGCTCGCCGAGGACGAGAAGACCCGGGCCGAGAACCTGATGATCGTCGACCTGATCCGCAACGACCTCGGCCGGGTCAGCCGGCCGGGCACGGTACAGGTCCCGCAACTGATGGCGGTCGAGAGCTACCAGACCGTGCACCAACTCGTCACGACCGTCCGCGGGCGACTGCGCGACGGGGTGGACGCCGTGGATGCGGTCCGGGCGTGCTTCCCGCCGGGGTCGATGACGGGGGCGCCGAAGATCCGCACGATGGAGCTGCTCGACGAGCTGGAGTGGTCCGCGCGCGGGGTGTACTCGGGCGCCCTCGGCTACCTGACCGTCGACGGCCGGGCGGATCTCAGTGTGGTGATCCGGACCGCGGTGATGACTCCGGGGGAGACCGTGGTCGGAGCGGGTGGGGCGATCGTGCTCGACTCGGATCCGATCGCGGAGTACGACGAGATGGTGCTCAAGGCAACAGCGACGATCCAGGGGCGGGTATGAGTTCTTTACGGGTGGCGGATTCCTTCTTGGTTGCCAATGGCAAGGTTCGTGGGCTGGACCTGCATCGACGGCGGTTCACCGCGTCGTGCGCGGCAGCGGGAATCGATGCCGGGCCCTACTTCGACGACCAGGTGAAGCGCCTGCCCGGCTTCGGCCGCTGGTTCCCCCGCTTCGAACTGGATGCCGACGGCAACCTCTCCGTCCAGCTCCGCCCCGCGCCACCACAAGGCGGCCGCATCCGCGTGGTGGTCCACGACGGCCCGGACCCGCGCACTCGACCGCTGGTGAAGGGCCCCGACCTCGGTGCCCTCGGTGAGCTGAAAACCCAAGCCACCAAGCCCTTCCATGCCGATGAGGTCCTCCTCGCCGACCCCGACGGCGTGGTGGTCGAAGCGGCCTACTCGGCCGTCCTCTGGTGGGAGGACGACACCCTCTGCATCCCACCCACCGACCGCCCCTACCTCCCGTCGGTCACCTCAGAACTGGTACGCCGAATCGCCACCGCCGAGGGCCTGGAAATCGCCGAACGCCCCCGCACAGCAACCGACCTCGCCGACCGCGAGGTCTGGCTGGTCAACGCCCTGCACGGCATCCGCCCGGTAGAAGCCTGGAACCACGACCCGATAGACCCGCTGCCCTTCACCCGCTCGAAGAGCTGGCAACGAACCCTCCTCGCCTCAGCAACCCCCGTCTGACACACCGCCACCACGACCAGGGAAGGATGCAGCTGTCCCAGAGCCGCTGGGAAGTACGGCAACAAACGAAAGACGAGCCGGCGTCCGATGCCCGGCGGACCCGCTAGCCGGACCGCCATGCCCGCACAACCTCCGGCAACCACCCCGACACGCCGAAGGCAACCGCTTACCCACCGGATTCGGTATGCAGCCGCCACCACCCGTGCCCCAGATCAGCCCGACTTCGGCCGCCCGTCACCGCGCGACAGCCCCGTTCCCGGCCAAGCACCTGTCCCACCGAGACGAACCCAGCCGACCGAACCGCCAGCCCATCAAACACCCCACCCCAACCACCCCCGCACGCTGCGGCAACCGCCCCCGGCCGGCGATTGATGTACTGGAGAATCGCAACCATCCCGGCCACGAATCCACTCACGTCGAGCACAAAGTCACCCAAAACCGGCCGGCTCGGCCCACCCCCAACCCAGCCACCTGCCGCCGTCACCTCCGCGGGAGCCGGCAAACCACAGCCCCTCGTAAAACTGATATCACTATGCTAGCTTGAAGACATGACTTCAGAGACAGCTGTACTGGTGGAGATGCCGAAGCCGAAGGTGAGTGAGCGGTCGGCGGGAGATCTGAACGGGTGGCCGATGCTCGGGCTGGCGTTCGTGCTCGGGGTCGTCGGGGTCGTGTTGTTCATCCTGGGGGCGAACGGTGATCAGATCGCGCTGATCATCGTGGGGGTCGTCGCCTTCGTCGCCGCGCTGATCGTGGCGGCCGGACTGACCCCGGTGGCGCCGGGCCGCGCCCGCGTGGTGCAGCTCCTCGGCCGGTACGCCGGGACGATCCGTACCGACGGCCTGCGGTGGGTCAACCCGATCACCGCCCGCAAGGAGATCTCCACCCGGATCCGCAACCACGAAACGGCTGTTGCCAAGGTCAATGATGCCGACGGCAACCCGATCGAGATCGCCGCGGTGGTGGTCTGGCAGGTGCAGGACACCGCGCAGGCGATGTTCGAGGTCGACGACTTCGTCCGGTTCGTCGCGATCCAGACCGAGACCGCGGTCCGGCACATCGCTAACAGCTACCCGTACGACGTACACGAGGCGACCGACCGGATGTCGTTGCGGGACAGCACCGACGAGATCACCCAGAAGTTGTCGACCGAGATCGGCGCCCGGGTGCTCGCGGCCGGCGTCCACGTGATCGAGTCGCGGATCACGCATCTGGCCTACGCGCCCGAGATCGCCCAGGCGATGCTTCGCCGTCAGCAGGCGGGCGCTGTGGTGGCGGCCCGGCAGCAGATCGTCGAAGGTGCCGTGGGAATGGTCGAGCTCGCGCTGGCGCGGTTGTCCGAGCGCCAGGTGGTCGAGCTGGACGAGGAGCGCAAGGCGACGATGGTCAGCAACCTGCTCGTCGTGCTCTGCGGCGATCGCGATGCCCAGCCCGTGGTCAACGCCGGTTCGCTCTACCAGTAGGGCGCGCTCGTGGCCGTTGAACGCAAGAAGATCCTGCTCCGGCTGGATCCCGTGGTCCACGACGCCCTGGCCAGGTGGGCAGGAGACGACCTGCGCAGTACCAACGCCCAGATCGAGTTCCTGCTCCGCCGAGCCCTCGCCGACGCCGGCCGCCTCCCTGGCAATGTCGGCAAGATGCGCGGCCCTGGCCGCCCGGCCAAGGACGAAGAGGCCTAGCTACTCGCCGAGTTCGGTGAACAAGGTGAGTTGCACGCCTCCGGGGCCTTCGAGCCGTGCGTTCAGTGAGTTCCAGGGGGTCCGGGTCGGCTCGGCCACCACCTCGGCTCCGGCGGCCGCCAGCTTGGCGGTCGTCGCCGCCGAGTCGTCCACCTCGAAGGCGACCCGGTACTTCCCTGCCACCCGCCGCCCGACCTCGACCCGGTCGATGAAGTCGGCCTGGTTCGGATCAGCGATCTCCAGCGTCGCCCGGCCGGCCTCCAGAATCGTCACCCGCCCGTCCGCCGACTCGTAGGCCTCCCGCTCGGTCAGCCCCAGCACGTCGCGGTAGAACCCGACCGCTGCCTCGTAGTCGTCGACCGTCACCACTAGCCGCAGCTCCCGCACTCCATCAGTCACGGTTGCAGGGTATCGAGACTGGGTGCTACGGTTCGTTAGTCAAGTAATGAACCTATGAACCGAAGAACCTCGCGACGAACGGAAGGGGGAGTGCTGGATGTTCGACGATCGCAGTCCGATCTACCTCCAGATCGCGGAGCAGATCAAGAACGACATCGTCACCGGCGCCCTCGCCGAGGACGAGCAAGTCATGTCGACCAACCAGTACGCGGCGTTCTACCGGATCAACCCCGCCACCGCGGCGAAGGGCTTCGCCCAGTTGGTCGACGAGGGTGTGCTCTACAAGAAGCGCGGGATCGGGATGTTCGTCAGCAGAGATGCCCGCGACCTTCTCCGGACCGGCCGGCGCGACTCGTTCTTCGCCGACGTGGTCGACCCGATGATTCGTGAGGCCAAGGCGATCGGCGTACCGCTGGCCGACGTCGTGAAGCACATCCAGAAGGATGGTGAGCAGTGAGCGGCCTAGGTGTGAGGACCGAGAACCTGATCGTCGCGTTCGCCGGCGTACCGGCCCTGGACGGGCTGGATCTGCGGCTCGCGCCGGACAAGATCTACGGCCTGCTGGGCCGCAACGGCTCCGGCAAGAGCACGCTGGCTGCCGTCCTGGCCGGCTTCCGGCAGCCCGATGGCGGCCGGGTGCTGATCGAGGGCGACGAGTTGGGTGCCCTGCCGCCGTACGAGGATGCCGTCGTCACCAGCCGGATCTGTCTGATCCGCGAGTCGGGTGACCTGGTGGACTCCGCGCCCGTCCGGCATGTGCTCGGCCTGGCGAGCACCCTGCGGCCGTACTGGAACGAGGACCTGGCGGGCGAGTTGCTCGACAAGTTCGAAGTACCGACGAAGAAGAAGGTGCAGAAGCTCTCGCGGGGCAAGAAGTCGGCGCTCGGTGTCGTGCTGGGACTGGCCAGCCGCGCGCCGCTGACGATCTTCGACGAGAGCTACCTCGGCATGGACGTGCCGTCGCGCAACCTCTTCTACGACGCGCTGCTCGCCGACTACACCGAAGTACCGCGGACGATCATCTTGTCCACCCACCTGGTCAGCGAGGTCAGCGCGCTGCTCGAAGAGGTCGTCATCCTCGACAACGGCCGGCTCGTCACTCAGTCACCGGTCGACTCGCTGCGTGGTCGCGGCGCCTCGATCGTCGGCCCGGCCGCAGCGGTCGACGAGTTGACCGCTGGCTTGACAGTGCTTGCCGAGCAGCGGCTCGGCGGTACCAAATCGTCAACGGTGCTTGGCGATCTGGACGACGCGCTGCTCGCGAAGGCGCAGTCGGCCGGGCTCGAGATCGGCCCGGTCGGCCTGCAGGAACTGTTCGTCCACCTGACCGGTACGACGCGCTCGAAGGAGGGCTCCGCATGACCACCCAGTCCATCGCCCGTACTGCGGCCCTGCCGGGCGGCGCCACCTCGTTCGGCCGGCTCAAGCGGGTCGTCAACTCGATGATGATCGGCCTGCGCCCGATGATCGTCGGTTACTGGCTCGTGATGACCGGGTCGTTCCTGATCGGCGGGCTGATCTCCCAGCTGATCGGCGGCGGTCTCGACCACAGCATCTGGGACTACGGCACCCAGTCGCCGAAGTACTTCTCCTCCGCGATCGGTATCACCCTGGCGCCCGCGCTGTTCACGTTGCTGATCGCGCACGGTGTCACCCGGCGGATGTTCTCCGTTGCCGCCAGCATTATTCTGGTCGGCGCCGCCGCCGCGACCGCCCTGCTGTGGGTGGTCGCCTACCAGGTCGAGCGCGTCATCTACGACTGGGCCGGGCTGACCCAGGCGCTGGCCAATCCGCATCTGTTCACCAAGACCACCCAGGCCGGGCTCATCTTCACCGAGTTCTTCCTGCTGATCATCGCGCACGAGGCCGCCGGCTGGCTGATCGGTATCAGCTTCTACCGGTTCGGTTTCTGGAAGGGTCTCCTGCTGCTGCCGCTCGGCGTCCTGCCGGCTGCCGCCGCGGAACTCCTGCTGGTCGCGCAGTGGCTCGCCGACGCGCTGCGCAGTACCGGCTATCACCGTCCACCGCTGGCGATCGGCGTACCGGGAGTGCTCGCGGTCAGCGCACTCGGCCTGTACTTCGGTTACCTGATGCTTCGCCCGATGGCGCTCAAACCCGCCAAGGGCTGACCCCAACCCTTCAGCAGTAGTAGGTAGGGAGGCTCCGCCATGCCCGCAAACAGCTTCGAGGACGACCTGGTGGTCGTCAACTTTCTCCGCAAGACCTACGGCGAGACCGTCGCCGTCGACAACGTCTCGCTGACCGTTCGCGAGGGTGAGATCTTCGGCATCCTGGGCCCGAACGGCGCCGGCAAGACCACCACGGTCGAGTCGATCGCCGGACTCCGCCGGCCGGACGCCGGTACGGTCCGGGTCGCCGGGCTCAATCCGTACAAGCGGCGCAGCCAGATCACCTCGCTGATCGGCGTCCAGCTCCAGGCGAGCGAGCTGCCCGACCGGATCAAGGCCCGCGAGGCGCTCGAGCTGTACGCCTCGTTCTACCCGAACCCGGCCGACCCGACGGAGCTGCTCGAACGGCTCGGGCTGACCAAGGTCCAGCACACCGCGTTCGCCAAGCTGTCCGGCGGGCAGAAGCAGCGGCTGTCGATCGCGCTCGCGCTGATCGGCAACCCGAGGATCGCCATCCTCGACGAGCTGACCACGGGGCTCGACCCGCAGGCGCGGCGGGACACCTGGGAGCTGGTCAAGCAGATCCGCGACTCGGGCGTGACGATCATCCTGGTCACCCACTTCATGGAAGAGGCCGAGTACCTCTGCGACCGGATCGCCATCATCGACGCCGGCTTGGTCGTCGCGCTGGACACTCCGGCGGGCCTGGTCGACTCCGCTCGTGCCGAGCAGCGGATCAGCTTCCGGGTGCCTGGCGTCCTGGACGACGTGGTCCTGAAAGCCTTGCCCGCGGTCAGCTCCGTGGTCCACGACGGCGATCGGATCGTTGTCACCGGCAACGACGACCTGCTGGTCGCTGTCGTCACCGAACTCGCGAGCCGGGGC
Organism: Kribbella sp. NPDC051718; assembly: GCF_040681515.1. Classification (NCBI taxonomy): domain Bacteria; kingdom Bacillati; phylum Actinomycetota; class Actinomycetes; order Propionibacteriales; family Kribbellaceae; genus Kribbella; species Kribbella sp. NPDC051718. The sequence continues at coordinate 251,021 of NZ_JBFAYZ010000001.1, read as the reverse complement.
CAGGCGCCGCTCGACCTGCACACCGAACAGACAACGCTCGACGACGCCTTCCTGGCGCTGGCCGGCCGGAGCTTCGAAGGAGTGGACCGATGAGCCAGACCCTCACTCTCACCCGGATCGAGAGCAAGCTGTTCCTGCGCGAGTGGGCCGGGCTGTTCTTCGTCTTCGTGCTGCCGGTCGGCCTGCTGACGATCTTCTCGCTGATGGACGACGGCAGCGGGTCGAGCGACGGCGTACCGGCGAGCTTCCTGCCCACGATGGCGATCGGGATCGGGATCGGCATCCTCGGGATGGCGACGCTGCCGATGATCCTGGCCGGGTACCGCGAGAAGGGCATCCTGCGCCGGATGTCGACCACGCCGGTACGTCCGGTGAAGCTGTTGATCGCGCAGCTGCTCCTGCACCTGGCCGCGGGCGTCGTCGTGATCGCCCTCATCCTCGGCCTGGGCTCCGCCGTCTTCGGTGCCGACCTCCCGGCCGCGCCGTTGCCCTTCGCTCTCTCCGCCGTTCTCTACACGATCGCCGAGCTGTCGATCGGCGTGCTGATCGCCGGCCTGGTCTCGACCGCCAAGGGCGCGAGTATCGTCGGCAACATCCTGTTCTTCCCGAGCATGTTCTTCGCGGGTGTCTGGACGCCCGGCGACCTGATGCCGCACGCCCTGCGCTGGGTCCGCGACATCACTCCGATGGGCGCCGGGATGACCAGCATGCAGGACGCCTGGTCGGGTCACTGGCCGGGCCTGGAACACGTCGTCGCGTTGCTCGCGGTAACCGTCGCTTGTGTTGCAGTGGCTGCTCGATTCTTCCGTTGGGAATGAAGGTTATACACAGGGGGTGTGCATAACATCGAACGTTTCTGTGGATGGCCGGGTACACACTGTGGACGACACGCTGACAGTGGCAGATTCGCGGATCCTCTTTGTCAGAAAGGGTTGTGCGCGCACCGGCCCGGGAGGTAGAAATGTCGACACGCTGTTCCGCAGGGAACGGCGGGTCGGACGGAAACCGAGGACCCTCGCGGTGGGGATCCCCACTGAGGTAGACCGGTGACGGGGTCTGCCGGACCCGACGGACCCGTCTGGGAAGCTGGAGACGTCACCTTCCTTCAGCTCTTGTAGGCCCCTCCGACTCATACTCGGAGGGGCCTGCTTCTTTTGGCTAGACGAAACCGGCCGGTGCACGAAAGTGCACCGGCCGGTTCATTTGGTAGAGCGTTCAGCGAAGGGTGACCCTCAGTGTCGAGTGGTTCCCGTGAGCGGCCACCTGCACCTCGGTGCCCCGCGCCGTCGTGACGAGCTTGTACTTCGCCGCGCGGCCGTCGAGGCTCACCGCCTGCACCTTCGCGCCGGCCGGAAGCACCGCACCGACCGTGACGGTTGCTGACAGCCCCTTGCTGCGCACCTCGGTCCGAAGTTCCTTGTCTGCAAGGGATGCCGAGACATCGATCGACCCGTGGCCGAGCCGGATGTTGCTACCGGCCACTTTCTGCTGCCCACCCGGGATCTGCGGTACGACGGCCAGCTTCCCGTGCCCGAGATCCGGATCGACGCCGAGCTGCTGGTGTACGACCGGCCAGAGGATGCCGTACGCTCCCCACGCCTGCAACGTCATCGAGCGGTCGGTGAACGCCCGGTCGATGTTCGCCGGCGAGTCCGGCGACGGCGCGATCTCCGGCATGGCACCCGGTGTCTCCCAGACCTTCGGGTCGAGCTGGATCCGCGCGTTCCCGGTCGTGTAGACCTGCTGCTGGCTCTTGCCCAGCCGACCGAAGTTGCCCTCGGCAACCGCCATGATGGAGGTGTTCAGCGAGAAGATGCTCCGCTCGCTCTTCACTCCCGAGACCACCGTGTCGCAGGAAGCTCCGGGGTTGCCCGCGGGGTCCGAGGTCGGCCCGGTGCCGGTGTGGAACAGCCCGAATTCGCCTGTGTAGCAAGGCTTCTCACGCTGGTCGAGTGCCGTCTTGGCGTGCTCTGCGGAGGCCAGGGGAGTGGTCGGCTGCCCCGGGCGGACCAGCTCGGCCTCCATCGGCGTGACACCGGTCCAGTGCCGCTGGAAGATCGGCGTGTTGTCGTTCGCCGGATCGGCGGGGTCGTCGATCGAGTCGGCGTACCCGAAGGCCTGGTCGACCCACCACTGCGTCTCGAACCGCTTCTCCAGGTCGGTCGCCTTGGCGGTCGCCCACTGCTGCGTCGCCCGGTCGTGCTTCGACGCTGCGAGGTCAGCCAGGTCGCGCAGTCCGCGGGCAAGGTACACGGTGCTGTCGAGTTTCTCCGAGCCCATGCCGTTGCGCTCGACGTTTGCGAGGCCCTCGAGCCAGCCGTCGCCGTCCTTGTCGAGTTCGCGATAGACGTACTTGAGGTTGCGGACGCTGAAGTCGTACATCTCGTCGCGGAACCGGTCGTCGCCCGTCCAGCGCCACAGCAGCGCGACGATGCTGGGGAACTTGACCGTCTCGTCGGTGTTGCCGGCGCTGGTGTTGGAACCGAAGTAGACGTCGCCGGTCGGCGTCACCTCGTGGGCGACCTTGCCGCTGCGCTTGTTGAGGATGTCGCTCACGTCGCGCAGGGCGCGCAGGTGTGCTTTCACGGTGTCGAACTGGCCGGCTGCGACTGCGGCGTACGAGGTGTATTCACCATCGGTGGCGAACAGCCAGGGGTAGTCGGGGAAGCCGGCGCCGAACCAGCGGGCGACGTCGACGGTGCCGCTCGGTGCGGGGTAGTCCTTGCCCTCGTTGACGTCGCGGATCCGTAGGTTGTGCGCCTCCTGGACGGAGTCGGCCAGGTTCTGCTTGCTCCACTCGACGCTCTGCTGCAGTAGCCGGTCACCAGGCAGGTCCACTGCGGACATCTCGTCGATCGCGGCGCGACTCTTCTTCTTTGCCTGCAGCAACTTCTCGGGGTTGCTGATGGCGCGCTGGTACTCCTTCTGCGCGGCGTTCTTGCCTTCGTCCGATCCCGCGACGGCGAACCAGACGGTCGTCGTCCGGCCGGGCTTCAGGTCGACGTTGTAGGTGAGCCGCCCACCGGTGCCCTTGCCGAAGGCGGTGTCGTCGCAGTGCTTGGGTGCGTCACCGTCGGCCGGGCAGATGACCGCTGGGTCCTGCGGTCCGCGGTTGTTGACGCCCAGCGCGTGGTTCGTCGGTTTGAGCGTTGATCCGACAATCGCGCTGTAGTCGTGCTTGGCGGCGTTGGCGATCGGCGGGGTGCCCTGCTCGCGGAACTGCAGGGTGCCGTCGCTGTACGACCCGGTGTCCGGGAGGTTCATCTGCGCCGCGTTGGGCGTCGTCCAGCCCCAGGGGTAGGACTGCATCAGCTCCGAGTGGGCGTCCACATCGAGCGCGACCGTCTTGGCTGTGGCCGACTTGAAGGTCAGGCCGACCAACGTTGCGCGGACTCCGTCGGGCACGAAGTCGGTCCGCTCGACGCTGACGGCGCCCGGGTAGCTGATCCGCTGGTAGCCCTGGCCACTCGTGTACTTCGAAGCCGCGGTGTCCTTGCCCAGCCACGACCCGTCGACGCCGAACCAGATCCCGTCCAGCAACTTCAACGGGGCGGTCCAGAAGCCGCCCATCTCGCCGCGGGTGTGCCAGCCGGTCGCGGGGTAGAGGCCGTTCTCGTCGCCCATCGCGTAGGCCCGGTCGCCGACGACCAGCGACCGGCGATCCGCCAGCCGCGTCGATTCGGACAATTCACTACTTTGACCACCAGTGGGCTGTACTCCTGCAGTGGCAAGGGAGGGGATCCCGCTGAGTGCGAGGACCGTGGCCGAGGCGAGCAGGCCGGCGGCGCCGGCGTACCGTCTGCTGCTCGGTCTTGTGGTTCGTCTGCTTCGTCCGACAGGGCGGAGTGTCATGACGTACTTCCTCCTTGATCAGCCAGGGGCTGAGCTGCCCCTGACTACTAGCTCGGGTTGCAGAAGGCGTTCCGTCGGACCCTTGGGATCCGGTGCGGTGAGAATGTCGATCAGTTCGCCGGCGATCTCGTCCATCGGCTGCCGGATGCTCGTCAACGCCGGCGACACCACCGACGCCAACGGCGAGTCGTCGAAGCCGGTCACCGCGACGTCGACGCCGGCGACCAGGCCGCGCCGGCCGAGCTCTCGCAGGGCGCCCAGCGCGAGAATGTCGCTGATGGCAACGATCGCGTCGATCGCGGGGTCGGCGTCGAGGAGCTCCGCAGTAGCGCGTGCACCTTCGTCGATGGTGTCCACCCGACATCGGACGGCCAGTTCGTCGTGGCTCGGCAGGCCGAGCTCGACGCACCTCGCCTGCCAGCCGCTCAACCGGTTCTCTGCCAGTCCGGAGGTCCGCGGCCAGCTGAGGAAGCCGATCCGCCGCCGCCCGGTCTCGTACAGATGCTGTACCGCGGTCGCACACCCGCCCGCGCCGTCGACATCGACCCAGGGCCCGGGCTGGGTGGACTCCTCCCACACCCGCCCGAAGGACACGAAGGGGATCTGCTGCTCCTTCAGCCACGCGTGCCGCGGGTCGTGCGTCTCCGTCTGCGACAAGACGAACCCGTCCACCAGGCGCCGGGCGTGCAGGTCCTCGTAGACCGGCATGCCCTCGACTCCGACCGGTGCCGTGAACAACAAAATGTGCCGTCCGCTGCTCTCGGCGGAGGTGCACAACGCGTGCAGGAACTGGTCCATCACCAGATGGACCTGACCGTGCGGCCAGCTCGGCACGCAGTACCCGATCAGCTCGACAGCGCTCGTCCGGAGGCTGCGCGCGTTACGATTGGGGCGGTAGTTGAGCAGCTCGATCGATCGGGTCACCCGCTGCAAGGTGTCCGGCCGCAGCCGATGAGGCGCATTGAGGGCGTTGGAAACCGTCTGCACCGAGACCTCCGCATGAGCGGCAACCTGCTTCAACGTAGCCACGAACCAACCTCCCACCGCGCCAGAAGCCACCCGTTTTAACGTTCAAATCCACCTGCAGTCTCACCGCCAACCCCCTGCTCTGTCAACGGCTGGCCGGTACCCACCCCGCATCCGCCGACCCGGACCGGGCGACCAGGGTCAGCGAAGACGAGGCGGCCCGGCGCGCAGGATCTCGCGCGCTTCTTCGACCGGCCCGGGCGCGATCCACCGCCCCCACCACGTGGCGCCCGCCTCAGCGAACGCCATCGGGTCGCCTCCGCTCGCCTTCACCTCGAACCCACCCGCACCAGCAGCGTCGGCGAGCAGTTGGCGGACGTCTTCCGGGGTTGTTTGTTGTGGGGCTGCGGGGGTGCCCTTGTAGGCGCAGGAGCCGTCCCAGCGGAGGATCCGGCGGCGGACGGCGGGAACGAGGAAGTTGCCGCCGACCCAGATCGGGATCCTCGGCTTCTGCACCGGCACCGCGCTGAGTTGCGCGCCGTCGAGTTGGTAGTGCTTGCCGGCGTACCGGACGGGCTCGCCGGTCCACAGCGCGGTGATGATCTCCAGCGACTCGTCGAGCTTCTCGGCCAGCTCGCGTGGGGTGCCGGTGAGGAAGGGATCGCCCGGGTCGCCGATCCCGACGCCGAGGATCAGCCGGCCGTTCGACAGGTGATCCAAGGCGACGGTCTCGGCGGCGAGCTGCCACGGATGGCGGCGGGGGACCGGCGTGACGGTGGTGCCGAGGGTGATCGTCGACGTCGCGCACGCCATCGCCGCCAGACAGATCCACGGCTCGTGCGTCGGCTCCGCGACGTCCCCCTGGTAGACGAGGTAGTCCTCCAGGAACACCCCGTCCCACCCACAGTCCTCCGCCATCCGCGCCAGCTCAGCCAGCCCGCGCGGATCCCGCCCCGCCCCCACCGCCCCGAACGTCACCGAAAACCGCATGCCCAGAAGCTAGCGCTCCCCACCGACAGAACCACCCGCCGCACCTCGCCCCGGATGCTGCGTCGCCGCTGTCCATGGAGCTGCGCGTGTCGCCCGACGAGTGGAGTCAGGCTGCGTGGCCGCCGTCCACGTTCAGTTCGGTGCCGGTGACGTAGGAGCCGCCTGGCCCGGCGAGGTAGAGGACCGCCGCTGCGACGTCATCGACTGTGCCGAAGCGGTCGATCGCCAGGAACGACCGCTGCGCCTCGGCGAACGGTCCGTCGGCCGGGTTCATCGACGTGTCGGTCGGGCCGGGCTGGACGACGTTCGACGTGATGCCACGAGCGCCGAGCTCCCTGGCCAGCCCTCGGTTCATCCCGACGACAGCCGACTTGCTCATCGCGTACAGGCTCATCCCCGGACCGGTGTTCCGATCGGCGATGCAACTGCCGACGTGGATCATCCGCCCGCCATCAGCCAGCACACCGGCCGCGGCCTGCGCAGCGACGTACAGGCCGCGCACATTCACCGCCAGCACCCGATCCAGTTCCTCGAGGGTGACGTCGCCGATCATCCCCATCGTCCCGACGCCGGCGTTGTTGACGAACACATCCAACCCACCCAGTACTTCGTACGCCGTACCGACCGCCTCCCGCACCGCCCCCGCATCGGCCGCATTCGCCGGAATCGCGAACCCACGCTGCCCAACCGCCTCGATCTCCTTCACCACCGCCGCCGCCTCATCCGGCGAACGGTGATAGGTGATCGCGACATCCGCCCCACCCACCGCCAACGCAACCGCCACCGCAGCCCCGATCCCACGACTGCCCCCGGTCACCAATGCCATCTTTCCGTTGAGTTCTGTCATGCCTTCAGTCCACCCCCTTGAATCCGGCCGAGCTGGCGGAAATACGACCCGGGATCCTGGCGTCGTTTTTCCGCTACTGCGCGCCCAGCGGCGCACTGCGCGGCAGCAACCGGAAGGAGACCGCCTCCAGCAACCGCGCGCGCTTGGTGTTGTGGAACGCCGCTACCCGCCACTGCCCGTCGTCCTCGCGCACCAGCGTGAACGTCTGCACCTTCGACAGTCGCGCCGGCCGCTTCTTCCCGACGTCCCCGCGGGTCACCGCGATCGCAGTCCGGTCCCCGTACGTCCGCACCTCGACGAGCTCGCTGAACATCCGCGACCCCTTCAGGTACTTCCCGAACAACGCGTCATGCCCCGCCACCAGATCCACCCGGCCGCGGTAGACCGTCCCAACGAACGTCACATAACTCGCATCCACGGTGAAGTCCGCCCCGTAGGCCGCCGCATCGCCTGCGTTCCAGTGCGCAGCAAGTCGCTCGAGCAAGCTCTGGATCTCGGCGACGGTCTCGACGTCGGTCATGGTATTTTCTCCCTTGCAGTAGTTGCGTCAAGTAGTTATCTGCATTGATGCAGATATTAGATCGAAGGGGACCACTTGTGTCAACCGAATCCGCCGACCCGAGCGCGGTCTTCCGCCGGTACCTGAGTGCGATGGTGTTGCACAGTCTTGCCAGTGCGGAGGCGGCCGGGCTGAATGCGACCGACTACTTCGCGCTGAATCTGCTCGACCTGACCGGGCCGCAGACCTCGGGTGAGCTGGCTCGCTGGACCGGGCTGACCACCGGTGCGACCACCCGGCTGATCGACCGGCTGGAGGAGGGCGGTCATGTCCGGCGGGTGCTCGATCCGGCCGACCGGCGCAAGGTGATGGTCGAACTGGTCGCGCCGCCGGCCACTGTCGACCGGGCGGTCGAAGGGGCCCGGCGACGGTTGGGGGCGGTGATCGCGGAGTATGGTCCCCGGCAGCAGGCGACGCTGTTCGACTACTTCGGCCGGGCCGCCGAGGCGTACCGCGCCTCGACCGAGGAATTGGTCGAGCGGCGCGACGGCTGAGCACCTCGATGGCGTAAAACCGCTAGAAACTGTCGGTGCGGGCGGGGATGCTGGAGCACGTGTATGAATGCGTCGAGCGGTGCGTGCGAGCGGTCCAGTCGAAGGATGCCCGCTTCGACGGCTGGTTCTTCACCGCCGTACTGACCACCAGGATCTACTGCCGCCCGAGCTGTCCGGTCGTGCCGCCCAAGGTCAAGAACATGCGCTTCTACCCGAGCGCCGCCGCGGCCCAGCAGGCCGGCTTCCGGGCCTGCAAGCGCTGCCGGCCCGACGCGAGCCCGGGCTCCCCGGAGTGGAACGATCGCGCCGACCTGGTCGCCCGCGCGATGCGGTTGATCGGCGATGGGGTCGTCGACCGCGACGGCGTACCAGGCCTCGCGACCCAGCTCGGCTACTCGGTCCGCCAGGTCCAACGCCAACTGCAGGCCGAGCTCGGCGCCGGGCCACTGGCGTTGGCCAGAGCGCAGCGAGCCCAGACCGCGCGGCTGCTGATCGAGACCAGCTCGTTGCAGATGGCTGACGTCGCGTTCGCCGCCGGGTTCTCCAGCGTGCGGACCTTCAACGAGACCGTGCAGGAGGTCTTCGCGCTGTCACCCAGCGAGTTGCGCACCCGGGCCAAGCGCGGCGACGCGACCAGTGCGCCGGGGACGATTTCCTTGCGCCTCCCGTTCCGCCAGCCGTTGACGCCGGACAACCTCTTCGGGCATCTGATCGCCACCGGGGTGCCGGGGGTGGAGGAGTGGCATGACGGCGCCTATCGACGGACGCTGCGGCTCCCGCACGGTCATGGGGTCGTGGCGCTTCGCCCGATGCCTGACCACATCGCCTGCCAGCTCTCGCTCACCGATCAGCGCGACCTCTCGATCGCGATCAGCCGCTGCCGCCGGATGCTCGACCTCGACGCGGATCCGATCGCGGTCGACGACCTGCTCAAGACAGATCCTGTACTGGCTCCGCTGATCGAGAAGGCGCCCGGGCGTCGGGTGCCGCACACGGTCGACGGGGCCGAGTTCGCCGTACGGGCTGTGCTCGGTCAACAGGTGTCGACGGCCGCCGCTCGGACTCATGCGAGTCGTCTCGTGCAGGCGTACGGGGAACCGATCGATGATCCGCTGGGCAATCTGACTCATCTCTTCCCGACGATGGAGGCGCTGGCCGGGCTTGACCCCGAGACGCTGGCCTTTCCGAAGTCACGGCGTACGACGCTGACGACGTTGATCGCGACCCTTGCGGCCGGTGAGATCGACCTCGGCGCGGGCAGTGACTGGGACAAGGTGCGCGAGCAACTCGCGGCGTTGCCTGGCATCGGGCCGTGGACGGTCGAGTCGATTGCGATGCGCGCGCTCGGTGACCCGGATGCCTTTGTGGCAAGCGATCTGGGCATCAAGTATGCGGCTCGCGACCTCGGATTGCCGGAGGCGCCCAAGGCGCTGATCGCTCATGCGCGGGCTTGGCGGCCTTGGCGGGCGTACGCGGTGCAGTACTTGTGGGCGACCGGCGACCATGCCATCAACAAGATTCCGAACGACAGCGACGGAGTGAAATGAGCGAGCTGACCACCGACCGCCTGCTGCTCAGACAGTGGAAGGACAGCGACCGCGAACCCTTTGCGGCGCTGAACGCCGACCCGGCCGTGATGGAGCACTTCCCTGCAGCGCTCACCCGGGCGGAGAGCGACACGATGGTCGATCGGGTGAGCGCGGCGATCGACGAGCGGGGCTTTGGGTTCTGGGCGGTCGAAGTACGGGAGGCCGGGCAGTTCATCGGTATGACGGGGTTGTCCGTGCCGAGCTTCGATGCACCGTTCGGCCCGGGGGTCGAGATCGGCTGGCGACTGATGAAGGATGCCTGGGGCAACGGTTATGCGACCGAGGGCGCGCGGGCCTCGCTCGCGCATGCGTTCGGCCCGTTGGGCCTCGATGAGGTGCTGTCGTTCACCACGACGACGAATAAGCCGTCCCAGCGGGTGATGGAGCGGATCGGCATGACCCACGACGAGGCCGGCGACTTCGACCACCCGCGGCTGCCCGACGGGCATCCGCTGCAGCGGCATGTGCTCTACCGGATCACCCGCGCGCAGTGGGAGGCCTGACCATGTCGTACGCCGTCATGGACAGCCCGGTCGGCCCGCTCACCCTGGTCGCGGCCGACACCGGCGAACTGGCCGGCCTCTATATGGAACAGCACCGGCACCGCCCGCCGCTGGAGACCTTCGGTTCCCGCGACGACTCCCTCCTGCCTGAGGTCCAGCAGCAACTGAAGGAGTACTTCACCGGCGACCGCACCACCTTCGACGTACCCCTCAAACTGACCGGAACCCCTTTCCAGCAACAGGTCTGGTCCGCGTTGAAGGACATCCCATACGGCGAAGTCACCACCTACGGCCAACTGGCCGCCACCCTGGGCCTGGTCCCCGGCGCCTCCCGAGCGGTAGGCCTCGCCAACGGCAAAAACCCGGTAAGCATCATCGTCCCCTGCCACCGAGTCGTCGGCTCCACCGGCAACCTCACCGGCTACGGCGGCGGCCTCGACCGCAAACAGCACCTCCTCGACCACGAACGGGCCGACGTACTCTTCTGAACTAAGTGCTCACTAGATGAGCACTTATCTGATGCATGCTCTTGGTATGAGCACAGACGCGAAGGTCAAGCAGGTAGTCACCGACGACGAGGCATTCGCCCCCGCGTCGGTGCAGGAGTGGCGCGACTGGTTGGCCACGAACGGCCGGACCGAGCGCTCGGTCTGGCTGATCGTCCGCCGCGACGGTACCGGCGTCGAGCTGGCCGAGGCGGTCGAACACGCCCTCTGCTTCGGCTGGATCGACAGCAAAACCCTCCGCCGCGACGCGACCAGCACCTACCAAACCTTCACCCCCCGCAACCCCCGCAGTACCTGGAGCCAGGTCAACCGAGACCGCGCCGAGCGCCTCCTCGCCGAGGGCCTGATGGCGGCGCCCGGCCAGGAGCTGATCGACCTGGCACAAAGGACCGGCACCTGGGACTCCCTAGCCGACGCACAGAACGGCGTAATCCCCGCCGACCTACAGTCCGAACTAGCCCGCCACCCCAAGGCAGCCGCCCACTTCGCCGCCTTCCCACCCTCCTCCAAACGCCGAATCCTCGAATGGATAACCCTCGCCAAACGCCCCGAAACCCGAGCCAACCGCATCACCCAAACAATCACCCTCGCCACCACAAACCAACGCGCCAACCACTAACCCCACCACCAACCGCCCGGGCTGACCACACACCGCCTTCCCTTGCAGCCGTCAGGCTGCGCCGTGGGGAGGTGAGGTCAGTTTCGGGAGTCGGCGGTGTCGTCGAGGCGTTCGGCGAGCGGTGGGCCGATTGGGTCGGGCTTCTTGCGGAGGTTGGTTAGTTTGCGGGCGACCGGTTCGGTGAAGCGGGCGGTGATGGGGCCGAGGATTACGAGGATGAGGACGTAGGCGGTGGCGAGCGGGCCCAGCCGAGGTTCGACTCCGACTGCGAGGCCGGCGATGACGATGGAGAATTCGCCGCGGGCGACGAGCGTGCCGCCTGCGCGCCAGCGGCCGGCGGACTTGACGCCCGCCTTGCGAGCGGCGTACCAGCCGGTGGCGATCTTCGTCAGCGAGGTCAGTACTGCGAGCGCCAACGCGATCCCCAGCACCGGCGGAATGTCCGCCGGGTCAGTGCTCAACCCGAAGAAAACAAAGAAAACGGCGGCAAACAGATCCCGCAGCGGGCTCAGCAGATTGCGCGCCCCCTTCGCCACCTCGCCCGACAACGCGATCCCGACCAGGAACGCCCCGACCGCCGCCGACACCTGCAACTTCTGGGCGACTCCGGCGACCAGCAACGTCAGCCCGAGTACGACGAGCAGCAGCATCTCCGGATTGTCCGACGAGACAGCCCGGCTGATCACCCGTCCGTAGCGCAGGGCGACGAACAGTACGACGCTCACCGTCCCCAGCGAGATCAGCAACGTCACGCTGCCACCCGCCAGCCCGGCACCGGCGAGCAACGCCGTCAGGATCGGCAGATAGACTGCCATCGACAGATCCTCGAGCACCAGGATCCCGAGCACGATCGGCGTCTCGCGATTACCGAGCCGCCCGAGATCGCCGACCACCTTCGCGATCACCCCCGACGACGAGATCCACGTGACGCCGGCCAGCGCGACCGCCGCCACCGGCCCCCAACCGAGCAGCAATGCGACAGCCGCACCCGGCAACGCGTTCAGCAGGAAGTCGACCACGCCGGACAGGTACTGCGTCTTCAGCGTCCCGACCAGATCGGCCGCGGTGTACTCGAGCCCGAGCAGCAACAGCAGCAGGATCACGCCGATCTCCGCGCCGGTGGCAACGAACTCCTCCGACGCGTCCAGCGGCAACAGCCCGCCGTGCCCGAAGGCCAGCCCGGCTAAGAGATAAAGGGGAATCGGCGAGAAGCCGACCCGCCCGGCGATCCGGCCGAGGATGCCGAGGGCAAGCAGTACGGCGCCGAGCTCGATCAGCAGGCCGGTCGTCTCGTGCATCTCAGCCTCCCGTGATCAGTTCGGCGACGGCGTCGACGCCTTCGCGGGTACCGACCACGACGATCGTGTCCCCGGTGGCGAACCTGAAGTCGGGTGTCGGGGAGGGCACGGCGCCGGTACGGCGTAGTACCGCGACGATCGACGCGCCGGTCCGCGTACGCGCCTGGGTGTCGCCGAGCGTGCGGCCGGAGTACGGGGAGCGGCTGGTGATCGGGATCTGCTCGGTGACCAGGTCGATCTCGATGTCACCGCGCAGCGGCTCGATCGGCGCGGGGATCAGGAGCTGGCCGAGCGCGCTCGCCTCGGCCGGGCCGAGCGGGACGCTGCCCAGGCAACTGTCGTCGTCCTCGGGATCGTGGAACCCCAGGAATCGCCGGCCGTCCGTGTGCACCACCACCGAGACGTGCTTGCCGCCGTCGGTGATGAGGTCGTACCGGGTGCCGATCCCGGGCAACGTGGTCCTGATGGGGTGCTCCAAGGAATTTCTCCGCTCCGCAATAGCTGGCGTCTGCAACCATTCTCCCTCATCCGACCAACCGGTTGGATATCCCGCCGCGGTGTGAACTGCGTTGCAATCAGATGCACTGCAACTCGTTGCATAGGTATGGTCGGCGGCATGGCCCTCGAACACGCGATCCTCGTCTCGCTGACCGAGCGCGCCGGGTCCGGCTACGAGCTGGCCCGGCGGTTCGATCGGTCGATCGGATTCTTCTGGCCCGCGACCCACCAGCAGATCTACCGGGTACTGCGCCGGATGGACGACGCCGGCTGGATCACCCACACCGAGATCGCCCAGGACGGCCGCCCGGACAAGAAGGTCTACGAGGTGTCGCAGGACGGCCGCTCCGAGCTCACGCGCTGGTTGGCCGAGCCCGTCGATCCGGCTCTTCTGCGTGACGGGTTGGCGGTCAAGCTCCGGGGTGCTTCATTGGGCGACACTTCCGCAGTACTGCGGGAAGTCGAGCGGCACCGCGCCGAGCACGCGACCCGGCTGGAGACCTACCGCAGCATCCAGCGCCGTGACTTCCCGAAGCCCGACAAGCTCAACGGCCGTGAACTACACCAGTACCTCGTACTCCGCGGCGGCGTCCGCGCCGAGGAGTCGTTCCTCGGCTGGTGCGACGAAGTCATCCAGGCGATGCGATCGGAGAGCACCTCATGACCGAGTACCCGAACCTGCTGGCCCCGCTCGACCTCGGCCACGTCACCCTGAAGAACCGGGTGATCATGGGCTCGATGCACACCGGTCTCGAGGACCGCGCCAAGGACCTGCCGAAGCTCGCCGCGTACTTCGCCGAGCGCGCTCGCGGCGGCGTCGGCCTGATCGTCACGGGCGGCTACGCGCCGAACCGGACCGGCTGGCTGACTCCTTTCGCTTCGAAGCTGACCAATCGCCGGGAGGCTCGCAGGCACCGGGCTGTGACCGATGCTGTGCACGCTGAGGACGGGCTGATCGCGTTGCAGATCCTGCATGCGGGGCGCTATGCCTATCACCCGTTCAGCGTCTCGGCGTCGGCTGTGAAGGCGCCGATCAACCCGTTCAAACCGCGGGCGCTGACCGATCGCGGCGTACGGCGGCAGATCGCCGCGTACGTGAGGTGTGCGGCGCTGGCGCAGGAAGGTGGGTACGACGGCGTCGAGGTGATGGGGTCCGAGGGGTACTTCATCAACCAGTTCCTGGCCGAGCGGACCAACAAGCGACGCGATCGCTGGGGTGGCAGCGCGGAGAACCGGCGCCGGCTCGCGGTCGAGATCGTCCGGGGGATTCGCGAACGCGTCGGGCCGGACTTCCTGATCATCTACCGGCTGTCGATGGCGGACCTGGTCGAGGGCGGTCAGGACTGGTCCGAGGTTGTTGCGTTGGGCAAGGAGATCGAGGCGGCCGGGGCGTCGATCATCAACACCGGGATCGGCTGGCACGAGGCGCGGGTGCCGACCATCGTGACGTCGGTGCCGCGGGCTGCGTTCACGTCGATCACGGCGTCGTTCCGGCCGCATGTCTCCATCCCGGTGGTGACGTCGAACCGGATCAACCTGCCGCAGGTCGGTGAGGAGGTACTGGCTCGTGGTGACGCCGATCTGATCAGCATGGCCCGGCCGTTCCTGGCCGACCCGGAATGGGTGCTCAAGGCAACGGCTGATCGGGCGGACGAGATCAACGTCTGCATCGCCTGCAACCAGGCCTGTCTGGACCACGTGTTCGCCAGACAGCACGCGAGTTGCATGGTCAATCCACGCGCCGCCCGGGAGACCGAACTGGTGCTGCTGCCAACTCGGCGTACGCGTCGAATCGCCGTCGTCGGCGCCGGACCGGCCGGCCTTTCGGCTGCGGTCACCGCCGCCGAACGTGGCCATGACGTCGAACTCTTCGAAGCAGACGACGAGATCGGCGGCCAATTCGGTATCGCTCGACGGATCCCCGGCAAGGAAGAATTCGCCGAGACCATCCGGTACTACGAACGCCGACTCGCGTTGACCGGCGTCAAGCTCCACCTGGGCCACCGCGCCGTCGCCGCCGACCTGGAAGGCTTCGACGAGGTCATCCTCGCGACCGGCGTGGTCCCGCGGATCCCATCCATCTCCGGCATCGACCACGAGAAGGTCCTCTCGTACGTCGACGTAGTCCGCCACGGCCGCCCCGTCGGCAAATCCGTAGCCGTCATCGGCGCCGGCGGCATCGGCGTGGACGTCACCGAATTCCTCACCACCGTCGACTCCCCGACCTTGGACCTCGCCGCCTGGAAAGCCGAATGGGGCGTAACCGACCCCCGCACCACCCCCGGCGCCCTCACCAAACCCAACCCCGAACCATCCCCACGCCAGATCTACCTACTCCAACGCAAGCCCGGAAAAATCGGCGCCACCCTAGGCAAAACCACCGGCTGGGTCCACCGAGCAGCCCTGAAAAACAAACAAGTAGAGCTCCTGACCAACGTCAACTACGAACGCATAGACGACGAAGGCCTCCACCTAACCTTCGGCCCCAACCACGAAAACCCCCGCGTCCTAGCCGTCGACACCATCGTCATCTGCGCCGGCCAGGAACCAGTCCGCGACCTCTCCACCCCCACCACCCACCTGATCGGCGGCGCCCACCTAGCCACCGAACTGGACGCCAAACGAGCAATCCTCCAAGGCACCGAACTAGCCGCCACCCTCTAGCAGCCGCCCAGTTGTGGTGACCTTGAACACCAAACGGTGGGCTTGAACAAGTAATACCTTGTCCAAGCCCACCGTTTGGTGTTCAAGGTCACCGCTGGTTAGAGCTTGGGTTTGCCTGGTTGGTAGAGCCAGGTGTTGAAGAAGGGGGTTAGGTTGCGGTGGGTTTGGTGTTCGGCGTACTTGATGAAGGTTTGGGTTGAGACGATTGAGTGGCGATGGGTGGTGGGCCAGGACTTCAGGAGGTCGAAGAAGGCCTTGTCGCCGATTTTGAGGCGTAGGGCGTGGAGGGTGAGGGCGCCTCGGGTGTAGACGAGGTCGTCGAAGATTTGGTTTCGGCCGGGGTTGGCTACCTTGCCGGTCCAGTCGTCTTCGGCCGCGTAGGTCTGCTCGAAGGTTTTTTGGGCGGGGACGCCCTTGAACTTCTCCTGGTAGAGCCATTCGGAGTACGTCGCGAAGCCTTCGTTGAGCCAGATGTCTGACCAGCGGGCGGGGGTCAGGCTGTCGCCGAACCATTGGTGGCCCAGTTCGTGGGCGAGGAGGTCGCCGCTGACTTTGCTGCTGCGCTGATCGTAGACCGGGCGGCCTTGGGTCTCCAGGGCGTAGTGGACGCCCACGTCGCCGATGATGCCGCCGGTTGAGGCGAAGGGGTAGCGGCCGTACACCGACTGCTCCCACTCGACGATCTGCGCGGTGGTCTTGTTGAAGACCTTGCCCTGGCCGGCGACGGTGTCGACCGACTGGCCGATCGCGGTGATGTTCGGGCGGCCGTCGCGCAGCGTGCCGCGGGTGACGGTGTACTTCCCGATGGCGAGCATGCTGAGCTCGCTGGCCATCGGCTGGTTCATCGTCCACCGGAAGGTGGTCCGCCCGCCCCGCTTGGTGACGGGACCAGGCTCGCCGTTGGCCAGTACCGTCAGGCCGTTCGGCACGTTGACCGTCTGGCTGTACGTCGCCTTGTCGCGGGTCGTGTCGTTCACCGGGTAGTACGTCGCCGCGCCGATCGGCTGGTTGAGCGCGACCGCGCCGTCCTTCGTCGCAGCCCAGCCCGAAATCCCCAAAGCGGGGTCATCGATCTTGCGAGGTACGCCCGCATACGACACCGAAACGACGAACCTGCTCCCTCGCCGCAGCCCCTGCGCCGGGGTGATCACCAACTCCTGCGCGCCGGTTCGCTTGAAGGCCGCGCGCCGCCCGTTGACCGAGAGCTTGCTGATCTTCAGCGGCCCGAGGAAGTCCAGGTCGAAGCGGGACAGGTTCTGCGTCGCCCGAGCCGAGATCGTCGTCGTCGCGCTGATCGCATGAGTCGTCGGGCTGAACGCGAGCTTGATGTCGTAGTGACTCACGTCATAGCCACCGTTACCCATGTCCGGGAAGTACGGATCCCCGTCCCCGGCCGCACCGGGGGAGAACAGCGAGGAGGTCGGCGCGGCTGACGCCGCCGGACTCACCGCGGCCACCAGCCCAAGAGCCAACGCACCGGCAATCAACGAATGGCGACGGACGGCTCGTCCCATAACTCCTCCTAAAGGGGCCCAAACGACTCGCACTGCGTGCGGCAACCAAACTAGTCGGCAAGACGTCTACCTTCGGGGCAGGGGTGCCGGAGTCTACGGAGGATGACGTGGCATTAGAGGTGTCGCTGCTGAGCGGATGGCTGCCGTGGACCCTCGAGAGCGTCGCGGTAGTTGCTCTGGTCCTCGCAGTCGGGTGGCGGGACGCGCGGTGGCGCACCAGGAAGCTGCCGCTCATTGTCGTCGGCGCGGCGGTGGCTGGGTTGCTCACCGCCCGGGTGGTGCTGCCGGCGTCAGGGGTCACTGATCCGTTGCCGCTCTCGGTGTGGCTGTGGTTCGGGGTTGTGGTCGGCGCATTGCTGGTGCTGATCGTCGGCTGGAACGCGCCCCGGCGGGCGACCGGACACGCGGCACTGTCGCGGACCGTGAACTGGCGCCATCGAGGAGCAGCAGTCGTCGCTGCCACCTTGGCCGCGATCGTCTGCGCCAACGGTGTCAACCAGTTCGTCGGGTACTTCCCCACAGTCGGCGATGCGGTCGCGGGGATCGAGAACAAGCAGGTCCCGGGCGAAGTGTCACTCCACCAACTGACCAGCAAGCCGGACCCGGTAGCCCAGAAGAACGGCAAGCTGGTCAAGATCACCATCCCGGCGACACCCAGCGGCTTCAAGCACCGGCCCGAGCTGGTCTGGCTACCGCCGGCCTGGTTCCAGAAGAGCAGGCCCGCCTTGCCGGCGGTCGAGATGATCGCCGCCGAGCACTCCAAGCCGGAGAACTGGATCCGGATCGGACAGGCCGTCCGGACAGCGGAGGCCTACGCGGCAAGGCATCACGGCGCCGGCCCGATCCTGGTTTTCGTCGACCCGACGGGCGGGTTCGGCAACGACACCGAGTGCGTCAACGGGCCGCACGGGCAAGCTGAGGATCACCTCGTGCTCGACGTACCGCAGTACGTCGAGAAGCACTTCGGCGCCTCGACGGATCCGCGGAGATGGGCGATCGCCGGCTTCTCGATGGGCGGTACCTGTGCCATCGGACTCGTTACCGAGCACCCCGAGGCGTTCCGGCACTTCCTCGACATCTCCGGCGACGAGGCCCCGAACACCGGCGACGAGGCACAGACCGTTGCCAACCTGTTCGGCGGATCGCAGGCGGCGTACGACGTGCACGCCCCGCTGACCGTCATGGTCAAGCACGGCCCGTACCCACCGATCACCGGCCAGTACCTGGACGGCACGGAGGAGCTCACCCACATCCGCGTCGCCAAGGAGTTCATCACCGCAGGCAAGAAGGTCGGCATCACCTCGACCCTCACCGTCCAGCCCGGCGGCCACAACTGGCAATTCGCCACCCAGGCCTTCACTTACGCCTACCCGTGGCTGGCCGACCAACTCCTCAACACCTAATCTGTAGTCGCGGGGTTGCTGGTTGTGAGGATGACGGTGGTACTTAGGTGAGGCTATCCTTCGGGCCATGCGGGAGTCAGTGGGGCTGGCCGGGAGTGCGCTGAGTCTCGGCTATCACGGCAAGCAGGTCGTCGACGCGGCGTCGCTGGAGATCACGGCCGCCGAGGTCACCGCGCTGGTCGGGCCGAACGGCAGCGGCAAGTCGACGTTGCTGCGCGCTCTCGCCCGGCTGCACAAGCCTGACGCCGGTGAGATCAGCTTCCCCGACGGGGCCGATGCGCTCGCCCTGTCGTCGAAGGACTTCGCGCGGCGAGTGACCTTGCTCTCGCAGTCCCGCCCGACTCCCAACGGCGTCAGTGTGCGGGACGTCGTCGGGTACGGCAGGCACCCGTACCGCGGTCGCTGGCGCCACGACGACCCGGACGGCAATCGCGCCATCACCCACGCGATGGACGTCACCGGTGTCGCCGTGATGGCCGAGCGCGCCGTCGACGAACTGTCCGGCGGCGAACTGCAGCGCGTCTGGCTCGCCACCTGCCTTGCCCAGGACACCGGCGTCCTGCTGCTCGACGAGCCGACCACCTTCCTCGACCTGCGCTACCAGATCGAGATCCTCGACCTGATGCGCGACCTCGCCGACGATCACGGTGTCGCCGTCGGCGTCGTCCTGCATGACCTGAACCAGGCGGCCGCTGTCGCCGACCGGATCGCCCTGCTCGACCAGGGCCGGATCCGCGCAACCGGTACGCCGGCCGAGGTCCTGCAAGCCGATGCCCTGTCGGAGACGTACGGGATCCGGATCGAGGTCGGTACCGACCCCGCCACGGGCCTCGTCACCACCCAGCCCGTCGGCAAGCACCTGCAACGCCAAACCCTCCAGCAAACCAACTGAGGTCATTTGATGAAGAGACTCACCGCCCTAGCAACCCTGGCTTTGGTGCTGACCGCCTGCGGTAGCAGCGAGAACGTCACGCCGGAGGCCAACAGTTCGGCGACCAACCAGGGGCCCGTCTCCGTCACGGACGCGCGGAACAAGAAGGTCGACCTCAAGGCGCCCGCCACCAAGGTGGTCGGCCTGGAGTGGGGCATCGTCGAGAACCTGATCACCCTCGGCGTGCAGCCGGTCGGGGTCGCCGACGTGAAGGGCTACAACACCTGGGTGAGCGCGGAGAAGCTCGACGCGTCGGCCAAGGACGTCGGCACCCGCGGCGAGGCGAGCGTGGACGCGATCGTCGCGCTGACCCCCGACCTGATCATCACCACCACGGACGAGTCGTCGGCCACCATCGCCCAGCTGGAGAAGGCCGCGCCGGTCCTGGTCATCCGCGGCGCGGACGCGAAGAACGCGATCCCGCAGATGCGCACCAACCTCGAGCTGGTCGCCCAGGCCGTCGGCAAGACCGACCAGGCCAGGACGGCGCTCGCCGACTTCGACAAGAAGCTTGCCGAGGGCAAGCAGAAGCTCGCCGACGCGGGCAAGGCCGGTACGCCGTACACGATGGCCGACGGTTACAAGCAGGGCAGCACGATCTCGATCCGGATGTTCACCTCCGGCTCGCTGCTCGGTGCGGTGACGAACGAGCTCGGCCTGAAGAACGCCTGGACCGGCGCCGGCGACCCCGACTACGGCCTCGCGCAGACCGACATCGAAGGCCTGACCAAACTCAAGGACGGCGAGTTCCTCTACATCGCCAACAACGGCGACGGCGGCGACGTGTTCGGCGGTGACCTGGCCAAGAACGCGATCTGGAAGAACCTGCCGTTCGTGAAGAGTGGCAACGTGCACCGGCTGGCCGACGGGATCTGGATGTTCGGCGGACCGAAGTCGACCGAGCAGTTCATCGACGCGACGGTGCAGGCAGTCACCTCTTGACCCAGCTGACCGCCCAGCGGCCCGACCTCGCCACCGCGCCCCTGGAGCCTGTACGCCGGGTGCGCGTGGCGGGTGTCTTCGCGATCGCGGTCGTCGCGATCATCGTGCTGGCCGCGGTCCACCTCACCCAGGGCACGTCCTCGGTGAACGCCGGCGACCTGCTCGAGCTGGTGATCGGCCAAGGCACGGACAACTCGGCCAACGTGCTGGTCGCGTCCCGGTTGCCTCGGCTGCTGGCCGGCGTACTGGTCGGGCTGGCGTTGGGCGTCGCCGGTGCTGGTCTGCAGTCGCTGGCGAGGAACCCGCTCGCCTCGCCGGACACGCTCGGCGTCAACGCGGGCGCCTACCTGGCCGTAGTGATCTTCGCCGCCTTCGGGATCTCGCTTCCGGCCCTTCCGTCGGGTGGCATCGCGTTCGGCGGCGGGCTGGCGGCCGCGATACTGGTCTTGGGATTGTCGGCCGGTGGTACCGCCGGGCCGACCCGGTTGATCCTGGCCGGGTCGGCGGTCGCGATGGCGCTGGCCGGGCTGACCACGCTGCTGATGTTGCTGTATCGCGAGGAGACGATCGGCACCTTCGCGTGGGGAGCCGGGACGCTCGTCCAGACGGACCTCGTCGCAGTCGAGCAGATGGCGCCGGTCGTTGCCGTCGGCATCTTCGGGGCGATGATGCTGGCCTCGAAGCTCGACATCCTTGCCCTGGGCGACGATACGGCTTCCGTATTAGGTGTCCGGGTACGCCGTACGAGGGTGTGGATCACGCTCGTCACCGTGCTGTTGTCGGCCGCGGCGGTCACCGTCGCCGGCCCGGTCGGGTTCGTCGGACTGGTCGCGCCGGTGCTCGTCCGGCTGATCGCTCCGCTCGTCCCGGGCCTCATGCGCCACCGCGTGCTGCTGCCGTTGTCCGGACTGGCCGGCATCCTCGTGGTGATCGCGTCCGACGTCGTCCTGCGCGCGATCCTCGGCGGCCAAGCAGGCGTGGAGATCCCGACCGGCATCATGACGATGCTGGTCGGCGCGATCGTGCTCGTCTGGCTGGCCCGCCGGTTCCGCGACTCCGGACCGAGCCGGCAACAGGCCGGGGGAGCCGGTGGCGGTCTGCGGACCCTGCGGACGTTCTGGATCGTCACCGTTGCGCTGATCGTGCTGCTGGTGGCGGCGCTTGTCTTCGCGATGCTCGCCGGTGACGCCTTCCTGCGTACCGGCGACATCGTCAACTGGCTCAACGGCCGGTCCGGGCGGGCGATCACCTTCGTTCTCGACACGCGTTTCCCGCGGGTCCTGTCGGCCGTCCTCTGCGGGGCGGCGCTCGCGATCGCGGGTGCGACCGTACAGGCCGTCTGCCGCAACCCGCTGGCGGAGCCGGGCATCCTCGGCATCACGGGCGGCGCCGGTGTCGGTGCCGTCGTCGTGCTGATGGCGGTACCGACGGCCGGAATCTGGCTCCTGTCCGGCGTCGCCGCAGCGGCCGCACTGGCCACCTTTGCGCTGGTCTATCTGGTCTCCTGGAGGGGTGGGCTCAGTTCGGACCGGCTGGTGCTGATCGGGGTCGGCGTCTCGTCGGCGACGACCGCGATCATCACCTTCGTCATCGTCTACACCGATCCCTGGAACCTCAGCCTCGCGATGACCTGGCTGTCCGGCAGCACCTACGGGCGCACCCTGCCGCAGGTGATCCCGGTGGCGCTCGCGTTGCTCGTCCTCACCCCGGTGATGGTGCTGGCCCGGCGCGAGCTCGACCTGCTCTCGCTGGACGAAGACATCCCGCGCATTCTCGGCGTACGCCTGGAGCGCACCCGCCTCGTCGCGCTGGTCGGCGCCGCGCTGATGACCGCCGCGGCCGTCTCCGCGATCGGCGTCGTCGGGTTCGTCGGCCTGGTCGCTCCCCATGCGGCCCGGGCGCTCGTGGGTGGACGGCATGCCCGGTTGCTGCCCGTCGCGGCGTTGCTGGGCGCAGTACTGGTCAGCGTCGCCGACAGCCTCGGGCGGACGTTGCTGGCCCCGGCGCAGATCCCGGCCGGCCTGCTGACGGCGCTGATCGGGGCGCCGTACTTCGTGTACCTGCTGTGGCGGACCCGGGCCGTAAAACTCTGAACAGTCCGCTGGAAAACGGGTTCCGGGGCGTGCTTCACGCGGTGTTCATTCAGTGAACATCGGGTAGAGCTTTCCGGGGTGGTTGCTGATTGTGTTCAGCCCGCTACTTTGCTGTTCACCCCCTACCGCCCGAGGTGGAATCATGTTGAACAGACCGTCCCGCCGTACCGCGATCGCGGCCCTCGTCACCGGAGGACTGCTCGTCGGCGCCCTGACCATCGTCGTCACCAACAGCTCGTACGGCGATCCGCGACCGGTCGCCGCCACGCTGCAACCGCAGCAGGATGTCACCCAGCAACAGGACACGATCGTCGCGGGTGAGCAGCTCCAGCTCGCCGAGACCGGCGCGAAGACAGTGGCAGTCTCAGCCTTGAGCAAGGCTCGAACGAGTCAGCAGGTGTGTGCGAGCACGGACTCTCGGTGGGTCCGGGTTCGCTTCAGGGAGCTGACGCTGGCCGGCAAGGACACGGTCACCGTGACCGGCTCGGCCGGTGGAAGTTACACGCTCAAGGCAACCAATTGGGCCGGGAAAGCCTTCTACACCAGGGCTTTGCAGGGTAACTGCGTGACGGTCAAGCCGACCTTCGCGTCGTCGGCCAGCAGCTACCGGGTCGACGCCTACCAGGCGGGGATCCTGGCGACTGTGACGGTCGCGGCGGCCGGTGACATCTGCGGGTCGGCGTGCAACCAGACCCGCCCGCTGGTGGAGGCGATGAATCCGACGGCGGTGATCACGGCCGGCGACAACGCTTATGAGAGCGGGACGCTTTCGGAGTACAACAACAACTACAACCCGCAGTGGGGTGTCTTCAAGAGCAAGACGTTCCCGACGCCGGGCAACCACGAGTACGTGACGGCCAACGCCAAGGGGTACTTCGACTACTTCAACGGCGTCGGTCAGGCGACCGGCCGGGCCGGCGACCGGACCAAGGGCTACTACAGCTACGACGTCGGCGACTGGCACTTCGTCGCGCTGAACTCGAACATCGCCAAGACCTCCACGAGCACCCAGGTCCAGTGGCTGCGCGCGGATCTCGCCGCCAGCACCAAGCCCTGCACCGCGGCGTACTGGCATCACTCGCGGTTCGCTGCGGGCAACTACAGCGACAACACGTCGGTGCAGCCCTTCTTCCAGGCGCTCTACGACTACCACGCCGACCTGGTGATCAGCGGCCACGACCACAACTACATCCGCTTCGCCCCCTCGAAGCCGGACGGCACCCTGGACGCGGCGAACGGCGTCCGGGAACTCCTGATCGGCACCGGCGGCCGCGCCCTCTACGGCGCGGGCGGCACCACCAAGGCCACGATCGAGAAGAAGGACTACAACACCTTCGGTGTAGGCAAACTGACCCTCACCGCCACCGGCTACACAGCCGCCTTCGTCCCCGTCGCCGGCCGAACCTTCACAGACTCGGTCCAAGGCACCTGCCACGCTAAATGATGTACCTCTCCAGCACCCGGGCGGCAGACACCGCCCGGGTTGCGACCCCCAAAACAAGTTCGCCTGTACGCCGGGTGTCGGGAACTGTGGTTGCGCTCGGCTTGGTGAGCCTGGTGACCGACGCCTCCGCCGAGATGGTGACGGCGATTCTGCCGCTCTATCTCATGTACGGGCTCGGACTCGGCTTCCTGCAACTGGGTGCACTGGATGCGCTCTACACCGGCGCGACCGCGTTGCTGCGGTTGGCCGGCGGGCATGTGGCTGACCGGCTTGGACGGCCGAAGGCTGTTGCTGTTGCGGGGTACGGCCTGTCGGCGTTGACGAAGCTCGGGTTGCCTGCTGTCGGTGGATCACTGTCTGGGCTGAGCTCCGTGATCGCCGTCGATCGCGCAGGCAAAGGCATCCGTACCGCACCTCGCGACGCCCTCATCTCGCTCTCCACGCCCGTTGAAGACCTCGGACGCGCGTTCGGCGTGCATCGGGCGCTCGATACGGCGGGCGCCCTGCTCGGTCCGTTGCTCGGGTTCGCGATCATCGCCGCGATCCCGGGTGGGTACGACGTCGTCTTCAGCACCAGTTTCTGTCTGGCCGCGATCGGCGTCCTGATCCTCGTCTTCTTCGTCACGCAACCCCGCACCATCGTCACCAAAGCAGCGGTGAGCATCCGGGCCGGCCTGGCCGCGGCAACCGCACCAGAACTTCGCCGCCTGATCATCGCGGCGGGATTGCTCGGCCTGGTGACCGTCGGCGACATGTTCCTGTACTTCTCCGTCCAACGCACAGCCGGCCTGCCACCCGCCATCCTCCCGCTCCTACCCCTCGGCACCGCACTGACCTTCATGCTCGCCGCCATCCCGTTCGGCCGCCTGGCCGACCGCATCGGTCGCTGGAAGCTCTTCCTCCTCGGCCACGGTCTGCTGCTGGCCGCCTACCTCCTGATCGCCACCAATACCCAAGGCCGGCTGGTAGCAGCCGCGATCCTGCTCCTCCACGGACTCTTCTACGCAGCCAGCGACGGCGTCCTGATGGCGTACGCCGGCCCGCTCATCCCCACGTCGTTGCGTGCTACCGGAATGGCGACGATCCAGACCGCGCAGGCGTTGGCTCGAGCGGCTGGTGCCCTGGCGTTCGGCGCGCTGGCAGCCGCGGTCCAGCCGACGCTGACCTTCGCGCTCTTCGCGGTCGCGCTGGCGGCGGCGATCGCAGCCGGCGCTTGGCTCTGCCGCGAGTCGACGCCCGCTGCCGCGGTGGACACGCCATGACGGCCGCGATGGGTCGCAGCAGAATCATCGCCGGAGCCTTGGCAATAGCCGTCTTCGTTGCCGCCGGCATCGGCTACCTCGGCTGGCGCGTCGCGACGACCCAGCAAGCATCCGCCCAGACCGGCATCCAGCTAGATCGCCCAGGCACCCTCCTGTACGTCGAGCCGGGCACGAACCGAGTCCGCCAGATCGCCCTCGCCGAAGCCGAAGGCGGCGTCGGCGCCGTCTCCGGCGGGGGCGGCGCGGGCCGGGCCGGCGCCCCAGCGCGAGCCTCGGCCCCGGCTGCGGTCGGGGTTGGGCCGGTTTGTCAGCGGGTTTATGTGGGTGGGGGGACTATGGCTTGTCTGCGGGCGACTGCGGTGCCGATGGCGTCGGAGATCGATCTGATCAACACAGGCGGCAAAGTGGTCAAGACCCTTCAGCTGTGGGGGAATCCGAGCAGGGTAAGGGTTTCGCCGTCGGGGAGGCTGGCGGCGTGGACGGTGTTTCGGTCGGGGGACAGCTACATGATGGCTGGGGCGTTCTCGACGACGGCGGGGATTTATGACCTCAAGACCGGGACGCACTACGGCTCGCTCGAAGACTTCACCGCGTCCGTCGACGGGCGGGTGTACAGCTCGACCGACGTCAACTACTGGGGAGTGACGTTCGCATCCGACGACGTCACCTTCTACGCGACGATGGCGTCCAGGGGGAAGACCTGGCTGATGCGAGGCAACCTCCAGAACCGGACGCTGACAGCGATACGCGAGAACGTCGAGTGCCCGTCGCTGTCCCCGGACGGCACCCGGATCGCCTACAAGTTCCGCGACGGCAAGACGTGGCGGCTGCATGTGCTCACACTGGCCACCCAAAAGGACACAGCATTGGCCGAGACGAGTCACGTCGACGACCAGCCGGCCTGGGTCGACGGAGAAGTTGCCTACGGCAAGCAAGATAGCGGGGAGTCGGGCGTTTTCGTAGTATCGGCCGATGGCAGTGGGCAGCCGCGCAAACTCGTCGCGGGTTCGTCTCCGGCGGCTTGGTAGTGGGCCACCATCACGGTCCCGCTGGGCGGGTAGCCAGGCACACGCGCCTGCTGGTGTTGGGCCTTCTACTGCCGTTGCTCGGCCTGACGATCGTGCTGTTGGTGGTGCTGCGACCAAGCGGCGATCTCAAGATCGATGCCCTGCAGAGCGCCAAGGCCAAGGGCGTGGTCACGGCCGTCATCCCGTGTCCGCTGGCGCCCGACGAGTGCGACCGGGCGACGGTGAAGGTGACCGACGGAGTCGGCAAAGGGACCGTCGTGACAGCGCGAGCGGTCAAGCATCCGCTCGTACCGCGGGTCGAGACCGGCCAACGGATTCTGCTCGGCGTCGTGGAGCAGGCCGACCCCGCAGACCGCTACCTGTACGTCGACCAGGACCGGAGCCGCCCGCTCCTGCTGCTGGCCGGACTCTTCGCGGTGGCGGTGATCGCGTTGTCCCGCTGGCGTGGGGTAGCGGCGCTAGTTGCGCTAGCGGTGACAGCCGTCGTGCTGACGCAGTTCGTGCTGCCGGCGATCCTGTCGGGCTCGGATCCTTTGCTGGTGGCGGTTGTCGGCGGTACGGCGATCATGGTGCTCGCCCTGTACCTGACCCACGGGATCAGCGTGCACACGTCGGTCGCACTGCTCGGGACCATCGGCGCGCTGATGCTGACGGCGGTACTGGGCGAGGTGTTCCTCCGGCTAGCGCGGATCAGCGGGCTCAGCTCGGACGGGGCATCGGAGGTCGCGTCGTACGTCCCCGGCGTCGATCTGAAAGGGCTGCTGATCGCGGGTCTGGTGATCGGTGCGCTGGGCGTGCTGGACGATGTCGCGATCACGCAGACCGCTGTCGTCTGGGAGCTGGCTGCCGCCAAGCCGACAGCATCACGGCGGGAGCTGTTCGGCGCCGGGCTGCGAGTCGGGCGGGCGCATGTCGCCGCCGTGGTCAACACGCTGGTACTCGCGTACGCCGGCGCCGCGCTGCCGATGCTCATGCTGTTCAGCATCAGTGGGGTGCCGGAGAGCTACGTGCTGTCGACCGAGCGGGTGGCGGTCGAGGTGGTACGGGCACTGGTCGGCGGGCTGGGCATCGTGGCCGCAGTACCGATCACCACTGCACTGGCGGCCGCGGTACTAGAACCAGTCCCAGGCGAGGCTGTGGATGCCGGGCGCCGGGTCGATGACGGCGAAGGCAGCGGTGTGGCTGGCGCCGACGGAGAGGTCGGTGATGCTGCCGCTGTCGCTGACCGAGGAACGGTAGCTGCGGCAGACCCGGGCCGGTAGTACCGACGGGGCGAACGCAACCTGCATCGAGAAGTCGCGCATCGACTGCTGGACGCGCTGGTTGTGCAGAGTGTCCGGGAGGTCGGTACGGACCTTGTAGTGCAGTACTGCGAGCTCGCCCACTCGCAGCGGCCGGTCGAGGAGCAGCTCGAAGGTCGTGAAGCCCGTCGGCGCGTCCTGTCGCTGGCGGCCGACCCGGCAGCCGCGGGTGCTCGTGATGTCCAGCGGTTCGGTAGTACCGGCATCGCTGCGGACGGCGACGATCTTGCGGTCGAGCCCGTCGACGTCTGCGCGGGCGACCAGGTGGTAGGTGATCGACTCGAGCCGCCGCTCGGCGTCCACGCTCAACTGAAGATGCAGCCCGAGCTGGGCGAACTGGTGGAAGGCGTCGAGACTGCTCCCCATCCGCTCCAGTGCTCGCGCCAGCCCGTCCGGCCGCGCCCACGCCTGATCCGGCCGCAACGCTCCCGGCTTCTGTACCAGCCAACGCCCCCGCGGCCGGGGCGGCCCGAGCAACGCCGCCAACGCCCCGGCGTCCAGCCCGAGAATCTCCTCGATCACGGCAAGCGCCCGCAACGACTCGGCCCGCTCCGGCTGGTTGTGCCCGTGCTGCCAATAGCTCAACGCGGTCTTGCTCACCGGCGTACCGCGCTCCCGCAGTTTGAACTGCAGCCGCTCGAGACTGAGCCCGCTCTCCCGCACCGCCAACCGCAACGCGAGGCTGAACGGCCCGCGGTCGAGTGCCTCCGCCAGCCGTACCCCGTCAACCTGGGCGGAGTCGCGGGAAGCGGCCATCGGTCAGCCGACTGCGTTGTCTTGCTTGTCGCGCTTCGCCGCCTTGGCCGCCTTCTTCCACTCGCGGACCTTGGCCAGCGACTCCGGGCCGTCGATGTCGGCGACCGAGCGGGGTACGTCGTCGCCGAACATGCCGGCCGCCTCGCGCCAGCCGTCGGGGGCGACCCCTTGGGTCTTGGCCAGGATCGCGACGAAGATCTTCGCCTTCTCCTCGCCGTAGCCGGGCAGCGCGTGCAGTCGCCGGTACAGCTCGGCGCCGGTGTCGACGCCCTTCCAGATGTTCGCCGCCTTGCCGCCGTACTCATCGGCGAGCACCACGCAGACCTGGTGGATCCGCTTGCCCATCGAGCCCGGGAAGCGGTGGATCGACGGCTTCTCCGAACAGATCGCGACGAACTCGTCCACGTCCATCGCGGCGATCTTCTTCGCGTCCAGGTGGCCGAGCCGTTCCTTCAGCTTGGCCGGACCGCCGAACGCCCACTCCATCGGCACCTGCTGATCCAGCAGCATGCCGATCAACAGAGCGGTGCCGTCCTTGTTGAGCAGACCGTCGGCGGCCTTGTCACCTGTGATGTAGAGCGTCCCGGGCATGCGGTCAGGCTACCGGCTGCGGGTTATCCCGTGCACGGGCCCGGATCCACGCCGGAAAGCGGGCGAGGGCGAGCCGACCGGCCTATGCTCAGCGAGGGCAGGGCGACGACGTGGAGGAACGCGGATGGACATCCGGGATCTGGATCGGCGAGCCGGCGCAGTACTCGGCGAAGTAGTCATGCAGGTGCGACCAGAGCACCTGTGGTTCCCCACTCCCTGCCCCGACTGGACGGTCCGCGGCCTGCTCCGGCACATCGTCAGCGAGAACGAAGGCTTCGCCGCGGCAGCGCGCGACGGCTCGGCCCCGGTCCAGACCTGGACCGGCGGGCGACTCGGCGACAACCCAGCCGGTGCCTACCGGCGCTCCAACGTCCGCGTCGCCGAAGCCTTCGCCGATGGCGGCGCGCTCGACCAGCCGATGGAGGTCCGCGAGTTCGGCACCTTCCCCCGCCGGGTCGCCCTCACCTTCCGCCAACTGGACTGCGTAGTCCACGCCTGGGACCTGGCCCGCGCCATCGACGCCCCCTACGACCCACCCCAGGACATGGTCGAGATGGCCCTCACCCTGGCCCGGAGAATCCCCGACACCGAGGCGACCCGAGGCCCCGGCGCAGCCTTCGAACGCAGCCTCAAAACCCCCGGCGACGCCAACGACCTGCCCACCCTCCTCTCCCTCCTGGGCC
The DNA here is from genome assembly GCF_040681515.1 of Kribbella sp. NPDC051718. Lineage (NCBI taxonomy): Bacteria > Bacillati > Actinomycetota > Actinomycetes > Propionibacteriales > Kribbellaceae > Kribbella > Kribbella sp. NPDC051718. The sequence goes on along the minus strand of NZ_JBFAYZ010000001.1, from coordinate 221,688 downwards.
GCAACCCCGACTGGTTCTCCCCGCTCGACTAACCGCCCCGAACAACAGGACGTCCGTCGCCCGGAGTGAAGCACCTGAGCGTGAGCCTGGTCGACGTGTACAGCGTCTCGCGGTGCACTACCTGTTCTTCGGTACGCCGCTGAAGCGCGCCCGATGCCGACCCGGCGTGGTGTTGAGCACCCGGGTGAAGGCGCGCCGGAGCGTCTCGGGAGACCCCAGCCCGACCTGGCGAGCGATCACGTCGAGTGGGTCCGTCGTTGCCTCCAGCAAGAGCTGGGCAGCCTCCACCCGGACCTTCTCGACGAACCGCGCGGGCGTGGTACCGACCTCGTCATGAAACAGCCTGGTCAGATGCCGACCGCTCACCCCGGCCCGCGACGCCAGTACTTCGAGACTGTGATCACCCGCCGGATCCGAGGTGATCGCGTCGAGCACCTTCCGCACCAGCTCATGCCGCGCCTGCCCAGCGCTCAGCCGCACACTGAACTGCGACTGCCCACCCGGCCGCTGCAGGAACACGACCATCTGCTTGGCGACCAGCCGCGCCGTCTCCGCGCCGAGATCCTTCTCGACCAGGGCGAGCGCGAGATCGATCCCCGACGTCACCCCGGCCGAGGTGATCACCGGCCCGTCCTCGACGAAGATCGCGTCGCTGTCCACCTCGATCAACGGGAACCGCCGCGCGAGCTGGTCCGCGAGTTCCCAATGCGTCGTCGCCCGGCGCCCGTCGAGCAATCCGGCCGCGGCCAGGGCGAAGGCTCCGGCGCAGACTGACGCAGTACGGGCTGATTGCCCCGAGAGCCGCCGGATCTGGTCGAGCAGGGCCGCATCGCTGATGGTGTGCAGCCAATTGGGACCACCCGGTACTACGAGAGTCGCGCCCCGCGCATCCGCCGACGACAGGCTCAGGTCGACCCCGAGTCGGGTGCCGGTGTTGGCGACCACGTCCCGCCCGTCGGGTGAGGCCAGGCGGGAGCGGTACTCGCCGCCCTGCTCGTTGGCGACCGCGAAGACCTCGAGCGGCCCGGTGACGTCGAGCAGCCGGACCCCGTCGTAGACGACCACCAGCACATCAGGCACTCCCCGAGTATGCGGTGCCGGCCGTCGGCGCCGCTCGGTCAGGTGTCCGGATGCGAGGGATACCCGTCCGGATCGCCCCGACCGCCCGCGCGTCGCGCGCGCGAGGCTGGACACCAATCCACGAGGAGGACGAATGTCCAGCATTGCAGGCATCGAGATCCCGGACAGCCGGCTCGCCCAGGAGGCGACCGAGCTGGTCCGCGACGTGACCGACGACCTGGTCTACGACCACTCCCGGCGGGTGTTCCTGTTCGGTTCGCTGAACGGCAAGGAGCTGAAGTACGACCCGGAGCTGTTGTACGTCGGCGCGATGTTCCACGATCTCGGGCTGACCGAGCGGTACCGCGAGTCGCAGCAGCGGTTCGAGATCGACGGGGCCGACGCGGCCGCCGACTTCCTGCGCCGGCACGGGCTCGGTGACGAAGAGACGCAGCTGGTCTGGACGGCCATCGCGCTGCACACCACACCGGAGGTCCCCGCACACATGGCGCCCGAGATCGCCCTCGTCACGGCCGGTGTCGAGGCGGACGTGCTCGGGATGGGCCTGGACCGGATCTCGGCCGACGAGCGCGCCGCGATCGTGGCGGCGCACCCGCGGCCGGACTTCAAGAACCGGATCCTGCAGGCGTTCAACGACGGGATCAAGCATCGGCCGGCGACGACGTTCGGCAACGTGAAGGCGGATGTGCTCGACCGGTTCGTGCCCGGTTTCGAGCGCACCAACTTCGTCGACGTCATCCTCGGGTCGTCTTGGCCTGAGTGATCGCGGGATAGGGCTTGAGGGTGATGGCGTCGGGCTGGCCGGCCAGCTTCGCGAGCAGCGGGCGGAACGGGCGCGACGTCATCAGCCGGGTCGAGGCGTCGCGCAGCCGGATGCCGGTGGCAGTAAGGGGCATCGCCATTTTGACTCCGCCGGGTGGCAGTTCGGTGCGCTGATCGACGTACGGCTGCATCTCCCGCTGGTACGCCGGGAAGGCGCGGGCGTGGTCGCCGTCGTACTCGATCAGCTCGCCGGCCAGGACGTAGGCGCCGACGAGCGACAGCGCAGTACCGTGGCCGGCCAGCGGGGAGCCGCAGTAGCCGGCGTCTCCGAGCAGGACGATCCGGCCGCGCGACCACTCCGGTACGACGACGCGGCTCGTCGTGTCGAAGTAGAAGTCGTCGGCGGCGGGCAGCGCGTCGAGGATGTGCGGCGCGTGCCAGCCGATTCCCTGGAAAGTCTTTGCCAGCAAGGCTTTCTGCTCAGCCTGCTTCAGACGGGGGAGCAGCGGTGAGCGGAAGCTGAGCAGCGCCTTCGCGTACTGCGGGTCGTGGTCCGGCCGCAGCGCGACCCACCGGCCGCCGGGGGCGGAGTGGATCTTGAACCAGCCGTCGAGGGGTTCGGGCGTCTTGACGGTGAAGAACGAGCCGTACCCGCCGAGGTGCTCGACGAACTCCGTTTCGTTGCCGAAGGCAAGCGCCCGGGTCCGCGAGTGCACCCCGTCGGCGCCGACGACCAGATCGAACCGGCGCTCGGTGCCACTCTGGAACGTCACCTGAACGCCGTCGTCGTCCTGACTGAGCTTGGTGATCGAGTCGCCGTAGAGGTACTCGATTTTCTGGCTGGTCGCGCCAAGCAGGATCTCCGACAGGTCCCCGCGCAGAATCTCGATCTCGGCAACCGGTCCGCCACCGTCGAGAATCTCCGCCGGCAGCGCGGCGGTTTGGCGACCGTCGGCGCGGACATACGCCATCCCACGCTCATGCATCCGCCGCTCCTTGATGACCTGCATCAGCCCCATCCGCTCAACCACCTCCCGGGCTGTACCGCGGATATCGACCGTCTGCCCGCCCGGCCGCGGCGCCGGCGCCAGCTCGACAACCGTCGGCTGAAAGCCCGCCTTCTGCAGCCAGTAGGCCAACGCGGGCCCGGCGATCCCTGCGCCGGAGATGAGGATCTTCATGGTGGTTCCTTCCGTCGGGGTAGTGCACGTACGGTGTACACGAGACAGCGTCACACCATCCGCCATCCCGTGCCCGGGTGCACTAGTTCGGAGGCCCTCATGCCAGCGCCGTACCAGGAGATCGCAGCGGACATCCGCCGCCTGATCGCAGCCGGCGACCTCAAGCCCGGCGACCGAATCCCCTCCACCCGTGCACTAGTACGCGACTACGGCGTAGCCATGGCCACAGCCACCAAAGCCCTCACCGCCCTCCAACAGGAGGGCCTGGTGCACCCGCTCCCAGGCGTCGGCACCGTCGTCGGCCCAGCTCCCCGCCAGCCCGGCTCCGGAACTGCCGGGAGGCGAGGCCTCGCCCCCAGCTCCACCGGCCGTGCCGCCGGCTCCGGCTCCAGCGGTGTTCTTCACCCCGCGCCCGGGTTGTTGAGCAAGGAGGAGGTGGTGCGGACTGCGGTTTGGATTGCCGATCGGGAAGGGCTGGGGGCTTTGTCGATGCGACGGATGGCGACTGAGCTTGGGGTTTCGACGATGGCGCTTTATCGGTATGTGGGCGGGAAGGAGGCATTGGTGCTGCAGATGGTTGATGTGGCTATCGGGGAGTTTCCGATGCCTCGGCAGGAGCCGGCTGGTTGGCGGGCGGTGATCGAGGCGGCGGCTCGGGCGCAGTGGGCGGCGTACAAGAAGCATTTGTGGTTGGCGAGTGCGGTGAGTATCGGGCGGCCGCAGGTGTTGCCCAATCTGCTGCCGCATACCGACGCCGTACTGCGGGCTGTCGGCGGCTTCGGCGTGGACGCGAACACCTCGATGTACGCGGCGATCACCGTCTTCGGGTACGTCCGTGGTGTCGCGCTCAACCTGGAGAGCGAGGCGCACGCCGAGCAGGACACCGGGCTGACCGCCGACGAGTGGGCGGACCAGCAGGCCGGGCGGCTGGCGGAGCTGATCGTCGAGCAGGATCTCGCCGGGTTCCGCGCGCTGACCGAGCCGGACGGGTTCGAGTTCGACTTCCAACTGGACGACTTGTTCGAGTTCGGGCTGGGAATCGTGCTCGACGGGCTCGCGGTCAAGCTGCAACGGCTGCGGACGCCGCTACGCTGAGTATCGGCAGGTTCGCAAGCGGCGTGCAGTATCAGCTCAGAGGGTGAGGTGCGATGGGCCCGGAACCGGTGTTCGCGCCGGACGTACCGGTGGAGGTCCGCCGGCTGTTCGAGCGGAAACCCGAGCTGTTCGTGCCCGCGAGCCACCCCAAGCCCAAGCGGCGGACCTCCTGGTCGACCGAACCGGCTGCGACCTTCGGCTCGCTGCTCGTCTGGCTCGCGGTCTGCGTCGGCGGCTGGATCCTCGCGCTGATCATCTTCGCGCTCACCCTGCCGACCGCGGTCGCCGCGTGGGCGGCGCTCGTGCTGGCGATCGTCGCCGTCGTCACCACCGGCGCGGTCGGGGTCGGTTCCGCCGTCGAGAACCGCAAGCAGAGGGCGGTCCGGCTGCAGCACGGGAAGTACCTGCTCGCCGAGGACTTCGACGAGGAGTCCGGCCGGCTGCTCGCCCGCGGCCAGCGCGCCGTCAAGTCGGTGCTGGAGGCAACGGTCACCCAGCGTGGCCTGCTCGACGACGTCAAGAACGAACTCGTCCTGCCCGAGCAACTCTGGGACATCGGCCAGGTCCTGCACGAACAGTCCGTACTCCGCGCGCGCCAGCGCGAGGTAGCCCGCGGCATGGCCACCGCCGAACTCGAGGCGGTCCTCGGCCCGCAGCGCCGAGCCCTCAACCGCTCGGTCGACGCCATCAAACGCAAAGTCGAACTCCTCGAGCACTACGCCGACCGAGTCCGCTCCGCCGACGCCGCCCTCCGAGCCGAAGCAGCCCTGGAAGACGGCGACCGCTACATAGAACTCCTGGCCCGCACCGAACCAGTAGGCGACACCTCACTAGTCCAAGGCTTCACCGACGAAGCCGACTCCCTCAAACAAACCCTCTCCCGCACCATCGCCGCCGCCCGAGACGCCGGCCGCACCCTAGCCCTCCCCGACTAGGCTCCCGGGTATGACTGGGACTGTGGTTGTTGCTGGGGGCACCGGTGGGCTTGGGGGAGCGGTGACTGCGGAGTTTCTGGCCGCCGGTTGGCGGGTGGTTGTGCCGGGGCGGTCTGAGAAGTCGCTTGGTGAGTTGGGGAGTGCTGAGGGGCTGCAGACGGTTGTCGCCGACTTGAGTGATCCGGTGAGTGTTGCCGAGGTGGCGCGGGTGGCTGGTGCGGATGAGGGGGCGCCGGTGCGGGGGTTGGTGAATTTGGTGGGTGGGTTTGCGGCGGGGGGTCGGGTGCATGAGACGCCGGTGGAGGAGTTCGAGGCGCAGCTCGCGGTCAACCTGCGGCCGACGTACCTGGTGACCCAGGCGATCCTCCCGTTGCTGATCGCCGCGGGTGGCGGATCGATCACCTGTACGTCGAGTATGTCGGCGCTGAAGCCGTTCTCCGGAGCGGCCGGATACATCACCGCGAAGGCTGCGGTGCTCGCCTTCGTCGACGCTCTCGCCGTCGAATATGCGAAGGACCACATCCGCGTCAACGCGATCCTCCCCGGCACCATCGACACCCCCACCAACCGTCGCGCGATGCCGGACGCGAACACCGCCAAGTGGACCCCGCCGAGCCAGATCGCGACCGTACTGCGCGTGCTCGCCGAGAACCCCGGAGTCACCGGAGCGCACCTGCCGGTCTGATCGCCGGCGTCTGGTCCGCCAGATCCGATTTGCGCTGTAATCGAATGCATGTGCGATGCTGAACCCATGGGGAGCAACCGGCGCTATCCGCGCGAACCGCCGCCCGACCGGAGCCGCCGGCACTGCTGGGTTCTCGGTACGGCGTACGAGCGCGGCCCGTGGCCCGGGCTGATCCTGGAGTGGCGGCGGAACAACTCCGACGACTGGATGGCCCGCGTCGTCTACGTGCCGAACACGAAGGAGGCGAAGTCCGTCGAGGCGTGGTTCGCCGCCGGGTTGCTGCGCCCGCTGGAGCCCTCCCGCGTGCCCCAGGGGCAGGTCGATTTCCGCTGAAGTAAACCTTGTGACCTTTTTCTGCGTCTAACGAGGTGTGCGACCGGGGTACTGGTCACGCATCCACAGGCGGACAGGGGAGGTCATGGGGCGTCGATCACGCGCGAAACGCGCCAAAGGCACGCCCTTGACCGGTGCCGATGGCCAGTCGAGCCCTACCCGAGACGAAGCGGATCTTGCGGGCCTGGCCCGCGCCGCCGACTCTGAAGGAGTGGGCTCCACTGACGGAGTAGGCGACACCGCTGGGGTGAGCGGTGATCCCGGATTTGGTGCCGCTGGGGATGCTGGCCGGACTGGGGAAGCTGCGAGCCGGGGGGACGGTGAGCGGGTCGTGGGGGAGACAAACGAGAGCGGACGGGATCAGCAGCGGGCTGCCGAGAACGCCGGTGAGAGCGGGCGGGCCGCGGAGCTGGGTGCTGAGAACGCCGGTGTGACCAGGCGGGATCGGCGGGCGGCGGAGCGGATTGCCCGGCGGGCTCGGTCGGTGCCGCGGTCGATGGGGCTGACGCTGCTGAGTGCGTTGCTGCCGGGGATCGGGCTGATCATCGGTGGGCGCAAGCGGCTGGGGACCTTCGTACTGACTCTGACGGTCGGCTTGATCGCACTGGGCGTGTACGTCGGGCTGACCCGGCGTGAAGAGGTGCTGTCGGCCGCCGTCGTACCGAGCCGGCTGTTGATGACCAGCGTGGTGATCGGCGCCATCGCGTTCGGCTGGATCGTGGTGATCGTCGGCTCGCACCGGTTGTTGCGTCCGGCAACGGCCGCCCCGGGCGGCCGGGCTGTCGGCGCGCTGCTGGTCGGCCTGCTCTGCTTCGCGATCGCCGCACCCGCCGCGATCGCGGTCGAGAACGTGCTCGCCCAGCGCGACCTGGTCCAGAACGTGTTCGTCTCGCAGGGCGAGAGCAAGAGCGCCACCCGGCCGAAGACGGTCAACGTCAAGGACCCGTGGGAGAACCGCCCGCGACTCAACCTGCTGCTGCTCGGCGGTGACGACGCGCCGAGCCGGCCTGGCGTCCGTACCGACACCGTGATCGTGGCCAGTATCGACACCAAGACCGGCGACACCTCGCTGATCTCGATGCCGCGGCAGCTCACCTTCATGCCGTTCCCGAAGGACTCGCCGCTGCACAAGTTCTACCCGGACGGTTTCGGCCGGGAAGGCCTCAGCCTCGAGGGCCGGCTGGAGTGGATGCTGACCGCGATGTACCAGAACATCCCGGACGCGCACCCCGGCATCCTCGGCCCGTCGGACAACGAGGGCGCCGACGTGGTGAAGCAGTCCGTCGGCGAGGCGACCGGGCTGAAGATCGACTACTACCTGCAGGTCAACCTGAAGGGTTTCTCGCAGTTGGTCCAGGCACTCGGCGGCATCACGGTCAACGTGAACGAGCGGGTCGCGATGGGTGGCGTCAGCAGCGCGCACATTCCGCCGAGCGAGTGGATCGAGCCAGGCCCGAACCAGCACCTGGACGGCCCGCACGCACTGTGGTTCGCGCGCGGACGGTACGGCGCGGACGACGACCAGCGGCAGATCCGGCAGCGGTGCACGATCAAGGCGCTCGTCGACGCGGGCAACCCGAGCACGCTCGTCACGAAGTACCAGGCGATCGCGAAGGCGGGCAAGAACCTGCTCCGTACCGACATCCCGCAGGAACTCCTGCCGGCGCTGATCCAGCTCGCCCTCAAGGTGAAGTCGGGCACCGTCTCGAACGTCTCGCTGGACGTCTCGAAGCTGAAGCTGAAATACCTCCACCCGGACTACGAAGGCCTCCGCGAGACGGTCGCCAAGGCCCTCGAGCCGAAGCCCGAGGCGCCGACCACTACCACCCCGCCCAGCACGCCGACCACCAAGGACCCGAAGACGCTCGCCCGTCCCGGCGCCGGCAAGACCACTCCGCCGCCGGCCACCGTCGACCTGGCCGACGCCTGCGCGTACCACCCCGAGGGCGATCAGCCGAGCTGACGGCCCGGAGGTGCCCCGGCCGAGCTGGAATTCCTTTCGGCCCGAGTGTCGATCTGGTGGTGACCCGGTCGACGTGAGATCAAAGGATCTCCAGGACGAGGGAGTTGGACCGATGCGTTACATGATCATCAACAAGGCGGACGACGACACCGAGGCCGGCCGGATGGTGAGCCAGCAGGTCGGCGAGGCGGTCGGCAAGGTCGTCGACGACCTGTCGAAGGCGGGTGTGCTGCTGTTCGCCGAGGGTGTGCACCGCAGTTCGCTCGGTGCCCGGGTGAAGGTGGCCGACGGCAAGCGAACCGTCACCGACGGCCCGTTCGCCGAGACCAAGGAGCTGATCGGCGGCATCATCGTCGTCGACGTCCGCACCAAGGACGAGGCAGTCGAATGGGCCGCCCGCCTGGCCGAGGCACTAAGCAACGAGGTAGAAGTCCGCCGGGTAGTCGAAGAAGCCGACTTCGCCCCCGACGCCGGCATCTTCACCAGCTGACCACAACCGGCGACCTTGAACACCAAACGGCGACCTGGGACATGAAATAACGTGTTCAAGGTCGCCGGTGGGTGTTCGAGGTCGCCGGTTCTGGCTTGCTGTTGGGGCGTGGGTGGGGTTCTATCGGGTGGGTGACGGTGACTGAGACGCACGGGGCGATCGATGCGGTTTGGCGGATCGAGTCGGCTCGGATCATTGCCGGGGTGGCTCGGATCGTGCGGGATGTCGGGCTGGCCGAGGAGCTGGCGCAGGATGCGCTGGTCGCGGCGTTGGAGCAGTGGCCGGAGTCGGGCGTACCGAACAATCCGGGCGCCTGGCTGATGGCGATCGCCAAGCGGCGGGCTATCGATCTGATCCGGCGGAAAGAGACGTACCAACGCAAGCTGGCCGAGATGGGGCACGAGCTCGAGATCGACGGGGACAGCGTCGAGGACGATGTCGAGGCGATTCTCGAGGACACGATCGAGGACGACCTGCTGCGGCTCGTGTTCACCGCGTGCCATCCGGTGCTGACCACCGACGCCCGGGTCTCGCTCACGCTGCGGCTGCTCGGCGGGTTGAAGACCGACGAGATCGCGCGCGCGTTCCTCGCGCCCGAGGCGACCATCGCGCAGCGGATCGTCCGGGCCAAGCGCAATCTGGCCAAGGCGGAGGTCGAGTTCGAAGTACCGACCGGTCAGGACCTGATCGACCGGCTCTCGTCGGTACTGGAGGTCATCTACCTGATCTACAACGAGGGCTACTCCGCGACCGCCGGCGACGACTTGATGCGGCCGAGTCTCTGCAACGAGGCGCTCCGGCTCGGCCGGTTGCTCGCCGAACTGATGCCGGCCGAGCCCGAAGTACACGGTCTGGTCGCGCTGATGGAGATCCAGGCCTCCCGCGCCAACGCCCGCATCGGCCCTAATGGCGAGCCTGTTCTGCTGCTCGACCAGGACCGCCGCCGCTGGGACCGCCTGCTCATCCGCCGCGGGCTGGAGAGCATCGACCGCGCCTGGAACCTCGAAGGCACCCCCGGCCCGTACCTCCTCCAGGCAGCCATCGCCGCCTGCCACGCCCGGGCAGCCGCGGCCGACGACACCGACTGGGCCCGAATCGCCGGCCTGTACGCCGTACTCGCACAAGTAACCCCATCACCCGTGGTCGAACTCAACCGGGCGGTCGCGATCTCGATGGCGTTCGGCCCCGAGCGCGGACTCACCGCGGTCGACGCGCTGGCCGACGAGCCGTCGCTGAAGGACTACCACCTGCTGCCGAGCGTCCGGGGTGACCTGCTGTTCAAACTCGGCCGCCTCGACGAGGCCCGGGCCGAGTTCGAGAAGGCCGCCGCCCTGACCCGCAACGAGCGCGAACGCACCTTCCTCCTCGACCGCGCCGCCGCCTGCTAGAAATCTTTTCGCGGGCGGTGTCGATCTGGGGACTGCTGGTTCGACGCAGCGGTGAAGGCCAGATGAGAGGCATCGGCCGCTGTGAAGGAGCACATCATGCAGAAAGTCACCTCGGCCGACGGCACCTCGATCGCGTACGACCGCCTCGGCGACGGCCCGGCCGTCATCCTGGTCTGCGGTGGGTCGGTCGATCGGATGTCGAACGCGCCGCTGGCCGCGCTGCTGGCGCAGAGCTACACCGTCTACAACTACGACCGCCGGGGTCGCGGCGACAGCGGTGACGCCGAGGTCTACGCGATCGAGCGCGAGTTCGAGGACCTCGACGCGATCTTCGCCGTCGCGGGCGGCTCGGCGCATCTGTACGGTACGTCGTCCGGCGCCGCGCTCGCGTTGCTGGCGACCGCGGCCGGCCGGCCGGTGAACAAGCTGGCGCTGTGGGAGCCGCCGTACTTCCTCGAAGGCGCCGAGGGCCGTCCGCGGCCCGACACCGCGTCGATCTACCGCGCGTTCGTCGCGGAGGGCCGGCGGGACAAGGCGGCGGAGTACTTCATGGCCGAGGTGGTCGGGATGCCCGCCGAGTTCGTGGCGCAGGCGAAGGCGTCGCCCTGGTGGCCGGCGCAGGAGGCGATCGCGCACACGCTCGCGTACGACGCGACGGTGATGGGCGACTACTCGGTACCGACCGAGGCGATCAAGGCGATCCACCAGCCGACCCGCGTGCTGACCGGGGGAGTCGCCTGGCCGTGGATGGCTGACAGCAACCAGGCGGTGGCGGAGCTGTTGGCGGATGGCAGTCACGTAGTACTGGCCGAGCAGCAGCACAACGTCGACCCCGCAGTACTGGCTCCCGCGCTGAAGGAGTTCTGGGTATGAAGACCACAGTCTCGAAAGACGGAACCACCATCGCCTACGACCGGGCCGGTGATGGTCCAGTGGTGATCCTGGTCGACGGCGCGCTGTGTAGTCGCGCGCAGGGACCGATGCCCGAGCTGGCCGGGTTGCTGGCCGCTGGATTCACGGTCTACAACTACGACCGGCGGGGGCGCGGTGACAGCGGCGACGCAGCGGAGTACGAGGTGGAGCGGGAGATCGAGGATCTTGCCGCGGTGATCGAGGCGGCTGGCGGGTCGGCGTACGTGTACGGCTCCTCGTCGGGGGCGGCGCTCGCGTTGCGGGCTGCCGCCGCGGGGGTGCCGATCAGCAAGCTGGTGGTCTTCGAGGCGCCGTACGTGATCGACGACAGCCGTAAGGCGATTCCGCGGACCTGGGTGGCCGACCTGCGGGCGTTGTCGGATCGGCCGGGGGAGGCGATCAGGTACTTCATGACGAAGGGGATCGGGCTGCCCGGGTTCGTCGTCACGCTGATGAAGCTGATGCCGGCGTGGAAACAGCTGAAGGCGGTGGCTCATACGCTTCCGTACGACGCTGCGGTGGTCGGGGAGAACGCGTTCGGGAAGCCGCTGGATGCGTCGCAGTGGGCGGGTGTCGAGTTGCCGGTGCTGGTGGTGGGTGGCGGGAAGAGTCCTGGCTGGATGCGGGCGTCGGTGAAGGCGGTCGCGGACGCGGTGCCGGGGGCTGTGCATCGGGAGATCCCGGGGCAGAACCACATGATCAAGGCGTCGGCGATCGGGCCGGTGCTGACCGAGTTCTTCGGGGGTTGAGATGAAGTTCACGACGACGATCGCCGGTACGACGGTGACCGGGATCGAGGTGCCGGCGGAGGTGATCGAGGCGCTCGGGCGGGGGAAGAAGCCGCCGGTGGTGATCACGCTGAACGGGTACACCTACCGGAACACGGTGGCGGTGATGGGTGGGCGGTACATGGTCGCGCTGAGCGTCAAGCATCGCGAGGCGGCCGGGGTGGTTGGGGGTGAGGAGCTCGAGGTGGACATCGTGCTCGACGACCAGCCGCGCGAGGTCGAAGTACCGGCAGACTTCGCCGAGGCCCTCGCTGCCGATCCGAAGGCCCGGGCGTTCTTCGACACCCTCTCCTACAGCCAGCGCAGCTGGGTCGTCCTCGGCATAGAAGAAGCCAAGAAACCGGAAACCCGCGCCAACCGCATCACCAAGGCGGTCGAACGGCTGGCCTCCGGCCGAGGCCAGCGCTGAGCACACGGGCTCGTGACGCTTCGCGTCACCTCGCCACCAGAAAGGGAGTGGCGCAGAGCGCCCGACACCGAGCGGTGCGCCCGGGGGGTCCGGGCGGTGCGCCGGAGGTCCGGGCCGGGCGGTTCGCCCGATGTCCGAAGAACCTCCGGCGGGTGGCCGGGGTTCTTCGGACGGTCAGGTGTGCGTCAGGCGACGGTGATGAGGCCGCCGGCGTTGGTGCGGGCCGCGTCGAAGCGGGCCTGGGCGTCGGCCCAGTTGACGACGTTCCACCAGGCCTTGACGTAGTCCGGCTTCACGTTCTTGTACTGCAGGTAGAAGGCGTGCTCCCACATGTCCAGCATGACGATCGGGATCTGCCCGGCGGGCAGGTTGCCCTGCTGGTCGTACAGCTGGTGGATGAGCAGCTGGCCCTGCAGCGCGTCCCAGCCGAGGATGGCCCAGCCGGACCCCTGGATGGTGGTCGCGGCGGCGGTGAAGTGGGCCTGGAAGGCGTCGAACGAGCCGAACGACTCGTCCAGCGCGGCAGCCAGCTCGCCGTCCGGCTTGTCGCCGCCGTCCGGGGAGAGGTTCTTCCAGAAGATGGAGTGGTTGACGTGACCGCCGAGGTTGAAGGCGAGCGTCTTCTCCAGCCCGACGATCGAACCGAAGTCACCGTTCTCGCGGGCCGCGGCCAGCTTCTCCAGGGTGTCGTTCAGGCCGTTGACGTAGGTCTGGTGGTGCTTGGAGTGGTGCAGCTCCATGATCTCGCCCGCGATGCTCGGCGCCAGCGCGCCGTAGTCGTAGCCGAGGTCCGGAAGCGTGTACTTCGTGGTCAACTCTGCTCCTTCGTCAGGGCCCAGGAGGGCCGGTGGCTCTACCTTGAGACTTCAACCAGTGTTGAGGTCAAGTGGGCACTTTCATGCCCACCTGTACCCGGCCGGCTAGCTCCTAGTCTGCCCCGTCCGTCCACAGCTCCGTAGGCCGCCTTGCAACAGTTCACCCGCTGGTCGTCTCACCCCTTGGCGAGTACCTCCCGAAGTACCGGCTCGAAGGCCGCCGGGTCATCGGCGAAGCCCGTGTGTCCGCCGGGGAAACGGGTCGGCTCGACCCCCAGAGCGGTGCCGAGAGCGGTCGAGGTCCGCTCACACAGCTGACCGCCCGACTCCGCCCCGATCCCGACCACGATCCGGACCGGCCCGTCTCGCAGTGTGTCGAGCTGAGGCTCCCAGCCGACGCTCGGCCCCAGCTCGTGCCCGAACCAGAACCGCTCGTCCGTCACCGACTGCGGGTCGCGCTCACCCCCGAACATCCCCTCGATCGCCCCCGGCGGCACCATGATGTTTGCCTGCGCGAAGAACTTCTCCCAGCCGCCGATCACGTCGCCCGACAGATACGTCGCCCGCATCTGTTCGGACAGCGCGTTCTGCTCGACCCGGTCGTCCAGCAGATTGAGCAACGGCGGCTCGTGCGCGATCACCATGCTGACCGCATCCGGGAAGAGCTCCGCCAGCGCCAGCACGCTGACCGCCCCGCCACTCGACCCCAGCGCGACGGCCGGCCCGGCACCGACGTGGGTGATCAGAGCAGCCAGATCGGCGGCGCGGAGTGCCGGAGTCGAGTCTTGATCAGGGTTGTCGAGCGGGCTGCGGTTGATCCCGCGCGGATCGGTCGTCAGCACCGTGTAGTCCGTGGCCAGCAGCTCGGCCAGCGGCGCGAAGGAGTCAGCGTCCATCGGAGCCCCGACCAGCACCACGAGCGGCCCGCTGCCGCGCAACTCGTAGTACAGGCGGGCGTCGTCGACATCGAGGGTCAAAGCGGTTTGTGTGGTCATGTCTCGACCATGCGGGAGAACGTGCCCCGGACTCCAACACCTGTTGACCGGTGATTGACACACCTGGTGTGTTAATAAGAACGCGTGCCCGACGACCTGGAGATCCGGCTGCTGCGGTACTTCGTCGTGGTGGCGGAGGAACTGCACTTCAGTCGCGCGGCCCAGCGGCTCTTCATCGCGCAGCAGGCCCTCAGCCGCGACATCCGCCGATTGGAGGACCGCCTCGGGGCGCGGCTCTTCGATCGCACCACCCGCCGGGTCGAGCTGACCCCGTCCGGCCAGAAGCTGCTGGTCAGGGCGCGAGAGCTGATCAGCCTGCACGACCTCACCGTGCACGAGTTGCGCGGCTTCGCCCCGTCGATGACCGTGGACGTGGTCGGCCCGGGGCTGACGCCCACGCTCGTGCTCGCGGCCGCCCGGCGGATCGCGCCGGAGCTGGAGTTCTTCGTCCGCTTCCACACCGGGAGCGAGGCCGCCGTACCGCTGGTGCAGGCCGATCGTCTCGACGTCACCTTCGGCCGGCATCCCGGCTCGGCCGAAGGTCTGCGTCAACGCGTCGTGCGGTACGAACCGCTGACCGTCCTGCTGCCCGAAGGCGACCCGCTCGCCGAGCTTGCCGAGATCCCGCTGCAGCACCTGAAGGGGACCGGATTGTGTTACCGGGCAGGGAATCACGCGACCCCGGCCTGGGACCACGCGATCCTGCAGGTGCTCGCGCCGTGGGGCATCGACCGGACACTCGCGCATCCACACGTCGAGGGCGGCGCCGACGAGCTCGCGCAGCACATCCGCGACCGCAGCTCCCCGATCCTGACGATGAGCACCCAACCGCCAGTCCCAGGCGCCGTCCTACGCCCGGTCATCGACCCAGTGATCCTCTACCCCTGGTCAATGATCTGGCGAGCAGACCTAACCCACCCCGCCCTGGACGCCCTAAACGCGGCCATAGACGAGCTAGCCACCGACGCCTGGCTCACCATCCCCGCCGACGCCTGGCTCCCCGACCCCGAACGCAACAACAGGAAGTCCGCGGCAATTCGGCCCACCGGCACGACGTCCTGAGCGGGGCGGGCTGCCTCAGCGGCGACTACTGCCCGTCGGTGCGTACGTCCAACACCAACTTGCCCTGGGTCCTACCGGTCGCCATCCGCCGATGGGCCTCGGCGGCGTCGGCCAGCGGGAAGGTCTCCTCGACCTCCACCTGTACTTCGCCGTGCTCCACCAGTACTGCGATCTCGCCGAGCGCATGTCCGTCCGGCTCGACCAGGAACGGCCGCACCCGCACACCGGCCGCCGCAGCCTTGGCGAGCAGCTCTGGTGAAGTACCGGACGGTACTGCGACCAGCAGCCCACCCGGCTTGAGTACCTTGATCGACTGGTCGAGCGTGGTCTCGCTACCGATCAGGTCGACCACCAGGTCCAGGTCGCCGGTCGCCGTCTCGACAGCCGTCGTCTGGAAGTCGATCACCTCGTCGGCGCCGATCGACAGCAGCCAGTCGTGCTTGGCCTTGCTGGCCGTGCCGATCACGTACGCACCAAGGTTCTTCGCGAACTGAACCGCCAGGTGCCCGACGCCACCACCCGCCGCGTGGATCAGCACCCGCTGCCCTTGCTGAAGCTCAGCCGCGGCCGTGAGGATCTGCCAAGCCGTCAGCCCGGCCAGCGGAAGCGCGGCCGCCTCGGCGTGACTGAGGTTAGCGGGCTTCTTGGCGAACTGACGGGCCGGCGCGGTGACGTACTCGGCGTACGCCGAAGCGGCCCGCGGGAACCACGGCATGCCGTAGACCTCGTCACCGACCTCCAGCGTGTGCACGCCGAACCCGATCTCCTCCACCACGCCGGACACGTCCCAGCCGAGGATGAACGGCGGCTCGCCGAGCACGCCCTGCATGCCGCCGCCTTCGCGGGTCTTGTAGTCGACCGGGTTCACCCCGGCCGCGTGCACGCGGACCAGCATCTCGGTCGGTAGTGGTTCGGGTCGCTCGACCTCGGCGACGTGCAGGACCTCGGGTCCGCCCAACTTGTTCTGGGTAATGGCTCGCATGGTCCGGGACGCTATCCGTGCGACCGTACTTTCCCGCAAGGGCTGCTACTATCTTCTGGAAAGTGACCAGCTCGGGAGGGGTATTCGTGACCGTCATCTGCTCGACCGGAGTGCACGACAAGCACGATGTGTACGCCCTCCAGTGCCCGTGCCGCGACGTCCTCGACCTGCTCGCGAACAAGTGGGCCGCGCTCGCGATCGGCGCGTTGGAAGACGGCCCGGTCCGGTTCGGCGAACTCCAGCGCCGGCTGCAGGGCATCAGCCCGAAGGTCCTGACCAACACCCTGCGCCGGCTCGAGGACAGCGGCTTCGTCAACCGCGAGATCTACGCCGAGGTCCCGCTCCGCGTCGAGTACTCGCTGACCGACCTCGGCCACAGCGTCTCGGCCCCGCTCAGCGGCCTCCGCACCTGGGTCGAAGCCCACCTCCACGAGATCAGCTGAGGTAACAGGTCAGTGGGGAGTCTCATAGACTGCGGCTCTCGATCCCCCGAATCTCGACCGAACCTGAGGAAGTTGTTCGTGCTCACGATGCAGGACGCGCTGCTCGCGCTGACGAAGTACTGGACCGAACGCGGTTGCATGGTGGTGCAGCCGTTCAACACCGAGGTGGGGGCCGGCACGCTGAACCCGGCGACCATCCTGCGCGTCCTCGGTCCGGAGCCGTGGCGGGTCGCGTACGTCGAGCCGTCGGTCCGGCCGGACGACGCGCGGTACGGCGAGAACCCGAACCGGCTGCAGACGCACACCCAGTTCCAGGTCGTGCTCAAGCCGGATCCGGGCAACCCGCAGGAGCTGTTCCTGAGCAGTCTCGAGGCGCTCGGCATCGACATCGACGCGCACGACGTCCGGTTCGTCGAGGACAACTGGGCGAACCCGGCGACCGGTTCCTGGGGACTCGGCTGGGAGGTGTGGCTGGACGGGCTGGAGATCACCCAGTTCACCTACTTCCAGCAGGCCGGAGGGATGACGCTGGACCCGGTGTCGGTGGAGATCACCTACGGCATCGAGCGGATCATGATGGCGCTGCAGGGGGTGTCGCACTTCAAGGACATCGCGTACGCGCCGGGCATCTCGTACGGCGAGGCGTTCGGCCAGGCGGAGTACGAGATGAGCCGGTACTACCTCGACGACGCCGACGTCGACAGCCAGAAGCGGCTGTTCGAGGAGTACGCGAACGAGGCCCGGCGGATGCTGGATCTGCGGCTGCCGGTGCCGGCGCATGTCAATGTGCTGCGGTGCTCGCACACGTTCAACGTGCTCGATTCGCGGGGAGCGGTCAGTACTACTGAGCGCGCCAAGGCGTTCGGTCGGATGCGGACGCTGGCGCGTGAGGTGGCGCAGTTGTGGGCGGAGCGGCGTACTGAGCTCGAGCACCCGCTTGGGATCGCCTCGCTGCCTGATGCGGTGCCGGCGCCGGCTGAGTTCCCGGTGATGAGTGGGACGCGTCAGCTGCTGTTCGAGATCGGTACCGAGGAGATGCCGCCGTCGGAGGTCACCAAGACGGCCGCCGCCGTTAAGGCTGCGTTGACCGAGAAGCTGGCTGCGACCCGGCTCGGGCATGGCGAGGTCACTACCTATGCGACGCCGCGCCGGGTGGTCGCTTTCGTGGCTGCTGTCCAGGCGAGCGAGCCGGACGCTGAGAAGGTTTCGCGCGGTCCGAAGAAGGCTGCCGCGTTTGATGCCGAGGGCAACCTTACGAAGGCCGCTGCCGGGTTTGCGCGTGGCCAGAAGGTGGAGCCTTCCGAGCTGCACGACTTGGTGGTTGACGGGGTCGAGTACGTCGCGGTGACCAAACCCGATCCGGGGCGTGGGGCTGCCGAGGTGCTCAGCGGCGTACTGGCCGAGATCGTCAGCGGGCTGCGGTCGGACAAGAACATGCGCTGGAACGACGCCAAGCTGTCGTTCACCCGGCCGGTCCGCTGGCTGGTCGCGGTGCTCGGTGACCAGGTCGTACCGGTGTCCGTCTCGTCGCTGTCGGCCGGGCGTACGACCCGCGTACTTCGTACCGCCGCGCAGCCGACCGTCGAGATCGCGTCGGCCGAGGGGTACCTCGACCTGCTGCGGATCCACGGCATCGAGGCCGACCCGGCCAAGCGCCGTCAGCGCATTGTCGAGGCCTCGGAACTGTTGGCGCGCGACGTCAACGGCAGCATCGACTTCGACGCCGAGTCCGCGCTGCTGGACCAGATCGTCAACCTGATCGAGGAGCCGACGCCGATCCTCGGCAACTTCTCCGCCGACTACCTGGACCTGCCCGCCGAGATCCTCACCACCGTGATGCGCAAGCACCAGCGCTACCTGCCGGTCCGTGGTGCTTCAGGCGAACTGCTGCCGCATTTCGTTGCCGTTGCCAACGGTTCGGTCAACGAGGCGACCGTACGCAACGGCAACGAGGGCGTGCTGCGTGCTCGCTACGAGGACGCCGCCTTCTTCTGGCGCGCCGACCTGCAGAGCACCCCCGAGGCAATGAAGCAGAACCTGGAGAAGCTCGCCTTCGAAGAGCGCCTCGGCTCGATGGCCCAACGCGCCCGTCGTATTGGGGCCGTCGCTCTGTCCCTGGCCTCTGCCGTGGAGCTGTCCGGTGATGATCTGGTGGCTTTGCAGCGCGCTGCGGAGCTCGCCAAGTTCGACCTCGGCTCACAGATGGTCGTCGAACTGACCAGCCTGGCCGGCACGATGGCCCGCGAGTACGCCCGCCGCAGCGGCGAAACCGAAGCTGTTGCTCAGGCGTTGTATGACATGGAGCTGCCGCGCTCCGCCGGCGACCCGGTGCCGTCAACTGTGCCAGGCGCTCTGCTCGCGTTGGCGGATCGCTTCGACCTCCTGGCCGGCCTGTTCGCCATCGGCGCCAAGCCCACCGGCAGCTCCGACCCCTTCGCCCTACGCCGCGCCGCCGCAGGCGTCGTCGCCATCCTGCGCGAACACCCGTCCCTGCGCGCAATCACCCTGTCAACCGGCCTCGCCGCTGCCGCCGCCGAGATCGAGGCCCAGGGCATCGAGGTCTCCGCCCCCGTACTGGCCGACGCCGCTGACTTCACCATCCGCCGGTACGAACAGCAGCTAACCGACCGCGGCGACGACCACCTCCAGGTCGCTGCCGTGTTGCCATTGGCCGAGGCCCCTGCCACTGCCGACGAAACCCTCGCCGAACTCCAACGCCAGGTGCAGAGCGACGGGTTCGCCGACCTGGTCGCCGTACTCCAGCGGGCTCGCCGCATCGTCCCCGCCGACGCGGTCGCCCAGTACGACTCCACCAAACTCACCGAACCGGCCGAGGTCGCCCTCCACGAAGCCGTCCAAAAGGTAGGCACCGCCCCCACCGCCCTGGCCGACTTCGTCACCGCCACCCAGCCCCTGGTGGCTCCCATCACCACCTTCTTCGAAGAAATCCTGGTCATGGCCGAAGACCCGGACCTCCGCGCCGCCCGCCTGGGCCTCCTAGCCACCATCCGCGACCTCGCGGCCCCCGTCCTCGACTGGCAAGCCCTAGGCACCAGCCTCACCAAAGAAAACTGACACGAGCTCCCGTCCGGCGTGGGGGTAGTCCCCACGCCGGCGCCTCGTTCGCTCCTGCGTCGCTCCCACGGCGCTGGACTCCCACCCACCCCCTGGTCGCGGGTCCTCCGTCACCCGCTAAAGCGAGAGCCCCGTGGCTGTCACGAACTCCCGTGTGGTGAGGCGTCGGCAGTTGGGCCAGGGTTTTGTTGCGGTGGTTGCAGGTTGTTGCAATCGCCGTAACGGACGTTGGAGTGTCTCGATATACGGGCGAACGAGAACCTTTCCGGTTCTCGCCGTCACCGATTCGAGGAACTCTGTGCGCACGACCTTCCGAGTGCTCGCGCCGATCGCGCTGGCCGCTGTCGGCCTGACCGCGACCCTGCCCGCCTCCGCGATTCCCGCCCCCACCAAGGTGACTCGAGCGGCGAAGTTGCCGTCCGCCCCGCTGGACGTCAAACTGGCCGGCACCCTGACCGGCGTGGATTTGCGCTGGACGGCGGCGCCCGACGCCAACGACGACGCCGTGACCGGTTACAACGTCCACCGGATCGTCGGCGGCACCGACACCGTCCTGCCCTGGACGCCCGCCTGGAACGACGTCGGGTACCAGTGGCACGAGTCGGAGCACATTCCCGGCGCGACCTACTCGGTCGCCGCGACGAACGCCGAGGGCGAGGGCCAGGCCAGTACGCCGATCACGCTGCCGGCTGCCCATCGGGCGATCACCGTCGGCCACACGATCTGGCTCGAGAACGGCAACACCCGGACGTACGCGGGCCAGATCGCCGTACCCGGCGGCCAGCAGGTCGTCCCGCTCGCGCCGGACGGCCCGACCCAGATCATCGGCGACGTCGTCGCCGCCTCGCCCGACGGACGGGAGATCGCCTTCGCGAAGGGGCAGGTCGCCATCTGGCGCGTGCGGGCCGACATCCCGCACGCGACGCCGGTGCAGATTCTGGACGGCTCCTCGGGCATCTTCCGCCTGGCCTGGTCGCCGGACGGGTCGAGGATCGCCTTCGAACGACTGCAGCCGAACGCCGGTTCCTGTGTGGAGATCGTCGCCGCGACCGGCGGGACGCCGGTCCGGGTCGGCTGCAACCTGCAGATGCCGACCTGGCTGAGCAACTCGAACCTGATCGTCAAGGACCAGATCAGCGGACGGCTGTCCATCGTCCAGGCCAAGGCGGCCGGAGTCGTGACCGGTACCTTCGCGGGCACCGAGCAGAGCACCATGCCGTCGGTGTCGCCGGACAACCGCTGGATTGCGTACATCGACGGCAACGCCCCCGCGATCGTCCCGGTCGCCGGCGGTACGCCGAAGCTCGGCACCGCGACCGAGCAGCGGCCGGCGGGCATCACGTGGTCGCCCGACGGCTCCGAGGTGCTGATGACGCAGCCGATCGCCTTCGGTGGCAGCGCCCTCGTGACGTTGCCGGTCGCGGCCGACGGAACCCTCGGAACGGGCGTGACGACCTACCGCACGCAAGGTACGGATCGCATCGGGTCAGCGGTGTGGCAGGGCGCCCGCGTCAGCCTCGGTTCGACCTCCACCCCGATGGGCTCCACCGTGAGCATCCCGTTCGACACCAACGGCATGGCAGGTCCGGTGACCACGACGTGCCAGCTGGACGACACGGCGGCCGTGCCGTGCACCTCGCCGTACCAGAAGAGCGGAGTGCCTGCCGGCTCCCACAAGTTCCGGGTGAAGGCGGTCGACGCCGACGGGCAGGCCAGCGTTGCCTTCCGGTACGTGCTGGTCGACCTGGCCGCACCCACGGTGCAGATCACCGGGCCGGTCTTCGACGTGACGAACGCGGCGACCGCCACGGTCACCTACACCGCCTCCGACGACAGCGGCACGCCGGTCGCCTCGTACGACTCCCGCTGGCGGATCGCACCGACGGCCGGGAACTTCGGCGCGTACGCCGCGATCAAGTCCGGTACGACGGCCACCTCGGTGACGATCGGCCTCGCGGCGGGGTACGAGTACTGCGTCTCGGTCCGGGCCCGGGATGCCGTCGGCAACGTGTCCGGCTGGACCGCCGACCGCTGCTTCTCCCGGCCCTCGGACGATCGCGCGATGGGCGCCTCGACCGGATGGACCCGGACGACGAACTCGGCGTACTACCTGGGCACCGCGACGGTCACCACCAAGACCGGGATCTCCGTTTCGCGCAGCAGCGTCCAGGCCAAGCGCCTCTGGCTGGTGGCGACGAAGTGCTCGACCTGCGGCAGCCTGACCGTCTACTACAACGGGAAGTCGGTCGGCATCGTCGACCTCAGCAACCCGTCACTGGTGTACCAGGCAGCCGTACCGCTGCCGGTCCCGTCGACCTTCCTGACCGGATCGGTGGTCCTGACCACCAGAACAGCCGGCAAGGTCTACCAGATCGACGGCCTGGCAGTCCGCCGTACCTGACCAACCCACTAGGCCCGGCGCTCCGGCGCCGGGCTCTTTGAGGAACCGCGCCAAAGGGTGGGTGGGAGCTATCGGCGTGGGGGCAAATCCCCACGCCGGCGCCTCGTTCGCTCCTGCGTCGCTCCCATGGCGCTGAGCTCCCACCCACCCCTGGTCGCGGGTTCCTCCGTCACCCGCTCGGTGAAGGCGACGGGACTCCCGCCTGGTGAGGTACCCGCGGCTCGTGTGCTGTTGCCGGGCGTGGGCGAGTGCCTCGGGATCCGCGGCGAGGAGAGTTGCCGTTGGTGACCTTGCTCGGCCCTATCGTGCGGAGACGTGCGGCTTCGCAGGGAAGTACCGCACCAGCGAAGGGGGCTTCATGCTTACTCGGGACGGAATCGGACGGCTGACGCGGACGGTGGGCGTGCTCGGCGTCGCCACCGCGCTCACCATCGGCGGCACGGTGACCGCGAGTGCCGCCTTGCCGAAGGTCACCGGTCCGACCCTGGCGGGGACCGCCAAGCCGACCTCGGCCAAGTACACGGCGCTCAACGGCGGGGTCACCGACGGCACGTACTGGTACAGCGTCGTGTCGGAGCACGCCAAGTCCGGTACCAAGGTCTACGACTCCACCCAGCTGATCAAGACCAAGCTGTACGCGTCCACGCCGACCAAGATCGCGACTTTCCGGATCCGCTCCGGTCACGCCACGAACCTGCTCGGGCACGGCAACGACATGGCCTACAACGCCGACACCAAGCGGTTGATGATCCCCGCCTGGACCAATGACGACTCGGTCCAGGGCGCCACCCAGGGACGGGCCGTCCGGATCATCAACCCCAGCACCCTCGCGATCGAGAAGACCGTACTGTTGCCGCACACAACGACCGGCCTGTGCTACGACGCGGTCAACAACCGGTACGCCGGCGGCACGCTGAACCAGTACTACGCCTACAACAGCGCCTTCAAGGAGACCGGAAAGTCGGCGAAGCTGACGATGACCGGCCTCGGGCAGGGCATCGACTGCGACCAGAGCTACGTCTACGTGATCACCAGCCCCAAGGGCACGCAGAAGACCAACCGCATCTTCGTCTACAACTGGTCCTTCAAGCTGGTACGAACCTACGAGCACGCCTCCGGGTCCGAGAGTGAACACCTCACCCACCAGCGCGGCACCTACTACCTGGGCTTCAACATCGGAGCCGGCCGGCTCTACCGCCTGGACAACTTCCAGTTCACGGTGACGTACGCCGCCGCGGGTGGCACCGGCTCGATGTCGTCCACCGTGGTGCTCTACGACCGGTCGACGGCCCTGCGGAAGAACGCCTTCACGCGCTCCGGCCACACCTTCGCGGGCTGGACCGCGAAGCGTTCCTACGACGACAAGACCCGCTACCAGAACCCGAAGGACACCAGCAAGACCGGCTGGTACGCCGCCGGCCACCAGCCGAGCGGCTGGAAGCCGTACCTCTACAAGAACGGCGCGACCGTCCTACACACCACCCCACGCGGAGCCGTCGCCCTCACCGCGGTCTGGCGCGCGGCGTAGTACCAGCTTCACCAAGGAAACAGAAGCGAGGTCTGTCCGGCGTGGGGTACTCACCCCACGCCCGCGACGCCTCGCTCCTGCGTCGCTCCCACGGCGCTGAGCTCCCACCCGCCCTTGAACGCGGGTTCCTCCGTCACCCGCTGAGCGAGAGCACCGTGGCTGTCGCGGACGCCCGCGTGGTGAGGTGACCGCAGTTGCCGGTGCGGAAGGGATCTGTCCTCAGCCACTCCCCAGCTCGCCGGCCGGCCGACATACTGACGGTGTGGCCGTGAGCTGGGGGCGAGGACCGAAAGCCAAGCGCGACCGCGCACTGCGCTTCATCCGCGGCGTCACCTCCCGGTACGAACGCTCGCAAGACCCGACCGAACTGTTGTCCGGGAAGTCCGCCGGGCGTGTACGGGACGCGATGGTTGACGTTCTGCGGAGCGACTTCGCCCTTCCCGTGTGGACTTCTGAAGTGGACGTCGAGCTGGCGAAGGCGATCGCGAAGTACTACTGGTGCCGGTACGAGGCCGGAGCTGACGAGATCGACCGGAGCATGGCGTTGGAGTACGACGGCCTGGCGGACCGGGGCGAGCTGACCTGGGAAGCGTTCGACCCGATGCTCAACCGCGAGCCGCCGCCCGAGACGTACGCCGAGGACGTCGGTGCTTCCGAGGCGCCCGACGACGGAGTGGCACGCGACGACGGGTGGGCCGTCGACGTCACCGCCGCCGAGTTGGTCGAAGAGTTCTTGCCGTACGCCGCCGAGCATGGCCCTGATGCGGCCGCCGCCAACCTGATGCCTCGTCTGTACCTCCACCGCAGCCTCGACGAGGCGGACGATCTAGCCGGCACGGTCGCCGCGTTGTTCATGCACGAGCCGCGTGCCCGGCGCCTGGGGCTCGACGTCGCCGAAGCCCTGTTCTCGGAGATCGCGGCGATCTCACCCGATCCCGCCGCCCGCAGCCAAATGGCCGCGAACATCGGAGTCGTCCTCCGCACCCGGTTCGAACGCTTCGGTGTGCCGGCCGACATCGACGGAGCGATCGAGGCCGGCCGGACCGCCCAGGTCCTGGCCGGGGTGCACCCCGAGCTCGACGCGGAGGCGTCGTACGTCCTCGGCCGCGCACTCCTGGTCCGTGGTGTGCAGCAATCCAGCGCCGAGGATCTGGCCGAGAGCGTGACCGCCTTCTTCCAGGCCACCCAACGAGCCGCGCCGAACAATCCGCGCCGGTGGATGTACCTGGAGGGACGCGCCGTCGCCTTGCGCGACCTTGCCTTGGCCACGGGGGACCTGCCGCGTCTGGACGAGGCCATCGAGTTCGCGCAGATCGCGATTCGCTTCGCGCCTCCCGACCAGCAACCGGGGCCGCGGGTGAACCTCTCGGCGGCCCTCATCTCGCGTCTGGACCGCACCGGCCGCCTGGCTGACCTGGACGATGCTTACGACGCCGCTGAACAGGCAGTGCGGGCCGGGGAGAGCCCAAGCCGGATGCAGCAACTCGCCCGGGTGCTGTTGCGGAGGTACGAGTGGCGGAACGGTGCCGAAGACCTGGACTCGGCGATCCGTCTGTACAGCGGCGCCCTCGACCTGCTCTACGTGGACAGCGCGCGCCACCGTGAGGGTGCGCGAGACCTCGGCCTCGCGCACCAACGGCGGTTTGCCCGCTACGGCGAGCGGTCCGATCTGTACAACGCGATCTATTACGGCGCGATGGCGGCCGAGCCGAACACCGACAGCGGACGGGACCGCCTCGAGCGGTTGGCGAACTACGGCCTCGAGCTGGGCCAGTCACTCAAGCAGGCCGACGATCAGCAACTGGCCGCCGAAGCGATCGCGGTCGCGCGGCGAGGCCTGGACGCCGTCGATACCGGCCATCCGGACCGGGTGGTCTACCTGCACAACTACGTCACCGCGTACCTGCGGGCCCAGCCAGACGGCCGGACCGGCGGCGCGGAGCTTGATCGGGTCATCAGTGCGGCAGAGGAATCGGTCGGTGCCCTCTCCCAGGACCATTCGAGCCGCCCGCGTTCACTGAACCTGCTGGCCACCAGTCTGGTCGCCAGGTACGACGTGAGCCTCGATCCCGCGGACCTGGCCGACGCCGAGCTGGCCTGCCGCGAATCGCTGGACACAGCTTCTGACGACGACCCACAGTTGCACCTCTACGTCATCGGTCTCGCCAACGTCCGAGTGCGTGAGTTCCGGGCTCACGGCGACCACGAGGTGGCTCGGACAGTCATCGGCCTCGCTCGTGACGTCGTCGCCGACAGCGCTGTGCCGACGTCCCTCCGGGCCCAGATCTCCAAGCTGTGGGGTGAGGTGGCGGCGGAGCTGGGTGACTGGAGCACTGCGCTCGAGGGCTTCAGCCTGGCGGTCGGGCTGCTGCCGGAGTTGGTGTGGCGCGGTCTCGAGCACCGGGAGCGGCGGCGGCTGCTCGCCGAGCTCGCAGGGTTGCCGTCCCAGGCCGCGGCCACCGCTCTGACCCAGGGCCGGCCGGAGCTGGCGATCGAGCTCCTGGAGACCGGTCGCGGCGTACTGCTCATGTCGCCGGGTGCCGAGGCGGACCCCGAACTCGCGGAGCTGCATGAACAGCTGAACGGTCTGACGGACAGACGTGAATACTGGGCGGGTTCGCGACGTCGCGAGCTCGCCCGGCGCTGGGACGAACTGACCGCGCGCCTGCGTGCCACCGGCGGATCGCAGTACAAGGAACTCCGCGACGCGGCGGTCGGAGGACCGGTGGTCGTGGTCAACGTGAGCCGCTACCGGTGCGATGCGTTGATCGTGACCGGCGCGGGCCTCACCGTGGTGCCACTGCCGGCCATTGATCTGCCCGACGTGGTGCGGCACGCGGAGGAGTTCGACCGTGCGGTGAGCGAGCCCGGCCGGCTGCGGTCTCGGGTGGTCGTACGACAGACCTGCGACTGGCTGTGGGAGACGATCGCGAGTCCGGTGCTGTCGGTACTGGAGCCGACGTCTGCAACCCGGGTGTGGTGGTGTTCGACCGGGCCGATGATGGCGCTTCCGCTGCACGCGGCGGGCGAGGTCCCGGATCGCGTGATCTCGTCCTACACCCCGACGCTGACGGCGCTGATCGCGGCGCGCGGCCGCGCGGATCAGGAGTGGCGCTCCGCGTTGATCGTGGCGATGCCCGAGACACCGGGCCTGTCGGCGCTCCCGCATGCCAAGAGGGAGAGCGAGGTGGCCGCGAGCCGGCTGCCGGTGCCTCAGGTGCTGTCGGGACCGGACGCGACCTGGCAGGACGTGGTGGCGGCGATGTCGCAGGCCGATGTCGTCCATTTCGCCTGCCACGGCAGGCAGGACGCCGACGTACCGTCTGACGGGCGACTCATCCTTGCTGACGACCCGCTCACGGTCGTCGAGCTGATCCGGATCGGCGTGGTACCGAAGTTCGCCTTCCTGTCTGCCTGCGAGACTGCCCGCGGCGACGTCGGGGTTCCGGATGAGTCTCTGCACCTCGCAGGTGCGCTCTTCCTCGCCGGCTGCCCGCAGGTCATCGGAACCGTCTGGCCGGTCAGCGATGCCCGGTCGGTCGACCTTGTGGCCGAGGTGTACGACGCCCTACCGGCCGACGGCGCGGCGTCAGCTCTGCACGCCGCCGTTGCGACCGTGCGCCGCCGCTTTCCCGACGACCCGATGCGGTGGGCGTCGCATGTTCACTTCGGTCCTTGATGGTCGTACGACGTCGACGAGGCGGCGCCCTGTCGCCAAGACGTGCACAGTTCGGCGGCCAGCTTCCGCTCCGCTTCCTGATCTGCGGGCAGCGGCAGGTGCAGCGCAGCGAGCAGGTCGAACCGGTGCAGATCGAACGCTGCCTCGATCGCTTCGCCGTACGCCATCGCTGCCTCCACAGCGCTGCGGTACGCCAGCAGGCCGATGGCGATCGGCACCAGCGCCAGGCAGAGCCACCACCCTGAGTCCAGGAGCAGGACCACGCCTGCGATACCAGTAGCCAGAGAAACCGCACACAGCCGGACGGAGAAGTCCATCGTGTCGCGGCGATCGTCGACGATCTCACGAACCCGCTCACCGAGCATCGGATAAAGCCGCGGCCAGGCAACTACCGCATCCCACCCGAATCGCGCTCCCGCGTACGCCTCAGCTGCCGCCAACGCGTTGCCGAACGCCGTCGCCCGGACGGCGTCCTCCGCCGGGTAATGCTTGGTCAACGTGGTCCCGGCGATCCCGATCCGGTTGAGCTCTTCCTGGGTGAGATCCTCCGGCCGCTCCGGCAATGCCGCAGCTTCGACCATCGCGTCCCGGCGGTCCTCGTGCCGCTTCCGCAGCCGGTCACCCAGCCAACTGAGCCGCCGCGGCCAATATCCCTCCACCAGTCGCACCAACCCCAACTGCAAGGGTTGAGTCGCCGCTCCGATCACAGTGAGCGCAACGGTAAGGAGCAGTACCTCGCCCAGCCCGAGCTTTCCAGCGGTGGCCCATGCCCGACCGAACCGCAACTCACCTGGTGCGCCGGCCCAGATCACCACCAGCAAGAACAAGGCGGCGCCGTAGAACGGAATGTAGTTCACGAGCACGAACCTGCCCCCGAACACGTCCCCGAGGGGCTTCGCAGCCGCGTCCAGGTTCATCGCTCCAGTTCCAATGCTCCGTGTCCGTCCACGCACAGCGGCGGGTCGCGCGGATCAACCTGAAGCCGGTACGTCACCCGCCCGCACTCCGCACAAACGAACCTCAACAACTCGTACTTTCCCGAGTAGCCCGGCAGCGTCGCGCCGTCGCCGGTCCCGACCGAACGCTCCTCTTCAACCGGCACCAAGACGTGATCACGGCTCGTACCGCCGACCACCGTATCTCCGACTACCAGCGCGACCGCGTCCAACCGGCTTTCCGCCGTGAACAGCTCCTCCAATACTTCGGCCGCCCGCAACACCTCGACACCGAGCGGAAGCTCCAACCGCGGCGCCTGGTCCGGCGCCTCGCTCTGGTCGCGGAGAACCCAGTACTCGTTGCCGGCCATGCCCGCATTATCCCCGTCAGCAGCCATCACAGGGTGGTGCATCGCGAGTGGAGTTAGAGAGGGAGGGTCAGGAGTGGGGCCAGGCGGGTTGCTATCAGGCGGTAGCCGTCGGGGTTGGGGTGGACGTCGTCGGCATACAGGGTTCGGGCTTCTTCGGGGGTGAGGATTGTTCGGCCGTCGATCAGCTGGAGGTCGGGGTCGTTGAGGGTTCGGGCGCCTAGGGACACGCAGGCCCGGATGTCGTCGAGGGTTAGGCCTACGGCGTTGGGTTTGCCTTCGAGGTTGGGGGCTACCAGCGGGGTGATGACGACTATCGGGGTGTGGGGGTGGCCGTCTCGGACGGTGTGGAGGAAGGCTTCTACCTGGCCGGGGAGGGTTCGGCCGTTGAAGGTTTCGCCGCCGTAGATGTTGATGCCCAGGCAGAGGGAGATCAGGCGGGCGGGGGTGTCTCGGATTGTTCGGGCGGCGATGGGGTCGAGGTGGCATTCGCCGGCCAGGCCTAGGGAGACGAGGTCCCAGCCGTGTTGGCGGGCGACCAGGGCGGGCCAGGTTTCGGAGGGGCCGTGGGCGCCGGTGCATTGGGTGATCGAGCTGCCGTAGGTGATCCAGCGGGGGCCGGTTGGTGGCAGGGGGACCGCTTCGCCGGTGAAGGAGACGGCCCGTACGGCGATCGCGCCGGCCTGGGGGAGCCAGATCTCCAGCTCGGCCGGGTCGCTGGGTAGGGGCACGGTGATTTGTTGTTCGCCGAGGTCCACGAGGTGGCGGTGGTGGAGTTCGCCGTTGATGAGGAAGTCGACGGGGGCGGTCTCCGAGTAGATGGTCGGGGTGTTTCGGATCTCGAGGGTTACCGAGGTTGCCGACGTACGCCAGGAGGCCCGTACTCCGGCCGGCGTTGCGGCGCGTAGCCAGAGGCGGTGGCCGGGGCGGTCGGGGCGGCCGAGCCAGTCGTGGAGCTCGAAGGGCTGCTCGCGTGGATCCAGTCGCCAGAAGGTCTGCCAGCCGTCGGCGTCGACCACCCGATGCCGGTAGCCGGTCCAGAGTGCTTCAGATCCCATTGCGTATCACCTCGTCCTGGTCTCGAGCCGGGTCGCCGCTCGGGCGCCGAGGCTGGCGTCGACGTGGTCGCGCATCACGGCCGCGGCGGTCTCGGCGTCGCCGGCGGCGATCGCATCCACCAGCGCCTGGTGCTCAGCATGGGTGCGGTCGAGGTCGGCCTGGCTGCGGTCGACCGTGAGCGCGAGCCGCCGGTAGCGGTCCG
Organism: Kribbella sp. NPDC051718; assembly: GCF_040681515.1. Classification (NCBI taxonomy): domain Bacteria; kingdom Bacillati; phylum Actinomycetota; class Actinomycetes; order Propionibacteriales; family Kribbellaceae; genus Kribbella; species Kribbella sp. NPDC051718. The sequence continues at coordinate 192,123 of NZ_JBFAYZ010000001.1, read as the reverse complement.
CCTTGTCCCAGAGTCCGTCGAGGGTCTGGACGAGTAGATCGTTCTGGGACGCCGAGTAGATCGCGTGGTGGAACCGGCGATGCGTGCCCAGCTCCTCGGCCTTCGGATCTCCGCGCAGCGGCGTCAGTTCGGCGGCGGTGGCCCGGATGGTCTCGAGGTCCGCGCGGGTCCGGCGTTCGGCCGCGAGCCCGGCGGCGAGAGGGTCGAGCGAACGGCGCAGCTCGACCAGGTCGCGGGCCTCTTCCGCTGTCAGTGCGCGCACCCGGGCGTCTCGGTGGGCGTCCAGTTCGACCAGGCCGTCGCTCATCAGCCGGCGCAGGGCTTCCCGCAACGGTGTCGTGCTGATGCCGAGGTCGCGGGCGAGCTGACCTTGCTGGATGACGCAGCCCGGGGCGAGGTCGCCGCGCAGGATCTGCTCGCGGACCAGGCCGTACGCGAGCTCGGCCTTGGTCGCGCGGGCGCCGTTCGGGTCGTCCATCGGTCCTCCTCCCCGTCCGCCGACGAGGCTATAACCTATCGCAAGCCCAGGCGCGGCCACGCTTATAACCAAAAACCCATCAACAGAACAAAATATTCACTACAACCAACCTCTTGACGCCACAGGTTATAACGAAGGACAGTAAGCCGTACCGCCGACGAGAGGAACCCCGTGCCGACCGAAGACCCCCAGACCCATCGCCTCGGCGTCCTGCTCGGCGACGGCATCGGGCCGGAGATCGTGCCCGCCGCCGTCGAGGTGCTGGACGCTGCCGTGGCGGCAGCCGGCGCCAAACCGATCGACTGGGTGCCCCTGCCGGTCGGCGCCGCCGCGATCGAGAGCCACGGCGATGCCCTGCCGCCGGCCGCACTGGAGACACTCGAGGAGCTGGACGGCTGGCTGCTCGGGCCGCACGACAGCGCGTCGTACCCGCCGGAGCACCGGGCGCGACTGAACCCGAGCGGGTTGCTGCGCAAGCACTTCGAGCTGTTCGCCAACATCCGGCCGGCGAAGGCGTTCGAGGGTGTCGAGGCCATGACGCCGGGGATCGATCTGGTGATCGTCCGGGAGAACACCGAAGGGTTCTACGCGGACCGCAGTACCTATCGGGGGACCGGCGAGTTCATGCCGACGGCGGACGTGGCGATCGCGATGGGGATCTTCACCCGGCCCGCGATCGAGCGGATCGCCCGGGAGGCTTTCGAGCTGGCCCGCGGCCGGAGCCGGCACCTGACCGTCGTCCACAAGGCGAACGTGCTGCGGACGACGACCGGCTTCTTCCTCGACATCTGCCGGGAGATCGGCGCGGAGTACCCGGACGTCGAGCTGGACGACTTCCACATCGACGCGATGACGGCCCATCTCGTCCGCCGGGCTGCTTCGTTCGACGTGATCGTCACCGAGAACATGTTCGGCGACATCCTGTCCGACCTGGCCGGCGAACTGGCCGGCTCACTCGGCATCGCAGGCTCGCTCAACGCCTCCCGTACCCGCGCGATGGCCCAGGCTGCCCACGGCTCGGCCCCTGACATCGCCGGTCAGAACCTGGCCAACCCGACCGCCATCATCAGGTCCGGTGCCATGCTCCTCAGCTGGCTCGGCGCGCGCTACGCCGACCCTGCTCTCCACCGAGCCGCCGCTCTGGTCGAAGCCGCACTGGCGACCACCATCCGCTCCGGGATCCGCACCCCAGACCTGGGCGGGACAGCCGGTACCTCGGACTTCGCCGCCGCAGTCGCCGCTGCGGCCACCGCCGGCCGATGACCGATCCAGCGCCGGCCCACCTGCCTCGCACGCTGCGGATCCTGTTGGAGAACGGGCTCCGGCACGGGACCAACACCGGCGAACTCCAGACCTGGGTGCCCGGCGTCACGGGCGAGATCGAGGTGCATCCGTCCCGGGTGTTCCTGCATGACACCAACGGCGTACCGGTGCTCGCCGATCTGGCCGCGATGCGGGATGCGGTCGTCCGGGCCGGTGGTGATCCGCGGTCAGTGGATCCGCTGGTGCCGGCCGAGTTGGTGATCGACCACTCGGTGATCGCCGACGTGTTCGGCCGGCCGGACGCGCTGCGCCGCAACGTGGAGCTGGAGTACCACCGCAACGCCGAGCGCTACCGCTTCCTGCGTTGGGGACAGCAGGCGTTCCAAGGGCTGAAGGTGGTGCCGCCGGGCTCGGGCATCATGCACCAGGTCAACCTCGAATACCTGGCCCGGGTGGTCGAGGAGCGCGACGGCGTGGTGTTCCCGGATCTCTGCCTGGGCACGGATTCGCACACCACGATGGTGAACGGCCTCGGCGTCCTGGGCTGGGGCATCGGCGGCATCGAGGCGGAAGCGGCGATGCTCGGCCAGTCGGTCTCGATGATGATCCCGCCCGTGGTCGGCTTCCGCCTTACTGGCGGTCTCCCGGCCGGCGCCACCGCCACCGATCTGGTCCTGACGCTGACCGAACGCCTGCGAGCGCACGGTGTGGTCGGCAAACTGGTCGAGTTCCACGGCCCCGGCCTGACGGATCTGCCGGTCGCCGATCGCGCCACCATCGCGAACATGAGCCCCGAGTTCGGCTCCACCGCCGCCTGGTTCCCGATCGACGACCAGACTCTCGACTACCTGACCTTCACCGGCCGTCCTGCCGCCCAGGTCTCCCTGGTCGAGACCTACGCCAAAGCCCAGGGCCTGTGGCACGACGACTCGGCGGCGATCCAGTACGACGAACACGTCGACTTCGACCTGACCACCGTCACCCCCTCGATCGCCGGCCCCAGCCGCCCCGACCAACGCATCGCCCTGGCCGACGTCAAGAAGACGGTCGGTACCACCGGAGTGGAACTCAGTGACGGGGCTGTGGTGATCGCGGCGATCACCTCCTGCACCAACACCTCCAACCCCGCGGTGATGGTGGCGGCCGGGTTGCTCGCGAAGGCCGCGGTCGAGCGGGGGCTGCTGAGCAGGCCGTGGGTGAAGACGACCTTGTCGCCGGGGTCGCGGGTCGTGATGGACTATCTCGGCCAGGCGGGGCTGACGCCGTACCTCGAGAAGCTGGGTTTCCACCTGGCCGGGTTCGGCTGCATGACATGTATCGGCGCGTCTGGTGCGCTCATCGACGAGGTCGCGCGAACCGTTCGGGACAAGGGCTTGTCGGTAGCAGCCGTCCTGTCCGGCAACCGGAACTTCGAGGGCCGGATCCAGCCCGACGTCCGCTCCAACTACCTCGCGTCGCCGCCGCTGGTGATCGCCTACGCGCTCGCCGGCCGGATGGACGTCGACCTGATCACCGAACCACTGGGGATCGGCGCCGACGGAGAACCCGTTTATTTGAAGGACATCTGGCCGCGCCCGAGCGAGATCGACGCGGTCATCCGGGAGGCCTTGCGGCCGGAGATGTTCACCGCGGCGTACGACAGGATCTTCGAGGGCGACGACCGCTGGCGCGACCTCAGTGACGGCGCGACCGGTGCGACCTTCAGCTGGGAAGAGGACTCCACCTACCTCAGACGGCCCCCGTACTTCGAAATGCCCGCAACCCCCGGCGATCTCCACAACGCCCGGGCGCTGGTCAGGCTGGGGGACTCGGTGACGACCGATCACCTCTCCCCGGCCGGCGCGATCCCGGCCGACAGCGTCGCCGGCCGGTACCTGCGCGACCTCGGTGTCGACGAGCTGAACACCTATGCGTCGCGGCGAGGCAACCATCTGGTGATGATGCGTGGCGCCTTCGCCAACCTCCGGCTTCGCAATGCGCTGGCCGACGGCGTCGAAGGCGGCGTCACCCGCAAGGAGGGCGTGCTGCTGCCGATCTTCGACGCCGCAATGGCGTACCAGCGCGACGGTGTCCCGGTAGTGGTCGTGGCCGGCGAGAACTACGGCACCGGTTCGTCTCGCGACTGGGCCGCCAAAGGACCGGCCCTGCTCGGCGTCCGCGCCGTACTGGCGAAGTCCTTCGAGCGGATCCATCGGTCGAACCTGGTCGGGATGGGCATCCTGCCGCTCGAGTTCCTTCCCGGCGAAGGTGACGACCTCACCGGCGAGAACCCGATCGACGTCGAACTCGGCGACGACGGCTTCGCGACGGTCACCTCGGCCGGCAAGTCGTACCGGTTGCGCATCCGCCTCGACACCCCGCGCGAGCACGAGTACTACCGGGCCGGCGGTGTCCTGCCCTACGTGCTCACGCGGCTCACCGAGACAGCGGAGTGATCAGCCATGCAGCAACGGTCTGACCTCCTCACCCAGGAAGCGCGCGAAGGCGGCGACATCCGGTTCGTCGCTGCAGGGCTGGATCGACAGGCCGGTCGCCCCGGCATCGGCCAGCTCCAGCAACTGATCGGCGATGGCGCGGGCATCGCCCACAGCGCCGACGCCCGGTCCACCCGGTATGCCGTAGTTGCCCAGCTCCGCATCGACCCGGGCGCGTGCATCCGGCCCGGTCGCGGCAATCAGACTGGCGAACACTTCATGAGGCCGTTCTCCGGCAGCCGCCAGCACTGTCGCGGCCGACTCCTTCACCGCGGCGGTGTCGAGGCCGAGCGAGAGCAGGGTGCCCGTACCCAGTTCGCCGGCAGCGGCGAGCGAGCGAGGTCCGGCGGCGCCGATCATCAGCGGTGCCGGTCGCAGTGGGGGATAGGCCAGTGCGACCTCATCCAGGTTCACATACCGCCCCGGCACGGAGACCTGCTCACCATCCAGCAGTCGTCGCAACGCCGTGGCGAACTCCCGCAGCAAGGTGAGTGGAGCCTCGGCCCGTACTCCGGCCTGCCCCATCCAGGCCTGGACGCCGTGCCCGATGCCGCCCACGAACCGCCCGGGGAACAGCCGGTCGATGGTGGCGAACTCCATCGCCGCTTGGACGACCGAGCGCAACGGCACCGGCAGCAGGCCGATCCCGACCCGCACCCGCTCGGTGGCCGCCAGCGCGGTCACCGCAGCGGCCACGGCGCTCTCCTTGAAGCAGTCCTCCGACACCCAGAAGTCGTCCAGTCCGGCGGCGTCGACCGCCGTCGCGACCGCCCGGATCGACTCCGGCGGCAACGACGGGGGAAACACGAATCCAAGTCGCAGTCGAGTGGTCATCGCTCCATCGTCGGACCGCCCACCGACAGTTTCGTCCCGGCAGCACAGACGTTGCCGAATCAGGAAAGTAACTAGTACGCTGTTGTAACAGGTGATGCAAGGTAACTGAGGTTATGCTCACCTACCCCTCGAAAGGAATCTGTAGATGACTGCGGAGCTGGCGGAAACCGCCTCCGAACTGCACCACTCGCACCGGGACGTGACCGGCGGCTGGCTGCGCCCGGCCACGTTCGGCGTGATGGACGGTCTGGTCTCGAACTTCGCGCTGGTGGCCGGCGTCGTCGGCGGCGGCGCGACCGGCAAGGTGGTGATCATGACCGGCCTGGCCGGGCTGGTCGCCGGTGCCTGCTCGATGGCGTCGGGCGAGTTCACCTCGGTGTCCTCGCAGACCGAGCTGATGCAGGCCGAGATCGAGGTCGAGCGGCGCGAGCTGCACAAGCACCCCGAGGAGGAGCTCAAGGAACTGGCGATGATGTACGAGGCGAAGGGCCTGCGCCCCGAGCTGGCCGCCGAGGTCGCCCGCGAACTGACCGCGGACCCGGAGGTCGCCCTCGACGTGCACGTCCGCGAGGAGCTGGGCGTCGACCCCAACGACCTGCCGTCGCCCTGGGTCGCCGCCGGGTCGTCGTTCACGGCCTTCGCGCTGGGCGCGGTCGTCCCGTTGCTGCCGTTCCTGTTCGGCGCCTCGAGTGTGCTGCCGGCGTTGCTGCTCAGCGTGATCGGACTGGTCGTCACCGGCGGGATCGTCGCCAAGATCACCGCCCGTCCGTTCTGGTACGGCGGTGGCCGGCAGTTGCTGCTCGGCGGGCTGTCTGCGGCCGTGACGTACGCGATCGGCCTCCTGGTCGGTACAGGGCTGTCATGACCGGCCGCCCGCTGCGCGTCACCGCACTGGTGAAGCAGGTCCCCAAAGGCGAGCACAGCGGTCGCCTCGACGCCGACGGCCGGCTCGAACGATCCGGCGCCGTCGCCGAAATGAACCCGTGGTGCCGCCGTGCCGTAGCTCAGGCTGTGCGCCTGGCGGCGGAGTCGGGTGGCCACAGTACGGTCGTCACGATGGGGCCGCCGGCAGCGGTCGACGTACTTCGCGAGGCACTCGCCTGGGGTGCGGACTCGGCGGTCCAGTTGAGCGACGCCGCACTGGCCGGCTCGGACTGCCTGATCACCGCGCGAGCCCTTGCCGCGACCGCCACGCTGGACGGCCGGCCCGACCTCATCCTGGTCGGAGCAAGCTCGGTCGACGGCAGTACCGGCGCGGTCGGCGCGATGATCGCCGAGCTCCTCGGCCTCCCGTACATCGGCCCGGTACTGAAGGTCGAGCCCGAGGGTGTTCTCCTGCGCGCGACCGTTCAGCACGACGACTGGACCGAGTCGGTGGAGGTCGAGCTCCCCGCCGTGGTCGCCGTCGCCGAACGGTCCTGTGACCCGTGCAAAGCCCCGGTCGACAACTGGCCTCCCGCAACCGCCGTCCGCCGGATCAGTACCACCGATCTACTCCAGCCCGACTCGCAAGCAGCCACCGCCGAAGGCTCTGCATCGGGGCGTTGGGGACTGCAGGGGAGCCCGACCAAGGTTGCCGGGGTGCGGCCGATCGCGCTCAAGCGTGATCCCGTCATCTTCCGCGGCGCCCCGCAGGTACAAGCAGCCCGGGCCGTCGCCGAGCTGCTGGCCCGAGGCTGCTTCGACGAGCTGGAGCTTCGGCAAGACTTCGAAGATCCGGTACCGGCAACCAGCGAGTCGGTGAGGCTGCCCGAGGTGGTCGTGCTGGTCGGACCCGGTCCTGATCTGGGAGTCCGCGCCTTGCTCGGCGAAGCTGCAGTGTTGGCGGCTGGAGCGGGCGCGAGTGTGACCGCTGTCAGAACCGGCGACTGTGCAGACGCGAGGGAGCTGTCCGGCTGGGGCGCTGATGCGGTGCTGACGCTGAGCAGCGACGAGCCCCGGCCGGCCGCCGCGGCCCTCGGTCGATGGATGGCCGCCAGGTCGCCTCTTGCTGTGCTCGGTGCCGCGGCGCCGTGGGACCGAGAGGTGCTCGCGAGACTCGGTGTCGCCTTCGGCGCCGGGTTGATGTCCGACCTGGTGAGCCTGTCCGCCGACGGCACCAGGCTGACCGGGCTCAAGCCTTCCGGCGGTGGCACGCTCGCCGAGATCGTCAGCCACGGGTCTCCACAGATCGCCACTCTGAGGACCGGGCTGCTTCCCCTGCGCAGCCCGCGCCTCCCGGTGCAGCCTCCGCACGCCGTGCTCGCGGTTGATCCCGATCCGGCGATCCGCCGCACGGACCGCCGTACCGGTGGCGAAGGCGACGCGCTCGACCGGGCCCGCGTCGTCATCGGAGTCGGCCGAGGTGTCGACCCCACGCAGTACGGCGAGCTGGAGCCGGTACGCCTCCTGCTGGGCGCCGAGCTGGCCGCGACCCGCAAGGTCACCGACCAGGGCTGGCTCCCGCACGGCCGTCAGGTCGGCATCACCGGACGCAGCGTCTCACCGCGGATCTATCTCGCGGTCGGCCTGTCCGGCAACCAGAACCACCTGGTCGGCACGAGCCGGGCGGGCACGGTCATCGCAGTCAACTCCGATCCGGCCGCGCCGATCTTCGCGCACTGCGACGTCGGCCTTGTCGCGGACTGGCAGGAGGTGATGCCCCACTTGGTCGAGCAACTCGGTCTCGTCACCGGACTGCCGGACCTGGAGCGCCATGTCACCACCGTCTGAGGGCAGGCCGGATAGCCTGTCCGGCATGGCGACCCGACGTACCAAGGAACCTGCTGGGAACAAGAGCGCGGCCGATGGCTGGCTGTTGCTGATCTACAAGGTCCCCAGCGAGTCCTCCCGGGCGCGGGTGTCGGTGTGGCGTGAGCTCAAGCGCCTCGGTGGGTTCTACGTCCAGCAGGCGGTCTGTGTCCTGCCCGACCGCGAAGAGTTGCGGGCCGGCATGGTGAAGGTGCGGGAGAAGGTGACCGAGCTGGGCGGCTCGAGCGTCTTCCTCACCCTGAACGATGTCGAGGCGGACGTCCGCGACCAGTTCGTGGAGGGTTTCCGGACCCAGTCCGCGAAGGAGTACGCCGAGATCGTCGAGGAGTGCGAGACCAAGTTCGTCAAGGAGATCGAGTTCGAGCGGTTCCGGGAGAACTACACCTTCGAGGAGGCCGAGGAGATCCGCCAGGACCTGGAGAAGCTGCGGCGCTGGCTGGTCAAGGTCGAGGGCCGGGACTGGATGGATGCCGAGGGCAAGGAACTGGCGCGGACCAAGGTGGCCGACTGCGAACGGCTGCTGGAGGAGTTCGAGGCGGACGTGTACGAGCGCACCGAAGGCAAGGTCTGAGGTCGGGGACTACTTCTTCGAGCGCGGCTTGCGTTGTGCCTTGGGCAGGACCAGCTGACCTTCGTCGGCCCGCGCGTAGCCGTTCAGTTCCTCGCGCAACTGGTTCATCCGGACGGTGGTGCCGAGCGACCGGTCGCGTTCCTGCGCAGCCACGGCGATCGTCAGCGCCTCCAGCAGGATCAGTGCGGTCGCCTGGCTGGTGAACGTGCCGGGCCGGCTCATCGGCGCGGACAGCACCACCTCGACCTCGTCGCGCAACGCCTCGCCGAGCGTGTCGGTCACCAGGATCACCGGTACGCCAACCTCGGTGCAGTGATCCAGGATGACCCGGCTCTCCCGGACCAGCCGGTTGTGCGCGAGCATCACCACGACGTCCTCGGGACCGAGTAGCAGCAGCCGGTCGGCCAGCCGGTAACCGGTGTCGGACGCGGACCGGGCCCGGTGCCCGATCCGTACCAGGTGGGTGGCGATGTACTCCGAGACGCCCTCCAGGCCGGCGAAACCACTGATCACCGTCTCGCGGGCGGCGCCGATCAGCTCCACCGCGCGCCGGAACTCTTCGGTGTCGATGCTCTGCTCGGCCTGGGTCAGCCGCTCGATGTGATCGCGCAGCGTCGCGGTGAGCAGGGCTCCGGGCTCGCTGCCGGTGGACTCGATGCTGTTGCTCAGCCGGTTCGCGGGCGTCAGCAGGCTCTGCAGATGCCCCTGCAGTGAACGCTTCAGGCCGGGCAGTCCGTCGAAACCGAGGGCCTTGGCGGTCCGCACGACGCTCGCGTCGCTGGTCGCGGTCGCTCGCCCGAGTTCCTCGGCCGACGAGAAGACCGCTTCCTGTGGATGCGCGGCCAGGTACTCGGCCACCCGCCGCTCGGTCGCGGTCAAGGTGCCGATCCGGGCGGCGACGCGTTCCTGCAGCGTGGGCGGTTTGGCTTCCGCAAGGGACATCTCGGCTCCTTCGCTCGCTGTCGTCCGGTCGATGACGGACAGCATGTCATTGCCCGGACCCGTTGACAGGCATTGTAGTGGTCACTACCGTCGTATGAATATTCGTAGTAAACACAACGAACTCCGCTCTTCCAGCGAACGCCGTCATCCGGCCCCCACCCAGGAGAATCCGTGACCGAGCTGCTCACCATCGACGTCTCCGCCGCCGATCCGCGCGAACGCGGCCGGCAGTACGGCGAAGCGGCCCGCGCGCCGATCGCCCGCTCGGTCGCCTTCTACGCCGAGTCGGTGGCCCGCGCGACCGGCCTGCCCTGGCCGGAGATCCTCGACCGGGCCCCGGCCTGGGTGCCGGTCATCGACAGCTACCTGCCGGACATCGTCGAAGAGCTGCGCGGCATCGCCGAGGGTTCCGGCCACAGCTTCGAGGAGATCCTCGCGCTGAACAGCCGGGGCGAGCTCACCCGGGGCAACCCGTTCAAGGCGGCCGACCCCGGTACCGACGACGAAGGCTGTACGTCGTTCGCGATCCTCCAGCAGGCCAACGCGCTCGGCCACGTCTGGGCCGGGCAGAACTGGGACCTGTGGGACGGCGTCGCCGACACGGTCGTCGTACTGCGGATCGCGCAGCCCGGCAAGCCGACCATCATCTGTCACGTCGAGGCCGGCCAGGTCGGCCGGCACGGCGCGAACTCGGCCGGGATCGCCCTGAACGCCAACGGACTGGGCGCCGGCTTCGGAACGGGACTGGGGGTTCCCGGAACCTTCGTGCGCCGCAAGGTGCTCGAAAGCTGGGACATGCACGACGCGCTGGCCGCAGTCTTCGGCGTCCGGCAAAGCCTGTCCAGCAATCTTCTGCTCACCCACGCCGACGGTTTCGCCATCGATGTCGAGACCACTCCCGGCCGGCACGGCTGGATGTACCCGACTGACGGTCTGCTGGTACACGGCAACCACTTCCAGTCGTTCGTCCCGCCACAGATCGAAGACTCCTACAAGCCGTTCTCGCTGGACTCTCTCTACCGGACACCGCGCGTCGAGGAGGGTCTGTCCCGGACCCGCGTCGACGGCACCAGCGAGGAAGCGGTCCACGACATCGTGCGGACCACGATGAGCGACCACTTCGGCCACCCCAACGCCGTCTGCCAGCACGTCGATCCGCGCCGGCACGAGCTCGACCGCTACTCCACGATCGTGTCCAGCCTGGTCGATCTGACCACCGGCGCGTATCGACTCACTCCGGGCCTGCCTTGTCGCCACAGCTACCAGCTGGCCCCCTGGAATCTCTTCGACGGTCCTGGTTCCGAGGACCGTCCGTACGTCCCGGGCCCGGCGGCCCAGTCCCTCGCCGCCGCCCGGTGATCCCCGAATCCCCTGCTCGGCATCTTCGACTCGAGGAGCGAATGCCATGTCACACCCCGCCAAGAGACTGCGGCGATCCGTCGCCGTTCTCACCCTGACCGCCGCCGCGGTCGCCCTGTCCGGCTGCGGCGGCTCATCGTCCTCCCCGGCCACCGGAGCGGCGCCGAACGCAGACCGCGCGGCCGCCGCCCAGGGCGTCAGCCCCGACCTCAACCTGGACCAGTGCGGCAAGGCCACCCGGACGATCAAGCACGACCTCGGTACGACGACGATCACCGGCAACCCGGTCCGGGTGGTGGCGCTGGAGTACTCCTTCGTCGACGCGATGGCCGCGGTCGGCCTGTCACCGATCGGTATCGCCGACGACGACCACCCCGAACGGATCATCGAACCGATCCGGGCGAAGGTCGGCAAGTACACCTCGGTCGGGCTGCGGGCGACGCCGAACATCCAGGTGATCACGTCGTTGAAGCCGGATCTGATCATCGCCGACAGCGGCCGGCACAAGGCGATCTATGCCCAGCTGTCCAAGATCGCGCCGACGATCGCCTACGCCAGTCTGAACGGCAATTACCAGCAGGTGCTGGACAGTGAGATGTCGTCGGCGATCGCGTTGAACAAGTGCGACGAGATGAAGACCCGGCTGGCCGAGCACGTGAAGCTGCTGACCGAACTCAAGGCCAAGGTGCCGGCCGGTGAGGAGCGCAAGGCACTGTTCGTCCGGGCCTCGGAGAAGGGCTTCACCGGCTTCCCGCCGAAGGCCTACACCCCGGGCGTACTGGCCGCCGTCGGGATCGGCACCGCGCTGCCGGACGAGAACGGCGACGCGTCGGTGTCGCTCACCCTCGAGACGCTGACCACCACCAAGCCCGAGGTGATGTTCATCGCCCCGAACCCGGGCCCGACGCTGACCGACCAGTGGAAGAAGAGCCCACTGTGGAAACAGGTCCCCGCGGTGAAGGACAACCGGACCTTCGACGTCGATCCGGACAGCTGGTCGCGGTCGCGCGGCCTGATCTCCGCCGAGGTCGTCGCCAAGCAAGCCATCGAACTGCTCTACGGGAAGTGACATGTCGCTCTCCACGGAAGCCGTGCCCAGGGCCGGTCAGGAGGCCGTCCACAAGCGGCCGAAGATCGTCACCAGCAAACAGCGCGTCACCTGGGTGACGCTGGCGCTGCTGCTCCTCCTGCTGGTGGGGGTTGCCTGGGCCCTCTCGATCGGCAGTCAGCACATCTCGCTGGCTCACTTGCCGGGGGCGATCTTCAAGGCCGACACACCGGAAGAGCTGATCATCCAGTCGATCCGGCTGCCGAGGGTGGTGCTGGCGTTTTGCGTCGGCGCCGCCCTGGCGGTCGCCGGCGCGCTGATGCAGGCGGTGGCGGCGAATCCGCTGGCGGCGCCCGAGATCATGGGTGTCAACGCCGGTGCGGTCCTGGTTGTCGTGCTGGCGGTCACCGTCGTTCCGTCGCTGTCGGGAGCGCCGACGATCCTGCTCTCCTTCGGAGGTGCGGCAGCGGCCGGTGTCTCGGTGATGTTGCTGGCTGGCTCGGGCCGCGGCAGGGTCAGTCCGGTCCGGCTCGCGCTGGCCGGAGTGACAGCCAGCAGCCTGTTGATCTCGTTGACGCAGGTACTGATCATCTTCGACGAGAACTCCACCGACAGCGTGTTGTTCTGGCTGGTGGGCGGCGTCAACTTCGCTGTCTGGCCGGACATCCGCAACCTCCTGCCCTGGCTGATCCTCGGTCTGCTCGGGGCGTTCTCGATGGCCCGCTCGTTGAACCTGTTGGCGCTCGGCGACGACATGGCCCGCGGGCTGGGCCAGAACGTCGAGCGGACCCGGCTGCTCGGATCCGCACTGGTGATCGTGTTGTGCGGTGCGGCGGTGTCCGTGGCCGGACCGGTCGCGTTCATCGGCTTGATCGTGCCGCACATCATCCGCAGGCTGGTCGGGTCCAACTACGCCGTACTGCTGCCGCTGTGCGCGCTGGGTGGCGCGGCGCTCGTGCTCTACGCCGACATCGTGTCGCGCTACGTCAAGCCGCCGTTCGAGGTGCCGGCCGGAGTCGTCACGGCACTCATCGGCGCACCGATCTTCATCTACCTCGCGCGTCGACAGAAGGTGACCTCATGACGAGTACCGCGATCGTCGCGCGGCAGATCCGCCGTACTTCGCTGGCCCGCCGGCATCCCGCGATCCTGATGGGCTCGCTCGGAGTCGTCGCGGTGGCCTTGAGTCTCTACAGCCTCAGCGTCGGCGCGACCGAGGTGTCGCTGGGCGACGTACTGCGGGCGTTGACCGGCGACACGTCGAACCAGGCCTCGCAGATCGTGATCGACTTCCAGTTGCCGCGGGTTTTGTTGTGCTGGTTGGTCGGTACCGCGCTGGCCGTTTCCGGTGCGGTGATGCAAGGGGTGATCCGCAACCCGCTGGCTGCGCCGGACATCATCGGTGTCACGAAGGGTTCCGGTTTCGCCGGAATGTTGCTGCTGTTGGCGATTCCCGCTCTGCCGGTGGTCGCGATCGTGCCGGCAGCCTTCGTGGGTGGCCTGGTCGCCGCCGGCCTGGTCTATCTGCTGGCCTACCGCCGGGGTGCGACGCCGGTGCGGATCGCGTTGGTCGGTATCGCTGTCAGTGCGGCCTTCGAGGCGGGGATCCGGTTCTTGCTGGTCCGCAACCCGTTGGATGTGAGCGCTGCACTGATTTGGCTGACGGGCAGTTTGTTCGGCCGGTCGATGTCATCGGTGTTCGAGATTCTTCCGTGGGTGTTGGTGCTGGTCCCGCTGATCATCGTGTGGGCCCGCAAGCTGGACGTTCTCGGGCTGGGTGACGATCTGGCCGCTGGGCTGGGTGAACCTGTTGAGCGGACCCGCCGGATGCTGTTGTTCTTCGCCGTCGCGCTGGCCGCCGCAGCCGTCGCGGTGTCGGGCACGATCGGCTTCGTCGGTCTGATCGCGCCGCATATGGCGCGTCGGGTCTTCGGTGGCAAGCATCTGGCTTCCATCCCGGCGGCCGCCTTGTTCGGCGTACTGCTGATGCTGGTCGCCGACATGCTCGGCCGCGGCCTCGCGCCGCCACTCGAGATCCCCGCCGGCCTGGTGACAGCCGTCGTCGGTGGTCCGTACTTCCTGTACCTGCTCGTGAAGACCGGAAAGTAGGAGATCCGCCATGCGTTTGCAGGCACAAGGCGTTCAACTGGCCTATGACAAGACCGTCATCGCCGACGACCTGACGCTGACCATTCCCGACGGCAAGGTCAGTGTGCTGATCGGGCCGAACGGCTGCGGCAAGAGCACCGCGCTGCGAGCCCTGGCGCGGTTGCTGCCGCCGGCCAAGGGCAGCGTGATCTTGGACGGTAAGTCGATCCATGACACCTCGACCAAGGAGGTGGCGCGGCTGCTGGCGATCCTGCCGCAGGTGTTGACCGCGCCGGAGTCGATCTCGGTGGAGGACCTGGTCTGGTTCGGTCGCCATCCGCACCGGACGTCGCTGAAGGTACCCAGCGAGGCCGACCGGGAAGCGGTCGAATGGGCCATGACTGTGACCAGTACCGCGGCGATTCGGCACCAACACGTCGATCAGCTGTCCGGTGGCCAGCGGCAACGAGTCTGGATCGCGCTCTGCCTCGCCCAGGGCACTGACCTGATCCTCCTCGACGAGCCCACCACCTACCTGGACGTGGCCTACCAGTTGGAGGTGCTCGATCTTCTGCACCAGCTCAACAAAGAGCAGGGCAAGACGGTCGCGATGGTGCTGCACGACTTCAACATGGCCGCCGAGTACGCCGACCACGTCTTCGTGATGAAGTCCGGCGCGCTGGTCACCCAGGGCACGCCCGAGGAAGTGTTCACCTGCGACATCATCCGGGACGTCTTCGGGGTCGAGTCGAAGGTCGTCCCGCATCCTGTCAGTGGCAAACCGATGTGCATCCCACTGCGAGCCGGCCTCCGGGCCCATCTCGCGGTGGCGACCGGATAGGGAGAGCTGAATGACTGAAGGACCCACACCCGCCGAGATCGCGAGCCGCTCGGAGCAGGTCGCGCCGAAGCTCCGCCGGCACCTGCCACTGACGCCGCTGCGGTCGTTCGGGGCGTTCAGCGACGAGCTCGGCGCGCAGGTACTGGTCAAGTGTGAGCACGAGCAGCGCACCGGCTCGTTCAAGGCCCGCGGCTCGATGGCGAAGATCCTGACCCTGACCGACGACCAGCGCGAGCGTGGCGTGGTGACGGCGTCGACGGGCAACCACGGCCTCGGCGTCGGCAACGCGCTGGCGACGCTCGGTGGCCGCGGCATCGTCTACCTGCCGGAGAACGCGTCACCCAGCAAGGTCGCGGCCTTGCGCCGGTACGGCCTGGAGATCCGCGCCGAGGGGACGGACTCCGGCGTACTGGAGCCGAAGGCACGGGCGTACGCCGCCGAGCACGACCTGACCTATGTGCCGCCGTACAACGACCCGGACGTGGTCGCCGGCCAGGGCACGGTCGGGGTGGAGATCCTCGAACAGCTGGCCGGCGAGAAGCTCGACGCGATCGTGGTCGCGGTCGGCGGCGGCGGCCTGGTCAGTGGGATCGCGGCGGTGCTCAAGAAACACCTGCCGGACGTGAAGGTGTACGGCGCCTCGCCGGTGCGGGACGCGGCGATGGCGGTGTCGGTCGAGGCGGGCGAGATCACCCTGGTCGACGGCCAGGACACGTTGTCCGACGGGACCGCGGGCAGCGTCGAGCCGGGCAGTATCACGTTCGACCTGTGCCGGCGGCTGGTCGACGACTGGATCCTGGTCAGCGAGGACGCGATCAGCGCCGCGTTGCGGATGGTGATCGACACCGAGCACCAGTTGATCGAAGGCTCGGCCGCGATGGCGTTCGCCGCCGCGCGGGCCCGGCGTACCGAGCTGGAAGGACAGCGGGTCGCGATCGTGTCGTGCGGCGGCAACATCTCGGCCGGCACGCTGGCGGCCGCGCTGGCCTGACCCCGGTACCGGCGGCGCCCGGAGATTCCCTGCCCCTGGGGCTCTCCGGGCGTTTCGCCATGCCCGGAAGTTGCTTCGGCACAAGGGGAAAACCGAGTGACGCATTGACATCATGAGAACAGCGTAACTACTGTTGCGTGAAACAGATGCTGCAATCTACCGAGGGAAGTGAGAGATGGACGCGGCAACGTGGGGGCTCGTGATCGCGACGTTCGTCGCGTGTTTCGTGGAGATGGTGGAAGCCACCACGATCGTGATGGCGATGGGCTTCACCCGGAGCTGGAAGTCAGCCATCGTCGGCACGCTGGCGGCGCTCGGAGCGCTGGCGGTGGTGACGTTGTTCGCCGGCTACGCGCTGGCCACCTGGCTGCCGGAGTCGGCGCTGCAACTGGCGATCGGCGGCCTGCTGCTGATCTTCGGGCTGCAATGGCTGCGCAAGGCGATCCTGCGATCGTCGGGGCGCAAGGCCGTGCACGACGAGGCGGCGATCTACAAGGAAGAAGTGGCGGCCGCGAAGGCAGCCGGAGAACCGACCGGTGGCCTGGACATGTTCTCGTTCATGGTCTCCTTCAAGGGCGTCTTCCTGGAGGGCATGGAGGTCGTCTTCATCGTCATCACCTTCGGCCTGAACGCCGACAACGTGCCGGCCGCCAGCGCCGGTGCGGTGGCCGCGGTGGTGATCGTGCTGATCATCGCGATCGCGGCCCGCAAGCCGCTGTCGATGATCAACGAGAACCTGCTCAAGTACGGCGTGGGCTTGCTGCTCGCGTCGTTCGGCACCTACTGGGCCGTCGAGGGCATCGGCATCTTCCGGGACGGCCGGGAGAGCTTGAACTGGCCCGGTCACGACCTGATCATCCTGGCCCTGCTGGCGGCCTGGTTCGTGCTCAGCCGGATCTTCGTCGCGGCCCTGCGGACGCCGGCTGCCGTCGCCACCCCCGGTGGCATCAGCGTGGAGGTGGAGAAGTGAAGTTCCTGAAGGGTTTCGGCGCGTTCTGGTACGACTTCATCATCGGTGACGACTGGAAGATCGCGGTCGCCGTCGTGACGTCGCTGGCCGTCCTGTTCGCGGCGATGAAGGCCGACGTGCTCGGTGACGGCGTGCTGGCGCTGCTCGGCGGGGCGGTGATCGTGGTCGCGTTCGCGATCAGCCTCGCCATCGACGTCCGCCCGAAGCGGCGGTAGCCGCTTTCGCCTGCTCCTGTTGACGATCGGCCCTGTCCCTGATGTCCAGGGGGCGGGGCCGATCGGCGTTGGGGTCCTCCTTGTTGTAGCGAATACAACGCTGTTCAGAAATCTCGTAGTATCTGCTACAGTCAAAACCGAGGCGCTCATCCCACGATTCGGAGGACCCAGACGTGACTGACTCCCGCCGTTCCAGGAGGTCCCGGTGATGCGAGATACCGCCGAAACCGTTCTCGCCCTGCTCCCCGCCGACGTCCAGTACGGCGATGTCCGGGTGGTCCGGCGGACCCATGAGCAGGTACTGGTCGAGCTCGAAGGTCCGGGCGAGGTGAACTACGACGACTCGCTCGGGCTGGGACTGCGGGTGGTGATCGGCGGCCACTGGGGCTTCGCCGCGACCCACCAGCTCGACGCGCACGGTCTCGACGGTGTCATCGCCCAGGCCGTCGGCCAGGCTCGCGCCGCCGGCGGCGGCGGGCACGTGGCGCTCGGCCGGCCGATCACGACGCACGACTCCTGGTCGTCGCCGATGGAGGTCGACCCGTTCACGGTCGCGCTGTCCACCAAGCTCGACCTGTTGCAGGCCACCGTCAAGGAGGCGGCCACCGCCGGTCCGCTGGTCCAGCAGATCGAGGCGTCGATGGACTTCTACCGCGACGAGAAGGTCTTCGCCAACACCGAGGGCGCGCTGATCGAGCAGACCCTGACCGAGAGCGGTGGCGGCCTGATGGTGAACGCCGGCGACGGCGACGACGTCCAGCGCCGCTCCTTCCCGCAAGGTGTGCCGCGCCAGATCCGCGGCCAGCGCGGCGACTTCGCCACGGCCGGCTTCGAGCACGTGCTGTCGCTCGGCCTGCCGGAGAACGCGGCCCGGGTCGCCTCGGAGGCGGTCGCGCTGCTGACCGCGCCGCAGTGCCCGGACGAGATCACCACGCTCGTTGCTGGGAGCAACCAATTGGCGATGGTGCTGCACGAGTGCGCCGGGCATCCGATGGAGGCCGACCGGGCTCTTGGTACCGAGGCGAGCCTCGCGGGTGGCACCTACGCCACCCCGGAGCGCCGGGGTAACTTCCGCTGGGGCTCGCCGATCGTCTCGGCGTACGCGGACGCGACGATCCCGGGCGGACTGGGCTCCTACAAGTACGACGACGAGGGCGTACCGGCGCAGCGCACCCAGCTGGTGAAGGACGGTATCTTCCTGGGCTACATGTCCGGCCGCGAGTCCGCCGCGACACTGGGCGACGAGCCGACGGGCGCCTCCCGGGCGGACGGCTGGCAGCGCCAGCCGCTGGTGCGGATGACCAACATCTGCCTCGAGCCGGGCGAGTCCTCGCTGGCCGAGATGATCGCCGGGACCAAGCGCGGCATCCTGGTCGACACCAACCGCGGGTTCTCGATCGACGACCAGCGGATGTCGTTCCGGTTCCAGACCGAGGTCGGCTGGGAGATCCGCGACGGCAAGGTTGGAAGGCTGCTGAAGAACTGCACATACCAAGGGGTCACGCCGCAGTTCTGGGCGGGACTCGACGCGCTCGGCGGACAGGACGAGTGGAAGCTGCACGGCGTCCCGTCCTGCAACAAGGGGGAACCGTTGCAGGTGGCCCACGTCGGGCACGGCACCGTTCCCGGCCGTTTCCAGGAAGTACAGGTGGGACGATGAGCATCGATCAGGCCCAGGTCGGGCAGGCGCTGGAGATCCTCGGCGCCGGAACGCGGCTCGACATCCTCGGCGAGAACACCGACCTGCTCCGGTACGCCGAGTCCGAGATCACCGCCCAGCACAGCGAACGCAGACTCCGCGTCCGGGTGCGCATCAACCGCGACGGCCGGGCAGTGGCCGGCTCGCTCGAAACGCTCGACCCCGCCGAGGTCCGCGTACTCGCCGATCGCCTGGGCGCCGCCCTCGCAGAGCTTCCGAGCTCAGCCGGGCCGACGGAGGGAACCGCCTTCGAACCGGAAGGGAGCGCCGTTGGACACGAGGCGCTACCGCAGCCGGTTGTTCCGGTCTGTCCGACGATCCTCGAGTCGGACCCGGGGGTGCGGCATCAGTGGTTCGAGACCGTGCGGGACGGGCTGCCGGCCGACGCCAAGCTCGGTGGTGCGATCCGGTACGAGGTGATGGACCGGGTGGTCGCCGACTCCAGCGGCCTGATCCGGTCCGAGACGTTGACGAAGGCCTCGATCCAGGCGATCGCCAAGCAGGACGGGCGGTCGGCGAGCGTCAAGCTGCTGCACCGGGACGCGGACCAGATCCCGATCGACGAGATCCCGGTCAGGTTGCGGGAGGCGCTGACGCCGTTGCCGATGGGGGAGGCGCATCACGGTACCTGCCGGGTGCTGCTGAAACCGCAGGCCGTCAACAGCCTGATCGCGACCTACGGCTATGTGGCGCTGGGTGCGAACGCCTACGCCACCGGCCGATCCACGGTGTCCGGCCGGCTCGGCGAGAAGGTCGCGAGCGAGTTGGTCACCCTGGTCGACGACGGCGGCGACACCGACGGGCTGCCCAGCGGGTTCGATGCTGAAGGCAACGTTCGGCGCAGGACCACGTTGATCGACCAGGGTGTGCTCACCGGTCTGGTATCCGACCGGCGCCGGGCTGGGCTGACGGGCGGTGTGCCGACCGGGCACGCAGTACCGGATGGCTGGCGGTTCGGCGGTGACCCGGTCCCGTCGCACCTGTTGCTGGCGGCTGGTGAATCCACCGAGGACGAACTGCTGGCCGAGTGCGGCAGCGGCCTGGTGGTGAACCGGCTCGACTACCTGCGGGCCCTGCACCCCAAGGAGACCCTGGTCACCGGGACGACGCGCGACGCCACGTACTGGGCGGAGGACGGCAAGCTCGTCGCTTGGCACCCGCAGGTGCGCTTCACCTTCCGGATGGACGACGTATTGAACGCGGTGCTCGGTGTCGGCTCGGTGCGCGAGCGCTGCGACCAGACCTTCATGGACAGCATCGTCGTCCCGTCCTTGCTGATCGAAGCCGGACCGTTGGTACTCCCCTGAACCAGCAGGGCCTCGCGGCGCGTGCTCATAAACCACGCGGGGCCCTGCTGCTCCACTCCGACGAGGTCAGATGATCACTGCGCTGCTCAACGGCTACCTGATGCCGACAGATCAGGGGAATCCGGCGTTCTGCGCGGTCTACCTGATCGAAACCCCGGCTGGGCGGGTGCTCTTCGACTGTGGTCACGTCGGACGCCGCCGAGCATTGCTGACAGCTCTGTCCGAGCGGGGCCTGTCGCCGGCGGATATCGACGCAGTGGTGCTCTCGCACGGCCATTGGGATCATCTGCAGAACGCGGACCTGTTCGGCCGGGTGCTCCTGCATCCGGCCGAACTGCGCTACCTGCGAAACCCCGCACCGGAAGACCTCGGTACGCCGCGCTGGGCCGCGGGTGTACTCGATGGGCTCGAGATCGGTGAGGTGGTCGAGGCCGACGAGGTGTTGCCTGGCGTGGCGGTGATCGAGCTGCCGGGGCACACCCCTGGATCGATCGGTCTGGTGGTCGAGCAGGACTCTGCTGTGTTGACCGGCGACGCGGTCCCCTCGGCAGGCGTGCTGGTCTCCCGGCAACCTCTGGGCCGCAGCTCGGACCCCGCTCGGGCCGAGGAGTCCATCGGGCGGGTTGTGAGCCTGGCCGGGATGGTCTATCCAGGTCACGACCGGCCGTTCCGGATCACCCAGAACTGAGAGGCATCATGGAGCAGAGTGTGGGGCAGACGTCCAGCCTGGTCGAGGAGCCGCCGGTGGTCGGGGCGGCCGCGGTGGTGGAGTTGCTGCGAGAGCGGTACGGGATCGCGGCCGAGCTGGAGCTGCTACGGAGCGAGCGGGACCTGAACTTCCTTGCGTTGGTCGACGCTGGGCGGCGGCTGATCGTGAAGGTGTCGAACTCGGGCGACGACCCGGCGCAGATCCAGATGGAGAGCGCGGCGATGCGGCACGTCGCCGCCGTCGATCCGGAGCTGCCCATCCCGCGGATCGTCGAGGCCGTCGACGGTACGCCGGAAGTGCTCCTGACGGCGTCCGACGGGCGGGTGCACCAGGTCCGGGTGATGACCGTGATGCCCGGTGCCGTCGGCGATCTCGCGGTCCTGCCGGACTGGTTCGCGGGCGAGTTCGGGACGGTGTGCGCCCGGTTGACGCAGGCGATGCAGGGGTTCACCCACCCGGCCGCGGATCGGCACCTGGACTGGGATCCACGGCTGGTCGGTTCCCTCCGGCCGTACGCCCAGGCGATCTCCGACGAAGCGAGGCGGGCGCCGCTGGACAAGTTGCTGGACCGCTTCGAAGGGCTGCGGGACGCGACCAGGAAGCTGCCGGCTTTCGTGCTGCACGGTGACGTCACGTTGAGCAATGTCCTGCTCGACGGCGAGGGAATCTCGGGCGTGATCGACTTCGGCGACATGCACCACACCGCCCGGGTCGCCGATCTCGCGATCAGCCTCACCTCACTGCTGCGCGAGTCCGCCGACCCGTGGCCGGCCGCGGGCCGGTTCCTCGACGGCTACCAGCGGCTGCTTCCGTTGGAGCCCGGCGAGGTCGACCTGATCGGCGAACTGGTGCTGGCCCGCTGTGCGGCGAGCGTGCTCATGTCGGCTTGGCGGGCACCGCTCTATCCGGACAACGAGGAGTACCTGACGAGCCTGGTGGCGGGCAGTTGGCAGGTACTCGACCAGTGGTCGGGCTTGCCGCCCGAGGATCTGGCGGCCCGGTTCCATCGGTTGTGTGGGACGTCGAGGGTGCGCTCGGCGCAAAGGCCTGATGCGTCGCTCGCGCAGCGACGGAGTACGGCGTTGGGCGGCCGGTTGTCGCCGGTGTTCTATCGCGAGCCGTTGCAGGTGGTCCGGGCTGCAGGGCCGTGGGTGCACACGGCCGACGGCCGCCGGTATCTCGATGCCTACAACAACGTTCCGGTGGTCGGACACGCGCATCCGGCCGTAGTACAGGCGATCTCACGGCAGGCCGCTGTGCTGAACCTCAACTCGCGCTACCTCCATCCGAACGCGATCGAGCTGGCCGAGCGGTTGACCGCGTCGATGCCGGACGGCCTGGACACCTGTGTCTTCGTCAACTCCGGCAGTGAGGCCAACGATCTGGCCTGGCGGATGGCGAAGGTCTTCACTGCGAGGTCCGGCGCCGTCGTGGCCGATCTCGCGTACCACGGGGTGAGCGAGGCGACCGCGGCCTGGTCGACCAACACTTATCCGCCGTCCGCTCGCCCGTCGCATGTCGAGGTCTTCGAAGCGCCCAGGGGACAAGAGGAGTCCGGGGTGGCCGCGGACCGGGTGCGGGCGGCGCGATCGGCCTTGCAGGCAACGGGAAACGACCTTGCCTTGGTAGCGGTCGACAGCGTGTTCAGCAGCGCCGGCATTCTCACGCCGGCCGACAGCTTCATGCAAGGACTGCAGGACGAAGCCCGGGCCGCCGGTGGACTGTTCCTGGCCGACGAGGTCCAGGCGGGCTTCGGGCGGGGTGGGCGGAACCTGTGGCGGTTCAGCGATTTCGGGCTCACCCCGGACTTCGTCACGCTCGGCAAGCCGATGGGCAACGGGCACCCGATCGCTGCCCTGATCACCCGGCGCGAGATCGCCGACCGGTTCACGGCGATCGACGAGTTCTTCAGTACCTTCGCCGGCAACCCAGTCTCCTGTGTCGCAGCGCTGACCGTGCTCGACGTGATCGAGCAGACCGGCCTGGTCGCACGGTCCGGTGCGATAGGCGCTGAGCTGAGGGCCGGCCTCGAAGCGCTGGTCCCCGCTGGTGTCGAGGTCCGCGGCCAAGGCCTGATGATCGGCGTCGACCTGTCCAGCCGGCCCGGTACTGCGTCCGCGGTGGCCGAGCGCCTCCGCGAGAACGGCGTACTGGTCGGCACCACCGGCCCGGGCGGCGACGTACTGAAGATCCGTCCGCCGCTGATCTGGGAGCCAGAGCACATCGAATACTTCCTGGAGGCATTTGAGCGGACTGCACTAGCCTGACCAGGTGCGAGAACTGGTTGTGCTGGGCACCAGTAGTCAGGTGGCGTCGCGGGAGCGGAACCAGAATGGCTACTTCCTGCGCTGGGACTCCGAAGGCTTCCTGTTCGATCCGGGCGAGGGTACGCAACGGCAGATGCTGTACGCCGGTGTGCCCGCGACCGCCATCACGCGACTCTGCGTCACCCACTTCCACGGCGACCACTGCCTCGGCGTACCGGGTGTGATTCAGCGGCTGTCACTCGACGACGTGCAGCACCCGGTCCACGCGCACTACCCGCAGTCCGGGCAGGAGTACTTCACCAGACTCCGGTACGCCGCTTCGTTCTACGAGCGGGCCGAATTGCGGGAGGAGCCGGTGGAGGAGGACGGGCTGCTCTCCGTCGGCAGCTTCGGGCAACTCTGGGCGCGCCGGCTGGAGCACCCGGTCGAGTCCTTCGGCTACCAGCTGATCGAACCCGACGGCCGCCGGATGCTGCCCGACGAGCTGAGCCGCTACGGCATCCAAGGCCCCGCCGTCGGTCGCCTGCAACAGGCCGGCTCGCTGGTCGTCGACGGACGGACAGTCACCATCGAGCAGGTGAGCGAGCCCCGCCCGGGTCAGCGGTTCGCGTTCGTGATGGACACCCGGCTGTGCGACGGCGTCTTCCGGCTCGCCGATCAGGCCGACCTGCTGGTGATCGAGTCGACGTACCTGTCCTCGGAGGCCCAGCTGGCCAGGAACTTCGGCCACCTGACCGCGCGCCAGGCCGCTCGGGTCGCGCAGGAGTGCGGCGTACGGAAGCTCGTGCTCACCCACTTCTCCCAGCGCTACACCGACCTCACCCTTTTCCACGCGGAGGCGGCCGAAGAGTTCGACGGCGAGATCGTCGTCGCCACGGACCTGGCCCGGACGCCGGTCCCCGCCCGCCGCTGACCCCCGGTTGCCGGTCGGGAACAACGGGTACCCGATGATGGTTCTAGGTTCTATTACCCGCGTGAGCAAGGAGATCGAATGCTGTACGGAGCTGAGCACATCAAGCGCTACGAGGAGACCGACGGCGCCGAGGGATATGACTGGGGCGACCACGGCGCGCACATCCTCATCCTGTCGACCATCGGCCGCAAGTCGGGCGAGGAGCGCAAGAACGCGCTGATCTTCCGTGAGGTCGACGGCGGCTACGCGATCGTGTCCTCCTACGGCGGTGCGCCGAAGAACCCGGACTGGCACTTCAACCTCGAGGCCGACCCGAACGTGAAGGTCCAGATCAAGGGCGACAAGTTCGCCGCGAAGGCCCGGGTCGCCTCCGACGAGGAGCGCGCCGCGATCTGGCCGAAGATGGCCGAGGTCTGGCCGGACTACAACGAGTACACCAAGAAGACCGACCGGGTCATCCCGATCGTGATCCTGGAACGTCAGTAGTTCGTGATCCGGCTGGGATGCGGTCGCTCTAAGATGCGACTGTGTCACTGAGTGTTCTGGAGTCCCGGGCCGAGACGGCCGAGCCGGCGGCCGTCGACTGGCTCGACCTGCTCGCTCGCGAAAAGCTCGCACTCGCGATGGCGGTCCGGCTCGGGGACTGGATGTCGCAGGGCTACAGCCATCTCGCGCTGGGCCGGGCCGCGCTGGCTCTGGGAGACCACCGCAGGGCGCGGCAACAGCTTGCCGAGGGCACGTACATTCTGCGTGCCCTCGGCATCCATCCTGATCCCGCGGCCTGAGGCTCAGCGCAGGTCGCGGAAGAACTCGCGGACGTCGGTGACCAGGATCTCCGGCTCCTCGAGTGCCGCGAAGTGCCCGCCGTGATCGACATCGGTCCAGCGGGTGATGTTGTTGGTGGGCTCGCAGTACTTCCGGATGCAGACGTCGTGCGCGAACGCGAGCACGGCCGTCGGTACGCCGGAGTTGACCGGCCGCTCGCCCCACGAGTTCTGCGCGTACCCGACGTACGCCGCCGAGCTCGCCGTACCGGTCAGCCAGTAGATCATCACGTTGGTGAGCAGCCGGTCCCGGTCGATGATCGTGTCCGGCAGCGCGCTGCGCGGATGCGTCCACTCGCGGAACTTGTCCATGATCCAGGCGAGCTGCCCGACCGGTGAGTCGACCAGCCCGTACCCGACCGTCTGCGGCCGGGTCATCTGGATCTGGATGTAGCCGAACTCCTCGCGCTGGAACGCCTGGATCCGCGCCACCCGGTCCTGCTCCAGCGGAGTCAGCGCCGCGATCTCCTCCTCCGACATCTGCATCGGCGGCAGGTTGGGCCCACCGTTCGTGTGGACGCCGACCACGTGCTCCGGCGCCGATCGAGCGACCTCCGGTGAGACGGCGCCACCGATGTCACCACCCTGTACGCCGTACCGCTCGTAGCCGAGTTCGGCCATCAACTTCGCCCACGCCCGGCCGATCCCAGACCGGGTCCAGCCGCTCTCGTGCACCGGCCCCGAGAACCCGAACCCGGGCAGCGAGGGAATCACCAGATGGAAGGCATCCGCCGCATCGCCACCGTGCGCAGCGGGATCGGTCAGCGGCCCGATGATGTCCAGGAACTCCGCGATCGAACCCGGCCAGCCATGAGTGAGGATCAAGGGCAAGGCGTCCGGGTTGGGCGACTTCACGTGCAGGAAGTGGATCCGTTGACCGTCGATCTCGGTCGTGTACTGCGGGAAGCTGTTCAGCTGCTTCTCCGCCGCGCGCCAGTCGTACTGGGTCCGCCAGTACTCGACCAGCTCACTCAGCCAGCCGACCGGTACGCCGGTGTCCCAGCCGTCACCGGGCAGCGGCGCGGGCAGCCGGCTGTGGTCGAGCCGGTACTTGAGGTCGTCGAGGGCACTCTGCGGGATGTCGATGGTGAAGGGCTTCATGTCTCCGACTCTTTCACCCAGTTAGGTCATTCTCTGTCCTAGCTCAATGGGAGACTTCGGAACATGTTGGAAACCTCGGCCCGCCTCCTCAAGCTGCTCTCCTTGCTGCAGTCCCCGCGCGACTGGAGCGGTGCTGCGCTCGCCGAGGAGCTGGGCGTCGGCGTCCGGACGGTCCGCCGCGACGTCGACAAGCTCCGCAACCTCGGCTACCCGGTCGACGCCGTTCCGGGCGTGGCCGGCTATCGACTCGGCGCCGGCGCCGCCCTGCCACCACTCCTGCTCGACGACGAGGAAGCAGTCGCTGTCGCGATCGGCTTGCGCGCGGCCGCGACCGGAAGCGTGGCAGGCATCGAGGAGTCGTCGGTCCGCGCGTTGACCAAGCTCGAGCAGGTCCTGCCATCGCGCCTGCGCCACCGGGTGCGGCTACTCCAGTCGGTCGCCATCGCCCCATCGGTCGGCGCTGCGGTCTCACCCGAGGTCGTGATGGCGGTCGCCACGGCCGCCCGCGATCACCAGCGACTCCGCTTCGACTACCGCAGCCACGGCGGCACCTCCACGGTCCGTACTACGGAACCGCACCGACTCGTCCACACCGGGCGCAGGTGGTACCTGGTCGCCTGGGACCTGGATCGCGACGACTGGCGAACCTTCCGCCTCGACCGCCTGGAACCACGCATCCCGACCGGCCCGCGCTTCACCCCACGCGACGCGCCCGAGCTGGACCGGACGATGCAGGGCGTGGCATCAGGCGCCTACACCTACCAAGCCCGCTTCGTCATCCAAGCCCCCGCCGACCAGATCGCCGACCGAATCCCCAGCACCGTAGGCACCGTCGAGTCGATCGATGCCACCAGCTGCCTGCTGAAGGTCGGCTCGAACTCCCTCGACGAGCTGCTCATGCACACCGGCGCCCTCGGCTACGACTTCACCATCCAGCACCCACCAGAACTCATCGAGCGCTCGCATCTACTGGCTGCGCGGCTGACCGCGGCGACTACTGGCCGGCCGGCTTGATGTTCTGGTTCAGGTGGAAGATGTTCGCCTGGTCCCAGATGGTCTTCAGTGAGGTCAGGCGGGCCAGTTTGGCGGGTGGGAAGGCGCGGTTGACGGTCTCGCCGTTCAAGGTGTTGAGGTAGGCGCCGCCGGCGTACTGGTCGAGGGTGGCGGCGTACGCGCGGATGGTGGCGATGCGTTCGGCGTCGTCGGCCGGGTCCTCCCAGCGGGTGGCGGTGACGAACTCGAACAGGGTGTCCCGGTGGCTGAAGGCCGCATCGTCGTCCGGTACTTCGGAGATCGCGCCGCCGTAGGCCTGCAGGCTCGCACCGACGCCGGGGTTGCGGAGCAGCGCGCGGATCGCCTCGTCGGGCAGGCTCTTGAAGTAGTGGCCCTTCCAGTAGCGGCGGAAGCGGTGACCTTGGATGCTGTCGTCGCGGCTCTGCAGAGTCAGGTAGGACATCTCCTCGATGGACTCGTTGGTCGCGTTGCCCATCGCCCTGAAGGCGTCGAGCAGTGCGTCCGGGTTGCCGGGGGCGCCTACCCAGACGAAGCCGACGGTGACGTGGTCGCCGTTGATGTACGCGGTGAAGGTCGCTTGGCGCGGGGCGGTGGCGTTCAGGTCGCGCCAGGTCTGCAGGATTTTGAAGGCCTCGGTGGTGGGGTAGGTGAAGTCGGCGACGAGGGCGCGGGTGCCGATCTGGTGCAGCCGGAAGACGAACTCGGTGACGATGCCGAAGTTGCCGCCGCCACCGCGCAGGCCCCAGAAGAGCTGCGGGTTCTCCGTGGCCGACGCCGTGACGACCTCGCCGTCGGCGGTGACCAGTTCGTAGGAGAGGACGTTGTCGCAGGCGAGCCCGTACTGCCGTGCCAGCCAGCCCATGCCGCCGCCGAGGGTGAGCCCGCCGACGCCGGTGTGCGAGACGTTGCCGGCCGTCGTGGCCAGCCCGTACTTCTGCGCGGCGCGATCGAGCTCGCCGAGCATCGCGCCGCCTTGGACCCGGGCGACCTTGGCGTCCGGGTCGACGTCGACCGCGGCCATCGGAGTGAGGTCGATCATCAGGCCGCCCTCGGGAACCGCGAGGCCGGCGATGTTGTGCCCACCGCAGCGCACGGCGATCTCGAGGTCGTTGGCCCGGGCGTAGCGGACAGCGGCGGCGACTTCGGCGGTACTGCGGCAGCGGGCGATCGCGGCCGGGTGCCGGTCGACCATGGCGTTCCAGACGGTGCGCGCCTCGTCGTATCCGGTGTCGCCGGGGTGCAGCAAGGTCAGGGCGTCGGTGGCGGTCATCGTGCTGCTCCTCTGCGGGGGATTTGCTGGTGGTTCCACCCTGACAGCGAAGCGGTACCCGGATAAGGTCCAGTTGTATGAGCCGATCCAGGACCAATTCCGGTACCGGCGAGCTGCTGGTCGAGCTCCGCCGGGACGGTGGCGTGCCGCTGCACCAGCAGCTGGAGAGCGGGATCCGGGAGCGGATCCGGCAGGGACTGCTCCGTGCCGACACGGTGATGCCGGCGACCCGAGCGCTCGCGGCGGACCTGGGGTTGTCGCGTGGAGTGGTCGTCGAGGCGTACCAGCAGTTGGTCGCCGAGGGATATCTGGTCAGTCGGGCCGGCGGCTACACGCAGGTGGCGCCGGCCGCTGATGGTTCGATTTCTGGTGCCAGGCCGACGAGCGCTGCTACCCGTCAGGTCGATGGTCCGCCGCGGATCGACTTTCGGTACAGCCGGCCGGATGTCACGCAGTTTCCGCGAGCGGCCTGGTTGAGGTCGGTCCGGCGGGTGCTGAACGAGACGCCGCATCGGGCGCTGGCCTATCTGGACGGGCAAGGCTCGATCGAGTTGCGGGAGGCGATGGCCGACTACCTCAACCGGGTTCGCGGGACGTCGGCGCGGGCCGAGACCATGCTTGTCTGCAACGGGTTTGCGCAGGGATCACGGTTGCTGCTCCAGGTGCTCGCCGCAGCGGGGTACAAGCGGTTGGCGGTCGAGGACCCGTCTGATGACGAGCTTCGCGGGGTCGCGGCGACCGCTGGGCTGGAGGCTGTCGGCGTACCGGTGCTGGAGGCCGGGCTGGACGTGGAGGCGCTCGATCGGTCGGGGGCGGACGTAGTACTGGTGACTGCGGCGCATCAGTTCCCGACCGGGGCGGTGACGTCGGCCGCGACCCGGGCAGCGCTCATCGAGTGGGCGACGCGGAGGGACGCGTTGATCATCGAGGACGACTACGACGCGGAGTACCGGTACGACCGGGAGCCGATCGGGGCGATGCAGGGGCTGGCGCCGGACCGGGTGGCGTATGCGGGGACGGCGAGCAAGACGCTGGCGCCGGGGCTGCGGCTGGGGTGGCTGATCCTGCCGGAGTGGCTGGTCGAACCGATGGCGACGGCGAAGTTCGTGGATGATCGCGGGTCGTCGGTGCTGGACCAGTTGACGTTCGCGGATTTCGTGGCGCGGGGTGAGTTCGACCGGCATCTGCGACGGATGCGGCCGCGGTACCGGGCGTTGCGGGACGCGCTCGTCGGGCGGTTGGCTTCGGCGGTACCGGATCTGCGGCCGATCGGGGTGTCGGCGGGGCTGCACGTGATGACCTGGCTGCCGCCGGACCTGACCGAGCGCGACGTGACGCAGGCCGCACGCGAACGTGGCGTCGGGGTCTATGGACTCCGGCCGTACTGGGTGCAGAATTCCGGTCCTGAGGGTCTGGTCTTCGGCTATGGCAGCCTGACCGAGCCGGACGTTGCCGAAGGCATCGACCTGCTCGCCGACGCCATCGCCGCGATACGAAGGTAGGCAGCCCATGGTGGACCGGTACGTCGACACGGTGCTCGGCCGGATTCGCTTGCAGGTCAGCGGATCCGGCCCCGCGATGCTGTTCTGGCCGAGCCTGCTGATGGACGGCGGACTCTGGGCCGGCCAGGCTGCTCATTTCGCCGACCGCTTCCAGGTGGTCGTCGTCGATCCACCCGGCCACGGCGGTTCGAGCCCTCTGACCCGGACGTTCACCTTCGACGAGTGCGCGCGGGTGATCGTGCAGATCCTCGATGCGTTGAGCATCGATCGCGTCCACATGATCGGCAACTCGTGGGGCGGAATGAAGTGGTTGCCACAGTCAACGAATCCGTACGCCGAGTGGTGATCAGCTCGGGCCGCCGCGCGGTGACCAGCGTCGTCCCGCGTCGCCCGGACCAACGCGAGTTCTTCGCCCGAATCAGCACGCCGGTACTCGTCGTGGCCGGCGCCGAAGACGCGACCTTCCCGGTAGGGGAGGCCCGGGCGATGGCTGACGCGATCCCGGGCTCACTCTTCGTCGTGCTGGAAAAGGCCGCCCACCTCGCCGCGCTCGAATGCCCGGCCGAGGTGAACGCTTTGATCGAAGAGTTCGTCGCCGCTCATTCGTAGTCGGTCGACGTGGTGATGTCTGCCCAGCGGGCTGCTTCCTCCGCGCGTGAGCGGGAGGCTCGGTCGGCGTGCTCCAATGCGTCCTTGCCGAGCAGGAGACGGAGTGGTGGCTCGTCGAGCGTGACGATGCGGATGATGGCTGCGGCCGCCTTGGCCGGGCCGCCGGGTTGCTGGCCGTCCACCTTGAGGCGGTAGCGGTTGAGCTCGCCGACGGTCGACTCGTAGTCCTCGCCGACGGCCGCGATTGCCATCGATGAGCCGCCCCAGTCGGTTCGGAAGGCGCCGGGCTCGATGATGGTCACCTTGACGCCGAACGGCTTGACCTCGTTGCTGAGTACTTCCGAGAAGCCTTCGACGGCGAACTTCGCGGTCTGGTAGGCGCCCATGCCCGGCGTACCACCGACCCGGCCGCCGATCGACGAGAACTGGAGGAAGTGGCCGGCGCGCTGCGTACGGAAGTACGGGAGGGCCGCCTTGGTGACGTTCACGACGCCGAAGAGGTTGGTCTCCAGTTGCGCGCGGAAGTCGTCGTCGGGCGTCTCCTCGATCGGGGCGCTGTTCGCGTAGCCGGCGTTGTTGGCGACGACGTCCAGGCCGCCGAACTCGTCGATCGCGGTCTGGACCGCGCTCTTGGCCGCCTCGGCGTCCGTGACGTCGAGCGCGACGGCGCGGATCTGGTCGCCGTACTGCGCGACGAGGTCGTCGAGCTGCTCGGGCTTGCGGGCGGTGGCGACGACGCGGTCGCCGGTGGTGAGGACTGCCTTGGTGAGCTCACGGCCGAGGCCGCGGGAGCTGCCGGTGATGAGCCAGGTCTTGCTCATGATCTCTCCGTCTCGATGTAACTGACTGGTTGGATAGTTCTATGAAACCTCGCCGGCCGCCGATATGCAACTGACCGGTTGGTTGGTTAGGCTGGGGGCATGCAGAGAGACGCGGAGCGGACCCGGCGGCAGATCCTGGCGGCGGCGACCGAGGAGTTCGCCGAGCGCGGGATCGCCGGCGCCCGGGTGGACCGGATCGCGACGGTCGCGGGGTGCAACAAGGCGATGCTCTACGCGTACTACGGGAGCAAGGACGGGCTGTTCGACGCGGTCTTCACGGCGTACGTGGAGCTGTATCTGGCGGAGGTGGGGTTCGACGCGGAGGATCTGCCGACGTACGCGGGCCGGGTCTTCGACTACTTCGAGCGGAATCCTGGGCATCTGCGGCTGGCGACCTGGTACCGGCTGGAGCGGCCGGCTTCTACCCAGCTGGACGCTGTCGTCGCGGTCAATGCTGAGCGGCTGGGGGCGCTGGAGGAGGCGCAGTCGGCGGGGGAGGTGCCGGCGGACTTCTCGCCGGTCGCGTTGCTGTCGTTGATCCAGTCGATCGCGACCAGTTGGTCGACGATGAATCCGGAGTACAAGGCTGCTCAGCCGGCTCGGGCGGTCCGTCGGCAGGCGGTCGTGAAGGCGGTCGAAATGCTTCTTCATCGGTAATTCACGGGGGTGTGCCAGGTCACTTCGGATTCTCAGCTGATTCATCGGTTCAGCCGATGGAGTTCTCAGACTGCCGAGGTCTACTCGTTGTCAGGCAGGAAGGGCTGAGGAGGCAACGGGACATGAACACCACCGAAGGACCGCAGGAGCCGGGAAACCAGAACCCGGGGAACCAGCAGTCGGCGCAAACAGAAGGCGTGCAGCCGGAAGGCATGCAGGCGGGAGGTGCCGCGGAGGCAGCCGGTCGGCCGGCGCAGCAGCAGCCCGCACCGCAGCAGCCGCCGGCACCGCAGGCGCAGACGCCTGGCTCCGCGCAGCCTTCGGGGAATCCTCAGCCAGGGCAGGGGAATCCGCAGCAGGGATGGGTGCCGGACGGGCAGCCGCACTACGGTCCGGCCCACCTGGGCAACGGCCCGCAGGGCCAACCGCAGTACGGCCAGGCGCCGCACGGGCAGGGGCCATTCGGTCCGGGGGCGTACGGGCAGGCGCCTTATGGGAATGGGCAGTTCGGGCCTTCGCAGTATGGGCAGCAGTATGGGCCGCCGGTGTATGGGCCGCAGTGGGGGCCGCAGGCGGTGGCGCCGAAGAAGCACAAGCGGCTGCCGATGGTGATCGGGGCGCTGGGGCTGGCGGCGGTGGTCGCGGCCGGGTCTGTTGCCTGGGGCATCGATCAGCAGTCCAACGCGAACAGCTCGACCATGTCGCAGGTGATGACTCCGTCGGCGGTGGCGGCGAAGGTGACGCCTGGGCTGGTCGACGTCAATACAGTGCTCGGCTTCCAGGGCGCCCGCGCCGCCGGTACCGGCATCGTGCTGACGTCGGACGGCGAGATCCTCACCAACCACCACGTGATCGCCGGCGCGACCGAGATCAGCGTGGTCGACAAGGGCAACGGCAAGACGTACACGGCAACCGTGGTCGGCTACGACACAGCGCATGACATCGCCGTACTGAAGCTGAAGGACGCGTCCGGGCTGGAGACGGCGAAGATCGGCGACTCGTCCAAGGTGAAGGTCGGCGACCAGGTCGTCGGCATCGGCAACGCGGGCGGCAAGGGCGGTACGCCGAGCTACGCGGCCGGCAGCGTGACCGCGCTGGACCAGGCGATCACTGCGACCGACGAGTCCGGCTCCAACCCGGAGAACCTCGCCGGGCTGATCCAGACCGACGCGAACATCCAGCCGGGCGACTCCGGTGGCCCGCTGGCCAACTCGGCCGGCGAGGTGATCGGCGTCGACACCGCGGGCGGCACCAGCAACCCGGGCAGCGGCAACTCGCAGACCGGCTACAACCCCAACGTCAACAACAGCTTGGTGCCCAGCACGGCGATCGCCGCGCTGACCGACTACGGCAACGGGTACGGCGACGGCAACGGACCATTCGGCGACGGCAACAACCCGTTCGGCGACGGCAGCGGCCTTCCCAACCAGGGCCAGGGCAACGGCCAGGGTGACCAGGGGCAGAACGGCGGCCAGGCGACCACCACCGGGTACGCGGTACCGATCAACCAGGCGATGGACGTCGTCAAGCAGATCGAATCCGGCAAGGAGTCCGCGAACGTCCACATCGGCAGCTCCGCGATGCTCGGTGTCTCGGTCCTCTCGAACGCCAACGGCACCGCCGGCGCGGTCATCAACGATGTCGTCGCCAACGGCAAGGCAGCGGAGGCGGGCCTGGTGGCCGGCGACGTGATCACCAGCTTCGACGGCAAGACGATCGACTCGCCCGACGCGCTGTCCACCGCCCTCAACGCCCACCACCCCGGCGACAAGGTCTCGGTCTCCTGGACCGACCAGTCCGGCACCCAGCACACCAAGACCATCGAACTCACCACCGGCCCGGTTCGCTGACACCCTCCCGTCACCGAACCGCCCTGAACGGGCCCGCGCGCTCCCTCCCCCCAGAGCGCCCGGGCCCGTTCGCATGCCACGCTGACCCGGTGACGGGACTCGACCTGCATCTGGAGCTGCGACTGGATCCGGCCCAACCGACCGGTCGCGCACTGGAACAGGCACTCCGCGAGGCAATCCGCTCAGGGCGCCTAGCGACCGGCACCCGGCTGCCCGGGACGAGGTCCCTGGCCGGCGACCTTGGAGTCGCCCGAGGAACCGTAGTCCAGGCGTACTCGCAGCTAGTAGCCGAGGGCTGGCTAGTAGGCCTCCCCGGCGCTGGCACGCGAGTAGCAGCGATCATCACCACTTCTAGGAATTCCATCGACCTTCGGAGTAGTGGTGTGGAGTCGGTGGGTGGGGGAGAGGTTCTGAGTTTGCAGGCTGGGCGGCCGGATCTCAGTTCGTTTCCTCGGCAGGTGTGGGGGCGGGCGGTGCGGCGGGTGCTGGCGGGAGCAACCAGCGAGAGCTTCGACTACGCGCCGCCGGAGGGCTTGCCGGTACTACGGAACGCGGTGGCCGAGTATGTGTCGCGGGCGGCTGGGTTGGAGATCAGCCCGCTGACGGTCGACGCGTCTGGGGCGGATCCGGACGACGTACGAGGGCAGGTGGCCGTGTTGACGCCGGCTCATCAGCATCCGCGGGGCGCGGTACTGGCTCCTGAGCGGCGGGTGAGGTTCGTCGAGTGGGCGAAGGACGGGTTCGTCGTCGAGGATGACTACGACGGCGAGTTCCGGTATGACCAGCAGCCGGTCGGGGCGATGCAGGCGCTCGCTCCGGACCGGGTGATCTTCGCCGGTTGCGCGAGCAAAGCGCTTGCGCCCGGTGTGCGGCTCGGCTGGCTGGTCATCCCGCCAGTACTACGCAAGCCGTTGCTGCAGGCAATGACCAGTACCGGCTCCGGTGTCTCCGCGATAGAGCAACTGGTGATGGCCGACCTGATCACCCGCGGCGACTACGACCGGCACATCCGCAAGGTACGGCTGGAGTATCGCCGCCGCCGGACCGAGCTCGCCGACCGCGTCAACGCCGTCTGGCCGCATCCTTTGGAGGGGATCGCGGCCGGTATGCATGCACTGCTCCCGCTCGATTCGGCCGAGGAGGAGCGCAGGCTGATCGACGTCGCGCAGTACGGCGGGCTGTCGGTCCATGGCCTGCACGGGATGGACTACTGGCACACCGAGGACGACGCCCAGCCGGCCGCGCTCGTCCTCAGCTATGCCACTCCACCGCCGCATGCCTGGCGGACGGCCCTCGACCGCCTCACCAAGGTGCTTCAGGCAACAAACCCCTCGCGCCAGGACGGATAACGCGGCGTCCACTTCAAGTGCTTGCGGGCGTAGTGATTGTCCGCCCCACGCGCCCACGGCGCGCGCTCGGCCTCGACAGCAGCCGGCTCCGCCGCCCCCACCGATCGCGCGAATGCCGGCACCCACACACTGCCCGGCACCGGCTCGTCATCCACGATGTTGACGGGACCAGTCGGCCACTCCAGAGCCTGTACAGCGGCAGTCGCAGCGTCGGCGATATGCAGAAAGCTGGTCACATCAGCGGTGGGAGCCAGCTTGCCCGCGCGCACGGCGTCGTCCATCAGCGCGCCCTTCGTGTACCAAGTCCCCGGCCCGTAGAACAGCCCGTACCGCAACACGACCCACTCCGGCGCCTCCGCCACAATCTCCTCCAGCGCGACCACCCCGGCAACCGAGTTCAGCCGGGCTCCGTCCGCGCCGACATCCAAAGGAGTCTCCTCGGTCGCAGGCTGCACGCCAGGCTCGTAGACCCACGCGATGCTCTGCGCGATCACCTTCCGTACGCCGGCACCGAGCGCCGCGTCGACAAGATTGCGCGTGCCGACCTTCCGGATCTCCACGTTGCCCGCGTAGTCCCGGTTGGCCAGATCCGTCAGCTGGTGCATCACGACATCGGGCTCGGCCGCCGCGACAGCCGCCGCAACCGCCGGAGCGTCGTAGATGTCGGCCAGCACTGAATCGGCACCTTGGCTCCGCAACCGCTCCGCAGCCTCCGGTCGCCTGATCAACCCGGTGACCTGATGGCCGGCCGCCACCAGCTCAGGTACGAGAAGTCGCCCGACCGCACCGGTCGCGCCCGCCAGGAACACCCGCATCAGGACCTCGTGCCCGCCGAGTCGGTGGCAGCGCTCGCGCCCGGCCCCGCGCCCTGCGGGGCTCCGCGGCGGTCGCGTCTTGCTTCGAGTTCGTCCGCGTCGACGAAGGTGAGCATCGGTTCGCCGGGGACGCCGATCATGACGGCGACGAACTTGCTCTCGCGGTCGAACAGGATCTCGCCCTCGAGCATGTACCCGAAGACCGGCCCCGAGTGCCGGTGCGGCGCCGCGCCCGGGTCGCCGGGCGGTAGTTCGTTGGTGATCGTCATGACCTCGGCGCCGGCCGGGACCATCGGCGGCACGATGTCGAGCAGCATTGTCAGTTTGTTCGTCATACTCGCCAAGCTAATCCGGCTCCGGACCATTCACCTGGTCCACTTCCGGGCCATTTCACTGGACCACTTGAGCCACCACGCCGCAAAGGTGAACGATCGTTTAGTATTGATGGTGAACAAGCGTTCACCCCTGCGCCGTGAGGATCCCCGAGTTGACCGTCCGCCCTGCTGCTCACCCACGCCTGGTACTGGCGGTGCTCTCCTCCTGCGGAGTGCTCGTCGCGGTCATGCAGACGATCGTCGTGCCGTTGCTGCCGCAGTTCCCCGCGCTGACCCACAGCAAGCCGGCCGACGTCAGCTGGCTGGTCACCGTGACCCTGCTGACCGGCGCCGTCTTCACCCCGCTGCTCGGTCGCGCCGGTGACATGTACGGCAAGCGGAAGGTGCTGCTGGTCGCGCTCGCGTCGATGGTCCTCGGTTCCCTGCTCTGCGCCATCAGCTCGCTCCTGCCGGTACTGATCCTCGGTCGCGGCTTCCAGGGCGCGGCCGTCGCGGTCGTACCGCTCGGCATCAGCATCCTGCGCGACGAACTGC
This sequence comes from Kribbella sp. NPDC051718, assembly GCF_040681515.1. Taxonomy (NCBI): domain Bacteria; kingdom Bacillati; phylum Actinomycetota; class Actinomycetes; order Propionibacteriales; family Kribbellaceae; genus Kribbella; species Kribbella sp. NPDC051718. The sequence goes on along the minus strand of NZ_JBFAYZ010000001.1, from coordinate 155,722 downwards.
CGCCGGAGCGCGTCATCCCGTCGATCGCGATCATGAGCTCGACCCTCGGCGTCGGCGCCGCGTTCGGCATCCCGGCGGCAACACTGGTGGTCGAGTACCTGGACTGGCACACCATGTTCTGGATCTGCCTCGGGCTCGGCCTGCTCAACATCGTGGCCGTACTGCTCGTCGTCCCCGAGTCGGCGTTGCGCAGCAGCGGGCGCTTCGACGTACTGGGTGCGCTCGGACTGAGTGGGTTCCTCGTATGCCTGCTGCTCGCGGTGTCGAAGGGGAGCGCCTGGGGCTGGGGCTCGCCGGCGACCGTCGGGCTGTTCGTCGCCGCGCTGGCGATCGTGCCGCTCTGGGGCTGGTACGAACTGCGCAGCGCGACTCCGTTGGTGGACCTGCGAGTGTCGGCCCGTCCGGCCGTGCTGTTCACCAACTTGGCGGCGCTGCTCATCGGCTTCGCGTTCTACGCCAACTCACTCAGCACCGCGCAACTGGTCCAGGAACCCAAATCGACCGGCTACGGCCTCGGCGCGTCGATCGTGGTCAGCGGGTTGTGTCTCTTGCCGGGTGGTGTCGCGATGGTGCTGCTGTCGCCCGTCTCGGCCCGGATCTCGAAGGCTCGCGGGCCGCGATTCACGCTCGCGGTGGCGTCCGGGCTGATGGCGCTCGGCTACCTCGTCCGGCTGTTCACCAGCGGGAACCTGGCCGCGATCGTGGTCGGCGCGACCGTCGTCTCGGCCGGAACCGCCGTGGCGTATTCGGCGCTGCCCGCCCTGATCATGCATGCTGTGCCGGTGACCGAAACGGCCGCGGCGAACGGCCTCAACACCTTGATGCGCACGATCGGCCAGGCGGTTTGCAGCGCCATCGTGGTGACAGTGCTGACCAATGTGGTCGCGACGCGCTCCGGAGTCACCGCTCCGACCCTGCACGCGTACCTGCTCGTCTTCGTGATCGCGGGCAGCTGCGCGCTGGTCGCGGTCGGTCTGACGCTGCTGATCCCCGCGCGGCGCGCAGTACCGGCGAGGCACCCCGAACTGGCCGAGACAGGCCGTACGACGTGACCGACGCCAGCCGCCCCGCCATCCTCAAGGCCGCCCGCCGCGCCTTCGCCCGCCAGCCCTACGACGCGGTCACCCTGCGCGGGATCGCCAAGGACGCCAACGTCAGCGCCTCGCTGATCATCAAGCACTTCGGCGGTAAAGAGGCTCTGTTCGGCCGGGTCGCCGACTTCAGCGACGCGGCCGCACTGTTGCTGGCGGCGCCGAACGAGGAGCTCGGCCGGCATGCCGTCGAAACGCTCATCAACTGGCGCCGCGAAACCGAGACCGACCTGCTCCTCCGGGTCATCTTCGCGATCGGCGTAGGCGACGAACGCAAACTCCTCCGCGACCACTTCCGCGACCAGGTCGTGCACGCCTTCGCCCAACGCCTCACCGGCGACCACGCCGCCATCCGCGCCGAACTGATCGTCGGCCACCTCCTCGGCCTCGGCGCCACCCTCTCCGTCAACAAGGAGGGCCCGGCCGCCGCGGCCGAACCCTCCCTGATCGCCGACCTCTACGGCCCGGGAATCCAAGCGCTCATCAACTAGGGCGTCACGAACATCGTTGCCATCATTCCGGCGTCGGCGTGGCCGAGGAGGTGGCAGTGGTAGAGGAAGCGGCCGGGGAAGTCGGCGAAGCGCATGATGATGCGGACCCGCTCGCCGGGCATCACGGTGACGCTGTCCTTCCAGCCTGATTCGAACGGGGCGGGAGGGTTGCCGTCGCGGTCGAGGATCTGGAAGCGGACCAGGTGGGTGTGGAAGACGTGCGGGATCGGCAGTTCGGGGGTCTCGCCGTTGAAGATGGTCCAGACCTCGGTGCTGCCGAGCTTCGGGCGGATGTCGATCCGGTCGGGGTCGAAGCTCTTGCCGTTGATCACCATCTCGCCCTTGGCGAGGTCCAGGTTGAGCTGGAAGTCGCGGTGGACCTTGGCCTGCGACTCCTTCAGGCGCTGGATCGGGACCAGCTTGCCGGGCAGCTTCGGGTGGCCGCTCGTCGACTTCACGACGTCGAAGCGCAGGAGCCGCATCGGCGTACCGAAGACGGAGCTGTTGAGGACGATCTGCGAGCCGTCCGGGTACTTGCCGAAGTCGATGATCACCTCGGCCCGCTCGGAGGGGGCCAGCGGCAACTTGCTGACGGCGACCGGGGCCGCGAGCAGTCCGCCGTCGGTGCCGATGACGTGGAAAGCGTCGCCCGAGCCCAGGGTGAGCTCATGGAGGCAGTCAGCGGACGAGCCGTTGAGCAGCCGGAACCGGTAGCGCCGCTGCTCGACGGTGAAGCGCGGGATGCTCGCCAGGGCACGCCGAACAGGACGGCGGCGATCAAGGTGAGCGCGAACGTGTAGCGGATGGTGACCAGGGCGACGCCGGTGAGATGCGAGGCCAGCGATACCCCGGCGACCTGCTCGTCGAACAGCCAGCCGTGCGCCAGTACTTCGGGAACGCTGGCGACTCCGGCGACGAGCGCGGCGGCGACGGCGTACGCGATCCGAGCCCGGGCGGTGTCGGCGCGCCAGAAGGCACGGACCGCGAGCGCGGCGATCAGCAGTACGGCGATCGTCACCGGCAACGCCAGCGTCGAGTCCCGCAGGAAATGCAGCAGCGGACTCAGTTCATGGTGCTCGCGAGCACCATGGCCTTCATGCAAGCCGACAGCACCCGCCGCGACATGCTGGTCAGGCAGGTAGACGTAATGCAGCACCCAGCCGGTCACGTAGTTCTCGACCACCCCGAGTGCCACGACTCTCCAGATCATGGCTCCCCCTTCAGACTCCCCAACCCTCACCGAGCCGCCCCTGCGCGGTCATCGGTGGCAACTGCCCATCTCACCCAGCCCACTACCTACGCTGGAGACATGAAGATCGCCTTCGCCTCGGACGACGACAACGAATGCGTGCAGGCCGTCGTGGCCTACCTCCGGTCGGAGCACGAGCTGGTCACCCCGACGGCCTCAACCACTTGGCCGACCATGTCCCAGGAGCTGGCCCAGTCGGTCGTCTCGGGGGAGTGCGATTTCGGCGTACTGATGTGCTGGACCGGCACCGGTACTGCGATCGCCGCCAACAAAGTGCGGGGAGCACGGGCGGCGACCGTCAGCGACGCGTGGACGGCTCGGGGTGCGCGGCTGTGGAACGACGCCATCCGGGAGCTGTAGGAGCTGTCTCAAGTACTGGCGGGTAATCTCAATAGTTGGGCAGAGATTCTGCTTCGGGAGTCTCGGTCAGTAAGATCGAAGTCCAGGTCGAGAGGCGCTGCGACGGGCCCGGAGGGGCTCGCCACGCTCGGTCTGGTTCGACCGAGTAAGGGCGCCTCCGGAAACTCTTCTGGAGGTGGCCGACGGTGACGGATCGTCAGACCGAGTTACGGACCTTGCTCGACCAGCGGGTCGCGGTGCTGGACGGCGCCTGGGGCACGATGCTGCAGGGCGCGAAGCTGGCGCCCGAGGACTACCGCGGCGACCGTTTCCTCGACCACAGCCACGACGTGACCGGCGACCCGGACCTGGTCAACCTGATGCGCCCGGACGTGATCCTGGACGTCCACCGGCAGTACCTGAACGCCGGCGCCGACATCACCACCACCAACACGTTCACCGCGACCAGCATCGGCCAGGCCGACTACGGCCTCCAGTCGCTCGTGCGGGAGATGAACCTCGAGGGCGCCCGGCTGGCCCGCCAGGCCGCCGACGAGGCCGGTGGCAAGTTCGTGGCCGGCTCGGTCGGCCCGCTGAACGTCACTCTCTCGCTGTCCCCGCGAGTCGAGGACCCGTCGTACCGGGCGGTGTCGTTCGAGCAGGTCAAGGACACATATGCCGAGCAGATCTCGGCGCTCAAAGAGGGCGGCGTCGACCTGCTGCTGATCGAGACGATCTTCGACACTCTGAACTGCAAGGCCGCGATCGCCGCTGCCCGCGAGGTCGCCCCCGAGCTCCCGCTGTGGATTTCGGTGACCATCGTCGACCTGTCCGGTCGCACGCTGTCCGGCCAGACCGTCGAGGCGTTCTGGAGTTCCGTCGAGCACGCCAAGCCGCTCGTCGTCGGTGTGAACTGCTCGCTCGGTGCCGCCGAGATGCGCCCGCACGTCGCCGACCTCGCCCGGTTCGCCGACACCTACGTCGCCTCCCACCCGAACGCCGGCCTCCCGAACGCCTTCGGTGGGTACGACGAGACCCCGGACCAGACGGCCGGGATGCTGCAGGAGTTCGCGCAGTCCGGCCTGGTCAACATCGTCGGCGGCTGCTGCGGTACGACGCCGGCCCACATCGCCGAGATCGCGAAGTCGGTCAAGGGGCTGCCGCCTCGTTCCGTTGTCCCGGCGTCTGAGCAGACCCGGTTCAGCGGGCTGGAGCCGTTCTCGATCGGCCCGGACACCGGGTTCGTGATGATCGGCGAGCGGACCAACGTGACCGGCTCGGCGCGGTTCCGCCGGCTGATCGAGTCCGACAACCACCAGGCCGCGGTCGATGTCGCGCTGGAGCAGGTCCGCGGCGGCGCGAACCTGCTGGACGTGAACATGGACGCCGACCTGCTCGACAGCGAGCAGGCGATGACGACCTTCCTCAACCTGGTCGCGACCGAGCCCGAGGTGGCCCGGATCCCGATCATGATCGACAGCTCGAAGTGGTCGGTGCTCGAGGCCGGACTGAAATGCGTGCAGGGCAAGGGCGTGGTCAACTCGATCAGCCTGAAGGAGGGCGAGGAGGAGTTCCTCGAGCGTGCCCAGCGGATCCGCGACTACGGCGCCGGCGCGGTGGTGATGGCCTTCGACGAGCAGGGCCAGGCCGACACCGTCGAGCGCAAGGTCGACATCTGCGGCCGGGCGTACGACCTGCTGACGCAGAAGATCGGCTTCCCGCCCGAGGACATCATCTTCGACCCGAACGTACTGGCCGTCGCGACCGGCATGTCCGAGCACAACGGGTACGCGAAGAACTTCATCGACGCGCTGCCGCTGATCAAACAGCGCTGTCCGGGTGTCCACATCAGCGGCGGTATCTCGAACCTGTCGTTCTCGTTCCGCGGCAACGACATCGTCCGCGAGGCGATGCACTCGGCCTTCCTGTACCACGCCGGCCAGGTCGGTCTGGACATGGGAATCGTCAACGCGGGCCAGCTCGCGGTCTACCAGGACATCCCGGCCGACCTGCTGGAGCTGGTCGAGGACGTCATCTTCAACCGGCGCGACGACGCCACCGACCGGCTGGTCGCCTTCGCCGAGAACGTGAAGGGCAAGGGCACCAAGCGCGAGGTCGACCTGAGCTGGCGTGAGGGCACCGTCGAGGAGCGGCTGTCGCACGCGCTCGTGCACGGCATCGTGGACTTCATCGAGGAAGACACCGAGGAGGCCCGGCTGACCCGCAAGCGGCCGCTCGAGGTGATCGAGGGCCCGTTGATGGACGGGATGAAGGTGGTCGGCGACCTGTTCGGCGCGGGCAAGATGTTCCTGCCGCAGGTGGTGAAGAGCGCGCGCGTGATGAAGCGCTCGGTCGCGTACCTGGAGCCGTTCATGGAGGCGGAGAAGGAGCTGGCCCGGCAGGAGGGTCGCGCCGAGGACGTCCGCGGGCAGGGCAAGGTCGTGCTGGCGACGGTCAAGGGCGACGTCCACGACATCGGCAAGAACATCGTCGGCGTCGTGCTCGGCTGCAACAACTACGAGGTGATCGACCTCGGCGTGATGGTGCCGGCCGCGAAGATCCTCGACACGGCCGTTGCCGAGGGCGCCGATGTCGTCGGGCTGTCCGGGCTGATCACGCCGTCGCTGGACGAGATGGTCGCGGTCGCCGCCGAGATGGATCGGCGTGGGCTCAAGCTTCCTTTGCTGGTCGGCGGTGCGACCACGTCGAAGCAGCACACGGCGGTCCGGATCGCACCGGCGTACGAGAACACGACGGTGCACGTGCTCGACGCGTCCCGGGTGGTCGGGGTCGTCTCCGATCTGCTCGACGAGGATCGCGCGGAAGAACTTGCCGTGAGCAACCATGCCGCTCAGGAGATCCTCCGCGAGCAGCACGCGAACAAGCAGCGCAAGCCGATGCTGACGGTCGAGGCGGCTCGGGCGAATCGGGAGGTCGTCGACTACGGCGAGATTCCGGTCCCCGAGTTCATCGGCGTACGCCGGGTAGCCCCCGATCTCGAGACCCTGCGCGCGATGGTCGACTGGCAGTTCCTCTTCCTGGCCTGGGAGTTGAAGGGCAAGTACCCGGCCATCCTGGAGCAGCCCGTCGCTCGGGAGCTGTTCGACGACGCGAACACGTTGCTCGACCAGATCATCGCGGACGGCTCGTTCACCGCGAAGGGCGCTTACGCGTACTGGCGGGCGCACAGCGAGGGCGACGACATCCTGCTCGACGACCTGGGTGTCTCGTTCCCGATGCTGCGGCAGCAGACCGAGAAGCCCGCCGGCCGCGAGAACCGTTGCCTGTCCGACTACATCGCGCCGAAGGGTGACCACCTCGGCGGCTTCGCGGTGGCGATCCATGGCGCCGAGGAGTTGGCGGCGAAGTACGAGGCGCAGAACGACGACTACAAGGCGATCATGGTCAAGGCGCTGGCCGACCGGTTGGCCGAGGCGTTCGCCGAGTGGATCCACCTGGAGGCGCGCAAGGGCTGGTTCGAGCCGGACGCGGAGCCGCTGCTGGAGGACCTGCACGCCGAGCGCTTCCGCGGCATCCGGCCGGCGCTCGGCTACCCGGCGAGCCCGGATCACAGCGAGAAGGAACTGCTCTTCGACCTGCTCGAGGCAGACCAACTCGGCCTCGGCCTGACCGAGTCGTTCGCGATGACCCCGGCCGCGGCAGTCAGCGGCCTGATCTTCGCCAGCCCGGCCGCGAAGTACTTCAGCGTCGGCCGGGTCGGCAAGGACCAGGTCACCGACTACGCCAAGCGACGCGGCATGCCGCTGGCGGAACTGGAGCGCTGGCTCCGCCCGAACCTGGCCTACGACCCGGACTGAGGATTTACAGTGACGGGATGACTGTCACGCTGAGGGCCGCGAGAGCGGGGGATGCCGATGCGATCGCCTCCATCTGGTACTCCGGATGGGGCGACGGGCATCTCGGGAACGTGCCGGACGAACTGGTCGCGATCCGCACCAAGGAGTCGTTCTGGGAACGGGTACCGGCCAGGATCCCCGACACGACTGTGGCACTGGCCGAGGCTGAGGTGGCCGGCTTCGTGATGGTCGTCGGGGACGAGGTCGAGCAGGTCTACGTGTCCGGCGAGCACCGTGGCTCCGGGATCGCAGGGACGTTGATCGCCGAGGCTGAGCGGCAGGTGATGGCCAACGGGTACGACGAGGCCTGGCTCGCGGTGGCGACCGGCAATGCGCGGGCCCGGCGCTTCTACGAGCGCAGCGGCTGGATCGACGCGGGTGCCTTCGACTACCCGGCGACCACCGACGACGGACACATCCCGGTGGCGTGCCACAGGTACGTGAAGAAGGTCTAGATGCTGGAGCGTGAGGCGCTGCTGGCGACGCTGCGGGAGGTCGAGCCCGGGGCGATGGTGTTCGTCTCCGGCGAGGCGGGGATCGGCAAGACCTCACTGGTACGCGCCTTCTGCGCCGACCAGCCATTGGTCCGGTACGGCTTCTGCGACGCCCTCGGTACGCCTCGAGCGCTCGGTCCGCTGCATGACATCGCGAGGTCGAGCCACGACTCCGCGCTGACCGGCCTGCTGGCGTCCGGAGCCGACCGGCACACGCTCTTCACCGCGTTCCTCGACCTGCTCGCCGCCGGACCGTCGGTGACTGTTGTGGAGGACGCGCACTGGGCAGACGAGGCCACGCTCGACCTGCTGCTCTTCGTCGGCCGCCGCATCGACGAACTGCCCGCACTCGTCATCGTCACGTATCGCTCCGAGGAGGTCGGTCGCGACCACCCGCTGCGCCGAGTCCTGGGCGACCTGGCCACCGCCCGGCCGGTACGCCGGTTGCAGGTGCCTGCACTGTCTCCGGCAGCAGTGGCCGAGCTGGCCGAGCCGCTCGGGCTGAACGCGGACCAGTTGTTCGCGGTGACCGACGGCAACCCGTTCTTCGTCACGGAGGCGCTCAGTGCGCCGGGCGAGGAGCTACCGGCCACGGTGCGGGACGCAGTACTGGCCAGGGCTGCTCGACTCGGCCCTGACGGTCGGGCTGTACTGGACATTGTCTCGCTGGTGCCGGACCGGGCCGAGCTTGCCCTTGCAGGTAAGGGGGTTGAGGAGTGCATCGAGTCCGGCATGCTTCAACTGGAAGGGCAGACCGTCCGCTTCCGTCATGAGCTTGCCCGGCGGGCGATCGAGTCCGACGTACCGGCTGTGCGGCTCTCGTTGCTGCACGGGCAGGTGCTGGACTACCTGGCCGGCTTGGACGAGGTGGATCCGGCACGGCTCTCGTACCACGCGGAAGCATCCGGGGATCGTGCCGCTGCTCTGGAGTACGCGCCACTGGCCGCCCGGCGAGCGGCAGAGGTCGGCGCCTACCGGCAGGCGGCTGAGCACTACGCGCGAGCGTTGCGGCACGCGAGCGGAGCACCCGTGGAGGTGCAGGCCTCGCTCTGGCGAGACAACGCGGAGGCCTGCGACAACAGCGGATACCTGGCTGAGTCGGTCAAGGCATCGGAGCGATCTGCCGAGCTGTGGGCGTCACTGGGCGAGGTCGACAGGCAGGCCACAGTGATGGCTCGCTGCTCGCACGTGCTGTGGAAGGCGGGCCGCAACACCGAGGCCCACGCAATGGCGCGCGAGGCAGTAGCCCTGGTGGAAGCCGGTACGCCGGGGCTCGGGCTGGCGACGGCGTACGCGGCGCTCGCCAGGTTGCTCATGCTCGGCCGGGACATGCCAGGAGCGATCGCCCTCGGGACCAAAGCGGCCACTTATGCGGAGCAGATCGGCGACACCCAGGTATTGGGTCGCGCGCTCAACGCGGTCGGCAGCGCGCATTGGCTGACCGATCCTGAGCGTGCAGTCGAGGTGCTGACGGCCAGCCTGGATGCGGCGGTCGAAACCGGCGACCAGATGGGCGTCGCCTCGGCGATGACCAATCTCGGGTCCGGCGCCGGGGAGGTACGCCGGTACGCCCTGGCCGACCACTGGCTTGCAGCGGCTACCGAATACTGCTCAGCACGCGACCTGGACGCATCCGGGAGCTACGTGCAGGCGTGGCAGTCGCGGAGCCTGTTCGAGCAGGGCCACTGGTCTGCTGCCGGCGCCAAGGCGGCCGAGGTGCTCGCTGCGCATAGCCAACACGTGCCGTCGTACATCGTGGCCAATGTGGTGCTCGGCCGGCTTCGGGCGCGACGGGGAGATCCTGACGCGGAGACGCCATTGCGGCGGGGGTGGGAACTCGCAGTACAGACAGGGGACCTGCAGCGGTTGTGGCCGGCCGCTGCGGCGCTGGCGGAGAACGCCTGGCTGCAAGGGACTCCTCAGCTGATCGAGGGGCTTGTCGCGGAGACCTATGAGCACGCGCTGGTGCTGAAGCATCCGTGGGCGGTCGGGGAGCTGGCGCAGCTACTGCGGCTCGGGGGAGTCGAGACAGAGCTTCCGGAGTACGTCGCTCAGCCTTATCTGACTGGAGAGGGATGGAAGGAGCTCGGGTGCCCGTACGAGGCTGCGCTGGCCCTGGCTGCGAGTGAGGACCCGGAGCGGCAGGTGGACGGGTTGTTCGGGCTGCAGCAGTTGGGCGCCTGGTCGACAGCCGAGGTCGTCGCGAAGCAGTTGCGCGAGAACGGCATCCAGCGCCTGCCCCGGCGCCCCCGCGGCACCACCCGCGAGAACCCCGCCCACCTGACCGACCGCGAAACCGAAGTACTGGCCCTACTCGCCGAGGACCTCCGCAACGTCGACATCGGCGCCCGCCTGCACATCTCGCCGAAAACGGTGGATCACCACGTGTCGTCGATCCTCGGCAAACTCGGTGTCTCGTCGCGCCAGGAAGCGGCTGAGTGGCTGCGGCTACACGACGCGTAGCTTGCGGGTGGCAGGGACGATCAGCAGTAGGGCGGCGCAGACCAGGCCGAGACCGGAGGCGAAGACCATCAGCGGCCGCTCCCCGGTCAGTGAGGCCAGTGGTCCGGCGATGCTTCGGCCGAGCGCCATGGTCACCAGCGAGCCGGCGACGTCGTACGCGTAGACGCGGTTGAGCAGCTCAGAGGGGATCTGTGTCTGGACGGTCGTGGACCAGATGACCGACCAGAAGGCGAGCCCTGCTCCGGCAATAGCCCAGCCGATCACCAGCACGGTCAGGTCGGGATGGAGTGCCGGGATGAGTGGGTAGATCGCGAACAGAGCCCAACCAGCCGAGCCGACCGCCAGTGGGCGGTGTGGACGGATCCGGATCGCCACAGTGCCGCCGATGGCTCCACCTGCGCCGAATGCGGCCAACCCGATGCCCAGCGCGGCTGAGTCGAGGTTCGACACGATCAGGTCGGCGCCGATCGGCAGGGAGACCCCGACGACGAAACACCCGTACAGCAAGAAGATCGTGATCACACTGGACAACCAGCGCCTTGCCCGGAACTCCTGCCAGCCCTCGGCGAGTTGACCGAGGAAGGCTGCTCCTGCTGACGGCTGGACGCCGGGCAGCCGCAAGGCGAACAAGCAGAGCGCACTGATCGCGTAGGTGGCCGAGTAGATCGCGAAGACGACGCTGGGCCCGGAGACACTCACCAGCACTCCGGCTGCCGCCGGCCCGAGGACGGCTGCCATCGATTCGGCGATGCGGAGAATCCCGTTGGCCCGCTGCACGTCGTCGGCGACCTGCGGGACCATGCTGGCCACACCAGGCTGGAACATCGCGGTAGCCACGCCACTGACGAACTGCAGCACGACGATCGTCGCCAACCCGGGAGTGCCGAGGGCGAACAACACTGCCATGCCCGCTTGCAGGACGAAGCGCGCGACGTCGGCGATCACCATCATCCGGCGAGCGGTGAAGCGGTCCGCGAGCACACCGCCGACCAGCATGCAGAGGGCGACGGCGGCGGTCCAGGAGCCGAGTGCGTAGCCGACCCCGCCGGCGCCGTAGCCGGCTTGGAGCACCCCGACCGACAGGGCCACCGGCAACATCGCGTCGCCCAGCAACGAGGTGGTGCGCGCACCGAAGTACAGGCGGAAGTTCCGCGACCACGGCGAGCTGGTCGGTGCCACCACGGTGGGTAGATCGGTCGCGCAGCTCATCGGGTCGACTCCCAGGGATATATCAGCGGCTGGTGATGAATCGATAAGATATCATCGGCGGATGATACGTGGTCAAGCTGTTTCGGCGGCGGTGATGCTCGAGGTCGGCCGGGCGCTGAGCTGTGAGAACCGGCTCAACCTGCTGATGGCCCTGACCGAGGGCGAGGCGACGGTGAGCGAGCTGGTCGACTACACCGGGACCAGCCAGCCGAACGTGTCGAACCACCTGGCCGTGCTGCGGTCCGTCGGTCTGGTCGCCAGTGAGCGCAGTGGGCGCACGGTCCGCTACGAGCTGGCATCACCGGAGGTCGGCAACCTGGTCAAGGCACTGATGGCGGTCGCCGAAGATAGGGAGCTGACCGGGCGAACATAGGGAGCTGCTCCCGATGGCCGGGCGGCCGCGGATCGGCAGAGTTCTTCGTGGGAGGCGACCCAGCCTCCCGACAACGAAGAAAGGCACTGCTGATGAATCGCTACCTGGTAGAGCGCAGCTTTCCCGAAGGCCTCGAAATCCCGACCGACGACCGCGGCGCCAAGTCGTGCCTGAACGTCGTCGACGGCAACGCGCAGCACGACGTGACCTGGGTGCACTCCTACGTGTCGCCGGACCACAAGACGACGTACTGCGTGTACGACGGCCCGTCGCCCGAGGCGATCCGCAGCGCGGCCGAGACCAACGGCCTCCCGGTCACCAAGATCACCGAGGTCCGGGTCCTCGACCCGTACTTCTACCACTGACGGCTCTCCCAGGGTTAGTTTGCTTTTGCAAGCATTTGAGCCCGTACTTGGGAGAGATCATGGTCAAGCGTTCCTGGCGCCGTCCGTCGCGCCGGCTGGTCCTCACCGGGGTCGTCACTCTCGCCGTTGCCTCCGTGGCAGGCGGAGTGGCGTACTCCGCGGGGGTGGCTGCCCAGCAGCCGGCCATCCAGACGTCGACGCCCCGGTCCGAGAAGCAGGTCACCAACATCGACGTACTGCGGCAGCAACTCCGCAACTACTACGGTGACCCGCTGGGAACCGGTACCTTCGCCGCGGACGGCAACTACGCCAAGGAGGCCAGGTCGGTCGCCAAGGACGGCACCCGCTTCCTGGCGGGCCGGCACCACACCCGTGGTACCAAGGCGATCCTGCTCGACGTCGACGACACCTCGCTGGCGACCTGGAACTACGAGATCGCCAGCAACTGGGCGTTCAACCCGGGTACCAACGGGACCTTCGTCACCGAGCAGCGCTTCCCGGCCGTCCCCGGCATGGTCGACATGGTGAAGTCGGCCGAGCGTGAGGGCTACGCGATCTTCTACCTCACCGGGCGCGGTGCGGCCCAGGAGCAGGCGACCCTCGGCAACCTGACCGCCGACAACATCGGCGTCGACGCCGGCTACCCGAAGCCGACCGATCTGCGCAACGGCGAGGACGGTCTGTTCACCAAGCCGGCCGTCGCCGACTACCCGGCGTACCTCAAGACCGCCTGCGCCGGCGACCCCAACGGTTCCTGCACAACCATCCACTACAAGTCCGCCACCCGGGCCCACATCGAATCCCTCGGCTACGACATCGTCGCCAACTTCGGCGACCAGTTCAGCGACCTCAAGGGCGGCTACGCCGACCGCACCTTCAAGTTGCCGAACCCGAACTACTACCTGCCCTGATCCCCGCCTGATCAGGCATGGCCTGTCCCGTGCTTGATCGGTAGCGTCGACTGCGTCTACTGATTGGGGGAACGGGGATGCCAACAGCGGAAAGTGTTTTCGCGCTGGTCGACAAACAGGATGTGCGGGGGATCGGGGCGTTGCTCGCGCCGCGGGCGAGGTTTGCCATCGGCAACCGTGAACCGGCCAACGGGCGGGACGAGATCGTCGCCACCCAAGGGATTTTCTTCACTTTGGTGCAGGGGCTGAGGCATGAGCTGCTGCGCGAATGGGCAGTTGACGACACCACCATCGCCGAGGCCAACGTGACCTACACCCGGCTGGACGGTCGCGACGTCACGGTGCCGGCGGTTTCGATCTGGACGGTTGACGAGGCCGACCTGATCACGGACTTCCGGGTCTTCATCGACCAGAGTCCGGTCTTCTTCGAGGAGCCGCTGGAGTGCTAGCGCGGTAGGACGCCGGTGAGGACCGTCTGCAGGGAGTCGCGGAGGGCCGGGCCGAAGGTGATCCGGAAGGCGGCGACCTCGGGGTCCGTCTCGTAGACGGCGAGGATCGCGGCCGAGGGGTGGGAGTGCGTCCAGATGGCGCCGGTGAGCATCACGGTCGCCGCGATCAGCCGGCCGGCGCCGTCCTCGCCCAGCTCGGGGAGGCGGGCGAGGACCTGCCGGATCATCACGGCGTAGTTCGCGATCGAGCTGCGCTTGAACGCGGCCGCGACCTCGACGGAGATGTTGTGCTCCAGTACGGCGGCCTGCGCGGCGATCAGCGCGCACAGCATCGGCCGTGACTCCAGCGTCGTGACGATCGCGTCGACCACCAGGCCGGCGCGCTCGCCGCCCGGTGCGTCGAGGTCGACGGTCGCGGTCAGTTCGGCGTCGAACTGGTCCATCCAGGCGCGCGTCTCGGCGTCGAGCAGCTCCAGCAGGACCGCCTCGCGGGAGTCGAAGTAGTTCAGCACGTTCGACTTCGCCAGCCCGACGCGGCGGCTCAGCTCGTTCAGGCTGAGCTCGGCGACCGGCATCTCGGCCAGCATCGCCGCCGCGGTGCTGAGGATCGCCTGCCGCCGGACGGCCCGCTGCTCCTCGCTCCGGGCCCGCTGGAAAGTCGTCATGCTCACATCCTACAGACCGCTGGTCTGTTGTCATCAGACCAGCGGTCTGATAACTTCGTTCGTAACAGACCGGCAGTCTTTTACGAAGGAGCAGCTCATGTACGACGTCCCGGACCAGACCGGCAAGTACGCAGTGGTGACCGGCGCGAACAGCGGTACCGGCAAGGAGACGGTCCGGCGGCTGGCCGGCGCCGGCGCCCGGATCGTGATGGCGGTCCGGACGCCGTCGAAGGGCGAGGCGGCCCGGGCGGAGATCCTGGCGCAGTACCCGCAGGCGCAGTTGGAGGTCCGCCGGATCGACCTGGCCGACCTCGAGTCGGTCCGCGAGTTCGCCGACGGCCTGATCGCGGACGGCGCGCCGATCGACCTGCTGGTCAACAACGCCGGCGTGATGGCCCCGCCTTCGAGGATGACCACCTCCGACGACTTCGAGCTGCAGTTCGGCAGCAACTTCCTCGGCCCGTTCGCGCTGACCCTCCGGCTGCTCCCGCTGCTGCTGGCCGCGCCCGCGCCGCGGGTGGCGACGATGAGCAGCGGCGCGGCGAACTTCGGCCGGATCAACTTCGACGATCTCCAATGGGAGCAGAGCTACCGCCCCAGTACTTCGTACGCCCAGTCGAAGCTGGCCGACCTGATGTTCGCCCACCACCTCGCGGCGATCGCCCACGACCGCGGCTGGAACCTGATGAGCAACGCGGCCCACCCCGGCTTCACCAGGACCAATCTGCAGTCCACCGGCCCGAGCCTCGGCCTGGACAAAACGCCTTTGCTGGTTCGGTTCTTCGAGCGGTTCAACCCGTTGCCGTCGCAGGGGGTCGAGCAAGGCGCCGAGCCGTTGCTGTACGCGGCGACCAGCCCCGAAGCAACCGCCGGCGCCTACTACGGTCCGAGCAAAAGGTTCGGCCTCGTCGGCCCGACCAAGCTCGCCAAGGCCCCTCGCCGATCCCTCGACGACCAAACGAACGCACGCCTCTGGCTGGAAGCCGAACGCCTCACCGGCGTCTCCCTGCCCAGCCGCGTCGCTTGAGTCTGGCCGAGTGGGCCGCGCCGACCTATGGTGCGGAGATGAGTCAGTGGTCGCAGGGGGAGATCTACGAGTCGTATGTCGGGCGATGGAGCCGGCTGGTCGCGGTCGAGTTCGTGGAGTGGCTGGACCAGCCAGCGGGACTGCGGTGGCTCGACGTCGGTTGCGGGACCGGGGCCTTGACGAGCGCGGTCCTGGCGGGTGCGGCACCGAGTGCAGTGGTCGGGGTCGATCCGTCGGAGGGCTTCATCGGGTTTGCCCGGGGCGCGGTGACGGATGAGCGGGCTCGCTTCGACGTGCTGTCCGCGGCCGAGCTGAGCGTCGAGGCAGTCGGTGGGGCAGTGGACGTGGTGGTGGCCGGGCTGGTGCTCAACTTCATTCCGGAGCGGGTGGAGGCGTTGCGCCGGATGCGGGAGATCGGCCGGACGGTCGGCGTGTACGTGTGGGACTACGCCGATGGCATGCAGTTGATGCGGTACTTCTGGGAAGCGGCGGCCGACGTCGTACCGGACGATCGGGAGCGGGACGAAGGCCGGGCGTTCCCGTTCTGCAATCCCGCTGGGCTCGAAGGGCTCTTCACCGAGGCCGGCTTCAGCGACATCGAGACCCGCGCGATCGTCGTACCGACTGTGTTCGAGTCATTCGACGCGTACTGGACGCCGTTCCTCGGTGGCCAAGGGCCTGGACCTGCCTACCTGCGCAGCCTTCATCCCGACACCCAGACAGCGATCCGGCATCTGGTGGAGTCGCGGTTGCCGGCCAACCCGGACGGCTCCATCGAGCTCACTGCTCGTGCCTGGTCAGCCCGCGCTACGAGCTGATCGCCAGTTGCTCTGCAGTAGGCCGAACAGCAGGTCGTCGGTCCACTCGTCCTTGAACCACGTGTTCTGCGGCCGGAACCCCTCCTGCTGGAACCCGAGCCGCTCCAGCAGTCGAGCCGACGCGACATTGCGAGCGTCGACCTCCGCGGAGACCCGGTGGAGCTCCCGCACGGTGAAGAGCTGGTCGAGCAGCCCGCCGACCGCCTCGGTCGCGTAGCCCTTGCCCTGGTACTCCGGCGCCAGCGTGTAGCCGATGTCGGCCTGCATCAGGTTGTCGAAGGTGTTCAGCCCGATGTCGCCGATCAGCTGGCCGTCGAGCGCGATCGCGTACTGGAACCACCCCGGCTGCAACGGATCCCCTTCCGCGAAGCGCGCCACGGTCCGCTGCGCCTCCTCCGGGCTGAAGGGCGCGTTCCAGGACTGGAAGCGGGCGACCTCAGGCACCGACCGGTACGCCGAGAAGGCTGCCGCGTCCTCGGGCTGGAAACGGCGCAGCTCCAGTCGTTCGGTCGTGATCATCCACCAAGTATGGATGTCAAGAAGGGCCGTTCGGCCGCGTACTTGTGGTGAGGGCCGCAGCGCGCGGACCGGGACGGAGGAGGGCGATGAAGTACTTGCTGGTTCTGCAGGTCGACGCCGGGGTGCAATTGACGACCGAGCAGCGCGAGGAGGTGCACGCCGGGCGCAGCGAGTTCGAGCGGATCGCGTCCGAGGCCGGTGAGCTGGTCGGTACGCAGGCGCTCGCCGATCCCTCGCGGAGCACGGTGATCCGCAGCAGGCGCGGCCGGCAAGAGGTGTCGGCCGCGCCTGTCCGGGAGGAGTACCTGAGCGCGTACTACCTCGTCGCCGTCGACGATCTGGATCGCGCGCTCGAACTGGCCGCCCTGCTTCCCGACGTACGGATCGATGGACTGGCAGTGGAGATCCGCCCGATCATGTGTGGCGCTATAGCGTCAGATAGCGCGTAGCGCCGGCCGCACCGGCGACGTCGACGGTGACCTTGGTGCCCATGACGGTCAGGCGGATGGTGGTGGCCAGCTGGGTCGGGTCCGAGACGGCGAGCTCGATGTTGCGGCCCCGGATGCGGGCGATCACTGAGCAGGGCGTGTCTGTTTGGAGGTCGCCGACTCGGTCGGGCTGCCAGAAGTTCACCAGGGTCATACCGAGAGGCATGCTGGTTACTGCCTGCACTGAAGCGGTGTTTCGCAGTACGAGCAGGCCGGAGCCCTTGGACAGCTGCTTGGTGCGGGCAGCCGAGGCTCCCGGCACCAGTAGATAGCTGTACGCCGCTCCGCTGGGGTCGACGCCGTGGTCTTGCCACATGGTCAGGTAGCGACGGGTGATGGGCGTGATGGGCCCGCCGGTGTTGATGTCGTGCCAGGAGCCTGTCCGTGCCTCGCGACGGAGGTGCAGTGTCGAGCCACTGGGGAAGATGTAGCCGCCTACGCCGTCCAGGTGCGCCCACTTGGCGTTGTTGATCGTTGCGGAGTCGCCTAGCGTCGGTACGCGGCTGAGGTCGTCCACGGTCAGGGCGTTGGTGCCGCTGCTGTGCAGGTTGCGGTTCTCGATCACTGTCTCGACGGGATAGCCACTGCTGCCCGTGATGCCGGCACCTAGCGCAACGACGTACTCGTCGAGGCAGAACCAGGACTTGCGGGCGCGCATGGGTGATACCGGGCCCTGGAGGTCCTGCCCGACCGCTGCGTAGCCGTCGAGGGTGCTGCCGCCGACCCAGGCCGTTGTTGGGCGGGCCTCGCCCCACTCGCCACCTGCCTTCGGGGGAAGGGGGAGCTTGTCCACTGTCGTGCCGGGGAGCCGGGTGCGGTCCACCGTCGGCCAGAAGGCGTCGGCGTACTGCCCGTTGTCCTTGTCGTACAGGTAGGTCATGCCGGAACCGCTGTGGTAGCCCTGCTCGTTCTCGCCGTTGCCTGACTCGTAGTAGGCGATTCGGCGGCTGGCCATCGAGATCGAGTACGCCCAGCCGGAGCGCCGATGCACCGAGCGGTCCATGCTGGCGAACAAGGTATGCCCGTCGCGCTCGGGTGCCGGGGCCACGCCGCGGAGCGACTTCACCAGGGTCACTCGTGGGATAGTTGCCCCCGACAACATGTTTCCGAAGGTGTCGCGCTGCAGCCAGCCGGCCACCGCGGATCGCCATTGCGTCGCGAGTGTTGTGTCGACTCCGGCGGCGAGGCGCAGGATCGCCTCGGCCGCGGTGTAGCCGTCGTTGTGGTCGGAGGCGTTGTAACGGGAGACCGCGCGGCCGCGGACGAAGTCCATCATCCTTGCGTCGTGGACGACTGGAAGGTATGCCTTCGCGACGGAGTCGAAGAGGATCTGCCGTTTCGGGTCGGTCACCTGCCAGGGAGAATTCGCCAGCAGGGCAAGGAGTTTGCTGATCCCGCTGAGCAGGACATGGCCGTACGTTCCGGTGTAGGCGACCCAGGTGTGTTGCACGAACGAGCCGTCGCGGTAGAAGCCGTCGCCGGTCGTCACGTACTGCCAGGTGTCGCTGAGGCCGTCGCGCGCGTGGGTCAGTTTTGGCTCGTCGTCGGTGACGAGCGCGCGGACGATGATCGCCTGGCAGAGGTCGACCCGGTTGGCGCCGGTGGAGAGGACCTTGCCGCGCTCGGGCGGGAACATCCAGTACGGGTCGGCGACGAAGTGGTCGATGGCGGCGCAGTAGCGCTCGCGGGTTGCTGGTGCGAGTTCGGCGTACAGGAGGACCAGTGTGTTGGCGAGGGGGCGGGTGGCGCCGATCTCCCACGACCACCAGTTGCCGAACTCGACCGTGCTGGGGTTGTAGATCAGTTGGTCCATCGACTCCAATGCGGCTTGGAGGTCGGCTAGCAGCGAGGCGTTCGAGTGGTACGCCGAACCGGGGGTGGCCCAGGCGGTCGCCAACTGCTCCAAGCGGACGTAGGTGTTGGCGACGGACGGGTCCTGGTTGAGCGGGTAGTCGGTGAAGACGGCTTTGCGGCCGATGGAGCGGTCGAGCTTACCCAGCGATGCCTTGACCGCGTTGTCGAGCCGGGTCAGGGCTGCGGCGTAGTCGGGGTCGGTGGGGTCGAGGGACGCGCCACCGGTCAGGTCGGCGACCCACTTGGCGCGCAGTGCGGCGAAGTCGGCGGGGGCGGCGAAGGCGGTGGCGGGGAGTCCGAGGGACATCGCTGCGACGGTAGCGCTGGAGGCAGCCAGGAACGTACGGCGTTTCAGCATGGCGGGGTTCCTTCAGAGAGGCGGATCACTGAGGAAGAGCTGCGGGGGTTGCTCCTCGCCCCGTGCGTGCTGCGCGGCACTCGGCACCTGCTCGCGACTGCACGGGACGAGGAGCAACCCCCTGCGGATGAGTCTCTGGGAAGTCATTCCTTCCGTCAATAGATTCATGCTAATGAATTTCCAGGTAGAGTCCGTGCATGAGTGCGTCGGAGGCGGTGCGGGGGCAGAAGGCCCGGCATCTCGCGGAGGAGTTGCGGCGGGGGATCGCCGAGCTGCGGTGGCCGGGTGGGAAGTTGCCGACCGAGCAGCAGATCGCCGGCGAGCAGGGGGTCAGCCTCAACACCGTGCGCCGGGCGGTCGACCTGCTGGTGCAGGACGGGCTGGTCTATCGGCGGCAGGGCTCAGGGATGTACATCGCGAGCAACGAGACCGGCCCGCTGATCGGGGTCGCGGTGCCGTCGATGACCTACTACTACCCGCGGATCATCGTCGGGATCGAGCGTGAGCTGGCCAAGCAGGGTGCGCAGATGTTGTTGCGCAGTACCGAGTGGGACAGCGCCGAGGAGCGGCTGGCCGTCGACGGGCTGATCGGCGCGGGCGCGGCCGGGCTGATCCTCGCGCCCGATGGGCCGTCAGGGCTGGCCGAGCTCGAGGAGCTGGAGTTGCCGATCGTGCTCGTCGAGCGCGGCCTGGAGGATCCGGCGACGGTGCATGAGTTCGTCGGGACCAATCACGCGGCGGGCGCCCGGGCGGCACTCAAGCATCTGCGCGGCTTCGGACATACCCGGATCGCTTACCTGGAACGCGTCAGCCCGCACACTGCCCCGCAGGTCAGGGCCGGCCTGGGCGACGTACCCGTCCTGATCGACTCGCGCGACCGCTGGAGCGCGGCCGACGCCGACGAGTTCCTCGACGAGGTACTGCGTCGCAGGGCGACCGCGGTGATCTGCTTCGCCGACCGCGAGGCGACAGTACTGCTCAACGCGGCGCTCGCTCGCGGCATCGACGTACCGGGGGAGTTGTCGGTGATCAGCTACGACGACGAGGTAGCCGACCTGTCCGAAGTACCCCTGACCGCCGTCTCCCCTGCAAAACTCGAGGTTGGGCGAACCGCGGTGGAGCTACTCCGCGCCCGACTGACCGATCCCAACGCGCCACGCAGGCAGGTATCACTCGTCCCGCGCCTCGTCGTCAGGGAGTCGACCGGGCCGGTCTGACCGCCTGGCAGATGAGCAGGAGGGGTACGGGATCGCCGGGGAGGCGCCAGAAGCCGGCGTCGTCTTGGGTCATGAGGGGGTGGCGCTGGCGGAGGTCGAGAGGTAGTTCGTCCACGCGGGTCACGTGCAGGCCGGCTCGGCCGAGGGCGGTGACGAGTTTGGCGACGGTCCACGGCCAGGTGGTTTGGATGTGGGGCTGGTCCATCTCGCCGGCGTAGGTCTGCTTGACCTCGCGCTCGGTGGGTCCGCTACGGAAGTACGATCTCGTCAGGGCCAGTTCGTCGTCGAACAGCATTGCGGTCGGGTGGAAGTCGGCGACGAACAAGGTGCCGCCCGGCTTGAGGCAGCGGGCGGCCGCGCGTGCCCAGCCGTCGAGGTCGGGCAGCCAGATCAGCGTCCCGTAAGTCATCACGACGAAGTCGAAGGCGCCATCTAGTTCGCCCGGAAGCTCGTAGACGTTGGCCTGGAGGAATTGCGCGTCGATCGACAGTTCCTGTGCCAACGCGGTCGCGGCGGCGATCGACTCGGCCGAGAAGTCCACGCCGGTGACCTGAGCGCCGAGTCGGGCCCACGACAACGTGTCCAGCCCGAAGTGGCACATCAGATGCAGCAGCGATCGCCCGCGGACGTCACCGAGCGCCTCCTGCTCGAACGGCCGCAAGGAGTTCTTGCCCGCCTTGAACGACGCGACGTCATAGAACTCCGACTCGACGTGCGCCCCCGTCTGCGCATCCCAGGCCTGCTGGTTCCGCAGCATCTGCTGCTTCTCGTCCATGCCGACGAAGCTAACTTGTCAGCCGACCTCGAACCACAGGTTTGTCGCCAGCGGTACCTCCGTAGCGCTGAGCCGTTTGAGCTTGACCGTGCGCCCGCCCGGGTGGTCGAAGAGGCGGACGCCGTCACCGAGCATCACCGGCGCGACGCAGGTCAGCACCTCGTCGAGCTCGCCTGCCTCCAGGCACTGCCGAGCGATGTCCGCGCCGAGTACGTTCACGTACTTGTCACCAGCAGCCTCCTGCGCCTGCGCCAGCGCACTCGCGAAGTCGTCGACGAAGTACAGGTCGGCAGCTGAGCTCGCCGGGGGACGGTGGGTGACGACGTACTGCGGTCCGTCCCACCCACCACCGAAAGCCTTGCCCTCACCGGGGCGGCCCTTGTTCGGGTCGTCGCCGTCGAAGGTCCGTCGGCCGACCAGCAGCGATCCGATCTGCCCGATGAGGTCCCGTACCTCGGGGTTCGGGCCGAGGTACGGGGTCATCCACTGCATGTCGCCGGCCGGGCCGGCGATGAAGCCGTCCAGCGACATGGTCACCGCATAGAGCACCTTTGCCATGTTTCCTCCAAGAGTCGGTTGTCATGGAGACGAGCGACCCTGGAGAAACTCATCGCCGGCGGTCAGGCAGACTGCGGCCCCACGTCGGTGGAGGTCAGCGGGCGGTTGATCGGCGTGGCCGTGCCGTACTCGTCGGCGCCGACGTCCGCCTTGCCCGAACGGGGATTGCCGTCCAGGTCCCGGGTGACGGTGGAGTACGTCCTGCTGGCCGCGTCGATCGCCGGGCTCGACGAGGTCAGCCGCCGGACACCGTCGGAACCCGTTGCCAGCAAGGGATCCTTGCGGCTGAAACCGGAAGCAGGGATGTTGCCGTTGCCTGCGGCGCCCCAGAGCAGGTTGCCCGACCATGTGATGCCCTGCTGGAACGGCATGTCGACGAGCTGACGACCCGAGTCACCCACCAGAAGGTTGTCGGAGATCGTGCAGCCCAGCGGGGGCAGCGTCCGCATCGACTCGCCCGCGATCGCGGTACCGCAGGAAAGTACCGTGTTGAGCGCGATCGTCACCCGGTCCGGGGCGTCGTTGCCCCTCCGGCTCTCCGGTGAGTCGCTCGGCTTGTCGTCGCGTACCGATCCGCTGCCGAGCACGATCCCGGCGCCGGTCACCTTCTCGACGTAGTTGTTCACCACCAGGTGGTCGTTGCCGTACATCCGGATCCCGTTGGTGCCGTTGAGGATGAAGTTGCCCTCGACCCGCGACCGGCTGCCGTGCCGCAGCACGATCCCGCCGAGGCTGTTGCGCACAGTGTTGTCCCGGATCGTGTTGCTGCACGACTTGACCGAGATCGCCTCCGGATCGCCGTTGGCCCGCTCGAACAGGTTCTGCTCGACGATCGCGCCGGCGTCGCTCAGCGACCGGCCGCTCAGCCCGAGCCGGATCGGCTCACCGCCGTTGGAACCGCCGAAGGTGTGGTCGGAGAAGTAGTTGCGCAGGATGTGCACCCCGCGTGCCATCCCGGCCGTCCCTGGTCCTTCGACGCACAGGAAGACGCCCAGCGACGACTTGTTGTGGAAGTGGTTGCGGTCGACCTTCGAGTAGTCCGAGCGGACCATCAGCCAGTTGAGACCTTCGGTGTTCGCGAGCTGGATGTCGTTGCGGCTGATCCGCAGATGGCTGCAGCTGGTCGGCAGGTCGATCATCGTGCTCTGCCGGAACCGGAAGCCGCTGACCGTCACCCAAGACGAGTCGGCGAACGTGAAGCCCTGGCTGCCGGTGAGCGTCACTCCGCCGACCGATTCGGCCTGCACGATGATGGAGGCGGTCGAGGTGCCGTGCTTGCCCTGGATCGCGATCGGCCGTCCGGACGGTACTGCGTAAGTGCCGTTGGCCAGGGTGACTGTGTCGCCCGGGTTGGCCGCGGCGATCGCCGAGCGCAGCTGGTCGAGCGTTGTCACCCGTACTGCGCGGGCCTGGGTGACGGTCGCGCTGGCCAGGTTGGGGAGTGCGACGGCGAGGCCGGCGCCTAGGGCGGTACTGGTCAGGAATGTCCTGCGGTCCATGGTGTCCTCCGGTCGGGGCGGTGATCCGGGTGGTGAATGTGGCTCAGTCTGGGACCGCCCCGGCGCCTTCGGCAAGCGTTTGCCGGAGTGTCGTTCGGCGATGTCCCGTGGGCCGGAACGTAGTTCCAGCAAGGTTCCGCCGGGTAAGAGATGTGGGGCAGCGCAGGGCAGTTCGGGGGCAGATCGCGGGTAAGGGTGTGCTGGCGGTGTACAGAGCGAATTGCTGCGATAGCCTCCGGTAATCGCGATTTTCGGATTCGGGCGGGTGGAGATGGACGAAGGGACCGGCGGCCGGCGCAGAACCGCGCCAGACGTCGACATGCAGCGGCCGAACGATGCCCGCGTGTACGACCTTCTGCTCGGTGGCAAGGACAACTACGAGACCGATCGCCAGCTCGCCCAGCAGGTGCTCAAGGTCGCGCCGGAGATGCCCGAACTGCTGCAGGCGAACCGGCGCTGGCTCGCCGAGGTGGTCGAGCGGCTGCTCCGCGAGGCGGCCGTGGTCCAGTTCCTCGACCTCGGCTCCGGCCTGCCGACCACGGACAACACCCACGAGATCGCGGCCCGGGTGAACCCGAAGGCGAAGGTCGTCTATCTCGACAACGACCCGACGGTGATCCGGCACGGCCAGGCGCTGCTTGCCGACGACCGGCACAGCTTCTTCGCCGAGGGCGACCTTTCCGACCCGGCCGCCGTGCTGGCCAACCCGATCATCACCGGGGCGCTCAAGCTCGACCGGCCCGTCGCGGTGATCCTGTGCCTGGTGCTGCACCACATCCGTGACGCCAAGGCCGCCCGCGAGATCGTCGCCGGGTACCTGGACGCGCTGCCCTCAGGGTCGTACCTGGCGCTCACGCATCCGTGCAACCCGCGCGACGGGAGCCGGCGGGCGGAGTTCGCCACCGGGGTGGAGGAGAAGCTGCGGATCGGCTTCAAGGCCGTCACGTTCCGGACCCCGGACGAGATCGCCACCCTGTTCGACGGCCTCGAACTGCTCGACCCGGGGCTGGTCAGCCTCGGCGAATGGTGGCCGTCCCCGACCGCCACCCCGACCGGCGCCAGTCACCTGATCATGGCCGGCCTCGCCCGCAAGCCCTGATCAAATAGCTGGCCATCGCCGGCCGGCCCCTCGATGATGGCTGCATGTCTACTGCGAAGGCTGCTGCCGTTTACTGATCCGCGTTCTCCCGCGTGATCGACGACCCTGCCTAGTCGCCGGGTCCTTCAAGCGTGCAGTTTTTCCTTCTCAGGGAGCCCTATGTCGTCGCGACAGCTCGAGATCGCCTGTGACGAGTCCGGATTCACCGGAACGAACATGCTCGATCCCGGCCATGAACTCATCACCCACGCAGGCGTGCAGCTCGACCAGGAGACAGCGGCGGAGTACGCCGCCCTGATCCGCACCCGATTCCACCGCTACTCGGCCACGGAGTACAAAGCCGGCCAACTGCTCCGCAACCGGATCGCCGTCGAGTGGTTGCTCGGCACGCTCAACGGCCGGGCGACCGTGCACCTCACCGACAAGACTTACTTCACCGTCACCCGCCTGGTCGACCTGCTGATCGGCGACCCGACGTACACCGCCGGAACCAGCCTCGCGCTCGACCTTCGCCCGGTCGCCCGGACCCTGCACCGCGCCGGACCGGTCGTCTTCGGTACGACGCGTTGGCGCGCCTTCCTCGACACGTTCGTCGAGATGATGCGGCACAAGCGCTACCGCCTGATCGACGGTCCCTGGGTCGCCCATTTCCTGCAGACGCTCGACGGCATGCGCTCCGAGCGACTCGACCCGCTGATGCAACCGCTCCGCGACGCCCGCCCGCAGCTCTTCCGCGTCCTCACCGAACTTCAGGACGACCGCTCGCCGGTACCTCCGCCGCTCGAACCGTTGATCCCCGCGCTCTTCGAGACCGCCCGGCTATGGACGGCCGACGGCTCCTCGATCACGATCCTTCACGACGAGCAAAGCGCCCTCACCCAACACCGGGTAACCCGGGTCGGAGCACTCCTGCGCACGGTCTCCCAAAACCCGGAACCCCTGCGCGGCCTCACGATGCTCGACTCCCGCACCGACCCCCGGATCCAGCTGGCCGACCTCCTGGCCGGCACCGCCCGGTACCTCGCCACGGCCGAACTCCGCAACCGCGCCGACCCCCGGCTGACCGCGCTCCTCCGCCCATACCTGGCACCTACCTCCCTCTGGTCCGACCAAGCCAGCTGGCAGCGGTTGACCGGAGATCTCGTATTCCGCTAACCCCACCTCCTCTTTGTTCTTTCTTTCTGTCTGTGACGAGCCGTTGACGAACAGAGATCAGGGCTGCAACCTTTGGCTACCGTCTCGCAAAAAGCTTGCAAATCTCTGCAACTTTGAGATCCCGCCCCTCCGCCCTGAGGACACCTATGAAACGAATGCTCGGCGGCCTTGTCGCGGCCGCCCTGATCGTCATCGGCCTCGTGCCGACCGCCCCCGCAGCCTCCGCCGCCACCACGGCGGTGCTGACCAAGACCCTGACCGCCAACAGCTCACTGGGCGACTACCCGGTCGGCAACGCCGGCGACGGCAACCAGAACACGTACTGGGAGAGCACCAACAACGCCTTCCCGCAATGGATCCGCGCCGACCTCGGCAGTTCGAAAGCCGTCGACCGGGTCGTACTGAAACTCCCCGCAAGCTGGGGCGCCCGCACTCAGACGCTGGCGGTCCAGGGCAGTACCAACGGCACGACCTACTCCGACCTGGTGGCGAGCGCGGGCTACAACTTCGCGCCCGGGAGCAGCAACACCGTCACGATCACCTTCCCCGCCGCGACCACCCGGTACGTCCGGCTGAACATCACCGGCAACACCGGCTGGGCCGCCGGCCAGCTGTCCGAGTTCGAGCTCTACGGCCCGGACACCGGCGGCGACACCCAGCCACCGACCGTGCCGGGCAACCTCGCGCTCACCGAGCCGAGCTCCGGCCAGATCCGGCTCGCCTGGACCGCGTCGACCGACAATGTCGGCGTCACCGGCTACACCGTCTACCGCAACAACGCCGCCGTCACCACGGTCGCCGGCAATGTGCTCACCTTCACCGAGTCGCAGCCCGCGACGGCGACGGTCGAGTACTTCGTCCGCGCCCGCGACGCGGCCGGCAACGAGTCCGGCGACAGCAACCGCGTCCGCCGCAACGGGCAGGGCGGTGGTACCAACCTCGCCAACGGCAAGCCGGTCGAGGCGTCCTCGTCGGTCTTCGGTTTCGTCGCGACAAATGCCAACGACAACAACGTCGCCACCTACTGGGAGTCGAACGGTTTCCCGTCGACGCTGACCGTCAAGCTCGGCGCCAACGCCGACGTCAGCTCGGTCGTCGTCAAGCTCAACCCGGACCAGGCCTGGGGACCGCGGACGCAGAGCATCGAGGTGCTCGGCCGTGATCAGGGCGCCACCACCTTCACCACCTTGAAGGCGCGCGCCAACTACGACTTCAGCCCGGCCTCGGGCAACACCGTCGAGATCCCGGTCGCCGGTCGCGTCGCGGATCTGCGGCTGCAGGTCTTCAGCAACACCGGTGCACCCGGTGGTCAGGTCGCCGAACTCCAGGTGATCGGTACGCCCGCCCCGAACCCGGATCTGGTCGTCACCGCGGCCAGCTGGACCCCGGCCTCGCCCAGCGAGTCGACCCCGATCACGCTCTCGGCGACCGTGCAGAACATCGGCACGGCAGCGGCCCCGGCCAGCTCGCTCAACTTCAACCTGGGCGGCACTGTCGTCGGTACCGTCCCGGTGGGCGCTCTTGCCGCCGGCGCCTCGGCCACCGTCTCCTTCAACGCCGGTACGCGCGCCGAAGGCACGTACAGCGTGTCGGCGGTGGTCGACCCGACCAACACCGTCGTCGAGCAGAACGACACCAACAACACCTTCACTGCAGCCACTCAACTCGTGGTTGCGCAGGCGCCTGGTCCTGACCTGCAGGTCCTGAACATCACCTCCAACCCGCCGAACCCGGCCGTCGGAGCCCAGGTCACCTTCACGGTCACGGTCAACAACCGCGGTACGTCGTCAGCAGCAGCCAGTACTACGCGACTGACCGTCGGCAGCACGACCCTCACCGGCGCCACCGGAGCAATCGCGGCCGGTGCCACCGTCAACGTCGCCATCAGCGGAACGTGGACCGCGACCAGCGGGGGAGCGACCCTCACCGCGACCGCGGACTCGACCAACGCCGTCGCCGAGACCAACGAGACCAACAACTCGCTGTCCCGCGCGATCGTCGTCGGCCGTGGCGCGGCTGTCCCGTACACCTCGTACGAGGCCGAGGCCGCCAACTACACCGGCACACTGCTCACCGCGGATGCGCTCCGTACCTTCGGCCACACCAACTTCGCCACCGAATCGTCGGGGCGGCAGTCGGTCCGGCTGAACTCCACCGGGCAGTTCGTCGAGTTCACCTCGACCAACCAGACGAACTCGATCGTCGTGCGCAACTCGATCCCCGACTCGGCCAACGGTCAGGGCATCGACGCGACGCTGAGCCTCTACGTCAACGGCACGTTCGCGCAGAAGCTCAACCTGTCGTCGCACTACAGCTGGCTCTACGGCAACAGCGACGGACCGGAAGCCCTGACGAACACGCCTGGCGGCGACGCACGCCGGCTCTTCGACGAGTCGCACGCGTTGCTGTCGCAGTCCTACCCGGCTGGTACGAAGTTCAAGTTGCAGCGCGACTCGGGTGACACCGCGTCGTTCTACATCGTCGACATGATCGACCTCGAGCAGGTCGCACCCACGTTGTCCCAGCCGGCGGGGTGCACCAGCATCACGCAGTACGGGGCGATCGCCGGTGACGGCATCGATGACGCGGACGCGATCCAGCGGGCCGTCACCGACGACCAGAACGGCGTGATCAGCTGCGTCTGGATCCCGGCCGGCCAGTGGCGGCAGGAGAAGAAGATCCTCACCGACGACCCGCTGAACCGGGGTCAGTACAACCAGGTCGGGATCAGCAACGTCACGATTCGCGGCGCGGGCATGTGGTACTCGCAGCTCTACTCCACGATCGAGCCGCAGAATGCGGGCGGCATCAACCACCCGCATGAAGGCAACTTCGGCTTCGACATCGACAAGTTCACGCAGATCTCGGACATCGCGATCTTCGGGTCGGGCCGGATCCGCGGTGGTGACGGCAACGCCGAGGGTGGCGTCGGCCTGAACGGGCGGTTCGGTACCGGCACCAAGATCACCAACGTCTGGATCGAGCACGCCAACGTCGCGGTCTGGGTCGGCCGCGACTACGACAACATCCCCGACCTGTGGGGCCCGGCCGACGGGCTGGAGTTCAGCGGGATGCGGATCCGCGACATCTACGCCGACGGCATCAACTTCGCCAACGGCTCGCGCAACTCCAAGGTGTTCAACTCGTCGTTCCGGACCACGGGTGACGACTCGATGGCCGTCTGGGCCAGCAAGTACGTCAAGGACCAGTCGGTCGACATCGGCCACGACAACTCGTTCACCAACAACACCGTCCAGCTGCCCTGGCGCGCCAACGGCATCGCGATCTACGGCGGCTACGGCAACAAGATCGAGAACAACCTGATCTACGACACGATGAACTACCCCGGCATCATGCTCGCGACCGACCACGACCCGCTGCCGTTCTCCGGCACGACGCTGATCGCGAACAACGGCCTGTACCGCACCGGCGGCGCGTTCTGGAACGAGGACCAGGAGTTCGGCGCGATCACCCTGTTCCCGTCCAACCTGCCGATCCCCGGCGTCACCATCCGCGACACCGACATCTACGACTCCACCTACGACGGAATCCAGTTCAAGACCGGCGGCGGCGAAATGCCCAACGTCGCGATCACCAACGTCCGGATCGACAAGTCCAACAACGGCTCCGGCATCCTCGCCATGGGCGGCGCCCGCGGCAACGCCAACCTCACCAACGTCGTCATCACCAACTCCCGCGACGGCGACATCCTCAAGGAACCCGGCTCGACCTTCGTCTTCTCGGGCCAGTAACACCTCCGCCGGCCCCCGGACCCGGTCTGCCCACCGGGTCCGGGGGCTCGGTGCTGTGGATCGCGTCGCTTGGTCCGCCGCCAACCGGTTTACCCAACCCACGCGACTGTTGATCGCGTCGCCGGGCCCCCACCATCCGCTCTACCCACTCCAAGTGACTGTGGATCGCGTCGCCGGGCTGCTTGAGTGTCCTGGTCGTGGCGGTGGGTATCAAGGGCGCTTCGCGTCCCTTCGGGATCGAACAAGTTCGACCCTTGACACCCACCGCCACGACCAGGGAAGGACGCAGCTATCCCGGAGCCGCTGAGAAGTACGGCAACAAATGAACGACGGGGACACCGCCAACGCCCGGCGGACCCGTGTTGCGGCCCGGGACGAGCACGGCTGGTCCTGTGGGGTGGGGCAGCGCCGGGCCGGCGTCCTGTTGGGGTGGCCACTGGCAGGTTTTCGGGCCGCTGGCGTCAAGCATCACGCCAGCGGCCCCAAACCCCGCCAGTCGACCCCGAAATCACCGCACTGAACCGGTTCGGGGAGGATCCTGCCCGAGACCCGGGAGACATTTACCCCGATGCCGGGGTGCAACCCTCCCGAAAACCCTTATCCGGAAGGGATTTCCCTCCCCAATCGCCCGCCCCGGACCGCCACCACTCACCAACCCCCGCAAACGACCCCGACACGCCCAAGCAAGCGCATTCCCGGCAGCTTGTGAAGTGCTGGCGATCCGCCCGTTGCCCTCAGCAACCAAATTCACCCCCCTGCCGTCGCCACCCCTCAACCCGGCCGGCCATGCCGTCGTCACCCCGGCACACGACCCACCTTGCCGAAGTCCTCGTCGGCTCAGACCCCTCCGCGGGATCCCGATAGCTGCATCCTCTCGACTAGGACACTCCCGCAGCGGAGACCGCGAACCACAGTCGTCCTTACCGCAGCAACCACGCAACCAGACCACCCCGCAATCCACAGCACCAACGGACCCCTCGGGCAGGATGACGGGGAGCATCGGTGGAAGGGGAGTACTGGGATGAGTGTCTGCATCGTCACGGGCGGGGGTGGGCCGCGGATCGGGAACGGGATCTGCCGGGCGTTGTCGGCCAAGGGGTGGACTGTGGTGGTTGCTGATCAGGAGTTGGCGGCGGCTGAGGCTGTTGCTGAGGAGTTGCGGGGTGCGGGTGGGAAGGCCTTGGCGATGGAGCTCGACGTGACTGATGCTGAGTCGGTTCGGGCGGTTGTGGCGGCGACGGTTGCTGAGTTCGGGACTGTTGACGGGTTGGTGAACAGCGCTGGGGTGGGGCTGCGGAAGGATGGAGCCGAGGCGACTCCAGAGGAGTTTGATCGGGTTAATGGGATCAACTACCGGGGGCCTTGGACCTGTATCAGGGAAGTTGTGCCGGTGATGGTGGAGAACGGTGGCGGGAGCATCGTCAATATCGGGTCGGTGCATGCGGCGGGGGCGGCTGAGACGTTCACGCTGTATGCGGGGACCAAGGCCGCGTTGGCTGCGTTGAGTCGGGGGATCGCGCGGGACTACGGGCGGCGCGGGATTCGGTGCAACATCGTGCATCCGGGGGCGGTCGAGGTCCGGGGGAACGAGCACGTGCTGGATGAGTTCGTCGCCAAGCAGCAGATGTTGCCGGATGCGGTGGAGGCGATCGACATCGGGAATGCCGTCGCCTTCCTGTTGTCGGCGGAGGCGCGGGCGATTACCGGGGTTGAGCTGTTTGTCGACGCCGGTACTACGGCGATGCTTTTCTCCAACGGGTTCACCGACTGAACCCGCTTTGCGTGGGGGAGGGTGACGATGACGCTCAAGCGTTACGGCGTACTGGTGGGGACCGTGATCGGGCGGCGGGCCGAGGGTGGGGTGGACTCGCCGCATTTCCAGGTGCATGTGCGGGGCGGCGGTACGGAGTACCGGGTGGCGGTGAATGTGTTGTCGCAGCAGTCGCCGTCGGAGCTGCTCTACCTGGCGGTGGAGGACTTCCAGCATCCGGTGCTGGATTCATTGCGGACCGTTCCGGATGGCTTCACCGATCTGGACAGCGTCGGCGGGGGAGCGGCGCTCGACTACATCCGGGGCAACCTGTTCGACCGGTCGCAGCTGCGGCCGATGCCGGCGACAGTGCCCGGACCGGACAACGATCTCGCCGACCGGCTGGAGTTCTTCACCGCCCGCGCGCTCGCCGATCCGGGGGCCCGGATCTATGCGATCGGTGAGCGCTGGGGGCCGGAGGGCGGCGTACCGGACAAGATCTTCGGCTTCTCGCCGGGCAACGGCGTGCACGACATCCACATGAATCAAGGCAACAACGGGTCGTTCACGAAGGACGACGGGGTGTGGCAGGACGGTGGGCTGCTGTTCCAGTTCGCGGATCAGTGGGTGGCGATCTTCCTCGCCTTCCAGAGCCAGACCTGGCACACCGACGACACCACCGGCCATGCGCTGCCGGGTGAGCCGGGACCGATTCCGGGCCCGGCCGACCCGCATCGCTCGCTCCGCATCATCGCCGCGCTGGTCAACCCGATCGGCCCGGCACCCGAGCCAGAGTCGGTCACTCTGATCAACCCAGGTGCGGCGCCGATCGACCTCGGCAGCTGGTTCCTCGTCGATCGACTCGGCCAACGGATGCAGCTCGCGGCTCAGGAGTTGCCGGCCGGCGATGCTCTGCGGATCGCTCTGCGGGCACCCGTCCAGCTCGGCAACCGAGGCGGCACCCTGACCCTCCTCGACCCGAACGGCCTCAAGGTCGACGGCATCTCCTACACGAAGGAGCAGGTGGCGGAGGAGGGTTTCTCGCTCGTCTTCTGAGAGCTTCAGCGGGTGTAGCTGCGGGCGACGTCGACCCCGACCACGGCGGGCTGACCGGCCGGCTCGGGGCCGAGCGCCTTGGCGAGGGCCGGGCCGAGACGGTCGGCGAAGAAGCGGTCGGCGGCGTCCTTGGACTCCCACAGGGTGACGACACGCAGGCCGTCGGCGGCGGTTCCGACGTACCGGGCCTGGAGGCCTTCGGGTTCGGTACCGATGTTCTCCATCACCTTGTCGAACTGGTCGATCGAGGCGAACGGCGGGGTGGCGATCGCGATCCACTGCATGGCTTGCTCCTCTGTTCGGGTGGCCGTTGCGGCCACACGAATCACGCTAGGAGCCGGCCGGCCGGCGCGAATCCGCCGAATCACTCATCGCGGTACTCAACTGCCCGCGGGTCGCCCAGGTGGCGATCTGGCTGCGGGTGGTGAAACCGAGTTTGGTGAGGATGTGCTGGACGTGGTTCTGCGCGGTCCGCTCGGACAGCACCAGCCGGGTCGCGATCTGCCGGTTCGTGAGGCCCTCGGCGACGAGCGCTGCCACCTCGGTCTCCCGGGTGCTCAGCACCGGCTCGTCCGCGATGTACGCCGTCATCCCGAGCGAGTTGATGAGTCGTGCCGCGTCCCGCGAGTGGGATTCGGCGTCGGCCCGGTCGCCAGGGCGGTTGCGCTCGAGAAGGGTCCGGGCGAGGTGGTACTGCGCTTCCGCGACGAACCCCGGCGCACCCGCGCAACCAGCCTGGTGGACTGCGGCGGTCAGGTCGTCGACGGCATCGTCCAGTCGCCCGAGTACTGCGGCGCCGCGACCGAGCGTCAGCTCGACAGGACCCAGATACGCGACGCCGTTGCCGACCGCGTGCTCACCCCGGAACGGTTCGAGCCGGCGCAGGAGTTCCGCGAGGTCGTCGTACCGGCCGATGCCGGCGCAGGCGAGAGCGGCGTACACATACCCGGGCAAGGTGAAGAAGACGGGCAGAGACCAGGTATCGAGCGGACCAGCCTGCCGGTACGACGCGGCCGCCTCGCTCGTGAGTCCTGCACAGGTCTGGAGGTACGCACGCGACAAGTGAGCCATCGTCGCGAACCGAGGCGGCGGGTCGAACGCCTGCCTGGCGACCTCGGGGCTGACTCCGACGTGACCGGCCAGAGCAGCAAGCAGGGCGAAGTACGCGCCGGTGGCGGGTGCCTTCTCGATCACCCGCATCCGCTCGAACCCGCGGCGGGCGATCGCGGCAGCCTCGTCGTAGCGCCCACGAGCCTGGGCCACGCAGGCAGCGACGCGATCATGGTGCCATGCGCTGACTGGGCCGCCTACTCGCTCGACCGCGACCTCCAGCGCAGGCAACTCCTCCGCCGCAGCCGCCAGTCGACCACTCTCGATCAGGGCGTCGAGCCGCCAGAGCTCACCCCACATGGCCGAGCGAGGCTTGCCGGTTCGCTGTGCGAGCTCGAGCATTTCTGTTGCCAAAAGCAACCTCTCGGCGCGACCGGCTGGGCCTGGACAGGACTCCTGCCGAGCATGCAGCGCATCAGCGAGCGCCTGCTCGGCGAGTGCTTGGCTGTCGAGCGCTTGGCCGACAGTCGGCTGGTTGGCGGTTGCCTGGCGGGCTAGGTCGAGGGCTGCTCGGCTGAGTTCGTCCGTGCGGTCCTGCTCGCCGTCGTAGAAGGCGAGGTGGC
This sequence comes from Kribbella sp. NPDC051718, assembly GCF_040681515.1. Lineage (NCBI taxonomy): Bacteria > Bacillati > Actinomycetota > Actinomycetes > Propionibacteriales > Kribbellaceae > Kribbella > Kribbella sp. NPDC051718. Next base: position 122,168 of record NZ_JBFAYZ010000001.1, on the reverse strand, counting down.
TGCGCTGGGCCAGCAGCCTCGCCCTGGTCGCCTCGCCCACCTGACCGGCCATCGCTTCCTCGCACAGGCGCTTGGCGACGGTGTTGATCCCGGGATCGGGGACGGCCTCGAGAACGAGCGCCGCCTCGGCCCGCTGCTCATCATCCAGGGCGGCCGCCGCGGCCTCGGTCGCCGCCGCCACACAGGTCTGCAGATCCCCGGCCAGCCGGGCCGCACGGCCGAGTACTACTTGCCGTTGGCAACGTTTGGCGGACTCCATGGGCGCGATCTCCCAGGCGGCCTGGTAGAGCCGCACGCCCTCCTCGTACGCCAGCCGCCGGACCGCCTCGTCGGCAGCCAGAGTCAACCAGTACTGCGCGATCGCACCTTCCCCGTACTGCGCCAAGTGCGCCCGATGCCGGGCGATCTCGACCAGATGCTCACTCAGATCGCCCGCATGCTGCCGTTCCAACGCCTCCGCGATCCCGCGATGGAGAGCGGCCCGTTCGGCGGTACCGAGCGAAGCCGCCACCGCGTCGCGGGTCAGCGCATGGCTGAACCGTCCCGGCTGAACCAGGAATCCGAAGGCGATGGCCTCGTCGGTGAGCGGCAAGCAGTCTTCAACGGTGAAGCCCAATACGGCGGCAACTGTCGTCAGCTGGAAGTCGCGGCCGACGATCGCCGCCGTCTGCACCATCCGCCGGCAGTCACCACTGACCCGGTCGAGCCGGCCCGCAACGATGTCGAGCACCGTCCGAGGCGGCCTGTCCGGCTGCCACGAGCGGTCCGCGATCGCCCGTCCTACCTCGGTGACGAACAGCGGGTTGCCGCCGGTGACCTGGAAGACCTGCTCAGCCTGCCCCGTCGACGCCATGGGGAGTTGCTCCCGGACGGCTGCGAGATCGAGCCCCCGGAGCTCCAGTCGCTCGGCAGGCAGCTCGGCGAGCACGCGTGCGCTCCCCGGCTCGCCTAGTCGATGGGTGGCGAGCACTAGTACCGGCATGTCGCTCAGCTGGGCCGCGAGATGCCGCAGTACCAGCAGGGAGGGCTCATCAGCGCGGTGAACGTCGTCCAGCAGGATCACCAGCCCCTGCGCCTCCGCTGCCTGCGCTATGGCCTCAGAGACCGCCTCGAACAGGCGGAACCGGTCACCCGCCTCTCCCGCGAGCACCTGGTCGGCATCGACCTTCAACCCGCGCAGTACCTGCCGCCACGGCCAGTACGCCGGCGCGCCCTCGCCCTCGACGCAGCGCCCCCAGGCAACAGCGGTACCGGCCGCTAGTGCCACCCCGGCGAACTCCTGCGCCAACCGGGTCTTCCCGATCCCCGCCTCGCCCCCGCACACCACCAGCCGCCCTCGGCCGCCGCGCGCGTCATCGAGCCACCCGCGCAACGCCCCGAGCTCCCGCCCCCGTCCCACAATCCCCATTCGCTCAGCATCGCCCAACCCTCGGTACTTCGGGAAGCCCAGTGAACCGTCGCTTGTGTGGTCGGTCAGACTTACGCGGTGAAACGGTTCCTGCGGCGGGCTCTCATCGTCATCGTCGTATTCCTGCTGGTCGTCACGGTCGGGTCGCTGACGTACAACGCCTTCACCGGCGGCACGGAGCCGGCGCCGGAAGGGCTGAAGTTCGTGCAGGCCGGTGACGTCAACACCCGCTACGACAGCTGGGGCACGACCGGTACTCCGGTGGTACTCGTGCACGGCTCGGTGGAGTCGGTCGACACCTGGTCGCGGCTGGTGCCGTTGCTGGCCAAGACGCATCGGGTCTACGCGTACGACATCACGGGCTACGGGTACAGCGAGCGCAAGGCGCCGTACACGGTCGAGCATCTCGCCGGGCAGCTGCTCGGTTTCCTGGATGCGATGCATCTTGGGGGCCCTGGGCAACCACGCCCGGTGCTGGTCGGGCACTCGCTCGGCGCGGGGATCGCGGCCGAGGCGACGCTGGAGCAGCCGGGGCGGATCGGCGGGCTGATGTTCCTCGACGGCGACGGGCTGCCGCTTCCGGGTGGTGCGCCGCCGACGGGCGTGATCGTGCCGCCGTACCGGACGACGTTGTTCCGGATGGTGCTGGGGTCCGACTGGCTGCTCAGGCGGATCTACAAGTCGACGTGTGGGCCGTCATGTCCGCCGATGGACGTCGAGCAGTGGGTCCGGCCGTTCCGTCAACCGGGTGCCGAGAAGGCCGTCTGGCAGATGACGGCGCACGGGATTCCCTCAGTACCGGCTGATCGGTTGGCGGGGCTGCGCGAGGTACCGGTTCCTACTTCGGTGGTTTTCGGTGCACGGGATACCAACGGCGGCAACGCTGTCGAGACGGCCGAGCGGATCGGTGCGCCTGCGCCGACGCTCATCCCGGACGCCAACCACCTGACGCTGATCTCCAACCCGGCCGAGATCACCACCGCAGTGAACGCGCTCGCGGCCCGCAGCGCCTGAGCGCTGCTGGGAGAGCGTTCAGGCTCCGGAGAGCTGGAGGTTCGTGGCTGCGGCGGTCAGGACGATGGACTGGCCTTCGATGGCCACCTGCTGAAGAGTGGCCTTGAACGGCAGCTCCGGTACGACGATGCCGCGCGACAGGATCGCGCCGACCGTGCCGCGGAGTTGCTGGGGGATGCCTTGCAGGGTGCTCTCGTCGACGACCAGTCCGATCCGGCCGTTGCGTGCCTCGGGCCGTACCGTGGCGGAGACGTTCATGCCCTGAATGGTCGCCTTGGCCACCAGGTTGCCGCTGACGGTTTGCAGAGTGAGCTTGTCGATACCCCTGGTGTTCGCGGTGAGCTTCGCGAGGGCCGATGGGGACAGGCGCAGCTTGACGTCGGCCCTGTCCACCGTGACGGCGGCGCTCCGGTCGCCGGTCAGCGCTTCGCGAGGTACGTGGATGCCGTGCATGTCCACGGTCAGATCCTCGGCCGCGATCTTCTCGATCTCCGGCTCGCGCATAGTCATCGTGACCTGGTCGAACTTGCTCCTGGCCAACTGCGGCAGGAAGCCGAAGCCCCCGATCTCCACCTTGGTCTCGGCCGCGGTGACGTCGTACTTCGCTGCCTCGTCGGCCGCCGACTTGGCCAGCTGGCCCTCGGCGAGCGACTCACCGATCCGGTCGGCGGCGACGGCGAGGCCGGCGAGGATCAACAGGACGACGATCAGCGCGCGGAGTACCCGGCGTGGTCTTCTGGAGCTCATGCAGGCAGAGCCTAGTGTCCGGGTCCTAACCCCGTCGGCCGCCCTGGTGCCAGCGATGATGCCGCGCCGGTCCGCTGAACATCGCGACCCAGAACAGCATCCAGAGCAACCACGGTGCTGCCAGTACGACCGCTGAGGCGACCAGGCCGATCATGAGGACCGGGATGACGAACATCAGCGGGGACGGCGGCCCCGGCCGGCTGCGTCTCGGCCGGCCCGGATGGGCCGACTCCAGCTCTGGGAGGTCGGCGAAGAGGAGCTCGACCTCGTCGGCGTACCGGGCCTTGGTCGCCTGGTCGCTGCGCTCCTCGAACTCCTCTTGCGTCAGCCGGCCGGCGACGAAGTGATCGCTCAACTGCTCGACCGCCCTGTCGCGCTCGGCGTCACCGATGCGGAGCGAACCTCTGGCGGGGAGGTATCCGCTCATGACCGGTCGCTGTCGTCGTCATCCGCGAGGATGGAGTAGAGCGTGCGGCGCAAGGTGATCAACGCGTCCCGCGCCTTCGCCTGCTGCTCGGTCGAGCCGGCCGCCATGATCTGCCACATCGCGGTCGCGACCTGCCCGAGGATCGGCTTCAGCCCGTTCTCGTCCTCGTCCTGCGCCGACATCGCCTCCCACGGAGCCGAGACCTCGTCGGCGTGCTCGGCGACGTACGTGCGACCCTCGTCGGTCAGCGTGAACGTCCGCCGCCCGGTCGCCGCGTCGGCCGTCACCAGCCCCTCGTCCTCGAGCTGCTGCAAGGTCGGATAAATCGAACCAGGGCTGGGCTTCCAGACCCCACCACTGCGCTCGGCGACCTCCTGAATGATCTGGTAACCATTCATCGGCTGCTCCGCCAGTACGGCGAGAATCGCCGCCCGTACGTCGCCTCGCCGAGCCTTCGGACCCCGGCTGAACCCACGCGGCCCGCCGCCCCACTGCGGCCCGCCGAACATCCCCCACGGGTTCTGCCCGCCGAACGGATGCCCACCGAACGTCTGCTGCCCACCACGCCGGCCACGCTGCCCGGTCATCGCCGCGCGCAGCTCTTCCTTCAACTGCTCGAACCCGTCACAATCCAGCCGCCCGAACCCGGGCCACCCACCGACAAACGCCGAACCCGTCATCCCAACCACTCCTCACCGAGCCATCACGATAATCCGACGATATATCGCGATCACCGGCCACCCAAGGAGTTCGTCAGCTCTCAGCAACCTCTTACCCAGCCTTGCTACCGTCGGTGACTCCCTCCAAGCCGACTACGACTGAAGGGTCACACCATGAGCTTCTTCGACAGCCTCAAGGACAAGGCTTCCGAACTCCTCCAAACCGCCACCGAAAAGGTCACCGACGCCACCGGCGTAGACCTGGGCGGCGTCACCGACAAGATCACCGAGACCACCGGCGTAGACGTAACAGGCGCAGCCGACCAGGCCACCCAATCCGCCGAAGACCTCACCACCCAAGCCCAGGACCATGCCAACGCGGCCGGCGACCAACTAGCCGAAACCACCGGCATCGACGTACCGACCGAGAACCTGACCGACCAGGCAACCGACAAACTCGGCGACATCACCGGCCGCTGACCGTCACAGGCCGGCATCGTCGTAGGCGACGATGCCGGTCGGGCGGCGGCTGCTAGGCAGATGTAGGGGATGAAGGAGTCGTAGCGGTTCTCGAAGACTCGGTTGCGGGTTGCTTCGAAGAGTTCTCGGGCTCGGGGGAGGTTGCCGAGGTTGAGTTCGGTGAAGGCGAGGTTGTGGTACTCCGAGTTGGCGGTCTCGTGTTGGCCGAGGGACTCGTTGAGGTCGATGTTGGCGAGGTACAGCTCCTTCGCCCGCGGGAAGTCGCCGGTCATGCGGGTTACGCCGGCCAGGACGTGGCGGGGGCGTTCCTCGAGCCGCTTCTCACCGGACCGTACTGCGATCGCCAGCGCCTCGGTCGCCAGTTCGCGGGCTCGTGGCAGGTCGCCGTCGCGGATGGCGACTCGGCTCATCGCGTAGACGGCTTCGACCTCGCCGGCGGGATCGCCGGCGGCGCGAGCGCGCTCGACCTCAGCGGCGGCCATGCGTAGTACCGCCGCGCTGTCGCCCCGCCGGAACGCCCCGCGTACTTCTGCCTCGAAGGTCATTCGAAGCTCGGTGGGAATCGATGGACTTCTTGTGGCCAGTCGAGCGCGACGGCGAGTCGTCCTGCCCAGAGCCGGGCGGCCGCGTCGTCGGGGACCTCGATCACGCAGAATCCGCCGAGGTGCTCCTTGGTCTCGACGTACGGTCCGTCGGTGAAGACCGGCTCACCGTCCTGCGCGGTGACGCTGCAGAGCACCGTCGAAGCGTCCAGAGCGCCGTTGCTGAAGACGAAGACGCCTTGCGCCTGCATGTCGTCGATCACGGGTCGCACCGCGGTGGACTTCGCACGGATCTGCTCCGGCGTGTGCTCGGGCACCCACTCGTCGTTGAAGCTGATCAGGTACTGACTCATCGTCGTCTCCTCTCGGGGCAACGGCTGCCCACACCATCTCCACGAACGGCCGTGCGCCGATCCGACACCGCTCCAGAAACTAGTTTCACGACGATCGGCCGCGGCGGAATCTCGAGCGGAAGCTCGAGTCGTACTCGAGCTGAACGTATCCCGAGGAGTGCACCCCCACCGCCACGAACCCCATCGCCAGGAACACGATTCCCGCCACCAGGGAGATATGCCAGAAGGCCGCCGTGATGCCGACGAACGCCGACGCCTGGGCCACCGCCTTCGCCACCCCGACGACTGCTGACTTGCTCGTCCGGCGGCGGAAGGACTCCTGCCGGTTCAGCACCAGCAGCGCGGCGAGCAGCGGTATCGAGACGGCAAACGCGACGACGCACACCGTCGCCGCCAGGTCGAGCCGGTCCTCGCTCAGGAACGGCTGCACCACCACCAGCCCGGCGGCCGCCAGCCCGCCGTAGACCAGGTTGGACTGCCGGATCCATTCCTCCTGGGCCGCCGGGTCGGCGGCGGCACTCTCGACCTCCTGCCGGACGCGTTCGGCATCGGCTTCCGCCTGCTCGGCCAGAAAGGCCTCATCCTCGTTCATGCGCCTATCTTCCCGAACCCCCGGCCGTGGCCTGACAAGACCTCGGGGCCGGACGACGAATCGCCCGGCCCCGAGTCCTGCGTGTCAGTGTCAGTGCTTGGCCACTGCCCCAGTGGTCGGGTTGAGCAGTACCGGCCGGGCATCCGGGCGGTGGTGGAAGTCCAGCATGCCGGTCAGCGAGCCGGCCCGGGCGTCGTACGAGGAGTCGCCGATGGTTCCGGTCCGCCAGTTGTCCTCGATGAACTTGAGGATCGAGGTCTGGTCGGTCCGGCTGTGGTCGACGTAGTTGGTCTTGCTGTACGGGCTGATCACCAGCAGCGGCTGGCGCGGACCGAAGCCACAGCGGTCGGCGTACCCACCGGCGGCCGGTTTGCCGCCACACAGTGCCGCCTGGTCGTTGGCCGGGTCCGCGGAACCGTTGCGGAGCGGCGGCGTCACGTGGTCGTACCAGCCGTCGGAGTCGTCATACGCGACGACGACCGCGGTGGAGGCCCAGTCCTTGGACTTCTGTACCTCGTTGATCGTGTTGACCAGGAACTGCTGCTCGTCCAGCGGGTCGGAGTAGCCGGCGTGACCGTCCTGGTACTCGCCGGCCTTGAGGAAGCTGACCGCCGGCAGGTTGCCCGCCTTCGCGGCGGCGGAGAAGTCGGTCAGGTCGTAGTTGTGGTTGGCCTGGTCGGTGTACCCGATCTTGGCGACCGAGGTCGGCGGCAGGTGCTTCGGGTTGCTGGTCGACTTGTAGTACGAGAACGGGTTGTGGTGCGGGCTGTAGTCGACCACCGTGTTGCCGCCGACATTCTGGTGGGTGGCGCCGCAGACGGAGTACCCGCTCGCAGTACTGGTCGGCCGGAAGCCGCCCTGGAACCAGCCCCAGGTGGTGCCCTGCTTGTTGAGCAGGTCGCCGACGTTCTTGCCGGTCATCACGCCGAGCGCGTTCTTCGACGTGTGGTTGTTGTCCGAGCAGTCGTCGTACGCCGGATCCGGGTCGTTGATCATCGTGCCGACGCCGTTCGCGTCCGGCGACGCGACGGTGTAGGCGTCGGTGACCTTCTTGCCGGTGACCGAGTCGACGGCGTAGATCCCGTGGGTCTGGCCGGAGATCAGGTTGACCGCACCGGGCGACGAGGGGCCGAAGGTGCTGCTGTACGAGTTGTCGCTCATCGCGTAGTGCTGGGCGTAGTTCCACAGCCCGGCCACCGTGTTGCCGTCGTAGTAGTCCATGACGAGTCCGGGCGCGCCGTACAGGATCGGCTGGCCGGTGCACTTGTCGGTCTCGGTGTACTCGACGAACTTGTCGGCCTTACCGCCGTCGTACGCCTTCTGCTCCGCGCCGTACCCGTGGTTCTGGTCGCAGGTCAGCGCCTGCTCGTGGCTCAGCCGGCTCGGGTCGTACTGGTTCGGGTTGTGCTTGAGCAGCGTCGGCGTCAGGCCGTTGACCCGCGGCGTGTGGCGGGCGGCCTGGAACTTGGTGCCGTCGGTGTTGGCGGCGTTCGGGTACGTGCCGAAGTAGTGGTCGAACGAGATGTTCTCGTCGAAGATGACGACCAGGTGCTTGATCGGGGTGCTCGCGGTCACCGGCGGCTTGGGATGGCCGCCGCCGTGGTGCCACCAGCCGTCGCCGGCCCAGGCGGGACCGGCCGCGGCGACCAGCGCCAGCACGCCGACCCCGGCGACGCCGGTGATCGCCGCCGCTCGGGTTCGTTTGCTCCAGGTACGGGGCTTGAGGACCACAACTGCCTCCTTGCACATCGTTGGGAATTGCACTTCAGGCGAGCAGCCCGCGTCCGAGATGGTCGGCGGAGTCCCGGACCCCGGGCAGAATGAGGAAGTAGCCGCCACCCACCGGCTGGATGTAGTCGACGAGCGGCTCGTCGGCCAGCCGCTTCTGGATGGCTTCGAACTGGCGCTGGAGATCCTGCTGGTAGCAGACGAAGACCAGCCCCATGTCGAGGTTGCCGACGTCGTCCACGCCGCGGTCGTAGTTGTACGGCCGGCGCAGGATGCGGCTGGCGTCGCTCTGCGGAGTACGTGGGTTCGCCCGGCGGATGTGGCTGGTGAGCGGGATCGCCGAGCCGATCGGGTCGGCGGCGAAGTTCGGTACGTCGTGCTCGTCGTTGCCGTCGAGCGGTGCGCCGGTGTCGCGCCGGCGGCCGAACATGTTCTCCTGCTCGTTGATGGAGACGCGGTCCCAGAACTCCACCAGCATCCGGATCCGGCGGACGACCTGGTAGCTGCCGCCTTCGGTCCACGGCTGATCGGTTGCTGGCGGCAACCACACCGTCTTGTCCATCAGAGCCGCGTCGTTGACGTCCAGGTTGGACGTACCGTCCTTGAAGCCCATCAGATTGCGGGGAGTGCCGCTCGGTCGCGGTGGCGAGCTGAAGCCCTCGTACCGCCAACGCACCTGCATCGCGCCGCGAGTGTGGCGGGCGATGTCGCGTAGCGCGTGCAGGACTGTGTCGCGGTTGTCCGCGCACAGTTGCACGCTCAGGTCGCCGTGGCTCTCGGCCGGGTCGAGGTGGTCGTTGGGGAAGGTGGTCATGCGGGTCAGCCCGGCCGGCTTGCGGTTGGCCAGCCCGTACCGCTCGTCGAACAGCGAGGCGCCGACGCCGACGGTGACGGTCAGCCGATCGGCGGGGACCGTCGGCCCGAGTACGCCGGAATCGGTCGGCGGCGCCGAAATCCCCGGATCCGGCGGCGTCCCACCCGCGGTGAGAAAGCGAGCCCTGTCGGTCAGCGTCTTGAACAGGTCGGTGAGCTCCGCCCGGTTCGTGGTGAGCACGTCGAACGAGACATGAACGGCCTGCGGCTGAGCCGGCGTGACGATCCCCGCCTGGTGCACCCCATGGAACGGTACGACCGCCTCGACCACCGGCGCCGCATCAGCCCGCCCCGCCCGAGCAATCCCGGCCCCAGCCCCCGCCCCAACCGCAACCCCCGCCAGCCCAGCACCAAACGCACCCCGCAAGAACGACCGCCGCGCCGTACCCGCCCGCTCGGCGCCCGCCCGCTCCGCACCCGCCTGTCCCGTGCCGGACCGCCCCGTGCCGGTCCGCTCCGCGGTCGGCTGGTCTTTGTCAGGGGTGCTCATGAGGTCCTCCGGACGTCGCCGATTGCGGCGATCGGTGCCAGTACTTCGACCAGTTGGCTGACGGCGGCGTTGAGGCGCATGCGGGTCTGCTGGTCCAGGGCTGTCGGCGCGATCCAGGTGCCGTCCGGCCGGTGCCCCTTGGCCAGCAGGCCTCGGGTGGTCGCGATCCACGTGGCTACCTGCGGCCAGCCGGCGTACCGCTTGGTCATCAGCGGCGCGAGCGCACGTAGTACCGCCTGCGTGCCGTCCAGGTTCGCCCCGATCGTCGCGAGCCCAGTACCGCTGCCCTGGTCCGCCTGGCCGGTCAGCTCGAACTGCAGCGCGTTCTCCATGATTTCGTGGGCGCGCAGCGGCAGATCGTTCGGATCGGTCCGCTCCTTCGGGAAGTCCTCGCGAAGACCAGCGACGGCGGCGGCGAGCTTGGTGCCGACCGGTACCAGCGAGGCGGGCGACTGCCCATGCCACAGCCCGTACTCGATCCGCCGCAACCCACCGAACCCCGGATCCCGCACCCCAGCAGGCAACCCATCCGGCATCCCGTCGATCTGGTCGCCGAAGTCCCCGAACGTGTCGTACGCCGCCCCCAGCCGCTCATACGCCAGATGCGCGGCCAGCCACGCCGCCCGAGACGCGGCCAAGTCACCGCCGCGGAAGGTCCGTACCAGCTTGCTGACCTCACCCGCCAGCGTCCCGAGCCCCGTAGCGACGTACCCCCGGTACTCCGTAACAGCACCGGTCAGGTCCTGACCACTGATCGGCAGGATGGCCGGTGCAGGCGGGGGAGGACCGTCATCGATCTGGATCGTCGGCCCAGTCACCGCGTCGGTGTCCTCCGCCAGACACCGGAACGCATACGACGCCCGGCCGAGGTTCAGCTGCATCGGCCGACTCGTGTTCGGCGCGAGCGCCTCGACCTCGGCGTAAACCCCACCAGTCGCCGGATCGATCAGGTCGACCTCGGTAGTAACCGTCCCCACATTGCTCACCTGAACGGTCTGCGGCCCGCTCTGCGGATCCTTCCACCCGGTACCGCAGTTACCCCGCGACACTGTGACTGTCGGCGCACCTTGCGCGTCCTGTCCGGAGCACCCGGACAGGACGAGCAGGATCCCGCAGACCGCCAACGCACCAGCTGGGCGCAAGCGCACGACAAGCAGCACGAGGGCTCCGGGGGAGGGGTAAACGATTGATCACCCCAGACAGTAGGCCACCTTGCGAGCGCCACCCCATGACAGATGTCAGTCCCCCAGGATGTTGGCCTCCGGGTAACCCGCCGTTTCCCTACTCCCCAGCGAACGCGCGGTTGCGCGCATGCCCTTTCAGGTAGGCGGTTCGAATCAGTCCCGGCGCCCCTTCAACCGGCGGCCAACCGCGCGCTCGACCTCCCGGGTCGCCTCCCGCTCGGCCAGTGCCTGCCGCTTGTCCCAGTTCTTCTTCCCCCGGGCCAGCGCGATCTCGACCTTCGCCCGCCCGTCCTTGAAGTACAGAACCGTCGGCACGATCGTCAACCCACCCTCGTTGACCTTCCGCTCGATCTTGTCGATCTGCGCCCGATGCAACAACAACTTCCGCTTCCGCCGCGCCCCACCCTCATACCACCGAGCCTGCGAATACTGCGGAATATGCACCCCGTGCAACCACAGCTCGCGATCCTCAACCTGAGCAAACCCACCCACCAACGAAGCCCGCCCAGCCCGCAACGCCTTCACTTCCATCCCCTGCAACACAATCCCCGCCTCCCAGGTCTCACCCAGTTCATACTCATGGGCAGCCTTACGGTTCCGGGCGATCACAGGGTCGGCATCGGGCTTCTTCACTCTCTGATTCTGCCTGCCCCGCAGCACGGTCGCAGTGGGTGCCCCCGGCAGGATTCGAACCTGCGACGCACGGTTTAGGAAACCGACGCTCTATCCCCTGAGCTACGGGGGCGCACGTGTGGACCGGGGTTAAGGGTAGCGGAGTCAGCCGATGACTGCGTTGACGCCTAGGTGGCCGGAGATGGAGGCGTAGCGCTCGGCATAGAGGGTGATGCAGTTGGAGGCGGTGCAGCCGCCGCCGGCGAAGGAGAGGCCGCGGATGGTGGCGCCGGAGCCGGGGGAGGTTGTGTAGATCGGGCCGCCGGAGTCGCCGCCGCGGATGGCGATCGCGTTGTCGCGGGTTGCCCGGATGACGTAGGTGGTGCAGCCGTCCGTATCGCAGTACTTCGCGCTCAGGGACTTCACCGTGAGGCGGCACATCGAGAGGCTCTTGTAGCCGGACTGGCAGATGAACGAGCCGAGGGCGGGGTCGCCGGCGGCCTTGACTGTCCGGGTATCCACGGAGTCGCCTGGGCCGTCCGTCCAGATCTTGGCGCCGTACGAACTGCCGGTCAGCAGCGACTGGTCGTAGTCGGGGTAGTTCGTCCGCACCGACGTGGTGCCGTAGTAGTTGGTACCCGAGTTCCAGACGGTGCCGACGCCGCCGCAGTGGCCGGCCGTCACCGAACCGCGCTGGCCGTTCGATCGCTTGACGACCGAGAAGCCCGCGGTACACAACTTGAGCGCCGACTTGATCATCGCGCCGCCCCAGTGGCCGCCGGTCGGAGTGTCGCTCACTCGCGTCGTCCGCTGCAGGCCACCAGCCGATACCCGTACGCCGTCCAGCGACTGCAACGCCGCGACGGATGCGGCCGACGTGGAGGCCTTGTCGTACTCGACGACGACGTCCTCGGTCGCCGGGTCCAGGTCCGCGCTGTACGTCGTCTTGGCCGCGTCGGTCCACGAACGCGCGCTGATCCGGTTCCAGGCGTCCGCGATGGAGCGGGCGGAACGGCAGCTGCGCTCGAGGCCGAGCATCTTCTGCCCAGCGGCCGGAACGTTCTTGGAGACGGCGGCCTGGTACTTCTTCTCGTCGACCACCGAGTCGTCCACAACGACCTTGTAGCCGGTCTCAGGCGAGCCCAGTACGCCGACGATGCCCTGACTCAGCCCGTACGGAAGACCCGACGTCGGCCGCCCGGTCACGTCGAGCGGCTCGATCGACCGGACGGCGCTGGTCACGCCCTCGGCGATCGCCTGGCCGAGCGGTCGCGGATCCTGCGCCGAGACGGGCTGGGACAGCCTGGTGGCGTCCGAGGACGTCGTCGTCGGGTCGGCGTGGTTGCACACCGTGGCCTTCGTCACAGTCGTCGGAGTTCCCGGCGCAGCCGTCGACGGCAGGGCCGAGAGTGAGGCGGTTACCAGTGACACTGAGCTAAGAGCGAGCAGCGGAACGGTAGCTGAGAGTCGCACTAAGCTCCCCAATCGGTGGACGGCCTCCGTGAATCGTCCGGTCAGGGACAGCTCATAGTCAATAGGCGATCACCGTCCGCAAGCAAATTTGACTACCGTGCGCGAGCGTATCTCGCAACTTCTCGCCCGTCGCCGGCGTAGAAGGTCAGGCCGGTCTTGTCGCTGGTGATCCGTTTAGCGGCCGCCAACACAGCTGTGTGCGGGACGTTGTCGCAACCGACCATCCGTTGGCTGCCCGACTTGCTGCTGAACTCGCCGCGCTGACCGATCGTGTAGGTGCCGTTGATCCCGTTGCAGCCGTCGGAGCCGACCCAGGTCCCGTCGGCCTTGAAGGTGATGGTCGGGACGTCCGGCCGGGCTGCCTTGAGGGTGGTGAAGCCACTGAGATGCACGGGTCGCCAGGTGCCGACCAATGATTGGGCCGTGGCTGCAGGAGCCTGAGCATTCGAGCCGGCCGCTGCAGGGTTGCTCCCTGCCGGCTGCGGGGTCGATTGGGATGGACCGGCCAGGCTGAAGCTGACCGCGGCGACCACGGCCACCGCGGCTGCGGCGGCACCCGAGATCAGCCAGGTACGCCGCTGGGCCTGCTGCGCGCCGACGGTGGCCCGGCCGACCAGGTCGGCGGACGGTGGGACCGAAGCGGCGGCGCGCTCGAAAGTGGCGCGCAGATCGTCTTCCAGCTCTGTCTTGCTCACGACAACCTCTCATCAACACGGTGGGACTGCCTCGTCTTGCGGAGCGCGGCGAGGGCTCTACTCGCGGTCGCGCGCACCGAGGACGGTTTGATGCCGAGCAGGTCGGCGATCGTCCGGTCGTCCAGGTCCTGGTAGTAGCGCAGCACCAGGACGACCCTTTCCCGGGCCGACAGCGTGGCGAGGGCTCGCCAGAGGTCGTCGGAGTTCACGATGTCCGTGGCCGGATCCGGCACCGTGCGATCGGTGTCGAGGTCGGCCGCCGGGGCCTCGGTGAAGGACCGGCGACGCGTCATCGACAGGTAGGAATTGATCAGGATCCGGCGCACGTAGTGGTGCGGGTCGTCGGCCCGCTGCACCTTGCGCCAGGACCGGAACGCCTGCATCAGCGCGATCTGGGCCAGATCCTCCGCCCGCTGGTAGTCGCCGGAGACGGTGAAACCGAGGCGCACCAGTTCCTGCCCGCGCGCGGACGCGTACTCCTCGAACTCCACTCGCAACTCCCCAACTGGGCGTACAACACCTCACACCTATTAGACGCAGTGTGCTACCCAGGGTGCTGCAGAGATTCACACACAGTTCGATCTCACCGCGGGAAGTCAGCGGGAGAGGCCGAGCCGCCCGCCTTGCGGGTGGAACCCACAAGGCGGGCGGGGTGACCCCGGCCCGGACGGCTTCGGGGGGCACGTCCGGGGCAGGGTCAGCGCAGGCCGAGCGCCTTGATCAGCTCGGGGGAGACCTGCCGCGGCGACGCGAGCTCGCCGGGCTTGCCTTGTCCTTCCAACGAGGTCGCCACCAGCTGGCGGCAACCGAACGCCTCCGCGGTGTACGAGAGCACGCCGCGGTCGTTGTCGGTGAACCGCAGCACGTAGGTCGGCCCCAGTTCCTTGGTGCACATGGGCGGCTTCTTGGGCACCGGCTTCGCGCTGTTCACCAGCGCGAACAGGTCGACGGCCTGGGCCGCGGTCCGCTTGGAGGTGACGGTCGCATAGTCCTGGCCGGTCGCCTGCGCGTCGTACTGGCAGATCGTGACGCTGACCGGCTGGAACAGGGACTTGGCGGTCCCCTTGCCCCAGACGGCCTTGCCGACGGCGTCCCGGACGGCGGTGATGGTGTCCGGGCAGTCCATGCTCGGTTTTCCGCTCGGGGTGGCGGTGGGCAGTGTTGGTGGCGTGCTGGGGGTGGTCGGCGGTTGGCTGGGCTGGGCGCCGGCGCCGCTGGAGTCCTCGTTACCGCAGGCGGCGGTAAATCCGAGCACTGTCACGACGAGCGTCGCCCCGATGAAGCCCCGTGTCCTTGATGCACTCACGACTCGGTCCTTCCGGTTGGGCAAGGAAACCCATCATGGTCGAGGAGGATCTCACTGGTCGTGGCAGAACTGTCACGGCACTGCGTCTATCTGGTCACGAGGTAAAATGGCCGCATGACGAGCCCGTACGAAGACGACGAGCCGCTGCTGCCCGAACAGACCCGCGACGACGACCCGCGGACCTGGGGTGAGAACGACTTCAGCAGCGACGACGACGAGCGAATCCTGCGCGAGGTCCCGCCGCACCACTGATCGGTCGCCCTCGATGAGCACGGTCTTCCTGGTCCACGGTGGCTTGTGGGAACCGATGAACGCGGATCGCTTCTGGCGTGCCCCGGGCATCGTCGCCGCACTCGAGGCGCGCGATGTCAGCGTCCTCGCGCCCGATCGTGCCCAGTCGCCAGCCAGCTGGACCGAGGAAGTCGCCGTACTGCGTAAGCGCCTTCCCCAGGAACCGGTGGTACTGGTCGGCGCCTCCAACGGCTGCTCAGTTGCTGCCCTACTCGCCATCGAGCACCCAGAGTCGGTCGAACGACTCGTCCTCGCCTGGCCGGCGACGAGCGGCGACCCGGTGGTCGACGAACGCACCCGGGCAGGTTTCACCTCCAGGGGAGCATCAGCAGCCATCGCTGAGGAGCTGCTCGCCGCGGACACCCTGCGTGGAGTGCGAGACGAAGACCTTGCCCTGTTGAGTATTCCGGTGGCTGTTCTCCCTTCGGTACCGGAGAATCCGTCTCACCAACGCAAGACGGTCGAAGCCTTGCTGCGCCTGATCCCTGGCAGCCGCGAACTCACCGGTTGCCCGGAGCCACCCACCCCGGACTTCCCGCCCCACAAGGACGAACTGGCCGGGACGCTGGCTGCTTTCATCGGCTGATCCGATCGCACCGTGACCGTCGTACTGTGTTCGGTCGGTGTCGTTCACGAGGAGAGTCCTGATGGAACTGCGGTCGTTCGAGAGTGCGTACACAGTGCTCGTGGCGGGCTGGGCGACGACAGCGCAGGAGGTCGCGTTGCTGACCGGGCGGGACGAGTACCCGTTCCCGGCCGACATCCTGACCAGCTGGCGCGCGATCGCCGACGACATCCAGTCCTACCTGTACTTCGACGGCGAGACCCCGGTCGCCTACGGCGAACTCTGGCTCGACGACGAGGAAGACGAAGTCGAGCTGGCCCGTCTCATCGTCGACCCAGCCCTGCGCGGCAAAGGCATCGGCACCGACTTCGTCCGGGCCCTGCTCGAACCGGCCCAGTCAGCGGGCTACGCCGAGATCTTCCTCCGCGTCCGCCCCGACAACACCCAAGCCATCCGCGCCTACCTCCGAGCCGGCTTCCAGCCCGTCGCCGCCGACATAGCCGCCGAATGGAACAAACCCCAACCCATCGACTACACCTGGCTCCAATACCCAACCACTGCCTGAGCCGCTCGGCCGGCTGCGATGTGCCGCAAGAGCGCAGCCGACCGGACCTGCAGTACCTCGGTCAGGACAGCGGGCGGGCCCGCAGAGCGTCGCGGATCTCTACCAGCAGCTCCTGGTCCATGGTCAGCGTGTTGGGCTCTTCCTCGGCGGTGCCGGCCTTCGCGGCGCGACGGTCCTGGATCTTCTTCATCGGGACGACGAGCACGAAGTAGACGACCACGGCGGTCAGGAAGAAGACGACGGCGGCGTTGATGATCGCGCCGAAGTCGATGACGGTCTTGGGGTTGCTGTCGTTGAGCTGGACGGCCAGGCCGTTGACGTTCGATCCGCCGATGGCGGCGATCAGCGGGCTCACCAGGCTGTCGACCACGGTCTTCACCACGGTGGCGAAGGCGGTGCCGATGACGACCGCGATGGCGAGGTCGAGGACGTTGCCTCGCAGCAGGAATTTCTTGAAGCCATCGATCATTTTGCAGTGCCTCCACGATGCGGGGCCCGGGCGGACCCTCGGCTGGGTACCCGCAAAACGTAGGTCTCCGCCCGCTGGATCGCGAGCGACCGCGCCGCATCACGACAGATCGCCACCGTCCGTGTCCGATAGGTGATCAGCTCGTGTCGGGTGTCAGGGCGAAGCTGATCCGCGTGTTCGCCGTCGCCTGAGCGATCCGGCCGATCACGTCCCGCCCGGCAGCGATCACCACCAGCGCGCCCGAAGCGCCGGTCGGCGACTCGCGCGCCGCGGGCAACGCGATCACGCGCACGGCTGCGGCCAACGGAGTCGCGGCGTCGACGGGAGTGCTCGTTGCGGCGTACAGGTCTATTCGGTCCCCGACTTGGAGCAGGGTGGTCAGGTCGGCGTCGTCGATTCGGACTGGATAGGCGAATTGGCCCGCCGGGAGTGACGCAGGGGTGAGGAAGCGCGCATCGGTGAGTGGCTCGCCGGAGCGCACCGGCCCCGCGAGGACGCGGCTCGCGACGTCGCTGCCCGGCTGGAGGGCACCGGCGGGCACGACGGCAGCGGGTAATCGCAGGGTCCGAAGGTCGCGCGCGGTCGGCGGCGAGCCACCGGCCAGGTCTCTGGCGGCGGCGAGGACGGCCACCGTCGGTGGTGGTGGCGGGGAGAGGGCGGCCATGCCGCAGTACACGGCTGCCGCCGCGGACACTCCAGCCAACAGGCGGCGGCGCCGGCGAACGGCTTTCAGCAGGTCACGAAGAAGAAGTCGGCTCATGCCAGGGAAGGTACGAGCCCGGGAGCCCCGTCTTCGGTTTGTCCACAGAGAAATTCAGGCGGCGCTGGTGCTGCTCGACGACGACCCGGACGACCCGGACCCGGAGGAGCCCGACGACGAGGACGAGGACGACGAAGAGCTCTTCGACGAATCCGACGACGACTTCGACCCGTTGGACGAGGACTCCGACGACGAGGAGGACGACTCGCTCTTGGCCGGCAGCGTGCTGGTCCCCGAGGACCGGCTGTCGTTGCGGTAGAAGCCAGAGCCCTTGAACACGACACCCACGGCGTTGAACACCTTGCGCAGGGTTCCCTGGCACTCGGGGCAGACCGTCAGGGCGTCGTCGGTGAAGCTCTGGCGGACCTCGAGCGAGTTACCACACTCGGTGCACTGGTACTGGTACGTCGGCACGTGATTCCCCTTCAGGCCGCTGGCACTCCTACTACTCGACTGCTAATAATGCGTTACGGGCCCGAAGTATTCCAACTTCAGGCCGAGATCTCCGGTCTAGACCGCTCTGTGTCCACAGGTTTTTGGGGAGCGGCATTTGGGGTGCGCGGCCGGATTCTCTAAGTTTGGTCCGTGCGTCGCCTGCTGCGTGTCATCGTCCTGTCCGGAATCGTGTTCGCCACCCTGCTCCTGGTGGTGGCCGGGACCGGCGTCTTCGTCGTCCGCCACTCCTTCCCCGGCTACGACGGGACGGTGGAGCTGACCGGACTCGACGCGGACGTGGAGGTGGTCCGCGACGGCAACGGCATCCCGCAGATCTACGCCGACAAGCCGGGTGATCTGTTCGCCGCCCAGGGCTACGTGCACGCCCAGGACCGGTTCTTCGAGATGGACTTCCGCCGCCATGTGACGGCCGGCCGGCTGGCCGAGTTGTTCGGCAAGGACGCGCTGGAGACGGACAAGTTCGTCCGCACGCTCGGCTGGCGGCGGGTCGCGGAGAAAGAGCTCGCCCTGCTCACGCCGACCACCCGGCAGTACCTGGACGACTACGCCCGCGGCGTCAACGCCTATCTGGACACCCATGAGGGCTCCGCCCTCAGCCTGGAGTACGCCGTACTGTCACTGAAGGACCCGACCGGCCCCGACTATCACCCGGAGCCGTGGACCGCGGCCGACTCGCTCGCCTGGCTGAAGGCGATGGCGTGGGACCTCGGCGGCAACATGGACGACGAGATCACCCGCACCAAGCTCGCCGCGAAGTACCCGACCGCCAACATCGCCAGCCTCTACCCGGACTACCCTTACGAGCGCAACGAGCCGATCATCGCGTCGGCCGGGGTGACCAAGGGCGGCACGTTCACCACCGCGTCGGCCCCGCCGCCGCAGCGCGGCATGCTGACCAAGGATCTGCTCAAGTCGCTCGACACCATCGACAAGGTGGCCAAGGGCCTGCCGGACCTGATCGGCCGCGGCGACGGCATCGGATCGAACTCCTGGGTCGTCTCCGGTGAGCACACCACCACCGGCAAGCCGCTGCTGGCCAACGACCCGCACCTCGGCGCGACGATGCCGGGCATCTGGACCCAGGTCGGCCTGCACTGCAACAACCTCGGCACCCAGTGTCCGTACGACGTGTCCGGGTTCAGCTTCTCCGGCCTGCCCGGTGTGGTGATCGGCCACAACAACTCGATCTCCTGGGGCTTCACCAACCTGGACCCCGACGTGACCGATCTGTACCTGGAGAAGTTCGCCGGGCCGAACGCGGTGATGTACGACAACAAGCGCACCGGCCTGGCCCGGCGCGAGGAGAAGTTCAAGGTCGCCGGCCAGGACAAGGAAGAGACGATCATCGTCCGGGAGTCCCGGCACGGCCCGATCATCTCCGACGTCGGCGACGACGAGCGCGAGACCGGCGAGCTGGCGGCGAAGAAGCTGAAGAGCCCCGAGGCGTACGGCGTCGCCATCCAATGGACCGCGCTGACCCCGGGACGGACCGCCGACGCGCTGTTCGCGATCAACCGGGCCCAGAACTGGACCCAGTTCCGGGCCGCCGCCTCGATCTTCGAGGTCCCGTCCCAGAACCTCGTGTACGCCGACCGCGAGGGCCACATCGGCTACCAGGCTCCCGGCCGGGTTCCGATCCGCAATGCCGGCTTCGGCGACTGGCCGGTGCCGGGCTGGGACTCGCGGTACCACTGGAAGGGCTACATCCCGTTCGAGGCGATGCCGACCGAGGCCGACCCCGACGACGGCGTGATCGTGACGGCGAACCAGGCCGTGGTGCCGCAGACGTATCCGTACCACCTGACCGACGACTGGGACTACGGCTACCGGTCGCAACAGATCCTCGAGCGGGTCCGGGCCGCGGGCAAACTCGACGCGAACTCGATGGCCTCGATCCAGCTCGACACCAAGAACCGCAACGCCGAGCAGCTGATGCCGTACCTGCTGCACGTCCAGATCAACGACGAGTTCGACCGGCAGGGTCAGGACACGTTGCGGACCTGGGACTTCACCCAGCCGGCCGACTCCGCGCCGGCGGCGTACTTCAACGTCGTCTGGCGCAATCTGCTCCAGCTGACCTTCCACGACCAGCTGCCGGAGAGCACCTGGCCGGATGGCGGGTCACGCTGGTTCGAGGTGATGCGCAACCTGGTCACCCAGCCGAACAGCACCTGGTGGGACAACCTCGACACCACCCAGCGGGAGAGCCGCGACGACATCCTGCGCGAGGCGCTGGTCAACGCGCGGGCCGAGATCACCACCAAGATGGCCCGCGAGCCCTCGAACTGGCAGTGGGGCCGGCTGCACAAGCTGACGCTGACCAACCAGACGCTGGGCAAGTCGGGCGTCGGCGTGGTGGACAAGCTGTTCAACCGCGGCCCGTACGAGCTGGGCGGCGGCTCGTCGATCGTCGACGCGACCTCGTGGGACGCGGCTGAGGGCTACGCGGTGACCTCGACGCCGTCGATGCGGATGGTGGTCGACCTGTCCGACTTCGACAAGTCGCGCTGGATCAACCTGACCGGCGTCTCGGGGCACGCGTTCTCGTCGAACTACATCGACCAGACCAAGCTGTGGGTGCGCGGCGAGACGCTGCCGTGGGCCTACACCCGCGGCGCCGTCGAGGCGACCCGCAAGCACACGTTGACCTTCACCAAGCCGGAGAAGGACAACTAGCTAACCGAGCTGGACCAGCCGGGTCGGGGTGAGTGCTGCCTTGACGGGCTGGTCGTGCGGATCGGACGGGAGGTCGTCGAGGATCTCGGAGTCGTTGACCACGGCCCAGGTCGGAGTACCGGGGGAGACGCGCGCCAGAGCCCGGTCGTAGGAACCGCCGCCACGACCGAGCCGCACGCCGTGGCGGTCTACCGCGAGCGCCGGGCAGATCACCAGCTCGGCGGAGGCAATCGCGTCGGCACCGAGGTCCACAGGCGGCTCTGAGAGGCCCAGCCGACCAGGGACCAGGTCGGCCGCGCCCGGGGCGATACCCCAGCCCAGGTCGTTGTCGGCGTACAGGACCGGCAGGAGGACCTCGCGGCCGGAGGCGAGCAGCCAGTCGATCAGTGGGCCTGTTTGAGGCTCATTGGCCATCGAGACGTAGACCGCGATCGTCCGCGCGGCCACCACCTCGACCTGCTCGCGGGCGACCGCCAGCAGCCCAGGTCCAGACATTGCGGCCGTTACACGCCGGGCGGCCAACAGTTGCGAACGCAATGCCGCCTTGGAAGAGAACACAGCGTGATCCTAGAGACGCGTAGTGACGTAGTTGACGTCGCGGTGAGGATGCCTACCCTAGTGTTGGGTCATGAGTGAGGCAGGTCTCCAACAGGCACAGGAGAAGATGCGCGCGGCCGGAGTCGCCGACGTCGCGGTGAAAGTCTTCTCGCACTACTACCGGTTGTTCGAGTCGGGTCAGCAGGGCACGATCCGCGAGGACGACATCGAGCCGGTGGGTGAACTTCCCCATCTCGAGCACCTCGATCCCAGCGAGGAGTCGCGGCGGGCTGCCCTCGCCGAGACGGTGGTGATCAAGCTCAATGGCGGCCTCGGTACGTCGATGGGCGTCACCGGACCCAAGTCGGCACTGCCGGTGAAGGACGGACTGAGCTTCCTCGACATCATCGCCCGGCAGATCCTCGCCACCCGCAAGGCGTACGCCGTACCGCTGCCGCTCGTCCTGATGAACTCCTTCCGCACCAAGAAGGAGTCGCTGGCGATCCTCGGCGAGTACTCCGACCTGCCGGTGGACGGCGTCCCGCTCGACTTCCAGCAGAACATGGAGCCCAAGCTCCTCGCCGACGACCTGACGCCGGCCGAGTGGCCAGACGACCCCGAACTCGCCTGGTGCCCGCCCGGCCACGGCGACATCTACACCGCGCTGGTCGCGTCCGGCACGCTCGACGCCCTGCGGGAGAAGGGCTTCCGGCACGCGTTCATCTCCAACGCGGACAACCTCGGTGCCACCCCGGACGGCCGGATCGCCGCCTGGATGGTCGAGCACGACGTCCCGTTCGGGATGGAGGTCTGCCGCCGGACCAGGTCGGACCGCAAGGGCGGCCACGTCGCCGTCCGCAAGTCCGACGGCCGGCTGATCCTGCGCGACAGCGCGCAGGTGCACCCGGACGACAACAAGTACTTCCAGGACGTCGCCCGGCACAAGACGTTCAATACGAACAACCTGTGGATCGACCTCGACCGGCTCGCCGAGCTGATGGCCGGTCACGACGGCGTGCTCGGGCTCCCGATCATCGTCAACCGCAAGACCGTCGACCCGGCCGACTCGTCCTCGTCGAAGGTGATCCAGCTGGAGACCGCGATGGGCACCGCGATCGAGACCTTCGAGGGCTCGCAGGCCGTGGTCGTCGACCGGAGCCGGTTCAAGCCGGTCAAGACGACCAACGACCTGCTGGTCCTGCGCTCCGACGTCTACCAGCTGAACGAGGCCGGCGACCTGACCACCCATCACGAGGGCGACGAGCCGTACGTCGACCTGGATCCGGAGTACTTCAAGATCCTCGCCGACTTCGAGTCGCGGTTCGCGGGCGGGCCGCCGTCGCTGGTCCGGGCGGACCGGCTCGCTGTCCGCGGCGATGTTGCCTTCGGCAAGGATGTGGTGGTGCTCGGCGAGGTCGAGGTGGAGGCGCCGGCCGGTGAACGCCGGGAGATCCCCGACGGGACCGAGCTCCGTGGATGATGTCTGGATCCGGCCGTTGGAGCCGTACGACACGGACGAGGCCGCAGCGGTTTGGTGGCGGTCCCGGCACGCACAGGATTCGCAGTTGCCACCGGCGATCCACAGTGAAGAACAGGTGCGCGGCTGGTTCGCCGAGGTGCTGCTACCGGACGGGCAGAGCTGGGTAGCGATGGACGACGGCCGGATCGTCGCCGTACTGACCCTGGACGGCGACGACCTCGACCAGCTGTACGTCGATCCGGAGGTGGCCGGCCAGGGGGTCGGCTCGACGCTGGTCGACCTGGCCAAGGACCTGCGGCCCGGTGGGCTCGCCCTGTGGACGTTCCAGAGCAACACCCGGGCGCAGGAGTTCTACCGGCGGCACGGGTTCACGGAGGTACGGCGTACCGACGGCGCGGACAACGAGGAGCGCGTGCCGGACGTCAGGATGGTGTGGGGCGCACATCCCGAAGCGGTGTCGTGAGCTGGTCCGCGGCGGGGGTTCTGGCGTAGTAGACCTCGCGGCCGAGACGGCGGCGCTCGACCAGCCCGCTGCTGTGCAGTCGGCCTAGGTGGTAGGACACCGTCGCCTTCGACAGGCCTAGGCGAGCAGCCAGGCTGTGACCCGGCTGGGGGACCTCCAAGGCGGCCATCAGTCGGTGACGAGTGCCTAGGCCGTCCGACGCTGGTACCTGGGGAGCGTCGCCCGTTGCATGGGGGCCGATGATTGCAGCGCGGCCGCGGCAGGGGTAGCCGACCACCAGTTCGTCACCCGAGATGACGACCGCCCGGCCGTGTTCGAGTAGCGCCGTGGGTGCCAGCACTATGCGATGGCGTAGGCGGGTCAGATCGAGTTCGAGTGGGGAGTCGAGCTGTGCGGCCTTGCCATCCCATTGCTCGCCGTCGACGAGTTCGAGGGCTGCTGAGGACATTCCGGCCGTCTTCACGAGGTGCAGCCGGTGCATGACATCGGTCTCGGTCACTGCTCGGATCGCCGGCCAGGTCGGCGCCAGGAGCACTTGCCAGGCATCTGCCAGTGCTTGCTGGACCGCATCCAGCAGTGGAGCACTCTGGCCCGACCAAGCGGCTTCGACAAGCTCTGTCGGCTCCTTGCGCCAACCGTCTGCCACGGCGGGTACTACGCCCAGGTAGCCGGCGAACATCTCGTCGACCGGCCCGAGGCGGTAGGTGAGACGTAGGTGTGCGCGGAGGTCGCTGAGCGGAGTGGCGGCGACCGCAGCCAATTCAGTCTCGACTGTCGGGCGGTACTGGTCGGTGACGGGGAGGAGGAAGTCCGGGATGGAGTGTGTCGCGGGATCGATCAGGTCGAGGAGCAATGCGCGGCTAGTGGGGGAGACCTGCGACCAGCGCTCAGGGAGCCATGCCGGTGGCTGATGCGGACGCTGCTGGATCCACAACACGGCGTGGACGAGCTGCATCAGCGGTGACACCGTGAAGCGCAGTGTGGACAACTGGCGGTCGTTCAGGCCGAGCCGGATCATCTCAGTCCTCCCCGGGCCACATCATCGCTCCTGGCGAGGTCGCCCCGGGAGAGTTCGAAAGTCTCGAATGGATGGCGTTCGGAGTCGCGGGCGGGGTGAGGTGTACCACCGACGCCCGACCGGTTTGGAGCCTACGATGCGCCGACGCCTGCTGACCGTGTTCATCCTGATCGCAGGTCTGTCGCTCGGCGGAAGTACAGCCGTGGCGCAGCAGTACGCGACGTGGACCGGGCTCACCCCGTGTGCGCAGCCGGAACTGTCCGCCTATCTGTGCGGGGAACTGACGGTCCGACTGGATCGAGGGGACCGGCGGAGCAAGACCCTCGACCTGCCGGTGCTGGTGGCAGGGAATCCGCAGGCGAAGCGCACGATGCTGATGCTCACCGGGGGTCCTGGCCAGCCAGGTCCGAGTCTCGCGCCGCGGGTGCTCCGGGCCTTCGAGGGAATCAAGAACGACTACCGCATCGTGATGCTCGACCAACGGGGAACCGGCGCGAACGCGCTGAACTGCCCCGAACTGCAGGAGGAGCGCGGCGGCAACGACCTCCGCGTACCGAGCCGAGTCGCAGTACTGGCGTGCGCGGCGACTCTTGGCGCCGACCGTGAGCACTACGCGACTACGGACACAGTCGCCGACTTGGAAGACCTACGGCGAGCCCTCGCCGTCGACCGCTGGGCGATCAACGGCGTCTCCTACGGCACCTACACAGCCCAGCGGTACGCGGCGGCGTACCGGTCCAGGGTCACCCATCTAGTGCTCGACTCGACAGTGCCGGTCGACTCCTTCCGTGCCGAGCTGGTGGAGACCTTCGGTGACTTTGCTCGAGTACTACGTGACGTGTGCGCCACCCCAGGCCGCAACTGCCCCGGCGACCCCGCGGCCGACCTGTCCTTGGTATTACGACGGGATCCCTCCCTCGGGCCGAAGCTGCTCGAAGCAGTCACGATGGTGAGCTACGTCGACTCGGCCCGCTTCCTGTTCGCCCCCGAGGCGCTACATGCGGCGGCAGGCGGCGACAACACGCGGCTGCAAGACCTGTTCGCACTGGTCGATCAGTTCAGCGGCGCGCCGGCATCGGAGTACAGCCAGGGAATCCAGGCGGCGACCCTCTGTCTTGACCTGGACTTCCCGTGGGGCGGCGCTCAGTCGCCTGAGCACAGTAGGGCCCGCAAGGCCGATCGGGCGGTCAGCAAGTTCACTCCTGAGCAGCTGTGGCCCTTCAACGCCGCCGCGGCCCGGTCGAACGGCGAGATGGTGATGTGCGAGAACTGGCCCAAGGTGAAGGACCCCGAGGTGCGTGGGCTGTCCCTGCGAGGTGTCAACGCTCTGCTGCTGCACGGCGAGCGGGATCTCGGTACACCGCTGGTCTGGGGGCTTGAGGCTCACCGGGACATTCCGGGGTCGCGGCTGGTCGTAGTACCGGACGCTGGCCATTCGCTGCAGGTCAATGGAGCTGGCACTGTTCGGCAGACCGTCACGGAGTTTCTCCTGCGCTAACGGCTAGAGTCGCCTGCGTGAGACGGAGTGTTGACGAGCATCTAGAAGCAGTACTCGGCAGGGTGAAGCCGCTGCCGCCGTTCGAGCAGCCGTTGATGGAGGCGCTCGGGCTGGTGCTCTGTGAGGACGTTGTCTCTCCAGTGAGTCTCCCTGGCTTCGACAACTCGGCCATGGACGGGTACGCCGTACAGGCGGCCGATCTGGCCGGTGCGTCCCGGGAGAACCCGATTGTGCTGCCCGTTGTCGGTGAGATCGCGGCCGGGCGGACTGAGCCGATCGTGGTGACGCCAGGGACCTGCGTGCGGATCATGACGGGCGCACCGATGCCCCGTGGAGCCGACAGCGTCGTACCGGTCGAGTGGACCGACGGGGGAGCCGCCCGGGTCCACATCGCGCAGCAGCCGTCACTAGGTGCCTCGGTACGCCATGCCGGCGAGGACCTGCAGGCAGGCGACAAGGTGATGGACCGGGACACAGTGCTGGGTCCGCGGCAGATCGCGGTACTAGCTGCAGTTGGACGCGCCCGGGTGACCGTACGGCCGCGCCCGCGAGTTGTCGTCGTGTCTACCGGGGCTGAGCTCCGTGAGCCGGGTACGCGGCTCGGGGACGGGCAGATCTACGACTCCAACAGCTACACGCTCGCTGCGGCGGCCAGGCAGGCCGGGGCCGTCGTCTACCGGGTAGGCATCGTCGACGACGACCCGAAGAAGATCATGGACACGCTGTCGGACCAGCTGGTCCGTGCTGACCTGGTGATCACCTCCGGTGGCGTCAGCAAGGGCGTGTACGACGTGGTCAAGGAGGTGCTGACCAAGCTCGGCACCATCGACTTCCCAGAGGTCGCCATGCAGCCAGGCAAGCCGCAGGGCTTCGGTGTGATGGGCGACGATGAGGTACCGATCTTCACGCTGCCGGGCAACCCTGTCTCGGCGTATGTGTCGTTCGAGGTGTTCGTACGGCCCGCGCTGCGCAAGCTGATGGGGGCGATGCCGTACCGCCGCCAGACGGTGCAGGGCGTCGTACTGGACGGGTTCTCGTCCCCGGCCGGGCGGCGGCAGTTCGTGCGGGCAGCGGCCACCTCCGGCGATCAGGGCTGGATGGCCAGTACAGTCGGCGGCCACGGCTCACACCTGCTCGGTGGGTTGAGCCGCTCGAACGCACTGATCGTGGTGCCCGAAGACGTCACCTCCGTCCGGGCCGGCGACCAGGCGGAGCTCTGGCTGCTGGACGAGGAGACCGGATGACGGAACCTGCCGGGGGGCTGACCCACGTGGACGCCACCGGCGCCGCCCGGATGGTCGACGTCTCCGACAAGTCGGCCGGCGCGCGCCGAGCGGTTGCCTCTGGCAAGGTCTACGTGTCGGCAGAGGTCGTCGCGGCGCTGCGGGGCGAGGGCGTGCCGAAGGGTGACGCGCTGGCGGTCGCCCGGATCGCCGGGATCATGGGGGCCAAGCGCACGCCCGACCTGGTGCCGCTGTGCCACCCGATCGCCATCACCGGGGCGAAGGTCGAGCTGGAGGTGGCAGACGACGCAGTACTGATCGTTGCCACCGTCAAGACGACCGACCGTACCGGGGTGGAGATGGAGGCCCTAACGGCTGTCGCGGTCGCCGGGCTCACGGTGATCGACATGGTGAAGGCACTCGATCCGGCGGCCGTGCTGACCGATGTGCGGGTGGAGCTGAAAGAAGGCGGCAAGACCGGGCACTGGGAGCGGCCGTGAGGGCTCTGGTCATCAGTATCTCCAATCGAGCTGCTGCCGGTGTCTATGAGGACACCACTGGGCCGCTGATCGCGGAGCGGCTCGCTGCTTGGGGTTTCACCGTCGACGGGCCTGCAGTGGTACCGGACGGGGCTCCCGTCGGTGAGGCGCTGGTGAAGGCGGTCGACGCGGCGTACGACGTCGTACTGACCACCGGTGGTACGGGTATCTCGCCGACGGACGAGACGCCCGAGCGCACGCGCGCAGTACTGGAGACGGAGATCCCCGGTATCGCCGAAGCCATCCGTGCTTACGGCATAGCCCAAGGCGTGCCCACTGCTGCGCTGTCCCGCGGTCTGGCGGGGTTAGCCGGCAATACGGTCATCGTGAACCTGCCGGGCTCGCGTGGTGGCGTCAAGGACGGGCTGATCGTGCTGGAGCCGCTACTGCGGCATGCGGTCGACCAGGTACGCGGCGGAGACCACGTGCGGACGGACCAGGACTGATGGCCGTAGTGCACTGGCCCGTGGAACTCCAACACGGGCAGGTAGGGCTCAGACCCCTCAAGGCCACCGACGGCCCCGAGTGGAGCGCTGCCCGCCAGCGGAACATCAGCTGGCTCCGGCCCTGGGATGCGACCCAACCGCCCGGTGCGGACGACGGCGCCCGCACCTTCCGGGCCATGGCTCGCGACTGGAACCGGCAGGCGCGGTACGGACGCATGCTGCCCTTCGTCATCACGTACACCGGTGCCGCCGGCCCTCGAGCCAAGAGGCCTCTGGTGGGTCAGCTGACTGTCTCCGGGATCACCTACGGCTCAGCGCGTTGGGCGAACCTCGGCTACTGGGTAGACGAGCAGTACGCCGGGCGCGGGATCGTACCGGCGGCAGTGGCGCTTGCTGCCGACCACTGCTGGTTCACGCTCGGCCTGCACCGGCTGGAAGTCGCGATCCGCCCAGAGAACAAGGCGAGTCTGCGGGTGGTGGAGAAGCTCGGCTTCCGCTATGAAGGAGACCGGCCGCGCTTCCTGCACATCGACGGCGAGTGGCGCGACCACCGCATCTTCGCCCTGAACGCCGAGGAAGTCGGGCCCGGCCTGGTAGCACGTTTGCCCTGATCACGCTGCGTGCCTATTCACA
This sequence comes from Kribbella sp. NPDC051718, assembly GCF_040681515.1. Taxonomy (NCBI): domain Bacteria; kingdom Bacillati; phylum Actinomycetota; class Actinomycetes; order Propionibacteriales; family Kribbellaceae; genus Kribbella; species Kribbella sp. NPDC051718. Next base: position 93,966 of record NZ_JBFAYZ010000001.1, on the reverse strand, counting down.
CCAGTCACACGAGTCTTCTTGCGACACACCGGCTCACGTACCGGACCTGACCCGCCCGGGGTCTTAGCGTCGTCGCATGGGGACGACAGGGCTGATCTATGTGGCGATCGTCGCCGCGTGGGCTGCCTACCTCGTCCCGATGCTGCTGAAGCGGAATGACGAGGCGAGTGCACGCCGCTCGGCGGAGAAGTACTCGTCGTCGGAAGCGCGCGTGCTGTCGCGGGCGACCGACGTCCAGGCGCGGTCGCGGTATGTCGTACGGCCGCCGGGGCAGTCACCTGACGAAGTCGCTGAGGATCTGTCGCCGCCTGCGCGGTACGTTCCGAACCGAGCCCGCCGGGTGGCCGCTATGCGCCGCCGGCGGGTGCTGTCGATCCTGACCCTTTCGCTGTTGTCGGTGACCGCGCTGGCCAGCTTCCAGATGCTTGCCTGGTGGACTTTGTCGGTACCGGCCGCCCTGATCGTCGGCTTCGTCGTACTCACCCGCGTGCAGCTCCGTCGCCAGGCCCGTGAGCGGGCTGCCGTCGCCGCGGAGCGCCGTGCCCGCGCCGAGGCGCACCACGACCGCGGCCCGGCGACTGCGCCACCGCTGTCGCCTGACCAGGAGCTGACCATCGAGGTCAAGCTCCCGGTCGCCCCGGAGCCCGTTGCCGAGACCAAGCCCGAGCCACGCACCGACGGCCTCTGGGATCCGGTCCCTGTGACGCTCCCCACCTATGTGATGAAGGAGAAGGCGCCCGACCGGACGGTCCGCACCATCAGCCTGTCCGGCCCGGAAGTCTTCTCCTCAGCCCGCACCGCCGACCCCGAGCCGGAGGCTGCTCCCGTCGTACCGGAGCCCGCCCCCACGCCCGTGGAAGAGCCCGAAATCCGCCGGGCGGTGGGCGACTGACGCTGCTCTGGGACCGGAGCGATACCGGTTTCAGACAGCGACCACTTGCGTGTTAGAGTTTCGCGGTCGCAAGGGAAACCAGCGACAACCTGGGGCTGTGGCGCAGTTGGTAGCGCGCCTCGTTCGCAACGAGGAGGCCAGGGGTTCGAATCCCCTCAGCTCCACCAGGGCGATGGGCGACCTGTGTTCACGAAAATCCGTGAACCTGGTCGCCCTGGTTATTTGTGCGGCGCTTCGCGCCGCGGGCGGGGGCTTCGCCACCCGCACCCCCCTTCGCCTTCGCTTCGCTCGGCTGTTGGGGTTGGGTTGGGCAGTTGCTGGCCGTTGCCGTTGCCGGGGTTGGGGGGGGGCTTGGCGGTTGCTGGGCCTTGGGCTTCGGGGCTGCAACAAGCTGCAATTTTTCGCATGTGCCGTCTCCGACGGGCTAGCGTGTCCGGCGACCGGGCGTACCCCGCCGCCTGCCAGCCGAGTACCTCTGGAGATGTCATGGTCGATTCCGGCGCACCGAATACCAGGAACCGGTGATGGGGGCGAATACCTCGAGGCAATGCTCGCGGGTGATGTTCGTCGGTCTGGGGGATCTGACGAAACGTGTGGTCGACATTCTTCTCAGTGCCGGTTTCCAGGGGCAGCTCGCGGTCACTGCCAGATCGGACGAGGCTGTCGTCCGGCATACGAATCTGGTTCGGTATGTCGGATGGAACATCGGTGCTGAAACTCCCGTCGTAGGTCTTCGCGTCGACGTGGACGATGTGGAGAAAACCGCCGAGGCAATTTCACAGTTCGATCCGGACTACATCTTCATGGGTGCTTCCATGCACGCCGCACGGAGAATTCTCGACCTGCCGGGAGAGATCACTCGGCGGCTCGACCGGGCAGAGCTCGGCCCCTGGCTGCCGGTGCACCTGTCGCTGAACCTCAAGCTGTCGGCGGCCATCGAGATGGCCGGAAGTACGGCAGCAGTGATCAACGGCGCTTATCCGGACGCGGTCGGCCCGGCAATGGCTGCGATCGGGCGCGCCCCGATGGTCGGGATCGGCAATGTGGGCAACATCATCCCGGGCATCACCTACGCCGCTTCGCGTCTCAGCGGCGTTCCGGTTGCGGAGCTTCAGGTGAAGTTCGTGGCACATCACTACGTCAGCCACCGCGTGCACAGATTCGGCGACGCCGGCCAAGCGCCGTACATCTTGTCCGTGACGCGTCGGGACACCGGCAAACAGGTCGACGTCGATCCACAGGACGTCTTTCGGACGTTGGCCGGTCCGCTCCGACGGACGGGTGGCCGGGACGGCCAGCAACTGACTGCGGCCTCCGCCGCAAGGCTGTTGATGGCGTTGACGAGTGAGGAACCAGTGGATCTGCACGCACCCAGTCCTGGTGGACTTCCCGGCGGGTACCCGGTCAGAGTTCATCGCGGCGGCGTCGAGTTGGCTTTGCCGGACGGCATCGATCTGGCCGACGCAGTCGCAGTCAACGCCGGCGGACAGGCCGCGGACGGAATCCTGTCGATTTCGCCGTCGGGCGAAGTGCAGTTTGCGGCCGAACAGATGTCGATCATGCGCGACATCCTCGGATACTGGCAGGAATCCATGGAGCTGGATGACTGCCACCGGCTGGCCGCCGAGCTGGTGGACAGAGTGAATCGACTCGATGGTGGAACCCGTTGACGGCCCTCGATGCGGGCGCCTTCGATCACCTCGAGAGCCGCTACCAGGCGGTTCTTTTCGACCTGGACGGGGTCCTGGTCGACAGTCAGGGCGCGGAGAACATCGCCCTCGTCGGGCTGGCTGCCCGCCTCGGCCACCACCTCACCGAGACGGAGGCGCACCAGCACTTCAACGGTCGGCGCCTGGCCGAGTCGGTCGGCATTCTCGGCGACCTGACCGGCCGCCCGGTGCCACCTGACGCGATCGAGTACCTGCGTACGACGGCAGCGGAACTCCTGGATTCCTCCCTGACCGTCGTTCCACACGTGACCTCGGTCTTGCAAAAATGCCGGATGCCACGCTACATCGTGTCGAACTCGCCGCTCGACATGATCCGTGACCGACTCGAGCGCACCGCACTGAACACCTACTTCGACCACGAGCATTTCTCGGCCTACGACATCGGGATCTGGAAACCTGACCCCGGTCTCTATGTTCATGCCGCGAAGCACGTCGGAGTACCGGCCGGCGATCTGGTGGCGATCGAGGACAGCGAAGTCGGACTCAGGTCTGCCGCAGGTGCCGGTATCGACGTTCTGTGGTTCGCTGCAGCGGACAGCCCGGCGATCGTGGGTCTGCCACACTCCGTGCGCCTTCAGAGGTTCTCGTCGATGCTCGACCTGGTGGGAAGAATTTGACGACATCCGGCGGGTTGATGACGGTCGGCCTCGTCTACGACCTCGGTAGTCTGTCGCCGACGCGGCAGGTGGAGCTGGCTCGCAGTAACGGGGCAGAGCCCGTTTTCATCGGTGCGGCCACCGACCACGTGGACGAGATGGCTCCGTATCTGCAGCATCTGGCCGAGTACGTCGAGGCCGGGCCAACGGTCGAAGAAACGGTTGAACGCCTCGTGAACCGGCGCCTCGATGCTGTCTTGACGTTCTCCGAGCACCAGTTGCGATTTACCGCTGAACTGGCGCGAGCCCTGGGGCTCAGTGGCTACTCACCCGAGACCCTCGACGCGGTGACCCTCAAGGACGCGCAACGTCGTCGAATGGCTGCCGGCGGGATTCCGCAACCGGCCTTCTGTCTCGTGTCGACGTCCGACACCCGACCGCCGGAATTGAAGTCACTCGCCTTTCCGGTGATCGTCAAGCCCGTTCGAGGCGCAGGAAGCCGGAACACGGCGCGCGCCGGCACACGGGACGAACTGACGCAACTCATCGACCGATTCCTGCCGGACGAGGGCGCCCTGATCGTCGAGGAGTTCCTGGAAGGCCGCTCTGAAGTCGAACCCTGGGGAGACTACTGCGCAATCGACGTCCTCGTGCATCGCGGCCAGGTGCATCCACTGTTCGTCTCGGCCAAGTTCTCGCTGTCGACACCTTTCCGGGAACGAGGAGCGTACGGTCCGGCCACGCCGGATGTCCTTCCCGAGTATCACGATGTTCTTCGGTTGGCCGAGGCGACAGTGCACGCGCTGGCGATCGACGAGGCAGTCGTCGACATGGAGATCAAGCTCACTCCCACGGGACCGCGGCTCATCGAGCTCAACGGGCGGCTTGGCGCCTGGGTCGACGATCTGGCCAGGACGGCGGGCGTCTGTGCGCCGGGCGATCTGGCCTTCAAGGTCGCGCTCGGGCTACCGATCACACCACCGGTGTACCCGACGACGGTCGAATCCCTCGCCTATCAGTACATAGTCGTCGCGCCACAGGATCGGTCGCGTGTACTCCGGGTCGACGCGCCGACCAGGCTTCGGCAACTTGCCTGCGTCGATCGCGTCACCGTACTCAAGCAGACCGGCGACGACGTGGGCTGGGAACTAGGCGCCGGCTCGTTCCTGGCCGAGGTTCAAGGGCGGGCGCCCTCGCGCCAAGTTCTGCGGAACCTGGTCCACGAATTCGAGCTACTCGACTGGATCGCACTCGACTAGCGGCCGCCTGGAACTCAGCTCCGTAAGCCGCCTCAAGATCACCCGTTCGCCGTCTGCGTCCAACGGAAGCGGATCCAGTTCGAGTTGGCCGGCCTGCATCTTGAAGTCCCGTAGGTAGATTGCGGGCTGTCCGTGCCGGAGCACCTCGTTCAGGCTCACGGCGTCCAGGCCGAAGATGTCGGGGTCGACGGTGACCAGTACGCGGAAGATGCGGTCGTCCCGGTCGTCGGGGATACCACGTGCGCTCAGTCCTTCGATCGCGTCGATGCGTTCTGCGAGCGTTTCGACGCGCAGGAGCAGACCTTCCCCGAACGCGCCGGATGCGTACTCGGCGACAGCCTGCAGGAGACCCATCAGCGTCTCCTTGCCGATCTTCATGCACCGTGCAATTCCCGCCGACTGCGCGCGACACGACTCGATGAGCGCTGCGGATCCGCAGATGAAACCGGCCGTCGGGCCGCTGAACGCCTTCTGGCTACTGAAGACGACGAGATCAGCGCCGGTGGACGGCCAATGCTGCAAGTCCCCTTCACCGGCCGCGTCCACGATGACAGGGATGCCGTACTCCCGGCCGACTGCGATGGTGTCCTCGAGCGAGACGGCACTGTAGGCCGTCACATGGTCCGGGGAGGTGACATACAGGAGTGCCGCGGTGCGATCGGTGATCGCACCGATCAGGTGCGCCCGCTGCGCGATGTTGGCGGACCCGACCTCGACGGCGCGGCCGCCGCCGAGCGCGACCATCTGCCCGATCGGAGCGCTGCTGCTGATCGCGTGGCTCTTCTGCAGGATCACTTCGTTCGGAGCGTCGCCGGCGTCTGGCAGACGCTGAATCCGGGTCAGATTCGTGCCTGCCACGAGCGCCGCGACCGCGATGGCGATGCCCGCGAAGGCACCCGCAGTCGGGTAGGCATCCTCGGTCCCGGCTGCTTGGGCAAGTGTGCGGCCGGCTGCCCGCCACAGCGCATCGATCTCGACGTGCTGCTGAGCCGCCTCGGTCATGGCCGCTAGCACGCCGCTGCTCAACTTGCTGCCGCCGAGCGGGGTGCTGTTGCCTTGCGCGTTCACGATGGGAACGACGCCGATCCGGTCGTAGTCGACGAGCACGATCGGACCATACCGGCGAACCCGAGCCAACCCGAAACCCCGTGCCTGAATTGCAGCTTTTGACATTCCGGCGGCCCCACCGGCGGCCACTCCAGCGACTAGGCTGCTGAACGCCCGGACCTCGAGTTCGTGTCGTGCGCAATCATCGCCATGGCCCTGTGCCGCGGTACTGGAGAAAGGTGCTCATGGTCAGCGGAACCTCGGTGTGGTACCCCACAGCTCCGGCTGCAGTGAATCCACAGGCAACGCTGTTCTGTTTCCCGCACGGAGGTGGAGACATCTCCTCGTTCCGGGACTGGCAGAAAGGGCTCGGCAATCGGATTGCCCTGGTTCCAGCCGCACTGCCGGGTCGCGAGCGACGAATCAGGGAACCGCTGGTGCCTTCGATCGCAACGCTCGCTGATTCCTTGCGGCAGCCCACACTGCAGCGGGCCACCGGGACGTTTGCTCTGTTCGGCCACAGTATGGGCGCGCTCGTGGCCTTCGAACTCGCCCACCGGCTGACGGAATCGGGACATCCGCCTGCGCTGCTCGTCGTCTCCGGCGCACCAGGGCCGCAGACACCCACGCCGATGGCCGGGCCGAGGGCGGACGAGATGTCCGACGCCGAGTTCCTGGATTCCGTTATGGCGTTGGGAGGAGCCCCATCGGTACTGCTCGAAGTGCCGGAGCTGCGTGATCTCGTCCTGCCCGTTCTCCGGGCGGACTACCTGGCCTGTGAGAACTACGAGGCGGAGGAGAGACCGCCCCTGGACGTCCCGATTCTCGTTCTCTGTGGAGACGACGATCCGTACGCCGGCCCTTCCGATGTGAAGGGATGGCAACAGACGACCACCCGGGAGACCGAGATCCGCTGCTTCGACGGCGGACATTTCTTCGTCTACGAACGGCAGGCCGAGGTTTTCGTCGCCATCCAGGCCGCCTTGGACGGTGCCCTCGGCGCGTAGCCGTCGACCGTGGACATGCCTCTCGCTGCTCCGGCAGCGGGCGACTCCGCCCAACCCACGATCCCGATGCACTGCGCGTCTTCAGTGCCGAGCTATCCGGAGGACGAAATGGTTCCCTTGTCATATGGTCAGCGGCGCCTCTGGTTCATCGACCGGACCGTCGGGCCGTCGCCGACGTACAACGTTCCGCTCGCGTTCCGGATCTCCGGGTCTCTGGACAAGGACGCATTGGAGGCCGCGGTGCTCGACATGGTCGAGCGCCACGAGTCCCTGCGCACGGTCTATCTTCCCGACGGCGATGAGATCCGGCAGTCGGTGACAGAACTGCCCGGAACGACCCTGGTGTTCGAGAGCAGGAAGATCACCGAGTCCGAACTGGACGACGTGACAGCCGCCGAAGTCGCGCGGCCGTTCGACCTGACGACGGATGTCCTGATCCGAACGACGCTCTTCGAGTTCGGGCCGGACCAGTACTTGTTGCTCTTCGTGACTCACCACATCGCCACGGACGCATGGTCGTGGGATCTGCTGCTCCGCGAATTGACGCAGGCCTACGCCGCCAGACGTTCCGCGCAGGCACCGGAGTTTCCGTCGCTTGCGCTCCGCTACGCGGACTACGCCATCTGGCAGCGCGAGGTCTACGACGGGCCGGAAGACGACGGGGATGGTGCCAAGGCGGGTGAACTGCAGTACTGGCGGCAGAAACTGGCAGGTCTGCCCGAACAACTCGAACTGCCGTACGACAGGGCACGGACGGAGGTGTCACAACATCGCGGCGGCACGGTGGACGTTAGGGTCGGAACGGAGACGCACGCCCGGCTCGCGGCGATCGCGACTTCGGCCAACACCTCGATGTTCATGGTCGGTCAGGCCGCTGTCGCGGCCTGGCTCTCGTACCTGGGAGCCGGGCTCGATATCCCGCTCGGAGTTGCGTACGCCGGACGTGACGACGTAGCGCTGGAGGAGCTCGTCGGGCTCTTCATCAACTCGTTGACCTTGCGGAGCGATCTCTCGGGTGACCCGGCCTTCGAGGACCTGGTACACCGGGTTCGCGACACAACGCTGGAGGCCTTCGACCATGGAGCCGTGCCGTTCGACCTGGTGGTCGAGGCTGTCAACCCGGCGCGCTCCTTGGACCGGAACCCTGTGTACCAGATCATGTACGGCTGGGCGGAACGCCGAAGCGCCGACGGCGGCCTGGATCTGGACGGCGTCACGGTAGCGGCTGTGCCCGTGAGTAGCGGTACCTCGAAGTTTGATCTCAACATCAGTTTCACCGAACAGCTCGTCGACGGCTCTCCGGCCGGAATCGTCGGCGAGATCGAGTACGACTCCGCCTTGTTCAGCGAGGAAACCGTCCGGTCGATGGCGAAGATGCTCGAGACCCTGCTCGACGACGTCGCGAAGGACCCCGGTCTCCGGCTGTCGGAGATCGACCTGATCGAGCCGGCGCAGCGGGAACTGGTTACCCACAGCTGGAATCAGACCGAGCAGAAACTGCGGTGGCAGAACCTGCCGGACATGTTCACCGAGCAGGTCCGGCGTGATCCGGACGCCGTGGCCATGGAGTCCCCGGAAGAGACGCTGACGTACGCCCAACTCAATCACCGGACCAACCGGTTGGCGCATCTGCTCATCCAGCGCGGTGCCGGGCCGGAGACGTTCGTGGCCGTCGTTGCGCCGCGAAGAATCGCCCTGATCGCCATGCTCGCGCTGTTCAAGGCCGGTGCTACGTTCCTGCCGATCGATCCGGACTACCCACGCGAACGCATCTCCTACACGATCGACGACGCGCAGCCGCATCTCATCTTGACCACCGAGGCACTCGCCGCGGAATTCAGCGGTCACGACCTGCTGGTGGTGGACCGGGCCGACACCGTTGCCGCACTGCAACGGTGCCCCGAGACCAACCCCGAAGCTGACGACCTGCTCGCTCCGCTCAGCCTGGAGTCACCTGCCTACATCATTTACACCTCGGGCTCGACCGGACGTCCCAAAGGGTGCGTGATCACAGCCAGGGTTCTGATCAACCTCATTGCCTGGCAGATGGACCTCACGAACGCGCAGCCCAGGACCCGGGTATCGCAGTTCGGGGCTGTCAGTTTCGACGCATTCGAGCAGGAGATCCTGGCTGCGCTGTTCGCCGGCCAGACGGTCGTGGTTCCGTCGGAGGACGACCGGCGCGATCTCACCAGGTTCGCCATCTGGTTGGACGACCAGAAGATCAACGAGTTCTATGCGCCCGACGCAGTCCTGCGTGCGGTGTGCGAAGCTGCCGTCGAACAGGAGCTGCCGCTGGAGCAGCTGCGGACAGTGATGCAGGGCGGGGAAGCTTTCCAACTGACCGAGGCGGTCCGCGACTTCTTCCGGCGGCGCCGGGACATCGAGGTCTACAACCACTACGGCCCCTCCGAGACGCACGTGATCACGGGGATGAAGCTCCCAGCCGATCCGGCCACCTGGCCCAGTGTCGCTCCGATCGGGAAGATGCTCTGGAACTGCCAGGGCTACGTGCTCGACTCGAAACTGCGGCCCGTTCCCGTGGGCGTTGCCGGGGAGCTCTATCTCGGCGGAGACGGACTGGGACGGTCCTACATCCGTCGCCCCGGCCTGACGGCGGAGCGGTTCGTGGCGAATCCGTTCGGTGCTCCGGGGGAGCGGATGTACCGCAGCGGGGACGTCGTGCGATGGAACCGCAAGGGCGAAATCGAATTCATCGGCCGCGCCGACGACCAGGTCAAGATCCGCGGCGTCAGAGTCGAGCTCAACGAGATCAACTCGGTCCTGCGGCAGCATCACCAGGTGGCCGAGGCGGCCACCGCCGTACGCGAGTACGGACCCGGTGACAAGCGGCTCATCTCGTACATCGTTCCTGCTTCATCGCAGCACCCCGACGCGACCGAGCTGCGCCGGCATGTGAGTTCGTTGCTTCCGGCAGCCGTCGTCCCCGCTGCCTTCGTCACGCTCGATGCCCTGCCGAAGAACACGAACGGCAAGCTCGACCGGCTGGCTCTGCCTGAGCCGGACTTCGGGGCGCAGACCGGACCCGACAGCCGTGAACCGCGCAACCGGCTGGAAACGGCCCTGTGCGAAGCTTTCGCGAAGGTGCTCGGCGTCGGCCCGGTCGGTGTCGACGACAGCTTCTTCGACTTGGGCGGACACTCTCTTCTCGCCGTCCGCCTGGTCAACGAGATCCGTTCGTCAGTTGGCGCCGAGGTCCCCATTCGCACTCTCTTCGAGAATCCCACCGTGGACCGCCTGGCCGCGGTGATACCGCTCACCGAAGCGGAGACGGGCCCTGCGTTGACCCCGAGGCAGCGTCCGGAACTGATGCCGCTGTCCTTTGTCCAGCGGCGGCTGTGGTTCATCGACCAGCTCGAGGGGCCGAGTCCGCAGTACAACGTTCCACTGCTGACAAAACGGCTGGCCGGCCGGCTGGAGCTTGGCTCACTCGAAGCTGCGCTCACCGATGTCGTCAGGCGGCACGAGAGCCTCCGGACCCGCTTGCCAGATGTGGACGGCAAGCCGTTCCAGCTGATCATCCCCGCCGGCGACGTGTCGGTGAGTCTGCATCTCCAGCAGGTGAAGCCCGAAGAGCTGGACGAGTCCGTGGTGAAGGCCTGCGAGTACGAATTCGAACTGGCCGATGAACTTCTGGTCCGCGCCGAGGTCTTCTCGCTGTCGGACGACGACCACGTGTTCGTCGTGGTGGCGCACCACAGTGTGTGTGACGGCTGGTCGGCTGCGCCGCTGGGCCGGGACCTGACTCGCGCATATGCGGCTCGGCTTGCCGGTGAGACACCGGAATTCGATCCGCTGCCGGTGCAGTACGCCGACTACACGCTATGGCAGCGAGAGATGCTCGGCGCGGAGGACGACCCCGACAGCATCATCTCGATCCAGTTGGACATCTGGCGTCGGGCGCTGGCCGGTCTGCCGGAGGAAGTGATTCTGAAGCCGGACCGGCCCCGCTCGGCGATGACGACTGCGCGTGGCGCGATGGTCCAGTTCGCCGTCGACGCCGAGCTGTATGTCCGGATTCAGTCGCTGGCCCGGGCCGAAGGGGCGACGCCCTTCATGGTGCTCCAGGCCGCTTTGGCGGCCGCGCTGACCCAGTCGGGGGCCGGTTCGGACATCGCCTTGGGAACGATGGTCGCCGGACGAGCCGACGTTGTCCTGGACGACCTGATCGGATGCTTCGTCAACACGCTCGTACTACGCACCGACACGTCCGGCGAGCCGACCTTCCGGGAGCTCCTGGCCCGAATCATGGAGGCCGACCTGCAGGCGTTCGAGAACCAGGCATTGCCGTTCGAGCGTCTGGTGGCCGCGGTCAAACCGCCGCGCTCGCAGACGCGTCATCCACTGGCCCAGGTGATGCTCGCCCTGCAGACGACGGCCGACGGCATCCAGCTACCGGGCGTCGAGGTGCACGACTTCGCGGTACCGTCGGCCTCGACCTCGCAGTTCGATCTGGCCTTCAGCTTCGTCGAAGGAGCGGAGGGACAGGGCGCTGCGGGAACCGCCTACTACAGCACCGATCTGTTCGACAGCCAGACGATCGACGGATTCGTCAAGCGGTTCGCGGACCTTCTGGACTCGGCTGTCTCCGATCCGGACGCGAAGGTCTTCGGCTCCGCCGACACTGCCCTGCCGAGCGGTTTGGAAGACGATCTCTGCAGTATGTTCGCGGAGGTGCTCGGCATCGAATCTGTGGCGGCGGATGATGACTTCTTCGATCTGGGCGGGCACTCGCTGCTCGCCGCTGAGCTGGTTGGGAACATCCGCCGTACCTACCGGATCCAACTGAAGCTCCGGGACTTCTTCTTCAGCCCTACGGTCGCTCAGGTGGCCGAGCTGATTTCCGCTCGGTCCGGCCGGACGGAGAGCTGAATGCCTCGGTACCGAGACCACTTCGAGTTCTGCCTGGCGCTGGTCTGGGAGCAGGTTCTCGACTGCCGGAACATCCCGATCAGCAAGGACTTCTTCACTCTCGGCGGTGACTCCGAGGCCGCGAAGTCCATGCTGGCGGAGGTAGCACGGCGACTGGATGCGGCTGTGCCCACGGCGGACTTCGTGTCGGCGCCGACCATCGAATCACTCGCGCGACGAGTCCGGGAAACCCGGCACGCGCAACGAGCCCGGCAGGAGCCCTTCGTCATCCCGGGATCCGGGGAAGGGCCGTCCCCACTGGTGTTCCTGCACACTGTCGAAGGCGAGATCACGTATTCGGAGCGGATCCTCTGCGCCGATCTGGGGCGTCCGGTGATCGGGATCCGCTCGGTCGGCATGGACCTGGAGGAGGCCCCGCTCGCCACTGTCGAGGCGATGGCTTCGCGATACATTTCGGATCTGATCGGTGCGGGTGTCGAGGGACCGTATGTTCTCGCAGGCGTCTCGACCAGCGCCGTCATCGCCCTCGAGATGGCCCGGCAGCTGACTGAACAAGGTCGGCAGGTTGGATTCGTCGGCCTGCTCGAGCCGCCGCCGATGGGTACGGCACCCTTCTCCGTTCCGGAGCTCGTCGACATTCACCTGAAAGAGCTCTGCGAGGTCAACGCCATCGAGTTCCGGCCGGATTCCCTCCCGGACTGCGTAGCAGCGCTCATGCGCTCGGAAGAGTTCCCTCCTGGGCACACCTTCGAACTGGTGATGCGCATGGTGGAGATCTTCGCGCTCAACATCACGGCGTCCGACATCTACGCACCGTCCGGTCGCTACGACGGTCCCACGGTGCTCTACGAGAGTCGCGCCTTCGGCGACAACCCGGAACCGCTCGGGGTGCTGTCCGTCCGGGAGAGCGAGCTCAGCGAGTACGAGCGTTTCTGGGCTCAGTACATCTCGCCGAAAACTCCTATCCGCAGGCAGACCTGCGAGCACCGAGGCCTGAACAAGACGCCGGCGACGCGAACGTTCCTGCGAAACGACATCGAGGCCGCTCTGCTCGAGTGCCGCTAGCCGTCGCCTGATTCTCATCGTGAACAGTAAACCCGGAAGAAGTGCGGCTTGATGACTGCGAATGTTGATTCGACGTACGGCGAGGCTGACGCCCGCCCAGGTCTGCCGACGCAGGGGACCTGTTCACGCACGAGCGAGTGCGGAACGCAGCAGAGGTCGCGGACCGTTCCGGTGGACCTGGACCTGGGCCTGGACGCGGACGTGTCCGTTCTTGCGGGGCTGCTGATCCTGGTCCGTAGATACAGCAATCAGCCCGAAACCCGGATCGGCATCCGACGGGGCGACGTCAGCACCGAGCTGGTCTACTCGGCTCCTTCCGGCCTTGGACTGCCGGCTCATCGTCGGGCGGTCTCCGATCGGCTGGAGCATGCATCCGCAACGCCGACGGCCCTGCCGCTCCCCAAGCTGTTCCTCGCCGTTGGGGACGGTGGGCACGTATCCGGCACCGATCTGACGATCTCCTTCCAGATGTCCTCGGGGGCAACGGTTCTGCAGGCAGACTTCCATCACCACGTGCACTCGGCGGCGTTCGTCGACCGGATGCTCGGGCACCTGGAGAAGCTGCTCGAGAACGGCGTCCGCCGGCCGGACACGACGATCGCCGAGGCGCAGATGCTGTCGGAGGCAGAGCTTGCGCAGTGGGCCGAGATCAACGACACGGCACGGCCCTATCCGCGCGACGCCAATGTCTTCGAGTTGTTCGCCGAACAGGCGGCCGGCCGTCCCGACCGAGTGGCTGTGCACGACGGTGAGGGCGCCCTCACCTACCAGCAACTGCTCGAGCAGTCGCGGGTGCTGGCGGGCGAACTTCATGCTCAAGGTGTCAGGCAGGGCGATCGGGTAGCCTTCCAGCTGCCAAAGACCGCCCGCCTGGTGGTGGCCATGCTCGCCATCCTCAGGATCGGTGCGGTGTACGTGCCGATCGACGTCAAGGTACCGGAGGCTCGCCGGAACTATCTCCTCGCCGACAGCGGCGCTGTGTTGCTGCTCGTCGACGGATCAACATCGATCCCGGCCGAGGTCCCCGCGTTCGACCTCGCCGCGGTACGGGACGTGGGATCCGGTGCCGGCGATCTGCCGGCAGCTGCCGTGGTCTCGGCCACGCAGCCGGCTTATGTGATGTACACGTCCGGCACCACCGGAGAGCCAAAGGGTGTCGTGGTGAGTCAGCGGGCGGTCGTGCGCCTGGTCCGGGAGTCCGGGTACGTCGAACTCTCCTCGCGGACCGTACTCCTGCAGACCGGGGCCATCGCGTTCGACGCGACGACGTTCGAGTTCTGGGGGCCGCTGCTCAACGGGGGCTCGGTGGTCCTGGTTCCGGACGACCTGATCCTCGACCCGGCCGAGATCGGGGCCTCGATCGTGCGTCACCAGGCGAACACTCTGTTCCTCACCACCGGACTGTTCAACCAGATCGTCGAGAACGACGCCGCAGTCCTCAACGGATGTACGGTGCTGTTCGGCGGCGAGTTCGCGTCCGCGCGCCGGCTGGCAGATGCCGTGCAGGCTTGCCCGGACAGTGATTTCGTCCATGTGTACGGTCCGACGGAGAACACCACGTTCTCACTCGCCTATCGCATCACGAAAGCCCGGTATCCGCCTCGGGTGCCGATCGGACGGCCGATCGGGAACTCCACTGTGTGGGTGCTCGATCTGGACGGCAATCCGCAGCCGGTGGACGTGCCAGGAGAGTTGTACGTCGGCGGGGACGGCTTGGCATCGGGGTATCTCAACCGGCCGGAGCTGGACGCCGCCGCGTTCGTCGACCGGGCCGGGGACCGGCTCTACCGCACGGGTGACATCGCCGTCCTGAACTCCGACGGCCAGGTGGAATTCATCGGCAGAGCAGACGAGCAGGTCAAGGTCCGTGGCCATCGGATCGAACTCGGGGAGGTCGAGCACCACATCTCCCGGATCGACGGCGTGGATCGCGTGGTCGTACTCTCCCGCAAAGCCGACGACGGGCTGACAAGCCTGTGTGCCTTCTTCACAGCGGGCGTTCCGCTCGCCGTGTCGTCGATTCGGTCAGAGCTCCTGAGTCGACTTCCCGACTACCTGGTCCCGTCGCTGTTCGTACAGGTAGCCGCGATTCCCATGACGCTCAACAGCAAGGTCGACAAAGCCGCGTTGGCCGCACGTTGGCCGGCGCCCGGTGGAGACGGTCAGCCGCCGGTGGCTGACGAGTGCACGCCGATGGAGGCCGAGGTGGCCAAGCTCTTCTCCGAAGTGCTGACTGCCGAGGTGACGACTCCGGACGCAGACTTCTTCGCTCTCGGCGGCCATTCCTTGCTGATGATGCGCCTGCACAACCGGATCAAGCAGAAGCTCCAGCTCGAGATCGGTATCGGGCAGTTGACAGAAGCATCGACGGTCCGGGGTGTCGCGGCGGTGCTGGAGACTGCCGGGCCGGTTCCGAAGCAGCCGGTCAAGCTGGTGCGACGGTCCCACCTCAAGTCCTGACCCACTCGCCCCCACGGTCTCCCGCCCTGCCGGGAAGACCTCGCGCGCGCTCCGCGCGCCTCGCAGAGGAGTCGATAGTGAACCAAGCCGAAACAACCGTTGCGAGCTCCCTCCGTTCCGTTGCCGTGAGTCCGGTGCTCAAGCACATGCCCACGGATTTTCTGGTGCGGGAGGTGCTTGTCCCGCGCACGTGTACCCCGTCCGCAGCCAGTCATACTTACTACCTGCTGAGCAAGTGTGGCTATACCACGATGGAAGCGACCCGGGTGATCGCCGAGGAGTTCGATGTCGCCAGCACGGCGGTGACATACGGCGGTCTCAAGGACGAGGACGGCGTGACCGACCAGCTCGTCGGCCTCCCGGTCGGCTCCACATCGCACGTGACCTGGGAGCATGTCGCCGATGACGGCCGCTATCTGCGGTTGGCTCGGCATGGTTACGGTCTCGAGCCATTGAAGATCGGCGGTCTGGAAGGAAACGCGTTCCGTATCGTTGCCCGCAACATCGATCCGTCGGCTGCAGAGCAGCTGTCCGCCCGCAAGCGGAACTTCTGTTTTCTCAACTACTACGACATCCAGCGCTTCGGCGTACCCGGTGGTCCTCGGCGTACTCAGCACGTCGGTGCCGCGCTACTGGCTTCACGCTGGGACGACGCGCTGGCAGAACTGGTCGGGCTGGCCGCCCCGGAAAGCCCGGCAGCCGCAGCATGGACCGGTAGTGCCCAGGACTACTTCCGTTCTCTCGATCCTCGAACGTCGTCCTTCTACCTGGCTGCCTACGGCTCCGCGGACTGGAATGCTCACCTGATGGCCATCGTCCGCGAGGTGAGCGGCGGGTCGGCCGTCGATCTGGAGGTCGACGGGGTGCCGTTCGCCTACCTCGAGAACATCGACCGGGTTCGCGAAGTTCTTGCCGGATCGCCTGATCTGCCGTACCAGCGGTACAACTTCGAGCCCGACGGAATCAGCAGCCGTGAGTCGAGCAGGCCGACGGTCATCCAGACGCAGATGGCCTTCGGCACCGCCGAGCCGGACGAGTTCTTCCCTGGTCGTTGCCGAGTCGAGATCCGCTTCTTCCTGCCGTCGGGGTGCTACGCCACAGCCGCAGTTCGGCAGCTCTTCCGCAGCGACGCCCTCGCCGCGGTAACGAGAGGTACGGACCCGTTAGCATGACCCGCGTGACTCACGCCATCGAAGCCCGCGACCTTCGGCGGACGTTCCAGGTGCGGAGCGGACTGCTGAAGAGAACCCGCAAGGATGTGGAGGCGGTCAAGGGAGTCAGCTTCCAGATCGAGCAGGGTGAGCTGTTCGGACTGCTCGGACCGAACGGTGCCGGGAAGACGACCACGATCAAGATGCTGATCACGTTGCTGTTGCCGACCTCTGGTCAGGCGACAGTGCTCGGTCACGACGTCGTTTCCGACGTTCGTGAGGTGCGTCGCCGGATCGGCTACGTGTTCGGCGGGGACCGCGGACTGTACGAGCGTCTCAACGGTCTCGACAACCTGCGTTACTTCGCCGAGTTGTACGGCGTCGAGGCACGCGACCAGAAGCGCCGGATCGGGGAGCTGCTCGAGCTGGTCGGCATGGCCGGCCGGGAGAAGGAACGGGTCGAGGGTTACTCGCGCGGGATGAAACAGCGGCTGCACATCGCACGTGGCCTGCTGCACGACCCCGACGTACTGTTTCTCGACGAGCCGTCCATCGGCATCGACCCGGTCGGTGCCCGTGAACTGCGCGCCACGATCGGCGGTCTCAAGGCACAGGGCAAGACGGTTCTGCTGACGACGCACTACATGTTCGAGGCCGACGAGTTGTGCGACCGGATCGCTGTGATCCGCTCAGGTCAGATCGTTGCCGAGGGCACTCCCAACGAGCTCAAGCGCAAGGTCAGCAGCGGACGTGTTGTCGAGATCGAAACCTACGGTGTCACCGAGGAGGCGGTCGCGAGCGCCGGCAAGGTCGCCGGCGTTCGTTCGGTCGTGACTGAGGAGCGGGGCCAGCTGCAGGTACTGCTCGTGCAGTGTCAGCAGGACACCGACCCCACGCAGGCTGTGCTCGCAGGTCTCGGGGACGTCCGGGTCGGCCGCGTCAACGCCCGGGAGCCCACGCTCGAGGACGCCTATGTCGAGCTCGTCGCCGGTGCGACGGGATGATCAGAGCTCGAGTCCGCCAGCTCGCGGTATGTTACTGGCTGCAGTTCAGGATCCTCGCGGTCTCGCCCTTCGAGGGCATCTTGAACTTGATCTTTCCACTGATGTTCGCAACGTCGGCCCTGTTGGTCTACCGGCTCAGCGGTGACCCGGACGCGCTGTTGTATGCGGGACTCGGCGCCGCCGCCATGGGGATCTGGACCGCGATGATGGTTCCGGCCGGTTCCTTGCTCAACCGCGAGCGTTGGCAGGGCACCCTGGAGCTCGTCGTCGCGTCCCCCACCCCGTTCAGCCTGGTGATCCTGCCGATCACGTTCGCGATGGCAACTGTCGGGCTCTACAGCGTGGTCGCCACGCTGTTGTGGGACTGGCTGGTCTTCGGTATCGAGCTCACGATCCATAGCCCGGTGTTCTTCGTGGTGAGCATCTTGGCGTCGGCAGTCTCCATCGCGTTGATCGGCTTCCTCCTCGCAGTGACCGTGGTGCGCTACCGCACCGCATGGGCCTTGGGCGCCGCGCTCGAATACCCCGGTTGGCTGCTCTGCGGATTCGTCGTACCTGCCGAGCTGCTGCCGGAGTTCCTCCGCCCGATCTCGTGGCTGCTGGCGCCGACGTGGGCCGTCCGCGCAATGCGGATCGCTGCGGACGGTGGCGCACCGTGGGCCGAGCTCGGTATCTGCGCGGCGCTCGGGGTCGGGTACGCCGTACTCGGGATATTCCTCGGGGCACGTCTCATCGACTCTGCCCGCCTGCACGCGACCCTGGCGTTGACATGAACAGTCTCCGCATCTTCTTCTACGGCGGGCTGATGAGCTATCGGGCCCAGTTCAACTGGCTCAACCCGTGGATTCTGGTGCCAACGCTCATGGTCCAGCCGTTGGCGCAGATCTTCCTGTTCGCCTATATCGGCCGGGCGGCCGGCGTCGGTTCCGACGAGTTCTACCTGATCGGCAACGCACTCAACTTCGCGGTGATTCCCTGCCTGTTCGCGATGGGAGCCACCATCTCGGGGGAGAGGTGGACCCAGACGCTGGAGCTCGTCTTCGCGACGCCTGCCCGTCGGCTACCACTGTTCCTGGGCCGGGCGCTGCCGGTGATCCTCAATGGCTGGGCCGTGGCGATGTTCGGCCTCGTCGTCGGGTCGCTGCTGCTCGACGTACACATCGACCCCGGCGCCTGGCCTGTGATCGCCCTCGTCGTGGCCACGACTTCGTTCTCGTGCTCAGGGCTCGGCCTCGTCATGGGCGCCGTCGCTCTCAAGACGCGCGACAACGCCACCCTGGCCAATG
Organism: Kribbella sp. NPDC051718; assembly: GCF_040681515.1. NCBI lineage: Bacteria > Bacillati > Actinomycetota > Actinomycetes > Propionibacteriales > Kribbellaceae > Kribbella > Kribbella sp. NPDC051718. The sequence continues at coordinate 75,576 of NZ_JBFAYZ010000001.1, read as the reverse complement.
TGTTGTTCCTGGTGCTGCTGGTCTTCTGCGGGACCAACGTTCCGCTCGACTCGATGCCTGGCTGGATTCGGGCCACGTCCAGTTGGCTGCCGCTGACCCATGGCATCCAGGCCGCCCGGGCGGTGGCAGACGGCGCCGCATTCAGCGCAGTCGACAACCTGTTGCTGTCGGAGTTCGGTCTCGGCCTGCTCTACCTCGGCCTCGGCATCGTGATGTTGCGCGGATTCGAGCACCTGTCGCGGCGCGGCGCCTCATTGACTCAGATGTGAGGCCGTCTGGCCGAGTCAACTCGCCCAGGCCATCCTGAGTGCGTTGCGCGCGACAGCCAGCACGGTCAGGTTGGTGTTGGCCCGGATCGGTTCGGGGAGCACTGACGCATCGGCGACGTAGAGACCACGCAGGCCGCGGACGGACAGGTCATCGATCACGACGGCGTCCGGATCCTCCGCGCTGCCCATCCGTGCGGTTCCGACCGGGTGGTGTCCAGGCTGGAAGCTCTGCAGGATCCACTCGTCGAGTGCGTCGTCGTCGGCAAGACACGCATCCGACGGACGATGTGTGCGGGTGATCCGGAAGGCGAACGTCTCGTGCCGCAACAGCGCGGCAGCCTTCCGGACTCCTTCGCGGAGCCGGGCGAGATCGGCCGGATGGTCGACGAACCCGTAATCGATGACCGTGTCCAGTCCGTCCGGTGTCGCGGTAAGCCGCACTTTGCCGCGTGCGGCGGGCATCATGAGGTTGGCGGTGAGCGAAGACGCCAGGTTCGTGTCCCAGGCCGCCGCCAGCGCCGGGTTGTAGCCGGTGAGCTCGACGTGATTGAGCATACAGAGCTGCATGTCGTTGGGCTGCGATGCGGACGTTCGCGACGAGTACCGCAACAGGGCCTGAACGCACGGCACCCGACGGCTGGTGCCGATCGACTCGTAGGTGAAGGCGAGGGGGACCTGGGAGTGGTCACTCAAGTTCGCACCCACTCCAGGCAGGTCGGAAACCACTGCGATGCCTAGGCTTTCGAGCTCCTGCCGGGGGCCCAGACCGGACCGGAGCAGAATCACGGGCGTGCCATAGGCGCCTGCACTCAGGACCACGTGCGCGGCGCTGGCGAAGTGGTCTCCCCGCCGACCGGAATGCCGATAGACGACGCCCTCGGCCCGGCCGTCCCTGATGGCGACACGGTCCACCAGCGCGTCGCTCAGGACGGTCAGGTTGTCACGCTCGCGCGCCGACTCGAGGAATGCCAGGCGTGCCGAGATGCGCATGCCTTCCGGCGAAATGTTCAAGGGGGCGAGCCCGACACCGGTGCTGAGCGGTGCGTTGTGGTTCTCCGTGTAGCCGTAGCCCGTGGCCAGGCACGCATCGATCAGAGCTCGACTCGGGTACGCCAGCTCGGTACTACGCGGCCGGCGAATGGCCACGGTCCCATCGGCAGCGTCCGCCTGCGGAAAGTCCAGATCGTTCTCGACCTCATGAAAGCACTCGACCAGTCGTTGCCAGTCCCACTTCGACGACTTGAACGACGGTCCGCCGAAGTCCGACGGTTCAGGGCGCAGGGCTATACAGCTATTGATCTGTGAGGTGCCCCCGACCACTCGGCCGCGCGGCACAGGCACACTGTGCCCGTCGGGCGTCTGCGCCCACAGGCCCCAGTCGTGGGAGCCGATCGCCGGTGTCGTGCCGTCGTTGAGTTCCACCGGAAGCTGCGTGCCCCGGTAGTCCGGTCCGGCTTCGATCAGCAGGACCCGATGCCGCGGGCGCGCACTCAGCCCTTCGGCCAGCACACAGCCGGCTGACCCGCCGCCGACGATGATGTGGGTGTAGTTCATCCGCGGTCAGAGATCGGCCGTCAGCATGCCGACACGGGAACTCTCTTGATCCCGGCCACCAGGTTCGACGCGAGACGTTCCGCAGGCCCCCGCTGCACCAGGTTCGGGAGCTGCTCGACCACGGCCGTGAACATGGCACGGAGTTGCATCCGGGCCAGCGCTGCGGCCACGCAGATGTGTGGTCCCTGACCGAAGCTGACATGGCGATTGGGTGATCGGGTGATCCGGAAGGTGTCTGGTTCCGCGAACTCCTCCGGGTCGCGGTTCGCCGCGGGATAGAACACGACGACCTTCTCGCCGGCCTGGATCTCGACACCGCGAAGTGTGGTCGGCCTGGTCGCGGTCCGCCGGAAGAGGATGACCGGAGGGGCGTAGCGCAGGCACTCCTCGACCGCGGGCGCCGCTAGCTCGGGCCGGCTGCGAAGCAGAGCGAACTGGTCGGGGTGTTCCAGCAGGGTGAGGATTCCGCCGGGCAGCGCACTTCGGGTCGTGTCGTTCCCGGCGACAGCCAGGAGGAAGAAGAAGTTCTTGAACTCCGCGTCGCTGATCGGCTGTCCGCCGACCTGCGCATGAACAAGTGTGCTGATCACATCGTCGCCGGGACGACGCAGCCGGTAGGCCCGGAGGCTGTCCGCATAGTCGTACATGTCGCGCAGAGACGACGGACTGCGGGGATCCGAGTCGGTACCTTCGGTGTATTCCTCGTCCTGGTATCCGATGATCCTGTTGGCCCAGTCGAAGAACAGGCGCTGATCGCTCTTGGGGACACCGAGGATCTCTGCGAGCGTGCTGAGCGCGAGCAGGTCTGTCACATCCTCGACCAGGTCGAAATCGCCCCGTTCGCGGGCCTGACTCACCAGGCGGTCCGTGGTCTGCCGGATGAAGGGCTCGAGCTTCGTGATGCTCCGCGGTGTGAACAAGTGGCTCACGGTCTTACGCAGGGGATTGTGCGCGGGTGGGTCCATGTTCAGCAGCATCGAACGCAGGAAGCCGAGATCGCCCGGGGCAGGATCGCGTAACTGCGTACAGCCCAGAGAGGCCGAGAACAGATCCGGAGTCTTACTCACGTACTGAACGTCGTCGTGCCGCATGACTGCCCAGAAACCCGGCCCGGCCGGCACACCCGGCAGCTCCGGCTCCGCGTGCCACGAGACGGGGGTCGTGGCACGCAGCCTCGCGTAGGTGTCGTAGGGGATACCTCGTCGGTAGATCTCTGGGTGGAACACATCGTTCGCCGGGTTCACGGTCGCGAAGTCGGTCACTGCGAGTCAGACCCCCACAGAGTCATTGTCAGAACCCAAGGCGTTCTTTTGCTTCGGCGAAGAACGAGATGTGCCGGTAGTCCTTGGCCTCTTCGTCGAAGTCGGTGTACCGATTGACGAAAGCGAGCAACCGGGTCCTGACGTCCTCCAGCTCGTGCTCATGGATCAGCGACTCGATGCTCTGGATCTCGTCCAGGAAGCACCTGAGTGTTGCCGGGAGATCCGGGCTGAGGTGGATGCGACCGTCCTCGATGCTGATCGCGCTGTTCTCGGCGAGATACGTGAACAGCACCTGCGAGGCGACCGCATCGTAGTTGGGACGCGGGATGCCCTCGACCGCATACCGCAGCAGTCGCTCGGACAGGATGAACTGATAGGTGAGTTCCGCGGTCTCCCGAGGGAGCCGGTGGTCGCTGAGGCAGGCCAGCATCGAGGAGACGTCGGTGCGCAACTCCTCCAGCCCGGCCAACGGCTTGATGCTCTTCGCCGACAGGTACTTCGGGATCGGCAAGTCCCCTTCACGGTGGTGGTACTCGTGCATCCGCACCCACCACGAGGACGCCAGTTCCATCATCGGCTCGGACGCTGCGCGAACCAGCGGGAACGCGCCTGGTTCCATCAGCGCCTCGATGAGCGGCAGGGTCAGCCGCTGGTGACGTTCGACGAACTTGTCGATGAAGTAGAAGATGAGGTCCTGCGGATCCTGGTGACCGTCGAGCTGATTCTCCGGGAACAAGGCGACAACGGTCCGCGAGCGGAAGCCCTCGGACATGTTCTCGATGACGATCGGCATCGTCGGACTCGCATAACGCTCGGCCAGGTGCTCGTCGACAGGCAGCGTGCGGTACTGCAGGTACTCCAACGACAGGGACGGAAAATAGGAGGCGTTGAAGAGGCCGGCGATGGAGTTCTCCGTGGCGCCGTTCACCAGTGCCTTCGTCCTCGACAGCCGTTGCTTCTCGGGAAACTCCCGGATGTCGTCGATGAGCGCCCGTACCAGTGGGCGCTCCAGCAAAGCCGGTGAGTCGGTAAGTCTGTCGGCCAGCTTCGCCAGGAACTCCGGCTTCCGGTATTCCGACCGCGGCCCCAGTTCAGAACGCAATCGGTTGACTTCACTGATCACTTCGGCAATGTCATATCCTGACAAAAGTCACCTCACTTACCAGGACGTCAGGGTGGGGGCGTGAGCTCAGTGACCCGCGGTCAGCGCCTGGTCGAATTCGTCCAGCGCACGGGCCCAGTTCGCGGTGTACTCCTCGGCGAGCAGGAAGAACTCCTCCTGCTCTTCCTTGGTGGCCGCCATCGCGGTCATGCCGGTCTCGTCGTCGCTCACCGATTTGGAGTGCGAAATCTCTGCCTTGACGTGTGAGTCCACCCAGGCCAGGGCTCCCGGTGCGCGATACGGCTGGGTTTCGCCCAGCGTCACCTTCGAGTAGATACGCCGGAACGCCACGGCGATGTCGAGCGCGATAGCCTCGACGACACGGAGCTGGACAGCGCCACCGAGCGGCGCCGACGCCAGTTGCTGCATGCCGGCGATCAGTGCCGTGACACCATCGCCGAGCTCGGCCGCGGCCAGGACTGCCTCGTCGCCAAGGTGTTCGGCGAGTGGCGCGACGATCGTGTCCGCCCACCAGACGTAGTGCACTCCGGCGGCGCCGGCCGGCGCGACGGCGCTGAAATCCGGCGCGACGTTCGCCATGTCGTCGCCGATGACGCTGTAAGCGGTCTGTATCGCACCCAGCACTTCACGATCCGGCTCGTCGCCGGTGGCCAGGCGAGCGGAAAGAGTTCCGAGACTGGCGATGGTGGTGAACATGAACGCCCGTGTCATCGCCTGCCAGGCCACCGCGATCCGCAGTGCCGCACGAGGATCCACGTCCTGCACCGACTGTGCGTCCGCGAAGAAACGGTTGTCGGGCCGGGCCAGCCCCGCGGCGGCGATCAGTTGTGTCACGCGCTCTTCGAGGTCGGTGCCGACTTCCGGCATCAAGCCGCTCTGGCTCACAGCAAGTCCTCCGAATGTCGATGGTCGAGATACTCGAAACGTGCGGCCAAGGACTGTGGCTCGTCATCTGCAGAAGACAGGACAGATGCCAGTTTCGGCGCCCCTGGGGCCGTCCCGCTGGTACCCAGAACCTAGCAGCGTTCGTGGTCTCGGGTGGCTGGATCGCCAGAGATTGCAGGAAGCTGCAATCGGCCTGGTCAGCCAAGCACAGCAGGGCCGATGCCGCCCGGAGTCTGTTGCCAGACGGACCCACGAGGTGGTCTCATAGCGATCGCGTTCGGTACGGCAACGGGCACGAGGCAGGGAGGGAAGACGTCATGAACAATCCGTTCGAGGACCACACCGGCTCGTACCTCGTTCTTCGCAATGCGGAGGAACAGCACTCGTTGTGGGCCGCCGACATCGAGGTGCCGGCCGGCTGGCAGCAAGTCAGCCACGGCAGCCGGCAGGACTGCCTCGGCTACATCGATCGGCACTGGACAGACATGCGGCCACTGAGTCTTCGCGCCCGAACGTAGAGGTCCACAGACCACGGTTGCCTGGGGGATGACATGCTGCACGATTGGTTCAGTCACAGCGTTCAGAAGTTCCCCGACGAACCCGCACTGATCATCGACGGCCGGCGATTCAGCTATGCCGAACTCGGTGACTTCTCCCGTCGGATCAAGCACCGCCTGCTGGCCGAGCAAGTCGCCCGTCCGCGGGTCGGGCTCCTGGTGAGCCGCACTGTCGCAGACTATGCCTCGTATCTTGCCGTGCTACGGATCGGTGGCGTCGTCGTTCCTCTCGACCCCTCTCATCCTCCCGAACGCCTTGCGCAGATCGCGAAAACGGCCGGGCTGGACTGTGTCGTGGCCGGTGAGGGAGCCGAGAGCCGAGGCCTGGACAGCGTCGTGCCATCCGTCCTGCAGGTGTCAGAGGCCGGCCGGATCGCGATCGATGATGACCTGCCGGACTGGACCGGCAGCCCGGACGACCTTGCCTACCTGCTCTTCACCTCGGGGTCGACAGGTCGCCCCAAGGGGGTGCCGATCCGTCATGGCAACCTCGACGAGTTCCTCAGGTTCAACATCGCCCGGTACGGCATGGGGCCCGGCAGTCGCCGGTCTCAGATGTTCCACCTGACCTTCGACCTCTCGGTCTTCGACATGTTCGTGACCTGGGGAGCGGGGGGCACCCTGGTCGTGCCTTCGGTCGACGATCTCCACGATCCGGTGACGTTTGTCAACGAGCACCGGTTGACCCACTGGTTCTCCGTGCCGTCGATGGTCTCCATGGCACTCAACAGCGAGCAACTGCCGGCCCGAAGCATGCCGTCACTGCGCTGGAGTCTGTTCTGTGGAGAGCGATTTACGCTTTCCCAGGCGCAGGCATGGGCCGATGCCGCGCCGAACAGCGTGCTGGAGAACCTTTACGGTCCGACCGAGGTCACGATAGCCATGACTGCGTACCGGCTGCCCGAGGACCCGGCAGCGTGGCCGACGACCCAGAACGGAACCGTCCCGATCGGCGAGGCCTACCCTCATGTCGAGGTTCGGATCAGCGCCGACGACGCAGAGCTGCAGGCTCGGGGACCGCAGCGATTCTCCGGGTATCTCGACGCCGCCGACAACGAGGCCAGGTTCGCCGACGCCGAACTTCGTCAGCCGGTTCCGGACTCCTCCTCGTGGTACCGAACGGGTGACAAGGTTGCGCTCGCCGACGGGATGCTCGTCCATCTGGGACGACTGGACCACCAGGTGAAGATCCGTGGTTACCGGATCGAACTCGACGAGGTCGAGAGCGCGCTGCGTGTCCACGCGGGCGTGGACGATGCCGTGGTCCACGCAGTCATGAAGCCGAACGGGGAGTTCGAGCTGGCCGCGGCGTGCACCGGCATCGTCCCGCCGGCCGGCGAACTGCGAGCGCGGCTTCGCCGGCACATCCCTTGGTACATGGTCCCGACGCGCATCGTCGTACTGGCCGGCCTTCCGCTCAACGACAGAGGCAAGGCCGACCGAAGAGCTTGCGCGGACCTGCTGGAGGGCGTCTATGCGAGCCGGTGAACCTTCCTCACGCCGCCCCCATTTCACAGAAATGATCAGGAGATCATCGTGGTCGACTACTCCGTCATGTTCTTCTCGAGCGCCCCGTTGCAGGCCGATCGCTACCGATTGGTGCTGGATGCCGGCAAACTCGCCGACGACCTCGGTTTCCGGGCGGTGTGGGTGCCGGAGCGCCATTTCGGCGACTTCGGAAGCATCTTCCCGAATCCGGCCGTGATCGCGGCGCATCTGGCCGCAACCACCCGGCGCATCGAGATTCGCGCAGGGAGCGTCATCACGCCGTTGCACGACATCATCCGGGTCGCCGAAGAGTGGTCGATGGTCGACAACCTCAGTAATGGGCGGGTAGCGATCTCGATCGGCAGCGGCTGGAACGTCAACGACTTCGTTTTGCAGCCGGACCGCTTCGAGCAGCGCAAAGAGGTCATGTGGGACCAGTTCGAGGAGCTGAACGCGTTGTGGCGCGGCGAACAGATCGAACGCCGCAACGGTGCCGGCCAACGGACCGAGGTCGGCATCCGTCCGCATCCTGTTCAGCCGGAACTCCCGATGTGGGCAACCTCCGGCGGTAGCCCCGCCACCTACGAGGAGGCGGGCCGGCGCGGGACGAACGTGCTGACCCACCTCATCGCCCAGGACTTGCCGGTGCTGGCCAAGAACATCGCCGCCTACCGCGCCGCGCGGAAATCGGAGGGCGGCATCGTCACTTTGATGCTGCACACCTACATCGGCGCGGAGGGCGAGGACGTCCGGGCCGTCGTGCAGGATCCGCTGCGCGACTATCTTCGGTCGGCACTGTCGCTGTATGACCGCGGCCGGGCCGACAAGGCAGCGGCGTCGACCATCGACGACGCGATGGTCGAGGAGCTTCTCGACGTGGCGTTCGACAAGTACTACCTGACCGGCTCGTTGCTCGGCTCACCCGAGAAGGCAGCCAAGACGATCGCCGAAGTTCAGGAGCAAGGTGTCGACGAGATCGCCTGCCTCATCGATTTCGGGCTGCCTGCGGAAGCGGTCTTAGGCGGCCTCAAGCGATTCGCTGAGCACTTTCTTCCTGGAGAGAACCGTTGAGCACTCTGCGAGCGCGCGCCGAGGAAGACCTGTCGAAGTGGTGGGGGCAGCTGACCGCCGCCGCAGAAGAGTCCGAGCACGCACTGAATCTGGTGCCGAGCGAGAACCGGCTGTCGCCGCTGGCCCGGATGCCACTCAGCACCGACTTCTACAACCGCTATTTCTTCAACGACGAGCTGCGCGACGACTTCTGGGAGTTCCGCGGCGGCGAAGACATCGGCGCGATCGAACGAGACTTCGTGCTGCCGAATCTGGCCGAGCTGGCCCGCGTTGGGGATCGCGAGATCTACGTCAATGCACGACCGATCTCCGGTCTCAGCGCGATGCTCATGACTGTTTCGGCGCAGGCCGGTCCGTCGGGGACACCGGTCGCGTACGTCGCACGCTCCACCGGCGGTCACTTCGCGACCGAGTCCCTGATCAGCCGGCTCGGTTTCGTGCCACGGGCCGTCCGGTTCGATCGAGGACAGCCTGATGAGTCGTCGTTTCGGGCGGCTCTGGATGACCAGCAGGTGAAGCTGCTCTACCTCGACCTCCAGAACTTCGTCGGTGCGGTCGATGTGGCCGCTACGGTGGCGCTGGCCAAAGCCATCAATCCAGGCCTGCGGATCCATGTCGATGCAAGCCACACCCTCGGTCTGGTTTTCGGCGGCGTACTGGCCAACCCGCTGGCAGTCGGCGCCGACAGCTTCGGTGGTTCGACCCACAAGTCCTTTCCCGGACCTCAGAAGGGCGTCCTGTTCACCGGCGAAACCGAGATTCGGCAGCGGTTCCTCAGCGCACAGTTCGATCTTGTGAGCAGTCACCACTTCGCTGAGACGGTTGCCCTGGGCATCGCGGCCTGCGAGTTCCGCCACTTCGGGCCGGCGTACGCCCGTCAGGTCGTTGCCAACGCGAAGCATCTCGCCGCAGAACTTGCCGAGCGAGGTTTCACCGTCCACGACGCGGACTCGATCGCGACGCACCAGATCTGGGTGCCGCCGAACGACGATTTCTCGATCTGGCGCTTCACCCAGGAGGTGAAGTTCGCCGGGATTCGTCTCAATGTCCAAACCGATCTGCCGGGGATACCCGGACCTTGTCTTCGGCTGGGAACGAACGAAGTGACCTTCCTCGGCGCCGGCCCCGAAAGCATGATGCTCCTGGCGGAGACGCTCGCGGACGCGCGTGACAACGGTGTGTGCAAACCGCACGCGCGGGACCGGATCCGGGAAACCTTCGGCGAGCCTTTCTTCGTCGCGGACACGTCGAGTCACCCGTTCAGCCGCCCGTGGAGGACCTGATGACCGAAACCTACAAAATACCGAGCGCCCAGCGCACCGGCCGTCTTGCCGCCGTGACGTTCGACGATGCCCGGCTCGCCCAGGATCTGGCGGTGATGGATCGGCTTCCGTACTTCGACTCGTACAGCGATTTCGCTTTCGGTCGCGCCCAGCGCGGCGCCATGCTCTGGAACTCCGACGGAACGCTGAAGACATCTCTCATCTCCGACTACCCGGGTTCGGCCCAGCCCACCGAGCACGGTCGGGCGCTGCCGTATGTGAGCGAGCTGATCACTGCGCTCTTCCGGATCGAGTACCTGAAGTTCGCCCGGTTGCTGGTGCTGCCGCCGGGCTGTGTCATGGTGCCGCATCGCGACTATCTCGAACTCGACAAAGACATGATCCGCATCCATCTGCCGTTGCGCACCTCCGAGCGCTGCTTCAGTTCGCAAGGTGACCGCGTCTTCCATATGCGGGCCGGTGAGATGTGGTTCCTCGATGCCAGCCGGACGCATACCGTCGCCTCCTTCTGGGACGTCGAACGTATCCACCTCACTTGTGACTTCGTTGCCGGAAGCGTCCAGGATGTGCTGATGACGCCGGCCGAGTGGGTGCCGGGCGTGCCGGCGGAGAACGTCGTTGAGCGCCGACCGCTGCTCGCCGAAGAGAGCGAGGCACTGTTGGGCCTTGCTCACCTGATCGATCTGAACAACTACCGCGACATCATGGCGATGCTGACCAAACTGCACTTCGGTGCGGACATCCAGGCCGACGACATCTTCGTCTGGATGAAGAAGATCGCCGCCGCTTCGGGCCGGCCCGAAGTCCTTGAGCGGGTGACGCAGGAAGCGGACTACTACCTGGTCCACCGCTGACCGTCACATGCCTGATGCCTCGGGCACGGGCAAAGGTGTTCGCTGGTCTGCTCCCGGCCTCGGGCGGCTGACGACGCGCTTGGCAGTCTCCGAGTAGATCCATCCGCGGCCTGATCCACACCTTGTGCTTTCGCAAGGTCGTGATGACAGTCGCTCCGTTGAAGCCCTTGACGCGCATGGTGACCCCTCTCGCCGGGTCGCGCCCTCCTCGTAGCCGGCGATCAGTCGACCGCTTGGCCGTGCTCGCTGCCGGTGAAGTGTCCGTCAGGGGTGGGATGTGGTTGGGCAACGTTGTGGCATCGTTGCCTGGTTTTTGGATGCGCTCTGTAACGGTGCGTGGGGTTGTGGCGATGTGACGGAGGGGAGTGGGACCGCGCGGCGGGATCGACATGGCTGAGTTCTACGGGGGAAAACGCATGCATCCGCGAGTGCTGGATGTGGGCCCGCAAACGGCGGCGATTCTGTCCGAGGCGCACGGGAAGATCAATGCGTTGCCGGGTGGGGATCATTATCGGCGTTATGACCTGGTTCGTAATGTGATGGCGGGGATCACTAGTGTCGACGCGTTTTATGTTGGTTTGTTTCAGGGGGCGACCAGGATTCGGTTGCCTTATTGTTATGACGGCGAGAAGTATGATGTGCCGGAGACGCATACGTTTGCGCCCAATGGGCCGACTGCTTGGGTTTTCCGGGAACAGCGTACGTATCGGTACCGGATGGATGGCGGCAAGGTGGTGAGGGCCGGGTTGTCGTTCGGGGATCCGCGGAAGATGTCTGCCGATGTGGTCACGGTTCCGTTGTTCAGGTTGCCGGAGGCGCGGCGGGAGATCTTCGGGGTGGTCTCGATGCACTCGTACCAGGCCCACGTGTACGGGGACGAGGAAGTGGCTGCCTTCGAGTGGCTGGCGGAGGTGCTGTCCCGGGCGCTCAACCGGGACTGGGAGGACGACCGGGTGATCAGTCTGCTTCCCGGTGTGGGAGGCGGCTCGGTTGTGCCGCTGACCGCGGAGAGCGTGGTGGATTACGTGGTGGCCAGGCTTGATCGGCTGCGGGGGCAGTTGCAGGCGACCGCTGGACAGCTCAAGGGCGGCGAGGTCGGTACGGCGGCTGCGGCCGGCGCGCTCGACGATCTCGGGCACGAGTGCGGGAGCTTCCAGACCGACCTCACCGAACTGCTGCTGCGGGTCGACGACGAACCGAGCCGGCGCTTCGGCACCCTGACCGAACGCGAGCAGGCGGTCGCCGTCCTGCTGGCCGCCGGGCTCACCAATCCCGCCATCGCCGAGCGGCTGTCCGTCTCCGCCGAGACGGTGAAATCGCACCTGGCCCGGATCCGGGAGAAATACGGCATGACCGAGCGGTCCCAGCTCGCCGACGACATCTCGGCGCATTTGGGCAGGATGTCACCGGGGAATTGATATGGGGTTTTCCGGGCCGGGCGGTTCACATTTGTGAGCCGGCCCGGCCGTTCGTGCGCCCGGATAATCCGCGCTCACCCGGAAGGTGAGAATCGCGGTATTTGATTTCACCCGGTGGGGGATAGTGCCCGGGCCGCATTCCGCGCAACCATCTTTTCGGGGAATTCAGCACGGGGAGGTGCGCTGTGGGGTTGATGATCGGAATCGATCTGGGTACGACGTATTCGGCGGTCGCCGTCGTGGACCGGTCCGGCCGGCCGGAGATCGTGCCGAACGCCGAGGGGCAGCGGATCACACCGTCCGTAGTCTTCTTCTCCGGCGACGTCGCGCTGGTCGGTGCGACCGCCAAGCGGTCGGCCGCGATCGAGCCACTGGACACGGTGCAGTTCGTGAAACGGGCGATGGGGGATCCGGCCTGGCGGTTCGAGACCGGCTCGGGCCGGCAGTTCCGCCCGGAGGAGATCTCGGCCATCATCCTGCGGCGGCTCAAAGAGGATGCCGAGGCGTACCTCGGCGAGCCGGTGACCGACGCGGTGATCACCGTACCGGCGTACTTCGACGACGGCGCCCGGCGAGCGACCCAGGACGCGGGAGCGATCGCCGGCCTGACGGTTCACCGGGTCCTGAACGAGCCCACCGCGGCCGCCCTCGCGTACGGCGCGAACCGGCCGACCGTCGGCACCGTGCTGGTCTACGACCTCGGCGGTGGGACCTTCGACGTCACCATCATGCGGATCGCCGATGGCGAGTTCGAGACACTGGCGACCAGCGGCGACCGCAACCTCGGCGGCTTCGACTGGGACAACGCCTTGATGCGGCTGATCAACGAACGGTTCCAGGCGGCCGGCGGACCGGACCTGCTGGACGACGACCGGACCGAGGCGGACCTGCGTGACCGGGCGGAATGGGCGAAGCACGCGCTGACGATGATGCCGGCCGCCCGGGTGGTGATCTCGGCCGGTGGCAGCACCGAGACGATCGAGATCACCCGGGCCGAGTTCGAGGACGTCACGGCGCACCTGGTCAGCCGGACCCGCGACCTCGCGGAGATCCTGATCGAGGACGCCGGGCTGGTCTGGAGCGACATCGACCGGGTGTTGCTGGCGGGCGGTTCCACCCGGATGCCCGCGGTCCGCGCGATGGTCGCGAAGATGTCGCACCGGGTCGCGGAGTCCGCCGTCAACCCGGACGAGATCGTGGCGCTCGGGGCCGCCGTCCAGGCACAGGTGCTGACCGCCGGCAACGGCCAGGGCCCGATGCCGGAGGTCAACGGCGTACCGATCAGCATTCGCGACGTCACCTCGCAGGGCCTCGGGACACTGGCCCGGATCGAGGGCACGTCCCGGATGGAGAACGTCGTCATCGTCGCGCCGAACACCCCGATCCCGGCGTCGAACAGCGAGCTGTTCCACACCGTGGTCGACAACCAGACGAGCTTGTTCGTCCAGGTCACCCAAGGCGATGACCAGGACGCTGCCTACGTGAAGGTGATCGGCGAGCGGGAGCTGTCGATCCCGCCGTATCCGGCCGGCGCGCCGGTCTCGGTCGCCTTCGCCTACGACCTCGACCAGACGGTCTTCATCGAACTGATCGATCTGACCAGCCACCAGTCGCTGGGCACCTTCGAGGTGTCCGACGTGGCGAACATGACGCCGGCCGAAAGAGACCAGGCCACCCGCAAGATCCATGAACTGGAAGTGAGTTGAGACGATGAAGACGACGCAGTTTGTGGACCTCTACCAGGTCCTGCAGGTGCCGGCCACCGCGACCGAGGAAGAGATCCGGTCCGCGGTCACCAAACAGCGACGGCAGTGGGTGAAGCGGCAGACCAGTGCCGACCCGGACCGCCGGGCGGAGGCCGAGGCCCGGGTCCGCGACATCGACCGCGCCGAACAGGTGCTGCTGAACCAGTTGACCCGGCAGGGGTACGACCGCGAGCGAGCTGGTCAGCGGCCGTCCGAGCCGGAGGCGCCCGCCGGCGAGATCGCGGGCAGCTGGCTGGACAAGGCCCGCGAGTACCTGCTCGCCGACAACCCCGGCGCCGCGAACTACGCGGCGAGGGAGGCGATCGGCAAGGAGGGCAACGACGCCGAGGCGTGGTTCCTGAGGGCCCACTCGTCGTTCCTGCTCGGGAACGGGCGGGATGCGGGCTACGAGTTCGTCGAGGCGATCAGGCTGCGGCCCGACTCGGCGCTCTACCACTACGGGTTTGCCGAGGCCTTCGCGGCGCAGGACAAGTGGAAGGAAGCGCTGGTCGAGTACGAGCACGCCCTGCGTCTCGAGCCGGGCAACCCGGAGTACCGGACCTCGATCGCGGTCGCCTACCTGCAGGACGACAAGGCCGACCGGGCCGTCGAGTTGATGGAGGCCCTGGTCAAGGAGTTCCCCGATACCGAGGTGTACAAGTACTACCTCGGTCTGGCTCTGCACGACAACGCGCTGGATTCCCTCGGCCAGATCAAGCCGTTCGTCTACAACGGCCGGATGGTCGACGCCGGTGGATACGCGGTGGTGTCCGAGGCTCAGATCCGTTGGGTCGAGGCGCAGGGCAGCCGGATCCGGGCTCTGAAGTCCAAAGACGCCGAGATCCGCAAGCTGGGCGAGCGGTTGATCGAGATGGCCGCCGAAAGCCGCACCATCCGCTGGAACCTGGACGGCAGCGGTCCCTGGATCGGAGCCTTCATCCTGCTCGGCGTGATCCCGTTCTTCGCCGGGTTCAGCGGAAGCGCGGGGGCCGTGTTCTTCGGCCTGGTCGCCGGTGGCTTGATCGCGGCGATCTTCACGACCACCCGTCGGTTGCCCGTGTGGAAGCAGAAGTTGAAGGCGCTGACCGAGAGCGGGCGCCTGCTCCGGCCCGGGATCTGACCCGGATGGAGACCAGCACAGACCTTCAGACGCTGACCGAGGAGTTGGCGGGACTGCGCGACATGTTCCGTCGGCGCCTGCTGAACGACAAGGCTCAGCAACAGGTCGTCGACGAGCTCTCCAAACGCCTCGACAACGCCGACAGCCGGTCGGCAGCGGCGATTCTGGCGCCGGTACTACACCAGCTGGTGCTGGTCCTCGACCGGATCGACGCCGAGGCTCCACTCGCCTCGGTCCGCGACGAGCTGACCGAGATCCTGACCCGGTCCGGGGTGCTCCGGCTCGGTCCGACGGCCGGCCTGCCGTTCGATCCACGGTTCCATCACGCGGTCGCCCGGCTCGAGGTCACCGACCCGGCCGGCGACGGTGTGGTCGCGACGGAGCTGAGGCCCGGCTACGTCATCGACGGGACGGTACTGCGCCCCGCCGAGGTCACCGTCGGTCAGTTGCCATCGACAACAAGCTGCCTGCGGGAGACCGCGGGTGTGGGGGAAGACAACACAACCGGAGGGGGAAAAAGCTGATGTGTTGGGTGCCGTTCGGCATGACATCGGTGAGCGTGTGAGGCAGTAGCAGGGGGAGGAGAACGAGCGCGGCGGCATCCGGTCAGTCCGGACGGCGCCGCGTTCGTTCGCGCTCCGGCCGGCGCTGCGGCGTCTGTCCGTCGGTAAGTCGTGAGGGCCTGAATTCGGTCCCCGTCGTCGGAAGAGTGGTGGGCAGCAGATGAACCGGAGCACCACTGTGCACAGCCCGCTCGCACCGGACCTGGACGGCGACGTCGAGGTCCGTACCGGGCCGGATGGAGCCGTCGTCATCGGCCCGCCACCGGTGGGCGCCGCCGGACTGAGCTTCATCGCTGTCACCGGAGGCCTGCTGGCCGTCGATCCGATGGCGCCGCACGGTCCAGGCCAGCTACGGATCAGCGACCCGTCCCAGGCGTGTGCCGTCGAGGCGATCTACGGCGCCGAGGTTGCTGCAGCGGTGAACGCGGCGGGCGACCGACCGATCCGCCTTCCACTGATGGCATCACCAAGTCGCGATGCCTTGGTGAGCCTCGGCGTACTGCGCTGGCTGGCCGCCCGCTGTCCGATAGCCCTCGACCGTCCGCTGCTTGCTGCCGAGGAGAACATCCTGACCACCCGCCTCGGTGACCTTCTCGACGAGGACCACACTCGTGGTCAGGCGCTGCTCGACTCGATACCGTCGGTACCTCCCGCCGTGGAGCCCGGCCGTGCCTGGGCAGTGATCGGTGAGCTCAGTCCGCGAGGTGCGCCGGTGATGGGCAAGGACGACTCGCTCCTGCGTCGTGGCTGGGGGCCGGTCGACTGGGATCGGACATCGCCGACCGCGACCTCTCGTGCCGAGGATGCCGTGTCCTGGCGGATCCTGGCGCGGGCCGGCGGGGATCTGCTGACCGTCGTGGTCAGGACCTTTCCGCCGTCGCCGTACGCGGAACTTCTGGTGGTACCGGACGCATTGCCGCCACCACCCGAACTGCAGGCGACCTTGCATTCGTCTGCGTGGCCGGAACCGCTCGCCGTCGTCGAGTTGACGCTCCGTCCGGAGAACGGAGCGCTGATGGGGTCGGGCCGGCTGGATCCGGTCGTCGCAGACAAGGTCCGGAACTCCCAGGGATCGGCATTGTCTGTGGAAGTCGAGAGCCGCGGGATCCCGCAACTCCCACGCCGCGGTGCCGAAGCGATGCGCGCCGCCGCTGTCCGCTGGGCCACTCGAGGTTTGTGCTGCTTACGGCTGGCCTCGGTCGCCCCAGCCGGGATACGCGATGACCTCACCACGATCGGTACGGAGGCCCTCGCTTTCGCGGCTCGCCGCTACACCGAACTACCGGACAGCGCAGCCGCCGCGCAGTGCTTCGCCTTGGAACCAACGGCAGTAGGGGCGACACTGGCCGAGATCTGGTACGCCGCGGCACACCCGGCGGATTCATGACACTGATCACCCACCAGCAGACGGTTTGGCGCCTCACCCTCGAACCGATGGGCGCACATGTCGCGTGGTCCCTGCTGCACACCGACGGTACGAGGCCGGCGTCCGCGATCGCCGGGGGAGTGATCAGGGACAGCCGCGATGCCGCGACGTCGAGCCTGGCCATCGCTCCGCAACGATCGGCGGACGGGCAGATCGACCTGTCCAGGAACAGCCTGGCCGATCCGATCCTCGAGCGGGCGACGGCAAGGCTGCTCGGCGCCAGGTTGCTGCCACCCGTTCTGCTGGAAGGTCTGCGGGAGAACCGCAGGCATACGGTGCAGATCGCGGCGCGGGGCTGGCCGGCCACTGTGCCGTGGGAGGCGGTGTCGGTCGACGACCGCACGAATACCCGACTGATCGAGCGGGCCGTCCTGGTCAGCGCGATGTCACCCGGAATCGAGGCCACGCGGGCCAGATCGGCGCTCCCGGTCGTCCCGGCCGCACCGGGACTCGTGATCGTGGACCCCGGGCCGGCGCAGGACAGCCTCTCCGGCGAGTGTGCCATCTACCCGGGCAGGTTGCCGGCCGAACTGATCGGCCCCGGCGGGCTGGCCGTCGACGATGTTGTTGCCCCAGGCAAGCAGACGATGAGTGCCGATGAGGCCGCCCGGACCCTGACCGAACGTACCTGGTCGAGGTTGCTGTACCTGGGCCAGCTGACCGTGGGCAGTCCGGAACGACCGGAGGCGGCCGCACTCGTGTTCCAGCGGCACGGGTTCCGCGATCCGCTGACGGCCGGAATGTGGCTGGCGGATCCTGCCCGCTGGCCCGCCCCCGCCCGGGTCGCGCTGATCGGCTGTGGCAGCGACGATGCCCGGTTCACCGAGGCGGATGGACTCCCGGTGGCAGCGATCAACGCGGGGGCGCAACTGGTGACGTGGACCCGGTGGACGCTGCCGGCCGATCGGCTGCGCTCCTCCGGGCTGCCTGCGACCGAGTTGGCGCTCGCAGTACATCGTGCTCATCGCTCGGAGAGTCCGATCTTGGCTCTGCGGGACTGGCAGCTGGCAAAACTCGAAGCCTGGAAGGCCGATCCGGCACCGGAGACGTCTCCGCTGTACTGGGCCGCGCTGACCAGCTACCTGGCCCCGGGCGGCGACCGTGGATGACACCTTCCAGGCCCTGCAGGAGTTGCTGGCTCGCTTCGAGGCCGGTCTGATCGCAGGCGAGGATGTCGTACCGCTCGTGCGCGAGATGGTGCTTGTGGCCGGTCGGTCGACCGACCCGGGCCGCTGGAACGATGCGCTCGCCGAGGAGCTCCGTGGCTATCTGAGCGATCTGTGGCCCGAGGGTGACGAGGAGCCGCCGCCGATGCTGGCACCGTGTCTCGACGCGGTCTGCGAGTTCGTCCTGGTCGTACCGTGTCCTGAGCTCGCCTGGCTGCTGCTCGTCCGGCTCGACCCCGAGACCACCGGACCGGAGCCGGTGATCGCCGACATGTCCGCACTGCTGGCGATGGGGGACACGGTCGAGGCCGAGACGCGGGCCGAGGCGCTGATGGCCCGCGCCGACGCCGAGCGCGAGCGCGGGAACGTCCAGAGCAGCATCGCTGACTGGGTCGAGGCCTACGGACTGTCCGACGACCCGACGGTACGGATCGCGTGCGCCACCGAACTGGCGGTTGCGCTGAGCGAGCGCGAGGAACTGGTCGATGCGGCGGAATGGGCCTGGCGGGCCGGTCTGCTGGTCGAGGAGACCGAGCCGGACGGAGACCCGGAGTTCTGGAACGAGGTCATCGTCGCCCAGGCAGCGGCGATCGAGCACGTGCACGCGGCCGACGGGCCGATCGAGCAGATCCGGGCGCTGATCGACCGGATCCTGGCCAGGCCGCACTGGTGGCCGGAGGGCACCGGTGGTACCGATCTGAGCGTGCTTGCCGCCAGCGCGGCCGTGCAGGACAACGACGTCTCTGCGGCGCTCGACCACCTCGCCAAGGCGCGGCTCTACTGGGACGAAGCCGACGAGTTGGTCCGGGCCGACTGGCACCTCACACGCGCCGAGACCGGAGTGATCGCGGGCGATCCGATTGCGGTCGAACAGGCGGTGCGGAGCGTGGAGCCGTGGATCAGGCAGGCGGGCAGCGACGAACAGCGAGGCCGGTTCGAAGTCCTGGTCCGGTGGTCGACCGGTGTGCTCGGTTCGCCGGAGCACGGTACTGCGGACGACGCCGTCAAGGTTCTCAACGACCTGGTACTCCGGATCCGCTCCGGGGTGGTTGACGCCAGGGAACTCGACTTGATCGACCGGACCGTGGCGGAGTGCGAACCGGCCACTCAAGGGCACTTGGTCGTCTCGCTGTACGCGATCAAGACCATGATGCTGGCCAGCCTCGAACGAGTCCCGGAAGCCCGGCAAGCAGCGGAGCTGGGGCGTACGGCGTACCGGAGGCTGGAGGAGGCGAAGCCAGGTGGCTATCCACTGCTGATCCGGTCGGGCCTGGAGATGGCCGACGTGATGATCGAGCTGGCCGCCGGGCAGCCGGCCGAGGCGGTACGCATGCTGGATGCGAGCTGGCGAAAGAGCGCGGCGGCCGGCTCGCTGGCGGCTACCTGCGCAGCAGCCTCCACCGCGGCCTGCCTTCACCTCAAGGTGCTTCGGCAACCGCAGGAGGCGCTCGAGGCAGCGGTCGTCGCGTTGACCGCGGCCCAGGAACTCGAGTACGCCAAGGCCGACAGCAGCGACCGGCTGTCGTTCGCCGGACTGCACGAGAACGTCCGCGGCTGGGCGATCGATGCCGCTGAGGAGTTGCGGGATCCGCGGCTGATGGCGGAACTCCTCGAAGTACTGCGGGCGCGAGCCATCCCGTACGTCTCCGCGAACGGCCAGGCGGCCGGACCGCTCGGCTCGCTGCTCGGTGCGGCGCTGGCCGCGATCGAGACCGCCGAACCGACGGCACCCGGGATGGAGTTGCCGCCGCCACCGTTGATCGTGATGCCGTGGGGATCGGTTGCTCTGTCGCGCTGGTTGAGCTATCCGTCCGGCGTCGCCAGATGCTCCGGCCGGGTCGGTCTGGAGCCGATCCACTGAGCGATCCGGTCTGGACCTGACAGATAGTTGACAGTTCGTTCGATCTACTCGGTCCTGCGGGGCGCTCGCCACAACCATGGAACAACCAACCGCTCGGAGGGGGGCGGCGATGGTTCGCAACAGGGGGTTGAGGGGATGTCAGCAGGTGTTGATGATCGACTCGCGGAGCTGGTTTGGTACGGGACCGCCAAGCTCCGTCGTCGAGCGCACGTGGCGGTGGGGCACGCGCACTGCCCGACCCGCGGAGTTCCTTACGCGGAGAACGAGGGCAGGGTCCACCAGCTCTGCCGCGACGATGGTTGCCTGGGCATCATGCACGAGGTCTACGTGCGGGCGATCCAGCGGTTGGGGGACCGTAGGGAATCGATGTCACCGGTCAAGGACCGGCTGCGCTACGCCCGGACGATCGTGTCGTCGCAGGTGGCCGACTACGAACGCGACGGCCGGGTACGCCGGGGCCTGCCGGCCAAGCCGACCCGCAACGACGGGATCGCGGCCCGGATCAACGTCGCGCTGGACGCCAAGGGCGTGGACGAGCACCAGCGGGCCTGGCTGCGGATGCTGTTCCGGATGATGCGTGGCTACGCCTGTCGCGACGACCGGCGCAGCGCGGTCTGGCCGGTCGATGTCTGGGCCGGTGAGAAGAGCACGGTCGACGGCGGGCTGCGGGTGATCGGAGCGGCCGCGACCCGTGCTGAGCTGTCGGCCGATATCGCTCTGGTACTCGACGTCGCTGAGCAGGTCGCCGGGCGCCGGTGGGTCGACGACGCGATCCGCCATCCGCTGCTCACTTTCACCGGGCCGCTGACCGAGGAGCATCAGCGTGAACTGCCGGCCACGGCGGTCGACCCGGTCGACGTGGTCTCGATCGCCGCGCTGCGTTCCAGGTTCTGGTCGCTGCTGCAGGAGGGAGCATCAGCGCAGGAGGCGTTGAACCGATCGGCCGACGAGGTGCTGGGGCATCGGGCGGAGTGCGACGTGGGGGACGTCTTGGAGGATCTGCTGGCACCGTGTTCCGATCAGGACCAGCCGATTCCGTAGGCGAGGCCCTGGCGCACGATCGGCCAGTCGGCGGCGACCGATCGTCCGGTGCCGAGGTCGAGCAACCGGCCGGTCGGAACGCCTTCCTCGATCGACAACGGCGGTACGCCGTCGTAGCTCCAGACGGCGCCGACCTCGGTGTCGGGGTCGAAGGTGACGCTGGCGTGGAAGGATCGGGTCCGGCGTACCGCGACCAACGCGTTGTAGGGGCGGACGAACGCACGGGACGGCATCGTGACGGCGATGCCGACCCGATGCGTCTGCATCGCCTTGAAGGTCTGCGGCAGATGGACCGTCAGTTGCCAGCAGCTGAGGGAGAACCGGTTCACCTCGACCAGTTCCGCGCCTTCGGTCGCCTCGACCGTGAGCTCCTGGCCGGCCGGCGTCCCCGCGCTGTGCGGCACGTTGAACGACTCGCACAGGTACCGCACGTTGTCGTGGGTGAACTTGATGTCACGCACACTGGTGAACCGGGGGCGCTTGCCGATCACGGCATGCGACTCGAGCTTGTCGACGTACCAGCCCTTGGTGGCAAAGGGATTACGGTCGTCGTTGATCAGCGCCCGGCGCTCCAGTACCTGGGCCACGGCCCGGTCCGCCTCGGTCAGCCGGCGGCTCATCGTCCGGTTGCCCCGGTCCATCAACCGGCCGAGCCGTTCGAGCCGCTCGGTCAGCAGCGGCGCGGTGTCGTCGACTCCCAGGCCGGCCCGGAACACCCTGGCCAGATCGGTGGGTATGACCTCCGCGGCCGAGACCAGCGTCGCCCGGATCAGGCTGCGGCTCTCGGCTTCGTCGGGCTCGTTGTCGCCGTAGATCAGCTCCCGCAGGGTGGGGCCGAGGCGCTCGCCGACGGCAGGCGCGTGGATGCCGCGGCCTCTGTGCAGATCGTCCAGCTCCCTGGTCAGCAGGTCGACTCTGGAACTCACAAACTCTCACCTCGGTCCGGTGTAGCCGATAACGATGGGGGACCTACCCCGCACCGTATCGCTCCTGGCTGCCGAGCGCCTGTTCAGTGCGTCGGCGGTAGCGGTGCCACGGTGACTCGGACGGTCCGGTTGCGGATCGCGAGTTCGGGAATCAGTTCGCCGGTTCGCGAACGGTCGTTGACGAACGCGCCGAAGTGCTTGCCGACGCCCACCGCGACGATGGAGGCAGGTGAGACGTTAAGTACCTCGGCGAGCAGGCTGCGGAACGACTCCGCCCGGTCGGTGGACACGCGCTTGCGGCCGGCCTCGGTTCCCCACGAGCTCGTCGTACCGGTCACCGTCAACCTGCCCGGGCAGTTCTCGAACGCCTCCGCGACCCGCTCGGCGGCCGCCCGGGCCTGCGGGGGCGCGAGGAACTCGGCGGTGTCCGGCTTGAACTGCACGACGGTCTCGGGAATCACCTGTTCCTTGCAGGGCTGGGGCTTCCGGCCCGGTGGTGGTGGTTCGGGTCGCTTGACCGGAACCACCGAGACCTCGAACTGCGACGTGGACGGCACGGCCGCGAGGACCGCCGAAGCGAAGTCGACTGTCGTGCGCTTGTCGCCGGACCGGATCAGGATCGTCCGCCAGAGGTCCTCCAGCTGCTTCTTCCGCCCCTCGTCCAGTGCTTGCTGCGGCGACGTGGTGGCGCCGAGGCCGAGGACCACGACATGGATGTCCCGTAGATCGGGCAGGTTGGTGGGCTTGTGGCTGTTCAGCCGTTCCCAGATGTCCTCGGTCGTCCAGTCGAAGCCGAGCCGCTGGAACTGCAGATCTCCCGCGGTGGGCAGCAACGGGTCGGCGATGATCAGGAGCTTCTTGGTGGCGGGGCTGCCCTTCAACTGCCGGGCCGCGACCGCGATCGCTGCCAGCGGATCGCTCTCGGCCGCCTCGGCGGCCGCGCCGTCGATCTTCGTGACGAACTCCGACTTGGCGTCGGAGATCGCGTCGAGCCGGTCGGGGCCCGACTTGGCCGTGCCGATGATCTTTCCGTCGACGATGGGCAGGCCGTCGACCGTACCGTCCACGCCGACGGCGGTCAGGCGGTCCCCGTTTGTCAACTCCGGCAGGACTTTCAGGACCTGCTGGCCCGACATCTTCGGCGCGTTGCGGTGGACGCTCACCACCACCGCGACGTCGGACGTCATCGGTAGTTGCTCCGCCTTCGCCGGCTCATGCTTGCCACAGGCAACCAGTGGCGAGATGACGGCCAAGACGACGGCTGCCGTCAGCAATCGTCGCCGGCCGGTGGGTCTTGTGCTCATTCGGTCGTCCCCCTCGATAGTGAAGCTCTAGAACCAGTTCCGGCCGTGGGTCGGGCAGCTGACCTTCAGGAAGCAGTGCACGTAGTCCAGCCGGCCGTGGGCGGGCGACTCGCAGACCTCCAGCGGCTCCGCGCACGCGCGGCAGCGGCCCGACCGGTCGGGCTCGATCCGCCGCCACTTCCAGAACCGCCAGGTCATGCGACTTCCCCGCTGGTCAGGCCGGTGGTGAAGTCGGGGCTGCCCATCATCGTGACCAGGCTGTCGCGGTAGTGGCGTTTCACATGGGTGCCGGCCCGGACCAGCACCACGTCGTACACGTGCCGGCGTGCTTCGTTCTGCTTCTCGATCATCCGGCGCTTGAAGTCGGCGTGGTTGGTCACCGCCGCCAGTTCCGACCGCAGTTTGCTGAGCTTGCGGCGCAGCAGGGCGATGGTCGTGTCGAGCTTGATCGCGTCGGCCCGGACCGGGTTGTGGGTCAGTACCTTGATGAACATCATCGCGATGCCGACGGCGAGGACGGCGAGGAACCACATCAGCAGCGTCGGTACGTAGGAGAAGGTCTGAGCCGTGCCGCCGGTGGCTGCGATGGCGCGTTGCTCGGACTCGAAGATCTGGCGCGACGCGTCGGTCCGGGCCAGGGCCAGGGCGACCCCGAAGAGGACCCAGAGCGCGGTGCCGAGGAAGACGATCTTGTCGAGCCGGTTGGCGTTGCCGCGTCGCTTGCAGCCGACCAGCCGGGTTCCGCAGACGTACGGAACCATGACCATGAAGACGATCAGCATCGCGGCCAGGCCGGTGGTGAGCTCCACGTCCTCCTCGTCGTGGAGGAAGGTGCCGATGATCCGCCGCAGCACGTACCCCTCGGGGAGGCCGAAGATGATCAGCAGGCCGACCGTGGTGAACCACAACTTCAGCCGCTCGGGCCGCAGCACGATCTGCCAGCGGTTGTCCGAGGTGGGCACCGACGGCTCGGTCGCGCTCCAGTCGGTGTCGTCGGACGCCAGCTTCTCGCCGCGCAGGATCCGGCCGAGCTCGGCCCTGCTCTCCTCGGCGGCCGCCAGGTCGGTCTCGAGATGGTGGGCCCGCAGTTCCAGCTTGGCGTAGGAGAGCTGGTTGCCCTTGCTGTCCTCGGTCGACTCGAGCGCATGGTGGACGAAGTGGTCCCCCTCGGCCTCGGACAGGATCCGGCGGACCTCCTCCTCGGACCGCAGTCGCTCGATCTTCGCGTCGATCTCCTTCTCGTACGGGAGTTGTCCCTCGATCGCCTCCACCACGGTCACGTCGTACGCGCCGCTCTGGACGTCGGCCTGCGCCTTCGCCTCAGCCGCCTTCAGCTCCAGCGGCAGGTCGAACTCCGGTGGCAGCTGGGTGAAGGCGGGCAGGTCGCTGTTGCGCTGCACCAGTGCCTCGATGCCGTTGTTTCGCACGCGACGGGAAAAGAACTTCATGCTCGCCTCCTCAGGCGCTGCGGGTTTGGACGCTGGCCAGATGGGTCCGGCGATGGCGCCAGCCCGGCCCTTCGTACGGCGGCCCGGACGGTACTTCGGTGATCTTGCGATCGGCCCTGGAGTAGCGGCTGCGGTTGTACAGCTCGACGCGGACCAGGTACGCCCCGCCGCACAAGCCGTCGAGCGTCTCGTACTCGCCCTCCAGCTGACCGAGCTCGGTCTGTACGGCGGCCAGGCGGACTGTGGCCGCCCGGCGTTCATTCGTCCCGGTCTATAGCGCGTCCAGCGACGTCAGCTCCCTACGCCGTTCGCGCGCCCAGTCGTGCAGTTGCCGGGCGTCCCCGGCCGGTCGGGGCCGGGACGCGGGTGGCGCGGCGGCTGGCGCGGCTAGCTGCGCCTCCAACGTCGCCTGCTCGACCTCCAGTGCGTCCTGGCGCTCCTCGAGCTGCTCACGGAGCGCGAGTGAGAACTCGTAGTACCGGGCGTGCAGCGTCAGCGTCCAGCCGGTGGCCTCGCCGATCGGCACCCGCCGGTACCGCGCGCAGTCACGGAACGCCTTCCATCTGATCTCCCAGCGCTCCTTCCGCTGGATCTCCAGCGGCGGAGCCGATGCCTGCGCGGCCCAGCCGGCCAGCGACTTCCTGTTCATCGCGCCTCCCTCTCACGGTGGGTCCTGACGGACCGTGAGATTTCCGGGCTGCGAGGTCTCACCCGTGGGGTGAGACGTAGTTGAGCGGAAGATCATCCTGCGGGGGATGGGCGGGAAGTGCGGAGAGTGACAGTCTTTGCGTTGGGGGGATGGAGGAGGCCGATGGTTCGGGTGGTTCAGGGGTTGCTTGTTCCGGTGGGGGCACTGGGGACAGGTGGTCCGGGCACTCGGGCGGGTCTCGGAACTGTGGGCGTGGGTGGTGGTGGACGGTGTGACCGGGGAGCGCAGGGCTCCAGGTTGGGGATGCGTCGCAAGGGTCGGTTGAGTTCAACCAGGTGGTGAACTCGAAACGATCGATCGCCGGATGTACTGGGGGCGGTACATCGGGCGGTCCGCATCCAACTGGTCATACAGGTCGCCACCCCCGCGTTCACGTGAACGGTCTTGGCTGAGAAGGAGAAACGGTGGAGGCCGTTCGTGAAGTGGTGGTGATCGATCCCGTCGATCTGCAGGCGATCCGGGAGACGGCCGAGCGGGTCGGGGCGCAGACGGCTGAGGTGCCGCCGTTTCGCGGGATTCAGCCGGTGATGGCTTCGGTACTCGTCGTAGGCGAGCGTGGAGCGGTCGGCCAGGTGCGGGCGGAGATCGAGCGTCGCCGGGGCGGACTGGTGTTCGACCTGCGAGTGGGCGCGGTCCGGCCGATTCACCGGAGCCGGGCGCTGGGCCACAGGGAACTCAAGGTAGTCGCCGCGGACGGCATGGTGACGGTCGCGGAGTGTGACACGGAGCTGGTCGCCGCGCTCACCAGGCTGGCCTCGGGACGAGGGGAGAAGACGGTCGCGAGCGTGCGCGACCTGGTCGACACCCTGAGCTGATCCATCTGGCACCGTCGCCACTTGCTGCTATTGGCATCCGCCGTGTTCCCGGCCGACCCCTTGGCAACCGAGCGTGACGACGGCATAGTCCTGCTTGCCAGGAAGGACTAGCTAGGGGGACGGCGGCCGGTGAATTCCGACAAGCCTGCTCCGCTGCGGGTGGACGCCGAGACGGCGATCATCCTGCGCGAGGCGTACCACAAGATCCAGTCGCTCTACCGGGGCGACCACTACGGTCTGTACGACTACGTGCGGGCGGTCTGCGCCAAGATCGCCCGGGTGGACACCTTCTACGTGGGGTTCCTGCACGGCACGAACCGGGTCCGGTTCCCCTATGGCTACGACTCCGGTACCTACCTCGATCCGGACACCCACAACTTCGGGCCCAACGGTCAGACCGCGTGGCTCCTGAAGCATCGGCAGACCTACCGGCTCGCCTATGACAACGGTGCCGTACTGCGCTCGGGCGTCCAGTTCGGCGACCTCTCCCGGACGTCGGCGGACGCCGTCACGGTGCCGATCTTCCGGGCCGGTGAGGGCGGCACCGATCGGTTGTTCGGCATGTTGTCGATGCACAGCTACGAGCCGAACAGCTACGACGACAACGCGGTCCGCGCGTTCGAGTGGCTGAGCGGGTTCGTGGCGCGGGTACTGACTCGCGAGGGTGAGGACGCCGAGGCGCTCCGCCGGTTGCCGGCCGGCGACGAAGGGCAGAACCTGCTGACGTCCGATCGAGTGATGGAATACCTCGGTCACCAGATCGCGTCACTGCGCGCGATCGCCGTCGAGGCGATGGCCGAACCCGAAGGGTCGGGCGCGGCGGTCCAGGGGCACCTGAGTCGGCTGGTTCGCGCCACCGAGCAGATCCAGTCGGAGCTGATGGAGATGATGCTCGACACCGACCAAGGCCCCGAACGCCGCTACGCCAGCCTGACCAAAGCCCAGCAAGGCGTGGCGGTCCTCCTCGTCGACGGCTTCGACAACGACCAGCTCGCCGCCGAACTCGGCATCAGCCTCAACACCGTCAAGACCCACCTCAGCGCGATCCTGAAGAAGTACGGCATGGTCCACCGCGCCCAGGTCGCCGACGACGTCCGCAAGTACCTCGCCCGCTAGAGCAGCCGCTCCGCCAGCCACGGCTCGACGACGGGCAAGATCTTCGCTGCTTGCATCGCTTGCATGTGGTCGAGGCCGTCGAGTAGCTCGATCGTCCACCCGAGTTCCTCGAGCAGTTGCTTGTTGGAGGCCACGGCAGAGCCGATGCTGACGAGAGTGTTGCCCCAGCGTTCGCCGTACTGGATGTTGTCCGCGCTTCCGGCGATGCAGAGTCGCGGAATGGTCAGCGTGACGGCATGGTCGTCAAAACCCTGCAGGGCTTGGTAAAGCGTGAGGAATTGCTGGGTTTGGTCCTTGGTCAGGGGGACCTCCGTACTGTCCCAGTCGCCGGGCTCGACGACGGCGCCCGAGACAGGTTGGCCCGCCTCGGCGTGCGTCGCGGCCGTGACGGCGAGCATCGCGTCGTACGGGCCGTCGAGCGGTGGGTAGCCGCCCATCGCCAATGCGGTCAGTCGATCGGTGCGGATGGCGAGTTGGAGGCCGGCCATGCCTAGCCAGCTGTATCCGTAGTACGCGAAGGTCGAAGCGTCGGCGGCATCCGCGACGGCCAGGAAGTCGTCGACCAGGACCGAAGGGGTGAGCGTCGTCGGCTTCGGATGGGCTTGGAGGAATCCCTCGTAGTCGAAGGCGATCACCCGGAATCGCTTGCTGAAACCCTCGACGAGAGCGTGCCCGAGCCCCGGATCGGCGCCCCAGGCCCGCATCTGGTCGGCCTCAGTGCCTTCGACCGGCGGGGCGGGATTGACCGGCAGCAAGAGATTCGGCCCGGTGCCGTGTACTTCGAAGTCCACCACGATAAACTCCTTACGTCGTATAGAAAAACGATAACACTTTACGTCGTAAGGAGTAAAATGCGGACTGATCCGGCGCGGGCGATCGCGGTGCTGTGGGGCCGGGCGGCCGGTCCCAGGCGCGGGCCGCGGCAGGCTGCGAGTGTCGAGGAGATCGTCGCCTCCGCGATCGGGATCGCCGACGCGGACGGGCTCGACGCCGTCACGATGCGTGCCGTCGGCAACGAGCTCGGCCGGACCGCGATGTCGCTCTACACCTACGTCGTCAGCCGCGATGTGCTGATCGATCTGATGTACGACAGCGTCCACGCGGAGCTGGGCGAGGTCCGCGCGGGCGGCGACTGGCGGAAGGCGGTCGCGCGGTGGAGCGGCAAGCTCCGCGACCTCTATCTGGAGCATCCGTGGCTGCTCGAGATCCAGTCGGCGCGACCGGTGCTCGGTCCGCACGAGCAGCAGGTGCTCGAGTCCCTGTTGAGGATTCTGGCGAGCGCGGAATTGACCTTCGAGGATCGTCAGGCGGCGACCAGTGCGCTGTTCAGCATCGTCAAGGGCGCGGCCAGGCAAGCCGTCGATGCCCGGGCGGCGATCACGAAGGCGGACGCCGAGTGGTGGGCCGCCGCGGGCAAGGCGCTCGCCGACGCCGCGCCGGATTTCGCCGAGCGCTTCCCTGAGTCGACGGCGGTCGCGGCTCACCAGCGCCGGCTCGGGGCGCAGCCGTGGGTGACGGCTGCCGACCAGGCGTTCACGAGAGCCATCGAGCTGCTGATCGCCGGCATGGATAAATTGAGGGATTGAAGTAAGTCTGCGGATCTGCGTTAATTACGAAATAAAACCCCACACCGCCCTGGGAGTCACACGTGCCGTCCGATCCGCTGTCCCGCCGGACCTTCCTCGCATCGACCGGCGGAGTGCTCGCCGGCATCACCCTGAGTTCGGCCCTCCCCACCGAGGCCTTCGCCGCCCAAGCGGCCACCAGGACCGACCTCGCCCTCTATCGCCCGGTCACCGCATCCTCCACCGCGTATGCGGCCACCCCGCCGCAGTTCGCCGTCGACAACCTCGCGCAGACCGGCGTACGGGGCTCAGGCTGGCGTGCCGCGACCACGGATCCGCAGTGGATCACGGTCGACCTGCAGGCCAAGTGCCGCGTCGAGGCGCTCACGCTGACGTTCGAAGGCAAGGCTGGTGACCCTACCTTTGACCTGTCCGGCGGCAACCCCTACGGCCAGACCCAGGGCCAGGAGATCCTCTCCAGCTCACCCAGCAACTTCCGCATCGACGTCTCGACCGACGGCAGCTCCTGGCGCACGGTTCACCAGGCGACCAACAGCCCCGGTGGCGTAGTCGACATCACCCTAGACTCCGCAACCAGCGCCCGGTACGTCCGTCTGACCGGCACCAAGCAGGCCAACGGCAACCCGCTGGGCCTCAACGGCTTCCAGGTCTACGGCACCGCCCAAGGCTCCCGTCCCGCGGCGACCGGCTGGACCTCCTGGGGCACTCACCACGGCACCGCCCCAGCCCTGGTCAAGGCAGCCGACGGCACGGTCCTGGTCGAAGACGGCTGGACCCTCACCATGGACGACTTCGCCGGTACTACGGATGGCGCCGCCCTCTCCAGCCCCACCCAGGACACCTCGACCTGGCTACCAGCAGTCGTCCCGGGCACCGTCCTCGCGACCCTGGTCGAGCAGGGCCACTTCCCCGAGCCCGCCGAGGGCATGAACAACCTGGAGATCCCCGAGGCGCTCAGCCGCCACGCGTGGTGGTACCGGCGCGCCTTCGACCTTCCCAAGGGCCTGGACATCAGCGCGGGGCGCCGGATCTGGATCGAGTTCGACGGGGTCAATCACCAGGCCGATGCGTGGCTCAACGGCGTACAGGTCGGCACTCTGAAGTCGCCGTTCGCCAGGGCATCGTTCGAGATCACTCAAGCGCTGAAGGCGAAGAACGCGCTCGCGGTCAAGATCACCCCGATGCCGCACCCAGGTTCGCCGGGCGACAAGGGTGACAAAGGTGACGCGTTCGTCCAGTCGGGCAAGCTCTGGCAGGACTCGCCGACGTTGCTGTCGGCATCCGGGTGGGACTGGATGCCCGCAGTACGCGACCGTGCGGCCGGCATCTGGAACCACGTCCGCCTGCGCTCGACCGGCGACGCGGTGCTAGGCGACGCACGCGTCGTCAGCAAGGTGCCCGACATCAGCAAGGCGACCGTCGCCATCACCATCCCGGTCCGCAACGCGGCGACCGCCGACCAAACCATCACAGTGAAGGCGGTCTTCGACGGCAACACCCTGACCAAGACCGTCACCCTCAAAGGTGGAGAGCAAAGCAACGTCGCCTTCGACGCGGTCACCGTCACGAACCCCAAGCTCTGGTGGCCGAACGGCTATGGCGCGCCCGACCTGCACACCCTGACCTTCAGTGCCGCGATCGGTGGCAAGGTCAGCGACAGCCGGTCGACGACCTTCGGCATTCGCGAGTATGGCTACAGCTACGATCTGCCGATCAAGATCGACCCGGCCACCAGCAGCGCGGCCCAGACGGTCCAGTTTGCCAAGCAGACCAAGCGGTACCTCCGCATCCAGGGCGGCCGTCGCGCCACCGGCTGGGGCTTCTCCCTCTGGACACTGGCGATCAAAGACTCGGCGGATGCCGCGACGGACCTGGCCCGTGCCGGCACGGCGACCGCCTCGTCCGACGACGGCAGCCCGGCCACGAACGTGAACGACGGCAACGACCGCAGCCGCTGGTCGTCGCAGTACAACGACAACGAGTGGGTCCAGGTCGACCTCGGTGAGGCGAAGACCTTCGACCAGGTCGAGTTGCTGTGGGAGACGGCGTACGCGCTGACCTTCGCCGTCCAGGTGTCCGACGACGGCCAGGACTGGACCGACGTCAAGGACGTCAGCAACGCGCCGGTGCCGTTGAAGATCAGCGTCAACGGCGTCCAGATCTTCTGCCGCGGCGGCAACTGGGGGTACGACGAACTGCTCCGTCGCGTCTCGCCGGCGAAGATGCGGGCGCTGATCGGCATGCACCGGGACATGAACTTCACCATGATCCGCAACTGGATCGGCTCGAGTACCCGCGAGGAGTTCTACCAGGCCTGCGACGAGAACGGCATCCTGGTCTGGAACGACTTCTGGGAGGCCGGCGAGTTCTCCGACAACCTGCCCGGGTACGTCGAGATCGCCCGCGACACGATCGTCCGGTACCGGACGCATCCCAGCATCGTGATCTGGTGCGGCGCCAACGAACAGCACCCGCCCGGCGGGATCAACCAGGGGCTGATCGACGCGGCGGCCGAGGAGGACGGCGAGATCCTCTACCTGCCCGACTCCGCGGCGGGGTTCGTCTCCGGCCACGGCCCGTACTACTGGGTCGACCCGGCGAAGTACTTCGAACAGAACACCTACGACACCTTCAACTTCGGCTTCCACACCGAGATCGGGATGCCGACCATCCCGGTGATCGAGTCGATGCAGAACCTGGTCGGCAAGGACGATCCGGGCTGGCCGATCGGTACGCCGTGGTACCACCACGACTGGTCGACGCACGGCAACCAGCACCCGGAGACGTACCTGGGCGCGATCGACGACCGGCTGGGTTCGTCGAGCGGGCTGGCGGAGTTCACCCGCAAGGCGCAGTTCGTGAACTACGAGAACATGCGGGCGATGTTCGAGGCGTGGAACGCGAATCTGTGGGAGGACGCGTCGGCGTTGCTGCTGTGGATGTCGCACCCGGCCTGGCACAGCACGGTTTGGCAGACGTACGACTACGACCTCGACGTGAACGGCAGCTACTACGGCGCTCGCAAGGGGTGCGAGGCGATCCATGTCCAGGCGAATCAGAACGACTGGAAGATCGTCGCGATCAACCACACCACGAAGGTGCTGGCGGCAACCATCACCGCGGATCTGTATGACCTGAAGGGGACGAAGCTCAAGCCGACGCAGCAGCAGGCGGTGAGCGTCGGTGCGTCCGGCAAGACCGACTCCTTCGCCGTGCCCAACTCGGCCGATCTGCCGGCTCTTCATCTGCTGCGGCTCAAGCTGACCGATGCCCAGGGCAAGGTGTTGTCCGAGAACACCTACTGGCGCTACCGCGAGGCGACCGACGTCCAGGCGATCAACACGCTTGCCAAGGCAAAGCTGAGCGTCACGAGCACCACCAGCAGAGGGAAACTCACCGCGACCATCCGCAACACCGGCACGTCGGTGGCTGTGCTGACCCGCCTCTCGCTGCGTGATCGCAACAACGAGCGGGTGCTGCCGGCGCTCTACTCCGACAACTACTTCTGGCTGCTGCCGGGTGAGTCCCGCACGGTGACGGTCACGGCTGACACGACCTCCAGCCTTAAGCTTCTGGTGGAGCCGTACAACAGCTGATCATCCGTACATCCGCCGGTACTGCTGTACGGCGCCGGCGTGGAGGTCGATCGGGGCGCTGACAACCAGCGACTGCAGGTTGAGGAACTGCGCCCCGACGGCCGACGGTGGTACCAGGTTGCTGGCGCGCCGGACGAGCGTCTCGACGATCCGGCGCGCTGTCGTATTCGGTAGGTCGGGACGGCAGAGGAGGAGGTTGGGGATGCCGACGACCTTCACCGGCGCCGTTCCGCGGTAGACGCCGGCTGGTACTCGCACGTCTTGATACACAGGTCCGTACGTTCGCCGGAGCGCTGGAAGCGGGCCGTCGAGGGGGATCAGCCGGAGCGGGACGCGCTGGCTGAGCTTGTCGAGGGTGGAGGTGGGAACGCCACCGGACCAGAACATCGCGGCGATCCCACGAGCCTCCAGCGCCTTGGTCGCTTGCTCCAGCAACAGATGGTCGACCGTGCAGTCGACACCGACGGTCGTCAGAATGCGAGCGGCCGTCAATGCCGCCCCCGACCCAGCGGCCCCTGCCGAGATCCTCGTACCTGCCAGGTCGGCAAGCGTCTTGTACGAACTGTCCGCCCGCACCACGCATTGCAGATAGTTCTCATAAACCCGCCCCAACGCCTTCACCTGCGGGCTGGGCGAGACCGCGTCGGCAAGACTCAACGCGAGATCGGTCTTGTGGTCGGCCAGCAACCGCAGATTGTCCTTGCTACCCAGCGTCGGCAACACGACGACATCCTTCGCAACCCCCGCCATGCTGAGCTGCGCCGCAAGCAGTTGAGCAAACTCCAAGTAGAACCCACCCGGCTCACCGGCTGCGATGGTGAGCCGACCGCTCTTGTCGTCACCTTTGCTGCAGGCGGCCAAGGCCAACGCTGTGGTTGCGCCGGCCAGAGCCGCTAGAACGGTGCGGCGAGCATGTGTCGGCGGCGGTTGGCTCTGCTGGTCTGGCGAGCTCAGCTCATGGCTGTTCATGGTGCCTCTGGTAGCTGGATGGTGGCGGTTAGGCCGTGGGGGACGGTGGTTGTCAGAGTTAGGTGTCCGCCGATTGCCAAGGCGGTTTGTTCGGCTATTGCTAGGCCTAGGCCGGTGCCTAGGGTGGAGACGTTGCCTCGCCAGAAGCGTTGGGTGGCTAGGGGTAGGTGTTCGGGAGGTAGGCCGGGGCCGTTGTCGGAGACCTGGATTTCCAAGCCGGCGACTCGGGTGGCTGTTAGGGCGACGGTTGCTGAGGGGCCCGCGTACTTGATGGCGTTGTCCAGTAGGCCGCCGACTAGTTGGCGTAGGTCGTGTTCTGGGGCGGCGGCGATCAGGTTGTCTTCGGTTTGCAGGGTGAGGGTGACGCCTGCGGAGGCGGCTGCTGGGCGCCAGATTTCCAGTTCTTCGGTGAGAACGGCTCCGACCAGGCATTCCTCGGGGGAGAGGGGGAGACGGTCGGTTACCCGGCTTTCCAGGGCGGCTAGTTTCAGGAGGTCGCTGAGGACGTCTTCCAGGCGCTCCAGGTCGTCTTGGAGGTGGAGGAAGGCGGGGCTGGCGGGGTCGCGTAGTTCTGGGGCCAGGCCGTCGATGCGTAGGCGGATCGAGGCCAGCGGGTTGCGGAGTTGGTGGGAGGAGTCGGCGACCATCTGGCGTTGGACGTCGATCGAGCGCTGGACGGTGGCTCCCATTACCTCGACGGCTTGGGCGAGGCGGCGTAGTTCAGGGGGACCGCTGGCCTCCAGCGACTGGTTCCAGGTTGCTGAGCGGCCTAGTTCGACGACGGCGTCTTCCAGCTGCTTGACCGGGCGGATCACCCAGCGGGCGGCGCGTGAGGCCATGAACAACAGCAGCAGGGCGGCGGCGACGGCTGCGGCGCAGATGAGTAGCCATAGCCGGCGTACCTCAGAGACGGCTCGCGAGGCGTCGACGGCGAGCACCACCGCGCCTTCGGGCTCGTGGGGAGAGCCGACGGGAGTCGCGATCAGCGGACGGGACGAGCTCCAGGGACGGAGTGCGTCGATGGTCAGCTGGGGCAGGTCTCGCGCGGCGAGGTCGGCGACGGCGCCTACTCCCGCGGACGACTTGGTGAGCCCGCCGGTGGAGACGATGACGTTGCCGGAGGCATCGATCACGAGTACCGACTCGCCGTACAGCTCCTGATGGCGTTCGGCCTCGATCCGGACGGAGCTGTAGTCCGACCGATTCGCGAGCCCGGCGAAGCGATCCAGCGCAGCGCTCCGGGTGAGTTGCAGTCGTTGGGTCTGCGCGTCGGAGACAGCAAAGAGGAACGGCATTACCAACGCCGCCAGCAACCCGAAGGAGACGATCGCGAGCACGCTCATCAGCCGAGCCCTCATGGCTCGAGCCGATACCCGAAACCGCGGATGGTGGTGATGACCGGCTTGCCGAGCTTCATCCGCAACTGGTGCAGGTGCACGTCGAGCGCCTTCGACTTGGTCAGGAACGCGTCGCCCCAGATCTCGTCCTGGATCACCTCCCGGCTCACCGCAGTACCGGCCCGCCGAGCCAGTACTGCGAGCAGGTCGAACTCCAACGGCGTCAAGTGCAGCACGTCGCCGTCGACGACCACCTGACGCAACCCGAAGTCGATCCGCAGCCCGCCCGACTCGTACCCGTTGTCGTCGAGCTCGGCCCGCCGCGACCGGCGTACCGACGCCTCGATCCGTGCGAGCAGCTCGGCCAGCCGGACCGGCTTGGTCAGGTAGTCGTCCGCGCCGAGCCGCAGCGCGAGTACCACCGAGCGCTCGTCGTCCCGAGCGGTCAGCACGATCACCACGACGTCGTCGACCCTGCGGAGCTTGCGCAGTACCTCCAGGCCGTCCATGTCCGGGAGGCCCAGGTCGAGCAGGATGACCTGGGCCTCGGCGTGCCGGAGCAGGACGTCGGCCCCGCAGTCGACCAGCGTGACGGTGTGCCCGTTGGCGCTCAGTACGTCCCGCAGGGCCCGGCCGACCAGCTTGTCGTCCTCCGCGATGAGAGTGCGCATTGCGTCATTGTGCCGTCGTCGTCCGCTCGCGGCGTACCGGACGAGCACTGCTCAGCGACTTGCCGCGCGTCTCCGTCATGGTCAGGTAGACGATCAGGCTGACCGCCGCGCACCCGGAGACGTAGTAGTAGAAGGCCGACTCATGACCGGCGTTCTTGAGCCAGAGGGCGACGTACTCCGCGGTCCCGCCGAACACCGCCACCGTGACGCCGTACGGCATCCCGACCCCGAGCGCCCGGATGCTGGTCGGGAACAGCTCCGCCTTCACGATCGCGTTGATCGAGGTGTACCCGGTGACCACGACGAGCCCCGCGAGCATCAGCAGGAACGCCCGCAGTGGGGTCGCGTCCTCCAGCGCCGTCAGCAGCGGGACGGTCAGCACGGTGGTACCGACGCCGAAGAAGATCAGCAACGGCCGTCGGCCGATCCGGTCGGACAGCATCCCGCCGAGCGGCTGTAACCCGACGAAGAGCAGCAGCGCGAAGAAGTTGATCCAGGTGACGGTCGTCTTCTGGATGCCGGTCGTGTTGACCATGAACTTCTGCAGGTACGTCGTGAAGGTATAGAAAGCCACCGTCCCGCCGAGCGTGAGGCCGACCACCGTGAGCACCGCGCGCGGGTGCTTGGCCAGCTCAGCCAGCGAGCCCTGCCGGAACCGCCGGGACGCGGGCTGCGCCTCGAACTCGGCCGACTCGTCCATCGACCGCCGCAACCAGAACACGATGACCGCCGCAACAGCCCCGACCACAAAAGGAATCCGCCACCCCCACGACGCCAAGTCGCTCTTGGACAGGGTCTGCTGCAACAGGATCTGTACTGCGAGCGCCACCAACTGCCCCGCCGCCAGGGTGACGTACTGGAAGCTGGAGAAGAATCCACGCCGACCTTCCGACGCGACCTCGGACATGTACGTCGCGGAGGTGCCGTACTCGCCGCCGACCGACAGGCCCTGCAGCAACCGCGCTGTCACCAGCAACACGGGTGCGGCGATGCCGATGGTCGTATGGCCCGGCGTGCACGCGATCACCAGGGAGCCGGTGGCCATCAGAGTGACCGACAGGGTCAGGGCGGCTCGTCGGCCGTGCCGGTCGGCGTACCGGCCGAGCAGGAAGCTGCCGACCGGGCGCATCAGGAAGCCGACCGCGAAGACGCCCGCGGTGTTCAGCAGCTGGCTGGTCTGGCTGCCGGAGGGGAAGAAGACGGGTGCGAAGTAGATCGCGAAGGCGGTGTAGACGTACCAGTCGTACCACTCGACCAGGTTGCCCATCGAGCCTTTGAAGATGTTGCTGACAACTCGCCGTGACGCCGAAGTTTCCACGATGCCTCCAGGTGGGGTTGCCCGCCACTGTCCGAGCTGTGGACAGTGCCGACAAGATCACCTCGCGCATCCTTAACTCGCCTTAAGAGTGGTCCTCCGGGTCGCCCAGCGTGATGCCCAGCGCGGTGGCCATCGCGACGGTGACGGCGAGGGTGTCGATGGGGGAGGAGTTGGCGATCGTGGCGCCGGCCAGGCTGCCGATGCCGCGGGTGCCCTCCCAGGTGCAGTCGACGAAGACGGCGCCGGTCGCGGTCACCTGCGAGAACTCGACCGAGGTCAGGTCGCAGTGCCGGAAGACCGTGCCGGTCAGATCGGCCGAGACGAAGTCGGCGCTCTGCAGGCGGCAGTCGGTGAACTCGACCCGCTGGAACTTCGCGAACCGGAACGAGCTGAAGTCCAGGACCGAGTCCCGCACGGTGACGTGCTGCAGGCTCATCCCCGATCCGGCGAACCCGGTCAGCCGCGACGACGTGATCGCCAGCCTCGTGCCCGACGCATCCGCCCAGCGGGCGTTGGCGAGGTCGCAGTGGTCGAGCTCGAGGTCGACCAGGATCAGCTTGTCGAGATCCGAGCCGCCCAGGTTGACCCTGGTCAGTCGGCAGCCGCTGAGCTCGACGTGCTCCGCGAGGAGGCCGCCGAGGTCCTGGTCGGTCAGGGACAGATCGGTCAGCCGGTCCTCGTCGCCTACCTCGTCCGCGGTCAGCGCCCGCTCGTCGAGCTGCGTCCGCAGTCGGGGAGTGGCGAGCTTGCTGGCTTTGCGCGGAGGAGGCATGTCCGCCACCGTAACGGGCTCTACCGTCAGTTTCTGAGGTAGTGCTCCGCCGCCCCGATCAGTGCGGAGTGCTCGGCGTCGGCGGTCGCGCTGACCGGGAACGGGAACACCTCGGCCACCACGTCGAAGGCGCCGGCGATCGACCCGCCGAGCACGACCCGGGTCGCTCCGAAGCGCTCGAGCCACGGCGTGAGTGCGTCGGACAGCACCTGGAACGACTCCACCAACGCGCTCTTGGCAACGGCGTCACCGGCTCGGGCCGCCTCGGCGACCTCCTTCACCCCGGCAGTCGGCGGCGGTGGGGTGGTGAGCTTTTCGGCGTACCGGCGGAGGATGGCCCGGGCGGAGATCCAGTCCTCGATCGGGCGGCCGTCGTACGAGGTCTTGTAGAGCTCGCCGCCGGGCGGGACCGAGTCGCCGGTACGGACCGCGCGGCCGTCGTCGAGAAAGGCCGAGCCGATCCCGGTGCCGATCGTGATCCCGACGCACCGGTCGAGCCCGCGCAGCTCGCCGACCGACCATTCGCCGACCGTGAAGGCCTCGGCGTCGTTCAGGAAGACGACCTGATCGAGCCCGAGCCGCTCCCGCAGACTCCGGCCGAGATCGTGCCCGTAGAGCGCGGCGAACTTGTCCAGCTTGTACCAGGCCACGCCGGCCGCGAAGTCGAACGGACCGGGCAGCGCCACCGCCAACCCCTTTGCCAACGGCAACTGCTTCGCCGCCTCGCACAACTCCCCGATGATGGAGTCCGCCGAGGCCTTCGAATCCAGCCCCGCCCGGTACAACCCCTCCACCCCATCGCTAGCAGGCGAAACCACCGCCGCCGTCACGTGACTTCCACCGACCTCCAGGACCGGCACACCCGAGTTCATACCGCCCATCATCCCTGACGGGCGGCGACTTCAGCGCCAGGCGCCGACGTACTCCGGCTTGCCGGGGATCGTGAAGCGGACGATCACCGTAGGCTCGGGCCCGGGCCAAGGCGTCTGCTCGACCCGCCGGTAGGCGAAGTAGCCGCCCCCGACCTTGGCGACGCCGACATGGCCGTCCTTGGTCTCCACGGTGACGCGCTGAACACCCTTCGGCACTTGACCGAACACCGTGGTGACGCTGCCGGGCTCCTTCAGCCCACGGCCGACGGCTGCGGACTTGCGTACGACGATGCCGTCCGTCCCGCCGCCGGATACGACCGAGTCCTTGGCTCCGTTGCCCCATTCGGTGGTGCAGTAGGCAACAACCTGCGGATCTGTCGGCGAGTGACGCAGTAGGGAGGCACCGTAGGTGTCCTGGACACTGAGGTAGACGGGCCACTCCCAGACTCTGGCGCCGGCTCCCGGGACAGGCTCGCCGTTCTCGTCGGAGCACAGGCCGGTCGAGCCGCCCGGGTCCACCGAGCGCAGAGGCCAGGATGGTGCGACGGCCGGGGCCGAGTGGTCAGTCGTGTCCAGGCCGAGGATGGTGCCGCCGGCAACGACTGCGATCGAGGCGGCGACGGTGACGGCGGTCACCAGGCGGCGGTTGCGTCGACGTCGGCGCCCGGTGGTGAGCAGCTGGTCCACGTCCGGGGTGAACGCGGGCCGGTCGGTTGCCTCGTGCATCAGATCTTTGAGTTGACGGGTCATCTCAGCCTCCCAGTCCGGCGAAGTCGGTGAGGTCGGCGAGGGCTGGATCCAGGCGGAGTTTCTCCAGTGCTCGCAGGGTCTGGCTCTTGACCGTCCCGCCGCTACAGCCGAGCGCCTTGATGATCAGCAGCCGGTTCTCCAGCAGGCCCAGCGGATCGGCCGGGTCGGCGGTGGAGCTGAAGTAGGTCTCGCCGCCGACCAGTTCGGTACTGGACCTGCGCCGCAGGCTGTCCAGGGTCGTCGAGACCACCACCTTGCGGGCGTAGGCACCGATGGCGCCCTGGCGTCGCAGGCGGGGCCAGCTCCGGTACAGCTTGAGCAGCGCCTCCTGGGTCGCGTCCTCGGCCCGCTTCCAGTCTCCGCACAGCAGGTACGCCGTGTTGCAGAGCCCGTTGGCGTGATGGGTCACGAAGTCGACGTACTCACTCTCCGCCTCGCTCTTCACGCTCACTCCCTTCGCTGTCGGGCATTCAACGTGCGGGCCGCCCGGATCGGTTGCACCGGCCGGGCAAACTGGTCCCATGTCAGAACTGAGCGTCGGCGGTGTGAAGGTCAGCTATCACGTCGCGGGGTCGGGGCCTGTGTGTCTGGTGCACTCGGGTGGGCCTGGAATCCACTACGACTATCTGCGGATGCCGGAGCTCGAGCAGCAGTTGACGATGGTTTACATCGAGCCGGTCGGGACGGGTGCGTCCGATCTGTTGGCTGATGGTGACTACAGCATGCCGAGGTACGCGTACTACGCCGAGCAGGTGGCGCGGCATCTTGGCGAGGAGAAGGTGCTCTTCCTCGGGCATTCGCATGGTGGGTTCGTGGCGCTGCAGTTCGCGTTGGACTATCCCGAGCGGCTGCGTGGGGTGATCGTGTACGACGGGATGGCGTTCAACGGGCCCGAGCTCGGTGAGGAGGCCGGCCGGCAGGTCGCGGCGTACGTCGCTCGGCGGCCGGCCGGGGATGCGCTCGCGGCTCAGGTACAGGCTGCTTGGGACGAGGACTCCGATCTGCCGGACAGCCGGGAGGCGCATCTCGACAGTCTGCGGCGGTTGTTGCCGGTGTACTTCAAGGACTTCGAGGAGATCTCGCCGCGGCTGACTTCGTGGTTCCCGACCATGGACATCACGATCGATCCTCAGCGTCAGCCGGCCTTGTGGGATGTGCGCGATCGGCTGGGGGAGATCGCCGTACCGGAGCTGGTTGTACTGGCCGATTCCGGGCACTTCGGGCACCTGGAGGAGCCGGAGCAGTTCTTCGGAGCCGTACTCCGTTTCGCAGCGGCA
Source organism: Kribbella sp. NPDC051718 (assembly GCF_040681515.1). NCBI lineage: Bacteria > Bacillati > Actinomycetota > Actinomycetes > Propionibacteriales > Kribbellaceae > Kribbella > Kribbella sp. NPDC051718. The sequence goes on along the minus strand of NZ_JBFAYZ010000001.1, from coordinate 35,424 downwards.
CACTGAGACGGGAACCACCGGCCCCCGTCCACTCGTAGAGTTGTCTGGAGCGCGGTCCGCCCACCGTCGGTCACGCGTCCATCACTGCGAATGACGAAGGTGACCGGTTTGCGTGCCGAGACGAGTCCGACCGCCGCCATCGCGACGCTCAGCGTCGCGGTAGCGGTAGCCGGGCACGCCCTCGCAGGCGGCACCGTCTCCCTCGCGGTGATCCCGCAACTCCTCGCGCTCGCCGCCATCGCGTGGTCCCTCGGTGAACACCTGGCCGGCCGCCGCTGGCTGACCGTCGGCGTCCTGGCGGCCATTCAGCTGTCCACCCACCTCGCTCTGGAACTAGGCCACCGCGCCCCCACCTCCATCGGCACCGCGACGGCCGCATCCGCGGCCGCTCCAGACGGCTCGGCGCTGCCCACGGCGATGGACCACGCGGCCATGGGCCACAGCTCGATGCACGACATGGCGGGCATGGCCGGCATGGCTGGAATGGAGATGCCGGCGAGCGAGCCGGTCGCCAGTGGAGTGAGCGCACCGGCGACGGTGCACAGCGGTTTGGCCGGCGTGGTGAGCATGTCGGCGGCGCATCTTCTTGTGCTGCTGCTGGGTGTCGCGTTGGTGACTCAGGCGCACCGCTGGGTTCAGCGGGTGGTGCGGATTCTTGCGCGGCTGGTTCCGCAGCTTCCGGCTGCACCGGTCGCCTTGCCGGGGGTGCGCGCGGCGCTGATCGGCGTACCGGAGGTGCCGCGGCTTACTCAGCGGTGGTTGGTTTCTGGGGTGTCGCGGCGAGGGCCGCCTGAGTACGGAGTTCTTGCAGCTTCGTACTGATCCGCCCCAGAACCGTTGCCCTAGAGAGGGTTCCAAGTCATGCCCAAGAATCTTGTACTGCGCGCTGCCGCGATCACCGCGGCGACCGCACTCGTTCTGATCGGGGCGGCCGGCTCGGCCTCCGCCCACGTCACCGTGTCGTCGCCGGACGCCAAGCCCGGTGGCTACGCCAAGCTCGTGTTCCGGGTGCCGAGTGAGTCCGACACCGCGAGTACCACCAAGCTCGTCGTCAACCTGCCCAAGGACAAGCCGTTCGCCAGCGTGAGTCCGCAGGTGAAGGACGGCTGGAAGGTGGTCAAGACGACCGAGAAGCTGGCGCAGCCGGTGAAGGTCGGCGACGTCACGCTGACCGAGGCGATCACCAGCGTCACCTGGACCGCGGCCGCGGGCGGCGTACCGCCGAACGCCTTCGACGAATTCGGGTTGTCGGTAGGCCGGATTCCGGAGGGCGTCGACTCGCTCAGCTTCCCGGCGGTACAGACTTACAGCGATGGGGAGGTGGTCAAGTGGGAGCAGATCGCGAAGGACGCCGCGGACAAGCCGGAGCACCCGGCGCCGTCGCTGAAGCTGACCACCGCGATCACCACCGTCGCGGCCACGTCGGAGGACGAGGGCGGTTCCTCGGACACGCTCGCGCGGGTTCTCGGTGGGGCCGGGTTGCTGCTCGGCCTGGTCGGGCTCGGCCTCGGTCTGCGGGCCGGCCGGACGCGGAAGGTCACGCCGTAATCGTGCGCCGGCTGATTGCTCTACTGGCTGCGTCGTTCGCCGTCCTGGTGGTCTCCACCGGGACGGCGGCGGCACACGCCAAACTCGAATCGATGACGCCGTCCGACGGTTCCACCCAGGCGGTGCCGCCGACGCAGGTGGTGCTGACCTTCAACGAACCGGTCGCCAGTACCGGCGCCGAGGTCCAGGTCACGTCGCCGAAGGGCACCAACGTGTCCACTGGTGAGATCAAGGTGATCGACAACACCGTCACTCAGCCGGTGGACGGACTGGTCGATATCGGCGAGTACACGGTGATCGCCCGGATCGTCTCGGCCGACGGCCATCCGATCACCGTCGGCGGAAGCTTCAAGATCACCCATGCGGGTCATCCCGCCGTCCCGGTCGCGGCTACCCCGCCGGCTTCGGACAGCAGTTCGAATGTGGTGGTGATCGTCGCGATGGCGCTGGTGATGCTGGTGGTCGTCGCGCTGGCGGTCGTCATCGTCCGCCGCCGGCCCGCGCCGCAATGAGCGTCGAGACGGTACCCCGGGTCTCGGGGAAGGTGCTGGGGCTCGGGGTTGTCGCGATTGCGTTCGTGGTCGTGGTCGTGGCGCTCCTGGCCGGCGGAGGCGCTCCCAAGCCGTTACCCCCAGGGCTCGCGGGCGCGGGTCGGCCTGTCTCCTGGGCCGTCCCGGTACTCCGCGTCCTCGCCGACCTCGCCGCAATCGCCACCGGCGGGGCAGTGCTTGCCGCCGCATGGTTGCTACCAGCAACAAAGGCTGGAGGAGATGGGCCAGAGCCGCGCGGGCGGTCGGCGCGCACCGCCACGGCGCAGAGTGGGGCGGGGCGACAGGCGCTCGGCCAGCAGGGTGGGGCGGGGCGGCAGGCGCTCGGCCCGCAGGGCTTGCGGGCTTGTCAGGATGCGGCTGTCGCCGCGGGGATCTGGGCTGTGGCGAGCATTGGTGGCCTTCTAGTCACAGCGTCGGTGATTCTTGGGGTTCCTCTTTCGGAGTTGGGGGCTCGGGCTGGGGACGCGGGTGGGGTTGACCAGGTGCGGGCGCTTGCGGTCGCGGTGGTGTTGACGGCGGTACTGGCCTTGCTGCTCTCGGGTGCTCGTACCGTCCGTACGGCGCAGGTGGCGTTGGTGCTGACGGCTGCCGCGCTGACTGGCCCGTTGCTTACCGGACACGGCGCGATCGAACGGACCGCCTTCTGGTCTGTACTCGCCACCGCCTCCCTCGTCGTGCACGTGTTCTGCGCGACCGCCTGGATCGGCGGCCTCGGCTCGCTCGTCCGCTACGGCCGCGGCCAGCAAGCAGCGATCGAGAAGTTCAGCCGCCTCGCCCTCATCTGCGCCCTCACGATCGGCGCCACCGGACTGCTCACCGCCGAGATTCACCTCGGCGGCCGCGAGGACGGCTTCGGACTGATCACCCAATGGGTGACCACCGGCTACGGTGCCCTCGTCTTCGCCAAGGCGATCGCGTTCGCCATCCTCGTCTACATCGGCTGGCGCCACCGCCAGGCGACTCTCCCCGCCCTGGCAGCCAATGAACCAGCCGCCTTCTGGCGCCTGGCCGCCGTCGAACTGCTGGTGATGGCCGGCACGGTAGGACTCGCCGTGGCGTTGTCGCGGACACCGTGACATGTCAACAGAAGCACGTAGGATAGGTGGATGACGGAGACACGGTGGCTCGATGCGCGAGAATCGCATCTGTGGCAGACCTACCGTGACGCCTATCGCGAGCTGACCGCGACGCTCGAGGCGCGCTTGATCACCTCCGGCCTGTCCGGCGCGGACTACGCCCTCCTGCATCCGCTGTCCAGCTCCGAAGCCGGCGTACTACGCACGCGCGACCTCGGCCGCTCGATCGGCTGGGAGCGCAGCCGGCTGTCCCATCAGGTCAGCCGGATGGAGAAGCGCGGCCTGGTGATCCGCGAGGAGTGCGAGTCGGACGCCCGCGGCTCGATGGTCCGGATCACCGCGGCCGGGCGGGCGGCGATCGAGGCGGCGGCCCCGGATCACGTCGACGCGGTCCGTACCCACTTCCTGGAGAAGCTGACCCGCGAGGAGCAGGAGCAGCTCACCAAGATGCTCGACCGCGTCCTCACCGACCTCCCCACCACGGACTGCTGAAACTGCCTAGGTTGACGCGTCATCTAAATCTGCTATTTTTGGTGACGCATCACCGAAACGCTCCCACTCTGGTTAGGAACAACATGCCCAAGATCGCGATCATCCTCGGTAGCACCCGCCCCGGCCGCAACGGCGAGGCGGTGGCCAACTGGGTGCTCGACATCGCCAAGCAGCGCAGCGACGCCGAGTTCGAGCTCGTCGACATCGCCGACTTCAAGCTGCCGCACCTGGACGAGGCGATCCCGCCGGCGGCCGGCCAGTACTCGCAGCCGCACACCTTCCCGTGGGCCGAGAAGATCGGCTCCTTCGACGGCTACGTCTTCGTCACCCCCGAGTACAACCACTCCACCTCCGGCGCGCTGAAGAACGCCATCGACTTCCTCTTCGCCGAGTGGAACGACAAGGCGGCCGGCTTCGTCAGCTACGGCTCGGCCGGCGGCACCCGCGCCGTCGAGCACCTGCGCCTGGTGATGGCCGAGCTCAAGGTCGCCACCGTCCGCGCCCAGGTCGCCCTCTCGCTGGTCACCGACTTCAAGAACTACAGCGAGTTCACTCCCGCCGAGTACCACGTAGCCGAAGTCACCACCCTGCTCGACCAGGTCATCTCCTGGAGCAACGCCCTGGCCACCGTCCGCACCGCCGCCTGACCCCGGCGAACCGGTAGTAACTCCCAGTACCCGGCGTCCGTGGGTGGTGACACGCCGTCACGGGCGACGGGCTGGTGGGGTCTGCCGGAAGAATGATGAGGGTCCGTTCAGATGCGCCTGAATTTGACAACTATTTTCATTAACGGCAGGATTCGACCCGGCGACCACTCCTCGTCGGAGCCCCCTCACCGTGAAGGAAATGCGGATGTCCGATGCTCTGAACAGGCGGGGATTTCTTGGCTTGGCCGGTGGGCTGGGGCTGGCCGCGGTGGCCGGTTGCGGGGCCGGTGGGACAAGTGACGCGGGTGGTCAGCCGAGGGCCGGCGGGCGGTTGCGGGCGGTCTTCGCGGGCGGTGGCGCCAAAGAGGTGCTCGACCCGCACGTGCAGAGCCTGTTCGTCGACATCGCCCGCCACAAAGCGATCTACGAGAAGCTGGTCGAGCTCGGACCGGATCTGAAACCGTTGCCACGGCTGGCGGAGAAGTGGGAAGCGGACGCGCAGGCGGCGACCTGGCGGTTCAGGCTGCGGGACGCGACCTTCCACGACGGCAAGAAGCTGACGAGTGAAGACGTCCTCTACAGCCTGGCCCGGATCGCCGATCCGAACACTCCCGAGCGCGTCGCCCAGTCCTCGCTCGCCGCGCTGGATCTCAAGCGCTGCAAGGCGATCGACAAGCAGACGGTCGAGCTTGTACTGACCGCGCCGAACGCCGAGTTCCCCGCCCTGCTGGCCGGCATCGGCACGCAGATCGTCCGCGACGGCTTCAAGGACCCGACCAAGCCCGTCGGTACCGGCGCCTTCGAGTTCGTCTCCTTCGAGGCCGGTCGCTCCCTCGTCGCCAACCGGTACGACGACTACTGGGACGGCGTGGCCAAGATCGAGGAGCTGCAGATCCTGTCCGCCGACTCCGAGGCGCGGGCCAATGCGCTGCAGGGTGGACAGGCGGAGTACGCGAACGAGATGACCGCGACCTTCGCCCGGACCGCCGAGGCCGGCAAGACGGTCAAGATCGTCGCGGCCAAGGGCAGTACGACGCAGGCCTTCGTGATGAAGGTGGATCAACCGCCGTTCGACAATCCCGACGTACGGCTGGCCTTCAAGCTGCTGGCGGATCGGCAGCGGCTGGTGGACGTCGTCCTGGCCGGCCGAGGGGTGGTGGGAAACGACCTTTTCGGCAAGGGATTCCAGTACTACCCGGCGGACCTGCCGCCGCGCGAGCGCAACGTCGAGGAGGCCAAGGCGCTGCTCAAGAAGGCCGGCCTGCTGAACAAGGAGGTCGAGATCTTCACCTCCGACGCGTCGGCGGGCTTCGTCGAGGCGGCGACCCTGTTCGCGGAGCAGGTCGGCGAGGCGGGCGTGAAGCTCAAGGTGACCACCGGCAGCGCGCAGACCTATGCCAAGGACCTGCTCACCAAGGGCGCGATCGGCAGTCATCGCTCGGGGGCGATGCCGATCCCGCAGTACATCACCGATCGGCTGCTGTCGAAGTCGCCGTTCAACGTGACGCACTGGCGCCGGCCCGCCTTCGATGCCGCGTTCGCCGCGGCGCAGGTGCAGACGGACGAGCCGGCGCGCGCAGCGAAGTACGGGGAACTGCAGAAGACGTTGCGGGACCAGGGCGGCATCCTCGCATGGGGACATCCGGACTTCCTGGTCGCCGTCTCGGCCAAGGTGCAGGGCGTCCAGGCGGTCCCGCCGAACACCTTGGACTCGGGCCGGTTCGACAAGGTGTGGCTGGCCTGAATGCGGTCGTATGCCGCCCAGCGGGCTGCATTGGCGATCGTCCAGCTGGCCGTTCTCTCCGTCCTCGTCTTCATCCTCACGGCGTTGCTGCCGGGCGACGCGGCGGACATGCGTTTCACCGAGACGCTGACGCCTGAGCAGGTCGCGCGGTTGCGGGAACAGCTCGGGCTGGATCAGCCGGCGCTCGGGCGGTTCGTGCACTGGTTCGGCAATGTGCTGACCGGCGACCTCGGTATTTCGCTGATCAGCGGCGGGCCGGTGCTCGACATCGTGAAGGCCTCGGTCGGGGCGACGCTGGTGCTGACGGTTGCCACGCTGGCCGTGGTGGCGCCACTGGCCGTTGCCCTCGGCATCTTGATGGGGACGCGCGAGAACGGGCGGCTGGATCGAACGATCACGTCGATCACGCTGGCGTTGAGTGCGATTCCCGACTTCGTGATCGCCGTCGTGCTGGTTGCTCTGTTCTCGTTGAAGCTCGGGTGGCTTCCGGCGACTTGGGTTGGTGGGTCGCTGCTCGCGTCGCCCGTGTTGCTGGTGCTGCCGGTTGCTGTGCTGCTCGGGCGGACGGTTTGTTTGCTGTCGCGGCAGGTGCGGGCGGGGACGATCAATGCGTTGAATGCGGAGTACGTCGTACAGGCTCGGCGGTTGGGGGTGCCGCGGCGGCGGTTGCTGCTCAGGCATGTGTTGCCGAATGCGGCGGTACCAGGGGTGCAGGAGTTGGCGCGGACCGGGGATACCTTGCTGGGTGGGGTTTTGGTGGTCGAGGCGATCTTTGCGATCCCGGGGTTTGCGACCGCGTTGGTTGATGGGGTCGAGACGCGGGATGTGCCTGTTGTCCAAGGCCTGACGTTGGTGCTGGCGGTCGCGGCGTTGTTGATCAATCTTGGTGCTGATCTGGTCTGCAATCGGCTGGTGCCGCGGACGGAGCTGCTGCGATGAGGGCCCGTACGCCGGTCGCTGTGTCCGCCTTGCTGGTGCTGATTCCGTTGCTGGTGGCTCTGGTTGGGCCTTTGCTCGACGTGTCGGCGAAGCCTGGGCTGCCTTACGAAAGTACGGGGTTGCTTGGGACGGACGGGCTTGGGCGGGATGTGTTCGGGCTTTTGCTGGTCGGTGGACGGACGGCGCTGGGGATGGCGTTGGGGGCGGTGCTGATCGCCTATGTTCTGGGTGGGTTGATCGGGCTCGTCGCCGCGTCGACCAGGCAACGCTGGGTCGATGAGTTGCTGATCCGGCCGCTCGACGTACTGCTGCCGCTGCCTTCCTTGCTGGTGATCAGCGTCGTTGCGGTCGGGTGGCGGGCGTCGCCGTTGGCGATCACGTTGGCGGTTGCGACGGTGAATGTGCCCACGGTGGCTAGGCTCGTGCGTGCGGCGGCGCTGGACGCGGCGAGCGGCCCGGTGGTCGAAGCGTTGCGGATGCAGCGGGAGAGCTGGGCCGGCATCCACCTCGGCTACGTCGGCCGAGCCGTCCTCGGCCCGGTCGCCGCCGACATCGGCACCCGGATCACCCTCGCTGTCTTCCTTGTCGCCTCAGTCAACTTCCTCGGCCTCGGCCTGAGCCCGACCGCCCCAGACTGGGCCGTCAGCGTCTCCCGAAACCGCGAGGGATTGCTATTGCAGCCCTGGGCCGTGCTGGCTCCCGCACTCCTGCTGGTGTCATTCACGCTGGGCTTCAACCTGCTGGCCGACCGCCTGGTCCACCGCACGAGACGCCTGGCTGAGGCAACCCGATGAGAGGGAAGGAGCGAGCCGACCGCGATGCGGTGGGCAGCGGGCAGGCCGACCGCTGGGGGCTGGGGAGAGGGCAGGCCGACGGCGATGGGGTGGCGAGTGGGCGGGCCATCGGCGGCGGGGTGGCGGGTGGGCCGGGTGCGGCTGAGCGGGAGCGGACGCTGGTCAAGGTTGTTGGGTTGGGGGCGGTGGCGGGGGATGCGGTCTTGGTGGACGGGGTTGGGTTTGAGGTTTGGGCGGGGGAGGTTACTGCGCTGGTTGGGGCCTCGGGGTCGGGGAAGACGACTTCTGCGTTGGCTTTGCTTGGGGAGCATGGGCAGGGGGTGAGGCTGAGCGGCTCGGTGGAGGTTGATGGGGAGCTGGTTGTTGATGGTGGGGTGACGGCGGCGGCGACGTCGGTGCGGGGGCGGGTTGTTGCTTATATGCCGCAGCATCCGGGGAGTGCGCTCAACCCGGCTCGCCGGATCGGTGCAGGTTTGAGGGAGCTGGCGAAGCTACATCAGCATGGGCTGAACGTAGTACCGGAAGCTCTCCGGGGTGCGCAGTTGCCGGCGGACAAGGCGACCAGCCGGCGGTTTCCGCATCAGTTTTCGGGTGGGCAGCGGCAGCGGGTCGCGTTGGCTCAGGCGTTGGTGTGCGGGCCGAAGGTGCTGGTGCTGGATGAGCCGAGCACGGGGCTGGACTCGATCACCAGGCTTCAGCTTGTCGACGAGTTGAAGGAGCTGGCGGCAGCGGGGCTCGGGATTTTGCTGCTGAGTCACGATCTCGACCTGGTCCGCGCTCTCGCTCACCGCGTCGTCGTGCTCGACGCCGGCCGGGTGATCGGCGATGTTCTTCCAACCGCAACACAACCGACCCCGGCGCGGGGAACCCACCAACCGGCCGAGCCGTTGCTCCAGGCAATGAATGTCTCCGCGTCGCTGCGTACCCGCGGTCGCGATCCCATCCTGCAGGAGGTCGATCTCGCCGTGCCGCCCGGTGGCTGCGTCGGCGTGGTCGGCCGGTCCGGCAGCGGCAAGACCACCCTCGCCCGCTGCCTCGCCGGCCTGCACGAGCGCCACACCGGCCGCATCACCTTCGCAGGCGAAGATCTCCCGGTACTCCGCAAGCGCACCCCCGACCAGACCCGCCGAGTCCAATACGTGTGGCAGGAAGTCCGCGGCTCCTTCGACGAACGCCGACTCGTCGACGAACAAGTAGCCCGCACCGCGATCCGCCTCCGCGGCCTCACCCCAACGACCGCAAGGGCCGAAGCCATCGCAACCCTCGCCCGCCTAGGCGTCTCCGCCCACACGGCAGCCCGGCCACCGAGCCGCCTCTCCGGCGGAGAACTCCAGCGAGCCGCCCTGGCCAGAGCGCTGCTCGCACACCCCGAAGTACTCATCTGCGACGAGATCACCACAGCCCTCGACGAACACGGCACCGGCCTGGTCGTCGAACTGCTGAACGAGCTGAAGACCCAAGGGACAGCCCTGGTCTGGATCAGCCACGATCTCGGCCTCGTCGCCGACGTCTCCGATCACGTGCTGGTGCTCGACGCCGGCCGCGTGATCGAACAGGGTCCACCGGCAACTGTCATGACCAAGCCCGACACCGAGCTGACCCAGCGGCTGGTGAGGGCCGCCCGGATCGGGCATCGACCCCCAGAGCCTCCGCCCGTGCTGACCAGTAGTGCCGACACGAGGAGCGAACCGCACCGATGAAGCAACTACACGATCACCTGGCGGAGGCGATCAAGGACCCGGACCCGATCCGCGTCGGCGAGGACCTGATCTGCCTGCGGTTCGAGACGATGAAGGTGTACTCCGCGCTGGGCGCCGTACGTCACCTGCTGGAGACCGGCGCCGTCCGGCCGGGCGACACCCTGATCGACAGCTCCAGCGGGATCTACGCGCACGCGCTGGCGCTCGCCTGTCACAGGTACGGGATGAAGTGCCACATCGTCGGGTCGACGACGGTCGACCGGACGTTGAAGATCCAGCTCGAGATCCTCGGCGCGACGGTCGAGCAGGTGCCGTCGTCCAACAACCTGCAGCTGGACCAGAATCTCCGGGTCCGCCGGATCGGGGAGATCCTGCGCGACAACCCGTCGTACCACTGGATGCAGCAGTATCACGACGACATCCACTACCTCGGGTACGGCGCCGTGGCCGATCTCGTTGCGGAACTGGTGCCGGCCGGGCCGCTGTGTCTTGTCGGGGGAGTCGGCACGGGCGCGTCGACCGGCGCGATCGCGGCCTTTCTGCGGGATCGCGGGCGGGACGTCAACCTGGTCGGCGTACAGCCGTTCGGGAGCATCACGTTCGGCGCCGGGCATACGCAGGATCCCGAGATGATCATCGCGGGGATCGGCAGCTCGATCGAGTTCCGCAATGTGCGGCACGAGCTGTACGACCGGCTGCACTGGGTCTCCTTCGACTACGCGATGTCGGCAGCCGTGGATCTGCTCCGGACGAGTGGCGTCTTCGCCGGACTGTCCGCGGGCGCGGCGTACCTGTCGGCGCTCTGGGAGCACAACTGCGACAGCAGCCGCACCCACGTCTTCCTGGCCGCCGACACCGGCACCCGCTACGTCGAGTCCGCTTTTTCCCGGTACGCCGAGGCACGCCCGATGGACACCATGCGCCCCCGCGAGATCGACTCCCTCGACGAGCTGGCCGTCCCTTGGTCCGCCATGTCCTGGGACCGGCGTGAATCAGCCTGGGCCGAGCGCCGCGAGTTCCCATCTGCGACCCCGTCGCATTAGAGTGCTGCCATGAGTGCGGGGTACCTGGTGTTGCCCGAGTTGTTCACGGCAACGGAAGTCGACCGGCTGCGCGCTGCGGCCGAGCAGGTGCACGCCGAAGTGGTGTCGGCCGCCGAGTCCGGAGAGACGAAGGTGACGGTCTGGCCGGACGGGCATCGGCTGGAGGAGATCAGCGGCACGACGATCCACTGGGAGCCGGACGCTGTGGGGAAGGCTGTCCGCAGCCTGGCGCCAGTCGCTCACCTGCATCCAGCGTTGACCGATCTGTGGATCGACTCGAGGCTCACCTCGCCGATGGCGGAGCTGATCGGCGAGCAGGTCGGGCCGTTCGTGTCGAAGCTGAACTTCAAGCGGGCCGGCGTCGGCTCGGAGTTCGCCTGGCACCAGGACTTTCCGTACTGGTACTGCTGCGCCGGCGACGCGGCGTACGAGATCGCCACAGCGACCGTGATGCTGGACGACAACACGTTCTCGAACGGCGCGATGACGCTGGTTCCTGGGAGTCAACGAAACGGACCTGCCCGCCGAGATCCCGCCGATCCGACCGGCCTGCTGGTGGATCCCTTGACTGTGGACCCGCCGAAAGCAGTCACTGTCACGGCCCCGGCCGGTTCGGTGCTGATCTTCCCGGGATTGATGGTGCATCGGTCGGCGCCCAATCGGACCGCCTTCGATCGCAGGTCGTTGCTGTACTGCTTCCAGCCTGCTGGACGTCCAGAGTTGTCCGCCCTGACCTACGACGCCGAAAAGCTGAGGGATCTGCCATGACCGTCGCCGCACTCACCGTCGCCGTCCTCGCCGGAGCTCACGGCCCCCTGCCCTCATCCCTCGATGTCACCAGCGCCTTCTGGCTTCACCACACCACTCGCCTCCCGGGCGCGGACGTCACCTATCGCAACTACTACGTCCTCCTGCGAGTCGGTGAAGTCTTCGGTGCCTGCTCCTTCGAGGCGGGCGAGGTCGACCCTGACTACTGCGCCGGCGCCTCCGGCCTGCCCCTTTCCGACTTGCTTGCCAACGGCCCCCTTCCCGTCCGCATCGCCGCCCTGGACGCCTATCTGGCAGCCGTCGAGCCCCACCACCTGTCGGCCCAGGCCGAAGAAGTCATCCTCCCCGCCGGTACGCCGGACGTCCGCGCCCGAGCCCGCGACGCCGCGGTGGCCGGCCTGCTCGACGTTTCCGAAGGTTCGAAGGTCGCGCTGATCGGTGTCGTCAACCCGCTGGTCGACGCGATCACCGCCCTGGGCGGCACCTGTCTGCCCTGCGATTTCAACCTCAGTGAGACCGCCTCCGGACTCCCGGTTTCCCGCGACATGACGGCGGTTGTCGATGCCGCCGACGCCGTCGTGGCGACCGGAATGACCTTGAGCAACGGGACTTTCGACACTTTGCTCGATCGTTGCCTACAGCAATCGAAGCCGCTGGCCATCTATGCTCAGACCGGCAGTGCCGTCGCCCGTGCCTTCCTCGGCGCCGGTGTCACCGCCCTGTCCGCGGAGCCCTTTCCCTTCTCCCAGTTCAGTGCCCGCCCGACCTCCCTCTACCGCTACCGCCAGAACGGACCACAGACGCCGTGAGTACCACTGAAGTTCGCAGGACAGGAGAAATACCGGGCGACTGGCGGATGGCGAAACGGTTGTGGCCGTTCCTGCTCGCCTCCACGGTCAGCCTGATCCCGTTCACCGTCTTCGGCATGTATCTGGTGCCGATCGCGGCGGCAGCGGACGGCAGCGTCGCCGAGGTCGGCGGACTGCGGGGACTCGGAGGCCTCGCAGCCCTCATCGTCGGCATCGCCCTCGCGCCACTCATCGACCGCTTCGCCAGGGAACTGGTGGCCGCCGGCGGTCTGGCCCTGCTGGGCATCTCGGCAGCATTGGGTGCCATCGGCAACGTCTTCGCGCTCGCCGCCTTCTGCCTGCTGATCGGCGCCTCGACCTCGATCCTCGGCCCGTCGATCGGCGCGGCCGCGGCGGATCGCTTCAACACGCCTGCCGCCGCAGGCCGAGCTGCAACGTTGGTCTCGGCAACCACCTCGATGATGGCGATGCTCGCCGCTCCGGTGCTCGCAGTACCAGGTCTGTTCTGGGGCTGGCGCGGCAACCTGCTGGCCGCCTCGGCCATCTCGCTGACCCTATCGGCAGCCTTCTTCTGGCGCGGTCGCGGCCGCAAGGCGCCGCTGCACAGCACCCAGCGCACCAGCTACCTAGCGACCTACAAAGCCCTGGCTCGCATCCCAGGAGCGTTGCCCTTGCTGGGAGTAGCGATGCTGAGGACGGCGGCCTTCATGGGCTACCTCGCCTACCTGGCAGCCTTCTACGACGAGAAGTTCGACCTCGCCCCCGGGTGGTTCGCCCTCGTCTGGTCCCTCAGTGGCGCCTCGTTCTTCCTGGGCAACCTGTTCGCGGGCAGGTATCTCGTGGCGGCGGTACGCCCCGAGAAGACCCTTCTCCTGGGCCTCCTGACGGCCTTGGTTGCCGTGTCGGCCTTCTACTTCACCCCGAGCCTCCCGGTCACCCTCCTGCTGACCTCCCTCATGGGCGCCGCCCACGCCACCGTTGCGGCGTGCGTCACAACCCTCCTGGTACGCCGAAGTGGCGATCTGCGCGGCTCGGCCCTCAGCGTCAACGCCGCCGGCATGAGCATGGGCACGTTCCTGGGCGCGGCTCTGGGCGGTGTCGGCCTGGGATTCGGGGGATATCCCGGCCTGGCCTTGATTTTCGGCGCCGTCACCCTCGCCGGCGTCCTGCTCGCCTTGCGCGTAAGGGCGTAGTTGCAGCTATTGACATGGATCCGGCGCGAATTCTGGTCCGTACCTCTGCCATACTCCGGCTCATTGTCACTTCTGAGACCCTTGGGGGGGTCCTGTGTCCTTCCGTCCTGCCCATCTCCTGCGCCTCGGCATCCCTGCCGCCCTGGTCGCAGCCACGCTGGTAGCCGTCACCGGTTCCGCCAGCCAAGCGGCCCAGCCGGGTCCATACACACCGAAGTTCACCCCGCACGACGCCACCGGACCGAAGTACGACCCGAACTCGGTCGTGGTGAAGTTCAAGCCGTCCGCCACCAAGGCGGCCCGGCAGTCGGCGCTGTCGCGGTTCAAGAGCACCACCGACGACTCGCTGACGGCCAAGACCGTCGAGCTGACCGGTGAGCTGTCCGCGCCGGAGCTGCTGAAGAAGGTCAAGGCCGACCCGACCGTCGAGCTGGCCTCGCTGAACTACAAGCGGCACATCAGCTCCATCCCGAACGACGAGTTCTACGGCGAGGACCAGTCGATCTTCGCGAGCACGGTCCGGCTGCCGCAGGCCTGGGACGTCTCGAAGTCCTCCGGCAACCAGATCGTCGCCGTGCTCGACACCGGCGTCGACATCGGTCACCCGGACCTCGCCGGCCACCTCCTCACCGGCTACAACGCGATCACGCCGTCAGCGGCCCCGATCGACGACGAGGGCCACGGCACGATGACGCTCGGCCTGATCGCCGCGGCCGGCAACAACGCGATCGGCGTCGCAGGTGCCGCGTGGTCCGCGAAGGCGATGCCGGTCAAGGTGCTCGACAACGAGGGCTCCGGTTTCGACTCCGACATCATCGAGGGCCTGCACTGGGCCGTCGCCCACGGCGCGGACGTCGTGAACATGTCGCTCGGCAGCGACGAGGACGACCCGGTCCTGCACGACGCGATCGCTCAGGCAGTCGCCGACGGGGTTGTGGTAGTAGTTGCCGCTGGCAACGACGGTACCTCGCTCCTGCAGTACCCGGCCTCCTACCCCGAGGTGATCGCAGTCGCGGCCACCGACCCGCGAGGCAAGCTGTCCGACTTCAGCTCGTTCGGCGACTGGGTCGACATCGCCGCCCCGGGCACGCACCTGCTGAGCACCGGCTCCCGCGCGCTCACGGACCCGGACTACCTCCCGTACTGGTACTGCACCGGTACTTCGTGCTCCGCGCCGATCGTCACCGGGATCGCGGCTCTGGTCCGCAACAAGTACCCCGCCTTCACCCCGGCCCAGATCCGTCAGCGCCTGATGGCGCTGTCGCGTGACGCCGGACCGCGCGGGTTCGACCAGTACTACGGCGCCGGCATCGTGGACGCGTACGCGGCACTCGGCGGCAAGACGACGACCGACTTCGCCGGCGGCGCGGCGGACGGCAACGACCAGCCGTCCCGCTCGACCCATGTCGGTCTGTCTCCCGTCTCGGGGCTGATCAGCACCGAGGGCGACGTCGACTGGTACTCGATCAACTCCGACGCCGCGCGCAACCTGCGGGTCTCGGTCACCGGCGCGTCCTTCGACGAGCGGAACCAGAACTTCGCCAACGTCGGCCCGGAGGTCGACGTCTACAACGCCGACCTGCAGTCGCTCGGCCACAAGGTGAACGCGTTCCCGCCGGTCAATCCGACCACGCATGTGGTGAGCTGGGGCCCGCTGACCGCGTCTGTCGACGTCAGCGCCGCCGTTGGCCAGACCTTCATCGCGGTCCGCAACAACAACGGATCCTGGGACAGCCGGTCGTACACCCTCTCCGTCACCGAGGCGGGTTCGGGCGGGACGAGTACTGCTCCTGCGTACCCGATCCGCGATGTCACTCCGGCGCACCTGTCCTCGGTCGCCACTCCGGACACCAAGCCGGTCGTGACGTTCGCTCGCGCGGTCACCGAGTCGACGGTCACCGCCGGCACGGTCAAACTGCAGAACGGCAAGACCGGCGCCACCGTGCCCTCGACGGTCGCGTACGACCCGTCGACGCTGAAGGCGACCATCACGCCGGCCGCTCCTTTGCCGGAGGCAACGGCGTACAAGATCGTCGTCAACGGTGTGGAGGAGACGGGTGGCACGCCGCTGGCGCCGATCCAGCTCGTCTTCAGCACGGCCGACCTGATCCCGCCGAAGCTGGCGACGTTCACCGCGACCGGGGCCTACCTGGCCGCGAACGTGTCGTGGACGCTCCCCGACATCACGGATCTCGATCAGGTGATCATCCGGCAGAACGTCGGCGGTGTCGCTCCGACGATCAACACCGGGACGGCCGTGTACGCCGGTACCGCGACGTCGGTCAAGGTGACCGGGCTCAAGGCAGCGACCACGTACACGTACGCCGGCTGGGTGAAGGACAAGGGCGGCAAGATCAGCCCGATCTCCTCGAAGGCCGTCAACGGGGTCAAGTCGACCATCTCGACGACCGCCGCGGCGATCAACTACGGCAGCACGATCACCCTCAAGGGCAGCGTGCTGCGGATCGACAACAAGGCGTTCGCGGGCCTGCCGGTCCAGCTGTACGGCCGGGCCAAGAACGTGGCGGCGCTCAAGCTGATCACCACCCTGACGACCAGCTCCACCGGTGCGGTCAGCTACGCGATCAAGCCGACCACCTCGTCGGTCTACACGATGGTCTTCGTCGGCAACGCCGACCTGATGGGAACCCGCACGGCTGACATCAACGTCGCCGTCGCGCCGACCGTCACCTCGGTCCTGTCGCCGACCGCCATCACGCTGGGCAAGACGACGCGCTTCTCCGGCGTCGTCACCCCGGCCCACGCAGGCAAGCTCGTCTCCCTGCAGTTCTACTCGGCCAAGACCTGGAAGACCATCGCCTCGGTCAAGCTGAGCACCACCGGCGGCTACGCCTTCGGCATCAAGCCGACGGCCCGCGGTTCCTTCGCGTACCGCGTCCTGTTCACCGCGGACGCGGACCACGCGCAGGCACTCAGCCCGCAAAGGATCGTCAAGGTCAGCTGACCTAAGGCTGGGGGAGTTGCTCCTTGAGCAGCTCCTCCAGCCACTGCTGGAGAGCTTTCATATCCTTGGCCGCGGTAGCCGGAATGATCAATTCCTTGCCCCAGGCATCTTTCGGGATGATCGGAAGCATCCGCCCGCTGGGGCCGGAGCCGCGGAGCAGGCCGATCGCCCCTACCTCGGACCACCGGATCGACTTCTTCAACCCGACCTTCAGACCGAACTTGTCGACGGTCAGCGCCGGGTACCGGGCATAGAGCCGTGAGGTGTACCAGAACGTCGCGACCATGGCCGACAACACGACAGCCATGGCCAGGTACTGCCGGGTGTCGCCCTCTCCCCAGGACTGACCGAACGAGATCGCCTGTGTCACGGCGACGACGAGCCAGATGAATCCAAGTTCCCGCCCCACCGCCGCCGCCCGGATCGGGAAGATCACCCGGCCCTCGCGTTGTAGTTCGTCGGACCACTTCTCAGGCAGGGCGTCGCCCATTGCTGGCATGGGCTAAGAGTAGGTCCTGAGGCGGGCGGCTCGGGTGTTCAGATAGCGCTGTTCGGGCAGGCTGGTGGTTCTGCGGGCGGCTTCAAGGTAGGCGGTGAGGGCTTCGGGGAGGTTGCCGGCCTGTTCGAGGAGGTGGGCTCGGGCTACGTGTACTCGGTGGTGGTTGGTCAGGCGGGGGTCTTTGGCCAGGTCGTCGATCAGGGTGAGGCCGGCTTGGGGGCCTTGGAGCATGGCGACGGCTACCGCGCGGTTGAGTAGCGCGATGGGGGTGTCGTCGAAGCGGATCAGCAGGTCGTAGAGGGCGACGATCTGCGGCCAGTCGGTGGCTTCGGGGGTCTTGGCTTCGTTGTGGACGGCGGCGATCGCGGCCTGGAGTTGGTACGAGCCCAAGGGGAAACGGGTCATCGCGTCGGTGATCAGGGCCGTGCCCTCGGCGATCATGGCCGCGTCCCAGAGCGTGCGGTTCTGTTCGTCCAGGCGGATCAGGTCGCCGGCGGCCGTAGTACGGGCTGCGCGGCGGGCGTGGGTCAGGAGCATGAGGGCGAGCAGGCCTGCTGTTTCTCCATTGGTGGGGAGCAACCGAGCCAGCCGGATCGCTTCTTCGGCGAGGTCCACCCGGTCGGTGCTCGTGTAGCCCTCGTTGAAGATCAGGTACAGCACCTGCAGTACCGCGGCCAGCCGCGCGGGCAGCTCGCTCGGTGGCGGCGGACGGAACGGGATGCCGGAAGCCCGGACGCTCTGCTTGGCGCGGGTGATGCGTTTGCGCATGGTGTCTTCGGGGACGAGCAGGGCGCGAGCGATCTCGTCGGTCGACAGGCCACCGATCGCGCGCAAGGTGAGGGCGATCTGCGCCGCCCGGTTCAGCGACGGATGGCAGCAGAGGAACAGCAGCAACAAAGTGTCGTCGGCGTCGCGAGGGCCGGCAGAATCGGCGCCGGGGGCAACCAACGGGATTTCGGTCGCCACAGTGTTCTCGCGTCGACGCCGGGCCTCCTCGCTGCGCAACTCATCGGTCAGCCGCCGCGACGCGACGGTGATCAACCAGGCGCGCGGTTGCGACGGCTGTCCCTCGCGCGGCCACTGCTGCGACGCCGCCAGCAACGCTTCCTGTACCGCGTCCTCGCACGCGTCGAAAAGCCCGTACCGGCGGACCAGCGCGCCGAGCACCTGCGGCGTCAGCTCACGCAGCAGGTGCTCGAAGCCGGTCACGGTCAGGAACCGTCCATCAGCGGCCGGACCTCGACGATGTCACCGACCGCGTCGACGATCTGCTGGGCGATCTCGTACGCCCGGTCGGCGCTCACCACGTCGACGATGCCGAAGCTGGCCAGCACCTCCTTGACCTCGGCGTACGGGCCGTCGGCGGCGACCGTACCGCCGGGGGTCTCGCGGATCGTCCTGGTCAGCGACGGGTCGCCGAGGCCGGCCGTGTAGACGCCTTCGCCGCTCGCGGCCAGGTCCTTGCCGAGCTGCTCGTAGAAATCGCAGGCCTGCTGGAACTCCTCGGGATCCCAGGTTCCCTCGACCCAGGTCTGGGCGTTCGTGTAGGCCAGCATGATGAATTTCATCTCGCACTCCTCGTCGATCCGGCTCCCTTGCTGGGAGCCTCTCGTCCAGTAGTCGGAGTCGGGTCCGCCGCAGGGACATCTTCTCGCATGTCCCTCGCCGGCCGATGGCTCCGACCAGGTGGATGAAGGTTCCCACCGAGAAGGAGCAGGACGATGAAGAGAGTAAGTCGAGCAGTCGCGGCGGCGGTCGGTACGGCGCTGGTTGCGGTGTCGGGTACCGCAGTGGTGGCTGCCCAGCCGGACGTGGGCCGTCACACGTATACGGGGACGATCGGCGGAGCGGCGTACAAGGTGGAGACGCCTGAGCGGTGGAACGGGACGTTGCTGATCTACAGCCACCCGTACTACCCGGCGGACATGCCGGAGTTTCCGCCCGGGAACGGCAACCGGGTCGACAGCGAGGAGTGGCTGCTCGACCAGGGGTATGCGCTGGCGGCGTCCGACTTCAAGGGGCGCACGGGCTTCGTGGTGAAGGAGGCGGTGCGCGATCAGATCGGGGTGCTGGACTGGTTCGAGTCGCATGTCGGGAAGCCGCGGCGGACGGTGGCGACCGGCTCGTCGGGCGGTGGCGTGATCTCACTGCTGCTCGCGGAGAAGTACCCGCAGCGGATCGACGGGGTGCTGGCGATGTGCGCGCCGATCGATCTGTACGGGCAGATGAATCTGTCGCTGGACATCAACTTCGCGCTCAAGACCCTGCTTGCGCCGGACGCCAAGGACATCGAGCTGGTCAACGCGAAGGATCCGGCGGGGAGTGTGCAGCGGTTGCAGCAGGTGATGACCGAGAAGGTCGAGACGGCGCAGGGGAGGGCACGGATCGCGTTGGCGAGTGCGTTCGGCAACGTGACCGGCTGGAACTCGGCGCACGACCCCAAGCCGGCGACGATCGAGGGGCAGGCGCGAGCGCTCTACGAGATCCAGCTGTACGGCGCTGTGGGCGTCTTCGGCGCGGTCGGCCAGGTTGATCTCGCTGAGCATGCGGGTGGCAACCCGTCGTACAACGTAGGTGTCGACTATGCCCGGCAACTGGCCAAGTCGGACCAGCTGGCCTTCGTCCGCAAGGCGTATCGCGAGGCCGGTCTCGACCTGTCCAAGGATCTCGCCCGTCTCGCCTCGGCTCCCAGGATCAGCCCGGATCCTCAAGCCAGGCAGTGGATGCTGCGCCATGCCGTGCCTCGCGGTACTACGCCCTCGCCGGTCGTGACGCTCCACAACACGGCCGACCTGGCCGTCCCGGATCACGAACGCTGGTACGCCACTCAAGTCCGCCACCGCGGCGACCCGGCCGACCTTAGGCAACTCTTCGTCGGTCGTGCGACCCACTGCGCCTTCACCGTCGGCGAGGAAGCCGTCGCGCTGCGAACGCTGCTGACCCGCATCGACACCGGCCGCTGGCCGACGACGGATCCGGGTCGTCTCAACGCACAGGCGACCGCGCTCGGTGAGTCCTGGAGCAAGGTGTTCGACTTCGCCACCGGGACGGACGCAGTACGGTCGGCTGCCTTCACGGCGTACCGGCCGAGCCCCTTGCTTCGTCCGTCGCGTTGACCGGTGCGGGGGGATATCGTTCGGGGTTATGGACAATCTGCCCGAGCGCCAGAATCCGCATGCTCATCTGCGGGCCTCCGACACCGATCGGGATCAGGTCGTGGATGTGTTGCGGGATGCGCTGATGACTGGGCGGCTGACCCAGGACGAGCATGCCGAGCGGCTCGAGCAGACGTTGCAGGCCAGGACGTTGGGGGAGCTCGAGCCGATCACCCAGGACCTCGCAGTTCCGGGGCAGCCGTTCCAGCCGGTCGCCGCGGCCGCGCCGTCGAACAGTCCGGTGCCGATCGAGGAGCCGGCCAACCCGTCCGACAGCTTCGAGGCGATGGTCGCCGTCTTCGGTGGTGGTGAGCGCAAGGGCCGCTGGCGGGTCAAGCGGCGGATCAACGCGATCTGCGTCTTCGGCGGCCACGACCTCGACATGACCGATGCCGTGTTCGAGGGGCGTGAGGTGACGATCTGGGCGTTCGCGATGTTCGGCGGGATCGACATCACCGTGCCGGACAGCGTCGAGGTCCGCAACGAAGGGGTCGGGATCTTCGGCGGCTTCGGCGCCCGTGGCGGTGAGTCACCCGACCCGAACGCCCCGGTCGTCGTCGTCAAGGGCATCGCGCTGTTCGGCGGTGTGGGCGGTCAGGTCAGCTCGAGGCGCCACAAGAAGCGCTTCCGTGACCAAGGCGGCCACGGGCAGCTGCACTAGATCCAGGACTTGAACCACATTCGGTTCAGCCAGTCCGGATGCGGCATCACCTGGTCGGTCAGGATCGGCCAGATGTAGGCGAAGTTCAACACGACCAGCACCACGAAGGCGCCGACGACCGCGCTGCCGACCAGCCTGCGCGGCGTCGGCGCCTGGAGCGCCTGTTTGGCCGGGCCGAGGATCTTGCCCAGCACCATCGCCAGCGCCATACAGGTGAACGGGATCATCGTGACGGCGTAGAAGAAAAAGATCGGCCGGTCGTCGAAGAAGAACCACGGGATCCAGCAGGTGAAGAACCCGACGATCGGGATCCCGAACCGCCAGTCGCGCTGGGCGATCCAGAACACCAGCGCGGCGATCAGCGCCAAGGCGCCGGCCCACCACAACAGCGGCGTACCGACGGCTGAGATCACCGACAGGCAGTTCACCCCGGTCGGCGCGGTGCAGCCGTCGGTACCGGGCTTGATGTCGTTGACCGCGTCGAATCCGATCGGGCGGGCGATGATCGGCCAGCCGGCCGGGTGGGACGAGTACGGGTGGGTGGCGTTCTTGATGTAGTCGCCGGTGTGGAAGGCCAGCACTTCCTGGTGGTAATGGATCAGTGACCGGAAGTCGTCCGGGATCACCTTCATCACGCCGTGCGCCGGATGGCTGGCCGCGTAGTCGTGGTCGTAGGCGTTGTCGTGCAGCAGCCAGCCGGTCCAGGTCGCGGTGTAGGTGATGCCGGCGACGAGCACGATGCTGACGAACGCGGGCAGGCCGTCGACGAAGACCGACTTGATGAACGCGCGCCGGGCCCCGAGTGCACGACGGGCACCGAGGTCCCAGGCGAAGACGAGGATGCCGAAGCCGGCCATCACCCAGACGGCGGACCACTTGGTGCCGAGCGCCAGGCCGAAGCAGACGCCGGCAGCGAGCCGCCACGGGCGGATGAGCAGCCAGCGGCCGATCTTGCGGCTGCCGTCGCGGTGCTCGAGGGAGTCCGCGTGCCGGCGGCGGGTCCAGTCTCGGTCGGCCACCAGGCAGGACACGGCGGCGACCAGCCAGAAGGCGAGGAAGATGTCGAGCAGGGCGACCCGCGACATCACGAAGTGCAGACCGTCGACGGCGAGCAGCAGGCCGGCGATACAGCCGATCAGGGTCGATCGCGTCATCCGGCGGACCGTCCGGATCACGAGAAGAACAGTCAGCGTGCCGAACAGGGCCGGCATGAAGCGCCAGCCGAAGGTGTTCATCCCGAACAGTTGCTCACCGGCCGCGATCATCCACTTGCCGACCTCGGGGTGCACGGTCAGGCTCGGGGTGTCCTTGAAGACGTCCAGGTTGCCGGCCAGGATCGCCTTGTCGGCGGCCCCCTCCGGCTTGTCGATGAACTGCAGCGCATACCCGTGCTTGAGCAGTGAGTACGCATCCTTGGCGTAGTACGTCTCGTCGAAGACGAACTTCACCGGGTTGCCGAGGTTCCAGAACCGCAGGATCGCCGCCAGCGCCGTGATCGCCAGCGTCGCGATCCAGCCACCCTCGAAGTCCTTCGGCATCGGCGGGTAGAGCCGCTCCTTCAGCGGCGGCAACCGTCTCCCAAGAACGTCCCGCCCAAGCGTCTCGCGCTCCTCGGCACCTTCCCCAGGCACGTCAGCCGGCTTGGCGGTGTCGTCCTCGATCACGGCAGTCACGACGGCCATGGTACGGAGAACCCGGTCGAACCGCTCCTCCGCGTGGCGAACAGGCCTGTGGATAACCACAGAAACGTCCGCCGGACCTTCTAGACTCGTGACCATGAGTACTCCTAGAGAAGAGCTCCACGCGCTGATCGACTCTTTGTCGGACAGCACCGCTGCCGATCTCTTGCCGGAACTACGGCTGCTGAAGCTGCAAGCCGAGGCGCGCGCAGAGCGTCCGCAGCCGACCGGCACCTGGCCGCCGCCCTGGTTCGGGTCGGTCGAGGGCAGCCGACCCGACTTGTCCGAGAACCACGAAGACATCCTGCGAGCCGAACTCGGACGCAATTCCAGGTGATTGCCCGCGAGAAGGGGGCCAAGTCGGAAGAAGCGTTCGTCCGTTCGTTGGCCGCTGATGATTTCGTGATTGCGCCGGTGACAAGCTCGGGGCTCGAGCGCGCCGCTGACCTGGTCGGTCAGTATGCCGACCTGCCACTTGGATTCGTGGACGCGTCGGTGGTTGCTCTTGCCGAGCAGCTCGAGCTCCGAGAGATCGCGACCTTGGACAGACGGCATTTCAGTGTCATCCGGCCTCAGCACATCAACGCGTTCGCCCTTCTGCCGTGACCGGGCGATTGGTGTTGGTGGGGACTCCTATTGGGGACTTTTCGGATGCGTCTGCGCGGTTGCGGCGGGTGTTGGGGGAAGTGGATGTGGTGGCCGCGGAGGATACGCGGCGGTTGAAGCGGCTGACCAGTGAGCTGGGGATCGTGGTCAGCGGGCGGGTGGTGAGTTTTTTCGAGGGGAACGAGCGGCAGCGGACCGATGAGCTGGTCGCGGCGTTGGTCGAGGGGCAGACGGTTGCCGTGGTGACCGACGCGGGGATGCCTAGCGTGTCGGATCCCGGCTACAGACTGGTGGCGGCCGCGATCGAGGCCGGCGTACAGGTGACCGCGGTACCGGGGCCGTCGGCTGTGTTGACCGCGCTGGCGTTGAGTGGGTTGCCGGTGGATCGGTTCACCTTCGAGGGTTTCCTGCCGCGGAAGTCGGCCGAGCGGACCAAGCGGTTCACCGAGCTCGCCCGGGAGCAGCGGACGATGATCTTCTTCGAGGCGCCGCACCGGCTGGCTGCCTCGCTCCAGGATCTGGCTGAGGCGCTCGGGAAGGATCGCCGGGCAGCGGTCTGCCGTGAGCTGACCAAGACCTACGAGGAGATCAAGCGGGGCACCGCGGCCGAACTGGCCGAATGGGCCGAAGACGGGGTGCGCGGCGAGATCACCATCGTCGTCGCGGGAGCCGACCCGTCGGCCCGCGAACTCGGCCCGGAGGAGCTGGCCGCCGAGGTCGCCGCCGACGAGGAGGCGGGCACCCCGCGTAAGCAGGCGATCTCGGACGTCGCCAAGCGGTTCGGAGTACCGAAAAGGACGGTCTACGACGCCGTACTGGCCGCCCGAGACCCTGGTAAGACCAGCTAGCCCGGCCCACTACCCTTTAGACATGTCCGACAAGGCCTTTTACGTCACCACCCCGATCTACTACGTCACGGCCCCGCCGCACATCGGCAGCGCCTACACGACGGTGGCCGGGGACGTCCTGACCCGTTGGCACGCCCAGCGCGGCGAGCGCAAGTGGTACCTGACCGGTACCGACGAGCACGGCGAGAAGGTGATGCGCAGCGCTCAGGCGCAGGGCATGTCCCCGCAGGAGTGGACGGACAAGCTGGTCGAGGAGGCGTGGAAGCCGGCCTGGGTGGACGTCGACATCGACTACGACGACTTCATCCGGACCACCGAGAAGCGGCACACCGAGCGGGTCCGCGACTTCTGGCAGACGCTGTACGACAAGGGCGACGTCTACAAGGGCGAGTACGAGGGCCTGTACTGCGTCGGCTGCGAGGAGTTCAAGCTCCCCGCGGACATCCGGACCGACGAGGACGGCACCCAGCGGTGCATGATCCACGGCACCGAGCTGGAGACGGTCTCGGAGACCAACTACTTCTTCCGGCTCTCGGCGTACGCCGACAAGCTGATCGAGCTGTACGACTCGCAGCCGGACTTCGTCGCGCCGTCGAGCGCCCGCAACGAGGTCATCTCGTTCGTCAAACAGGGCCTGCAGGACCTGTCGATCACCCGGTCGACCTTCGACTGGGGCATCCCGGTCCCGTGGGACGAGGACCACGTCCTCTACGTGTGGATCGACGCGCTGCTCAACTACGTCACCGCGGCGGGCTACGGCACCGATCCGGAGCGGTTCGAGGAGCTGTGGCCGGTCGACGTGCACCTGGTCGGCAAGGACATCCTCCGGTTCCACGCGGTGATCTGGCCGGCCATGCTGATGGCCGCGGGCGTCGCCGTACCCAAGCAGGTCTTTGCGCACGGCTGGCTGCTGGTCGGCGGCGAGAAGATGAGCAAGTCGAAGCTGACCGCGATCGCGCCGAAGGAGATCACCGACCACTTCGGCTCGGACGCCTTCCGGTACTACTTCCTGCGCACGATCCAGTTCGGCTCCGACGGTTCCTTCTCCTGGGAGCACCTGAACGCCGTCTACACCTCCGAGCTCGCGAACGGCCTGGGCAACCTGGCCAGCCGGATCGCCGCGATGGTGAACAAGTACTTCGACGGCGAACTCCCCGAGCCCACCGACCACGGCCCCGCCGAGCAGGCCCTGGCCGACAAGCTCGCCGAGACGGTCGCCGCGGCTGACAAGGCGATCGACTCCCTGGCCTTCCACGACGCCCTGGCCGCGATCAACGACCTCGTCGGCGCCGTCAACGGCTACGTCTCCGAGCAGGAGCCCTGGAAGGTGGCGAAGGACGAGTCCCAGAAGGCCCGCCTGGCCACCATCCTCTACACCTCAGCCGAGGTACTCCGCGCTGTCGCGGTCCTGCACAACCCGACCATGCCCAAGACGGCCGCCAAGCTATGGACCCTCCTCGGCGCCGAAGCCAAACTCGGCCCCCTCAAGGACCAGCGCATCCAGGAAGCCGGCACCTGGGCCCAACTCCCGGTCGGCTCCGTCCTGGTCAAGGGCGACTCCCTCTTCCCCCGCCTGTCGGACCCGGAAATCTAGCCAACGGGAATATTCGCACCGCCGTAGTGATTGAGGCCTAAAGTACTTCACTTGACGCTTCAATAAACAAGGAGCAGTGCGATGCGAGCGGTTGTCTTCGAAGAGTTCGGTGGACCCGAGGTTCTGCAGGTCAAGGACGCCAAGGAGCCGCAGGCCGGCCAGGGCGAGGTCCGGATCGCGGTCAAGGCCGCCGGCGTGAACCCGATGGACTTCAAGATCCGGTACGGCTGGTTCGACAGCTTCATGCCCACCACCTTCCCGGCGGTCCCGGGCCTCGAGGTGGCCGGCGTGGTCGACCAGGTCGGTGAGGGCGTGACCGAGTTCGCCGTCGGCGACGAGGTCGTCGGCTGGTCCCAGAGCGGCGCGTACGCCGAGTACGCGCTGCTCGGCGTCGCCACCAAGAAGCCAGCGAACGTCTCGTGGGAAGAGGCCGTCGCAATCCCGGTCGCCGGCGAGACCGCCGCGCGGGTACTGAACGAGCTCGGTCTCAAGAAGGGTGAGACACTGCTGCTGCACGGAGCCGCCGGTGGGGTTGGCTCGGTGGGTGTGCAGCTCGCCGTCGCGCTCGGCGCGACCGTGATCGGTACGGCGTCCGAGGCCAACCACGACTACCTGCGTTCCCTCGGCGCGATCCCGATCGCGTACGGCGAGGGCCTGGTCGAGCGGGTCAAGGAGGTCGCTCCGCAGGGTGTCGACGCCGTCTTCGACGCGGCCGGCAAGGGTGGTCTGCAGGAGTCGATCGAGCTCCGCGGTGGTACCGACCGGATTGTCACCATCGCTGACTTCGCCGCCGGTGAGATCGGCGTGGCCGTCTCTAGCGGGGCCGTGTCGGACGACGTCAAGAAGGCCGGTCTGGCCGAGCACGTCCAGCTCGTCGCCGACGGCAAGCTGAAGCCGGCCATCGCCAAGACCTTCACGCTCGACGAGGCCCGCGCCGCGCACGAGATCAGCGAGGCCGGCCATAACCGCGGCAAGCTCGTCATCGTTCCCTGACGCTTTTCTACAAGACCGTACGGCGCCGGCGTCGTACGGTCTTGTAGAAGACACCGATGGGAGTTGGACATCATGGCCGACTATCTGGCCACAGCGCAGACCGAGATCAAGGCATCGCCCGAGCGGGTCTGGGACGTCCTGACCGACCCGGAGCAGATCAAGAAGTTCATGTTCGGGGCCGATGTGGAGACCGACTGGCAGCCGGGCAGCCTGATCACCTGGCAGGGCGAGTACGAGAGCAAGCAGTACACAGACAAGGGCGAGATCGTCGCGGTCGAGAAGGGCCGGCTGCTCAAGGTGACCCACTACAGCCCGCTGAGCGGACAGCCCGACGTACCGGAGAACTACCACACGCTCACGTATGAGCTCTCGGCTACTGACGGCGGCACGCACCTTACGCTCACCCAGGACAACAACGGCAGCCAGGAAGAGGCCGATCACTCCAGCGGCATGTGGGAGATGCTCGTGAAGGGTGTCAAGGAGGCCTCCGAAGGCTAGTAAGATCCGACGGTGACCAGTCGATTACGGCCTGGCATCGGGCTGCTCGGGTGGTGGCTGTTGGTGCCGCTCAGCGCGGTCCTGTTGCTGGTCCGGATCGGCGACTCGACCGGCGAGAGCGTCCGCTGGATGCTCACCTGGCTGATCGCCGTACTCCTGCCAGGCACACTCCTCTGGCGCGCGCTGGCCGGCGGCCGCTTGTTGACGCAGGACCTGGGTTTCGGCGCAGTGCTCGGCCTCGCCTGGCAGTTGGCCGTCTGGGCGATCTGTACCGCGCTCGGCGTCCCGCTACTCCAATGGGCCTTCGTCGCCGGGCTACTGCTGTTCTTCGCCTTCAACAAGTCACTGCGCCCGCCGGTCACCGCTCCACCCCGCTGGTGGCACGTACTGCTCGTCTCCAGCCTCCTCCTGGCGATGGTCCGGACAGTGGTCGTCCTCCTGCGACCCGTCCCGCTCCCGCCGCTCCCGGCGACCCGCCACCAAGACATCTGGTACCAACTCGGCCTGGTCCAGCAGCTACTCCACGACGTCACGCCGGCAGACCCGTGGGTGCTGGGTGAGCCACTGATCTACCACTGGTTCGCAACCGCCTCCATGGCGAGCGGCTCGGTGATGGCCGACGTCCGGCCGGCCACCGTGCTCATCCACCAATGGCCGTTGACTATGCTGCTCACTCTGGTCCTGGTCGGCTGGGCGGCGGGGGAGTTGCTCAGCGAGCGCAAGTGGGCCGCACCGCTCGCCGGCCTGCTCGCTGGCGTCCTGCCGGGTGCTATCCAGCTGGTCAACACCCCGACGGCCAACATGTCCGCCGCGCAGGTGGTGCAAGGACCGACCGGCACGATGGCCGCCGTCGTGATGCTCGGGCTGGTCGGACCGACCGTACTGATCCTGCGCCGTCAGGCCGGACCAGGCGTCTGGACAGCGATGGTCCTGATGCTGGCGCTGGCGACCGGGACGAAGCCCACCTTGCTCCCGATCATGCTGGTCGGCTGCCTCGTAGCGGGCGCCGGCGCCTGGGCCTCGGAACGCCGAGCCCCATTGCGGATAGCAGCGTTGGCCGGTGTCGCGGCGACCTTCCTGTTGGCGTCCTCGTTCGCGCTGACCGGTAGTACAGGTGGCAGCCGGTTCCAGTTGCTCGCCGCGCTCCGGGTCCAGCCGTACTACCAGGCCGTCACCGGCGACAAGTCCTACCCGGCCACCGGCAACTGGGTGCTGCCGTCGCTGGAGCACGGCGACGCCCGGATGATCCTCTTCGCGGTCGTGCTCGTGACCTATTACTTACTGGTCGACGCACCCCGGCTGCTTACGCTGCTCGGTCTCAAGATGTCGCCGGTACGCCGCGACCCGGCGTACTGGTGGATCAGCGGCTGTGTCGCGGCCGGGACCGGGGTGACGCTCGTGTTCTCGCACACGGGCTATTCGGAGTACCACTTCCTCGGGGCGATCCTGGCGCTCGGGATGGTCGGAGTGGTTGCCGTTGGCGTGAATCTGGCTGGGCAGACGCGGGCTCGGGACCTCATCGTCGTCGCGGTGGCCGGGTTGGCCACAGCGGTCGCGCTCTATCTCTTCTGGCCGACCGACACCGAGACCCACACGGTGGCGCGCGCGGCGGCCGGGTTGCTGGCGCCGTTCGGGGTGCTGGCCGTGGTCGGGGCAGTAGTGATCTTCGGGATCAACCGGACCCGGCAGGCCGCCTCGGCCGCAGTACAGGTGATCGTGCTGACGGTGGCGGCCGGTATGCCCGTGCAGTTCATCGTGATCGGGGACGCGCTGCGGGACGCGTCGAGGCCGCTGCCGCCGCCGAACATCGAGTACCGGACCTACCTCACCCGCGAGGAGCAGAGCGCGATGCTCTGGCTGAGCAAGCACCTCGAGCCCAACGATGTGGCCGTCAGCAACGTTTTCTGCATGCCTGTTCCGTACCGCCCGGGCTGCCCCAACGACGCGTACTGGATGTCCGGGCTCAGCGGAGTGCAGATGTGGATGGGTGGCTGGGCCTACGCGCCGGCCAACCTGGCCGCCACCGAACACAAGCACAGCTTCCTGCTCCAGCAGTCGCCCTGGCCCGACCGAGTACTGGACAGCCGGATCGCGGTCGAGAAACCGTCCGAGGCGCACCTCGCCAAACTGGCCGGTGACGTCGGTGTCACCTTGATCATCGGGGATCTGCGGGCCGGCCCGGTCTCGCCGAAGCTGGACCAGCTGGCCATCCCGATCTACCGGAACCAAGATATTCGGATCTACCGACTCAGATGACTAAGTAGGCTAGGGCTCATGTCTACCGACGGTGTGGAGGTCGATCGCCCGACACGGGAACGTGCTGCCATCGGGGAGGACGGCCGGTCGCGGGACCGCAGTCGCCCCGCAGTACCGGATCCGTTGCCGATGAGTGTGGTCGACGCGCACTGCCATCTGGACATCGCCGACGGCGAGGACGGCAACTGGCTGGCCGCGGCCGAGGCGATCAAGCTGGCCGCGTCGGTCGGCGTCACCCGGATCGTCCAGGTCGGCTGCGATCTGCCCGGCGCGGTCTGGGCGGTCGAGGCGGCAGAGCAGTACAAGAACCTCATCGCCGGTATCGCCCTGCATCCGAACGAGGCGCCCAAGCTAGCCGCGGCAGGCAAGCTGGACGACGCCCTGGCCGAGATCGAGCGGCTTGCGGTGAGCTCGCCCAAGGTCCGGGTCATCGGAGAGACCGGGCTCGACTACTTCCGTACCGGCGAGGACGGCCGGGCCGCGCAGCACGCGTCGTTCGCCGCGCACATCGAGCTGGCCAAGCGGCTCGACAAGACGCTGATGATCCACGACCGGGACGCGCACGACGACATCCTGAAGATCCTGGACCGCGAGGGCGTGCCGGACCGGCTCGTCATGCACTGCTTCTCCGGCGATACCGAGTTCGCCCGTGAATGCGTCAACCGGGGTGCGTTCCTGAGCTTCGCCGGGGTGGTGACGTTCAAGAACGCGCAGTCGCTGCGGGACGCGCTCGCGGTCACGCCGCTGGATCGGGTGCTGGTCGAGACGGACGCGCCGTACCTGACCCCGTCGCCGCATCGCGGCCAGCCGAACGCGTCGTACCTGATCCCGCACACGGTCCGGAAGATGGCCGGCGTGCTGAACATCTCGGTCGCCGAGCTGTGCCAGGCGCTGTCCGACAACGCCAACCGCGCGTTCGGTGGTTCGTGGTAACCGTCCTCACCGACTCCGACATCGCCGCGCGGCTCGATGCCCGCTCGGCCGTCGGCTGGATGCGCTCGGCGCTGCTCGCCGCGCATCGAGGAGAGCTGCACTCGCCGCCGCGGGTCAGTACGCCGCTGGGGGACGGCCGGTTGGTGTTCACGACCGGGGCGTTGGAGGGGGAGTGGTACGGGTACCGCTCCTATGACTCCTTCGATTCGTCGCCCGGCGCGCAGGTCGTGGTGGTCCACGACCGGCGGACCGGCATCGTCCGAGGTGTTGCTGTGGGCAACGAGTTGGGTCCGCGCCGGGTGGGGGCGATCGGCGCGGTCGCGGTCGACGCGCTGGCTGAGGCTGGTGCCTCCACGCTTGGCATCGTCGGTACCGGCGTACAGGCCTGGAATCAGCTGTGGGCCATTTCGGTGGTCCGCGAGTTGACCGAGGTGACCGTCTTCAGCCGGTCCGCCGAGCGCCGGAATGCCTTTGCTGCAAGGGTTTCGACCGAGTTGGGGCTGCCGGTCGTGGCGGCGCCGTCGGCCCGTGAGACGGTCGAGGGCAAGGCGCTGGTGGTGCTCGCGACGGACAGTCCGGTGCCGGTGATCGACGCGTCGTGGATCGCGCCGGGGAGTTATGTGACGACGCTCGGGCCGAAGCAGTTCGGACGCGCTGAGTTCGGGCCTGACCTGGTGGCGCGGGCGGATGTCGCCGTGACGGACTCGCTGGCCCAGACTGCGGCGTACGATCCGCCCTTCATTCTGACCGGCACGGTGCAACACGACCGGCTGGTGAGTCTGGGTGCAGTACTGGCTGGGGACGCGCCGGCTCCTGTGGCCGGGCAGACGGTGGTCTTCTGCTCGGTCGGGCTCGCGGGGACCGAGACGTACCTGCTGGCCAAGTTGCTGGGCTGATAGACAAGGCTGCATGGAGTTCAGTGAGGTCGTCCGGCGCCGGCGCATGGTCCGCAACTACGACCCGGACCGGCCGGTGCCTGCCGAGATCCGGGAACGGATCCTGGAAAACGGTCTCCGAGCGCCGTCCGGTGGGTTCACCCAGGGCTGGGCGTTCCTGACCCTCGAAGGCGACGATCGGGAGCGGTACTGGCGGATCGCGGCCGAGGATCCGGACGAGAAATATGTGGAGTGGATCACAGGGTTGCGGCGGGCACCGCTGCTGATCTTCGCCTTCGCCCACAAGGACGCGTACCTCGACCGGTACACCGCGCCGGACAAGGGCTGGACCGACCGCGACGAGAAGCACTGGACGGCGCCGTACTGGTACATCGACACCGGGATGGCGGCGCTGCTGATGCTGCAGACGGTGGTCGACGAAGGCTTGGGTGCTTGCCTTTTCGGGCCTCCGGCGGAGAAGGTCGGGCGGCTGAAGGAGGAGTTCGGAGTACCGGACGGCTTCGACCCGATCGGGGTCATCTCGATCGGTTACCGAGCCCCCGACAAGAGGTCGCCGTCGCTCAAAAGGGGGCGTCGCAGTACTGCCGAAGTGGTGCATCGGGGGCACTGGGGTCGTCACCAGGCGTAAACGGCCCGTTACACCTTTTTGCGCCACGCCGACCAGGGGATTGGCGCTTCAGCTACTTCTTCGTTACTGTCTCGTGATGTTGGCCGGGATCGGGGAAGATTCCGGACGGCACGCCCCTCGGCGGTTGACCGTGGTTTCCGGGCCCTGTACCCGGCATACGCGGCCTCGCGCCTGTGCCGTCCAGACCCTGTGCCCGGGTAGCTCTACCTGGGAGCGTTAGTGCGTAAGTCCATCATCGCGGCCGTGGGCGCCACGGCTGTGTTTGCCGTCGTGGGCGGCTCCGTGGCCTATGCGACCAAGAGCAAGACCGTCAGTCTGTCCATCGATGGCCAGGTCCAGAAGGTGCACACCTTCGGCTCGACCGTCGGGGACGCCCTGAAGGCGAAGAAGATCCAGGTCGGCGAGCGTGACCTGGTGGCCCCTTCGCTGGACGCCAAGCTGCAGGACGGCCAGGAGATCGCGGTGCAGTACGGCCGCCAGCTCACCGTCAACGCGGATGGCACGAAGAGAAGCTTCTGGACCACGGCGGACAGCCTCAGCGAGGCGATGACCGACCTGGGCCTGCGATATGACGGAGCGGTCTTCTCCACCAGCCGGAGCGCGCCCATCGGGCGTGAGGGCCTGGAGCTGACTGTTCGCACCCCCAAGACCCTGCAGATCGTCCGCCTCGGCAAGGCCGTCGCGGTGAAGTCGATGGCGACGACGGTGGGCGAGGCGCTGACCAGCGCCAAGGTCCCGTTCGACTCCAACGACCGGATCGTTCCGGCGGTGGCCACAGTGCTCAAGCCCGGCAGCATCACCCGGGTCGTGGTGGTCAAGGTCGACACCAAGACGGTCACCGAGAAGCAGGCGATCGCCTTCGGCAAGAAGGAGACCAAGGACGCCACGCTGCTCGAGGGCGAGACCAAGACGACCGCCAAGGGCGTCGCGGGCGCCAAGTCGGTCAAGTACCTGGTGACCTACCTCGACGGCAAGCTGGCGAGCAAGAAGCTGGTCTCCAGCGCGGTCGTCACCAAGCCGGTCGACGAGCTCGTCACGGTCGGCACCAAGAAGAAGCCGGTCGAGGACACTCCGCCCGCCACCGGTGGCAACGCCGGCGCCTGGGACCGGATCGCCGCTTGTGAGTCGGGCGGCAACTGGGCCTCCAACACCGGCAACGGGTACTACGGTGGCCTGCAGTTCGACCACGGCACCTGGGCCGCGTACGGCGGTACGGCGTATGCCAACAACGCCAACGGCGCGTCCAAGGCGCAGCAGATCGCGATCGCGGAGAAGGTCAAGGCCGACCGCGGTGGCTACGGCGCCTGGCCTGTCTGTGGCAAGAAGGCTTGATTCACGGCCTTCTCTGCGAGACTGGCGCTTGTGACCAGCGCTGATTCGTCCACTTCCGCCGGACCGAGACTTCTCGGTCCGGCGGAAGTGCGTTCACTGGCCGCGCAGCTCGGGGTCCGCCCGACCAAGCAGCGCGGCCAGAACTTCGTGATCGACCCGAACACGGTCCGCCGGATCGTCCGAGCCGCCGACCTGTCGGCTGACGGCGAGACGGTGCTCGAGGTGGGCCCGGGGCTGGGCTCGCTGACGCTCGCGTTGCTTGCCGAGGGCCACCGGGTCACCGCGGTGGAGATCGATCCGGTGCTGGCCGGGGCACTGCCGGCCACGATCGCGGAGTACGCGCCGAACCAGGCTCACGCGCTGACTGTCGTCGAGGCGGACGCGATGACCGTCGTACCGGATCAGATCGGCTCGCCTGACGCTTGTGTGGCCAACTTGCCTTACAACGTCGCGGTACCGGTCCTGCTGCATCTGCTGGCGATCTCGCCGTCGCTGCGGCACGGGCTCGTGATGGTTCAGTCGGAGGTGGCTGACCGGCTCGCGGCTCCGCCGGGCTCACGGACGTACGGCGTACCGTCCGCCAAGGCCGCCTGGTACGCCGAGGTGCGCCGCGCCGGTCCGATCGGGCGCAACGTCTTCTGGCCGGCTCCGAACGTCGACTCCGGCCTGGTCGCCTTCACCCGCCGCGAACCGCCGTCTTCCACGGCATCCCGGGAAGAAGTGTTCAAGGTGATCGAGGCGGCCTTCTCCCAGCGCCGCAAGACCGTCCGCTCCGCGCTCGCCCGCTGGATGCCCGACCGCGACCGCCTCGACGCTGCTCTTGCCAAGGCCGGCATCGACCCTTCCCTGCGCGGCGAGATGTTGGGAATCGAACAGTTCGCCGCGATCGCCGACGCTGGGCATTAGCCTGTGCCCGTGTCAGCTCATCAGGTCACGGTCCGGGCGCCGGCCAAGATCAATCTCGGCCTGTCCGTCGGCCCGCCGCGTCCGGACGGTTTCCATCCGCTCGCAACCGTCTACCAGGCCGTTGCCCTGTATGACGATGTGACGGCGACCCTGCGCGACGACTCCGAGGTCACCGTCGAGGTGCTCGGTGACTTCGCCGCCGACGTCCCGACCGACAGTACGAACCTCGCTGTACGCGCGGCGCGGGTGCTGCAGGCGGAGTACGACGTCGAAGAAGGCGTCGACCTCGTCATCCGCAAGACCATCCCGGTCGCCGGTGGCATGGCGGGCGGCTCCACGGACGCCGCGGCCACTCTCGTCGCCTGCAATCGGCTCTGGGGGCTCGGCCTCACGCAGCCCGAGCTCGAACACCTCGCGGCCGACCTGGGCAGCGACGTACCGTTCTGCCTCGTCGGCCACACCGCCCTCGGCCGAGGCCGCGGCGAACAAGTCACCGAGGTGATGTCCCGCGGCACCTTCCACTGGGTCTTCGCCATCGCCGAAGGCGGCCTCTCCACCCCTGCCGTCTTCCGCGAACTGGACCGCCTCCGCCCCCTCCGCCGCGTAGAACCCCCCGAAGTCCACCCCGAACTCCTCACCGCCCTACTCTCCGGCCAGCCCGCCGCTTTAGCTGTTGCCCTAAGCAACGACATGCAAGCCGCCGCCCTCTCCCTCCGCCCCGAACTCTCCGCCACCCTCCAGTTCGGCCTCGACCAAGGCGCCCTGGCCGCCATGATCTCCGGCTCCGGCCCCACCTGCCTCTTCCTGGCCGCCGACAGCCGCCGAGCAGTAGACCTAGCAGTAGAACTAGCCGAATCCGGCCTCTGCCGAATGGTCCGCCAAGCCGAAGGCCCAGTCCCCGGCGCCCGAATCCTCCCGGCCCCCATCCCCCGCTAACCCAGTCGTACCCCACGCACCCGCCGCCGCTCGCTCCCGCCTCACACGCAACTGCAGGGGCTCCCACCAGCCCGGGGGTGCTGCTCCCGTGTCGCGCTGGTCACTTGCGTGCGAGCCATCTCCTGCGGGAGATGTGATGGAGGCTCGGCGTGGACTCTCCTCACTCGCATGGCCCCCATGCGTTAACTGAGCGTGCTTGAACGTCGACCATCGCAACGATGACGCATTGCGAGATTCTCCATCAGTCGCCTTGTGTATAAGCAAAGTAAGCCCGCACCGCGATTTGCGCCGCCCGCTCACGGAGCGTAGTATCGAACGCATGTTCGAGAGTGATGCGACCGAGTGGAACACAGCAGAGACGCTGGCCGCTTCCGTACGGGCTCAGGCCGACGAACACGAAGCCGGCATCCAGCGCCTCCTCCTGGCCGCTCATTACGCTGACCTGCACCCTGAGCCCGCGATGATCCCCGCCGACCAGTCCTGCCCCGCCGGCGAACGCGCCCTGCACCCCGGCGGACCCGGCTGCCCCGGCATCGCCGAGTTCGCCGTCGCCGAGTATGGCGTCGTCATGGGTGTCTCCTTCGCGACCGCCGCGAAAACCCTCGGCCAAGCCCTCGCCCTGCGCCACCGCCTCCCACTGATCTGGGACCGCGTCCTGGCCCGCGAAGCCATCCCCTGGCGAGCCCGCGAAGCCGCCACCGCCTCCATGCACCTGTCGGTCGAAGCCGCCGCCAT